>NZ_JBIVPU010000038.1:0-1069 GCF_044754805.1 Kitasatospora sp. NPDC092948 | reverse complement strand
TTTGGGGTACGGGCCGCCATGAAACTCGCTAGAGGCTTTTCTCGACAGCATAGGATCATCCACTTCACCACAATCGGCTCGGCATCAGGTCTCAGCCTTAATGTGAGGCGGATTTGCCTACCCCACGGCCTACACCCTTACCCCGGGACTACCACCGCCCGGGCTGGACTACCTTCCTGCGTCACCCCATCGCTCACCTACTACCCCGTTGGGTCACCGGCTCCACCACGTCCCATTGTCCGAAGACTCCGGGCCGGCTTCACGGGCTTAGCATCAAGAGGTTCAGCGTTGGCGCTTCAAAGCGGGTACGGGAATATCAACCCGTTGTCCATCGACTACGCCTGTCGGCCTCGCCTTAGGTCCCGACTTACCCTGGGCAGATCAGCTTGACCCAGGAACCCTTGGTCAATCGGCGCAAGAGTTTCCCACTCTTGTATCGCTACTCATGCCTGCATTCTCACTCGTGAACCGTCCACAACTCGATTCCTCGGCTGCTTCACCCGGCACACGACGCTCCCCTACCCATCACAGCCTCCGTTGGGAGTATTGCTGCAATGACACGACTTCGGTGATGTGCTTGAGCCCCGCTACATTGTCGGCGCGGAATCACTTGACCAGTGAGCTATTACGCACTCTTTCAAGGGTGGCTGCTTCTAAGCCAACCTCCTGGTTGTCTCTGCGACTCCACATCCTTTCCCACTTAGCACACGCTTAGGGACCTTAGTCGGTGTTCTGGGCTGTTTCCCTCTCGACCATGGAGCTTATCCCCCACAGTCTCACTGCCGTGCTCTCACTTACCGGCATTCGGAGTTTGGCTAAGGTCAGTAACCCGGTGAGGCCCATCGCCTATCCAGTGCTCTACCTCCGGCAAGAAACACACGACGCTGCACCTAAATGCATTTCGGGGAGAACCAGCTATCACGGAGTTTGATTGGCCTTTCACCCCTAACCACAGGTCATCCCCCAGGTTTTCAACCCTGGTGGGTTCGGTCCTCCACACGGTCTTACCCGCGCTTCAACCTGCCCATGGCTAGATCACTCCGCTTCGGGTCTTGGGCATGCAACTCAA
>NZ_JBIVPU010000037.1:0-1170 GCF_044754805.1 Kitasatospora sp. NPDC092948 | reverse complement strand
TCGGGGTCCTTGTTGACCGCGACGATGGTCTTCGAGGTCTGCATGCCGGCGCGGTGCTGGATCGCGCCGGAGATGCCCGCGGCGACGTACAGCTGCGGGGAGACCTGCTTGCCGGTCTGGCCGACCTGGTTGGTGTGCGGGTACCAGCCGGCGTCGACGGCGGCGCGGGAGGCGCCGACGGCCGCGCCGAGCGCGTCCGCGAGGTCCTCGACGACGCCGAAGCCCTCGGCCGCGCCGACGCCGCGGCCGCCGGAGACCACGATCGCGGCCTCGGTCAGCTCGGGACGGCCGGTGGAGACCCGCGGGGTGCGGGAGGTGACGGTGGCGGCGTTGCCGGTGAACTCCACCGTCACGCCCTCCACCGCGCCGGCGGCGGGGGCGGCCTCGGGGGCGGCGCTGTTCGGCTTGACGGTGATCACCGGCACGCCGGTGGTCACGGCCGACTTCACCTGGAACGACGCGGCGAACACCGACTGCGTCGCCACCGGGCCGTCCGCGCCCTGCTCCAGGTCGACGGCGTCGGTGATCAGGCCCGAGCCCAGGCGCAGCGCGGTGCGGGCGGCGATCTCCTTGCCCTCGCCGCCGGAGGTGACCAGGACGGCGGTGGCGCCGGTGGCCCGGGCGATCTGGGTGAGGGCGTCGACCTTGGGGACGACGAGGTGGGTGGTGAACGCGTCGGCGTCGGCGGTGTAGACCTTGGCCGCGCCGTACTCGGCGGCCCTGGCGGCGATGGCCGCGGCGTTGTCGCCGGCGCCGAGGACGACGGCGGAGGGGGTGCCCAGGCGGCGGGCGAGGGTCAGCAGTTCCAGGGCGGGCTTGCGCACCGCGCCGTCGGCGTGGTCGACCAGGACCAGGATCTCGCTCATGTGTGTGACTCCGTATCCTTCGAAGGTTCCCGGCGGCCCGTCAGATGAACTTCTGCTCGGCGAGGTACGCGGCGAGCTGCTTGCCGCCGTCGCCCCCGTCGGTCACCACGACGCCCTTGGTGCGGGCGGGGCGCGCGGTGATCTCCGCGACCTTCGTCCACGCGCCCGCGAGGCCCACCGCGTCGGCGTCGATGCCCAGGTCGTCCAGGTCGAACGACTGCACGGGCTTCTTCTTCGCGGCCATGATGCCCTTGAACGACGGGTACCGGGCCTCGCCCGACTGGTCGGTCACCGACACCACCGC
>NZ_JBIVPU010000036.1:0-1394 GCF_044754805.1 Kitasatospora sp. NPDC092948 | reverse complement strand
CTGAGGACAAGCCCTCGGCCTATTAGTACCGGTCAACTCCACCCCTCACAGGGCTTCCATATCCGGCCTATCAACCCAGTCGTCTACTGGGAGCCTTACCCTCTCAAGGAGGTGGGAGTGCTCATCTCGAAGCAGGCTTCCCGCTTAGATGCTTTCAGCGGTTATCCCTCCCGAACGTAGCCAACCAGCCATGCCCTTGGCAGGACAACTGGCACACCAGAGGTTCGTCCGTCCCGGTCCTCTCGTACTAGGGACAGCCCTTCTCAACACTCCTACGCGCACAGCGGATAGGGACCGAACTGTCTCACGACGTTCTAAACCCAGCTCGCGTACCGCTTTAATGGGCGAACAGCCCAACCCTTGGGACCTACTCCAGCCCCAGGATGCGACGAGCCGACATCGAGGTGCCAAACCATCCCGTCGATATGGACTCTTGGGGAAGATCAGCCTGTTATCCCCGGGGTACCTTTTATCCGTTGAGCGACGGCGCTTCCACAAGCCACCGCCGGATCACTAGTCCCTACTTTCGTACCTGCTCGACCCGTCAGTCTCACAGTCAAGCTCCCTTGTGCACTTACACTCAACACCTGATTGCCAACCAGGCTGAGGGAACCTTTGGGCGCCTCCGTTACTCTTTAGGAGGCAACCGCCCCAGTTAAACTACCCACCAGACACTGTCCCTGATCCGGATCACGGACCCAGGTTAGACATCCAGCACGACCAGAGTGGTATTTCAACGGCGACTCCACCATGACTGGCGTCACGGCTTCAAAGTCTCCCACCTATCCTACACAAGCCGAACCGAACACCAATATCAAGCTATAGTAAAGGTCCCGGGGTCTTTCCGTCCTGCTGCGCGAAACGAGCATCTTTACTCGTAATGCAATTTCACCGGGCCTGTGGTTGAGACAGTCGAGAAGTCGTTACGCCATTCGTGCAGGTCGGAACTTACCCGACAAGGAATTTCGCTACCTTAGGATGGTTATAGTTACCACCGCCGTTTACTGGCGCTTAAGTTCTCAGCTTCGCCCGACCGAAATCGGACTAACCGGTCCCCTTAACGTTCCAGCACCGGGCAGGCGTCAGTCCGTATACATCGCCTTACGGCTTCGCACGGACCTGTGTTTTTAGTAAACAGTCGCTTCTCGCTGGTCTCTGCGGCCACCACCAGCTCAAGGAGCAAGTCCCATCACCAGCAATGGCCCCCCTTCTCCCGAAGTTACGGGGGCATTTTGCCGAGTTCCTTAACCACAGTTCACCCGAACGCCTCGGTATTCTCTACCTGACCACCTGAGTCGGTTTGGGGTACGGGCCGCCATGAAACTCGCTAGAGGCTTTTCTCGACAGCATAGGATCATCCACTTCACCACAATCGGCTCGGCATCAGGTCTCAG
>NZ_JBIVPU010000034.1:0-1804 GCF_044754805.1 Kitasatospora sp. NPDC092948 | reverse complement strand
TGTCGGCGTACGCATGAAGATGCGCAGCCTGGTACAGGCGAACGTGCACCGATCACCGGGTCCGGAGCGCGGCCGGGCTCATGGCCTGATGCCCTGGTTCCAAGGCCGCTGCCGGGTTGGGCCCATCGGTCGATGGGGTGACCTCATCGGTGTCCCGCCGTAGCGAGGTGGGTGTCAGGGTCGGCAGTGGAGTTGTCGCGTGCGACGTGGACTTGGCGGTACCAGCGGCGGTGGACGACTGGCTCGACGGACAGCGTTGCTGCCCCCGCCACTCCACCGACCAGGAGGGAGGCCCAGCCGCCGTCGTTGAGGAGCGTGCCGAGGCAGGCGGCGGCGATGGCCAGTGGGCGCAGGAGGGTGAGCGGGCCGAGTCCGATGACCATGGCGAGGGTGCTGGCGCGGAATGGCAGGAGGAAATAGGCGGTCAGCGAGAGCAGGACGGCGACGGCGTAGACGGTGAGTGGAAGCAGGTAACCGAGTCCGCCGGCGGCCAGTGTGGCGTAGGCGCGGTCCGGGTCGGCGGCGGTGAGCAGGTGGAGAGCGGCGGTCAGTGCGGGGGCGAGCAGCAGGACGGCTCCGACTGCCAGCCCGCGCAGGGCGGCGCGCGTGTTGGCGCGGTGTTTGCGGATTCGGGCGTCGCGACCGGCGTAGGCGCGGAAGCCGCTGAATGCCGCATCGACCAGGCCGAGTGCGGCCAGTGGCAGGGCGGGCGTCATCGGGTGGCCTGCGCGAACTGCTCGGGGCCCAGGAGTCGGCGGGAGGCGCGGCCAAGGGCCTGACGAAGGGGTGCTTCCAGTTGCGGGCGCAGGCCGAGGACCGGGCGCAGGGTGGTGCAGAAGGGGTTGGCGATGCGGCGGGGCTCGTAGAGCAGCGGTCGCATGCCCGAGGCCGCGGCGGTCCGCAGCAGGGACTCGTCGCTGTGGGCCCGCCGGGCGGAGGCGACGCCGTCGTGTCGGCCCAGCGGGTGGCGCATCCGGGCGCGGTGGAACATCCACGCGCCGATGGGGGCGAGGCCGGTCGCGGCGATGTCGTAGTGGCAGAACGCCAGGGCGGGGGAGGCGCCTTGGGCCAGGAAGAAGTCCGTCAGCGCGGGCTCGGGGAAGTGGTGCAGGACGCCGGTGGAGACGTACACGGTGGCGGGCTCCGGTATTGCGAAGGCATTGCCATGGACGAAGCGGCAGTTGAGTCCCTCGCCACGGGCCAGGCGATCCGCCTCGCCGACCAGTGCGGCGTCGAGGTCGACTCCGACCAGCTCGACGTCCGGAGCGAGTGCGTCGGTGGCCGCCAGCCAGCGGACCAGGTAGCCCAGCCCGCAGCCGATGTCGACCAGGCGGTACGGCCCCGGCTGGCCGGTGGCCCGGATCGCGGTGAAGAGCGGGCCGAGCAGGTGCACGAGGCGTTCGCCGATGCGCAGTTCCTCGCTCAGGCGCTGGAGCTCGGTGTGCACGCTGATCAGCAGGCGGTCGACGGCGCCCGCATTCAGGATTCCGTCCCGGTCGACGGGCAGCCCCGCCACGATCCTCGCGGCCCGCCTGTCACCGTTCGCGCGAAGCTGCTCGATGACCTCGGAACGCCGTACCGGCAACCGTTGGCCGTTGGCCGGGTCGACCGCGGTAATCAGGTCAGATATCTCGAGCTGAGGCACACGCAGCACTCTACGACGCCACAAGGCCCCACCCTTCCCACCGAACCCGGCCCCCGCGTCAGGGCACCGGCCTCCTCGCGCCGGGCCCTTCGCGGACCCGCCCAGACAGGTGCACGTAGCTCTGTACCCTGCGGAGCACTTAGAGGAGTACGCCGACAA
>NZ_JBIVPU010000033.1:0-2586 GCF_044754805.1 Kitasatospora sp. NPDC092948 | reverse complement strand
CCGGGCAGGGAACCGTGCTTGCCATCGGCCTTGCTGACAGTGGTGTCGGCCTTGGGCGCCTTGGCCTTGACGTCATGACCCTTGACCGGCTTCTCAGGTGAGACCGCCGAGGGCTTCTGATAGCTGTCGGCCACCGCGGCGGCCATCGGCAACATCGGCAGCAGTGACCCGACGAGGGTGGCCGCGACGGTCGCGGACACTCTGCCTCGGGTCCGCCGCGCGACGGACCGTTCCGTTCTCATTCGGTGCAACTTTCTTCAGGGGTCGGCCCGTTCGGGCCGTGACAGGAAGCGGGCCGGGCAGCTGGGTGCTGCCCGGCCCGCTCGAAAGGGGTGGTCAGACGCCGTTGGCGGTGCTCAGGTCGGCGTTGTAGTCGGCGAGCTTGATGATCTGAGTGGGGCTCAGAACACCCTGGTAGAGCCAGACGTCCTCGAGTTCGCCGGAGAAGTACTCGCCCCAGGCACTGCCCGAGCGGTTACGGCCGAACTGCAGACCACCGGTCGCCTCGTAGGGCTGGGAGGCCCCGGCGGAGGAGATGTGCGGGACGCAGCCGGTCGAGCCGGCGGTGCAGGTCTGGTTCTCGCTCTGGCCGTTGACGTAGAGCACGATCCTCTGGGTGAAGGCGTCGTAGCTGACGGCGAGGTGGGTCCAGTTCTCCCACACCGAGTACTGCGGGGTGTGGGTGACCGTGGTGCGGACCGCACCGGTCGCGGCGTCGGTCGTGCGGACCTCGGCCTGCCACTCACCACTGGGCTGCCCGTTGGCGTCCAGGCCCAGGTAGTGCCAACGCACCGTCACCGGGCTGTTGTTGGCGCCCGCGAAGGAGAGCGCCGTCATGTCCCGGGTGGGGGTGCCCGCGGTGTTCGCCCAGCCGGCCAGCGTGAAGCTCTGACTGGTGTGCACGGGGTTGGCCGCGGTGGCGGCGTAGCCGGTGGTGCCGTTCAGCGCGAGCGCGCCCGGGTTGATCAGGATGCCGCTGCCCGGGTTGATCGTGGCGTTCCCGCCGAGGGTGGCCCCGTTGTGGCCGGCGCTCTCGTCGGGAGCGACGGCCGGGCTGCCCGTGGCGGAGCTGAGGCGCCAGCGGCCGGCCAGGACCGGGTGCTGCTGGGCCATCGCGGTGGCTTCGGGGGTAGTGACCACCCGGTCGAAGATCCGCACGTCGTCGATGTCGCCGCCGAAGAACTCGCCGTTGGCGCCTTCGCGGTTGACGGCGCCGATCTGCAGCGGGCCGGGGTTGGCCCACGGCGAGTTCTGCGTGTAGTCCGACTCGGCGACCAGGTAGCCGTTGATGTAGAAGCGCAGCTTCTTCGCGGTGGTGTCGTTGACGCCGATCAGGTGCGTCCACTCGCCGGTGTTGCCGGCGAAGCACGGCACGCCGTTGGTCACGGTGCCCGGGGTGCAGTCGTTCTGCCAGGTGCGCACCAGGGTGTCGACGGAGGTGTCCTCCTTGTACCGGCCGAAGGACCAGCGCTTCCAGGCGGCCGAGTAGTACAGCGAGAACTCGCTGTTGTGCTGGCCGATCTGGCTGATGGCGATGCGGGCGGTGGTGTCGTTGTCGGCGAGCTTGGGCAGCTTCACCCACGCCGAGACCGAGAAGTCCCGGGTGCCGTCCACCTGCGGACGGGCGGTGCGCAGGTAGCCGGTGGAGCCGTCGAGGTGGATGGCCTTGCCGTCGATGCCGGGCTGGCCGACCTGGACGCCGTTGTAGGCGGTCAGGGCGTCGGTCTCACTGACGCCGGCCTTCGGGCTGTTGCCCTCGAAGTTCCAGACCGCCTTGGCCCCGCGGCCGGTGGTCACCGGCTGGCCGGCGGCGGCCTTGGCGGCCTCCGCAGCGGTCAGCGGGCGGTCCCACAGCTTGACCTCGTCGATCGAGCCCTGCCAGGGGTCGGTCATCGCACCGCGGTACTTGGCGCGACCGATCTCCAGGCCGCTGCGGGCGTCCCAGGGGAGGCCGGCGGTGATCGAGGTGGCGGCGACGCCGTTGACGTACAGGGTGATGGTGTTGTTCGCCGGGTTGTAGACGCCGAGCAGGTGGGTCCACTGGCCGACCGTCACGGGGGCGGTGGACAGGCTGTTCTGGACGTCGAAGACCGCGGCGGAGGTGTCCTGGCTGATCGTGCGCAGCGACCACTGTCCGTTGACCAGGCCGATGGAGAAGCGCTGGGTCTGCTGGCCGCTGATGCTGACCACGGCCCGGTTGCGGGTGGTGTCGGCGACATTGGCCCAGGCGGAGACGGTGAATCCCTTCGTGGTGTCCACGACGGGGGTGTTGACGCTCGCGTAGCCGTTGGCGGTGCCGTCCAGGGCGAGGGCCTCACCCGAGTGCCCCGCCGCACCGAGGGTGGCACCGGAGCCGAGGGTGGCCTCGAACGTGCCGCCGGTGCCCGCCAGGGCGGTGCCGGAGGTCTCGTCCATGTTCCAGGCGACCCGCTGCGGCTGCCCGGTCGACACGTTGAAGTAGTACGTCTCGGGCTGCGAGACGGTCCCGACCCCGTTGACGGCGCGTGCCGTCAGGATGTGCAGGCCGGCGGTCTGCGGGAGCACCTTGACGGTCTGTGCCGCGCCGCCGGTGGTGGCGACGTCGGT
>NZ_JBIVPU010000032.1:0-2804 GCF_044754805.1 Kitasatospora sp. NPDC092948 | reverse complement strand
CGAGTAGTCGACCGCGACGCCGGAGCTGTCGTTCACCCCGGCGACGGTGAACAGCACGCCGCTGACACCGGCCCTGGCGGCCGCGTCCTGGTCGAACAGCTCGACCTTGGCGGCCTTCGCGGCCGCGCCGGAGGAGGTCAGGGACACGGGCAGCTTGCCGGCCTTGACGGCCTTGCCCCGCTCGCCGGGAACATCGACGGTGGCACTGCCCTTGCCGGGCAGGGAACCGTGCTTGCCATCGGCCTTGCTGACAGTGGTGTCGGCCTTGGGCGCCTTGGCCTTGACGTCATGACCCTTGACCGGCTTCTCGGGCGAGACGGCGGAGGGCTTCTCGTACGGGGCTGCCGCCGCCATGGCGGCCAGCGGCAGGGTGGGGATCAGTGATCCCACCAGGGTGGCCGCGACCGTGGCGGCGACCCTTCCTCGGGTCCGCCTGATGACGGACCGTCCTGTTCTCACGATGGGTTTCCTCAGAGTTGGGCCCGTGACCGGGCATGGAGGGACAGCGGGCCGGACAGCTGGCGGCTGCCCGGCCCGAAGCGGAAGGAAGGTCAGGTGGTCGGGGTCGGCGGCTCGTCGGGGTTCGCGGCGAGCGCGTAGACCTGGGCGGCGCTCAGGACGCCCTGGTAGGCCCAGACGTCGTCGAGCTGGCCGGAGAAGTACTCGCCCCAGGCGTTGCCGATGCGGTTGCGGCCGAGCTGCAGGCCGCCGGTCGCCTCGTAGGGCTGGGAGGCCCCGGCGGAGGAGACGTAAGTGGTGCAGTCGGTGGCGCCGGCGGCGCAGACCTGGTTCTGGGGATCGCCGTTGACGTAGAGCACCAGTCGGTGGGAGAAGCCGTCGTAGGTGACGGCGAGGTGGGTCCAGTTGTCCCAAACCGACTGCTGTGCACTGTGGTTGACGGTGGTGCGGACGAATCCGGTGACGGCGTCGGTGGTGCGGACCTCGGCCTGCCACTCACCGAGGTCGACGCCGTTGCTGTTCTTGCCCAGGTAGTGCCAGCGCACGGTGACGGGGCTGTTGTTGGCGCCGTTCAGGGACAGCGCCGTCATGTCCCGGGTCGGGGTGCCCGCGGTGTTCGCCCAGCCGGCGAGCGTGAAGCTCTGGCTGGTGTGCAGCGGGGCGGTCGCGGTGGCGGCGTAGCCGGTGGTGCCGTTGAGCTGGAGGAAGCCGGGGGTCATCAGGATGCCCGCGCCGTTGGGGTCGACGGTGGCGCCGGTGCCCAGGGTCGCGGCGAGGTGGGCCTGGCTCTCGTCGGGCGTGGTGCCGGAGGTGGAGGTGTTGAGCTTCCAGCGGCCGGCCAGCACGGGGTGCTGCTGGGCCATCGCGGTGGCTTCCGGGTTGGTGATGATCCGGTCGAAGACCCGGACGTCGTCGATGTCGCCGCCGAAGAACTCGCCGTTGGCGCCTTCGCGGTTGACGGCGCCGATCTGCAGCGGGCCGGGGTTGGCCCACGGCGAGTTCTGCGTGTAGTCCGACTCGGCGACCAGGTACCCGTTGATGTAGAGGCGGGTCTTCTTGGCGGTGGTGTCGCTGACGCCGATCAGGTGCGTCCACTCGCCGGTGTTGCCGGCGAAGCACGGGACGTTGCCGACCATGGTGTTCGGGGTGCAGTCCTGCTGCCAGGTGCGCACCAGGGTGTCGGCCGCGGTGTCCTCCTTGTACCGGCCGAACGACCAGCGCTTCCAGGCGGCCGAGTAGTACAGCGAGAACTCGCTGTTGTGCTGGCCGATCTGGGTGATGGCGATCCGGGCGGTGGTGTCGCTGTCGGCGAGCTTGGGCAGCTTCACCCACGCCGAGACTGAGAAGTCCCGGGCGCCGTCCACCTGCGGACGGGCCGTGCGCAGGTAGCCGGTGGAGCCGTCCAGGTGGATGGCCTGGCCGTCGATGCCGGGCACACCGGTCTGCACCGACCCGTAGGCGGTCAGGGCGTCCGATTCGGGCGCGCCCTTGACGGTGGTGGTTCCGCTGTCCTCGTCGAAGTGCCAGACGGCCTTGGCCGCGCTGCCGGCGGGGGTCTGATCGGCGGCGACCTGCGCGGTCTGGGCCGCCGTCAGGGACCGGTCCCACATCTTGACCTCGTCGATCGAGCCGGGCCACGCGGCGGACCACTGGCCCTTCCAGCGGTCACGTCCGAACTGGACCGGCCCGTGACCGTCCCACAGGACGTTCGGGACCACCGCGGTGCTGGCCAGCACCCCGTTGACGTACAGCTGGAGCGCGCGCGACGGGGCGTCGTACACGCCGGTGAGGTGGGTCCACTGACCGGTCGGCGCGGCGGTGCCCGCGACGGCCGCGAAGGTGGTGGTGTCGGCGTCGCCCGCGGCGCTCTGCACCTTGAACGCCCAGCGGCTCTCCGTGCCGACGACGTTGGTGCCGAGCGTGAACGCGTAGTAGTTCGGGCCGTTCTGGCTCACCGCGACACGGTTCGAGGTGGCGCCGTTGAACTGCACCCAACTGGAGACGGAGAAGCTGCGCGAGGTGTCGAGCACGGCGGCATCGGTCTGCGCGTAGCCGGTCGCCGCGTCGCCGTTGAACGCCAGGGCGTTGCCGGCGTGCCCCGGAGCGCCCGCGGTGGCACCCGATCCGAGCGTGGCGGGAGTCTCCGCGCCGCGGCCGTTCAGGTTGCCGTCCATGTTCCAGCCGTCCCGCTGGCCCTGCCCGGCCAGGACGTTGAAGTAGTACGTCTCGGGCTGCGAGACGGTCCCGACTCCGTTGACGGCGCGTGCCGTCAGGATGTGCAGGCCGGCGGTCTGCGGGAGCACCTTGACGGTCTGTGCCGCGCCGCCGGTGGTGGCGACGTCGGT
>NZ_JBIVPU010000031.1:0-4579 GCF_044754805.1 Kitasatospora sp. NPDC092948 | reverse complement strand
GTCGGGCGGGGGTGTCCTCGTTCGGGATCAGTGGCACCAATGCTCATGTGATTCTCGAACAGGCGCCGGAGGAACCGGAAGTGACGGCGAGCCGGCTGGAACTTCCGCCGCCGGTTCTGCTGTCCGCGACCGATGCGCCGGCCTTGGCCCGGCAGGCCGATGCGTTGCTCAGCCATCTCGACCGCAACCCGGATGCCGAGCCCCGAATGCTGGCAGCGGCGCTGGCGCACCGCAGCCGGCACCCGTACGGCGCCGGGGTGCTCACCGAGGACCGTGCCACCCTGCGTGCGGCGCTGCGGGCACTTGCCGAGGGCGAGGTGCACGATGCGCTGCTCACCGGTGAGCGGGCCGCCGGCCGGGCTGTCTTCGTGTTCCCCGGACAGGGTTCGCAGTGGCCTGCAATGGCCCGTGAACTGCTGGAATCCAGCCCGGTTTTCCTCGCCGAGATCGAAGCCTGCGCGGCAACCGCCGCGGAGTTCGTCGACTGGGACCTGGTCGCGGTGCTGCGCGGCGACCCGGGCGCCCCGTCCTTGGAGCGCGTGGACGTGGTACAGCCCGCACTGTTCGCCGTGATGGTCGGCCTCGCCGCGCTCTGGCGAGCGGCAGGTGTGGAACCGGAGGCGGTGGTGGGGCACTCGCAGGGCGAGATCGCGGCCGCGTACGTGGCCGGGGCGCTCTCGCTGCGGGACGCCGTCAAACTGGTCACGCTGCGCAGTCAGGCCCTGCTCCAGATGGCCGGTGCCGGCGGGATGGTCTCGGTCGCCCTGGGCGTCGACGCGCTGCGGCCGATACTGGCACAGCACGAAGGCGAGTTGGAGATCGCGGTGCGCAACGGCCCGACGGCCACCGTGGTCGCCGGTGGCGACAGTGCGCTGGGCGAGCTGCTCGCCTGGTGCGAGCGACAAGGGGCGCGAGCGCGGCGGATTCCGGTCGACTATGCCTCCCACACCAGCCATGTGGAGCCGCTGCGCGAGGAGTTGCTGCGGATCGGCGCGGACCTGGAGCCGCGGTCCGGTGCCGTCGCCTACTACTCCGGAGTCACCGGTGGGGAACTCCCGGACACCGCCGTGTTGGATGCCGAGTACTGGTACCGCAACCTGCGGGAGACGGTTCGCTTCGAGGACGTCGTGCACAGCCTGATCGACGCCGGCCACCGTCGTTTCGTGGAGGTCAGCCCGCACCCCGTGCTCACTTTTGCGGTCGACGACATTCTGGCCGCCCGCGAGGTACGGGCCTTCGCCGCAGGCACGCTGCGGCGCGACCACGGCGGCCCGGCGGGATTCCGCCGGGCGCTGACGGCGGCCGAACTCGGTGGCCTGCCCGTCGCCTGGTCCAGCACCCCGCCCGCCGCGTTGCCGGCCACGCAGCCGCCGACCTACAGTTTCGCCGCCGATCGCCACTGGCTGGCTCCGCAGCCGGGCCGGTCGCAGAGTGAGGGACTCGGGAGCGCCGGGGAACGGCATCCGCTACTGAGCACCCTGGTCCCGCTCGCCGAAGGCGGCGGCATGCTGCTGACCGGCCGGATCGACGGGCGCACCGAACCGTGGCTCAGCGACCACCAAGTTCTGGGAACGGTCCTGGTACCCGGTACGGCTTTCCTTGAACTCATCCTCAAGAGCGGGCAATTGATCGATGCCGCCGAGGTGCGCGAGCTCACTGTGCTGGCTCCGCTGACGCTGGCCGATGGGTACCCGGTTCAGCTCCAACTGATGGTCGGCGCTCCGAACGAGGACGGCTGTCGCACCGCCGACCTGCATGCGCGCACCAGCGACGCGCTCCCCTGGACCCGTCACGCCACCGCGCTGCTGGCACCCGTGGGCTCGGACCCGGCCTCCTGGGCGCCCGCCGCCTGGCTGCCCGCCGGTGCCGTGCCGGTTGACGTCTCCGGCGTCTATCAGGACCTCTATGCGCGGGGCTATGACTACGGGCCCGCCTTTCAGGGACTGACCGCGGCCTGGCGGAGCGGCGGCCGGCTGTATGTCGAGATCGCAGCTGTGGACATGCTGACCGGCGGATCCGGTCCGGCCGCCGATGCGTTCACCCTGCACCCTGCGCAACTGGACGCCGCTCTGCACCCTGTGGTCGCCGGACTGCTCGATGACGGGTCGGCCGAACCGCAGCGGCCGCTGCTGCCGTTCGCCTTCGAGGGCCTGCGGATGCTTCGGTCGGGGCACGACGGCGGTGCGCTTCGCGTGGTGATAGAGCCGCTGGGCGGGGCGCGGTTCCGCTTTGCGATCTCGGACGAGTCCGGCGCTCCGCTGGCCGAGATCGCCGCGCTGGCGTTCCGATCCATGGACCGGGCCCAACTGGCTGGGGGCCAGGCGCTGCGGACGCACCGGATCGACTGGCAGCCTGTCGGCGAGGTCGGCACCACCCCGGTCGCGAGTGGGGTGGCGCTGCTCACCGGCCTGGGCGACGCGGCGCTGGTGACGGGCGCCACCCGGGTCGCCGGTTCGCTCGCAGACCTGCTCACCGCCGGCCCGCCGCCCGAGCTGCTGGTCGTGCCGATCGGACGGGCCGCCGGTGACGGCACGTCGGACCCGATCACCGCCGCACACGCCTGGACTTCCGCCGCCCTGTCGCTGCTTCAGCGCTGGTTGGCCGAGCCCGCACCGGAACCGGGATCCCGGCTCCAGTTCGTGGCTCCGGCCGACGAGTTGGCGACCGGGGCGGTGCGTGGCCTGATCCGCAGCGCCGCTGCCGAACATCCGGACCGGGTCGGCCTCACCGTGGTGGACGGCCCGACCCCGGTCGACCTGATCGCCGCGCACCTCACGGAGCGGGAGACCGAGGTCCGCCGGGGTGCGGTCCTGGTGCCGCGCCTGGTGGTGGTCGAGCAGACTCCGAGCGACCCCGCGCCGACCACTGGTCGGGCCGACGTGAAGCCCACTTCGGCGACCGGATCGGGCACCGCTCTCATTACCGGCGGCACCGGCGCGCTCGGCGCCGTCGTCGCCCGCCACCTTGCCGCCCGGCCCGAAGCGCCGCACCTGCTGCTGGTCAGCCGAAGCGGCCCGCAGGCCCCCGGCGCGGCCGAGCTCGTCGCAGAGCTCCGCACGCTCGGCGCCGAGGCCACTGTGGCTGCCTGTGACGTAACCGACCGCACCGCGTTGGCCGACCTGCTCGCCGCGATCCCCGCCGATCGGCCACTGCGCTCGGTGATCCATGCCGCAGGCCTGTTGGCGGATGCCCTGATCGCCGACCTGACGCCGGATCAACTCCATGCCGTACTGCGCCCCAAGGTGGATGCCGGCTGGCTGCTCCATGATCTGACGCTCGCCCACCCTGTCACCGAGTTCGTGCTGTTCTCGTCTGCGGTCGGCACCCTCGGTGTGCCGGGGCAGGCCAACTACGCGGCAGGCAACGCCTTCCTGGACGCGCTCGCCCGGCACCGAAGGGCCGCCGGCCTGCCTGCCGTCGCCCTGGCCTGGGGCCTGTGGGAGGAGACCGGTGCGATGACCGGCCACCTTGGGGCCGCGGACTGGGGGCGACTGGCCAGGTACGGAATCGGCCCGGTGCCGACCACGCCCGCACTCGACCTCCTGGATGCTGTACCGGACCGGTCACAGCTCGTGGTGTCCCCCTGGGACGAGACGGTGCTGCGGGCCGAGGCCATGGCGGGCCGGCTTCCGGCACTGTTCAGCTCGGTGGTGCGGGTACCCATGACGGGTGGCGGCAAGGCTGCTTCCGGGCGCCAGGCATGGGCCCGACGACTGGCCGCAGTGCCGGTGCACGATCGTTTGCGCATTCTCACCGGGTTGCTCCGCGAGCAGGTCGCACAGGTGCTCGGACACCAGGAGGCCGATTCGATCGCCTCCGAGCGTGCGTTCAAGGAGCTGGGATTCGACTCCCTGACTGCCGTCGAGCTGCGTAACCGTATCAACGCCCTCAGCGGGCTGACGCTGCCGGCCACCGTGGTCTTCGAGTACCCCACCTTGGCCGCGCTGGCCGGTCACCTCTTCGAAGCGCTTGGTGAGCCGGGCAGTCGGGAGGTGCGGCAGGCCGTTGCGGCGGCGGTGTCGGCCGGTGGTTCGGACGATCCGGTGGTGATCGTGGGGATGGGGTGTCGGTTCCCGGGTGGGGTGTCCTCGCCCGAGGAGTTGTGGGAGCTGGTGGCGAGTGGGGCGGATGCGACCGGTGACTTTCCGACCGACCGCGGCTGGGACTTGGAGGCGCTCTACCACCCGGACCCGGAGCATCGCGGCACCACGTACACCCGCCGCGGCGGATTCCTCTACGACGCGGGTGAGTTCGATGCCGCCTTTTTCGGTATGAGTCCGCGCGAGGCGCTGGCCACCGATCCGCAGCAGCGGTTGCTGTTGCAGGTGTCCTGGGAGGCGCTGGAGCGGGCGGGGATCGATCCGCACACGCTGAAGGACACCGACACCGGCGTCTTCATCGGCGCCATGTACGACGACTACGGCTCCCGGCTCCATCAGGTGCCCGAGGAGGTGGAGGGCCTGCTGCTGGCCGGCAACGAGTCGAGTGTGGCGTCGGGGCGGATTGCGTATGTGTTGGGGTTGCGGGGGCGGGCGTTGACGGTGGATACGGCGTGTTCGTCGTCGTTGGTGGCGTTGGA
>NZ_JBIVPU010000030.1:0-5530 GCF_044754805.1 Kitasatospora sp. NPDC092948 | reverse complement strand
CCTCCCGATCGGTGGTCGCATCGTCCGCGAAGCGACGGTCACCGGTCGCGTCGGGCACGTACTTCACACAGACAACGATCCTCAAGCTCACGGCCTGCTCTCCTGTTACTGGTCCGATCCGGCGGCTGCGGCTGCGTCCGTGCGTGTCGAGCGGTGTCGGCACACGCGCGGGGTCCGCGGTCCGGGCGGCGTACGCCGGTGCCCCTCCGGAACTCCCCGGCAGCATACTCATGAGTAGCCCAGCCGTCACTACTCGCCAGTAGCTTACGCTGCCGCAGGTCCGGCCGGGCATCCGCGCCACCGCCTTGGCCCATCCTGCCGCAGGGCGGCCCGACTGCCACCTGACCCGGCACCAGATCGCCTGTGAGATTGAACGCTAGACGGCCTCGCCGAGTGCCGCGATCACGTCCACCCTGCGCGGCTGACCCGCCGCCCGACGCACCACCCGGCCTCCGGCGTCCAGCACCAGCACCGTCGGGGTGCGGGCGATCCCCAGCCGGCGCACCAGCTCCAACTGCGACTCGGCGTCCACCTCGACGTGCGCCACCCCCTCGACCATCCCGGCCACCTCGGCCAGCGTGCGCCGGGTCGCCCGGCACGGCTGACAGAAGGACGTGGAGAACTGCACCAGCGTCGCCCGCTCCCCCAGCGCGCCGCCGAGCTCCGCCCCGGTCAACCGCACCGCCTCGTCCTCGCCCCGCATCCGCCGCCTCCTGCCGGTCCGATCCACCGCATTCAGTGTGACAAACGCCGCGCCGGGCCCGGACAGTCCGCCCTCGCCCCGACCACTCTCCGTGCGAGCGGCGGTTCGACCGCCCCGCCCCCGCCCCGCGCCCGCCGGGGCACCGGTCCGCAGCCGCACACCTGCCCCGGTTCGCCCTGATTTGCCTGCGGGGCACGGGCCGCCGCCCGCCCGCCGCCGCGCCGAACGCCCGGTCCCGGCAGTGCATTCCGGCCCCACCCGCCTCCACCGCTCCGACCCGCGCGGTGCGCGGGCGTGACAGACCGTGCCCGTTCGGGGGATTATCGGGGGGAAACACCCGTGGCCGCCGCGGCGTGCCGCGACCCGTCGGCCCTGCCACCACGCCCCGGGATCCACCGCACCGGGCCCCGGGCCCGTGGAAGTAGGACTGACCGTGGCAGAGTTCGTGTACCCGCCGGTGATCCGCACCGCGCTCACCGCCTTCAAGGCGCTGGACCTGCGAATCTCCATCGTCGGCGCCGAGCATGTCCCCGCCACCGGCGGCGCCGTCCTGGTCAGCAACCACATCAGCTACCTGGACTTCATCTTCGCCGGCTTCGGCGCCTACCGGGTGGCCCGCCGCAAGACCCGCTTCATGGCCAAGGACGACGTCTTCCGGCACCGGATCTCCGGCCCGCTGATGCGCGGCATGAAGCACATCCCGGTCGACCGCACCGACGGTCAGCCCGCGTACGAGGCCGCCGTCAAGGCGCTGCGCGAGGGCGAGGTGGTCGGCGTCTTCCCCGAGGCCACCATCAGCCGCTCGTTCATGCTGAAGAAGTTCAAGACCGGCGCCGCCCGGATGGCCGCCGACTCCGGCACCCCGCTGCTGCCCGTCATCCTCTGGGGCACCCAGCAGCTGTGGACCAAGGGCCGCCCGAAGACCCTGACCAAGCGCCACGTGCCCGTCACCATCATGATCGGCGAGCCGATCCACCTCACCGCGGCCGACAAGCCCGTCATGGTCACCCGCCGCCTGCGCGCCGCCATGTCGGAGATGCTCGACCGCGCCCAGCGCGACTACCCCGCGAAGCCGGCCGGCCCCGACGACACCTGGTGGGTCCCTGCCCACCTCGGCGGCACCGCCCCCACCCTGGAGCAGGCCGAGGCCGAGGACGAGGCGGAAGCCGCCGCCAAGGCCGAACGCCGCGCCGCCCGCTGACTCTTCCGCCCGCTGCCCTCGCCGGGCGGCACGCCTGTTGCCCCCGCCGCCCGGCGGGGGCAACCGGCCTTCCGCCGACCGGCCCTCCGCTCAGGAGCACCGGGCCACCCACCCCTCGAACGGCGGGATGCCGGCCCCGGCCCACCTGCTCGTCCATCAGCTCCGGATCCACGCAGGACCACGGCACCGGCGCGCCGCCGCGCACCCCGCGATCCGGGTGCCGTAGACCCGCTCGCGCCCTCGTTCACCGGCACCCGGTCCCGCCGGAACGCCGACTCCCCCGCCGCCGCCCCTGTGCCGGCGCGTGCCGTGCCTTCGCCGCGCCGCTCAGCCGCCGAACCAGCCCGCCGCGTCCAACCTGAAGCCGGACGGACCGGTCAACTGCGCCAGGCCGTCCTCGAGTTCGCGCAGCCGCTGCTCACCCAGCGCCGCCGCCCACCGGCCGCGGATCTGGTCGAACACCACCGCCGACCGCGCCAGCACGTCCAGCCCCCGCGGGGTCAGCCGCACCACCTTGCGCCGCGCATCGACCGGGTCGTCCGCCCGCTCCGCATAGCCGAGCGCCTCCAGCCGGTCCACGGTCTTGCCCGCGGCCTGCTTCGACACCCCCAGCCGCCGGCCGAGCTCGCTCGCCGTCGCCCCGTCCGGCCCGATCGCCTGAAGCGCGAAGCCGTGCGCGGGCCGGGCCTCGGGGTGGCCCTGGCGGGCGAGTTCGGCGTGCAACTCGTCGATGATCGTGCGGAATCCGGCGAACAGCAGCAGCGGGAGCTCGAAGCCGTTGCGCGGATCGACAACCTGGTTTACGTTTTGGTCAACCACGTTGTCCATCCTAGGACGCGCAGCCGCGGCACGCCCACGGCCGCCCCCGCACGCCTCTCACCACCCGGAAGGACCCGCCATGTCCGACACCGCCACCCAGCACTTCCCCGACCTCACCCCCGAGACCGCCCCGCCTGCGGCCCGCCGCCCCCTGGAAGGGATCACCAAAAACCTCGGCTACCTCCCGAGCGCCGCCGGCCGACTCGCCCACTCACCCCAACTCCTGGACGCCTTCCTCAAGTTGACGGCCATGTTCGACGCCACCGAACTCGACCCACTGGTCCGCGAGACCGTCGTCCTGACCATCGCCACCCGCAACGGCTGCCACCTCTGCGTCGCCATGCACACCGCCAAACTCACCCACCTCGCCGCCGACCCCGACCTGATCGCCGCCCTGCGCGCCCAACAGCCGCTCCCGGACGCCCGGTTGGAGGCCGTCCGCCGCTTCGTCCACTCCGCGCTCGACCACACCGGCGCCGTCCCCGAACCCGACCTCACCGACTTCCTCGCCCACGGCTTCACACCCCGCAACGCCCTGGAGATCGTCCTCGGCATCGGCGCCTACACCCTCTCCACCTTCGCCAACCGCCTCACCGACGCCCCCGTCGACCCCCAACTCGCCCCCTACGCCTGACCCTCCGCCTCCGGCCGGTACGCTCCCCCGGTGACCGACCGCGGCCTCGCCCTCCCCGCACTCCGGCACCAACTGGTGACCGCGGTCCTCACCCTTGCCGCCCCCGGCCTCCAGGACGCCGGCTTCGACCCCGCCCCGCACCTGGCCACCCTCCTGACCGACGCCTGCGACGCCACCGCCCCCGCCCCCTGGCTCGGCCACACCCTGCGCACCGCCGAAGAAGCCGCCCTCACCGCCGACCTCGGCTCCGCCCTCCGCACCCACCTCGCCACCCTCCCGCCCGACCCCACCCCCACCGACCACCTCCGCGCCAACACCTGGCACCCCATCACCACCACCGCCGCCCAACTCGCCCGCGTCCTCCTCCGCAACGACCACCACCACGCCACCACCGCCTGACGGCACGCCACTGCCGGCCTGGGGGGAGAGGGGACGCGAGAGCGGGCACGGACGCGAGCGGGAGCGGACGCGGGCACGGGATCAGAAGCGGGCGAGGACGCGGGATCGGGCACGCGAGCGGGAGCGGACGCGGACGCGGACGCGGGCGCGGACGCGGGCGAGTCGTGGCCGAGCCGTCCATCCCACCGGTTCAGCGGGCGGTGCCGGAGCCGCGTACCGACGAGCGGCCGCCGGGTCGGTACGAGCACGCGCCGACACCGCTCACCTCGCCGGCCCGATCCGCCACGCTCCACCCATGCTGCGTCAGCAACAGCCCCCGGCTCCCCACTTCCGGCAGCACCGGGCCGTTCACCGACGCCGACGGCACCCGGTGGGCCCGGTGCCGAGGCCCACTCCTGCCCAGTCGCGCCCGCCGCCTGCTGTCCGACGCCGACCAGGCCGTCCTCCTCAGCCACGCCGGAGGCATCGGCCCCCTGCCGGCCACCCCCGCCGAACTCCCCGCCCTCCACGAGGACCGCCCCGGCCAGTACATCGGCCACGAGTTCGCCGACAGCGCCGGCCGCGCCCTGCTCTTCCTCCCCTACAACGGTTGCCCCGGCCCGCTTCCCCGCCCGCAGCACCGGCATCGGTCCCGCGAACAGCTCATCGACCGTCCCGCCGGCACCCTCACTACCCATCAGCGACAGCCGCGCCTCCGCTCGCGTCCGCTCCACCCCGGCTGGGCCCAACAGCCGTTCCATCACCGGCCGTTGCTCTCGCATTCCGGCCCAGCAGGCATGCCACCGCTTCCTGTCCAGCGCGAACGCCAACGCATCGAACGGGTACGCCCGCGACGCTCCAACCCCCATCCGAACATCTCTCATGAGCCCCAGACAGGTCGTCCGGCACCACGCCGAGCACCCGGTGCCCGTAAAACCCCACGCCCGTAGCCCTCCTGACGCACCAAAGGGGCCCCGACCACCCGGCGGTTTCCGGGGCCCCCTTCAGCTGCCCCTCAGCGACCCGGGCCGTCCCCCGCACCCGGGAGCGTCTCCGGCTCGGGCAGCACGAACTGCGGATTTTCGATCAGCCCGACCACCGCCCCCGCCGGCTCGACCACCGATGCCACCCGGATCCCCCCGCCCACCTCCTGCACCGCGTCCCGCACCACCGCCCCTGCGGCCACCACCTGCTTCAGCGCCGCGTCGACGTCCCGGACGCCCCAGTACGTCACCGGCCCGGCCGCCGGATCACCGTTCGGGTCCAGCGCCAACTCGTAGCCACCGACGTTGAAGCCGACGTAGAACGGCTCGTCGAAGTACGGCTCGATGCCCAGCACCGAGGACCACCAGGTCTTCGCCGCAGCGAGATCCGGCGCCGGGTAGATCACCGTTCGCAAACCCAGGAGCACGTCAACGTCCTTTCGCAGCCATCTCGTTCTTCCGAACGCGAGCCTACGAGCTCGATCCGACAATCCCGCCCCAGCACGCCCGTACGCTCCCCCAGCCCACGCCGCACACCCGCCGCCTCCACCGTGTCCGGGCCCGTCTCGTACCACCCGTCCCCGTACCTCATCACCCTCCCCAACGTCGCCGGCCGCAAAGCCGAACCGCCCCCCGGGCATTCGTCCGTCCGCACGCCCGCCCCACAAACTCCCCGGGAACGCAAAGAAGCCCCCTGACATCCCGTCAGGGGGCTTCTTCTGAATAATTGTTCGGCGGCGTCCTACTCTCCCACAGGGTCCCCCCTGCAGTACCATCGGCGCTGTGAGGCTTAGCTTCCGGGTTCGGAATGT
>NZ_JBIVPU010000029.1:0-11329 GCF_044754805.1 Kitasatospora sp. NPDC092948 | reverse complement strand
CTCCCAGCGCCACCCGGGCAATCCCCGGAACAGCGACACCGAACCGAACACCGGACAAGGGCGGGGCGCAGCGGGGCTCGGCACCGGGCGGCCAGAACGGCCACCAGAGCGGGGCAGGGCGCAGCGGGGTGCGCCGGCCTCGGGCGGCCAGCACGGGCACAGGCACAACGGCTGGACGGCAAGACGGGCACGGACAGGCCGCCGACGGCCGGGACCGGCGCAGCGGGACGGCCTGACGGCCGACCAGAACGACGACCAGGAGCCGGGGCTGCGGGACAGCGCGGCGCGGCACCGGACGGCCCGGACGGAGTGCCGGAGCAGCGGGGAGCCACCGAGGCCGGCCGTCAAGGCCGGCGGACCGGCGCCACCCGGCGCAACACGAAGTGCAACACGCCCACCCACCCCCGCTCCAGACCACATAACACCAGTTCAGACCCGCAACACCGCCCCGCGTTGCACCCCGCCGCACCCCCGCGTTGCACCCCACCACCGGCCACCCGGCCGCCACCCGGCCGCCGAACACCAC
Organism: Kitasatospora sp. NPDC092948; assembly: GCF_044754805.1. Lineage (NCBI taxonomy): Bacteria > Bacillati > Actinomycetota > Actinomycetes > Kitasatosporales > Streptomycetaceae > Kitasatospora > Kitasatospora sp. NPDC092948. The sequence continues at coordinate 10,803 of NZ_JBIVPU010000029.1, read as the reverse complement.
CACCAGAACCAGACCGCCCGGGAAGGCCGGCCTTCCCGGCGGCCACCGCCCGGCCGTACCCCGCCGCCCAGGACAACGCCTCGGACAGCGGCCAGGACCACCAGCACCCGGCGGTCGTCGACACCACCGAACAGCAGCCGCGGCCCCGGGACGGCGGCGCGGCCCGGACGGCGGCGCAGCACGGCGGGACGGCGACGGCGGCAGCACACACCCGGACAGCGGACGGCCGCCCCACCCGCACACCGCCCCGGCGACACAACACCGGCCAGACCCAGCAGGCCCGGGACCGCGACACAGCACGGCCGGCACGGACACGGCCACCGGGGACGGCCACCGAGGACGGCGGGCACGGCCACCGAGAACGGCGGACCCGGCCCGGGAAGAAACCGAACACCAACCCCCGCCACCACCCCCTGACCCGCAAAACCGACCCGAATCCACACCACCCAACGACCAATCCAACAAAACAACCCAACGAAATACCCGGCGGAATTCAACCCCGAAAACCACCCACAACACCCCACCAACCCCCGAGCGGCCCCGACCCCACCCCCCAACCCCACCCACCACCACACACAGTCACCAAACCCCGCCCCGACCAGACACCCGCCACCACCCCAACAGGCACAACCAAAGGTCCAGACAACCAGCCGTGCGAGGCCATTTCGCGCCCCACACCACCAACAGGTCACACCCGGGTGGCTGGGCTACTTCTCTCCGTCGCTCGCACGCGCGGCTCAACGCCAGGCATCCGCTGCTTCCGCGCGGGCCTGCTTCGCTGCCCGCTCGGCCAGGCGGGCAGGGCAGAACTCCTCCCCCGTCCGGTGGTTCACCGCCCGGCGCAGCTCGCGGCCGGCGGGCCAGCAGGAGCCGCGGGCGTGGCGGTGGCGGCGTACCGCCCGGGAAGGCACGTCCAAGACGGCCGACGAAAAGACGAGCACGTTCGACCGGAGCCTGGCGGCGCTCGCCCAGTACCGGGAGCGAACCGGGTCGATGACCATCCCCCGGCCCACGTCGAGGAAGTGGCCGAAGGCGACGGCGGCACCGTCGAGGTGAAGCTCGGGGCGTGGATCTCCAACACCACGACCCGCCGGGCCAAGCTGACCGGCGCCCAGCTCGACCAGCTCGCCGCGCTCGGCCTCGACTGGGCACTGACCCGCCCGGCCCGCTGTGCCCGCTGGAGGCGCTCCAAGGCGTCTGTGACTGCTCTGCCCGCCGTGTTCGAGGAACGACGGGCAGAGCAGTCTTCGCCTCCTCCAGCGACCCTCCAGGGCCGCCCCCACCACGCGCGGCCGGCACCAGCCGGACGCAGAAGAAAAAGGGCCCGCCGCAGGCGCCGGACCCTACCGACCAACGACAACTGCCACTACAACTACAAAGACAAAGAAGAAGGAAGGAAGGGTTGTCGGGCCGGTGAGTTCCGCCTTGACGCCCTCTCACCACCCGCTCTGACCTGCGGATCAGCCCAGTTTCCGGGCGCGGCGGGCGGGAGGGGCGGCCGCTGGTTGGCGCACGGGTTCTCACCACCCGTTGCCGGGCCGGTGAGAACACCCGTTGTCGGATCGTTGCCGCCAGGGCCTTCTCTGGTGAGAAATCCGGTGAGAACCGCGGGCTTCCATGCGGTACCCGCTGCCAGCAGGGCGGCGGGCACCGACCTTGAAGGAGCCCTCGATGGCGATGCCGCCCGAGATCGACCACGCCGTGGTCGCCGCGCTGTACCAGTTCCGGATGGCCACCGCCGAGCAGCTGCGCGTCCTGCACACTCCGGACGCCGGGATCGAGCAGATGCGGCGGCGCCTTCGCCGGCTGCACGAGGAGGGCCTGGTGGACAGCGTCGTCCTCCCGCAGGCCGGGAAGCTGCAGGCGTGGTTCCTGACCGAACGCGCCGTGAAGATCGCCGCGACCTTCCCCGAGCTGGAGGGTGTGGCCTCCCCTCCGCTGCCCGAGGACAAGAGCGCGGCACGGCTGCGGCTGGGCCACGTCCTGGCCGTCGTGCGCACCCACGTCACGTTCGTGGCCGGCGCCCGCGCGCAGGGGGACGAGTGCGCGCCGCTGGACTTCCTGCCCGAGGTCTACCACCGCTTCGGCGAGGCCCCGGGCGGGGCGTTGATCCCCGACGGCCTGCTGCACTACTCGAAGAAGAAGCCGAACCGGGTCCTGCACCGGGCGTTCGTCGAGGTCGACCGCGGCACCATGTCCAGCGAGAAGCTCGCCGCCAAGCTGATCGCCTACGCCCGCTTCCACGAGCACCACCCGGTCCCGGCCCACCTGCGGCGCACCTCGCACTCGCAGAGCGTGCTGCCAGCCTGGCAGCAGCACTACCCGGCCTTCCCCCGGCTGCTGTTCGTCCTGGCCGACACCGGCGAGCGGGCCGCCCTGCGCCGCCTGCGCGACATGCAGGCCGTCGCCGCCGCCCACCCGATGGTCGAGCGGATGCTGACGTTTCAGCGCGTGAAGGCCGGCGCGGCCCGCCTGGCCGACCTGGAGCAGCACGGCGTCAACGCCCCGGTGTGGGACTCCATCAGCGACCCCGCGCGGGCCCGGTGCGGGGCCTGGGAGTTGTAGTCCTGCCCGGCGGTCCGCCCCGCCGGGCAGCCCCTGACCGCTGGGCGGGCATCAAGGTGCCCGCCCCCGGCATCAAGGCATCCGTCAAGGTGGCCGGGCCTCTCTCCAAGGTTGGAGAACACCTTGACGCCCCGCCTTGGCGGGGGCCGTTACGTGATCGTTGCCGCGAGGGGGGTGGATCGCCAAGGGATCCGCCAAGGTGTGCCGGGTTCCCTTCGGCGACCGCGCGGAGCACCCGGCCCCGCGCCCGTCGAAGGGCACCGTGATGACCGGCACGACGAGCACGACCAGGGCGACCGGGGCAACCAGGGGCAGGGCGCGGACCGGGGCGGAGCCGGACAGCGAGGCGCGGGAGGTCGAGATCTCCTGGGCCGTACTCGCCTCCCTGTTCCAGTTCCGGATCGCCACCGCCGAGCAGCTGCGGCAACTGCTCGCCCCGGACCGGAGTATCGAGAAGATGCGCGGTCGGCTGCGGCGGCTACGGGACGAGGGGCTGGTGGCGGAGCTGGTGCTGCCGCAATCCGGCCGGGCGAAGGGCTGGTTCCTGACCGAGCACGGCGCCCGGATCGCCGGGGCGTTCCCCGAGCTGGCCGAGGTGCCGGCGCCGCGGATGCCGGGGGATGCGACGGCGTTCAAGTACACGCTGTGGCACCAGCTGGCGGTGGTGAGCACGCACTTGGCGTTCCTGGCCGGCGCCCGGGCACGCGGGGACAGGTACGGGCCGTTCGACTTCATCCCGGAGGTCACCCACCGCTTCGCCGAGGGCCGGGACGGCTCGGTGCGCCCGGACGGGCTGCTGTTCTACGGCGTCAACGAGCCCGACGGCGGGGTGGCGCGGCTGCGGGCGTTCGTGGAGGTCGACCGCGGCACGATGGGCGCCGAGCGGCTGGCGTCGAAGCTGAACGCCTACGCCCGCTACTGGTCGACGAAGACGCTCCCGGCCGGGATCCGCGCGGGCACCGTCGCGGCCGAGCAGGACGGCCGGGTGCCGCTGTGGGAACGCCGGTACGTGCGCTTCCCGCGGCTGCTGTTCGTCCTCACCGGCACCGGCCGGGTCGGCTTCGACAACCGGGTCGACGAGCTCCAGCTGTACGCCCAAGACCGGCACGTCGCCAAGATGCTCGCCGCTGTTCCGGCCGCCGCCGCCAGCCTCGAGGACCTCCAGCAGTACGGGCCGAGCGGAGAGGTCTGGTACCCGCTGGCGGACCGCCAGGCCGAGCCGGTCGGCTTCGACGAACTCACCCTGCCCGGCGCCGGCTGATCGCGGACCGTGCGCACCTTGATGGCCGCCCCGGGCCTTCGGGGCGGCCACCAAGGTATCTGCCCCGCTCACCAATGCTTTGACCTGCGACGTTATTTCGCCGTGATCCGGCTTCCAAGGTTCCCGTCGATGCCTGGAGGACCATCAAGGTGTTCCGGCCCAGGGCCTGGGGCGGGCATCAAGGTTCCCCGCCCCCATCCGGTGCGGCCATCAAGGTGCCGGCGCCGATCCGTCAGGGAATCCTGACAACACGGTGGGCAGGGAGCAATCCCCTCAGCAGTGGTGACGCCGCTCCGGCCCGCCCCGCCCAGCACCGTGCTGCGATCCGGGATCGCAGCGCTCTGACCTGGGCCGGTGAGCCCGCACCGGCGCGTCCGTACCTTGGTGACGGTCCCTGCGGCGGCCGCCAGGGCGCCGGGAAGAGTGGCGTGGCAGTGGTTCTGACCTGCGGTATCAAGGTATCCGTCGAACGTTCCGCGGCGGGCCAGGTCCGCGGCTGGTCGCCGAACGCTTGGCTAGGGCGAAAGCCTGTTGCCCACCGATCCTTCGACGCCGCAGAATCGGGCCGGACGGCCGAGGTTGTGGTGTCCGGCGAAGTTGTCGGCGCGGGTTCGGCCGGGCTTATGCGGGTGTAGCTCAACGGTCCAGAGCAGCCGTCTCTGATTAAGCGGCAGGCTGGGGGTTCAAGTCCCTCCACCCGCTCTCTGCCTGCAACTGTCTGTCAGGAAGTTGGTGAGGGCCCGTCCCTGGGGACGGGCCCTCACCAACCCTGGCGGGATGCCGGTCAAACGCGGGACGGGACCCTGTCGGCGTCGATCAGCCCCTGGTCCAGAGCTTGGCGTACCAGCAGGGCGGCCTGGTCGATGGTGGTGACGACCTTCGGGCGGGTGCGGTCGGCGGCGTCGGTGAGGAGGCGGCCGTCGACGACCACGACCCAGCCGGGCAGTCCGGCCAGGCCGTGCTCGGCCCAGGCGAGCGCGCGGCCGGCGCGCCGGACGTAGAACAGGCCCGGGGCCTTGGTCCAGCCGGCGATGTCCCAGCCGGGCCGGTCGACCAGCACGCTGATGTTGCGGACCAGGTCGAAGCGGCCCAGGCCCCGCAGGAACGGCTCCGGGGGCACCTTCAGCGAGCCCTCGGGCCGCCGGCGGGCGGGGGTGGGGGCGGTCGGCGGGATCTGGACGATCTGCTGCTCGTCGGCCTGGTCGTCGGGTTCGAGGACGTCGTCGTCGTGGTCGTGCCGCTCGGCCTGGTCGTCGTCCCACAGGTGGATGCGCTCGCGCATCCGGCGGCGGATGCGCTCGTCCTGGTCGGCGTCGGGCCAGCGGGCCTTGTCCCGGATCTCTTGGCCGGCACCGTAGATGCGCTGGCTGTAGGAGGGCAGCCGCGCGGCCAGTTCCTTGAACGCGGCGGCCGGGTCGGCGCCGGCCTCGATCTCCAGCAGGAAGGCGGTCAGCTTGCGGCGCAGCGCGTCGGCGGTGCCAGGAGGCGCTGGCCGTCCTCGCCCCAGCGCTCGCCGTCGGCGGCCCAGGTGCTGACCACCGGTGCGGCAGGCGCGGCGGGCTGCCCGGCGGCCGGAGCAGATACAGATACAGGGGCAGGGGCGGGGGCGGGCGCCGGCGATGCAGCTTCCGCCGCTGCTTTCTTGGCCTTGGCCTTGGCGTGGTCGACCTTGCTGCGGCAGGCGCGGGAGCAGTAGGTCCGCGGCCGGGTGCGGGACGGCGGGACCGGCGTCTCGCAGCCGGGCCGGGCGCACTTCGCAGCCGCAGGCGCGCCGTCGGTCGGCTGGTCGGTCGCGGTGGCCTGCGGGACGCTGTCCATGCCGGGGATGGTAGCCGCCCAGGTCAGCGGCCGTCCGGGGTTTCGCCCCGCATACCTTGATGGGGCGTAACCCGGGACGGGGCGTAACCCGAACCTTGGGGGCCGGGGCGCGGGGGCGAATCCGAACCTTGGTGGGGCGAATCCCGAACCTTGGGGGCCGGGGCGCGGGGGCGAATCCGAACCTTGGTGGGGCGAATCCCGAACCTTGGTGGCCGGGGCGCGGGGGCGAATCCGAACCTTGGTGGGGCGAATCCCGAACCTTGGTGGCCGGGGTGCGGCGGGCGGAGTGCAGCGCAGATCGGGGGTGTGCAGCATGTGAAGGCTGCGGTCCGGGCGGGCGCGCTGCAAAGTACAGCGGTGGCCGGCGGTGCAGCGCCGCACCGGTCGTCGCGCGGCGCTGCGCAACGCCGGGTGCGTTGCGCAGGGCTGCGCAATCCGGCTCTGCGCATGCGCAGAGCGGGATGGGCCGAGGTGCCGCTGTGAAACGGGACGGCAGCCGGTGCGAGTGCGGAGTTCGGCCGGCGGGCCGGGCGCTGCGCACGGCCGGCTGAGGACTGCGCGCGGCATCGCAGCGCCCTGACCTGCGACGGAAAGGTTCGGGTGGGGCGAATCCCGAACCTTGGCGGGGCGTAACTCGGCGATTCGCAGCGGATCTGCCCGGGTGCGGCGGTGCGCCTGCGCGGGCCGTCGCAGTCGCACCTCCGCGCAGTGCGCACGGGATGCGCTGCGCAGGAGTGCGTTGCGCAGCCGTACGCACTGACCTGTGGCGGTGAGTTTCGACGGGGCGGAACCCACCGGCCCGGGGCGAACCAGTCGGCGATTCGGGGCGAAACTCACCGGCTGCCCGTGCCCTTCCCCGCCTTCGGCGAGTTGGCCGGTCATGACGAACGTGACCGTCCTCCCGCTGCCCGAACAGGTCGCCGAGGACCAGGAGCAGCCGGAGCAGCAGGAACAGCCGGAGCGCGGGCGGCAGCACGCGGAGAACACGTTGTTCTCCGAGGCGGCGGAGGCGGGCCGGCTGGCCGCCGCGTGGGTGCGCGAGCTCGCCGAGCGGCAGGCGGAGGAGCCGCACCGGATCATGCTGAAGCGGGCCGCCGACGCCGTGGAGCAGGCCTGCGGGCAGGAGGTCGTGCCGGACGGCGACGGGCTGTTGAGCGAGGAGCTGGCGTACGACCTGTCCGCGAACATCATCACCGGCAACCCCTACACCGAGGAGCTGCCCGATCTGTCGGCGGGCGAGCGGATCGCGCTCGTGGCGGTCTGCGCGCTGGCCGCGGCAGCGCCGGCGGTGGTGCTGGGCGATCCGGGGCGCGAGGTGCCCGTCCTGGTCGCCACGATGGACGCCGCAGTGGCATCCGGACGGGCCACCCGTCTGCCGGGAGACAGGTAGTCAGGAAACGGCGCCACCTGGTGCTCGCCCGGCTACAGTCCCGCTCCATGACCGATCCCTCCCGGCGTACCTCTGCGGACGACGACGCGCTTCTGGAAAGGCTGCGTGCTCTCGCCTGGGGCGCGAAAGGCGCGGGCATCACCCGCGGCAGTCTCCCGGATCAGCCGTTCCCCCCGATCACGACAGCCGAGGTCGAACAGGTGGAGCGGGAGCTCGGGTACGAGCTGCCGCTCCTGCTCCGGCGCATCTACACCGAGATCGGCGACGGCGGCTTCGGCCCGGAAGGCGGCCTCGCCTCGCTGACACCGCGCCGCGTCCCGGAGCGGTACCAGCCGGGCTGGCCGCTCGCGACCTCCCCTCGCACCCGGTATCCGGAGTGGGGGCCACCGGCGTCATGGCTCTTCCTGACCGGTGGCGGCTGCACCATGCAGTGGCACGTCTCGCTGATAGCGGTCGACAACCCGGTCCTGCTCTGGGACGCCGACGGCTGGGAACCCGACTGGGGCGAGAACCCCCACGACGGCCTGCGCTACGCGGCACCGTCGCTACGTCAATGGCTGTGGACCTGGGCTGACGGAGGCGACGTGTGGGACGAAGTACTCAAGATCCTGTAGGCGCTTCGGTCAAACTCACCTGTCAATCAGTCAAGGTCGTTTGTCAGAGGTCAGCGACGGGTCAGTGGGCCGGTGGCCGGCGGGTTGTCCCAAGTCGAGCGCGGAACGCCGCTACCTGGGGAAAAGGCCTGGGACTGTCCTAGCAAAACAGGCATTTCCGGCGTGCTGGGACGGTGCTGGGACAGGGTTGTCCCAGCCCGGATCAGGCGGTGGTGCCCTGCGCCGAGGGCAGCCATGGCGCCTTCGGCCAGCGGGCCGGGTCGCTGTGGTCGCCCATCGCGGTGGTCAGCAGGGCGGCAGCAGCGCCGTCGGGGTCCGTGTCGACGGGCAGGTCGAGGCGGGCCAGGACGAACGGCAGGTCCGGGTGGGCCTCGTGGTCCCAGATGAACGACCAGCCGTCCCGCTGGTGCCAGTGCACGGTGAGCAGCAGGTCGGCGTCGCAGGCGTCCGGGTCGCCGTCGGGGTTGTGGGCTCCGGCGCCCAGGTCGAGGCGGGCGGCCAGCGCGCCGTCCGGGCCCTGGTCGAGGAGCCGGCCGCCGGGGCCGCGGCCGGCGGCTTCGAGCGCGGTGACGACCTGGGCGATGTGGTCGTGGTGGGGCAGGTGCCGGGCGGGGGTCGGGGGCGGTGACGGGCACGGTGCTCTCCCTCGGTTCGCGGCCCGGACCTGTGCCGGGCCTGCTGGGGAAGAGCGTCGCTCCGGCGGCCTGTGGACAGAGCCCGCGACCGGTCCCGAGCACCCGCACCGTCCGGGCCCGTCGCCTTCTCGGCGGCGGGCCCGAATGATGCGGGTGCTCGGGACCGGCTACTCCTCGGCGAGGGGGCGGAGTTCGACGCCGATGCACTCCACGTCGATCTGGTCGGCCACGGCGCGCAGCTCGGCGGCGAAGGACTCGGAGCTGCGGGGCGGTTGGTGCGGGTCGGCGGCGCCGGCGTCCCAGCGGTCGGCGAGGTCGCGCAGCAGGGTGGTGACGGAGTCGGCCGGGATCGTCATCCGGCCGGACAGCATGTCGTGCAGGACGGTGAAGGTGGCGCTGCGGCCGTCGGAGGAGTACACGGGTGTCCTTTCATCAGGGTGTTGTGCGTCGTATGACGCGCAACGCGGAGCGGCCGGGGTGCGGACCTGTCGTCAGGGGCCGGGGCGGGCCTGCGGGTTCGCCGGTGAGGGCCGGCTCCCTCGTGTTCGGGGGCGTTCGGTGCCGGGTCGGGGTGCGGCCAGCTGTCCTGCGGCGCGGCGTTGGTCAGCGAGGATCAGGAGGGTGATGGCGTCGGCGGGGGTGGCGGACAGCAGCACGTGGTCGTCGGCCGCGTCGATGACCTGGTGGCCGTCGAGCAGGGTGCTCCAGGCGCCGGTCTCGGGGTCCCATTGTTCGGCCCAGCCGATGAGGCGGCCGTGCTGTTCGACGCCCTGGACGCCGGGGTGGGCGGGCCAGGTGAGGTGGACCAGGCCGCCGCCGAGGGCGTAGGAGCGGTCCGGGGTTCCGAGGCCTCGCTCGGAAGGTGGCGTCCAGCCGGTGGGGCGGCCGAGCGCGAGGTCGTAGGGGACCGGCACGTCCACCGGCGCCGGGGTTGGCTGCGCAGGGGCGGGAGCGGCGGGCGGGCGGCCCGGCCGTGCGGCGGGGCGGGCGGTGCGGCGGGCCCGGACCGCGCGGTGGAGGAGGTCAAGAGCCTCGCCCGGGCGGTCGGCCACCCGGGGTCGGCCGAGGTCGCCCAGGACGAACTCGCCCGGCCGGCCGGGACGGTGCACGACGGCGGCGTGGCCGCCCCGGCCGTTCCGGCCCCAGGGGCCCATGGGGAGCAGCACGGTCCAGCCGGCGACCGCCCCGTCGTGGAGGAGCAGTTGGAGGCCGGCGGCGTCGGGGGCGGTCCAGGTGCCCAGTTCCAGGCCGTCGCCGATGGTGATGCCCAGGTCGTCGATCCGGTCCGGGTCGCCGTGCCGGGTGCGGGGGTCGGCGGCGGCCGCGCGCAGCACTTCCGCGTCGGTGCGCAGGGCCGGCCGCGGCACGGTCGCCGTCGGGGCGGGGACCGAAGCCGGAGTTTCGTTGCCGCCACGGAACGCGTCCGGTTCGCTGCCGGGTACGGCGGAGGCCCGGTCCGTGTCGGCGCGGGGGCCGGGAGCGGCCGCGCCGGGGGTTTCGTTGCGTGCCGCGGCGACCTGGCGTTCGGCGAGGGAGAGGAGGACGGCGACCGCCTCCCGCAGCCCGTCGAGAGCGGCCTGCGGGTCGAGATCCATGTCGAGGGCGGTGGCGAGGTTCACCGCGTGGGCCACCACGCCGTCCGCGGCCGACCGGTAGGCCCCCTGGCGCGGCGACTCGTCCGTCGCCTCGGGCCCGGTCCGGCCGCGGCGATGGGCTCGGCTGCGGCACGTCGGCCCGCAGAACACCACCGGACGCCCCGTCGACTTCCGTTGCAGTTCCGTTCCGCACTCCCGGCACACCGGCGCGGGCACGTCCACATCGAGCAGCGACGGCTGCTCCACCCGGCGCGCGAGCCGGCCCTGATCCACAGTCACCCGCACACCCTAGACGTTCCGTTGCCGCACAACGCAACGCAACGCCGCACAGTCCGGCCCGCACATCCCGCGCACCCCGGCAGGCAGCGGCATTCGACGGTTCCGTTGCCGCCACGAAACCGGCGCCGCCGCCACCACAGGCCCCAACGGATCTCGTTCCGTTGCGGACACGAAACCGAAACCGGCCGGGCCTCACGAGCCGGCCGCCATTGGCCACCGCCGCGCCGCACGCGCGAAGATGGGCCGGGTGACCAGCACCCCGCCCCCGCACCGCGGCATCAACGCCCTGATCATCCCCTCCGCCCGGCCCGCAGCCGACACCCCGGGCGAGCGCGCCGCCACCCAGCTCCTGCACCTGCGCACCGCCGCCGTCCCCGTGCCGCTCCTCGCAGCCGCACTCGAACTGATCGCCCCTCAGCTGCAGGACCCCGACCCGGCCACCCGCGACGCCGCCGCCGACATCCACGCCCGCCTGACCGCCGCCATCGAGGACGCCGCGCCCGACCGGTAGCCGGCCAGGTGTCCCAGCCCTGTCCCAGCACCGACACGCATGTCGGCGTACGCATGAAGATGCGCAGCCTGGTACAGGCGAACGTGCACCGATCACCGGGTCCGGAGCGCGGCCGGGCTCATGGCCTGATGCCCT
>NZ_JBIVPU010000028.1:0-29157 GCF_044754805.1 Kitasatospora sp. NPDC092948 | reverse complement strand
GCGGAAGCCTGCGGCTTGAGCTCCCGCTGGCGCGGGAGCGGCGCCGCTGACGCGGCGTCAGGCGCGGGGGTGACGGCTGCGCCGTCACCGTGCGTAGTGTGGCCTCGGCTGCGCCTCGGCGGGTGGGTAGGTGGTGGCGGGTATTCGCCTGCGGCGAATACGTCGAGCTTGTGCGGGTGGTTGGTGGCGGGCGTCTGGCGTCGCTGCGCTCCGCCTTTCTGGTGGTTTTTCCCCGGGCCCGCGGCCCGTCAATCGGTCGGCTTTCCGGTCTTGTTGGGCTGGTGTTTTCACGGCCCTACGGGCCGATTGGCTGGCGCAGCTTCCCGGGCTGCGCCCGGGGTGGGCGTTGACGATGTGACGCGAAATTCGGGTAGTAGCCTATCCCTCCGGACGGGCGTGGTGCCGGCCGGGGCCTGCGGCCCTCGGCGTTGACGATGTGTCGCGGACTTCCGGTATCAGTCACAACCTCACCCTCCCGGCCCCTCCCCCGGTATCGGTCGATGACCGGTCCGCCGCCTGATTGCTGGGCTGACGGCCCACCCTCCAACCCCGGAGCGGGGCCTGCGGCCCTCGGCAGAACCCCGGGCGCCCTCCGGGCCGACCCGGGCATCCCCGACCCGGTGACCGACCCTCACCGACACCCCGCACGACGGCCCCTGACGGGCCCTCAACCGCAGACTCCGAACCGGAATCCGCAGCGAATCCTGGAGCGTTTCCCTGGCTTCCGTACAGCTCTTTCCTAATGGTTCCCTGGCCAGTGCCAGAGGCGAACATGCAACCTCGCTGCTAGCTTCCATCACGGCTCTATCAGGCTGGACTCCAGGCGGGAATCCTAATTCCCTCCCGCTCCCTTTCTGATGGCAATCTCAGCACATTTTCGAGCGCAGCGGCCGGGAATCGAATTCGGGTGCACAGGAAAGGGGCCAACGGCCCTCCACCCCGACGTGGCGACCGCCCTTCCCGACTGCCCGGAAAATCCCGCCCAGAGCCAACCGAGCAATTCCCGGAGTAGCGGCACCAAACCGAACACCGAACCAGGACAACGGCCGAGACGTTCACCAGAGCGGGGCGCAGCGGGGGCGCGGCACCGGGCGGCCAGGACGGCGAGGTTCCCATGAAGGCCTGGCTCTGGCGGGGGGCTGGCGCTGGGCTCGACAACGTGGCATCAACTTCCCTGCTGAGCTGCCGGAACGCTGCTTCAGCTACTGCAACGCCGTACATGCTCGCTGGCGGGCGGCGCGGCTTGTCCGGCCGGGCCCGCCGATGCTCACATTGAGGGCATCCGGGCAGATCAGCCCGGCGAACTCCCCGTCTTCCAGGAGGATTTGGTGCCATCTGCCCACCCACCCGTCTATCCGCACAGCCCCCGGGGCGGCAGGCCGCGCCGCCCCGTGCACAGTCCGGACAGCGCCAGGGGCAGGCTCGCCGGTGCCATCGACCGGGCCATGGGCGGGCGCACCGATGCGGCGTGGCTCAAGGAAGCGGAGGAGCGTCGTATCGCCTTGTCCCTGTCGACCATCCGTCGTGCGCGGACCGGCAGCAACAGCCTGCCGAGCACGGCCACGGTGACCGCGCTGGAGGACCTGACGGGGGCCGTTCCTGGGAGCCTGCAGAGGCTCCGTACGGAGGCGCTCTGGGCGCCGTTCGCGCCGGTGGACACGCCGCGGGTGCGCAAGGGCTGGTTCATCAAGAACCTCACCCTCTCCTTGGAGGAGTTGCGGGGGTGCCACCGGCGCCCCTTGTCCTGCCGGAGGCTGGCCGACTCCGCCGAGATGCCCGTATCCACGCTCCGCAGCCGTTTGAAGGGGAAGTGGCCCCCGGGGTGGAAAAAGGAGCATCAGTTCCTGCAGGAAATGGTCCGGCTGCTGAGCGTGCTGGGCGTCCCCGAGGACGTCCAGCACCTGTGGACCACCCCGGCCCGCAAGGCGTTCAACCGGCGCCGTCCCCGCCGTGCCCGCGCTGCCCGCGCCGCCCGTCGGAGCGCCGCACGGCTAGTGGCCGCTCGAACGACCCATCCGGTCTCGGCCAGCGGCGCAGCCCAGACCATCATGGAGGCCGGCCTGTTTCGGTTGAACTGGCGCACCGTGCACACCATGGCAGGCCGTCCGCTCCCAGCACGGTTTCTTGCGCACGCGGAGGACCAGCCGTGGTAGCACCGCCCCCCGACCCTGACCACCACGGCATGGCGGCAGCCGGTGCACCGTCCCGGCCCGACGACGCCCTCGTCGTACCGGACGTACCGACAACCGCAGCCCGACCGAACCGGCGGCGACGGAAAGTGCTGTTCGCTGTCGCGGCCGCGATCGGCATCGCTGCCGACCTCGCCAGCCTCGCCGACCACGCGCACGCTCTCTGGGCTTGGCTCACGGCATGACCCCGGCCAGGCAGCCCCCGGCAGGCCGCGCTCGACGGCGGGGGACGAAGGCGGGCGAGCCGGGGACGGCGGCACCCGGCTCGGTCGGCACCGGAGGTCCGGCGGCCCGGAAGCACCGGGGCGGCGGCCGTCCCGAGCCAACGCCCGGCTCCTTGTCGCACCCAGGCCGCCACACAGCGGACCAGGGGTAACCAGCGCTACCGGACGTTGGCCCCACCTTCGGTGAGACGGATCAGCTGAGCGCGTATCCCCAGAGGGTCGACTGCAGGACGGGCCTCACTCCTGCGCGGAGGTGGTCAACTCCATCATCGCCTCGAAATAGGTCGCGCCATCGATCTCCTCATCGTGGTACTGGCGCATCAGCTCGTCGATCTTGGCCTTCAGCTCTGCCCGGTCCATCGCCATCTCCCAACACGTCAGCACCCCAAGATGGGAGGACAGTAGCGCAGTACACGGCCCCCGCCCGGACAGCGGACCCGAGACGGCGGCCACCGAGCAGGCACGCACCAGGCCCGGAACGGCGGCGCAGCAAGGCGCGCACGGGCACGACCACCGGGAACGGTCACCGACCCGAACGACAGGCCCCGGACGGGGAACGGCTGGACGGCGGACCCGGGACGGCAGCGGCCCGAGCAGGACGGCCCCGGACGGCCGCACAGCAGGCCCGGGACGACGGCGTCCGGTGGCCTTCGGCCGTCGATAGGCTGACGGGATGACAGGTCTTCTGCGGTTCGGCGCGCTGCTGGCGCACTTGGCCGGCCGTCGTGCGCTCGACTCCGCCACGCTCGCGGCGGCGGTCGGCACCCACCCGGCGGAGCTGCAAGCCGTGCTCGACGGGCAGCCGCCGACCGGACAGCTGCTCAGGAGCCTTGGACCGGCACTCGATCTGCACGCCGCCGACCTGTTCCTCCTCGCCGGACAACCGGTCCCCGACGACCTGACACCGGTCACCCGCAACCCGCACTGGTCGATCAACGCCGTCGTTCACGACACGATGGACATGCCCGCGGAGAACCGGCGACTGCTGCTGGACGCGATCCGGGCGCAGCCCCTGGTGCGGCGCGAGGGACGGGGCGGGGTCTCCCGGCCGTACCACCGGTACGAACCGGGGTTCGGCGCGGTGCTCCTGGGCCTCGCCCACAACCGGAACCTCAGCTGGACCTCCACGGCCATGGCCCTGTACGCGGTCACCGGCGGACGGATCTACCTCTCCGCGGCCACCATCGGCGGGATCGGCCGAGGGACCGTCGAAACAACCCCCGAACTGGTCGTCGGCTTCGCCGGCCTGCTCGGCATCCCCGCCCCCGACCTCGCAGCGCTCGGCGGCACCCAGTTGCCCGACGACCTGCCACCGACCCACCCCCTGGCCACGGACCTGGCCACCATCGTCTGGGAAGCCCGGCGCCTGACCACCGCCCAACTCCAGGACATCAAACTCACCGCCCGCCACCTCACCGACCACTGACCCACCACCCCCACCTCCAGGGCGGCCTGACGGCCACCCGACCGCACAGCCGGAAGCAAGGCCGGCGCGGGCGCAGCGGGACGGCGACGGCGGTCAGTCGGGCCGGCGGCCCGGGACGGCAGCGCAGCACAACACCGGTACAGCAGGCCGACACGGCCCAGCCGGCCCGGCATCGACGACAGCCACCGGGCACAACCCGGACGACAGAACCCCGGCAACGGCGCAGCAAGGCGAGACAGCAGGGCCCGGACCGCGGGGACGGCCCGGACGGCAGCGCAGCACCGGCCGCCAGCCCCAGCACGCCGGAACGACCCCGGACGGGCAAGCCCGGCAGATCCACCCCGGACGAAACCGAACACCGACCCCCGCCACCGCATTTCCAACCTGAATTCACACCACCACCAGAAACCAATCCGCCAAAACATCCGGACGAAATACCCGGTGGAATTCACCCCCGAAAACACGCCCAAAAACACCGAGCTGGCCCCCGAACGGGCCGACCGGACCTCCGACCCCACCGGCCACCACACACAGTCACCAAAACAGCCACCCGGCACCACCCACCGGACACCCCGACAGCCACAACCAAAGGTCCAGACAACCCAGCAAAAGAGGCCATTCCACGCCCCCGCAACACCAACAGGTCACACCCGCGAGGGATGAGCTCCTTCTCTCCGTCGCTCGCACGCGCGGCTCGACGCCGGGCGAGCCCACCCCGGCGGCCATACGGTGGCGAGGACGACATCACGCGTGGTCACAGGAGTTCGCATGGCGCAGATCGTGGACGTGGCGGAGGGCTCGTTCGAGGCAGAGGTCATCAAGTCGGACCTGCCGGTGCTCCTGGAGTTCTGGGCACCGTGGTCGGCGCCTTCGAAGCAGATCGCGGAGATTCTCAAGGCGATCGCCGAGGAGTACGAAGACAGAGCCAAGATCGCCATGCTCAACACCGACGACTGGCCGGGCGCCCAGGCCAAGTTCGCAGTCCGCTCGATCCCAACGCTCACCCTGTACAAGAACGGCAACGCCGAGGCGACGAAGGCCGGAATCATGTCCAAAGCACAGGTGCAGGCCTTCATCAGCACCGCCCTGTGAATCGCCCCCGCGCCGGCGGGACGACCCCCACCCAGCCGGACAAGCCGGGCCGACACCCCTACGCGACGACGGCGGCGGACCGCACGACATTGGCAACTACCACATCCTGGTCGTCGTCGCCGATAACGGCGACGACAGCGACTACAAACGACACCGTGCTCGAACTCAGCTGGCACACCCCCAAGTAGCGGCCCGTCCCCCGCAGGGCAGGCGGGACCGGACCCAACGACCAAGCATCACGCCACAGCCGGGGATCACCGGCTGTGGCGCGCAACGGAAGGGCGCAGCAGGGCCCCGGGGGCCCGTACGGTCGGTCAGAACCGGCGGCGCCGTACGACAGGCCGGACGGGCGGGGCCTGCTCGGTGCCACGCAGCGCGAGGGCCGCGGTACGGGCGCGCTCCAGCCAGCCCGCGACCTGGCGCAGCGTGGCGGGGTCGAGGTGGCGGGTGAGGTCGCGGACGGCCTGGTGGTCGTCGTCGGTCAGGTTGTAGAGGCCTGCGCGGTCGCGGGCGGTGTAGAGGGGTTGGGCGGCGGTACCGGCGAGGCGGCGGTGGGCGGCGTCGGACCTCTGGCGGGCCTGGTGGGCGGCCTCGCGGGCGCATTCGGCGACGTCCTGGCGGTGACGCTCGCGGCGCAGCGCGTGCTGGAGGGCGGTGTCGTGGTCGGGGTCGTAGCGCCCGGCGCGGGTCTCGGCGGTGTGGTCGCGCACGCGCTGCCACTCGGCCGAGGTGTCGGCCGCGGTGGCGTGGGCCGTCTCGTCTCCGGCGTCGGCGTACCGGTCGGCGTACCGGTCGGCGCAGCGTTCGTCGAACCGGGCCTTTTCCAGGGCCTGCTGGAGGTTCTCCAGGGTCATCCCGGCCACCCGCGACACCGCCCGCGCGGTCCACGGCCTGCTGCTCGCCGCGATCGGGGACGCCGCGCCCGACCTGTCCTTTGACGGGTGACCTTGACCGTTTGCCACTGACCTTGACCGGTGACGGGCCGTCAACGGTCCTGGGCGGTTGGCTCGGCTGCCTCGGCACGCCTTTGCAGGAGGTGGTTGATGGTGGAGAGGCGGCCCCAGCCGGGGCTGTTCATGTTCTTGATGCCGGAGCGGATCTCGGCGAGGGCGGCCTGTCCGCGTTCGTCACCGCGTAGGGCGAGTCCGCCGGCGGCGTTCAGGCGGGCGTCGAAGTACGGGTCCGTCAGGTGCGTGGCGAAGAGTGTGCGCAGCTCCGGAGTGTCGACGGTGGACACGAGGAGTCTGCCGAGCGCGTTCGCCCGGGTCACGGGCACAGGATCGTCGGCCAGGTACATGAGGGCGGCGAGGGCTTCCCGGTGTTGTGCGGTGTTGGTGTGGAGCACCGTGGAGACGCTCGCCCGGACCCCGGGGTCGGCGTGGTAGGCGTACTCCAGGACCACTGCGACCGTGTCGCCCGCGTTGTTGTAGGAGACGAAGGCGCCGATGGCGAGGGCGAGCGTGCGCGGGTCCTGCTCGTTGTGGAGCAGCAGGCGCAGAAAGTCCTCGGCTTCGCGTTCGAAGGGGAGTTCGGCGTCGTCCGGCAGCGGGAGGAGGCTGAACGCGATCGCCAGTTGGTCCATCGTGTTGATGCCGAAGCGCCTGCGGTCGAGATCGGAGGCGTCCTGCGCCGCTTCCAGGGCCCAGTCGAAGGTCTCCTGGTCGACGCGGGTCCCCAGCTGAAAGGCCGAGGCGAACCAGTCGTCATGGTCGGGGTCGGCATGCGTCAGGGCACGGGCCATCAGTTCGTCCGGCGAGTGACGGACGCCCAGAGTGGCTTCCAGGGCGGTGATGATTGCCCGGTGCGCGGGTGGCGGCTCGTTCCCGGCTCCCACCCCGGACGCGAGCGCGTCCTGCGCGACACGCAGCGCGCGCCGGTGCGGGCTGTCGCCGCTCAACGGGTTGTCGCTGTGGGACAGCAGGGCATCCAGCACACGGGACCGGCCGTTCTCGGCGGCCCAGGTCACGGGGTCCACGCCACCGTCCCAGGGGCGGGTCACATCCACGCCCCAGAGGACCAGATGGTCGACGATCCTCTCACGTCCGCCCCTGGCGGCCGCGGCCAGCAAGGTCACGGCATCATCGGCGGCCAGATCGTCCGCAGTAGCGCCATACAGGAGTTCGAGTGCCGCATCATCGTCCATGCGTTCGACAGCGGCCAACAGTGCGGGCAGGTCCATCGGCCGATTGTGCCCGCGACCGGGGAGGCGGTGCGAACGATTTCCGACCGGCCCCGTACCGGGCTCGGCTGCCTCGCGGTTCGTTGCCGGCTCCCGAAACGGTCAAGGTCATCTGGCAATCGGTCAAGGTCACCCGTCAAGGGACAGGCGGCCTCCAGCCGCTCCCGTCCCGCCCCTGTCCCAGCACCGACGCGCAACGCCTCCACCAGGCAGAACAGGGTGGGACCGTCCTAGGACCGTCCCAGCAAAACAGACATACCAGGACAGCGTGAGACGGGCCTGGAACAGCCCCCGACACCCCTGTCCCAACCCCGTCCCAGGCCGTCGCACACCCACCGGGCCGGCCAGTGAGCCTTTTCAAGGTGGCCACCGATCGGGTGACGGGCGGCCCGGTTTCTGTGGGGATGCTGGAGGTGCGGTTCGGGCGGCTGTGGCAGGAGCTGTAGAACTGATGGGCGAGGGCGCGGTGGTGCCCCTGCGCTCTGCGGGGAGTCCGGTTGGCTGGGGTGCTGTCGGAGACCGCTTCTAGAGTGACCGGCAAGATCGTCGTCGGGGTCGCACCGGACGTGGCCGGATTCGTTCACAGGGGTTTGGTATGGGTTGGTGGGACAGGGCGCCGGGAGAACGCGAGCGATGGGTGCTCGACCCGCTGGTGGGGGTGGGGCCGCTGCGCTTCGGGATGAGCCCGGCGCAGGTCCGGGAGGCGCTGGAGGTGGCGGGCGTCCGGCCCGAGCCGGGGGTTCGAACGGGAGAGGTCCAGGAGTACTACGACGAGCCGGGGCTGAGCGCGTTCTACGGGCCGGGGCCGCGGCTGGTCGCGGTGCTGATCGACGCGACGGGCGGGCCGCTGGTGCGGCTGGGGGACGTCGAGTTGGTCGCGCGGGTGCCTTCCGAGGCCCGCGCCGACATCCGCCGCCTCGCCCTCCTCGGCGGGGCCGAGGTGCGGGTGAACCGCCACGGGGAACCGGAGGTACCGGCCTGGGGGCTGTCCGTGTGCACGGCGCAGGAGTGGGGGCACGCCTCCACGGGGCACAAGGAGCGCCGGGACAACATGATCACCGGTCTGCTGGTCACTGGCCCCGAACTGGCCGAGGACCCCTGGGACACGGAGCCGGTCGCCAGGTTGACCCGCAATCCGTATCAGCGGCGAACGCCCCCGGGCCCTCCACCGGTGACGGCCGATCGGGGCCGGCCGCGCTGGGAGTGCGCACCGCTGCGGGGGGTCGGTCCGCTGCGCTTCGGAATGAACCCGCGGCAGGTGGCCGCCGCACTGGGCGGCCAGGAGCCCGCCGAGCGCGAGGGCCACCACCCGTTCCGGCCGGGCGGTGGCCGCGACCTCGACAGGTGGGAGTTGGACGATGAGCACTACGACCACATGGGGGTGAGCGCGCACTACTGGGAGGGCGCGGACGGCCCCGAACTGAGCGCGGTGAGCGTCCACGGCCGCACCGGCCCGCAGGTCCTCTTCCAGGGCATCGAACTGGTCGGCCGCCGCCCCTCCATCGTCGAGACGGAGCTCTTCCGGCACGCCGAGGACCATCCACTGGAACTCCGCTACACCCCGCACGGGAACGTGGGCTCGGTCGAGCTCAACGTGTGGGTGCGGGCTGAGCGGGTCGGGGACAGCACGATCACCGGGGCCCTGTTCTGTATCGACCAGTGGGTGTACAGCGACGACTGAGGCCGGGCCCGTCGAGGCAGCCACCGATCGAGTGGTGCCGGGTGGGGAAGAACCCGCGGGGCTCCCGGACGGTTGAGTGAGGTAGCCGACGTCTCATCTCTTGCCCGGGAGCTCTGCTGGTCACGTACCCAGCCGCACTGGACCTGCCGCACGCGCTCGTCGAGTGGTCACCATGCTCATCGTCACCCGCGAAGGCGACCGCCGCTGCAAACTCCGGCCCTCCCAGCGGGCCCTGGTCGCACTGGTGTATCTGCGCAAGCACTACACGCTCGTTCAGATCGCCGCCGGCTTCCGGATCAGCGTCGGTACCGCCTACGCCTACGTCCGCCAGGTCACCGCCCTCCTCGCCCGTCGCGCTCCCGGTCTCACGCAGGCACTGCGCGAAGCCGCCCCCGAGTACGTCCTGGTCGACGGCACCCTCGCCGAGTGCGACCGGGCCGGCGACGGCCGCGCGGACTACTCCGGCAAGCACCGCCGCCACGGCGTGAACCACCAGGTCATCACCAGTCCGACAGGCCGGCTCGTGTGGATCTCCGGCGCCCTGCACGGACGCACCCACGACCTCACCGCCGCCCGCACCCACCGCATCGTGAAGACCTGCGTCCGGCTCCGCGTCCCAGCCCTGGCCGACATGGCGTACACCGGTGCGGGCGGAACGTTCGCGGTGCCGGCAAGGCGCCCGCCACGCAGAGAACTCGGCACCACACAGCGATCGTTGAACCGGGCCCACGCCCGACTCCGTCACCCGGTCGAGCGCGGCGTGGCCACGCTCAAGCGCTGGAGAATCTTCCAGCATGCCCGCTGCAGCCCGAACTGGCTGACGTCAGCAGCCAAGGCCGTCCTCACCCTTGAGCTCCAGCGCTGAAAAGGCTCAGTGAGTCGGCACCCGTGGTCGAGGCGCCCGCCACGGCACTCCAGCAGCAGCCGGCCGGAGCAGACCGGCCGACGGCCAGGAGTGAACGCCTGCACCGAACCGGTGGAAACCCACACCGAACACGGGCGGGCCGCACGAGGCGCGCCTGCCTGCAACCCGGCTACTGGCTGCTGGGCACCGGACGAAGCGCGTCGCGCAGCAGCTGGATCACGTCCTCGGTGAGGACGGTGCGGCGTTCCTCCGCCAAGGTGAGCAGTTCGGCGGCCTGTGCGGGGTCGGCGTCGAGGGTCGGGACCGGGCGGGTGAGCCAGGGGTGCGGGGCGAGTTCGCGGATCCGTGTGGTGGCGTCGGTCCTGCCCTGCGCGGCGAGCCGGGGGTGGGTGTCGCCGCTCGCGAGGACGGCGGCGCGCAGTGCGGTGGGGCGGTCGCGCCGGCTCAGCAGCCGGTAGCCCGCGCGCCGCACGGCCGGCCGCCGCGGGTCGGTGAGCATGTCCCACAGCAGGTCGGCGGGCAGCCGGGTGGCACTGGGGACGAGGGCCGCGGCGGCCTCCTTGACCACCGCGGCGGAGTCGTCCCGCAGCAGCGCCGTGACCCGGGGCACGGGCACCACGTCGAGGCCCCGCAGGGCCCGCAGGGCGTGGACGCGGACCTGGGGCGCCGGGTTGTCCAGGAGCGCGTCGAGCAGGGGGACGTCGGCCCGGCCACCGGTCTCGGCGAGCCCCGCGACCACCCCGACCTGCGGCTCGTCGGCCCGGACGGCCGCCCGGTAGTACGTCAGCGGGTCCGTGCCGGTGCGGCGCGCCGCCTCCCGTGCCAAGGCCCGGACCTGCGCGGACGGGTCGTCGAGGTACGCCACCACGCTCTGCGGGGACCCGGTGCGCATCAGCCCCGTGAGGGCGGTGACGCGCACCTCGGCGTGACGGCTGCAGGCCAGCCGGCGCAGCAGCTCGATCTGGTCGGTCCACATCGCCTGACGGGCGGCGGCCTCCGCGGCCCGGTCCCTGACCCGGCGGTCGGAGTCGCGCTCGGCGAGGGCCGCGAGGTCGCGGAGCCCGAGGCGGTGGGCGACGGCGTCCAGGGCGAAGCGGCGCACCGGCGCCTCGGGGGCCGCGAGGAGCGTTCCGGCCAGTGTCGTGGTCGACCCGGTCAGCAACGGCACGAGCAACTGGCCGTGGGCGAATGTGCCGCGTCGGCGCCGGTTGATCAGCAGGGCCGTGCGCACGGTCGCCGGGGTGGCCAGCAGCGGGTCGCCATGGAGCAGCACGGCCAGGCCCGCGCTCGCCGCGTCCCGAACCTGGCGGACCCAGTCGCTGGTGCGCAGCACGAGGAACGGCATCGTCCCGGGGTGCGGCTGGTCCAGCATCCGGCGCACCGCGCGCTCTCGGATGCGGCCGTCGGCGTGCGAGGCGGCGAGGGCGAGCGCGACCGGGTCGGCTTCGGCGGGCCGCGGGGTGGGACGCGTCGGGTGCGACCACCCCCGCCGTATAAAAGCGTCCAGGCGCAGCAGCAGCGCCGGGCGCTCCGTCAACACACGCAGCGCCTCGAACGAGTCTTCAGCGCTTCCGGTCGAGCCGAGCTCCAGCAGCGCGACGGTCAACTCCTCCAGCGAACTTCCGTCCGCGGCCCGCTCACCGGCGACCAGCAGCCGGACACGCTCCAGGGCGTCCGCGCCCGGGGAAGGCTGTGAGAGGGGCTGCTGACGGCGGAGGAAGAAGTTCACCGTGCCATCCTGCCGGAGCCGGCCGACCCGCCGCTTCCCATATACGACGCCCACAAGAGCCCCGTCCGGCGCCGCACCGCCGCCAGCCGGACCCCAGCAGCCGCGACAACGATCGGAGTCCGTTCTTCACTGCACTTCGGCGTGACGCTTCACCACGGCATCAGCGCAGCCCTTCACCACTGCCCACTCACAACACGCCCCTGACCAGGAAGAACCACCACCCGACCCCCAGGCCGTGCCGACGGTCGCGCTGACCGACGCCCGCGTCCGGAACCGGGCTGGGGAACGGGGAGCGGGGAGCGGTGCGCGCGCAGCGGGCCCCGGGGGCCCGTGCGGTCGTCAGAACTGCCCGCGCCGTCCGACGGGCCGCACGGGCGGGGTCTGCGCGGTTCCCCGCAGCGCGAAGGCCGCGGTACGGGTGCGCTCCAGCCGGCCCGCGACCTGGCGCAGCGTGGCGGGGTCGAGGTGGCGGGTGAGGTCGCGGACGGCAGGGTGGTCGTCGTCGGTGAGCGCGTGGAGGCCGGAGTGGTCGAGGGCGGTGTAGAGAGGCTGGGCAGCGATGGGCGGCCCAGGCCCGCTTCGCTTGCCCGGTTCGGTCAGCTCCGGTTCGGGTATTTTCGGGCGTGGATCAGGCGGATCTCCCACCAGGGGTCGTCCGGCTTGGTCTTCTTCGCCTGGCGCAGCGCGTGCTGGAGAGCGGTGTCGTGGTCCGGGTCGTAGCGCTCGGCGCGGGTCTCGACGGTGTGGTCGCGCACGCGCTGCCACTCGGCCAAGGTGTCGGCCTCGGTGGCGTAGGCGGCCTCGTGGTCGGCGTCGGCGTGCCGATCGGCGTGGCGTTCCTCGAACCGGGCCTTTTCCAGGGCCTGCTGGAGGTCATCCAGGGTCATCCCGGCCGCCCGACGACGGACCCGGCCGCGGACATCGCCGAGCAGCCCGTCCCTCTGGTCGTCGTCCTCGTCCTGGCTGAAAGGAACGCGGGCGGCGGGGTGTTGAGCGGGGTGCTGGGCGAGGGCGGCGTACAGCGTCGCGCCGGCCTGCCAGGCCTCGGCATGGACGGCGGGCTCCGGCAGGGTGCCCGGCTGGGCGCCGAGGACGACCCGGCCCTCCACCAGGGCCACCCATCCGTCCAGGCCGTCGACGTCGCGCTCGGTCCAGCCGCGGGCCAGGTCGGCGCCCTGGTGGAGGGTGCGGATGCCGTCGTGGCCACTCCAGCGCAGCCACATCGCGCCGCGCACCAGTGGGGAATCCAGGATCGGGCGGCTCAGGTCCCGCTCGGCCGGTGCGGGGCGGCTGCTGTGCGGGGCCAACTCCAGCAGCCCGGGAGCAGCAGCGGGGCCGGGGCGGGTGGTGTCGGTCATCGCGCGGTGCCTTCCGGAGGTGTCGACAGTGTGGGGCGAGTAGCGGACGGCGCCGGCCCGCAGTGCGCGGGCCGGTGCCGGGGCGGTGGTGCTATCCGTCGATGCTGCAGTCGTGGTCGGCCTCGGACCTGCGACTTCACGTGTACCTGAGCTGACCGCTTCCCTTGGCTCCGTTGATCATTTCCTGCGAGGACGGCCCTTGGGGCGATCATCGAACGCTGCTACGAAGTGAAGAGTTTGACGATGCGGTAGGCCTCCTGGATGAGCTTGAAGACCTGCTCGTCGCCGGGGCGCGTCTGTCAGGATGAACGCCGCCTGCGGACCGGGTGTCCTCTCCCGGCGGGCGGCGGACGTCCGGTAGGAATGGCGTCATGAGCGCTGCTGCCTGCCGCTACCCGCTCGGCCCCGCAGTGGCGGCCGCGTCGGTCGTGTTCCTCGTTGCCTCCGTCGGCTCCCCCGCGGCCCGGGCTGCGGCGCCGGACGGGGAGAGCGTCATTGTGGGCTTCTCCGGCGCCGAGCAGACCGCCGTCGTTCCCTCGGATGTGTGTGCGGTGACGGTGGAAGCGTTCGGGGCCGCCGGGGGCCGGGCGCCGCTCGGCGTCTCCCACGGCCCCGATGTCACCGAGGGCGCGGCGGGAGGCCTGGGCGGGGAGGTGGTCGCCGATGTGGAGGTGCGTGCCGGGCAGCGGATCAAGGTGAACGTTGGCGGCGCGGGCACCACCGGTGTCGCCGGTCCCTTCGGGAACCCCGGGGAGTTCGGGAAGGGCGGCTACAACGGGGGCGGCGAGCCGGGCGGGCGGCAGGACGCCGGCGGCTACCCGGGTGCGGGCGGCGGCGGCGCGACGACCGTGGCCCTCGACGACGCCGTGGTGATCGTCGCGGGCGGCGGGGGCGGCGCCGGCGGGACTTACGCCTACCAGGGCGACGAGGTGGGCCGTGGCGGCGACGGCGGCCAGAGCGGGACGAACGGGGCGGACGGTGCGACGGCCGGCTACCCGGACCAGTACCGGGTGGGCCGTGGCGGGACTTCCGGAGGAGGTGGCGGCGCGGGCGGCCCGGCCGGGGTCAGCACCCCGGACGGGGGGATGCCGGGCGCGCCGGGCGGCGACGCGAACGGCGGGGCCGGCGGCGACGGCGGGCGGCTCGACGTGTTCTATTCGGATGTGACCGGTGGCGGCGGGGGCGGGGGCGGCGCACACGGCGGCGGTGCGGGCGGCGGGGCCGGCTCGTACGGGTTCGAGGGGATCGGCGCCGGCGGTGGGGGCGGCGGCTCCAGCAGCGGACCCGCGGGCGCGGTATTCGCCACGGGCACGCGTACGGGGGACGGCGAGGTGGTCCTCCGGTGGCACGCCTGCGCCCCCTCCCCCTCGCCGTCGCCGCCGGCCCCGTCATCGTCCCCCGCTCCTTCCGGCGAGGCTCCGGTGCCGCCGTCCTCGCCGGCGCCGACCGCGTCGCGGCCGGCGCTGCCCGAGACCGGTGGGCGGACAAGTGCGGGCCGGGTGGCGGCGGGGGGTGCCGTCCTGCTGCTCGCCGGCGCGGCGCTGGTGCTGCTGGGGCGGCGCGGACGCCGGAGCTGACCGCCTCCGCCTACGCGGCGCAGGCGCGGTCGCGAGACGGCAGGCGGCCGCCGGCGGGTGTCGGGCAGGAGTTGTGGTGGGCACCGTAGTTGACGTGCTGGTTGGTGCCCGCGAGGGTGAGAAGGCGGGAGCTGGGGAGGCTGCGGTGGAGGGCGGCGCTGCGGGTGTAGGGGACGCGGGGGTCTCCGGTGGAGGCGACGATCAGGGCGGGGGTGTCGCGGCGGGCCTGGACGCGGGCCTCGCGAGGGCTGTCCCAGAAGGCGCAGGGGGTGATGCTCTCGGTCAGCGGGGCGAACAGCGGGTGGGCCGCTCGGGTGCGTTCGAATGTCGTGCCAGTACGTGTTCGGGTCGCGCGGGGCGGGCGCGTCGCCGCACGGGATCGCGGTCTGGGCGCTGGCGGTGGCGGATCCGGCGGGGGTGAACACCGAGCGCAGCAGGTCGGTGAAGGCGGGCGGCAGGGAGGTGGGGCGGCCCGGGGCGAAACTGGTCGGAACCCCTGGCTCCCCAACAGGCCGAATCCGTGGCTCTACTTCACCCCGGTAAAAACACCCGGCGCGGCAACGCGCCGGGGCTACGCTGCTCCACTGCAACAGCCGTTCCGGTAGAGCCGGTCGAACACCGGGGCGACCCTGAGGGCCAACGGATGGGGCAGGGCGAAGCCGGCTCGTTCGAAGATTCCCCTACACCGACTCGCGTACGACGATCCGCGCAGGCGGTGGGCGCAGGCCGCTGCTGTCGAGGTCGAGTGCGAGGCGGGCGCTGAGACGGCCGTGGGCTTCGGCGTCGATGTTGACCGTGGTGAGTGCTGGCGTGGTGAACGCGCCGTAGCCGTTGTCGTCGAAGCCGATCACCGCCACGTCATCGGGTACTCGTCGGCCCAAGTCGTGTAGAGCCGTGAGAACGCGCAGGGCGACGTCGTCGTTGAAGCCGGCTATCGCGGTGACCTCTGGGGCGGTGGTGAGGAATGCCGCGACCGCTTCGGAGCAGGCGCCCCGCTCCAGCGGGGCGACAAAGGAGTCGGGGATGCGGATGTTCATGTTCCGCGCGGCTTGCCCGGTGAATTTCAGACGTGTCGCGGCAAGCGGGGACTCGCTGTCTGGCAGTGCGACGGCGACATGGGTATGGCCGTGCTCGACCAGGTGCCGCAGTTGGAGGGCCGAGTGCGCAGCGAGGCCGTCACGCCAGCCTCCGCCGACGTCCTCCAGTTCGTGGCCCGTGAGGTAGATCTGGCCGAAATCGATCACGGCCCGGGGTGCGATGGCTTCGAGGACCTGTCGGGTGGTCTGCGGGGTGTGATGGCCATAGCGGACCAACAGGACGTACTCGTTTGCACGAAGCTCCGCGTCGAGGCCCTGGATGTAGCTGCGTGAGTAATGGCCTTCCATGCCGTCGTCGATGTTCAGGACAACGACCCGGGACGCGCCCTCGCGTAGAGCTCGGGCCACGCCATGCGGCACGTAGCCGAGTTCACGGGCGACCTGCTTGACCCGGTCACGGGTCGCGGCCGCGATCCTCATCCGCTCCGCGAGGTCGTCGTTGAGGGCGAAGCTAGCGGTGGCGCGGGACACGCCGCTGGCGGTCGCCACGTCGTTCAGCGTCACTCTTCGAGAAGTAGCCATCGCCCCTGATCTGCCGTAGCTCACGCCCCGAACCCTGTGGCAGCGAGGCACACGCTCATTGTAAGAAGCCGTTGTCTTTCCGAGAGTGACGGGTGCGTTTCCGTTGGTCAGGCATAGTGTCGGCGATTCGGTGGCAGGGTCGGGGTGTCGTGTCGTCTCTTCGGTGGAGGTGCCGGATGCCGTCGGTGTCTGGAGGGTGCCAGGCCGCCAGATGGATCACCATGCCGTATACGGTGACGTCGTGACCGAGGTGTTCGCCGAGCTCCTCGGTCACGTGGATGCACTCGTCCTGGCCGGCCTGAGCTCGAAGAATGTCATCCTCGACCCCGGCCTCGGCTTCGCCAAGCGCGCGGGCCACGACTGGGAACTCCTGGGGCGCCTACACGTGCTGACGGGGCTCGGCTTTCCCGGGTTCTCGTCGGTGCGTCGCGCAGGCGGCTCATCGGGGCCGCCTTCAGGACTGCGGGGGAGTTGCGTCACTGTCTGGCGAACGCGGCGCCGTGTCAGCCGCGGTGTTCGCATTGGCTGCGGCGGCGGGGGCGTCCGTGTGCACGCCGTGCGGTCCAGCCTGCACGCCGTGAGCATGGCGGCAGCGTGGACCGGCCGACGGATTCCCCAGCCCGCCTGACCATGCTGGCTCGGGTTGCCCGGAAGAAACTCGCCACACAGGCCTCCCTGACGACCCGCCTCCTCTGCTAGCTTCCGCTAGATCGATTCAGCATCACGCTCCATCCCTCACTCACTGAGCCGCAATGATCGACACGGCAGCGCTAGATCGATTTAGCGCCGCCCGCGAGTCCACTCCTGCCCGGAAGGAAACACATGACAACCCCCAGCCTCCAGGACGGCATCGACAAGGCCGGTTCCCCCATTGGCCTGCTGTGGAAGCCCGGCGCGGAGCCGTGGACGCCCGAGGTGGTCGCCCATGAGTACGCCGGCTGGCGCACGGAGCAGCACGCCTGGCACGAGGGCGTGGCGCTGCTGAACCTGTCGCACCACATGTACGACATGTGGATCGATGGCCCCGACGCCACCCGCGTCCTGGCCGACTACGGCGCCAACAACTTCGAGAAGTTCGCCATCGGCCAGGCCAAGCAGTATCTGCCGGTCACCAAGCACGGGCTCATCGTCACCGACGGCATCCTGGCCCGGGAAGGTGAGAACGCCTACCTGCTCAGCGGAGTGCCCGAGGCCCAGCACTGGGTCCAGTACCACGCGGAGCAGGGCGGCTACGACGTCTCCCTCTCCACCGACCCTTCCACGGCCTTCCGCCCTGGAGGAGGAGACCCGAAGCTGTTCCGCTACCAGATCCAGGGGCCGCTCGCCCTGCCGCTGATCGAGCGGGCCTTCGGCGGACCCATCCCGGAGACGAAGTTCTTCCACTCGACGCCGGTCGCCATTGAAGGCAGGACCTTCTCGGCCCTGCGCCACGGCATGGCCGGACAGGCCGGCTACGAGTTCATCGGCCCCTGGGAGCACGCCGCGTTCGTCCACGACGCGTTCCTGAAGGCGGGCGAGCCGCTCGGGCTCGTCCAGGTCGGGGCCCTGGCCTACACCACGCCGAGCGTGGAGAGCGGCTGGATCCCGTCGCCGGTTCCCGGCATCTACTCCGACCCCGAGCTCGCGGACTACCGGGCGTGGCTCCCGCTGTTCGGCATCGAGGGCAAGCGCCCGCTGAACGGCAGCTTCTTCTCGCCGAACATCGAGGACTTCTACGTCTCCCCGTTCGAGCTCGGCTACGGGAAGATGATCCACTTCGGCCACGACTTCAACGGCCGCGACGCCCTGCTCAAGGCGAAGGGGGACGAGAGCCTTCGCCAGAAGGTCACCCTCGTCTTCGATCCCGAGGACGTCCGCCGGGTCATCGGCAGCGGTGAGGACCCGGGCTTCGTGCTCAGCTACGCCCGCAACCGGGTGGAGGGTTCCTCCGGCCTGGCTGGCGTCACCATGCAGACCGCCTCGATCGACCCGGTCGGCACGGTCCTGTCCCAGACGCTGATCGACGCCGCCCATGCCACGCCCGGCACCCAGGTGACCGTGGTCTGGGGAGACCACCCGGGCCTCGGTACCGATCCCGAGGCGGACCTCGGGTTCCCGCGCATCCGCGCCACCGTTCAGCCCAGCCCGTTCGACCAGCACGCCCGCACCGAGTACCGGCGCAACGCCTGACCAGCACGGCACCGCACGCGGCCGCCGGCAGCTCATCGCCATGACCGGCAGCCGCCCGCCGCGCCGACGGTCGCCCGCCGGCCGCTGGCGCGGCCGGCGACCCGAACGGCCAGGACGGAATGAACAGGGCCCCGCCCGCCTTAGGAGCACGATGAATCCCCTCAGCACAGTTCCCCTGAAGTCCAGCAGCACCGCGCTGCTGGAGGACTTCTCCCTGGAGATGACCGGCAAGGACGTACCCAAACTGGAGGAGGCCGCAGGCCTCATCCCGCAGGGCACGCGGATCAACGTCACCTTTCTCGGAAACGAGAACCTTCAGCTGCGGCTGGAGGCGGCCAGGGCAGTCAAGCGCCTCGGCTTCCAGCCGGTCCCGCACATCTCCGCCCGACGCCTGGCCTCCCAGGCCGACTTCGAGCTGTTCCTCGCGGGGCTGCAGGCCGACGGAACCGAAGCCGACGTCTTCACCGTCGGAGGAGACCCGAGTCGCCCTGATGGGCCCTATGCCGACTCCCTCTCCCTGATCGAGTCCGGCCTGCTGCCCGAATGCGGAGTCCGGCACGTCGGCATCAGCGGCTACCCGGAAGGCCACCCGGCCATCCCCGGGCACGTCCTGTGGACCGCGCTGCGGGACAAGAGCGCCGCCATCGCCGCCCAGGGCCTGGAAGGCAGCATCATCACCCAGTTCGGCTTCGACGTCGACCCGGTGCTGACCTGGATCGACCAGGTGCGAACCCAGGGCGTCACGCTCCCGATCCGCATCGGCGTCCCGGGCCCGGCCGGCGTGCGCAAGCTCCTGTCGTACGCCGCCCGGTTCGGCGTGGGGACCAGTGCCTCCATCGCCAAGAAGTACGGCCTGTCCATCACCAACCTCATGGGCAGCGCCGGGCCGGACAAGTTCCTGCGCGCACTGGCCGATGGCTACGACCCGGCCCGTCACGGCGAAGTGAAGATCCACTTCTACACGTTTGGGGGCCTCAGGGCCACCTCGGAGTGGGTCGCCCAGTTCAGGAAGGAAGCACTCGCATGACCGCCACCCAGACCGCACTGGCTCGCGCCACCAAGAGGACCGGGGGGACGGATCACCAGGCGTCGCTGATCGCCCAGGGGGCGGATGCCACGGGCATCGTCGCCGCCGTCACCTCGGTGCTCAGTCGACACGGCGGCAACATCGTCGCCCTCGAGCAGTACTCCGACAACCCCGAGGGCGGCGCCTTTTTCCAGCGCACCGTCTTCTCGCTCAACGGCCTGCAGGCCGCCATGCCCGCCCTGCGCGCGGACCTGGACGAGGAACTGGTCAGCAGGTACGGCCTGACCTACACCCTGCGTGACATGTCGGTTCCCAAGCGCATGGCGATCTTCGCCTCCAAGTCCGACCACTGCCTGCTCGACCTGCTCTGGCGCCACCGCCAGGGGCAACTCCCCGTCAGCATCCCAATGGTGATCTCGAACCACCCGGACATCGCCGAGGAGGTGCGCAGCTTTGGGATCCCCTTCTTCCATGTTCCGTCGACGGGAGCCGACAAGTCCGTAGCCGAGGCCGAGAACCTGCGCTTGCTCAAGGACAACGTCGACTTCGTCGTCCTGGCCCGCTACATGCAGATCCTGTCTGGGGACTTCATCGAGAAGGCCGGCGTCCCGATCATCAACATCCACCACTCATTCCTCCCCGCCTTCATCGGAGCAGGGCCGTACGCGAAGGCGAAGGAACGTGGTGTGAAGCTGGTCGGCGCCACCGCTCACTACGTGACCCAGGACCTCGACGAGGGCCCGATCATCGAACAGGACGTCGTCCGCGTCACACACGCGCACAGCGCCGCCGACCTCACCCGCCGTGGCGCGGACGTTGAGCGGGCCGTCCTCTCGCGCGCCGTCCTGTGGCACGCCGAGGACCGGGTCATCCGCGACGGCAACCACACCATCGTCTTCTCCTGAAGCACACGTCCACGCACCCGACAGGGAAACCCGCCCGGAACAGGGACAGGTGGTCTTGTCGTGCGTCGGACCAGACCGCCGGGGCGGCGGTCGAAGTGGACACAAGGGTTCGCTCCGGTGCTCACCGCCGCCCCGGTTTCCGACGCCGTACACCGCGGCTCCCTCTGGCCTCGGTCACGCACGACGTCCTCTCCGTCGGGTGAATCGTTCGCCGACAGAAATGCGGTTCGCCACCATGACACGCACGATCAAGGGCGCCGAGATCGCCCGCCGCATCCGCACCCAGGCTGCCGAGCGAGTAGCCGAGGCTACTGCCGGTGGCCGCGTGCCCGGCCTCGCCACCATCCTGGTCGGCGACGACCCGGCCAGCGCCGTCTATGTCGCCGCCAAACGCCGTGCCATCCGCGAAGCGGGCATGCACGACATCCACCGACACCTGCCGCACCATGCAACTCACGCCCAAGTCGCGGCCGTCATCGACGAGTTGGCCATCGACCCCGACGTTCACGGGATCCTGCTCCAACTGCCTCTGCCGGCCCAGCTCCGGGCCGCCCCGCTGATCGACCGCATCCCGGTCACAAAGGACGTCGACGGCCTGACCCACGGCCCGGGGCGAACCAGTCTGCGATTCGGGGCGAAACTCACCGACTGCCCGTGCCCTTCCCCGCCCCCGGCGAGTTGGCCGGTCATGACGAACGTGACCGTCCTCCCGCTGCCCGAACAGGTCGCCGAGGACCAGGAGCAGCCGGAGCAGCAGGAACAGCCGGAGCGCGAGCGGCAGCACGCGGAGAACACGTTGTTCTCCGAGGCGACGGAGGCGGGCCGGCTGGCCGCCGCGTGGGTGCGCGAGCCCGCCTAGCGGCAGGCGGAGGAGCCGCACCGGATCATGCTGAAGCGGGCCGCCGACGCCGTGGAGCAGGCCTGCGGGCAGGAGGTCGTGCCGGACGGCGACGGGCGGCTGAGCGAGGAGCTGGCGTACGACCTGTCCGCGAACATCATCACCGGCAACCCCTACACCGAGGAGCTGCCCGATCTGCTGGCGGGCGAGCGGATCGCACTGGTGGCGGTCTGCGCGCTGGCCGCAGCAGCGCCGGCGGTGGTGCTGGGCGACCTGGGGCGCGAGGTGCCCGTCCTGGTCGCCACGATGGACGCCGCAGTGGCATCCGGACGGGCCACCCGTCTGCCGGGAGACAGGTAGAGACAGGTGGTCAGGAAACGCTGCCACCTGGGGAAGCGGGGGGGCGATGACACAGACAACACAGATGTTCCGGGGTAAATAGGACGGCCGGGAGACAGGTCGTTGATGATCCATCTCCACCTGTGTCCGCCCCTTGTCGCCGTCGTGTCGGCCGCGGCCGCCTTCTCGAACCCCGGCTGCTGATCGTCCTGGTCGGCACGGCGGCCGCCGCGGTCCGCTCGGCGGTGGCGGACCTGCGCCTGGCCGCCGGGAGCAGCCCGTCCTCGCCGACATGCTCGCCGCCGTCCCGGCCGGCGCCGCCCGGATCGTCAGCGCGCAGCAGCAGGCCACACTCCTCGAGCTACCTGGCCAGTTGCTCAGTCGAGGTCGGCGGATGCCAGGGCCACGGCGAGCACCAGGTACGGGACGGCTTCCAGGCGCTGCTCGGCCATCATGCTCGGATCAGGCGCCTTGCCCGCATCGTTCAGCGCCGGCAGCCCGGCGCCGATGGCCGCATCGACCGCCGCGTCCAGGACTTCGGCCGCCGTGCACTCCCCGCACGCCGCCGGCTCGCGCACCAGGCCGGCCGCCTTCGCCGGATCGTCACGCCACAGCTCGGCGACCTCGTCACCGGCGCCTGCCGGATCGATGACCGCGCCCTGCTCCGCGGTCGGCAGCGGAACAGGCCCCGTTCGAGTTGTCCCGCCGCAGTGTGTGCAGGTGGGAGCCCCTCTTCGGGCAGCCGAGCGCCGTCGAGTCCGGCATGAAGTGCATATCCTCGCGGCGCAGGCCGGCGGCGCCTCCCGGACGCGGCCCGGCCCGGCCGAGCAGCAGCACGACGAACCGGTCGCGAGCGTTGCGAGCCGCCAGGAACAGCCCCACGATCTCGCGGTCGGTGGCCCGCTCGCCCTTCTGCCGCGGCACCTGGCACCTGGCACCCGGTGCCGGGGTCGCATTCGGTAGCCGGTCAGCTCCTCCCCTCGGGCCCGCTCCGGCAGGTCCCAGGAATCCGCCGCCTCGTGGAGCCGGGCCATCACCTGCGAGGGCACCGCCCTGGCGGTGATGCCGTGCAGCAGAAACTGCCGCGCCCCGGTCAGCACGTTCTGAATTCGGGCCGGCTCGCGGACGGGCCCGGCCCCGGGCCCCGGGTGGGCCAGCCCTGTCGTGGCGGGCCGCTCGATGCCGGTGATCGCCTTCGTGCCGAACTTCGGCCGGACGACGAACAGCCCCAGCTCCTCGGCGGCCACCCGCCGGTCCCGGCCGGTGCGTATGCACCAGCGCAGGTACAGCGCGATGTGCCCGGCGTACGTCCGGGTCGTCGGCTCGGCCTGGTCTCGGCCGAACCGTACGTGCCGCAGGAACGCGTCCGCTTCCGGTACGACGACCAGGTCCTCGTCCACCACGGTCCAGTAGCGGACACCGGACGGAGTTGAACAGGAAAGCCCCTCAAGGGCCCCCTCCGATCTCTTGTGCAACGTGTCGCAACATTCGCGACAGCCCCGGAGATGCTAAAGAAAACCCCAGGTCACACGGCTAGTGCGGCGTCATGCCACACTCGCGGACGCCCGGGAGGACGACGTGGAGCAGCACGGCCGGGCGCGGGTCGCGGGCGGCGTGCTCGTGGACGAGCCGGGCGTGGCTCTGGCTGCCGGATCCGCGGACGACGAGGACGGGGATGCCGGTGTCCTGGAGCCGGCGGGTGGGCTGAGGCCGGAGGGCGTCCTTCTCGCGGGCCGCGTACACGGCCGTGTGCTGGTCGGTCGTCCGGTCCGGGGCGAACCGGTCCGGTGCCTCGTGCGGGAAGGTGCGGGTGTCCGGCCGCGGCGGCGGGGCGTGCACGTCGCGCAGCGGGTCGGCGAGGTCGGGGAGTCCCGGTCGCGGCGGGCCCGGGCGAGGCGGGCGGACGGCCGCCGGCAGGTCGGCGCGGTGTGCGGGGTCGGGCCCTCGGCGGCCGGCCGGTGGTGGACCTGGCGCAGGGTGCGGCCGCCCGTCGCGTCGCAGCCGGTGACGGTCACGGCGGCCCGTTCCACGATGCCCGCCCGCCGGGGTCTGCTCGCACCGGTGGATGGATCCCGCAGGCCATCGGGGTCTTCGTTCGGCGCATGCGGTTGGCGCCGGTTGACATCCCCGCCCACGGAAGTGAAAATGAATTCATATTTTGCTTCAGCTTCACCGGAGGACTCATGGCGGCCGTCACCAAAGGGCAGCGCACAGCCGAAGACTTGAAGGCGGCCGCCCTCCGGGTGATCGCCCGGCAGGGATACCTCGCCGCCAAGATCACCGACATCACGGCCGAGGCGGGCCGGGCCGCGGGGTCCTTCTACCGCTACTACACGGACAAGGACGACCTTCTGCGTGCGATCGCCGAGGACTTCATGGCCGCGGTCAACGCCAGGGTCGTCGAGCACGCCGGCGCGCCCCACGACCTGAACACGGTCGAGGACGTGCGCCGGCACGTCCGGTCCTACGTGGAGGCCTACGCCGCCCACGCAGCCGAGATGACCGGGATCTACGAGGCCTCGCTGGTGAGCGAGGACTTCGCACGCCAGTGGGAGTCCCTGCGCGGCAGGCACATCGCCGTCTGGGCCGCCCACATCGGCGCGGCCCGGCGGCTTCCCGAACCCGACCGCGACTGCGAACTGACCGCCGTCGCCGTCGTGTGCATGCTGGAGGGCTTCTGCCGCACAGCCCGCCCCGGCGCCGGCGGCGGCAGCGCCGTCGGCGACGCCGTCGAGGCGCTCACACGTGTGATCGCCGAGGGCGTCCTGGGCCGCCCCGCGGGCTGAGAGCCGCCGCACCGCCGCACCGCCGCAGCAAGGCGCCCGCACGGACGCCGCCGGACACCCACGAAACGAATCGGATGAACCCATGAGCCACGACAAGATGATGCGGGCCGCGGTCCTCAAGAACTACGGAGCGCCCGTCTACGGCGCGTTCCACGCACCCGTGCCGGTGTCGGACGAGGCGGTCGTCGTCCAGGTGGCCGCGGCGACGATCAACGGCGTCGACCGCGCCATCGCATCCGGGCGGCACTTCCTCAGCCCGAAGGCCCTGCCCGTCGTCGCGGGACGCGACGGCGTCGGAACGACCGAGGACGGGCGCCTGGTGTACTTCGACGGGCCCCTCTCCCCCTACGGGTCGATGGCGGAGCAGACCCTCGTCCTGGCCGACTCCCTGATCGAACTGCCGCCGGGAGCCGACGTGACAACCGCCGCCGTACTGGGCAACGCCGGCCTGGCCGCCTGGCTCCCGCTCTCGTGGCGCGCGGGAATGCGGACCGGGGAGTCGGTGGCCGTGCTCGGCGCGGCCGGCTCGGTCGGCTCCCTCGCGGTCCAGGCCGCGCGGCACCTCGGCGCCGGCGCCATTGTCGGCGTCGTCCGGGGCCCCGAGGAGGTCGAGCACGCACAGCGGCTGGGCGCGGACATCGTGGTGGACACCGCGGAGACGGACGACCTCGCCGCCACCCTGCGCGCCGAGGCACCCGGCGGGTTCGACGTCATCGCCGACTACCTGTGGGGCGACGTCGCGGCGGCCGCGCTCACCAACGCCTCGATGGGCTGCCGCCTGGTCCAGGTCGGCACGGTGACCGGGGACAACACGGTGATCTCCGGCGAACTGCTGCGCAGCAGGGGTGTCGACGTCATGGGGTTCGTGGGCGCGTACGCGCCGCACGGAATCCGGGCACAGGCCTACCGGACGATGGTCTCCCTCGCGTCCGAAGGCAAACTGGAAGCGGCCGCCGAGACCTTCCGCCTGGAAGCCGTCGAAACCGCATGGCACGCACGCCCCGAAGTCCGGGCCGCGCGACCGGTCCTGCTGGTCTGAACGGAAAGGGCGCGCGCCGGCCTCGGCCCGAGGCACACCGCCGGGCGGGAGCCCGGACCCTCGCATCGTCCCCCCGACCGGCCCGGAAGGCACCCGGGCCATGACCGGACGCGGGCCGCGCCACGCCCCGTGACACGGGCGGGCAGCCTTCGTCGTCAGGAGCGCGCGCGGCCGCCCCGGGGAACGCGGCACCCGGACGGATGCCGTTTCAGGCGCCGTTTCAGATGCCGGTCCGCGTCGCCGCAGACCCGACGGACAGCGGCAGCGGCAGCGGCAGCGGCAGCGGCAGCGGCAGCGGCAGCGGCGGCAGCGGCAGCGGCAGCGGCAGCAGCGGCAGCAGCGGCAGCAGCGGCAGCAGCGGCAGCAGCGGCAGCAGCGGCAGCAGCGGCAGCAGCAGCGGCAGCAGCGGCAGCAGCGGCAGCAGCGGCAGCAGCGGCAGCAGCGGCAGCAGCGGCAGCAGCGGCAGCAGCGGCAGCAGCAGCGGCAGCGGCAGCGGCAGCGGCAGCGGCAGCGGCAGCGGCGGCAAAGCGACGTCGACGAACCCGTGCAGGCAGGGCACGTCGACCTCGACGCCCTCCACCACGAACCGCGCCGGCACCGCGCCGAGCGCCATGTGCCGCACGAACCGGCAGGCCGGCTTGCCGGGGCCGACCCCGCCGCACGCAACCGCGCTCGCCGGCTTCTCGCAGAACAGCAAGGGCCGGTCTTCCGGACGCCGACTCCGGAACACCGGCCCCCGCGTGTCTGTCCCCGCGGGTGACTTCTGGATCTGCCGCTCTTCCCGACCGGCAACGTCCCTGACGGTGCGCCGACGTCGGGCCCCGGTGTCTCCGATCATGCGGGAGCCGGCGACGCGGGCGCCGGGGGGCGGTCTGCGAGGCTTTCGACACCCAGCCGACCAGGCGCCGGACTTCCGGGTCGGACGCGAAGGAGCAGCGGAAGCCGACCCGGTGGCGGGTGGGGTCCGGGTCCTCCGCCAGTTGCCGGGAGCGGCGCCTCGCCCCGCAGACCGCTGTCCCTCTCGACCGGGCTCAGGACGCGGGCACCAGAACGGTGCCGCCGATACGGACGGCGGCGTCGGCGGTCCGCACGCCACCGCACAGCACCTCGGAGTTGCCGTTGACGCCGAAGACCGGCTCGGAGCCGGCGACGGCGAGGCTTGCGCCCCCAAGGGTCTCGTGAGCGCCGGTCAGCGAGTCGGGGACGAGACGTTCCGGGGTGACGTGGCAGGTGACGGCCATGGCGAGCCCGGCCCTGCCGGCGAGCAGCGCGTCCGGGCCGGCCTTCGGGATCCCGGCGAAGGCGTCGCCGGCGGGGGCGAACACCATGATGTTCCGTGCGAAGTCGAGGGTGCCGACCGAGCCGGCCTCCTTGACCGCGGCCACCGGGGTCGACAGCAGCGAATCGTTCGAGGCGGCGGTGGCGACGGGGCCCTGCGCCATACCGCTGAACGAACCCGCGCCGCCCTCGGTGACGGCGGCGCAGGCCGCGCCGAACGGCCGAACGGCCGGTCGGACGGAGCGGCGCGGGCAGCGCCACCGGGCACCGCCGCGGAGGCCGAGGTGGAGGTGGGGCCGGAACCGCTCCCGGTGCCGCACGCGCCCGGGGCGAGAACGAGCGTCCCGGCGACGAGCAGGGCGGTGAAGGCGCGGCGGCCGCGGGTGTCCGCGGACACGGCGAGATTCCCCCGGTGTTCGAGCGAGGGACGGAGCAGGTGCCGGGGAACGGCCGCCGGCCGCCACCCGGCCGCGCCGCACAGGCCCCGCACCCCGCTGCGCCAAGCACTGGCCGGGCGGGACCCCACCGGGCAGGACCGGGAGCCCCTCCCACGAGAACCGTCCGGGACACGGGCACCAGGAGCAGCACGGACCCGCCCGGACAGCACCACCACCAAAGTCGCCACCGCCACATGAGCGCCCGGCCACGCCGCGGTCGAACTCCGACTGTTCTCGGCGGATAGTGGATCGCGCAGGCCAATCCGCGGAGGTTCGTCATGGAGTTCTCCGGCAAGGTCGCCCTCGTGACCGGATCGAACAGCGGCATCGGCCGCGCCATCGCCCAGGACCTTGCCGCCCTCGGCGCCCACGTCCTTGTCTCCGGACGCGACGCGGAACGCGGCGCCCAGACGGTGGCCGCCATCCGCGCCGGGAGCGGCAAGGCGGACTTCCTGCCCGCCGACCTGCGCGACGCCGACTCCGCACGCGAGCTGGCCCGCCGCGCCACCGAGACCGCCGGCCACGTGGACATCCTGGTCAACAACGCCGGCATCGGCGCCTTCGGCCCCACACCGGCCACCACCGAGACCGACTTCGACACCATGTACGCGGTCAACGTCAAAGCCCCCTACTTCCTGACCGCGGCCCTCGCCCCGGCCATGGCCGAGCGCGGGGCCGGCGCGGTGGTGAACATCTCCACCATGGTGGCGAGCTTCGGCCTGCCCGGCATGGCGCTCTACGGATCGACCAAGGCCGCCGTGAACCTGCTGACGAAGGCCTGGGCCGCGGAATTCGGCCCGCAGGGCGTACGCGTCAACGCCGTCGCCCCCGGCCCGGTCCTCACCGAGGGCACCGAGCCCATGGGAGACGGCCTGGGCCGGCTCGCCGCACAGGCCCCCGCCGCCCGCATCGCCGACCCGACCGAGATCGCCCGCGCCGTCGTCTACCTCGCCGGCAACGGCGCCTCGTTCGTCCAAGGCGTCGTCCTGCCCGTCGACGGCGGCCGCGCCGCCGTATGACCCACCGGCAGGTACGGCCGGCGCCCGCCACACAAAACACTGGTCAGCACCGTGTCAGCACCGTGTCAGCGCCCTGGCGGGGCGGTGGCGGAAAGCGGCCTCAGACAGCAAGTGCTGACGCCGACGGAGAGCCGGTGAGCGCCGCCAGCAGTGCCGATGCCGACGAAGCAGCGGCCTTCACCGTGCTCGGCGCAGAAAAGCACGACGGGCCGGCCGCCCACCGACTCCCCCTGGCCGGTGATACGGAAGCCCTCCTCTCCAGGACCGTCCTGATCTCGCGGACAGCCTCAAGGCACTGGTCCGGCGGAACAGTGCTGAAGGCATGGCAGACAAGGGCCAAGCGGCCGTCCCCGACGACCTCACCGTCTTTGCCCTCACAGTCGCCGAAAAAAGCCCGACGGTCCCGGCACACCGGGCGAGCACATCCAGAAGCGCGGCCCGCCGCTCCATCAGCTTGCCATCGATACGAGCCTTCACCTGCTCACACAGCCACACACCGAGCCGGAAAACGGGTCCGACACCGAGACCCGTACGGTTCGCGGAACCGCCGAAGGCACCGCCGACAGCGACGTAGACGACACCCCGCCGTTCTCCGGCGTGCGCGACGCCCAACTCGCCAGGCACCCCTCACTGGTCGACTCCGGCCCCCTGGTCGGCGGTGAGGCCTGCGGCCTTGCGCTGACGGCGCACCCACGCACCCACGCACCCACCGCGCAGTCATCCAGCCCCGCGACCGCCAATCGCCCATGCCGGCGGTGGAACGCGGCCGCGCAGGCGTGCCCACGCTCCCACACGCCCGCGTTCTTCGACCAGATCACCCCGAACGCGTCCAACTCGGACACCCGGGCCGGGTCCAGGAGCCCCAGGCCGTTCAGGTGGCGCCGGCGGGCGAGCCAGGAGACCAACTCCGCGCGCATCGTCCCGTCAGTGGGGCCGAGGTGACCGTACCCGAGGAGGAACGCCGTGGCGACGGCACGCATCCACTGCCACTCGACCGCACACGGGTCGAACACCCACAGCTTCACCGCCTGCAGGATCTACCCGGCGTGCTGCTTCGCATTGACCCACAGCCACTCGATCGGCGACCCCACCACGGCCGACCGCCCCGCCCCCGACCCCCACCCCCCACCCACCGAACCCGCGCGCGGTTCGGTGAACCCGACCCCAGCCACAGGTTGACAGATCACGACACGATAAACTCTGCTCTTCTAAAACTCATTCAGACCGCGTTTGAGATCTGCCGTGCCGCGGGGCCGGTGGGCTCGTTGAGCTCTGCGTGAGTGGTTCTTGGGGTGGGTATCCGTCAGACCTGGCGGACGGGCAGTGGGCGCTGGTGGAGCCGTTGCTGCCGCCGGCCCGGGTGGGTCCGAAGGGCGGTCGG
>NZ_JBIVPU010000027.1:0-36932 GCF_044754805.1 Kitasatospora sp. NPDC092948 | reverse complement strand
CCGGTCTCCTCCGGAGCCGCGCCGCGCCGCCGCTACGCGGCGGGCGCTGCTACGCCACTCCGTGGCGGAGTCTGCTGGGGTGGCTGCGCCCCTCCGGGGCGCGGTGATTGGAGAGTTGATGTATCGGCATATGTGTAGCTCAGAAGCTTGTTGGGGGAGCGCTACGCGCTTGGGCTCGTTCATGTAGTCGAGTGTAGTGCATGGCCGACTGACGCCTTGGCCGACGTTGCGTCAGATTTTGCTGATGCTCAATCAGTTTCAAGTGGTTTAGACCAATGTGGACTAGACAAGTCAGCGTATCCAGCTGGCGGTGAAATCCAGTCCTCCGGACTGGTCACCACACTCTCAATGTGGTATGCTTTTTCTTGTCGGAAGGGGTTGGCGCTCCTCCCGGCCACTCGATCCACACAGCAAGTAGGGAGACCAACCCATGTCGCACATCCGCCCGGACCAGTTCAACGACTATGACCCCCAGCAGCGGACGCGCCTCACCCGCGCCGCCTCCGACGGGGGGATCGTGATCGCCGCGATCATGCCGCAGCTGCCCGTCGGCACCTGCGGGCCCAAGCTGATCAACTTCAACTTCCAGCTGACCGGCGTCCGCGTCGAGGTCGCCCCGGAAATGGACTCGGAAGTTCGGGACGTCGTGGCCAACATGCTCGCTTCCGGATTCAAGTATTACGGCTGGTCCATGAGCACGGAGAACGAGCGGGCGATGCGCTTCTACCACCCGGCGGAAATGGTCTGATCGAAAAATCCCACTGCCCCGGGCGCAGGCCCGGGGCAGTACCCCGAAGCAATTCGGAGCAGCGCCCGGCTGTCCTGCGCCGGCGTATCGGATTCCGGCTACCGCCGGCCCCTACTGGTCTCCAGGGGCCGGCGGTAGCCGGAACAGCAACGCCGGCCAAGGCAATCTCCCGGTTCCAACCCCTGGTTGATGTCTGGGCCGACCGACAGGCCGAAGCACGCTTCCACCGCGAGGCTGCGAGGTTCTGACTTACCCACCACTGGGCCCGCCTCTCTCCGGCGGGCCCGCCGCCCAACACCTCACCGCGCGGCCGCCACCAGGCGGGCGCAGAGAAGAAGCACAGCGCAGCGTCCCCACCCGAAGCCGACCAGCCCCACCCCCACCCCCACTCACTCACTCAACAGGACAGGGCTCAGGAAGGTAAGTCGGGCCAGTGAGAACCGCCGGACGTGCCTCTGGCCAGGGCAAACCCACCCAGGGTTCCGGACCGCCTGAACCCCGAACGAGACCTCTAGCGAGACACTCAGCGAGACCCGATACGAGACCCCCGGCGAGACCCCTTACGAGAGTGTCCGCACACTCCATTTCAACCCTCAGATGTGGTATGCTTTTTCTTGTCGGAAGGGGTTGGCGCTCCTCCCGGCCACTCGATCACCCCACCTACGGAGGCAGCCATGGCCCTGGTCACGACGACCGATGCACCGCCCGTCAGCTCGGTACTTCTGATCGACGCGCTCAACGCGGAGTCCGAGTTCCAGACCGCGCGCGGCCAGGCCCAGCAGGCCAGGAACCGGCGGGACCAGGTCCTCTACGAGATGTGGCGCGCGGCCGGAGGGGACAGCCGGGCCGTCGCGGCGATGATGCCCGCCACGGTCACCACCCGGACGGTGAAGGCCGCCGTACTGAAGCTGGCCCCGCCGCAGGACTTCACACAGCTGTCCCTGCTCGACGACCACCAGGAGCCGGAGCACGGCGGGCACGCGCTGGCCGCGTAGCCCCGCCCCGGGCGGCGGCAGTTGGCGCTGCCGCCGCCCTTCACTCGATCGACAACCCGCGAGATCAAGAGGAAATCCACAATGGACCACGCCCGCGAATTCGAGTTCCTTTTCCCCGGTACTGCAAGCTCCGTTGTCCGCGCTTTCGAGATGGTGCGCCGGGGGTCGGGTGAGCGAGTTTCCGCCATCGTGGGCGGGGGGATTCCTTCGGGCCGCCCGGAGGAGATCCGGGCGGCAGCGGCGGAGTTCAACCGCCTCGCGGGTGACGTGCTCGGCCGGGTCGGGGCGAGCGGGTACGACGCCCGCCGGTTCCGGGCGCGCGAGGCGGTGCGGTCGCTCACGAGCGCCATGGAGAGCGCGGCGATCGGGGACGCGCCGGGAGCGCTGGCCGCGACCCGCGAGGCGTGGCGGGCGGCGCACGCGGCGCAGCGCCGCCAGTAGGCGGGGCGGGGCCGGGGGTGTCCGGCGGGTGCCCCCGGTCCCGGCCGGCCGATGGAGCGGTGCGGCGGGTGTGGTGTAGGCCATACTCCAAAACGACGCTCAGATGTGGTATTCTTTTTCTTGCCGGAAGGGGTTGGCGCCCCTCTCGGCCACTCGATCCAGCAGGACCAACCGGAAGGAACCCCAGTCATGAACGCCAGCGCCCGCACCGCCGCCCGTAACCTCCGCGACCGCTCCCGCGCCACCCGCGCCGAGGCCCGCGATCGCCGCCCGGTGAACACCGCGAAGCTCGCCAAGTCCTGCCAGAGCCGCGCCCGTTCGCTCACCACCCACGTGCTGGCCGCCGGGGTGGCCCCCGAGGCCGTCGGCGGCGTGGTCAGCGCGCTGCGCACCGTGGCCAAGCGGACGAACACCAAGCCGAGCGAGACGGCCCGTACCCGCCGCACCCGCGAGGGCTGGGGCCGGAAGGTGCGGACCTCCCGCCGGTACTCCCAGGCGAAGGTGCGCGAGCTGCTGACCGCCTACAAGCCGCGCAAGGCCGAGTACCGCGAGGCGCGGGAGCTGATGCTCGCGGCGTGAGCCGCAGCCGTCCCCCGGGGCCGAGGACGGCCCCGGGGGACCGGGGCGGGGCGCAGGGCCCCGCCTCGCCCGAGGGGCCGAAACTGTGTGCAGGAGGAAGGGGCGCAGGTGTCCAAGGCAGTGGAGTTCTATCCGGTGGTGGTGCCGAGGTCGGGGGCCGGGGCGGAGGTCGATCCGGTGCGGGTGCGGGTCGCGGCGGCCGGGCGGGTCGCGCCCGGGGACGTGGTGGTCGGCTACGCCTCAGCCGTCCGGGCGGCGGGCGGGCGGCCGCTGGTGAGGATGGGCTACCAGGAGCCGTACACGGCGCAGCCGCGGCCGTTCGCGGCCGGGTGCAGGTGCGCGTGCTGCGCGTCGCTCCCGTCGCCGTACGGACCGCTTGAGGTCGTCCTGATGGCGGCCGGGGCGGCGGGTAACCCGTGGTCCGAGTGCGAGTCGTACGCGGCAACCGAACCGGTGCTGGTGGTCCCGGCCGGCGGGTAGCGGGCCGGGTGGTGGGTGTGGCCCACGCCACACCCATCAAGCACTGTAAATGTGGTATGCTTTTTCTTGTCGGAAGGGGTTGGCGCCCCTCCCGGCCACTCGATCCGGACCCACCCGAGGAGCGCACGCCCATGCTGAACACCCTGGTTGTGACCGCCACCGCCCGCGCTGGCCAGAAGTCCCCCCGTGGCCGGGTCCGCCCGGCCCGGACCACCAGCATCGTCATCACCCGCGCCACCGCCCGGGGCTGGAGCTCCCACGGTTGGGAGGCCGCGTGCATGACCCGCTACGGCCGCCCCACCACGGAGCCGTTCGCCCCGGTGAAGTCGCTCCGCACAGCGATCCGCACAGCGCAGCACGAGGCCGGTGCGTTCGTGCCGGAACGGGAGTGGCGCGACCTGAAGACGGCCGGGTGCCTGGCCATGGTCGGCGGCCGCCCGGGGCTGACGTGGTCGCTGCACAGGGCGCGCGGCAGCTACCTCGTGTGGGGCACCGGGGCGTGCGGGTGGGACGGCCGGTTCCACCAGCAGTACGGCGTGCGCGGTCGCCGGGCGGGGGTCCGTGCCTTCCAGCACGCCATCCGGTTCGGCGAGGTGAACGGCGGCGTGTTCGCCAGCCACGAGGAAGAGAGCCACTGA
The DNA here is from genome assembly GCF_044754805.1 of Kitasatospora sp. NPDC092948. NCBI lineage: Bacteria > Bacillati > Actinomycetota > Actinomycetes > Kitasatosporales > Streptomycetaceae > Kitasatospora > Kitasatospora sp. NPDC092948. The sequence goes on along the minus strand of NZ_JBIVPU010000027.1, from coordinate 33,051 downwards.
CCGACTCGGGGGCCGCGCAGGCGGCCCCCGGTCCCCGCCCCACCACCGACTACCCACCGCCGCCCACCGACCGAGGAGATCTGACCGTGTCCACCGCCCAGCCCCTGCCCGACGCCCCCCGCACCTTCTCCGAGTCGCTGGCCGCCGGGGCCGACCCCCTGGTCGTGCTGCTGGCCCGCGCCGCCGAGGGTGACGCTTCCGCCGGGCGGGCGTTCCTGGCCGCCCGTGCCGCCCGCGTGCGCATCCACGAGAGGTTCACCGAGCGGAACCGCGCGTCCGCGCTGCGGATGCTGCACACCGCCCGTCCGTGACGCCCTGCTGCTGCGCCCAGCCCCGGGGCGCAGCAGCCCCCGCCGCCCGACCCACCGTCCCACCGATCCGCCGGCCGCGTCCGGCAGCCCGAGGAGGCACCCGCCATGACCGTTCGCTGCTCCGCCTGCTTCCTGCCCGTGGAGACCGACGGCGACCAGGCCGCCGCGCATGACGCCCCGTACGCCGTCGAGGTCTACGGCCAGTGCACGGGCAGCGGGCAGGCCACCTTGTCCGGCCACGCCACGCCGCCGCTGGTGTGGGGGGTGGAACCCCGCCGCGGCTACGTGGAGTTGGGGGTTCTCCCCTCCCCGCTCCCCCAGGTCACCCGCGAGGGGTGGACGGTGACGATCACGGGGGCGCGGTTCACGCACATGTCGCACTGCATGTGGTGCCGCAAGGCGGTTTTCACCTACCGGGAGGGCGGGACCATCCGGATCGGGTTCGACAACCGCGGTCGGTCCTTCGAGAGGGAGCAGCCCGGCCCGCTTCCGAAGGTCGACGCCCCGTGCCCGAACGCCGGGTGCGAGAACGGCCGAGTGGGTACGTGGACATGGTCGCGCAGCGGCCGCCCGGCGCTGTCGGTGGGCGATGTCGCGCGCGTTCAGGGGCGCGAGTGGGAGCGGCTGCGCCGGGATTTGGGGGTGTGGTCGGTCGACATGACGCCCGCGGACGTGGCGCGATTGGCGGCCGCAGCCCGATAGGAGGGTGGTGCGGTTCGGACTTTCGACCGAACCGCACCCCCAGAAGCACAGTAAATGTGGTATGCTTTTTCTTGTCGGAAGGGGTTGGCGCCCCTCCCGGCCACTCGATCGACCGACCCGGAGGTACACACCATGGCCGCCCACGAGCTGTTCGACATCGTCGAGACCGTCGAACTGGACCCGTTCAACTTCGTCGTCCTGCCGGAGACGGCCCGCAAGGCGTGCTGGTGCAAGTTCAGCCCCGCCAACGAGCGCCCCACCACGCCGTGCCCGGTGGACCTGGAGCGCCGCGCCGAGATGCTGGGCCGCGTCGCCGCCGTCGTCCGGAGCCTGATGGAGACCGCCGAGGAGGGGGAGCGGGTGGAGCTGCTGGGCTGGGCGGCGGGCGACTACGTGTCGTGGGACCTGCGCGACGACACGGTGACCGTCCGCATCACCGGCACCAGCACCACCTACGGCCGGTACATCCACTACGAGTCCACCGACGGGCACGGCGAGATGGTCGACGAAACGGCGTTCATGTCGCTGGAGGCCAAGGTGTCCGATTGGCGGCCCGCCACCGACGAGGAGCGGGCGCGGTTCGACAGCCTGTACCGCCCCGCCCCGCAGAACTGGTACTGACCGCGCCCGGCGCGGGGGCGGACCGCCACCGCCCCCGCGCCGCCCAACCGACCCAGACCCGACGTCCCAGGAGACCCGCCGTGCCCCGCCGCTCCCAGCGCCAGGACCAGGACCAGGCCGCCGCGCTGTTCGACCTCCTTCCCGAGCACGTCCGCCCCGTCCGCCGCGCCCCGGGGCCGATCCCCGAGGCGTCCGCGCTGCTGCTGCTGGCGACCTACGAGCCGCAGCAGGAGCGCCCGGCGGACCGGTCGCCCAGCCGGGTCGGACAGGAGTGGTCGGCGATGACGCCCAGCCAGTTCGGGCACCCGCAGACCGCGCTGCAGGCCGACCTGTTCGCCGATTCCGGGCACAGCGCCCCGGACGCCCCGCACGGCCTGTTCTGACACCGACGGGCGCGGCCCCGGCCGGTGCCGCGCCCCCAGCACCCCGAGGAGAAGCCCATGCAGACCACACTGCCGCTCCCCGCCGCGGACGCCGGCGCGACGGCCGCGGAACCGGCGGAGGAGTTCCAGCCGGCCCCGGGCGCCGTCCCGTGGCACGTCCGGGCCATCGCCCGCACCATGAGCCGACTGTGCCCGCCGGCGGATGCCGGGGTCGACGGGTGGTGGCTCACCGAGGAGAGCCGGGACGCGGTCGCCGTGCACCGCGTCAGGGGCGGGGAGTTCCAGCGGCCCGCGGCGCCCGGTGCCGAGCGGGAGAGCTGGGACGGGGCGTTGCGCGCGGACCGCGCGCACCTGGCCGCCCACGGGTTCTTGATCCTGTTCGCCGAGGAGGACCGGACCGTCGTGCACGTCCCCGCCCCCGACGCCCCGCAGACCACCGCGACCGCGCGGCGTGTCGGTCCGCCGGCCGCGCTGACGACCCGGGTCGACTTCGAGGGGTTCCCGGGGATCGGGGGCATGCTGCTGTACCACCCGGGCGAGCCGGTGGGCACCTACGAGGTCCGCAACCATCTCGGCCAAGGCGCCGCCGAGCGATTCGAGGCCGGCGGCGAGGCGGTCACCGCGCTCGCCCACCACTACGGATTGCCGCTGCCCGTGCGAATCATCCCTCGAGGGTACCTGCGCCGCATCACATGACGACGCTTATTTGTGGTATGCTTCTTTCTGTCGGAAGGGGTTGGCGCCCCTCCGGCCGCTCGAACCCGCCGCCCCACCAACACGGAGGAACCGACACCATGACCACCGCACCCCGCCCCGCCGGGCTCGCCGAGGCGATCGAGGCGGCAGCCGCCGACCAGCGCAGCAACTACCCCGAGCTGTCGAATGCCGAGGCTGTCGAACTCATCCGCCACTACTTCGTCCTCGAAGACGGCCCCGACGGCGCCGTCGGCGGTGCGTGGGGCGTCTCTGCCGTTTCGGCGGATCCGCTGCAGCAGGCGTACGCCCGAGTCCTCCAGGCCACGCCGGAGGAACTGGCCAGCGCCCTTGCCCCCTGAACTCCCGGCCGGGTGGTGACGGTCGCACCCACCACCCGGCCCGCCCAGCCGCCCGCAGGCCGAAAGCCGTTCCAGGCCGGGCCCGACGCCGACCGACGAACCCAGGAGTCCACGATGTCCAGCCACGCCCCAGCCGAAAGCCACAGCAGCCAGGGAGCCGCGCCGTTCCAGCCCTTCCCCGGCGCGAAGTCCTGGACCGTGCGCGCCGTCGAGGCTGTCATGGCCGAGCTGTCGCCTGCCGCGGCCGACGACGCGGCCGAGGGCTGGCACGCCGTCCCCTGGGACCAGGGGGTAGCCGTTCAACGAATCATGGGCACGCACTACCTGCGCCCGTCCCGGGCGGGCAAGGCCCGGGACGAGTGGGACCGGCTGATCCGCGGCGACCGGGAGCACCTGGCCGCGCGGGGGCTGGAGGTCATCCTCGCAGGGAGTTCCCAGACCGTCGTGCGGGTGCCGGTGCCGACGGAGCCGCAGACGGTGGCGCGGGTGCGCCGGGTCGGCCGGCTGGAGGAGTTCCGGCGGTCGGTCGACTTCGTGGGGTGGCCGGGGATCGGCGGGTCACTGCGGTTCGAGGCCGGCCACGCCACCGCGCGCTACGAGGCGGCAGACCACGAGGGCCGGGCGGTGTGGGTGGGCAACGCCGACATGGCGGGCGCCGTGGAGTCGTTGGCCGATCACTACGGGCTGCCGCTCCCCGTCCGGGTCGTCGAGGAGTCCGCCGCTCCGGCCGATTGACGACCTTTCATCTGGACTCTAATTGTGGTATGCTTCTTTTTGTCGGGAGGGGTTGGCGCTCCTCCTGGACCACTCGACCGCCACAGGAGGCCCAAGATGCCCACCACGCCCGACGCCCTGCACTGGATCGGCTGTCCCTGCGACGGCTGCCGCCTGATGGGCACCTCCCGCCCCTTGGACCAGGCGGACGACGCCGATCTGGTGGGCCTGCTGACCGGCACGCTGCGCGGCGGCACCCGCCAGCCGGTGCGCCTGCGCCTGGAGGTCGAGATCCCGTCGGGCGGGCGGTCGCTGGCCGAGGCCCGGCCCGAGCGGGTGACGGTCCTCGCGGTGGGTGCGGACGGCGAAGCGGTCTGCCTGCGGAGCGGCGAACTCGACCCCTACCTGCTGCGGAGCCTGTCCTCCCTGCTGAACCGCGACTAGCCCCCGGGGCGCGGTCGATCTCCGACCGCGCCCCGACCCCGGAGGAGTTGGCGCTCCTCCCCGTCCACTCGATCCCACCACGCCCCGTTCGGGGCGTCTGCCCCGGAGGTTCTCCATGCCCCGCACCGTTGACTGGCCGACCCGCGAGCAGTGGCAGGCCGACGCCGCCCACGCCGAGCGCACCAGCCGCCACGCCGTCGACCGCGTTCCCGCCGACCCGGCCTCCTGGCTGCCGCCCGCCGAGCTCGCCGAGGCCCGCCGCCTGGCCGCCACCGTCGTCCGCCAGGCCCGCACGGCGCTCACCGACGCCGGGAAGGCTGCGCACCGCCCGACTCTCAACGCGTACGGCCGGGAGGCGGCGGACAGCGACGCCACGGTGAGCGCGCTCACCTGCGCGTGGTGGTCCATCCTGCGCGTCGCCGAGGAGCAGGGGAACCTCAGCACCCCCGAGACGGCGCGGCTGCACAAGGTGTACGAGGAGCTCACCAGCTCGCACCGCGAGGGGGCGCAGGCCGCCGAGGAGCAGGCCGTCCGCCGGGCCGTGGAGTACCGGGCCACCGAGGAGGCATGGCAGGCGGAACTCGCCCGGCGCGCCCGGGTGGAGCGCGGTCCCCAGGTCACCACGATCACGGTGCACGGCGACGGGACGTCGACCGTGTCCGACCCGGAGCCCTACCGGCCGTTCGCGTCCCACCGCCGCTACTGACGACCCCGGCCGGGGGCGGCGCCCGCCGTTCCCGGCCACCGCCACCGAGAACAAGGACCCGAGCATGGCCACCCACCACGAGGCCCGCGAGCGCGCCCGTGCGGCCGCCCCGGCCGGCTACCGGCTGCACACGATCACCCAGGCCCGTCCGGGCCGGTTCACCACCACCTACGTCGACAGCCGATGGCGCAGCCGGCGCGGCACGGTGACCGTCGACGGCGCGAGCGTGAACCGGACTGTGTACGGCCCGAAGTACCGGCGCAGCGAGGGCGAGCGGGAGGTTCAGGTAGCGGCCCGGCTCCGGACCGACTACCGGCAGGCCCGGGCCCGCGGCGTGGTCCCGGCGCACCTGCGCATCTCGGTCCGGTGCGGGTCGGGGTACGGGATCCTGGTCGACGTCTCCGGGCTGAGTGACGACTTTCTGTTCGCCGAGCGGCCGGTCGGCGCCGAGTATGGGCTCCGGGCGGCGGCGCTGCTGGAGACGCTGGAACTGATCTACGCGGCGTACCAGCGGGACGGGTCCGACAGCTTCCAGGACTGCTATCAGCTGCGCTACTCCGGCCGCGTGAAGCTCCTCACCGAGGCGCAGCAGGCCGAGCAGGCCAGGGAGCGAGAGGAGAGGGCGCGGCGCCGCGGGAACGGCGGCACGGTGGGCCGGGCCGGTCGGCCCGGCTAGGCGCGGAGGCGCGTTGGCCACGGCCCCACCTTCACATGTGGACTCTAATTGCGGTATGCTTCTTTATGTCGGAAGGGGTTGGCGCTCCTCCGGCCACCCGATCCCACCGACCCAGGAGGCGAATCCCCATGATCATCGCTGTCGTCAGTGTCGACTCTGCCCTCTCCGGCCGCCACCCCGTGACGCCGCGCAGCGTCCTGTTCGAGGCGTTCGAGTACGCGGCCGATCCGTGCGCCTTCGCGGTGGACCCGCGCCGGACCGAGGACGACCACGCCGACTTCCAGGGCGTCCGAGAGCAGCTGTGGCTCCGGGGCCCGCTCGTTCTGACCGAATCCCAGCTGACGGTAACCGGGGAGATCCTGCGGGCCGTTGCGGCGGATGCCGGACCCGACCAGTCGCGGCACGGGGGCTTCGGGTTGGTCGCGCGCTACGGCGACGAGCTGGCCGACCACTTGGCGGCCGACGACAGCCGCCACGTCTGCCGCGCCCGCGCCTGACCCCTCCCGGGCTGCGCCCCAGCGGCGCAGCCCGGCCCTGCCATCCGCCCCCGGCCGCCGAACCGGCCGGGGGCACCCCACCGACGAAGGGATTGTCCATGTCCGTCTCGACCGAATGCCGCACCCTGGCAGAAGAGTTGGCGCGGGGCGGAATCGCCGCGACGGTCGACTCCGACCAGGTCGCCGTCGAGGCCACCCAGAACGGCCGCTACCGGCGACTCCTGCTGTCCCCGGACCCGCGGGCGAAGAGCGTCGACTGGGTGCTGGTCGATGGCCACGACGACGAGCTGGAGGAAGGGTTCTGGCCCGCGAGCGTCGCGGTCCCGAGGTCGGGCGTCCGACATGCGGACCAGGGCACCCCGGTGGTGCTGCGCAACACCCTGCATGCCTACGGAGCCACCGTCGGCGCACCGGCCACCCCCTCCTTCGCCGACATCATCGGCGAGCAGTCGAACAGCTGGATGGAGGTCTTCGGCCTGGCCGCCGACCACTGCGCCGAGGCGCTCGCCGACGGCACCGTTCCCACCACCGTCCGCCCCGAGGACCTGGCCCGGCTGCACCCGGAGCTGACGGCCGAGCGCAACATGCTGCACAGCGACGGCTGGGGAGACGGCATCCAGATCATCCGCGCCCTGGCCCACGGGCACGTGTCCGACGACCACAGGCCCCACCCGTGCGCCTGCGCCAACCGCCTGACGATCAGCTGCGACACGCTGGCCGACTACGGCCCGCCGGGGCTGGCAGTCCTGCAAGCGGGTTTCGGGGGCGACGTGCGAGCCGCCGCCCGGGCGTTCCTCGCCCGCGCCATCCCTGGGCAAAACCACTGACGGCGCGTCCGGGTCCAGTACCGACGGCACCGGACCCGGGCATCCCGGCGGCCGGCGCCACGCGGCAGTGCGCAGCCGTCGGCCGGGCCAGTCCCGAACTTCCAGGAAGACTCTAAATGTGGTATGCTTCTTTATGTCGGAAGGGGTTGGCGCCCTTCCCGGCCGCTCGATCCATCCCACCGACCGAAGGACGGACCACATGAAGGTGTTCATCGTCGACGCCGAGGCGCTGCGCACCGGCGGCACGGCACCGCGCGGGATCACGCTGCGGAAGGCCCTGGCGCGGGTGCTGCGCCCGGCGACCGGAGCCGCCCGCAGCGGGTCCCCCGAGAGGGACGCCGACCACCGGGCACTGCGCGAACAGCTCGCCGGGGTCGGTCCGCTGGTCCTGACCGAGCAGCTGATGGCGGAGGCGGTGCGCCTGCTCCAGACCGCCGGTCGGTCGAGCGGTACGACCTTCGCCGAGCTGCACGCCGCCCGCAACGCCCGCGAGTTGGCCGAGCAGCTGGCTGACCCGCACAGCGAGCACATCTGCGCCACCGTCGCCTGATCACGCCGGGGCGGGGCAGCCCGCCCCGCCCCGGCCCACCCAGCCCCCGAAGGACGCCATGAGCAACCACGAGAACTACCTGGCCGTGGAGATCCACATCGTCCCGGCCGACCCCGAGGCCCGCGGACGGGTCCGCGCCGCCCTGCTGGACCACGGGGTCGAGGACGACGATGGCCTTCTGCCCGACGTTCCGGTCGGCGTCTTCTCCCGCTACTTCGGAGACTCGGACGCCCCCGCCTCCCTGGCCCACGCGCTGGCCGCCGTGCCGGACACCTCGTTCCGGCTGTGGACCGAGGAGGCCCAGGGGGAACCGGGGAGCCTGATAGCCCACGTTGCCGGGATCGGCACGTTCGACGGCCGCTGCGACAGGTCGGGCGCGGTCGTGGTGACGGAGGCCGACGCGGCCCGCCTGGCCGCCGAGCCCGCCGCCGCCGAGCGGCTCCGGCCCCTGGAGGAGATGACCGGCTCCACCCTTCGATCCGCGCTGGCCGATTCCGCCCGCGGCGCTTAGGACCCCGCGGGTGCCGGTGCGCCGACCGTGGCCGGCACACCGGAACCCCAAGCCGATCCACCCGCATTCGACCCTGAAATGTGGTATGCTTATTTTATCGGGACGGGGTTGGCGCCCCTCCCGGCCACCCGATCCCACCACGACACGGAGCCCCGTCATGCCCGAGGCCAGCGACCCGCTCGCGCTGTTCGACGCCCCGCCCGCCAAGCCGAAGCAGTGGCTGCTGACCGCCAACAACAGCGACTTGAACCGCGGGGGCGCGAAGATCTACACATGGACCCTTCCGGCCTGGTGGACCATCCTCCCGGACGGCCGCCGGTTCAACACCTGCCCGGAGGCTTCTGCGTGCGCGAACTTGTGTTACGCCACGGTCTCCACCAGCTCCTTCCGCAGACTGCCGAACGTCCTGCTCGCCCACCAGCGGAACCTGATGATGACGCTGGACACCCCCGGCGACTGGGAGCGCTGGATGACCGAGGAGCTGCGCCACGTCCGCTACCGGGGCGCGGTCGTGCGCGTCCACGACGCCGGCGACTTCTACAGCGACGACTACACGCGGGCATGGCTGCGGATCATGCGCTCGGCCCCGGCGACGAGGTTCTACGCCTACACCAAGGCCGTCGGCCGGTTCGCCCGGATCGTGGCCCCGGCCAAGCCGGACAACTTCAAGTACACGCTCAGCCTGGGCGGCAAGGAGGACCACCTGGTCGACGTCGCCACCCAGCGGCACGCGGACGTCTTCCCGACGGCGGAGCGGCTCGAGGAGGCCGGCTACCTCGACCAGGCCGCCTCCGACCTGCTGGCGGTCGCCCCGGGCGTGATCCGGGTGGGCATGGTCGCCAACCCCAACCCGATCACCAGGAAGCGTCAGGGGCCCCACACCTTCGGCGAACTCCAGCGCGCCCGGAACCAGCGCCTCGCCGACAAGCGCAGGCGGCACCCTCCGGCCGCATCGCTCCCTGAGTCGACGCACACCCCCATGTGACACGTAAATGTGGTAGGCTTCTTTCTGTCGGGAGGGGTTGGCGCCCCTACCGGCCGCCCGATCCACCGAACGAGAGGCCGAGCAGATGCCCTTCGACACCGACGACTCCCCCGGCATGCAGTACGCCCAGGCCGCGCAGCGCGAGCTGAACAGGGCCGAAGCCGACCCGGAGGTGGCGCACGAGCTGCTGCGCCTGCCCTCCTTCGAGGGCTACCTCGGTGAGTGCCCGTGCGGCGGATGGGAACCCGGACCGCAGCCGACGTTCAGCGCCCTGCTGTCGTCCCTGGCGCAGCACTACAAGGCCGTCGGGTACACCCCGCCGCCCCGCTCCCCCGTCGTCCCCGGCGGCCCGACCGGCAAACTGGAGTGGATTCCCGCCGAGGACGTCAAGGAGGGGATGCGGCTCGCGCTCCGCCTCAGCGACGCGAGCGCCTACCCGGCGGTGACCGGCTGGACCGACCAGCACCTCAAGCACAGCCCCGGCACGGTGCACCGCCACTTCCAGGTGGGCGCCGCCCCGTGGTGGGTGGACGCCGACATGCTCCGGTGCGGACTCGGCCGCCGGGAGAAGGTGCTGGTCGTCCGCAAGCCGGACGCCGGACCCGAGGGGCGGTAGCCGCCCCGCGGCCGCCCGCGCCGTCGAACGCGCGCGGACGGCCGCCGCCCACCCCGGTGCCGGTGGTCCGCCGGCACCGCGACCACACCCCGAAGAGGAGAGCGACCATGCCCGACCAGAGCGAAGCGACCGACCGCCCCGACGAAGGCCCGGGCTACTACGGGGTGCCGATCGTGCTGCACGTGCGCGCCGACAGCCGGGAGCAGGCGCGCAGCGCGTTCGAGAGCCTGTGCAACCCCGACGGGTTCGGCCCCGAGGACTTCGAGCCGTGGCTCCTGCGCCGGGCCGGCGTCCACTACGGCACCTGCGCCTACGACTGGGACGCCGAGCCCGGCGAGGTCCCCGCCGAACAGATCCCCTACCTGTACGGGCTTTCCCACCTTCCATGACGGATAGTAAATGTGGTATGCTTCTTTTGCCGGAAGGGGTTGGCGCCCCTCCCGTCCACTCGATCCGAAGCCACCCAAGGACGGAACAGATGACCTCCACCGAGATCTCCGAGCGGCGCGCCTTCCTGCTGCGCTACCACCTGTCGGACACCCAGGCCGCCGTCCTGGCCGCGCTCGACGTGGCCGAGGCCGAAGACGTCCCCGCCGCGTGGTGCTCCTACACCGCCGCGGTCGGCAGCGAGGTCCGCGCGGCCTACCACCTCTCCGAGGCCATCGGGGGCAGCATTCAGGAGACCCTGGACTTCGCCGTCCGGCACGGGCTGACCGTCCACGGCGGCCCGATCCTCGATCGGATGCTGACCAACGGGGCGTTGAGCATCCGCGCCGTCGGCGACACCCTCGTGTACGAAATGGCCACCCTCCGCTACATATCGGACGGCAACTACGAGGAGCCGAACACCACGACCTACCGAATCCTGACGAAGCCGCCGACCTGGGGGCCGCTCGGCCAGACCACCCTGCGCGACGACACGGGCAAGACCTGGAACATCGGCCGGGACGGCCGGGAGGCCATCGCCTGGCCATGGCGCTGAGTACCACCGGCCCGGCCCGGAACCACTCCGGGCCGGGCCGTTGATGCGGCGGCCGCCGACGTCCGCCGCGCCGGCGGACCGAGCCCGCCCTCCAAGCCCGCCAGGCGCGGCCGGAAGGCGGCCGGCACCCGGTCACACGGGGCTCCGAGAGCCGCCCGGACCAGGGAGAAGGAGGGCGGGGCGCGCCGCGGGGGAGCCCACGCACAGACATCGTTTAAATGTGGTATGCTTTTTCTTGTCGGCAGGGGTTGGCGCTCCTCCCGGTCGCTCGATCCAGCCGAACCCGAGGAGCCGTCAGTGCCGCAGCCGCCCGCCACCCTGCCCCGCCAGCCTCTGCCCGGGGCGCCGCTCACCACGCGCCCCGACCCGCGGTGGTACACCGGCCCGGCCCGCCTGCCGCTGGAGGAGGTCCCGCTGCACGGGAAGTACACCCAGCACCCCGGCCGGGACGAGGCCGGCCACCCGGCGCGGCAGTTGATCCAGTACGGCAAGCCCGAGGTGACGGGCGTCGAGGTCCGCAACTTCGTCACGAACAGCATGCGCTTCTGGCTGTCCAGCAGCGCAACGGTCGACGCCGACGGAACGGTCCGCTATCGGCAGACCGACAACCACAACGCGGTCGTGTTCGTCCCCGTTCCGGAGTCCGGGACGGTCGTCAACCGGCCGCACCAGCAGATCCCCGAAGGGGTCTACCTGGTCACCGGGCCCACGGGACGCCGCGCCCGTGGCGGGCGTCCGCCCTGCGCCAGGCCGTGGAGCAGGCACTGCGCCCCGGCCCCTTCGACTGGCCGCAGGGGTGGGCCCTGCCGATGCCGGACGGCACGGTTCGATTCGCCCCCGGCGGCACCCTCTGGAGCCGGGAGGACCTGTACACGGCGCAGCCGGCGCCGGACGCGGAGCCGGAGTCATGGGGCTCCGAGTGCACGCGGTGCCACCGGATGGCGGTCGAGCACGATACGTCGCGGGCCTGGGGCGGGTGCTGGCCGGGGGAGATGACTGCCGCCGCGTGAAGGCCGGCCGGGGTGGCGGAGAGCCGCCCCGGCCGGGCGGGCGATGTGCGGAAAGCACTGCGAGCCACGCCGTTTCGAACTTGCAATGTGGTATGCTTCTTTTGTCGGAGGGGTTGGCGCCCCTCTCGTCCGCTCGATCCGCCCCGACTCTCCCAGGAGGCCACCGTGTCCGCGACCGCCCATCCCGAATCCCCGAGCCCGGCCGAGATCGTCGGCGCGTCCGCGCCGGTGATCGCCGTCGCCCTGGACCAGCTGCCGCCCGGAGCGTTGATCCCGGGCCGGATCACCTTCTCGTACTTCCGCAGCGGAGTCGCCGCCACCGTGCGCAGCGCCGACATCGGCCCGCTGTTCCTCGGGGAGATCGCGGCCGCCCTCACCGGGTCGTTCATAGGGGCCGGTTGGGGCCACGGCGGATGGGAGCGGGTCCACGGCATCGCCTCGATCCGGTTCCGCCACCCCTCGACCCTGACTCGGACCGACCTTCCGACCGGCTGACGACCGGCCGCCCCGAACCCACCCCCGCCGCCGGGCGGAGCGCCGCCGCGCGCCGCCCGGGCCCCGGCGCCCAGCCCTTGGAGAGCATCGACATGCCCGCCCTGCCCCCGTTCACCTACACCGGCCAGACCGATCCCTACCGCTCCGGCGGCGACGTCTTCCCCGGTCCGTACGTCCGCGATGCGGCCGTCCTCGACATCGAGGCGGTCGCCATCCCCTCACCGTCCGGCGACGGGACGACCCTTGACCGCCCGGCGGTGCGCCTTACCCTGGCCAGCACCTCCGACCGTGGCCCCTGCCGGGTGCGGGCCACGGAGTGGGGCACCCCGGCCGACTGGCGGCCGCACCCGGCCCACCTGTCCGCCCCGGCCAGGGAGCGCCTGATCACCGCCGCGCTGACCGCAGCCGGCATCCCCGCCCGGACGGAGCCGGTGGGCCACGAGCTGTACTGCACGGCGGTCGACCTGATCACCCGCAAGGGTCCTCGGACCCTGTACGTCGGCATGGAGGACACCCTGGGCTGGGAGCTGCTGAGTGACGGCCCCGACGACGCCCAGCCCGGCGGAATCTGGTGGGGCACCTTCCCCGACGACGCCCCCGGCCTGGTCCGGCGGTTCGCCCGCAGGGCCCGGGCGACGTTCGCCGTCCCCGCGCCCGACGGGGCGTGAGGCTGCCGGACCCACGGGGCAGGTGACGCAGAGAGCACCACCGAACGCACTGCAAGTGTGGTATGCTTCTTTATGTGGGGGCGGGGTTGGCGCCCCTCCCCCGACCACTCGATCCACCCGACCCCTTAGGAGCCCCCGTGCCCGAGATCACTTTCACCGCCGAGGACCCGCTGGAGGAGGCCCTGGCCCGGGCCGCGACCGCGCGCGGAATCACCTTCGCCTTCGACGGCCACCTCACGCTCGACCGGATGGTGATCAAGCTGCCGGACGGGAGCGAGATCTGGATCTGCGACGTGAACGGAGAACTCGACGGCACCCTTGCCGACTACACGGGGCTGGAGGCCGTGCTGCGCAGCGGCCCGGAGCGGCGGACCACGCTCCAGGTGCACCAGTCGCCCGAGCTCGGGGCGGAGGCCCGCAGCCTCGACGCCTGGCGAAAGGAGGTCGCGGAACTGCTGGACGCCGTGCAGCAGCGTGCCCGGGAGGTCACCGCCGACTGGTACCGCGCAACGGCGGTAGCGGCGCTGATCGGCGGCGGGTGGAGCGTCGACCCGGCCCACCCGGCCGACGGCAACGGCCGGATCCTCCGACACGGCGACGGCTCGGCGCTGTGGCTCCTCCGGCACGCCAAGCACCGCAGGAAGTCGCGCGTCTCGGTCATCGGCATCTACCCCGAGACGGCCCGCCCGTTCGGCCCCGAAGACCACCCGACCGTGTCCGTCGCGACCGGGCGCGCGGCCGAGGTCCTGGCCTGGCAGGTGTTCCACCACCTTCTGCCCCGCTACCGCGCCGTCAGGTACTCGATCATGGCATTCAACGCCGAGCAGCAGCGGGAGCTGCGCCTGCGGACTCGGCTGGCCGCGCGGGTCGGCGAACTGCTCCCCGAGATCAGCAGGCACCGCAGGGACGAGGACGTGCGGACCCTGTCCGGCTACGTCCCCGGGAACGGCGAGGACGTCGCGGTGCGCGTCTCGCTCTTCGACGACGACCGGGTGGACCTGAGCTTCGACGACCTGCCCGCACCGTGGGCGCTGGCGCTGCTCGGGACGCTGGCCGGTCTGCGCACCCCCGACAGCTGAGGCCGCACCACCGCCCGCCCGCACCGGCTCGGTGCCGGCGGGCCCGCACCGCAGAGCCCGGCCACGCCGGGACTCTCCCCCCATCAGCCCTCGAAGGGACCGCCGTGACACCCGAATCCGCTTCGCCGCCCGCCGCCCCGCGCTCGGTGGCCGCCCTGCTCGCCCACGCCGAGCGGTACGGCTGGAAGGGCCGGTGCGAGTGGGAGCCGGCCGGCCCCACCAACACGGGGCCGCAGTTCATCGTCACCCTGGCCGGGGACGCCCTGGCCGGTGCCGGGCGCTTCCGCCTGGTGTGGACCGACCGCGGGAAGGGCTACCGGTACCAGCCGTACTTCGTCCACGGGATGGAGCCCGGGGCTGCCGAGTGGTTCGGTCGGCGGGAGCGGCGCGAGGTGGAGACGATCATCCGCAACCACCCTGTCCATGCCACCGGTGCCGAGCCGGTCGACAACCCGCGCGAGTGGTGGGCCGAGGACGTCGCACCGCCCCGCGTCGACGAGCTCACCGCAGCCATGCTCGCGCCTGTGCGACGGACCGCGGCCCAGACCCGGCTGCCTCAGACCGTCTGGCCGTCCCGATTCGTCGGACGCGAATTCGTAGGCGCGGACTGCCTGCTGGTCTCCGCCTGCCACCTGGCGCCCGGCCAGGAGCGGCCGGTGTACGCCTACCCGGGCAGCGAGCCCATGCTGACCGTCCTCCCACCGCACCAGAACTGACACCCGCTCCGGGCGTCGCCGGTCCGCCGGCGCCGCCCGCCCCCGAAGGGATACCCCGTGAACCGACACCCGCAGGTCGGCGCCGGCCAGGACGCGCTGTTCGACCTCACCCGGCTCCCGCCGGACGCGCCGCCGGGACCGATGACCGGCGGCTGCTGCTCGTGCGGCGCGGCGATCGACCGGCCGGTGAACGGGCCGCGGCCGGCCTGCACACACTCGGAGCGAGTCGCGGCCCGCGCCGCGGCGCTGGAGTGGGTGGCCGACCGGTGCTCGCCGCGGATGGCGGAGAACTTCGCGTCGTGGTGCGCCGAGGCCGGCCCGCGCCGGGCACCGGAGTTCGCCGAGGCGTTCGAGCAGTGGCTGGCGATCATGGGCCGCTGGTTCGAGTACTACGAGGCGCAGGAGCGAGGAGAGAATCCGGCTCCCCCTCCACCCCCACATGGATTCTAATTGTGGTATGCTTCTTTATGTCGAGAGGGGTTGGCGCCCCTCCCGGCCACTCGATCCGCCCCAACGAAGGACGCCACCGTGCCCGCAGCCGCCAAGGCTCGCCCCAACCGCGCCCAGTACCTGCAGAACCTGATCGACCACCCCCGCACCTCCCCCGAGGAGCGCGCCGCCGCCGAACGCGCCCTGGTCCGCGTCCGCGCCGCCCAGGCCGCCGCCGACACCACCGACGACGGCACCGGCCGCTGGCAGAGCGGCATGCGGTCGAACGGCCTGCCGATGTGGTACGGCGAGAAGTACGACCGCAAGCTGACGGTCACCCAGATCGCCGCGCTGATCCGGGAGGACATCAAGCTGGCCCGCAAGCTCGCCGCCAAGGCCGGCCCCGACGACGGCCCCGGCACCGTCAGACCGCCCAATCCCATCGGCGACGCCCCCGCGGAGATCAAGTTCTCCGTCCGGTCCAGCCACGGGAATGCGATCGACATCACGATCAAGAACGCGGCCCCGGAATGGGCATGGACCACCAAGGACCATAACGGCTACCCGATGAAGGTGCCGACGGAGACGGCGCGCGCCCTGGTGGTCGAGCTGAAGACGCTGGGCAACGCCTACAACTTCGACGGCAGCGACATCAGCTCGGACTACTTCCACAAGAACTACTACCTGACGCTGCGGATCGAGTCGACCGACGGCTACTGGGGGAACGCCTAGGCGGGCCGGGTGCCGCGACACTCGCGACACCCGACCCACGGATGCACTCTAATTGTGGTATGCTTTTTATATCGGAAGGGGTTGGCGCCCCTCCCGGCCACTCGATCCACCAGCGACGAAGGACACCACCGTGCCCACGACGACCAAGGCCCGCCCCAACCGCGTCCAGTACCTGCAGAACCTGATCGACCATCCCCGCACCTCCCCCGAGGAGCGCGCCGCCGCCGAACGCGCCCTAGTCCGCGTCCGCGCCGCCCAGGCCGCCGCCGGCGAAACCGAGGAGCAGCGGGGCGGCGGGTGGGCGCGCCTGCCGATCTCGTACGGGCCGAAGTACGACAGTCGGCTGTCGACGACTGAGATCGCCGCTCTGATCCGCCAGGACATCAAGCTGGCCCGCAAGCTCGCCGCCAAGGCTGGCCCCGACGACACCCCGGGAGCGATCAAGCTGCCCAACCCGATCGGCGACGCCCCCGCCGAAGCGAAGTTCTCCGTCCGGTCCGAGTACTTCTCCGGCGGAAGCGCCATCCGGATGACGGTCAAGGACGTCAGCGCCGAGTGGGCGTGGTCCTTGAAGGAGGTCCACGGGCACCCGCGGAGGGTCGCCACGGAGGCGATGGAGACCCTGGCCTCGGAGCTGAGGACGCTCGCCGGCGCCTACAACTTCGACGGCAGCGACCCGATGGTGGACCTCTACCACGTGAACTTCTACCTGTCGCTGGACGTCGAGGCGGCGGACGGCTCCCGCCTGTGCCTGTAAGGCATCGCAGGGTCGGGCGGGTGCGCCGCCAATGCGCGGCGCACTTACCCGAGTCCATAGATGACGTCTATATGTGGTATGCTTCTTTTTGTCGGCAGGGGTTGGCGCCCCTCCCGGCCACCCGATCCCCCCAAGGAGATTCCATGTCGACGCCGCAGACCGCCGCGCTCAGCGGGCCCATGACCGACTCGCTGCTGACTGCCCTCACCTCGCAGGACCACACCGTCCACGGCACGGCGCCCACGGTGGGGGCGCTCGTCCGGCGCAAGCTGGCCGAGCCCGCGGCGGACAGCCCGCCCCGGTTCCGCCTCACCGCACAGGGCCGCATCCAGGCCTCGGAGTCCGCCCGAGCCCTGGAGGGGACCATCGCCCACCAGAGGGTGCGGGCGGCGGCCATGGCCGAGGCGCGGCGCCTGATGCGCCTCGGCGACGACGAGAGGGACCAGCCGGCCCGGCGGATCCTGTCCTGGACGAGAGGGGGCGCCGCGGCGGTCGACCACGGGGAGATCCCGCCGGAGCGAGTGCTGCGCTGGGCCGCCTCCGCGATCCTGGCCGGCGCGGAGTTCCGCCGCCTCGACCCAAGGGGCGGGCGCGTGGAGTGCGTCCACCTGACCGGCGCATCCACGGAGTTCACAGCACCGGACGGGGGCACCGGCCCCGCCTAGGCCGACCCGCCCGGCCCGCCACCCCGGCGGGGCCGGGCACACCCTCCATATTTGAACTTTAAATGTGGTATGATTCTTTCTGTCGGCAGAGGTTGGCGCCCCTCCCGGCCACTCGATCCACGACACCAGGAGCGTCACACCATGACCGGTCCCACCCCCTCCTTCTTCGAGCCCGGACGCACCTACGCCCGCGCCGACGACCCCACGGCTGTCCCCCAGGTCTTCCGCTGCGACCAGGTCTCGTACCACCCCGTGACGGACGAGCCGCACGCGCACGGGTTCATCGCACAGGCCGACGGCGGCGCGGCATGGAGGCACACCTCGCTGACCGCCTTCGCCTGGGATCGTGGCTGGGAGGACATCACGCCGGAGCAGGACGACGCGGCCGCCCCGGAGCCGGAAGCCCTCGACCAGGACGCGGCGTTCGCGGGGATCGTCGGCCAGTTCCAGGAGACCGAGGTGCCGATCTGGCCGGGCGAGCTGGTGATGTACCACGGCGAGCAGGTGCAGTACCGGGCCCTGTACTTCGCGGAGGTGTGCAGGAGCGAGGAAGAGGGCCGCGACCAGGACACCGTCCGATACGTGCTGTGCGCCCAGGACGGCACCCCCGTCCTGGGCAACGTGAGCCGCGAGGCGATCACCCCCGCCCGGATCGCCTGACCCACCGCCACCGAGCACGGGTCGGCGGCGACATGGCACAGCCGACCCGGCTCCCGACACACGAGGACTGACCGTGCACACCATCGAACTGCGCTTCCACCTCCCTGGCGTGCTCGCGCTTGCCGAGCACGCCGCCGCCACCGCCCACGAGGCCTACGGCAGCCATCCGCCCACCCCTGCCCTGATCTGGGCCCGGATGAACGGAACCCTCCTCATGTCCTCCGGCCGGCCGCGCACCGACGCGCCGGACGTCTACGCCGAGGACTGGGGGCCGGGCACCGGGCAGGAGCTGGCCCGGACTCCCGTCGGCGGCGACGACTTCGGACAGACGATCCCCCTGAGCCAGCCCGTGGAGCTGACGGACGGCCGCACGGTGACCCTCCTGGAGTGGCTGCGCGAGCACAGCCAGGAAGGAACGCCGAGCCGGTGGTTCGTTCTGGAGGTCACCGCGGAGCGGTACGACTTCGATGTGAGATAGCTCCCGCTCTGTCGGCCCGGCCGGCAGGGCGGGCAATCGCACGCCCAAACTTGAACCGCAAATGTGGTATAGTTCTTTCTGCCGGGAGGGGTTGGCGCCCCTCCGTCCACTCGATCCACCACCCAGGCCCAGGAGGGCAGCCATGAGCACCGAAGCGACCGAGACCGCCACCGATCGCACGTCCCTGACGATCCGGCACACCTGGGAGGACGGCACCGTCCTCGACGGCTCCCGAAAGGGAGACGGAGCGTACGAGGTCGTCCGCGCCGTCGGCTTCAAGTGGATGCGGACGGTCGGACTGATCGCCCTGCCCCGCTCCCGCGACAGCCGCGCCGACATGTACCGGATCAACCGGGCCAAGAACGCACTGGAGGCCACCGGCAAGTTCGCCGTCGGTGTCGAGGTCGACAACACCCAGACGCGCAGCTTCGCCGACGCCGAGCAGGAGCGCTACGACCGTGCCGAGCACCGGGCCGAGCGGCACGAGGAGCTCAGCGGCAACGCGGCGGGCCGGTCGGACGCCGCCTATCGGGGTGCCCGCGCCATCGGCGACGGCATCCCGTTCGGTCAGCCGGTCCTGGTCGGGCACCACAGCGAGCGACGCCACCGGCGCGACCTGGAGCGCATCGACAACGGCATGCGGCGCAGCATCGAGGAGCAGGACAAGGCGGAGTACCACGCGGACCGGGCCAAGTCGGCCGCCGCGTACGAGGACTTCCGGAAGAATCCGGCGCGAACGCTGCGGCGGATCAAGGGCCTTGAGGCCGACCTGCGCCGGTGGGATCGCGACCTCGCGGGCAAGGGCTCGTCCGGGTGGGAGCCGGACAAGTACCCGCACCACCGGGAGGAGTTGGAGGCGCGCAAGGCCGAGACCCTGGAGCAGCTGGAGTACTGGCGGGGAGTGGTGAAGGCGGCGGAGGAAAAGGGGTTCAAGGTCTGGGGGCCCGACGACTTCACCCCGGGCGACTTCCTGAAGTCTCGGGGGGAATGGTACGAGGTGCTGCGGGTCAACGGGCAGTCGGTGACCGGGCCGCACATCCACGAGGACGGGCCGGTGGTGACCAAGGTCGGGGCCCGCTTCGAGTGGACGTGGAACTTTCCCTACAACGAGATCAGCGGTCGCAAGAGCGGTGAGGAGATGGCGAAAGTCCTGGTCGAGGCGTTGAGCCAGCAGATCGCGAAGGCCGCCGAGTCGCTGGCGGGGCTCGACCCGGAGCAGCAGGGGGAGGAGCACGGGCGGTGGACGGCGCGCCTGGCCGACCTGACACGGCAGCGGGCGCACTGGGTCGTGGTGATCGAGGAGGCCGAGGCCCGGCGCGGGCGGCCGTGGGAGAAGGGCGACTTCTCCCGGGGCGACTTCGCGCGGCACAAGGGCCGGTGGTTCGAGGTGGTGCGGGCGAACGCCGCGAGCGTCACCATGCCGCACCCGGAGAACCCGGGGGCGGTGGTCGCGGCCGCAACGGCCGACGGCCGGACGGCCAAGGCCCCGTTCGCGGAGATCACGGGTCAGATGACGGCCCAGGAGATGGCGGCCCACCTCGCCGGCCAGAACGTGGACGACGGCGGCGCCGAGCTTGTTGCGGTCCCCGCTCAGTAGCAGACGGGCCGCGCCGTCGGGAGTCGTCCAGGCTCCCGACGGCGCGGCCCGGTCCGGCGCCGCGGTGCCGGCGAAAGCACCGGCGGCCGGCCGCGGTACGAAGCACGGCCGCGGGAACCGGTGTGCACAGCGGGCCGCGCCCCCGCCGGCTCCGTCCCGTCCCGACGGCCCGGGCGCCCCGGGCGGACCGCTGGCCGACCGGGGTAGTGCGGCGGCCTTCTGCGAACCCCTGCGGCCCAACCCGACCGGCCCCCAGCCGCCTTACCCCACCGCCACGAGGAGTGGACATGTCGAACCGCCTCCTTCCCGACCCCCTGCCCCGGTGCCGCCGTCACGGCCGAATGCGGCTGCGCCCGCCCGAGACTCGGGAACAGGAGTTCTGCGGCGTCTGGTACCGGTGCGCTGCGCCGGAGTGCGCCGCGACCGCGCTGGTCGCCTCGGCCGGCCTGCAGGCGCAACTGGCCGCCCAGTCCCTGCCCGGCGCGGCCGGCCGATAGCCGCGATTGCCGGTCTCCGCTCGGAGACGGACAGATCCACTCATCAAATGAACCTCTAATGTGGTATAGTTCTTTCTGTCGGGAGGAGTTGGCGCTCCGCCCGGCCACTCGATTCCCCCCAGCCCGAAGGACAGCATCACCATGAGCGCGACCATGATCGAGAACCCGACCGTCGACCAGGAGCAGGAGGCCGACCAGGAGCCGCAGGCGGTGGCCGAGACCGAGGAGGGGTTGACCCACGCGATCGGCGACCTGGAGTGGCACTTCCCCGAGGACCTGGTCCTCGACGAGTACAACCACCGCAAGCAGATCGACACCGAGCCCGACGCGACCCTCAAGGCGTCCGTCCGGGAGTCCGGCGTCCAGGAGCCGGTCGGGGCGCGGCCCCAGGCCGACGGCAAGATCGGCATCTTCAAGGGCCAGCGCCGATGGAAGGCGCAGCTCCTCGCCAACAAGGAGGCCAAGCGCAAGGGGCTGCCCCTGCGGAAGGTCCCCGTGCTGGTGCGCCGCGACCTGACCGAGGTCGATGACGAGACGCTGGTGCTCAGCATCATCGAGAACACCCAGCGGGCCCAGGCGTCCCAGCGCGACGTGGCCGACGGCCTGACCCAGCTCGCCCTGCTGGAGGTCGCCCCGAGCACGTTGGCCAAGCACGGCCGCCGCCTCGGGTACAAGCCCGCCGAGATCAAGGCCGCGAAGAACGCCGCCCAGCTCGACAGCGACACCCTGGGCAAGTACGGCCAGTCGCACGGCTGGAACTTCGTCCAGCTCGCCGACCTGGCGGAGGTCAAGGAGCTGGGCTGGGACGCCGAACGGGCCCTGATGGACGCCCACCGCAAGGACGAGAACGCGAAGCGGGACAAGAAGGGGGGCCCGGCGACCTCCGGGCACTGGGAGCAGGCCATGGCACGGCTGCGTCTGGACCTGGCCGACCTGCACAAGCGCAAGGAACTGCTCGCGGAGCTGGAGACGGCCGGTGTGCCGGTGGTCCGCTACGCCCGTTGGGACCGGGACAGCAAGGTCCGGCCGCTGTCCCACCTGGTGACCCCGGCGGGCAAGAAGATAACCGTCAAGGCCCACGCCGAGCTGTGCTCCGACCACGCCGCCTTCATCGACTCCGACAAGATCCGCGTGGTCTACGCCTGCCGCGACTGGGCCGCCAACAGCCACTCGCTGAACCCCGAGCAGGCGGCCCAGCTGCCGGAGAAGGAAGACAAGGAGGCGTCGAAGGCGGCGCGCAAGCGCGTCATCGAGGGCAACAAGGCGTGGCGGGCCGCCCGCGAGGCGCGGCGCAAGTTCCTGGTCCAGCTGATCAACCCCGGCAAGGGCGGTCCGAAGGAGATCAGCGACGCGGCGTGGTCGTGGGTCATGCGGGCGATGACGGGCAACACCTACTGGTTCCCCCGGTTCTACGGCTCCTCGCGGCGGCTGGGCCTCCTGGCCGAACTGCTCAAGACCGAGGTGCCCAAGCACACCGGCCAGCGCGACATGGACCCGTTCGCCCACGTCACCAAGCGCCGGGGCCGCCCGGGACGGCCGTTCCTCCTGCTCGCCCAGGTCGCCGCCGCGTTCGAGCACGAGCAGATGCACGACGCCGTGTGGAAGTCGCCGAGCGCGGAGGTTGCCCAGTGGCTGAGGTTCCTGGCCGCCGAGGGCTACACCCTGGCGGCGTGCGAGCAGGCGGTGATCGACCAGATCGACGCCGCGCGCGAGGCGGCCGAGGCGAAGGCCAAGCAGAGCACGGAGGAGGACCAGGAGGAGCTGGACGCCGCCCTGCGCAACGCGGCGGCCGAGTCCGGGGTGGAGCTGCTGGACGGCGAGAGCCCCGAGGGCGACGACGACCAGGCCGACCCGGCGGAGCACCAGCCGCAGGAGAACGCCGCCGTGGCGGACCAGCCGGAGGAGACCAAGCCGGAGGAGACCAAGCCGGAGGAGGAGCAGACCGCCCGCGAGATCTCCGCCGAGGACCCGTCGGCGGCCGAGCCGCAGGGGCAGACCGAGGACGCCGCCCCGGCGGACGCGGCGGCCGAGTCCGGGGTGGAGCTGCTGAACGACGAGGCCCCCGAGGGCGACGACGACCAGGCCGACCCGGCGGAGCACCAGCCGCAGGAGAACGCCGCCGTGGCGGACCAGCCGGAGGGCATGTCGCTGGCGGCCTGACCGGCGGATTCGGGCGCGGCCTCTCACGGGGTCGCGCCCGGCCGTCGCGGCCGGAAGTCGAACGAGCGGCAGACCGCCCACCCCCACAAGGAAGGTGGCCGCCGTCGCCTAAGGCGTCGGGGGCGTTGGCGCGCTCAGTCTGCCGCTCTCACTCGATGCCACCCAGGAACAAGCCCCAAGGCCTGACCAAAGGAGGGATCGCTCCCCAGCTTAGCGGCCCCCGGCCGGCCGATGGCAAACCACCGGGTCCTCCCCGCCGGGGAGGACCCGGACCCCGAACCCGTCGAGATCGGAGAACGACCATGCAGGACCTGACGAACAAGCAGCAGGAGGCGCTGCTCCACGCCGTCCTGACCGAGGGCCACCGGATCCAGGCGCAGGCCCGCGTGCGCAACGATCTGGTGCGCCTGAGCCTAGGGGAGCGGCTGTTGCCCGCCAATCCGCGCTCGATCGTGCGGTTGAGCGGGGAGGGCCTGGCCGTCGCCCAGCGGCTGGCCGCCGATCGGATCGCCGAGAATCTCGAGGCCGGTGGTCCGGACCGGCCGGCGGACGAGGACCTCGGGATCTGCCCGGGCCAGGGAGAGCGGCTCAACGTGAGGGCGTGCGCCCTGGTCCTCACCGGCGCGGGCTGCGCGCCCCTGGTGACCCCGCAGGCCGGCGGGGTGGGTTTCCGCCTGTCGGCCACGGACCTGCCCCGGACGGTCTCGGTGGACGTGCACCCCATCGCCTACCTCGGAAGCGCCCCGGGCGGCGGGTGGCCGGCGTTCCTCGACACCCCGGAGGCGGTGGAGGCGGAGGCGAGGCTCGCCGCGGCGGCCGACGCGGCCCTGCGGGCGCAGCGGTGGCAGGTGTTCGTGGTGCGCAGTGGGGGGCGGGTGCGCTCGCTGCGGGCCCGGCCGTGGGGGAGTGGTTGATGCCGGGAAGCCGCCCCACGCCATTTTGAAGCCTTAATGTGGTATGCTTTTACGTGTCGGAGGGGTTGGCGCCCCTCCGCCCGCCCGATGACACCCGCACGGAACTGGAGTCCAATTCCATGACCTCGATCCACACCCGATCCGCCCTCAACCTGCGCCAGCAGGGGTTCAAGATTCTCGCCCGTGAAGCGGCCAGCCTGCTCCCGGCCCGCGACGGCCAGTGGCGCACCGGCCCGCTGTCCGGCGGCGGGGGCCTCCCGGACCGCATCGAACTGCGGGACAACAACCGCTGGGTGACGCTCTTCCTGGCCGAGGAGTCGGTGGGCATCCAGGGCGGCGGCTCGCCCGGCGCGCCGACCACCGAGGTGCCCAACCGGTTCGCGGGTGCTCGCGCCCTCGCGGCCGCCATCGCCCGCGACCACCTGCGGATGCCTCTGCTGGACCCCGAGTCGGACGACCACCGGGCGCAGGCCGGACTCGCCGCTCTCGGCGCCGCGTCGACCGCGATCGCGGGCATCGCCGCGGCCCGAAGCGGGTGGAGCGTTGCGGCCGAGCGGGTAGACCGGTTCCAGTACGTCCGGTGGGAGCGGGGCGCGGGGAGCGCGTACGTGCGGATCGACGACGCGCACCGGGTGCAGCTGTACGTGGAGGGCGTCCGGTACCCGAAGCTGGTCGACGCCCTGGCCCTCGCGCTGCCGCCCGCCGACCCCACGCCGGTTCGCCTCGCCCGCCCCGGGGCGTCGACGGTGCTGCTGTCCGCCTTTCCGACCCTGTGGCACGACCCCAGCCAGTCCTCCCTCGGCCCCGACGAGGTGCTCCTCGGCCCCGGCTCGGGCTCGGTGACCGTCGCGGTGCAGATCTCCCCGAAGGCGAGGCCGAAACGCGGCCACCGGGCGATCCTCACCCTGGAGTGCGACCTGGACCTGGCCCTGATGGTGCTGGACACCCTGGCCTGACACCGGCTGCGCCGCCGCGCCCACCGCCCGGCGGCGCCCCGGCCGGCCGCGACCGCCCGCCTCGACCTCGACGACAAGCAAGGAATCAACGATGCCCCTCCGCACGACCGACCCCGCCGCGACGCACTCCCCACTCGCCGACTGGCACGCCGCCACGCAGACCCAGCGCGAGCTGGCGCGGGACGTCGCCCGCCTGATCGCGGACACCCTGAGCGCCATGTTCCCGGGCGCCGCATACCTGACGATGATGATCGACGAGGACGCCGATCGGGACTGGGAGCTGGGCCTGGACACCGTCCGGGACGGATCCGGCGCGCCGCTGCTCGTCTTCGACGACGACAGCGACCTTCCCGAGCTGGGGCCCGAGCACGAAGAGCTGGGCCGCCGATGGGGGAGTTTGAACCACCGCTCCCCCCTCGATCTCCTCGGGGTGCTGCGCGACCTGTACAACGCGGGGGCGGTCTTCGACCGGCTCCCCCTGGACCTGGACCTGGACGACTACTTCGGGGACGACGACGAGGTGGTGTGCATGCTCCTGTCCCCGGAGGGCCGGCCGTACGAGTGGGAGCTCCCGGACCCGGACAACTGGAACGTGGGCTCCCGGCGGCTGCGCCCCTACCGCGCCGCGCTCCAGAGCTCGGGAAGGCCGGCGGAGGAGGACTGAGCGGCGGCGGATCCGGCGGCGGAGTAGCACCACCGCCTTAACGCACTTTTATTGTGGTATGCTTATTTCGGTGACGGAGGTTGGCGCCCCGCCACCCACTCGACCGCCCGCCGGGGCGGGTGCGGGTCGCGACCCGCACCCGCCCCGGCCGACCGCACAAAGGACACGACCGTGCGAACCTTCACCTGCGCCAGCATCGTCCAAGCCGGCCGCCGCTGCACAAGCCCGGCGATCAGGCTTGTCACCGGCACATTCCGCGACCGCCCGCCCCGGAAGATCCTCATGTGCGCCAGCCACTGCTCGATCTACCGGCGCGATGCCGCCGACCCGCTGTTCGCCACCTTCGGGCACACCGGGACCAGCGAGGTCCTGATCTCCCAGCACCTCCCGTTCGTGGGTGCCTTCTGCACGGGCGCCTTGGAGCAGGCGGCCGGGCCGGCCACCCGCACAGAGGGCGGGGAGGAGGCCGTCCGGCTGTCGCCGCAGGACCTGCCGCCGGACCAGGCGGACCACCTCCTCGCCGCCGCGATGAACTTCGTGAACGTGTGCCCCGCGCTGGCGGACCCCGGCATCGACGCGCAGGCCGCGGGCAGGGCCTGGTGGATCGCCCATCGCACCCCGGGGGATCTGACCGGCCTGGACCAGGCCGCGCGCGAGGCCCTTCCGCTCGAACTGCTGAGCTACATCGCCGAGTTCGCCCACTACCCCTCGGGCCTGTTCGTGCGGGTGGAGCGGCTGGGGGCGCAGGGCGCCCGGGGGATCTACCGCCACAGCTCCCCGGAGCGCGCGGCACGCCGGGCCTGAAGCCGGTGCGCAGCAGGGCGGCCACCGGCTGCCGGCGGCGCGGAATTGTGCGTCCCGGCGGGCGGCCCAGTCGAAAATGGACTGCTTTTGTGGTATGCTTATTTTTGTCGGAGGGGGTTGGCGCCTCCTCCCGGCCCCTCGATCGCCCTACCTCTGGAGAGTTCCGTGCCCGCCGCCGCGCCCGCCCTCCCTGCCCGCGTCCTGTCGCCCTCGTCGGCCGAGGACGAGGTGCTGCTGAGCCTCGGGCTGGGGGCCGACTCGGCGTACATACTGTGGCGCCTGCTCACCGAGCCGGCCGCCCACGGCATCCGGGAGGACTTCTCGAACTTGACCGTGGTGACGTCGATGACCGGGGACGAGTGGTCCGACACGATCGACCTGTCGGAGCGCCACCTGCTGCCTCTGATGGCGGAGAAGGGCGTGCGGTACGTCCAGGTCGCCCGCGGCGGCCGGTGGGACGCGGACGGCTACGCGGTCCTCTCCGACACCCGGCACTCGGTGCACATCGAGGCGTCGGGCCCCTGGGCCCTGTCGGACGAGCTGCGCGCCTCGGGAACGCTGCCGATGTACAGCGGGGGGCAGCACGTCTGCTCGATCAAGTACAAGGGCTGGGTGATCGACAAGTGGGCCAAGGACCACATGCCGTCCGGCTACCGGCACATCATCGGCTACGACGCCGACGAGTTGAAGCGCGCCCGCAAGGACTGCGGGTTCACGACCAACGGCCGCCGCCCCTGGTACCCGCTCATCGCCTGGCGGATGTCGCGCCCGGCGCTCCTGGCCGAGCTGAAGCTGGCGTTCGGGGTCGACTGGCCAAAGTCGTATTGCGTGGAATGTCCGTTTCCTTCCGTCGCCGCCTCGCGGGACGCGCACCTGGCCCGGGCCCGGCGGCTGCCTGCGGAGGCGGCGATGGCGGTGTGCCTGGAGTACGTCGCCCACGCGCTCAATCCGCTGACGACGCTGTACGCCGGCGGGACGTCCCTGGCCGACCTGCTCGCCCTGGACGGGAACGAGGCCGCGCTGGCCGCCGCGGAGGAGCAGCTCTCCTCGGTGATGTGGATGGTGCTGCGGGTGCGGCGCGTCCTGCCGGCCGCCCGCTCGAAGTGGTGCGTGGACCACCACGGGCCGCGCTGCGGGCGGTGCGCGGAGACGCCGGACTCGGTGCGCTGCCCCGACTGCCGGGGGCTGCCGAAGCAGCAGTGCCCGCCGGAGCAGCTCACGGACGACTGCGCCGATCCGAAGCGCAAGGGGCGGGTGTGGCGGTCGGTCGAGCACGTCGGCCTGCCGCGGGCGCGGGCGGCGGCGACGGGGATGCTGCGCCGGGTCGCGGCCCGGCGAGGACTGCCCGTCGAGCAGGGCGCGGGTGTGGAGCGGGTCTGGATCACGCGCCGCGAGGAGTCCTACCCAACCACCGAGGAGTTCTTCGTGGCCGTGCCGAACGTGGTCGAGGCGAAGGAGCAGCCGGGCTTCCGCCCGCGGTGGACCGCCCAGACCTTCCGCCGCAGGCACCAGCACGACGCCGCCATCGCGCGAAGTGGATCGTCGGCCGGTGCTACCACCGCGCCCGTCCCGCGGGAGCTGGTTCTCGCCTGACGTACGCGCCCGTCCGTCGGGCACCGCTCCCGGTGCCCGAACCGCAGACCCGGCCGGCGTCCGCCGGCCGTTTCAGAAGGAGATCACGATGAATCGCCCCACTTCCATTCACGCGGCCGGTTGCGGCTGCGACGACTGCCATCGGCCGGACGGCTCGATTCCCCTCGACCAGGCGGACGAGGCGGCGATCGCCCGTCTGGTCGAGGGGGCGGCAGCCAACGACAGCGGAGAGGAGCTGGAGGTGGTCATGACGACCACTCTGGCGCCCGGAGGGGCACCGACCGGCATCGTCGGCACCGTGGTGGTCCGATGGGACGGGCGGACCTGGGACGTCAGCCGGCACCTGCTGGCCGCGGTGTCCTTCGGCCCTCCGTTCTGACAAGGCGGCGGGGGCGCCGCGCGCGGCGCCCCCGGCCTTCGGGGCCGGCCGATGCCCGGGCTTCCGAAGGAACCGCCCACAATGACACGTGAATGTGGTATGCTTTTTATGTCAGGCGGGGTTGGCGCCCCGTCAGCCACTCGACCCCATCCAGGAGTTACGTTGACGCTCGACGCTTTCGCCCTCGACGCGGCCCCGGCCGTGGCGGCCGCCCTCGCCGCCGTCCCCGCGCACATCGGTCCGGGCAAGATCACCCTCCAGTACCGGAACGACGGCCTGAAGGTCTCCTACTGCAGCACGCTCTCGGCGCAGCAGCGCGAGGCGATGGCCGCGGTCTTCGCCGAGAAGTTCGCCGCCATCGGATGGCACTTCCGGCACTACTGCATCCCGGAGTCCGGCACCGCCGCCGCCTCCACCGTGTTCACCCATCCGACCGTCGCCTCCGGCGAGTTCGACACCCGCGCGCTGCGGCGGGGGGTGCGGGGGGTCGCTGCGGCGGCGGAGGAACTGGCGGCGCGGTTCGGCGGAGCGGAGAGCGCCGCCCAGGCGGGGGGCTCGCTGCGGTGCGACCAGGTTGCGGCCGTGGTGGCGATGCTGTCCGCGCTGGGGCACGAGGGGGCCTCCGCCCTGCGGTCGGCTCACGTCGGGGCGGGCGTGGGGCACGAGGAGAGCTGCGGCTACGAATCGCGCGACGACGCGGATCCGGCGACGCTGCGGAGCCGGCTGGCGGCGGGTCAGGATGAGCTGGACCGCCGTCGGCGCGCGGCGGCGCAGCAGGACCACCACCTGCGCGAGCTCAGGGACGGCATCGCGCGGGCCGACCTGCAGGAGGCGCTGGCCGAGGGCGGGGCGGCCGGGGTGCTGCGCTGGTGGTCGTCGACGCTGGGCAGGACCCGGGGCATGGACCACGACCAGGCCGTCAGGCAGTGGCTCCGCGAGCTGCACCCCGGCCTGGACTGGCAGAACACCGGCCGCAACGGGCGGCGGGAGCCGTTCGACTTCCCGGTCCACCTCTGGGCTGAGGCGGGAGGCGTGGAGGCGGCGGCCGAGGCCCTGGACGGCCTGGCCTCGGCCGTTCGGGCCGCACGGGACGAACCGGCCTTCCCGCGGGTGGAGGTCCGGGTGATGCCGCCCCGGCCCGATCGGCCCCTGCTGACGACCAGGTTCGCGGAGCCCCACGTGGCCACGCTGTCCATCACCGGGAACGGCTGGCAGATGAACGGCGGCGGCTGTTTCGCGGAGGTCGCCGGGAGCTGCCTCCCGCTCCTCGGCCGGGCCTTCGCGATGGGCGACAGGATCCGCCGCTCCCGCTGACCCGCGGGGCGGGCCCCGCACCCAGAGGCCCGCCCCGCGGGTCAGCGACGGGACAATAGCGGCGACCACATCACCCCACGTCTGAAATGTAAATGTGGTATGCTTCTATCTGTGGAAGCCGACACGCCACCAGAATTTCGATGCTAGGAGGAGCCGTGACCTGGTACACGCCCGCCCCCCGCGCCCTGGAGCACGTCACCCAACTGGACCTGCGCGGCCTTTTCGCGGACGGATACACCAGCGAGGACGTCGACGAGGTGATGGGCGCAGTCGGCAAAGCCACCGGCCTGTACGTCGTCTGCGGTTGGGACTACGTGGACCAGTGGGGAGCCGGCGGCAGCTCCGATTTCTACGCCGTGTCCCCGGACGGCCGGCTGCACCACCTGGGAGGGGGGCTCTGCGCGCTACTCAACGGCGACACGGACCCGAGCGAGATCCCGGACACCCCGGAGAGCTGGGTCGGCACGGACAGCGGGCTGACCACTTCCGCGCTCCACGCCGTCACTCCCTACAACTACGCCCGGGAACAGCACTGACAGCGCCAGCCACCACAGACAACGGGCGCCCGGCCGAGACCGTTTAGGTCGCACAGCGAGAGGGGGGCCCACCTCGGACGGAGGCCCGATCGATGCCGCTCCGGCGGGATCCGCCGCCTGACGCCCGCAACTGCGCCGGCCGCCACCGCGGGCGGATGGTGGATGAACTTGCGGCGGCCGGTCGACGGAGGCCGGCGGCAGGCGCATCCCGCGCCGCCCCCGCGCCATCGAGCTCGGCGCCGGGAGCCGGCGCGGGGCGCGGCGTGCGTTCGGGCGGGCCCCGCGCCCAGGGGCCCACCCCGCGGTCGGCGATGGGACAGCGGCGGCCGATCATGCCGCCCCACATATGGACTACAAATGTGGTATGCTTCTATCCATGAGGGCGGTTGGCGCCGCCCCCGCCACTCGATCACACCCCGGAGGCAGGCATGCCGCACACCCCGAACACCCCGACACCGGAGCGCCCCTCGGAGCCCGCGCGGCCAGAAAGCGCCGATTCGCCCGGCGGGGGACCGGCGGGTGCCCTCGTCGACCCCCGCGACCTGATCCCCGCCCCGGGCCCCCGCCTCCTGTCGGCGACATTCGGCGACTTCGAGGGAACCGAGCACGAGAGCTCGATCCCCGACCGGCCGCAGTGGCATCGCTACCGCGTCGTGCACACGCCGACCGGCTCCGTCTTGCTGGACTACGCCATGGACCCCACCCACCTCCCTTCCCTGCTTGTGGCCACGGTGGGACTCACGGCCGAGGAGGACCCGGCCACCTCGGACCTCTACTCGGGTACGACCCCAGGCCTGGAGAACGTGCGGCGCAACGCGCAGACCCTGTACGAATCGGCCCGCCGCGCCCTCGGCCAAGCCTGACGCCCTCCCCAGGTGCGCCCGCCGCCGTCGCGGCGGGCGCACCCCGCCCCTCACACACGACCAGGAAGGACACGCGAAGATGAGCACCCTCCCCCTGAACCGACTGGAGGACCTGGCGTCCGCGCTCGGCCACCCCTGGCAGGTCGCCCCCGACCCGTTCGACGGGCACGCCGACTACCGGCGATTCGTCGCCGGTTCGCAGGGCCGCGGCTTCTGGCTGAGCATCAGGCAGCCGGCGGGGTCGGACGGGCCGGTGCGACTGCGGACGCACGGCAGGTATCCGGAGATCCCGGGTTACTTCGAGGACCACAACCGCCCGCGGACCGGGATGGATCTGGGCCGACCCCTGGAGGCGCTGGTCCGCGACCTTCGGCGCCGCTTCCTGGAGCCGTACGAAGCGGCTTTCCAGCGGGCCGTGGAGGCGCTCCACGGTCGGGCCGTCGCGGGCGGGGCCCGGGAGGAGCTCGCGCGGACCCTGCTGCGGCGCTTCCCGGACCCGAGGGGGCACTTCGTGGACCTGCCCCGCGAGGGGCTGACGGTCCACGTCCCGCTGCCCGCGGCGGGCGAAGTCCACGCGGCGGTCGAGACCCGGGACGACATGGCGAAGGTGTCGCTCACCCTGACCGGGCTGACCGTCGATCAGATGCATCGGGTACTGGCCAGCTTGACAGACGCAGGGCAACCCACACCACCAAACGAACCGTAAATGTGGTATTATTCTTTCTGTCGGAAGGGGTTGGCGCCCCTCCGGCCACTCGATCCGCACCCGTGAGAGGAACGCCCATGTCCGCCACAGCCCGCAGCACCTTCGTCCCCGTCCCGATCACCACCGACAACGGCACGTCCACCCTGGACGTGGAGATCGCAACCGTGATGCCCCGGCAGGGCTCCGGCCTCCTCACCGCGACGCGCCACGGGTTGTTCGCGCAGGTCAAGGTCGCGACGCCGACGACGCGGGTGCCCCACGGCGTGACCACGTACTCCGCCTCCCGCCTGGAAGGAGAGCGGCAGTGGATCGTCGACGCCACCTTCCTGCCCAGCGGCCGACCGCTCCACGTCAACGGCTTCGGAGTCAGGTTCCTCAACGTGCGGGCGCTGCCCGCCGAGATCGGGGCCCTGCTCGACCAGGAGGCGGTGCGGCTCGGGCTGGTGCAGTCCGCCGACGCCGACACGCCGCTGACCCTGCCCCCGCGCGGCTGACCGCGACAACGCCGCCGGAACACAGCCCGTCCCGGGACGCAGCACGCCCGTTCCGGGGCCGGCCAACCGCGCCCCGCCACTCCCACCACCATCTGCCCCTGCGCCCGCGCCCAGCGGACGCCTCTGCCCACCAGGAAGAAGATCAATGCGCCTCGCCACCTCCGCCGACCCCTCCTTCACTCTGACGCGCGAGCTCGCCGAACAGCTCCGGCACCAAGGCATCGACACCGCGATCGGCACGCACGCCCTGTTCCTGGGCCAGGCCCTCGTCGCGGTCAACGTCGACGGCGCCCCGCACATGCTGGTCGCGGCCTACAACGCCGAGCAGGAGCTCTCCTGGTCCATCACCGACCCGTACACCTACGCCGAGCACTCCACCGGCACGTTGAACGGCGCGAGCATCGAGCAGGCCGCACGCCACCTCGTCCACGTACTCGCCCCTTACACGCCCGCCGCATCCGAGGAACGCGGGCAGGATCCGCTGCAGGAACTGCTGGAGACGCTGATCGCCGCCGGGCACGACTTCCAGCGCTGGAGCAGCCCGACCGACCCGCACGAGTGGCTGAGCATGCCGACCGCCGACGGCGGAGAGATCACCATCGAGGGCGGGGAGGCGCGGCTGCCGCGCAGCGCGGCGTCCTACACCGGGATGCGGGCCCAGTACGCGCCGGTCGCCGACGAGGACTTCGGGGACCACGCGGCGACCCTGTTCACCTCGCCCGACCTCGGGCACAGCTCCGGCGGCGCGGCCGGCCGGTTCGCCGGGGACCTAGCCGCCGTGGTGAACGCGGTCACGGCGTGCGCGCGGATGGCGCAGGCCCGCACGCGCTGGGAGTCCCACCCGGCGGTGTCCATGCGGTCTGCGGGCCGCTATCTGCGGCAGGCGGACGGCACGGTGCGCCTGCGGGTGACCAACACGGTCGCGATGAGCGCCGAGGAGCTCGCCGCGAAGCTGTTCGAGCACTACGCGGTTCCCTACCAGCAGGGCGCGGAGCTGCCGAAGGAGCTGGAGTTCTCGGAGCTGCTGCACGTGGTGGCCTTCCACGCCGAGCAGTGCGCCTTCGGACACCACCACTGGGCCGAGGACGTCAGCGGGGTCGAGGACGACGTCCGCGAGTGGGCCGCCGCGCAGGTCCAGCGCCTGCTGCCCTACCTCACCGCGGAGCAGACGGACTGACCCCGGCGTGGGGGGGGGGGGGGGGGGGGGGCCCCCCCCCCCCCCCCCCCCCCCCCCCCCCCCCCCCCCCCCCCCCCCCCCCCCCCCCCCCCCCCCCCCCCCCCCCCCCCCCCCCCCCCCCCCCCACC
>NZ_JBIVPU010000026.1:0-37543 GCF_044754805.1 Kitasatospora sp. NPDC092948 | reverse complement strand
GATGCGGGACGCGAAGATCACCCAGATCTACGAGGGCACCAACCAGGTCCAGCGCATCGTCATGGCCCGCAACCTGCCCTAGCGGGCGGCCGGAGAACGCGAAGCCGAGGGGGCGGCGAGGCGGAAGGCGTCCGTCGGCGGGATCGCGACGCGGGGCAGGGACCTGCACGTGTGCGCGGCCTAGCCGGCGGGCGCCCCTTCCTCGCGCAGTTCCACGTGCCCCTGGCGGTGCACGCCCTGCCTGCGCACTCCCACCTGCTTGGCCGGGGCGCCGGCCCAGATCTCGTTGGGCCCCGTGGAGCGGGTGAGCACCGCGTTCGCCCCGATGACGGTGCCCGCGCCGACGGTGAGGACGCCCGTCTTGCAGACGATCTTCGCGCCGGCGCAGACCACCACGTCGTCCTCCAGGACGACCCGTCGCATGGCGGACTCCTCCTGCGGGACCCACGGGTCGGCGCGGCCGATGGTGACGCCGTTGTAGAGGGTGACGTTCGCGCCGAGGGTGGTGCAGGGGTGCAGGACGGTGCCGAAGCCGCGGTGGAAGACCAGCAGGCCGGGGCCGATCTCGGCGGCGGCGGGGACCTCCATCCCGTACAGGGCCAGGGCTTCCTGGACCAGGCGGCCGAACAGCCGGCTTCGCCGGCGGTAGATCAGGGAGGTCACCAGAGACATGGCGGACATTCTCCCGCCGGACGGACTGGCAGTCCGTCAGCGACGCGCGGGGCGGCGGGAGTTCGGGAACCACCGCCGACCGGCGGTGGCGGTGGTCACTGTGCGGGGACGGCGGTGTCGTTCTTCAGCGCGTCGAAGACGGCCTTGGACTTGGCCGGGTCCCACTTGACCGCGGATTCGCCGGTGGGGGTGCGGAAGTCCGGGTTGCCGATCGGGATGGTGATGGTCCTGCCGTCGCCGCCGGTGACGCCCTTCATGGCGAGGAACATCGAGCCGAGGTCGGTGAGACCGGCGTCGTTGTCGACGATCAGGGTGTCCAGGCCGGCCGAGGCGAGCGGGTAGAACGTGAACGGGTTGAGCAGCGTCGCGGGGGAGGCGGCCTGCTTGGCGAGAGCGCCGAGGAACTTCTGCTGGTTGCGCATCCGGCCGAGGTCCTGGTCGGCCATCTGGTGGCGCTGCCGGACAAAGGCGAGGGACTGCTTGCCGTTCAGGGTCTGGGTGCCGGCCTTCAGGTCGAGGCCGGAGTCCTTGTCCTTGATCGGCTGGTCGATGGTCATCTCGACGCCGCCGACGGCGTCGACCAGGCCGACGAACCCGGCGAAGCCGATCTCCGCGTAGTGGTCGATCCGCAGGCCGGTGCTGGTCTCGACGGTCTGCACCAGCAGCCGCCCGCCGCCGGCCGCGAACGCGGCGTTGATCTTGTGGGTGGCGGCGGGGACGGTCTTCCCGCTGCCGGCGGTGTCCTGGTGGGCGGGTATCTGCACCCAGGAGTCGCGCGGGACCGACATCAGGGTGTTCCCGTGGTCGCCGATGTGCAGGATCATCATCGAGTCGCTGCGCTTGCCCTCGGCGGCGCCGGTGTGGAGGTCGTCCTCCTGGGCGTCGGTCAGGCCCTCGCGGCTGTCGGAGCCGACGATCAGCCAGTTGGTGCCCTTGCCGGCCGCCGGGCGGCCGGGGTAGTCGGCGAGCACGTTGTCGTGCCGGAGCTTGCCGTCCGCCCAGAAATAGGTGCCGATCACGGTGGTGAGCAGCGCCAGGACCAGGCCGAGCGCCGAGTATCCGATGATCTTCTTGCGGGAGCGGCGCGGCCGGGCCGGCCGCCGGGAGTCGCCGGACGGGTTCGGCTCGGGTTCGAACGGCTGCTGCCCGTGGGGCGGGCCGCCGCCGTGGGGCGGCCGGCCGCCGCCCTGGTACGGCGGCCGGCCGTCGGGTCGTTGGGCGGGGCGGGACAGCGGGGCGCCCGCGCCGCGCGGATTCAGCGACGGAGGCAGCGGCGGTTCCGCGCCCGCCCCGCCCCGGCCGCGTGCCGCGTCGCCCTGCCCGTATGCGCCGCCCCCCGGGCGCTCCTGCCACGTGTTCATGAGGGGAAGGATGCCTGAACCGCGGGCCGTGTGGTGATCGTCCGGGGCGGTCGGGGCCCCTTGTGGCCGTTTTGATGCAGGGCGCGGACCGTCCGGTGCGGTGTTCACCAGGCGGGCACGCCCTTGACCCGGTAAAACGGCGCGTGTTTGCATGGCTGCATGGAGCAGCGGAAGGTCCTCACCCGTCGGCGGCACGTCGACCACGGTCGGGTGTCCTGCTCGCTGTGTCGCGGCTGAAGCTCCGCCGCGCACTCACCCTCACCGCGAGCCCGCACCCGCACCCGCGCCCTCGCGTTCCCGTTTCTCCCGTCTCCGGCCGCGCCTGCCCGCGGCCGTACGTTCCGAGGTGACTCCATGGCCGTGATCCTGTCCGTCTCCGGTTCCCCGTCCGCGACCTCCCGCACCACCCGGCTGCTGCGCCACGTCGACCGCCGGCTGGTCTCGCACGGCCACCGGGTGGCCGCGCTGGACGTCCGCACGCTGCCCGCCGAGGCACTGCTGGCCGCCGACACCACCGACCCGGCGATAGCCCGCGCCGTCGAACTGTTCGCGCAGGCCGACGGGGTGGTGATCGGCACGCCGGTGTACAAGGCCGCCTACTCGGGCCTGCTGAAGGCGCTGCTCGACCTGCTGCCGCAGTACGGGCTGCGCGGCAAGACGGTGCTGCCGCTGGCCACCGGCGGCTCCACCGCGCACGTGCTGGCGGTGGACTACGCGCTGCGGCCGGTGCTGACCTCGATGGGCGCCGCGCACGTCACCCAGGGCTGGTTCGTGCTGGACCGGCACATCGGCGTGCGCGACGACGGCGGCACCGAGCTGGAGCGGGAGACCGAGGTGCTGCTGACCCCGGTGGTGGACGCGTTCTCCGCCGCGCTCCGGTCGCGGGTCGAGCTCGCCGTCGCCGGCTGACCGTTCGTCAACCTCCGGACCCCGGACCCTTACCCCGCAGGTCACCGACCCCTAGGGGAGAGGGCCCGGGTCCCGGAGCGATCCCCGGTGGCGGCGTTCGTCCCGGTGGAGGACGAAAGGACGCGGCGCAGCCGGGAGGCTTGAGGACATCGGGCGGACCCCACCCACCTCAAGGAGCCAGCAGTGACCACGGCAGCCAGCGCCGCGCACCTCACACCCGTGTCCGAGCAGAACGACGTCGCCGCCCGGGCCCGGCGGGTGACCAAGGCGTACGGGACGGGCGAGACCAGGGTGACGGCGCTGAACGCGGTCGACGTGGACATCGAGCGCGGCCGGTTCACCGCGATCATGGGCCCGTCGGGGTCCGGCAAGTCGACCCTGATGCACTGCCTGGCCGGCCTGGACAGCGTCTCCGAGGGGCGGATCTGGATCGGCGACACCGAGGTCACCGGCCTGAAGGACAAGCACCTGACCCGGCTGCGCCGCGACAAGATCGGCTTCGTCTTCCAGGCGTTCAACCTGCTGCCGACGCTGAACGCGCTGGAGAACATCACGCTGCCGATGGACATCGCGGGCCGCAAGCCGGACCGGGCGTGGCTGGACCAGGTGATCGAGACCGTCGGCCTGTCCGGCCGCCTCAAGCACCGCCCCGGCCAGCTCTCCGGCGGCCAGCAGCAGCGCGTCGCGGTGGCCCGGGCGCTGGCCGCCCGGCCGGAGATCATCTTCGGTGACGAGCCGACCGGCAACCTGGACTCCCGCTCCGGCGCGGAGGTGCTCGGCTTCCTGCGCCGCTCGGTCGACGAACTCGGCCAGACCATCGTCATGGTGACCCACGACCCGGTGGCCGCCGGGCACGCGGACCGGGTGCTGTTCCTCGCCGACGGCGTGATCGTCGACGAGATGCACAACCCGACCGCCGACTCCGTCCTGTCCCGCATGCGCCGTTTCGACGGCAAGCGCACCAGCTGAGACGGGATCAGGAACGATGCTGCTCAAGACCTCGCTGCGGAGCTTCTTCGCGCACAAGTGGCGCCTGGTGCTCTCCCTGCTGGCCGTGGTGCTCTCGGTCGCCTTCGTGGCCGGCACCCTGGTCTTCTACAACACCGCCACCAGCACCTTCGACCGGCTGTTCGCCGCCACCGCCTCCGACCTGTCGGTGCGCAAGGCACAGGACGAGCTGACCGCCGACACCCCCGGCCCGGCTCCGACCGTCCCGGTCGACGTGCAGCGCAAGCTGGCCGCCGAGCCGGGCGTCAAGGCCGCCGTCGGCAGCGTCTTCACCTCCGACGCCACCCTGGTCGACCCGGCCACCAACAAGCTGGTCGGCCCGACCACCGGCGCCCCCACCCTGACCGGCAACTGGACCGACTCGCCGCGCAAGTCGGTGGACATCACCTCCGGCCACCAGCCGCAGGGCGCCGACCAGTTGATGCTGGACGCCGATACCGCCAAGAAGTCCGGCCTCGGCCTGGGCAGCAGGCTCCGGGTGATCACCGCGAGCGGCAACCACGACTTCACGATCTCCGGCATCGTCACCTTCCGGACCACCAACCCCGGTGCGGCGCTGGCCTTCCTGGACACCCCGACCGCCCAGCAGGTGCTGCTCGGCACCGAGGCCTACACCTCCGTCGAACTGTTCGGCGACGGCAGCCGCAGCAACGACGAGCTGAAGACCGCCGCGCTGGCCGACCTCGGCAGCGGCTTCGACGCGAAGACCGCCGCCGAGCAGCAGAAGGAGAACTCCGACCAGATCGGCGGGTTCCTGAAGTTCATGAAGTGGGCGATGCTCG
Source organism: Kitasatospora sp. NPDC092948 (assembly GCF_044754805.1). Classification (NCBI taxonomy): domain Bacteria; kingdom Bacillati; phylum Actinomycetota; class Actinomycetes; order Kitasatosporales; family Streptomycetaceae; genus Kitasatospora; species Kitasatospora sp. NPDC092948. The sequence continues at coordinate 32,811 of NZ_JBIVPU010000026.1, read as the reverse complement.
GCTTCGCCTTCCTGTCGGCCGCCGTCGGCATCTTCCTGATCGTCAACACCTTCTCCATGCTGGTCGCCCAGCGCACCCGGGAGATCGGCCTGCTGCGCGCCATCGGCGGCAGCCGGTCGCAGGTCAACCGCTCGGTGCTGACGGAGGGCCTGATTCTCGGCGTGATCGGCTCCACGATCGGCATCGGCGCCGGCCTCGGCCTCGCCGTCGGCCTGATCCAGCTGATGCACGCGACCGGGATGAACCTGGACTCGTCCTCGCTCCAGGTCACCTGGACCGTCCCCGTGGCCGGCTACGCCGTCGGCCTGCCGGTCACCCTGCTCGCCGCGTTCTTCCCGGCCCGCCGCGCCGCCCGGATCACCCCGATGGCGGCGCTGCTCGACCACGCCGCCCCGGCGGAACCCCGCGCCAACCGGATCCGGGCCGCGATCGGCCTGCTGATCACCGGCGCCGGCGTCGCCGCGCTGGTGGCCGCCTCCGGCAGCACGGGCTCCACCGGCGGCGGGCTGCTCGGCCTCGGTCTGCTCGCCACCCTGGTGGGCGCGGTGGTGCTCGGCCCGCTGCTGGTCTCCGTCCTGGTCCGGCTGCTCGGCGGCCTGCTGCCCGCGCTGTTCGGCCCGGCCGGCCGGCTCGCCCAGCGCAACGTGGTCCGCAACCCGCGGCGCACCGGCTCCACCGCCGCCGCGCTGATGATCGGCCTGGCCGTGGTGATCGGCGCCTCGGTGGTCACCTCCTCGATGGTCGGCTCGATGACCTCGCAGATCGACAAGTCGGTCGGCGCCGACTACGTGGTGGAGGGACACATGGGCGGCCTCAACCCCGCCATGGTCGACGCCGTCCGACAGACCAAGGGCCTCGACCACGTGACCGCGCAGCTGCGCGTCCCGGGCGAACTCGTCCTCCCGAACGGCGCCACCGTCCGGGGCCGGCTGATCGCCGCCGACGCCGACTTCACCCGCGACTTCCGGCTCCCGGTCGCCTCCGGCAACGCCGACGCGGTGTTCGACGGCGGCATCTCGGTCGGCCAGGACTTCGCCGACGAGCAGCACCTCAAGGTCGGCGACCCGATCGTCGCCAACTACGGCGAGGGCCGCACCCAGACCCTCCGGGTGGCCGCCGTGCTCAAGACCGGCAACCAGCTGTTCGACCACCGCTTCTTCACCGGGACGCAGACCGTCGCCAAGGCGATGGGTGACCGACTCCCCGCCCCCGAGGTGCTGTTCGGCACCGCCGCGGCCGGCGCGGACAAGGCCGCGGTCCTCGCCGACCTGCAGAAGTCGCTGGCCGACTACCCGCAGCTGATGGTCAAGGACCAGGCCGGCTACAAGGACATGGTCAAGTCCCAGTTCGACCAGCTGCTCGCGATGGTCTACGGCCTGCTCGGCCTGACGATCGTGGTCGCCGTCCTCGGCGTGGTCAACACGCTGGCGCTGTCCGTGGTCGAACGCACCCGGGAGATCGGCCTGTTGCGCGCCATCGGCCTGTCCCGCCGTCAGCTGCGGCGCACCGTCCGCCTGGAGTCCGTGGTGATCGCCCTGTTCGGCGCCGTCCTCGGCACCGCGCTCGGCCTCGGCTGGGGCGTCACCGCCCGCGCCGTCCTCGCCGACCAGGGCCTGACGGTGCTGACCGTCCCCACCGGAACCGTCCTCACCGTGCTGATCGGCTCGATCCTGGTCGGCCTGGTCGCCGCCCTCGTCCCGGCCTTCCGGGCCGCGCGGATGAACGTCCTGGCCGCCATCGCCACCGACTGACGGACGAACGAACCGGCAGAGCCCGCCCGGAACCTCCGGGCGGGCCCTGCCCGTTCAGCCCGCCGTCACCGTGAACCGGCTGCTGTTGCGCACCCCGAGCCGCGCCGAGACCGGCGCCTGCGCCCCGTCCGCCACCGTCAGCTCGCACGCTCCCGCACCCAGCCGGACGGCCCGCTGCCCCCGGTACCGGAACCACACCGACACCGTGTGCCGCCCCGCCGCCACCGGCACCCGGTTGACGCCCCAACGGACCCGCGACTGCACCCCGTCCACGTCCACCACCGGCACCGTCGCCATCCGGTGGAACCAGGCCGTGAACCAGTGCGGACGCACCTCGACCACCAGTACCGCCATCGCGGACACCCCCTCCCGATTCGCTCCCCTTCTCACGCTAACCGGCCGACCGGTCGTCAAATCCCGTTTGCGCAAGGAGAGCCAAGGGTTCCGCCACGGCCGGTTCGTCGGCCCCGGAAGGCGCCTGCCACAATCGCGCGCATGTCGGAATACCCCGTGCCGCCGCTGCCCGCCGCGCCCGCGCTGACGCTGGCCGCCGTCGACCAGTGGCGGGCCGCCCTCGTGTGGCCCCGGCTGCGGAGCCGGTGGCTGGCGCTGCTGCCGGCGCTGACGGTGGTGCTGGCGACCGCGGTCGACGACAGCCCGGACCGCTGCGACGCCCTGCGGCTCTGCACCGTGCCGTACGCCGAGAGCGCCGCGCCCGCCCTGCTGGTGACGGAACTGCTGGTGCTGCTGCTGTGCAGCCGCACCAGCTTCGCGGTGCCCGCCGTGACCGGCCTGCTGCTGCTGTTCCTGCCGGACGCGCTGCCCGGCTCCTGGCTGCCGCTCGTCGCCTGTGCCGCGCACCTCGCGGGGGCCGCCGCGCTGTACCGGGTGGAGGCGGGCCTGCGCCGCGCCCGGGCCCAACTCACCGCGCTGGTGGGCCCGGGCGTGCCCTACCCGTGGGTGCTGCGCGGCGGCGAATGCCCGATCGCACCGCCCTCCGCGCCCTGGGTGCGGCGGATCCTCGCCGGCCTGCTCGGGGCGCTCGCGGTCGCGCTGCTGGTGGCCGGCGTGACGCAGAACGAGGACGGGATCGACCGGGCCGCCCGTGCCGACCGGGTGTGGGCCACCGTGCGCACCGTCCACGACAGCGGCGGCGCCACCGTCGAGTACCGGATGCCGCACGACTTCGAGACCCGCACCGCCGAGGTCGGCGGTGGGCACAAGGTCGGCGAGCAGGTCCCGCTGCTGGTGGACGGCACCGGCTGGTCCCGGGCCGCCGGCGAGTGGCAGGACCCCGGCGGGTGGTGGCCCGGCGTCGGCGCGGCCGGCACCGTCGCCGTCCTGCTGGCGCTCTCCGCACACCGGACCACCCGCGCGCGCCGCCCGTACACCGACGGCGCGCGCGCCGTGCGGATCCGGGGCCGGCGGACGGGGTCCGGCCGCCTGGAGGTGCTGCCGGTGGACGGCGGCGACCACGAGGCCGGACTGTGGCGGCTGTCCATCTTCCACGCCGAAGCCGCCCACTACGCGCTCGCAGAGGCCGACGGCCGAGCCGCCTGGATACCCGGCCCCGCCGGCGAGGACGAGGACGACGACGAGACCGGCGACGACGAGGACGAGTACGAGGACGACGACGAGTACGAGGACGACGAGGACGGGCGTCGGCCGGCGGGTCCCGTCGATGCGCTCCTCTATCTCTCGGACACCGGCCGCCCGCTCGTGGTGCTCCGCTCCCCGGACGCGCCGTACTGGTGGGCGGCCGGGGTCGCCGTCGACCCGGCGGCCCCGCCCAAGCCGCGCCGCGACGGCGGCCGGCGGAAGAACCCCGCGGTGCTGGTGCAGGCCCAGGCGGCCGGTTACCTGGAGGAGGACCTCGCCGCACACCCCGACGGCGGTCCGGAGCCGGCCCGGGTCTTCGGCCTGCCCGCCGCACTGCGCCTCGGGGCGGCCCCGGTCGCCGCCCTGCTGATCGGTGTCCTGATGAACTACCTCGCCGCGGAGGGCGGCGTGGTCGACGGCCTGCTCCGCCCGCTGTTCCTGGGCACCGGGATCCTGGCCTTCGCCGTCTCCAGGTGCTCCTGGCAGCTCGGGGTGGACCGCGACGGCCTCGTCCACAGCGGCGTCCTGGGCACCCGCCGGGTGGGCTGGCAGCAGGTGCGGGAGGCGGCGGTGATCGGGGACGACTTCATGGTGAAGGGCGGCATGCGGGAACTCACCATTCCGAGCAGGCCGGCCCGCGGCCTGCACCGGTTCTTCGGCGACGCGTCCGACCCGGTGCAGGCCGCCCGCACCGTCACCGTGCTCGCCCGGCGCCCGGAGCGCCGGCCGCTGACGGCGCTGCCCGAAGGCGCGGTCGGCTCGGCGCTGCCGCTGAACCGCATCGTGCTCGCCGGGTACCCGGTGTGGGCGGTGGCCCAGTACGTGCTGCGCTGAGCGGACGTCAGGCCGGGCAGCTGATCTCGCTGCCGCTCTCCGCCCCCGCCACCGCGCCCGCCGCCGGGCTCGCGGGCCCGGGCGCGGCGGGGGAGGGTGCGGCGGGGGAGGGCGCCGCCCGGTAGTCGCTGCCGGCCACCACCTGGAGGGTCGCGCCCAGGTTCGGGACCTTGACCAGTTCGGCGTCCGGCAGGGCGGCGGCCAGCGTCTTCACCGACTCGTCCCAGCGCGGGTCGTAGCGGATCACCGTGCGGGCGGCGGCCGGGCCGTTGCCGGGCGCGTTGGACGGGGTGCCGGTGGTGGCGAACCCGGCCTTGCGCAGGTCCTCGTCCACCCGGGTGCCCAGGCCCTGCACGCCCGCGCCGTTCAGCACCTGGACCCGTACCTGGTCCGGGGGAACCGTTCCGGCAGCGGGCGCCGCACTCGACGCGGACGGCGACGGGGCGCCGGTCAGCGGCCGCCCGTCCCGGACGGCGTCGAACAGCGCCTTCGCGCCCTTCTCGTCCCACAGCACGGTCGAGCCCCAGCCCGGCACCGGGTGGTCCACCGAGGACAGCGGCACCGTCACGAAGTCCGCGTTCGACGCCGACAGGTCCTTCAACTGGGACGCGAAGTCCAGCAGTTCGGCGTTGCCGAGGCCCTTGTCCACCTTCACCGACTTCAGCACGGTGTCCAGCACCCCGGTCAGCTTCGCCGGATTGAGCAGGGTGCCGCCGGAGGACGCCTGGTGCAGCAGCTGCGCCAGGAACTTCTGCTGACGGTGCATCCGCCCCAGGTCCGAGGAGCCGTCCACGTGCCGGGCCCGGACGTAGCGCAGCGCCCCCGCGCCGTCCAGCTTCGTGGTGCCGGCCGGCAGGTCGAGGCCCGAATAGTCGTCCTTCAACGGCTTGGGCGTGCACACCTCGACACCGCCGAGGGCGTCCACGGTGGAGACGAAGCCGAGGAAGTTCACCTCGATGTAGTGGTCGATCCGCAGCCCGGTGGCCTGCTCCACGGTCCGCACCGCCAGCGGCGCCCCGCCCATCCCGTACGCGGCGTTGATCTTGCCCTTGGAGGCGGCCACCTGCTTGCCGGAGAGCCGGTCCTGGTGCGCGGGGATGTCCACGTACGAGTCGCGCGGCACCGAGACCACGGTGGCCCGGCCGCGGTCCGACAGCTGGACGACCATCATGGTGTCGGTGCAGTGGCAGGACTCGCCGCCCGCGTGCAGGACGTCCTTCAGGGTGCTCTCCGGGATGCCCTCCCGCTCGTCGGTGCCGACCACCAGGAAGGTCGAAGCCCCGTCGTCCGCCGGCCGGTCCGGGCCGCCGCCGATCGCGTCCACCCGTCCCAGCGAGGAGCCGACGCCGTTCAGCACCGCCCAGCCGCCGCACGAGGTGGCCAGCACCGAGAAGGAGAGCGCGCTCGACACCCAGAGTCCCCAGCGCCTGCGGAGCGGCCGTCGCACGGATCTGGGCAGGCGTTCGGGCGGACGGTGAGCAGGCATTCTCCGGATGCTAGGCGCTGCGACCCGCCCGGCCCGGGCGGCGCGCCGGACGGGGACCGGCCCGGGCGGTCCCCGGAAGCCCGGACGGGGGCCGCCCGCCCGCGCTAGGGTCGCGCCATGACCACCAGCGCCCCCAGGATCGAGTCCACCGCCGACGTCGACCCGCGGGCGGCCGTCGGCCCCGGCAGCACCGTCTGGCACCTCGCCCAGGTCCGCGAGCACGCTGAGATCGGCGCCGAGTGCATCATCGGTCGCGGCGCCTACGTCGGCCCGGGCGTGAAGCTCGGCGACCGGGTCAAACTCCAGAACCACGCCCTGGTGTACGAGCCCGCGGTGCTGGAGGACGGCGTCTTCGTCGGCCCGGCCGCCGTCCTCACCAACGACATGTACCCGCGCTCCGTCGACCCGGACGGCCGGCTCAAGCGCGGCGACGACTGGCACGCCCGCGGCGTCACGCTCCGGCAGGGCTGCTCGGTCGGCGGCCGGGCCGTGCTGGTGGCCGGCGTCACCGTCGGCCGGTGGGCACTGGTCGCGGCCGGCGCGGTGGTGCACCGGGACGTCCCCGACTTCGCGCTGGTGGCCGGGGTGCCCGCCCGCCGGATCAAATGGGTCGGGCGGGCCGGCGAACCGCTGGAGAGCGCCGGCGAAGGCCGCTGGCGCTGCCCGCGCACCGGCGAGCAGTACACCGAGACGGCCCCCGACACCCTCGTCCCGGACGCCGAACTCCCGGACTGAGCCCGCTACTTGAACTTCGACGCGCACACGGTGGTGTCGTCCGCGCGGACCCGCTGGAGATCCTTCGGGGCCCCGGTCGCCGCCGACGCCGACGGCGTGGCCGCCCTGGCGTAGTCCGCGCCCAGCACCACCGTCACCCCCGACCGGCCACTGACCCGCAGCGCCGTCGCGGGCAGGCCGAGCGCCGCGGCCACCGCCTGCGCCCGGTCCTCCTGGCCCGCCGGGTAGAACACCGAACCGGCCTGGCGGGCCACGGCGTTGCCGCCGGTGAAGGCCAGCGCGAAACCCCTCGCCCGCAGCGCCGAGACCGCCCGCCCGGCCTGCCCGGGCGTCCCGGTGCCGTTGCGGACCGTCACCGCCACCGAACCGGCGTCCGGGTACGGCCGGGCGCTGCCGGAGGCGGCGGGCGACGCGGTGGCGGACGCGCTGGGCGAGGGCTGCGGCGACGGCGGCGCGACCTCGGTCAGCGAACGGTCCGCGGCGATCATCGCGAACAGCCGCTGCGCGTCGCCGGGTTTGAGGATCAGCCGGTTGTTGTCTGCCGGGTCGTCCAGCACCGGCACCGTGGTGAAGGTGATGTTCCCGGTGTTCACCCGGGAGATGTCGAGCACCAGGTCCTTCAGCCGGTTGACGTCGTCGAGGGCGCTGTCCACGGTCAGCGCCCTGGTGGCGGCGTCCGCCAGGTTCCACAGCTTGGTCGGGCTGGTCAGGGTGTCGCTGCTCTTCATCTTGCGGATCATCGAGCTGATGAACTGCTGCTGGAGCGGAATGCGCGTCAGATCGCCGCCCAGGCCCACCGCATGGCGGGTCCGGACGAACGCCAGCGCCTCCTCGCCCTGCACCACGTGCCGCCCGGCGGACATCCGCAGGTGCGAGTACGGGTCGTCGATGGCGGTGGCCGCGCACACCTCGACACCGCCGACCGCGGTGGAGAGTGACTTCACCGCCTCGAAGTTGACCATCATGAAGTGGTTGATCCGGACGCCGGTCAGCTTCTCCACGGTCTTCCAGGTGCAGCCCGGGTCCCGCCCCTCCTGCCCCAGGCTGGTGTTGAACATCGCCCGCGCCGCGCCGGGGATCCGTCGGTCGCCGGTCCGGCACTCCGGGACGGTCACCATCAGGTCGCGCGGGATCGACAGCACCGTGGCGTTGCTGCGGTCCTTGGAGACGTGGAACAGCAGCGTGGTGTCCGCGTGCCCGGCCGACCCCTCGTCGCCGTACTCCCGGCCCAGGCCGGCCCGGCTGTCGGTGCCGATCACCAGCAGGTTCAGCGCGTCGTTGCTCGCCTGCGGGCGCTCCGACTCGTCGCCGACCTGGACCCGCACCGAGGAGATGTTCCGATCGAAGTGCCGGTACACGTAGAACGCGCCGCCGCAGCCCGCCGCCAGCACCAGGCCCAGCGCGCCCGCCGTCCAGGCCAGCAGCCGCCGGCCGCGCACCACCCGGCTGCGCCGCCGCGCCGACCGTCCGCCCGGCGCCGCACTGGCCCCCGCCCGCACGGACGGCCGCGCCCGCGGCGCCCCGGACCGGCGGGCCGCGCCCGGGTCGAGCCGGAACTCGCCGGTCTCCGGGTCGAGCACCCACTGGTCGGCGGGGTCGACGTCCGGCTGCCCCGAGTGGTCCGAGCGGTGTCCGCTGTTCATCCGCGTCACCCTAGACGAGCCCGATCGGCGAACCGCCCCGTTCGGGGCCGCCGTCACCCGGCGGAGCGGCGGGAAACGGCGACGGCGCGCCCCGCCCCGGCCGGTCGGCCGGGCGATGCGCGCCGTCGTGGGCGTCCTCGGCTCAGCCGAGACGCAACGTCACTCGTTCGGATTCGATCCGCTGCTGCCACTGACTGTCCGTCAACTTCTCGGAGTTCCGGCACAGGACGACCGACGCCCCGGCCGCCAGCGGCGCCAGCAGGCCCGCCTCCAGCCCCGCCCAGTCGTCGAACGACAGCGTCGACAGGACACGGCTGCCGCTGTCCAGACCCAGCCGGGCCGCGCCCTCCCGGGCCAGCGCCACCGCCTGCTCGCCCGTCAGCTTCAACGCCAGCCCGTCCACCGCCGTCTCCAGCGCCACCGCCTGCGGATCCACCGGCGAGTACGGGGCGAACCGGTCGCCCTGGCCGGGCACCTCCGCCGCGTAGTCCAGGAACCCGTCCGGTCGCTGCGGGAACCGGCCGCCCAGCGGACGCAGCGCCAGCGCCACCCGCTCGCCGGGGCACTCCTGCGCCGCGGCCAGACCGTCCGGACCCGACACCACCAGGTCCGCGTCCTTCGGCTCACCGGCCGGCGCCGCGACCACGCCCACCGACCAGCACGCCAGCAGCCACACCGCACTCTGCCAGTGCGCGGGCAGCAGCAGCGCCGCCCGGTCGTCCGGTGAGGCGTTCAGCTCGTCCTGCAACAGGTTGGCCGTCTTCGCCACCCAGTTGTCGAAGGTCTTGGCCGACAACTCCACCCGTTCCCCGGTCGAGTCGTCGTAGAAGGTCACCAGAGGGCGGGACGGATCGGCACCGGCCCCGGCGCGCAGGTAGGCCTGCAGCAGCTCGGCGGGGGTGCGGGCGTCGGCAGCGAAAGGCGCAGTCATGGTGCGCCCCAGCCTACGTCCTGCGGATGGCCGGACGGGAGGGTGTCCGCCCGTCCACCGCCCGCGCCGCGTTACCCTCGCAGACGCCCCCCGCCACCCGCACACCCGAGGAAGCCCCGATGCCCGACCGGACCCGACAGTGGCGGCCCGGGTACCCCCTCGACCTCGGCCGCACCCTCTACCCGCTGCAACGCGGCACCGGCGACCCCGCCTTCCGCCGCGACCCCGACGGCACCGTCTGGCGCGCCTCCCGCACCCCCGACGGCCCCGGCACCCTGTGCATCCGGCCCGACCACGACGAGATCGCCGCCACCGCGTGGGGCCCCGGCGCGGACTGGCTGCTCCAACAGCTCCCCGCCCTGCTCGGCGCGGACGACGACCCGGCCGGCCTGGTCCTCCCGCCCGGCCCGCTCCGCGACGCCCAACGCGCCTGCCCCGGACTCCGGTTGACCCGCACCGGCCTGATCATGGAATCCCTGGTCCCCGCCGTCCTGGAACAGAAAGTCACCACCGGCGAGGCCTACCGCGCGTGGCGCACCCTGCTCCGCGACCACGGCGCCCCGGCCCCCGGCCCCGCCGCCGACCTCGGCATGCGGGTCGCCCCGTCCGCCCGCGACTGGTCCCTGATCCCCAGCTGGGCCTGGCACCGCGCCGGCGTCGACCCCAAACGCTCCGCCACCGTCCAACGCGCCGTCCGCCTCGCCGCGAAGCTCGAAGCCGCCGCCACGATGTCCTCCGCGGACGCCTTCGCGCGCCTCACCGCCGTCCCCGGGATCGGCGTCTGGACCGCCGCGGAGACCCTGCAACGTAGCAACGGCGACGCGGACGCCGTCTCGGTCGGCGACTTCCACCTCCCGAACATCGTCGGCTGGGCCCTGGCCGGCCGCCCCCGCAGCGACGACACCCAGATGCTCGGCCTGCTGGAGCCCTACCGCCCCCACCGCCACCGCCTCTGCCGCATCCTCCCCCTCACGGGCGCCCGCCCCCCGAAGTACGGCCCACGCCTGACCCCGGCCGATCACCGGGAGAGGTAGAGGGCGCGAAACCAGGAGGGTCACCACCAGGGGCCCGGGGAACGGCGGGGCCGAGTCTGCGAGCGATCAACGGGGCGCTTGGCGTTCCGCCGTTTCGGGTTCCTGTCCTGAGGCTTACCGTGTCGTCAAAAAGTCATCCGCAGGCCGTGGTTGACGCGACTTCGGCGCCTCCGCAGGCCGCCCCACGGCGATCGCGCCCATCGGGTCCCAGTCCGCGGGGAGGTCGAGGGCGTCGCGGACGGTGTCCCGGCAGAACATGGTCGACGACACCCAGGCGGAGCCGTACCCCTCGCCGGTGAGGGTGACCAGCAGGTTCTGGACGGCGGCCCCGATCGCGACGGTGAACATCTCCCGCTCCGCGCCGGCGCGCCTCGCGTCCGGGTAGTCGTGCGAGCCGTCCATCACCAGGCAGGGGATCACCAAGTACGGCGCGTCGCGCAGCACTTCGCCCCGGGCCGTCCGCCGCGCGATGCGCTCCTCGGACCAGCCGTCGAGTTCCCGCAGGTCGCGCTGCCAGGCGCCGAGCATGGCGTCCAGCAGCCGGGTCCGGCTCTCCGGGGTTTCGAGCAGGACGAACCGCCACGGAGTGGTGTGGTGCGGGGCGGGCGCGGTGACGGCGGCGGCCACCGCGCGGCGGATCGCGCCGCCGTCGACGGGTTCGTTGGTGAAGCTGCGGACGGTCCGCCGCATGGTGACGGCCTCCCGGACGGCTTCCGAGGTGCCGAGCCGGAACATGTCGTCCCGGGCGGGGCGGATGAGCGGCCGGATGCCGTCCCCGTCCTCCGCGGTGACGAGGTGCGGCAGGCCGCGCACGATCGCGACGGGCGTGCCGGTGGCCTTGCCCTTCACCAGGTCGGCGGCGGCGGCGAGTTCGTCGACGGTGGCGGTGACCGTCAGGTGCAGCTCGTTGCCGTGGCTGTCGGTCCGGCCGCGGTGGTCCTCCACCGCGGGGAGTCCGGCGGCGCCGATGGCGACGTCGGTGAGGCCGGCCCGCCAGGGCCGCCCGAAGGTGTCGGTGACGACCACGGCGAGCCGCCGGCCGGTCGACTGCTGGAGCCGGGCGCGCAGTCGGCGCGCCGAATCGTCCGGGTCGAGGGGCAGCAGCAGGATGGTGCCGGGGGCGGTGTTGGACGCGTCGACGCCCGCGGCGGCCATCACCAGGCCGTTGCGGTTCTCGACGATCCGGACCGGGCCGCGCCGGGCGACCACCCGGACGGTCTCGGCGTCTATCGCGGCCTCGCGGTCGTCCGCGTGCAGCAGCCGCCCCTCGGCCTTGGAGACCACCTTGGAGGTGACCACCAGGATGTCGCCGTCCTCGAACTCGCCGGCCTTGGCGATCAGTTCGGCGAGGTCGTCGCCCGGGAGGATCTCCGGCAGCCCGGTGACGGGCAGCAGCTGCAGTCCTTCGGTGGTCACTTGGTGACCTCCGCGGCCAACGCCAGGGCGGCGCGGGCCATCTCGGCGGTGGTGTCGACGTCGGTCATCAGCAGCGGCACGGCCCGGCAGGCGATCCCGGCGGCCTCCACCTCGGCGACGGCCGCGGCGTCCGAGGTGTGCACCAGCCAGCCGTCCAGCAGCCCGCCGTCGCGCCGCGCACCGTAGTGCTTGGCGACGGCGGCGGCGGAGGTCTCGACGCCGACCGCGGCCAGCACCTTGTCGGCCATGCCGCGCACGGGCGCGCCGCCGACGATGGGGGACAGGCCCACGACGGGGGCGCTCGCACCCGCCACGGCCTCGCGGATGCCGGGGACGGCGAGGACGGTGCCGATCGACACCACCGGGTTCGACGGCGGCAGCAGCACCAGGTCGGCCTCGGCGATGGCCTCCAGCACGCCGGGCGCGGGCTTCGCGGTGTCCGCGCCGACCGGAACGATCGCCTCGGCGTCCACGGCGGCGTGCAGCCGCACCCAGTACTCCTGGAAGTGCACCACCCGGGTGCCGTCCGCGTCGGTGATCCGGACGTGCGTCTCCACCCGGTCGTCGCTCATCGGCAGCAGCCGTACGCCCGGCTTCCAGCGGGTGCACAGCGCCTCGGTGACGGCGGACAGCGGGTAGCCGGCGTCGATCATCTGGGTGCGGACCAGGTGGGTGGCGAAGTCCCGGTCGCCGAGCCCGAACCAGTCGGGGCCGACGCCGTAGGCCTTCATCTCCTCCTTGATGGACCAGGTCTCGTCCCGGCGGCCCCAGCCCTGCTCCTCGTTGATGCCGTCGCCGAGGGTGTACATCACGGTGTCCAGGTCCGGGCAGACCTTCAGTCCGTACAGGTGGATGTCGTCGCCGGTGTTCCCGATCACGGTGATCTCGTCCGCCGGCGTCACGGCCGCCCGCAGTCCACGCAGGAACCTGGCCCCGCCGATCCCACCCGCCAGTGCAGTGATTCGCATGGCTTCATCCTGCCAGCGCGTCAGTGCACTCGGTGACGGTCCCGCCGGGTCGCGGCCGGGTACTGGTTCATTTCCACCAGGCCGGGGGTGTACAGGTGGACGGAGACGGCGGGCTCCAGCGCGGCGTTGACCATCTCGTGCAGGTGGCCGGTGGCGAACACCCGCACCCCGCCGGGGGCCAGTGCGCGCGAGCCCTCGCCGTCGGTCGTCAACGCGCGTTCGGTGAGCTCGCCCTGAAGGACCGTCATCACGCCGGCGGAGCGGCCGTGGTCGTGGAAGCCGCTGGACTGGCCGGGCAGCCAGCTGAGCAGCCACACCTCGTAGCCGGGGCCGGTCTCCAGCCGGGAGTACCAGCGGGTCAGCGCGTCGTAGCGGACCAGCGGCTCCCAGCGGGCGCGGTCGGCGGCGATCTCCCGCACCAGCCGGGCGTAGCCGGCGACGGTGGTGGGGTGCGCGGGCAGGTCGGTGCGGGCCAGGTGCGGGAAGGCCGTCGGGTCGCCCGCGATGGACACGTCGCTCAGGCCGTCCGTCCAGCGCGGGGCGGCGGACGGCGGGAGGAGCGGGAGCTTGCGGTCGCGGTTGCGCTTGCGGAGGCGGGGCATTCGCACGGTGTTGACGTCCTCGGGTTCGGCTGCGGGCAGGGATCAGCCGGATCCGCGAGAGCGTTCAGGGGGGACTGTCGCGCGGTCGGCCTCTGTTCCGGGGGCGGCGCGCGGTGGGACGCGTGCGCCTAGATACAGCGGAGACAGCGGCAACAACACGCGGAGTTCGCGGCAGCACCGAGGAGCGCCTGGCGGCGGTCGGCGAACGGGGCCGGGAACTCTGACATGCGACCAAGCAGACCGCACCCGACCCTCCAGTGTCAAGGAGCCAGGTCGGACATTCAGGTCACATCGTCCTGGAACCACCGGATGGGGTGATAAACACCCATTCAGGTTTGGATGGGAAGATCATGGGAAAGGGACCGCGTGAGATGGCCCCGGACCGACACGGCCGGGCGCGGTCGGGCGGGCTGACGACAGGTCAGGAACCAGGTGGGATGTCCGGGTTGTCCGGATATGTACACTATTCGTAGTGGCTTGGTTCCGGGGAGTGAATCCTTGGCCCAATACCAGAGCTCGGCTTGACTGGGCCAGAGTGACGCAACTGTAATTTCTCTCGTGTCGTTCCGCCGCACCGGCAACGGCAACACCACGGGGACGCCAAGAGGGGCAGAGGAGGCGCGCCAGAATGAGCGAGCTCTTTGAGCTGTTGATCGGTGAGGGCATCGAGGAAGACGAAGAGGAACTCGGCTGGCAGGAGCGCGCGTTGTGCGCCCAGACCGACCCGGAGTCGTTCTTCCCCGAGAAGGGCGGATCCACGCGGGAGGCCAAGAAGGTCTGCCTGGCGTGCGAGGTCCGCGCCGAATGCCTGGAGTACGCCCTCGCCAACGACGAGCGGTTCGGCATCTGGGGCGGCCTCTCCGAGCGCGAACGCCGCCGACTGAAGAAGAGCGCGGTCTGACCTCCCCCGCAGATCCCACCCGTGCCGGCGCCTCACCACCAGGTGGGGCGCTTTCGCATGTCCCACGACATCCGGGCCGCCACAACACCCGGGCCGGCAGCGCCGATACCCGCTGCACGGTCTCTTCACACCACCCGGGACAACCGGACCATCCGGAGCCGTTAGTGTGGTGCGTCATCTGCCGTCAAACCCGAACCGGTGGTCCGCGCACCCGATGACCGTCTACAGCCACCAGAGCGGCTTCTCCGCTGCCCGGCCACCCGCCTACCCGCGCCATCTGGTCACCGCGGTGATCGTCTCGCACGACGGCGCCCGCTGGCTCCCCCAGGCACTCGCCGGGCTGCTCGGCCAGGACCGGCAGGTCCAGCGCATCCTCGCCGTCGACACCGGCTCCACCGACAACTCCCCGCAGCTGCTTGCCGACACCCTCGGCGAATGGCTCCCCGACAGCGGCCCGCAGATCCTCGGCCGCCGGGTCGGCTTCGGCCGCGCCGTCGGCGAAGCCGTCTTCAACAGCCCGCCGCTGCGCCCCGAAGACCTCTCCTACAGCCTCGACCCGTCCGGCTACGACCCGGTCACCGGCGGCTGGGACGACTTCGGCGACCCGCTCGGCGCCGAGGACGACCTCGGCCGCGGCGGGCCGCGCGAGACGCAGCCGGTCGAATGGCTCTGGCTGCTGCACGACGACTGCGAACCGCAGACCGACGCCCTGCGCCGCCTGCTCCAGGTCGCCGACTCCACCCCGACCGCCGCCGTGGTCGGCCCCAAACTCCGCTCCTGGTACGACCGCAGGCAGCTGCTCGAAGTCGGCGTCACCATCGCCCGCTCCGGCCGCCGTTGGACCGGACTCGACCGCCGCGAGCAGGACCAGGGCCAGCACGACCAGGTCCGCCCGGTGCTCGCGGTCTCCACCGCCGGCATGCTGGTCCGCCGCGACGTGTTCGAGGAACTCGGCGGATTCGACAAGGCGTTGCCGCTGATGCGCGACGACACCGACTTCTGCTGGCGGGTCAACGCGGCCGGCCACCGGGTCGTGGTCGCCCCCGACGCGGTGCTCCGGCACGCCGAGGCCGCCAGCCGCGAACGCCGCGCCATCGACTGCGGCTCCGCCCACCCGCACCGCGTCGACAAGTCCGGCGCCGTCTACACCCTGCTCGCCAACTCCAAGGGCGCGCTGTTCCCGTACGTCCTGCTCAGGCTGATCCTCGGCACCCTTCTGCGGGTGGTCGCCAACCTGGTCGGCAAGGACCCCCGGCAGGCCTACGACGAGATCGCCGGCCTCGGCCACGAACTGCTGCGCCTGCCACGGCTGATGGCCGCCCGGGCGCAGCGCCGCAAGACCCGCTCGGTCGACTCGCTGGACGACCGGACGCTGTTCCCCGCCCCGGGCGCCACCGTCCGGCTCGCGGTCGAGAACGCGGTCGGCTCGCTCGGCATCGGCGGCGCCGACGACGCCGGCGCCGGCCGGCACGGCTCCGTCGAGTCCGGGCCCGGCGAGGACGACAGCGACGACCTGGTGGTCGAACAGTTCGCGCTGCTCAAGAAGTTGGTGCGCCGACCCGCACCCGTGCTGTTCGCGGCGCTGCTGCTGTTCGCGCTCGTCGCCTGCCGCAACCTGATCGGCTCCGGCTACCTGCAGGGCGGCGCGCTGCTGCCCGCCGGTGACGGCGCGGCCGGCCTGTGGAACATGTTCGCCGACCCCTGGCACCCCGTCGGGACCGGCTCCACCGCCACCGCCCCGCCCTACCTCGGCGTGCTGGCCGTCCTCTCCTGGGCGCTGTTCGGCCACGCCGACCTGGCGCTCACCCTGATCGTGGTGCTGTCCGTGCCGCTCGCCGCGGTCAGCGCCTACCTGGTCTCCCGGCCGCTGATCGCCTCCAAGCTGGTCCGCGCCTGGGCCAGCGCCACCTACGCCCTGCTGCCCGCCGCCACCGGCGCGCTCGCCCAGGGCCGGATCGGCACCGCGGTGCTCGCCGTGCTGCTGCCGCCGCTGGCCCGCGCCGCCGCGATCACCGCCGGCCTCGGCATCCGCAAGGAGACCGCCGCCAAGGGCGCCCGCCCCGGCTGGCGCTCCGCCTGGATGACGGTGCTGATGCTCACCGTCAGCACCGCCTTCGTCCCGCTCGTCTGGGCCATAGCGGTACCGCTCTGCCTGGCCGCGCTGGTCCACGCGGCGCTCCGCGGCGGCGCGTTCGGCTCCGGCGTGCAGGCGCTGCGGCTGCTCGGCCTGCGGGTCGCGGTGATCCTCGGCGTGCCCGTGCTGGTGCTCGCCCCCTGGTCGCTCCAGGTCCTCTCGCACCCGTCCCGGCTGCTGCTGGAGGCCGGCGTCCCCGGTTTCAGCGGCCCCGCCGCCGACCCGCTCGGCCTGGTGCTGGTCAACCCCGGCGGCGCCGGCGTCCCCCCGGTGTGGCTGTCGGCCGGCGTGGTGCTGTCCGCGCTCGCCGCGCTGCTGCGCGCCGACCGCCGCCGCGCGGTGCTCGCCGCCTGGGGCGCGGCCGCCGCCGGACTGGTGTTCTCGGTCGTGGTGGCCGGCACCGCCGTCACCCCCGCCTCGGGCGGGGCCGACACCGCGGCCTGGGCCGGCCCGGCCACCCTGCTGGCCGGTGTCGCGCTGCTGGCCGCCGCCGCGATCGGCGCCGACGGCGCCAACGCCCGGGTCTCCGGCATCGCGTTCGGCTGGCGCCAGCCGGTCGCCGCGCTGGTGCTGGCCTTCGCCGTGCTCGCCCCGGTCGGCACCGCCGCCTGGTGGGCGATCACCGGCGCCGACGGCCCGCTCCAGCGGGCCGCCGCCCCGCAGGTCCCGGCGTTCGTCGCGGAGATCGGCGACACCACCGACCGCTCCCGCACCCTGATGGTCACCGGCGACGCCGACGGCGCCGCCATCCGCTACGCGCTGGTCCGCGGCGCCGGCCTGACCACCGGTCAGGCCGAGGGCACCGTGGACGCCGCCGCCGACCAGCACCTCGGCCAGGTCACCGCCAAGCTGCTGGCCGGCTCCGGCGGCGACCTCGCCCGCACGCTGGCCGGGTACGGCGTCAGCTACATCCAGGTCAAGGACCCGGTGATCGGCAAGGTCCAGGACGTCCTCGACACCACCCCGGGCGTGGTCCGGCTCAGCCTCGACCACGGCGTCGGCCTCTGGCAGGTCACCGCCGTCCCCGGCAGCCGGGCGCAGATCGTCAGCCCCGGCGCCGTCCCGGTGATCGTCCCGGCCGGCACCCACGACATCTGGACCACCGTCCCGGCCGGCCCGGCCGGTCGCCAGCTGCGGCTCGCCGAACAGGCCGACCCCGCCTGGCAGGCCACCCTGAACGGCAAGCCGCTCAAGTCCGTCACGCTGGACGGCTGGGCGCAGGGCTTCGAGCTGCCCGCCGAGGGCGGCCGGCTCGACGTCACCCGCACCGGCGGCCTCGTGCACACCGCCTGGGCCTGGGCCCAGCTCGCGCTCGGCATCGTCGTGCTGGTGCTCGCGCTGCCCGGCCGCCGCAACCACAACGACGACGACCTGCCGGAGGAGGTGGTCGCCGCCCAGGCGCTGGCCGCCGCCGCGCAGGCGCAGGCCCCCGCGCCCGGCAGCCGCCGGGCCCGCCGGCTCGCCGAACGCGGCGAGGGCGGCGACGGCGAGGACCCGCAGGCCGAACCCGGCATCTACACCTCCGGCGTCCCGGCCCAGCAGGCCGGCGAACCCGAGCCCGCCCCGGCCTACCAGGCCGAGCCCGCGCCGTTCGCCGACCCGTACCAGGCCGACCCCTACCAGGCCGACCCGTACCAGCAGCAGGGCTATCAGTCCGACGGCTACGGCTACGACTACACCCAGCAGCAGCCGGTCGGCGCGCCCTACCAGCCCGAGACGTACGACCAGTACGGGCAGCAGCAGCCCGGCTACGGCTACGACACCCCGCCCGCCCAGGGCTGGAACGACCCGTACGCCGCCGGCTACCCGCAGCAGCAGGGCGGGCAGCCGGACGGGCAGCAGCAGGCCTGGCTGCCCGAACAGCAGCAGCCCAACACCTACTACGACCCCAACGACCCCTACGGCGGCGGCCACCACCCGCAGCAGCCCGGGACGGGGAGCTGACCCGCGATGAAGAAGCCCACCCTGAAAGCCCCCAAGCTGAAGGCCCCGAAGTTGAAGGCGCCCGACCTGAGCGCGGTCAAGGGCGGCAGCCGCACCGGCCAGTCGCTGCTGGCCGGGGCCGCTGTGCTCGGCCTGGTGTTCGGCGTCGCCGAGCTGCGCGCGCCCGTCTCCCCGACGGTGGGCCAGGCCGGCAAGCGCACCGAGACCCAGGTGGAGCGCACCGCGCTGGTCTGCCCGCCGCCGCTGCAGGGCGCGGTCGGCTCGACCGGCCTGACCCTGTTCACTCCCGAGGGCGGCACCGGCAGCGCCGGGACCGGCGTGCTCGGCGACGTCACGCCCGACAACGTGCTGGCCGCGCAGAGCCCGGTCCAGCCCGCCGCGGGCGCCTCCGCCCAGCCCTCCGACGCACCGTCGGGCCAGCCGTCCGACGCACCGTCGGCCGGCGCCACCAAGACCACCGGGCCGCTGTTCGACGCCCGCGTGACGCTCCCCAAGGCCGGCGTCCCGGTCGGCGGGCCGGCGGCCAACAACGACACCGCCCCCGGCACCTTCGCCATCGCCACCGGCAACCTCGCCCCCGGCTTCACCGCCACCCAGACCACCGCCTCCGAGCAGGGCTCCCCGGCGCTGTCCGGCGCCCGCTGCGCGCCCTCCGGCACCAGCTTCTGGTTCGCCGGCGCGAGCTCGTCCACCGACCGGTACGACTACGTCACCCTGGTCAACGCCGACAGCCTGCCCGCCGTGGTCGACCTGCGGATGTACGGCGACAAGGGCCTGATCGACAGCGACCTGGCCACCGGCCTCGCGGTCGCCCCCGGCACCGCGCAGCAGGTCCTGCTCAGCGGAGTCACCAAGGGGCAGGTCGCGGACCTCGCCGTCCACGTGGTGGCCCGCAGCGGCCGGGTCGGGGTGGGCCTGCACGCCCGCGACGGCGCCAAGGGCGCCGACTGGCTGGAGCCGTCCGTCGACCCGGCCGCCTCCGTCACCATCCCCGGCATCCCCGCGGACACCGCGACCGCCCACCTGGTGGTGGCCACCGACTCCGCGGACGACGCCGACCTGAAGGTCCAACTGTCCGGCAAGAACGGCTGGTTCACGCCCGCCGGCAAGGAGAGCATCCACGTCAAGGCCGGCATGACCGCCACCCTGGACTTCCAGTTCGCGCCGGAGACCCGGGAGGGCGCCAGCGCGATCCGGCTCACCCCGTCCGACCCCGCGCACGCCACGCCCGTGGTCGCCGGGCTGCGGGTCGACCGGGAGAACAAGGGCAAGACCGAGGCCGCCTGGCTGGCCGGCGGCGCCCCCGTCGGCGCCCGCGCCTCGATCGCCGACAACCGCGCCGGACAGACCGCCCTGCTGCTGACCGCCCCCGACACGGACGCGAAGGTCCGGGTCACCTCCTCGGCCGGCGCGAGCGGCGGCACCCCCGCGAGCAAGGAGGTGGCCGTTCCGGCGGGCACCACCGTCGCCGTGGACGGCATCGACCCGGCCGGCGTGAACGGCACCTACGCGATCACCGTGGAGACCCTCGGCGGCGGGCCGGTGCTGGCGGCCCGTCAACTGTTCGCCGCCGTCCGGGACACCCCGACCTTCACCGTCGTGCAGCTGCGCGACGACCACGCCACCGTCCAGGTGCCGCAGGTCGCCGGCGACCCCGGCGTGGTGCTCAAGTAGCGCGAGACGCACCGGCCGGGGCCCGCACGGAGCCCCGGCCGGTGCGTCCTACTCCTCGCCGTACCGCGGGTCGATCGCGTCCGGCGACAGCCCCAGCAGCTCCGCGACCTGCTCGATCAGGATCTCGTGGACCAGCGCGGCCCGGTCCTCCTTCGACTTGGCGCGAATCTCCACCGGCCGCCGGTAGACCAGGATCCGGCTGCGCCGCCCCTTCGCGCCGGGAATCACCCGGCCGAGCGGCACCCCGTCCGGCTCCGGCTCACCCTTGACGGGCAGCGGGACCTCCAGGACGGCGAACTCCACGTCCTCCAGCTGCGGCCAGCGCCGCACCAGCCGCTCCATCGACTCCCGGACGTAGTCGTCGAAGAGCTCGGACCTGGTCAGCGAAATGGGCACCTGCGGCGGGGCCAGCGGCCCGCGCAGGCCGCGGCCGTGCCGGTCGCGGTGCCTGCGGCGGCCGGGACCGGGCGGTGACGGGGGTGTCGAGCTCTCCATAGCAGTGTCGAGCGTAGTCCCTGGATGCCCGGAAGTGGACCACCCGAGCACGGCGCGTGACGGCTCCGGGACACGCGAGCCGGGGGCGGGTCTTCGCGGCCCGGTCCCACTTGCGGTACCGTCCACCCTCGTGAGCTCTGTACGTCGTTGTTCGCGGACCGCGTGCGGCCGTCCGGCCGTGGCGACGCTGACGTACGTCTACGCGGACTCCACCGCGGTGCTCGGCCCGCTCGCGACGTACGCCGAACCGCACTGCTACGACCTGTGCGCCGAGCACGCCGAGCGGCTCACCGCCCCGCGCGGCTGGGAGGTGGTCCGGCTCGCCGCCGAGGCCGGCCCGCTGCGGCGCAGCAGCGACGACCTGGAGGCGCTGGCCAACGCGGTGCGCGAAGCCGCCCGCCCGCAGGAACGGACGTCCCGTCAGGGCACTCCGCCGGACGGCGAGTCGGGCCGCCGCGGCCACCTCCGGGTGCTGCGCTCCCCGGACAGCTGACACCTCGGCGTTCCCCGGGCCGGGTACGCTGCCCCTCTGCGGCCCGAACGGCGCGTCCGGCAGGCGCGCAGCACATCGCAGCACACACACGGGAGCATTCTGGTGCGGGACCTCAAGCAGCTTGTGAAGGCGTACGACGTCCGGGGCGTCGTGCCGGACCAGTGGGACGAGTCGCTGGCGTACGCCTTCGGTGCGGCCTTCGTCGAGGTGATCGGCGGCACCGCGATCGTCGTCGGCCACGACATGCGTCCGTCCTCGCCCTCGCTGTCCCGCGCGTTCGCCGAGGGCGCGGCCTCCCGCGGCGCCGACGTGGTCGAGATCGGCCTGTGCTCGACCGACCAGCTGTACTTCGCCAGCGGCAGCCTGGACCTGCCCGGCGCGATGTTCACCGCCTCGCACAACCCCGCCCAGTACAACGGCATCAAGCTGTGCCGGGCCGGCGCCGCCCCGGTCGGCCAGGACACCGGCCTGTCGGACATCCGCGAGCTGGTCGAGTCCTGGCTCGACGAGGACGGCACGGTCCACGTCCCCGCCTTCGAGGCCACCACCGGCACGCTGTCCGCCAAGGAGACCCTGGACGGCTACGCGGCGCACCTGCGCAAGCTGGTCGACCTGACGGAGATCCGCCCGCTGAAGGTCGCCGTCGACGCGGGCAACGGCATGGGCGGCCACACCGTGCCGACCGTGTTCGCGGGCCTGCCGCTGGACGTCGTCCCGATGTACTTCGAACTGGACGGCACCTTCCCCAACCACGAGGCCAACCCGCTGGACCCGGCCAACCTGGTCGATCTGCAGGCCAAGGTCCGCGAGGTCGGCGCCGACCTCGGCCTGGCCTTCGACGGCGACGCCGACCGCTGCTTCGTCATCGACGAGAACGGCGACCCGGTCTCCCCGTCCGCGATCACCGCCCTGGTCGCCGAGCGCGAGATCGCCCGCGCGCAGGCCGCCGGCGAGGCGCAGCCGACCGTCATCCACAACCTGATCACCTCCTGGACCGTCCCCGAGGTGGTCCGCGACCTCGGCGGCCTCCCGGTCCGCACCCGGGTCGGCCACTCCTTCATCAAGCAGGAGATGGCCGTCACCGACGCGGTGTTCGGCGGCGAGCACTCCGCGCACTACTACTTCCGCGACTTCTGGCGCGCCGACACCGGCATGCTGGCCGCGCTGCACGTGCTGGCCGCGCTCGGCGGGCAGCCGCAGCCGCTGTCCGCGCTGACCGCGCAGTACAACCGGTACGCCGCCTCCGGCGAGATCAACTCCACCGTCGCCGACCAGGCCGCCGCCACCGAGCAGGTCCGCGCCGCCTACGCCGGCCTGGAGGGCGTCACCGTCGACGAGCTGGACGGTCTCACCGTGGCCGGCCCGGACTGGTGGTTCAACCTGCGCGCCTCCAACACCGAGCCGCTGCTGCGCCTGAACGCCGAGGCCAAGGACCCGGCGAAGATGGCGGAGCTGCGCGACGGCGTGCTGGCCATCGTGCGGGCCTGACCACCGGGTCAGCCAGCCGCTGACTTTTCGGGTGCCCCGGCCGGTAGGGTTGCCACCGGCCGGGGTACTGCTGTGTCACCGGCCGTCCCACTGCGACAGCCCACAGATCCGGAGTCCGACCACCATGAGCCTGCCGTCCTTCCTGCTGGAGATCCTGGCCTGCCCGGAGTGCCGTGCGCCGCTCGCCGAGGAGATCCAGGACGACATCCACGAGCTGCGCTGCACCGGCGAGGGCTGCGGCCTGGTGTACCCGGTGCGCGACGGCATTCCGGTCCTGCTGGTGGACGAGGCCCGCCGCCCGTCCTGACCCTGCCCCGCCAGTCGCTGGAGGCCAGCCGCCATGTTCGACGACTCCCTGCTGGACGACCCGGCCGCCCTTCAGCGCGCCGACCGCCGACGTGAACTGCTGGCCCTGGCCGGGGCGGGCGCCCGGATCCGGGTCGCGCTGCGCCGCGCCGACGCGGCCGGCGTCAACGCGCTGAACCCGGACGGCCGCCCGCGCGCGGTGCTGGTCGCCGGGCACGGCGGGGTGCTGACCGCGGCCGCGGTGCTCGCCGCGCTGGCGGCGCCCAGCTGCCAGGTGTGGCCGCTGCCGCCGTCCGACGCCCGCCCCGCCGGGCCCGCCTTCACCGACGGCGAGTCCTGGCAGCTGCCCGGCTGGGCCGGTCCGCTGGACCTGGTGGTGCTGGCCAGCGCCGGCGGCCGGGAAGGCGGGATGATCAACCTGGCCGAGCAGGCGTACACCCGCGGCTGCGCGATCGCGGTGATCGCCCCCGACGGCTCGGAGCTGGCCGAGGCGGCCCTCCAGGTCCGCGGCCTGCCGCTGCCGTTCGAGCCGAGCGCGGTGGAACCCGACGGCGCCGACGCCGAACCCGACCTGCCCGCCGAGGACCCGGCCGCGCTGTGGGCGGTGCTCGCCCCGCTGCTCACGCTGGCCGACCGGATCGGCGTGGTCCCGCTGGCCCCCGGCTCGCTGGAGGCCGCCGCCGACCGGCTGGACGAGGTCGCGGTGCGCTGCCGGCCCGACGCCCAGGCGTACGACAACCCGGCCAAGACGCTGGCCGGCCAACTCGCCGAGACCGTCCCGCTGCTGTGGTCCGACGGGGCCGCGGCCGCGGCGGTGGGGGAGCGGTTCGCCGCCGCCCTCGCCGACCGGGCCGGACTGCCCGCGCTGACCGCCCGGCTCCCGCAGGCGCTGACCGCGCACCGCGGCATGTTCAACGGCCGCCTCGGCGCCGGGGCCGACCCCGACGACTTCTTCCGCGACCGGGTCGACGAGCCGGTGCCGCTCCAGCTTCAGGTGCTGATGCTCCGCCACACCCCGGGCGTCGCCGAACTGGAGGAGGCGGCCTGGCCGGTGGCCCGGGCCCGCCGCCTGGCCGCCGCCCACGAGGTGCGGATCACCGAACACGCCTCCAGCCTGGAGGACCCGTTGCAGGCGCTCGCCGAACTGATCGGGCTGACCGACTTCGCCGCCGTCTACTTGGGCCTGGCGACCAGGAACTGACACGGTATCGTCCCTTCGTCAACCAAGGTCCGGCAAAGTCCGGGCCCGTGCGGAGGGAAGTACCGGGTTGAGTACCGAAGGCGGCACCAAAGCCCTGGTCGCGGCACTGTCCGCGAACGTCGGCATCGCGCTCGGCAAGTTCGTGGCGTTCGCGTTCTCCGGCTCGTCCTCGATGCTCGCCGAGGGCGTGCACTCGCTGGCCGACTCCGGCAACCAGGTGCTGCTGCTGGTCGGGGGCAAGCGCTCCAAGCGCGCCGCCGACGAGGAACACCCCTTCGGGTACGGCCGCGAGCGGTACGTGTACGGGTTCCTGGTCTCCATCGTGCTGTTCAGCCTCGGCGGGATGTTCGCCCTCTACGAGGGCTACCAGAAGATCAGCCACCCGCACGAGCTGGAGAACTGGTACTGGCCGGTCGGCGTGCTGGTGTTCGCCATCCTGTTGGAGGGCTGGTCGTTCCTGACCGCGTTCCGTGAGGCGTCCAAGGCCAAGGGCGGGCACGGCTGGGCCGCGTACATCCGCCGCGCCAAGGCCCCCGAGCTGCCCGTGGTGCTGCTGGAGGACAGCGGCGCGCTGATCGGCCTGGTGCTGGCGCTGCTCGGCGTCGGCCTGACCGTCGCCACCGGTGACGCGGTGTGGGACGGCGTCGGCACCCTGTGCATCGGCCTGCTGCTGGTGGTCATCGCGCTGGTGCTGGCGCTGGAGACCAAGTCGCTGCTGATCGGCGAGTCCGCCGACGCCGAGGTGGTGGCGGAGATCCGCGAGGCGCTGGTCGACCACGACACCGTCACCGGCGTGATCCACATGCGCACCCTGCACGTCGGACCGGAGGAACTGCTGGTCGCCGCGAAGATCGGCGTCAACGCGGAGGACAGCGCCGCCGTGGTCGCCGAGGCGATCGACCGGGCCGAGGCGCGGGTCCGCAAGGCCGTGCCGATCGCCCGTGCCATCTACCTGGAGCCCGACATCTGGTCCGCGGAGAAGGCGTTGGCCGGGCCGGACGCCGAGGCCACTCCGGGCGGTCCGGGCCCGAACGCCCACTGACGCCCACCCGATCGGTGTAGATTCGTCGGCAGTGCCAAACGTCGCTGCTGATGGCGGTCGATCGGAGCCCCGCTCCGGTCGAGGGAGAGAGGTCCTCCGACGGATTGTGCCGCAGCAGAGGATCGCCACCGCGCCCCTCTGCCGCTCAGCACACCCGTAACCAGGCCCATGCAGCGAGGAGTTCGCATGTCCACCCAGCCCGCCGGCGACTACAAGGTCGCCGACCTCTCCCTGGCTCCGTTCGGTCGCAAGGAGATCCAGCTCGCCGAGCACGAGATGCCCGGCCTGATGTCGATCCGCGCCGAGTACGCCGCCTCGCAGCCGCTGGCCGGCGCCCGCATCACCGGCTCGCTGCACATGACCGTGCAGACCGCCGTGCTGATCGAGACCCTCACCGCCCTGGGCGCCGAGGTCCGCTGGTGCTCCTGCAACATCTTCTCCACCCAGGACCACGCGGCCGCCGCCATCGCGGTCGGCCCGAACGGCACCCCCGAGGACCCGCAGGGCGTCCCGGTCTTCGCCTGGAAGGGCGAGACCCTGGAGGAGTACTGGTGGTGCACCGAGCAGGCGCTGACCTGGCCGAACGGCCAGACCCCGAACATGATCCTGGACGACGGCGGTGACGCCACCCTGCTGATCCACAAGGGCGTCGAGTTCGAGAAGGCCGGCGCCGCGCCGTCGCCCGACACCGCGGACAACGACGAGTTCCGGATCATCCTGGAGCTGCTCAACCGCACCCTGGTCGAGACCCCGCAGAAGTGGACCGAGGTCGCCGCCACCATCAAGGGCGTCACCGAGGAGACCACCACCGGCGTCCACCGCCTGTACGAGATGCACCGCGACGGCAAGCTGCTGTTCCCGGCCATCAACGTCAACGACTCGGTCACCAAGTCGAAGTTCGACAACAAGTACGGCTGCCGCCACTCGCTGATCGACGGCATCAACCGCGCCACCGACGTGCTGATCGGCGGCAAGGTCGCCGTCGTCTGCGGCTACGGCGACGTCGGCAAGGGCTGCGCCGAGTCGCTGCGCGGCCAGGGCGCGCGCGTCATCGTCACCGAGATCGACCCGATCTGCGCGCTGCAGGCCGCGATGGACGGCTACCAGGTCGCCACGCTCGACGACGTCGTCGAGATCGCCGACATCTTCGTCACCACGACCGGCAACAAGGACATCATCATGGCCTCGCACATGGCCCGGATGAAGCACCAGGCCATCGTCGGCAACATCGGCCACTTCGACAACGAGATCGACATGGCCGGCCTCGCCAAGCTCCCCGGCGTGGTCAAGACCGAGATCAAGCCGCAGGTCCACGAGTGGCGCAAGGAGGACGGCCGCACCATCATCGTCCTCTCCGAGGGCCGCCTGCTGAACCTCGGCAACGCGACCGGCCACCCGTCGTTCGTGATGTCCAACTCCTTCGCGAACCAGACCATCGCGCAGATCGAGCTGTACGCCAAGACCGAGCAGTACCCGGTCGGCGTGTACGTCCTGCCGAAGCACCTGGACGAGAAGGTGGCCCGCCTCCACCTCGACGCCCTCGGCGTCAAGCTCACCACCCTCACCCAGGAGCAGGCCGACTACATCGGCGTCCCGGTCGAGGGCCCGTACAAGGCCGAGCAGTACCGCTACTGACAGGCCGTCCACGCCGGTGCCCGGCACTCCCCGTCGCTTCGGGGGGCGCCGGGCACCGGCGCGTTCGGTGCACTCTCAGCGCGGCGGCATGAACAGCGAATGCCAGGTGCGGTCGTCCTGGCCGTGTGCCGTCACCTGCTCCCACCAGGCCAGGACGTCGGCCTTCGTCAGCTCCCCGCCCGGGCTCCGGCCGTCCTGCTCGGCGCACCACCACATGGTCCGGTCGGACGCGCACACCCGGGTCGGGGCCGAGTCCGTGGGCGGGTGGTCCGAACCGGCGCGGATCACCACCGTCGCATCGGCATGCGTCCGCACCGACACCGACACCGACAGCGACCAGATGTCCGCGCCGCGCACCGACCGGGTGAACGACACCTGCTCCACGTCCGACGGCGACGCCGTCGCCTCCAGCGAGACCGGCAGCGGCACCTCGTACCGGCCCGCCCGCACCCCCGCCGCGACGTGCAGCAGGACCTGCCGGTCCACGTCCGACGCCCCCATGTTCACCAGGTCCAGCCAGCCCCCGTCCGAGCCCCGGAACACCAGCTCCGTCCGGTCGCCCATGCCCGGGACCGAAACCCAGTACGCCTCCTGGCCGTTGACCTTCGGCGCGGCCTCCCGCGCCTCGCCCTGCCCGGCCGGCAGCTGCGGCCGCTTGCTCCACGGATCCACGCCCGCCCCGAACGCCCACAGCTGCAACTGGCCCCCGTTCTTGGCAGTCGCGAGCTGGTCCGCACCGGCCGTGGTCCACCGGTCCTCGACCGTGATCACCTGGTCCGGCAGCCACCCGAACCGGACCTGCAGGACGAACGGGTTCCGGCCGGCCGGCGTCGGCTTCACCGACTCCACCGGCCCCGCCGGAACGGGCCGACCGCCGCCGCCGTGGAACACCCCCACCGCCGCCGACCCCAGCAGCACCGCGGCCACCCCGGCCGCCAGCACCGCCCGCCGGCGCCCCCGCACCTTCCGGCCGCGCCGCACCGCCGCCGCCGGATCCACCGCCGTCACCGGTGCCGAAAGCTCCGCGGACGCCACCAACTCGTCCAGCCGAAGCGACAGTTCACGATCCCCGCTCACGCCCCCGACCTCCCCTGCCGGCGCAGTGCCGTCGACCGCCGCAGCGTCTCCAGCGCCCGCGAACTCTGGCTCTTCACATTGCCGTTGGAACACCCCATCGCGGCCGCCGTCTGCTCCACCGTCAGATCGCAGTAGTAGCGCAGCACCACGGTCGCCCGCTGCCGCGGCGGCAGCGCCGCCAACGCCTCCCGCAGATCCAGCGACACCGCCAGATCCGCCTCCTGCACCGCCCCCTCCGGAGGACGCGCGGCCGGCCTGGTCCGCCGCCACCACGCGGTGCGCTGCTCCGCCAGGAACACGTTCACCAGCACCGTCCGGGCATACCCGTCCGGGTTCTCCGCCCGGCTCGCCCGGCCCCAGTGCAGGTACAGCCTGGTGATCGACTCCTGCACCAGGTCGTCCGCACGGTGCCAGTCCGCGCACAGCAGGTACGCGACCCTCCGCAACCAGACCGCCCTGGAGGCCACGAACGCGGTGAACTCCTCGTCCCGCGTCAGCTCCGCCATCTCCGGCGCCCCTCCTCCCCGTGGACCTGCGGCGCGAGCGCGCCGCCGACCCCCTGATGCGGCCCGCCCCCGGAAAGGTTGCACGGCAGATTCCGGGGCGGGCCATTCCGGGGCGGCCCGGACACGCGAACGGCGCCCGGCATCCGCTGGTCGCGGGGATGCCGGGCGCCGTTGCGTTCAGGACTGCGGCAACACGTCCGTGGTCCAGCCGCTCTCGTCCCGCCCGAGCGGCACCACCAGCGGCAGCCAGTCCGCCGGATCCGCGGCGGCGCTGCCGGCGGACTGGCTGCCGATCGACACCTGGTACAGCCGGACACACCAGTGCAGGCCGTTGCCGGACGCGCACTTCTGCGACGTGGTCACCGTGGCAAGCCCGTCGTTCGAACTCCGCGGCGCCGAACCGGCCGACGCGTACTCGCCCGGCCCCACCTCGATCATCGCCGACCCGTAGCTCTTGTTCCGGAAGAACAGCGTGGCCGACCACTGCCCGGACCCCGACCCGCCGGAGGCCGGCCGGAGGATGCGCGCCTCACCCAACTCCGTCCCCGGGGGCAGCGACGACATCGACACCGGCAACGGCACCCGGTACGCATCCGGGACCACGCCCGCCGCCACCAGGAGCGGCAACTGCTGCCGGTCCGTGTCCTTCAACCCGGTCGCCGTCACCTCCGCCCAACGGCCGTCCGCAGTCCGGAAACGCAGAGTGTCGACGGCCGCCTGCCGACCGGTGCCGTCCGAGGACACCCAGTAGGCCGCCTGCCCGTTCACCTGCGGAGCGTCCCGCCGCACCGCCGGCCTGCCCGACGGGAACGTCGGCTGCTCCGGCGTCGCCCCGGCCGGGAACACCGTCAGCTGGAACATCGCGGAGTCGGTCCCCGAGTCGGTTTGCGCCCGCACCGTGACCCCTTCCGGGCTCGACCGGTACTCCACGGACCGCACCGTGTCGGGCAGCCAGCCGAACCGCGCCGGAGCGGTCAGCACCGTCCGGCCGTCCACCGGCGCCACCGTCTTCAACGGGCCGGCCGGCAGCTGCCCCGCCTGCGCCGTCGACCAGGGCAGACTCGGCGAGACGTGGAGCGGAATGCCGTGCGAGCCTCCCCGCAGACCCAGCGCCGAGGCCACCAGCCCCGCCAGTCCGACCACCGCGATCACCGCCAACCGCCGCGCGCCCCACGTCAACAGCGGTGACTCCGGCTCCGCCGACAGTTGGACGCCCGGCGCAGCACCCCCTGGCGGGACGCCCTGCTTCTCGGCCGGCACCTGATCCTCGGACATGTCTCCGACCTCCCCGCCTGACGGCGTTCTCTCGAACACCGAAACGCCCCCGACGCCCGCGGACTCCGGTACCGCTGGAACCCCCCCAGCCCGGCCGCGATCCTCACAGACCGCCAGATAGTAGTGCCGGAACGACCCTCGAACCGAAGCGTTTTTCGGCGCGCCCGCCCGGGGCCTCCCGCGCGTGCCATCGCCCGCCCCCGCAAGGTCCGCACGGCGGATTACGTAGGCTTCCCCCATGCCGAACGGCCGCTACACCCTCCACGACCCGCACGACGGAACCCCGCTCGGCGAGGAACGCTTCCAGTGCGCCCCAGGCCCGGCCGGCTGGCGCTACGTCGCCAAGAGCTACCGCCCCGACGGCACCGTCCTCGGTACCACCGACCTCACCCTCGACGCCCGGCACCGCCCGATCCGGGTCGAACTCCGCAGCGGCGGCTGGCAGGTCCGCGGCGGCGCACTCGACGGCGTGCACTGGGTCCGGGCGGCCGTCGACCCCGCCACCACCGCCGGCGCGACCTCCGACGCCACCGAGGGAACGGACCGGGCCCACGCCTTCACCGGCGACTCGCCCGCGTTCCTGATCGCCACCGCCCGGCTGCTCGACCTCGACCCCGGCAGCAGCGCCCGGATCCGCCTGGTCTCCTTCACCGGCCAGGCCCTAGCCCCCCGCACCCTCGACCAGAGCTGGCAGCTCATCACCGTCGAGGACCACCCCACCGACACCGGCCCGCTCCCCGTCGAGCACTACCGCGTCACCGACCTCGACACCGGCGAACTCCGCGACCTCCACCTCACCGGGGACGTGCTGCTCGCCGCCCCCGGCATCGAACTCGAAGAACTCGACAGCCCGCCCAACCCCCGCCGCCGCTCGCCCGCCTAGGCCGGCCGACTCACTCGGGAACGGCGAACCCCCCGCCCGCCGACGGCTGCGGCGGCACCACGGGCTTCGCCAACGGCACGGGCTGCGCGACCGGGTCCGGCTGCGTGACCGGAGCGGGCTGGACGACCGGAGCGGGGGGAGCAGTCGGAGGGGCCGGAGCGGTCTGGGTCTGCGGCTGCGGTGCCTGGGCCGCCTGCGCCGGCTGGGCCTCCTGCGGTGCGCCGAGCACGCGCACCGGCTTCCCGTTCGGCTGCTGCGGGGCGGCCGGTGCCGGACCCGCCTGGGCCGGCACCGGCATGTACGTCGGCGCCGGCGCTCCGTACACCGGAGCTCCGTACATGGGCGCTCCGTACATCGGCACTCCCCGCTGCGAGGCCGCCCGCTCCCACTCGCGGCGCTGGCGCTCCATCGTCACCGCGCCCAGGTACACCATCGACGGCAGGCCCTGCGGCACCGGCCAGCCGGTCCGGCCGGCCAGATCGGCGGCCAGTCGGTCCGCCAGCCCGGTCGCCACCGGCGCGTCCAACTCGTGCATCCGGCCGAGCAGCTGACGTATCGCCAGCCACAGGCCGTCGGGCACGCCGGACAGGTCCAGCGCCACCAGGTCGGCCCCCAGCATGTGCATCACGTGCGGCGGCACCGGCGGCACCGCGCGGTGGTTGCGGGCGCTCTCCGGCAGCCGCTCCCGGATCACCAGCGTCCCCGCGAAGATGTCGCCCAGCCGGCGCCCCTGCTCCGAGAACAGCGACACCACCACGGCCGGCATCCCCAGCAGGCCGAAGTCGATGACCCCCACCAGCCCGCGTACCAGGGCGTGCCGGAACCGGATCGGTCCACCGTCCGTCCGGATCACCCGCAGGCCCAGCGCCGTCTTCCCCAGCGACCGGCCCTGCGACAGCGTCTCCACCAGCACCGGCAGCATCACCGTGAAGAACACCATCACCGTGACGGCGATCGCCTCGCCCGCCGCCCCCTCGACCGCGGACAGGCTGAAGAACACCGCGAAGGAGAAGAAGAAGTACGCGACCATGTACACGATCGCGTCCAGCAACCGGGCCAGAGCCCGGGACGGCAACCTTGCCGCCCGCAGCCCCAGGACGACCGCCTCACCGGTCACCAGCTCGCTCACGCCACCCACCCTGTTCCGCTCCCGGGAGCGCCGGACGACCCACGTCGCGCGACCCGCCCCCTCGATCAACAGCGGCAAACATACGGCCGAGCACCCTCGGCCGGTAACCCCGGGCACCGCATCCGATATCCCCCGACACACCGCGCGCCACCTCTGGCATGCTGAGCCCGCAACGCCCCGGCCGCACACCAACCAGTGCCAGCCGTCCTGCCCCGCCGCGCACCCGGAGAGAGCCGCAATGGACCTGGACGTCTTCGTCGCCGCCCACCAGGCGGAATGGCACCGGCTGGAGGTCCTCAGCAGCCGCAGCCGGCTCACCGGCGAGGAGTCCGACGAGCTGATCAAGCTCTACCAGCGCGCAACCAGCCACCTCGCCCAGGTCCAGGCCGCCGCCCCGCAGGCCGGCCTGGAGGGACGCCTCACCGAACTGGTGGTCCGCGGCCGCAACGCCGTGGCCGGCGCCCGCAGCTCCTCCTGGCGCGACGCCGCCCGTTACTTCACCACCAGCTTCCCCGCCGCGCTGTACCGGTCCCGCCGCTGGTGGCTGACCATCGGACTGGTCTTCTTCCTGCTCAGCGCCCTGGTCGCCTGGTGGATCGGCACCCACCCGGAAGTCCGCGACGCCCTGGTCCCGCCGGCCGAGCTGAAGGAGCTCACCAAGCCCGGCGGCGAGTACGAGGCCTATTACACCGACCACCCGTCGGCGAACTTCGCCGCCAAGGTGTGGACCAACAACGCGTGGGTCGCCGCCTACTGCCTCATCTGCGCGGTCCTGCTGGGCATACCGGTCATCTTCATCCTGATCAGCAACATGATCAGCCTCGGCGCCGGCATCGGACTGATGGCCTCCGCCGGCCGCCTCCCGCTCTTCCTCGGCCTGCTCATCCCGCACGGCCTGCTCGAACTCACCGCCATCTTCGTCGCCGCCGGCCTCAGCCTCCGCCTCGGCTGGACCGTCATCGACCCCGGCCCCCGTACCCGCACCGTCGCCCTCGCCGAGGAAGGCCGCGCCGTCATCGGCTCCGTCATCGGCCTCGCCGCCATCCTCCTGGTCACCGGCATCATCGAGGGCTTCGTCACCGGATCCGCCCTCCCCACCTGGCTCCGGGTCGGCATCGGCTTCGCCGTGGAGGCGCTCTTCCTCGTCTACGCGCTCGTCCTCGGCAAGCGCGCCGCCGCCCGCGGCGAGCTCGGCGACGTCGAGGCCGCCGACCGCACCGACCACCAGCCGATGGCCGGCTGACCACGGCGTGCCTGGTCACAGGGGCCGTTTCAAACCTGGTAGCCTGGTGATCACCCCGAGGGACCATTGACTTGATCTCTTTGGGTCAGTAGGTTTGAACGGTTGGGCGATTGGACATACAGTCCGGCCCGGCGTAGAGTCTACGGAGTCGCAGCGACAAGGAACGTGCCCGAGAGGGCGCGGAACCGAATCGGGCGGCAAACCCCTGAAGCAGAGCAACGCAAAACCTTTGATAAGGTCTGCAGCGAAGTCGAAGGAATTCCCACTCCAGCGGGAATCGAAATTCGGATCGAATGAAACTCCGGAAAACGGAGCGGAAAACATCTGATAAGCTGGAAACACGAAAGAACGAAGCGCCCGGAGGGCCGGTCGGAAGGCCGCCTGAA
>NZ_JBIVPU010000025.1:0-44624 GCF_044754805.1 Kitasatospora sp. NPDC092948 | reverse complement strand
CAACCGCACCCCGCGCACCGACGACCCCACCGAGGACTGGCCCGTGCGGCCAGGCGACCACCATGCGACCACCACCTGACCCGACAACAGAAAGAGCCGGCACCTGGTTTCCCAAGTACCGGCTCTCACAACCGACTTCACAGTCGGGACGACAGGATTTGAACCTGCGCCCCCTTGACTCCCAGTCGCCCGGCGATAGCCATCGCTGCACGTCAGACGGTAGACAGCCCGCGCTGTCCGTTCACCGAAAGGCGCCACGGGGGTGGCGGTGAACGACGCGTGGTCCCCGACCAGTCCCCGACTCGCCGCCTTCCAAGCTCACCTTCCATGGGCAGGCCGGGGGTCCTCACTCTTCCTGGTGCTCATTGGATTTGCAGGAACGGGCTGGGGGCACCGTGCCATGAGATCGACAGTGTGTCGCGAGCACGGGTAGCGGCGACGAAGAGCAGATTGCGGCTCTGCTTGAGTTCGCGCTCGTAGCGCTTGGGGTCGGTGTGGAGGTACTTCTCGATCAGGGCGGTGCGGGGCAGGATGCCGTCGCTTGCGCCGATGATGGCGAGCTTCTGGTACTCCAGGCCCTTGAAGCGGTGCATGGTGCCGATGTGTACCTCACCACCGCCCTGGGGGCCGTCCTTGGTGAGGGTCGCGGTGGTGATGCCGTGCTTGATCGCGAGGTCGGAGGCGACGCGGCCGGCCATGTCGCCGTCCGCGACGCAGACGGCCATGGTGCCGTGGGGATTGCGGACGGTACCGTCCTCGGCGGGTCGGGTGATCTCCTGACGCCAGAGCTTCAGCCTGGCGGCGAGCTTGGTGATCTCGTCGTCCCAGTCCGTGCAGGCGATGAACTCCGGTGCCGGGCCACGGAGCAGGGAGTGGTAGCCGTTGAGGTTGTCGGTGCCGTCGTCGAGGTCGTCGTAGGTCGCGTCGCCGACGACCTTGGCGGCCTGGTTGAGGATCTCCTGCGTGGTGCGGTAGCTGAGGGTCAGTTTGGAGGAGCTACCGCGGATGTTGATCCCGACGGTGGAGAGGGTGACCTGGCGGTCGTAGATCCGCTGGTGGGTGTCGCCGGCGATGAACAGGTCGTTCGAGCCGGGGGCCGCCATCGCGCGCAGCATCTTCCAGTGGGCGGCCCCGAGGTCCTGTGCCTCGTCGACGACGATGTGCTGGTAGCGGTGGCGCAGGTAGCGGATGGCGGAGCTGTTGTCGTCGAGGTGTTTCAGGTCGCCGCCGCCGATCGCGGCCTTCTGCTCGGCGCGGTCCTTGATCTTGCGTGCGCGCTCCATCTCGTAGCGCGCGGCACGCTCCGCGGACTGCGCCCAGGTCTCACGCTTCATGCCGTTCAGGCGCAGCGTGAACTGTTCCAGCACCTGCCAGACGCTTGCGCGTTCGGGGCGGGTGAGGGAACGGCCCATGCCGGCTCGCCGGGCTTTGAAGTAGTCCTGGCGGGTGGCGAGCGACTGGCCGAGGATCACCTGCTCCCACTCGTCGAAGAGGAAGTCGGCGTCCCAGCGCCGCTCCGCGTCGTATTCGAACAGGACTTCGCCGAGGACGTCCTTCGCCTGGGCGTCGCCAATGAGTGAACGCTGTGCGCCGGCGGCGCTGTTCTCGTTGAGGACGCCCTGGGCCAGGAGGTCGATGTGCTTGATGTCCACCCGGGCGAGCAGGTCGGGGGTGACCAGGGAGCTGAGCCGGGAGCGCAGGTCGGCGGTGAGGTTCTTGGTGTAAGTGGTGAGCAGGATCGGCTTGTCCCGGCCGGGTGGGAGCTGGGCGGCGAGCCTGGCGGTGCGGTGCAGGGCCACGATGGTCTTGCCGGTTCCGGGACCACCGCTAACCCGGGCCGAACCCTTGTGGTTCCGCTCGACGATCTTGCGCTGGGTGGGGTGGAGATAGACCTTCCAAGCCCGGAAGTCGCCCTCGGCGAGCACGTCGCGCAGGTCGTCGTCAACGGTGGTGACTGCGGTGCGGGTGAGGGCGGCGCCCATGTCGTCCTCGAAGCCGGGTTCGAGGACGGTGGCGGCGGGCCCGGTGATCTCCTCCTCCACCTCCTCGACGCTCATGCCGGCGCCCAGACCGGTGAGTACTTCGGCGGTGAGGCGCGGTGCGCCCGCGACGAGTTGGTCGAGTTCATCATCGGTGGTGACCTGGAGGGCCACCTCGATCAATGCTTCCGCGACGCCGAGGCGGCGGAGGTCGTCAGCGGTGCAGGCAGCGAGGAGCGGCGGCGCGGAGGGTTCGACGGCAGGCGCGGCAGCGGAAGCGGCGGTGGCAGGTTCGTCCGGGTGGACCGCCTCGGCCGGATCGGGCGTGAGCTGGATACCGGCCCGCTTGAGCACGCTCTGGCCGACGACGCCTAGGTCGACGAACTCGATCTCTCCGGTGACCCGGTTGATGGCGACGCTGAGTTCTTCGTAGACGTGCTTGCGGTGCCGGACCGCGACGACGAGCCATTGCTCGACGCCGTCCGGGCCCACACCGGCGGGGGCGAGGAGCGCCCGGTACGAGGGGTCGATCCTGGCCCGGAAGATGCGGCGGTCGCCCTTGAGTGGTTTGAGGTCGAGCTTGGGATGCCCCGGATCGTTCCGGAACAGGTGGCAGAAGTCGTAGAACTTCGTCTTGACCGACGAGTCCATCTTGTAGAGCTCGTTCTCGGCCTTCTGGTACAGGCTCAGGCGTGCAGTCATCGTGCGGCACTCGGTTCGTGGGAGTCGGAGGCGGAGTCGGGCCGGTCGGTGTGATCGGGGAGAGCGACGCGCAGGTCATCGACGAGGCCGAGCCATTCGTCGGCCGCACGGACGGTGAAGCCCGCGTCGCGGTACGCCTGCCAGGTCTTGCGGCTTTCCTCGTCCTCGCTGTCGTACGGATCGGCCATCACGGCGATCCGCACACCGGGGTCGGTCCAGACGAGGTCGGCGAGCCAGCCGCGCTCGCCCAGCTCGAAGCCGTGGACGGGGGCCCTCTTGCCATGGTCCGCCAGGGCGTGGGCGAGGCGGGCCAGCGGGGCATCGGGGTCGTCCTCGTCCAGGTAGCCGAGGATCTCGCGGTCCCACAGCAGGTCCCGCACGGCGGCCTCCAACGGGGTGTCGTCGTCGCGCAGCCCGACCACGGCAGGCTGAGCGACAGCCCGCTCGCCCTCGCCGTACTGGACAACCAGGGATTCGAGTTCGCCGATCCCGCCGAATGCCTTGAGTGTGCCGGGGTCGAACCCACCCGCGGTGGCCGTGGTGAGCTGGATGCCATCGCCGCCGTTGTGGGCGAGGAACTGCAGGAGGTTGGACCACTGGAGCCAGGCGCGCCACCGGGCCTTGTGCTCGGGGGTGCCGAGCTGATCGGTCTCCGCATCGTCGAGACACACCAGCGCCGTCCAACCGCCGGTGGCACCGTCGACCAGGAACGCGACGGGCAGCCCGGACTGATCGCAGCTCTGGAACAGGTTGAGCGTCCCATTTCCCGTCACGGCGGCCGGGTCGATGCCGTCGGTGCGGCCCCAGGCTTCGAGCAACGCCGCGAGCGTTCGACGCGTCTGCTCCGCGGAGCCACCGGCGACGAGCGACACCGGATCGTGGCGGAGCAGTCCGCCGACCACAGCCGCGGCCCGCCGCCCCCACGCTGCGTCGTCTGGGCTGCGCAAGTACGCGAGGACCTGGCTCATCGGGTCGAGAAAGGCGGTGGAGTCCAGGTCCTCCGCACCGTGCTCGGTCAGCAGCTGCCTCGCCAGCCCCCGGGCGGTGTGCGAGTAGGGCGGCCACACCGACTCGGCCACCTCGCGGTCTCCCGAACTGACACCCATCTGCTTTTCGAACGCGACCAGGTCGTCCCAGGTGAGCTGGAAGACCGCCCGCCCCTTCGCCCGCAGCCGGTTGCGCTTGTCCGCATCCCCGGCGAGCCGGTTGTGACGTCGTGAGGCGTGGAAACGGCGGCCGTCGAGGTACACGGTCACCTTCCGCTTGGGGCCCTCAGTGCGTTCGAAGGTGAAATCGGTGCGGGTGAAGCCCTCGCCGCGCTGCGCGGTGAGGCGCCAGCCATGGACGGCGGTCGAGTCCTTGAGCCGGAGGTAGCCGCTGTTGTCGCCGCTCTCGTCGAGCGAGGCGTCACTGTCCTGCTGCTCGACCCACGCCCGAAGCACGGTGAGGAAACGTGCCTCCAGGTCGGATTCGACCTGTCCGTCCAGGCCGATCTGGTCGGTGTTGCCGATGTCCTCCGTGGCCCAGGCGTCGGTGCCCCGGCCGAGGAGGTCGTCGAGGATGTCCAGCGCCGCCTGCCGGGACACCGCGTCGATGTGCCGTTCGTCGGCGTAGCGGTACAGGCAGCGGTGGCAGGCGGACCGGTTCTCCTGGACGCACGGGCAGTCGAGGAGGAGGGTCCGGGCGTCCTCCAGGACCTGGCGGAAGGCGTCCTTGCCGGTGAGCCGGTCGAGGTAGCCGGTGCCGTGCGGGAGCCGGTCGTACAGGACGAGGAAGTGCCGAGTCTCCTCGGTGTCGCGGTCGGGCATGGTGGCCAGGCAGGAGTCCAGGTGCTGCGGGTCGCCGCCGAAGGCGCGGTCGACGCCGAGCCGCAGCGCGGCCTGGAAGGAGTGCACCTTCTCGTCGACCAGCACGGTCGCCGCGGGCAGCAGGATACGCAGCGCCTCGGTCTCCAACTCGTGTGCGAGCAGCACCTGTTCCTGCGCCACGGCCCGGGCGCCGCGCCGGAGCGGGCACCAGGGCGCGTGGTGCTTGAGGGCGCGCTGGCGGTTGGCGGAGATGTCGACGGCGTCGCGGTCGTCGTCGAACACCGGCTGCCCGTCCGCGCTGGCCGCGCCGCACGCGGTGCAGACCTGGAACGGCGAGATCCGAACCGGCTGCCCGGCGAGCTGGTCGCTCTCCTGGGCGCCGACCCTCAGCGGTCCGACGTTGACCCGGCGGATCATGGCTCGCCGGGTGTAGTCGACGCCGAACGTCTTCTTGGTGTGCCGCCAGGAGGTCCTGGGCACGAAGTGGCGGGGATCGATGTCGACCAGGTCGACGACGGTGTAGAACCGCCGGTCGCGATCGTCGCTCTCGTCGCCGATGCGGGCGTCCTCGCGCTTGGCGCGGGCGGTGACGGTGGTCGGCTGGACGATCTGCCACAAGCTGCCGGAGTCGGCGATGCCGGTGTCCGCGCAGCGCGGGCAGGGCGAGATGTCCTGCTGGGCGTCTTCCGTGCGCACGTGGCCGCAGGAGGGGCAGAACCGCCAGTGCCGCCAGTCCTGGTCCTGGCCGGTGACGATGTCGATGCCGGTGACGCGGTGCTTGTAGCCCTCCGCGTAGAAGGTGTTGCCGGGGGCGAGTTCAGCAATGGCGAAGGACCGCGGCCGGTCGTAGCTGTACGTCTTCGACCGGAACTGCTCCGGCCCGGTGCCGGTCTTCCCCTCCGGCCAGTAGAGCGTGGCGGCCAGGGTGGTGGTCGAGTCGATCAGCGCGTAGTTCGGGAGCAGCCCGAGGTCGCACAGGACGCTCTGCGCCGGTTGGCGCATCCTGGCCCCGCCCTTCTTCAACAGGGCGCGTACCTCGGCTTCCAACTCGGCCTTGGTGCGGGCCTGTTCCTCGTCGCCGTCCTTCAACTCGTCGATGGCCGAGCGGATGGTGCGGATCCGGTCGCGCAGCTTCTGGCTGGTGCGCGCCCAATTGCGCTCGGCGCGCTCGGTGGCGCTGCGCAGGCCGCGTACCGCGTACGTGGTCAGTTGGGCGCGCGCGTTCTCGTTCACGCCGGTCGGGAAGAGGGCGAGGAAGTCGCGGACCAGTTCCTCGCCGTGGGCGAGGGCGGCCTCGGCGAAGTCCTCGAGGTAGCCGGAGGGGCCGAACAGCTCGTCCACCCGGCGCGGAAGGGCGGCCAGCGGCCGGCCGTCCTCACGCAGCAGTCGGCCGCGGGCCGCGAGGTCGAGCAGGTGGGCGGTGTACTGGCGGCGCAGGATCTCGACGGCCGACAGGTACGAGCCGGGCGGCACGATCTGACCGTCGATCATGTCGCGCGGCCGGTCCAGGAAGTACAGGTCGCGGCGCTTGCGGTCCGGGATGGTGAGCAGGAACGCGTTGCCGGTGCGGCGGCCGGCCCGGCCCGCCTGCTGGGTGTAGTTGGCGGGACGGCGCGGCAGGGCGCCGAGGACGACGGCCGACAGGTCGCCGATGTCGATGCCCATCTCCAGCGTCGGGGTGCAGGACAGCACGTTGGGGTCGTTGAAGCCCTTGCCCTCGCGGAACGCCTTCTCAACGCTCTCGCGCTTGCCCCGCGACATCAGCCCGGTGTGCTCCGCGGTGATCACCTGGAACGTGTCGGCGCCGCGGTACAGACCCCGGTAGTAGTCCTCGCGGTAGTCGCGGTCGCGGTCGTGCCGGTCGACGGTCTCCTGCCAGCGGTCGCCGGCCACCAGCCGCCCGGAGGAGCAGCGGTACGCGG
Organism: Kitasatospora sp. NPDC092948; assembly: GCF_044754805.1. Taxonomy (NCBI): domain Bacteria; kingdom Bacillati; phylum Actinomycetota; class Actinomycetes; order Kitasatosporales; family Streptomycetaceae; genus Kitasatospora; species Kitasatospora sp. NPDC092948. The sequence goes on along the minus strand of NZ_JBIVPU010000025.1, from coordinate 38,213 downwards.
GGCACGGCTGGTCGTGGTACTGGGCGAGCAGCGTCGGGTGCACGGTCTGCTCCCAGAAGCACCTGGGGCAGCGCACGTACGCGCGGTTGACCTGCTCGTCGGAGAGCAACTGGAGCCGCACGGCCCCCGGTTGAAGCCCGTAGATCCGGGCCGCCGAGTCGCCGGGCGTGCGGACGGCGAGCAGCCCGGCATCGGCGAGCCGGGGCAGCAGGCGCAGCCAGAACTCGTCGGCCTGCTCGCGGGTCAGGCCCAGGCAGCGCTGCGCCCAGGTCTCGTACCAGGACAGGCGGCCGGCGGCGACGTCGAACTCGCTGTTGGACTTCGGCTTGGCGAGAAGGAACACCGGGGCCGAGACACCCTTGGGGAAGGCCTTCATGCCGGGCTCGCGGCCGCCCCAGACGAAGAACCGACTGGTACCCGCCTCGTCGAGGTACTTCGCCAGCCAGCGGTGGCCGACCGCGCCGCGGGTGCGCAGCCGGTCCAGGAAGCCCCGCAGGAAGGCGAGGTAGCTGGCGTCGTCGTGGGCGGTCGGAGCAAGGCCCCGGTCGGCGCTCTCCTCGTGGGCGGCGCGGACCAGTGCGATCGCGGCCAGCTCATCGGGGATGTCGGCGAACGCAGCGGCGGTGCGGGTGAGTTCGAGGGTGCGGCCGTTGCGGGAGCGGTGGCCGAACTCCATTACGGCCTCGAACGCGAACCGCTCGCCGATCAGGTCCCAGGTCCGCCTGTCGCCGCCGCGACCCGCGCCCGACAGCAACCGGGCCACGCCGGTGTCGTCGTGCAGGTCGGGCGGGACGACGGCAGCCAGGGTCACCGGGTCGGTGGTCGCCTCGACAACGTCGGCCACCATGTCGTTGAGCGCGATCGGCCTGTACTCACTCAGGTGCTTGGCGAACAGGACGCGCAGCGAGAACGTGTACGAGCGGGAGGCGACGAAGCCGGCCCGGTGCGCGGCGTCCTGCACCGAGTCGTTGAACATCAGCGTCTTCGTCTCGCGTTGCTTCTTGTCCAGCTCGCCGCCGGTGAACAGCTGGGTGACGGAGGCGGCGGCCAGCGCGGCAGCGCCGGTGCCGAGGAAGCGGATCGCGTTGTGGGTGCCGCAGGCCGGGCACCAGTCGTCCTTCGCGGCGCGCTCGGCCCGCTCGCCCAGCTGGACGAGGACGAACGCCGTGTCCGCACCCCGGGGTTGGGGCACGCCCTCGGTGGTGTAGTCCGCGGCCGGATCGGGCAGGCGCAGACGCCGGTCGGGGCCGTCCAGCACCATCAGCACGCCGGCGCCGCCAGTGGTCAACGACCGCTGCGCGGCCCGGTCCATGGCGGCGCGTCCGCTGCCCTCCATCGCCTCCTTGTCGGTGGCCGCGATCAACGCGCGGACCTTCGCCTTGTCGGCGGTCACCGACGCACGCCGAATCTTGTGCGACTCGAAGCTCAGCTCCTCGTCGTCCGACTCGGGCGCCAGCACCGACCAGCCGGAGCGGCCGCACTCACGGCAGTACACCGCCGGCAGGAACAGCCGGGTCTCGTCGCGTGCCACGGTGGTGTCCGGCGTCGTCCGCGGCTGGGCCTGCGCCCCGGCCGCGTCCCATACGAACGACGCCTGCGGCCACGGCTGCACGCCACGCAGCATCCGCGTCACCGACCGCGCCCACTGGTGCACCTCCACCTGCACCAGCGGACGGCTGACTCCGACGGGCGCGTCCGGATCGCGGGCGACGGACAGCAGAGCGACGAACCGAGCCAACGCGAGAGCAGCCACCTCCGGACGGGTGGTGACCGCCTCGTCCCAACCGGCGGCTCCCTCGCGCCGTATGACGTCCAGGATCTCGTCGTAGCTGCGCACAGCGCCGTCGAACGCCGACAGCACGGCGTAGGTGAGCCGGTGCCGCTTGAGCGCCGTACCCAGCTCCCGGGCACCGTGCAGGTCGGCCGTGTCGATCCGGCGTCCGATGACGGCCTCGACGAGCGAGGCGAACGCGGCCGGTCCGGAGGCGGGGTCGGGGAGGGTGGTCAGCTCCTCGGGCGTGGGCACCCGGCCGGGCAGGAACTTCGGGTTCGGGACGGTCTCGTCGAGCATGAACTCGTCGACCGTGAGCCGGTCCTCGCCGACGATAGCGTCCTCGGTGAACTCGGTGCCGAAGACGTGGGCGGCGACGTCGAGGAGTTGGCGAACCCCGTCGGAGCCGCTCCCGGACGCGAGGGTGGCGGAGGTGGCGACCGGCGTGATCGTGCCCAGCGGCCGGCCGTCCAGCGTGGCCCCCACCGCGGCGGCGAGACGGCGCAGCAGCATCGCCACGTCGGTGCCCTGCGCACCGTCGTAGGTGTGGAACTCGTCCACCACCACGTAGCGGATGTCGCTGCCCTCCCACAACGGCGCATCGGCGGAACGCTGCAGCAGCAGGTCGAGCATCTTGTAGTTGGTGATCAGAATGTCCGGCGGGGACAACTGCATGTCCTGCCGGCGGGTGTAGACGTGGTCGTAGTGCGTCGCCGTCTTCTCGCCGATGTAAAGACCGGCCCGGACGCCCGTGAGCGCGTCCCGGTGATCGGTCAACAGCTCGTTGATGCGCCCCGCCTGGTCGGTGGCGAGGGCGTTCATCGGGTACAGGAAGACCGCCTTGACGCCGGCGTTCCCAGCGGCCCGCTCGCGGGCGCAGTGGTCGAGCACCGGGTAGAGGAAGGACTCCGTCTTGCCGGAACCGGTCCCGGTGGTGACCAGGGTGGGGAGCGGGGTGTGGCCGTTCTTCGTGCTGAGCCGGGCGAAGGCACGGGCCTGATGCGCGTACGGGGACCAGCCGTCGGCACGTCGCCAGTCCAGGTGCTGCTGCCAGCCGTCCTGCGCTCGCGTGAACGGTGTGCGCAGGCGCAGGTACGGGCCGCGGAACATGCCCGTGGTCTCGTCGCCGAGGAAGGTGTGCAGGGCCTTGCGGGCACCCTCGTCGGCGAGGCCGTAGGTGGTGGAGAGGTACTGGAGCAGGCTCTCCTTGAGTCCCTGTGCTTCGAGAGTGGGCCTCACGGCTTCGGGACCTCCATCGTCGTCGGATCCCACAGGCCCTTGGCCACGGCGTCGCTCAGACGCTCGGTGAACTGGGCGTGGGCCTCACGCATCTCGCGCTCGCGGTCGGCCTTGTAGAAGGGTGCGGCGTAACCGTCGGGGACGGGGTTCGCCTCGGGGTTCTCCTGGTAGGCCTCGAACTGCTGCCAGTGTTCCTTGGTCTGATCGAAGCCGTAGGTGTAGCGGTCACCGGCGATCTTGCGTTCGTTGGCGTCGAACCAGGTCACCCGGTCGAAGTCCTGCATGATCGGGAATCGGGCCCGGTACATGGCGACAAGGGTGTCCGCGTCGATGCCGAGCCAGACCGCGACGAGCGCGTCGATCTCAACCAGCGCGGCACGGCGCGCATACTCGGTGCGCAGCGGGGTGTCCCGCTGCCAGGAGGGGGTCACGGTGTGCAGCTCGGTCCTCATGCCGGGCCACTGGATCGCCCAGGGCTCGTAGCCGGGCCACTTGGGGTCGTAGAGCTCTTGCCAGAGGTCGGTATAGGCGGTGGTCAGGCAATTCAGGCGGAGAGTGCGGATGAGGAGGGTGGGGGCGAGGGGGTGATCGGGTTGTGCCTGCGGCAGACGCCTGGCCTGGGCAACGTCCAGGTGTCCCACACCCGCAGTACGGAGAAGGTAGTCCACCGGCAGCGCAGCCATGAACCCAGCGGCAAGGACGGTCAGCCGAGATGTGACAAAACACGCGGAACGCACCGCATGAATATGAGTCGTTCCCGGCGGGATCAGAGCCCCGTACAGAGCACGCTCGGTGTCAGGTGCGACCCTTTCGCGCCATGCCAGGCGGTACCACCGACTGTGCGGTACACCGGCCTTGTCCCGCAGAAACTCCTCGATCTCCGCCTCTGCGACCACTTCGGGCTCCACCTTCCGCTTCCGTGCAACCGCCAGCCGCGCCGCCAGCCGCTCCTTCTCCGAAGCGAGCAACTCCTCATAGCGGTCCCAGTCGGTCCAGTGGTCCTGCTCTCCCAGGAACACCCCAACCGGGGCCACCCGCAGGTACTCCGACTCCGGCACCGCGTTGTCCACGAGGGCCTGCGGGTCCAGACCGCGGGTCTCACCGCCGCCCTGACTGGGCTGCTTGAACATCGGGTTGGCGACCCCGAGCTGCGGGCCCTTGAGGATAACGTCCTCCCAGGACGCCGCGTGGTAGTCCTCCTGGTCGTCAATGCCAGTGTTGTAGTCGATGAGCCGCACGTTCTTGCCTGGGCCGAACTTCGCCTTCTTGGCACCACTTTCGTCGTACCCCCGAGTGATCTCCGGCTCCAGGGCACCGAGCCGCAACGGGTACCGGCCCAGTGCGTCGATCGCCGGGTCCTCGGCGGTACTCACCGGCGTGAGCAGGCGGGCGTGCTCCAACGGCCCCGAGTCCCCGGCGAGGCGCTGCCAGCGTCGCAGGGTGTCCGGGGTGACGCGGATGACTCGCTTGGGGTGCGGGCGTTCATCCCAGTCGCCCCGGTACTTCACACCGGGGTCTTCGTCGTCCTTGTCGACAACGGCGGCGGCCGACATCCGCAGGGTGTCGACCGTGAACAGCCAGGACAGCGAGTCGAAGGCGATCTCCCCCGCGCTCCCGTAAATGTGGACGCCGAAGTGGCTCGACCGACCCACTGGCGGCGGGAAGAACCGGTTGCCCGCGTTGACGAAGTCGCCGTGCACCCGCAGCCGCGCGTAGGCGGCTGCCCGCAGCTTGGCCTCCTTGTCGCCGGCGAAATGCGTATCCGGATGCACCATTCCGGCCGTGCCGCCGACGCTCGCGTGGTCCCACACCTCGCACATGAACGCGCGGTACAGATCAGGCTGGCTCCCCGAGATCAGCGGGTACACAGGCGCAGAGGCCAGGTAGGACGCCGTCGTCACCGTGCTTGTGGCCTCGCGCAGCAGGTACTCCTGCACCTCCCGCTGTCCGAGCTCGTCCTCCCGCCGAAGGGCCTTCTCCTCGGCCTTCGGCTTGTCCGTCAGCATGAACCAGGGCTCGAACTCCGCGAGGACGGCGTCTTCTTTCCACTCCGGCCGCACCCACGGCGGGTTGCCGACCTGGAGGTCGAACCCTCCGCCCGGCCCCGCGAAGACCCCGGCATACTCCAACTCCCAGTGCAGGAAGCCCTGTTCCGCCGCGATGTCGCGAACGGTCCGCATCCACGGGTAGCGCATTTCGACGGCTCGGCGGGCATCGTCCATGCCCATCTCGGCCTCGACCAGCTTCTCCAGGTCCTTCAGCTTGGTCAGCGAGTCGACGGACGCAGCGAAAGTACCCTCCGGCACCGCGCCGGTGCCGACCATGGACTCCAGGAACGCGAGCCAGTCGTCCAGACCGGCGAGTGGAATGACGCCACGGCGGCGCACCGGCCCGCTCGTCACCTTCCGGCCGGACGGCACGGCCTTCTTGATCACCCTTCGCTCGACGAGCTCGCCCTCGTCCTCTCCCTCGCCGAAGGCCAACTGGTCTCCCGGCATGGCGAACAGCAGCCCATGCTCCACCACCACAGGCTTGGCCTCGACAGCCGGCGTGACGTCCCCGACGACCCGCGCCACCCCGGACGCCAGCAGCGTGTCCAGCGCGACGACCGGCGCGGAGGCGTACTCGGGGTCCGAGCCGTCCAGCAGGCCGACCTTGTCCAGCGGCCAGAACCAGAGCGCGCACCAGGCGTCCATGACCTGCTTGAGCCGCCAGTAGGGCGAGCCCTCCGCCTCGAACAGGTCCTTGAACACCTGCTCCTTGGTCAGCGGCAGCGCACCGCCCGCCTTCTCCTTGTCCCGGCGCAGGAAGGCGTACTCCTCAGCGTCCTCCGGCCGGTCCGCACCCCAGACGTCTATCGTCCGGGCGATCTCTCGCTCGCTGAGTTCCAACCGCTTCGCGACCAGTCCCCACAGGTACTCCACCCGCTCCGCGACGGCCTGGAGCCGGGCCAGCTGGCTGCTCTTGCCCCCGGTCGTCTTCGGCTTGGTCCCGACCGCCTTCCGCCACGCCTTCAGTGCGCCGAGCTGTTCACCGGCGAGCTGCTCGACGAGCTTCTTCGCGTCCCCGCCGGCGTCCGCGACGGCGCCCCACCCGGGCGAGGGCAGCAGGAACTGGTGCACCGCGCCCGTCGGCAGCGGCTGCTTGGCGCCGGTCTCCGCCGACCGGAACGACAGCCTGTCCGGCGTGTGCACGGCAGGCGTCCGCTCCTGCTTGAGGTGATCGGCGGCGTACACCCAACGCCTGGCCCCAATCAGCGAGTTGCCGCGCCGCAGGTGCAGGCCGAACCAGGGCGCGCGCATACCGGGGTGCATGGTGTTGAGCCACAGCGACACCTCCGCCAACTCGACGCCTGTCGCGTTGAGGTCGACGCCGTACGCGTTGTGCAGCGCGATGTACGCCTTGACCTTCTGCTTCGCCTCCAGCGCCTGCGAGGTGTCGAGGGTGAGCCCCAGTTCCTTCTGGCGGCGCTTCAAGTACGCCTCGGCAACCTGGTTGATCGCCTCGTTGAGGAACGCGCCGGAGCCGAGGGCCGGCTCGCAGATGGTGTACCGGAGCAGCTCGCTCGCCCGGGCCCTGACGACCTCGCCGTTCTCGTCCCGCTCCTGGTCGAGCCGGTGCTTCAAAGCCAGTTCGACGGTGACCTTGGTCAGCGACTCGGGGGTGTAGTAGGAGGCCGAGGTCTCCCGGTCGCGTCCGGCGAGCCGGTAGACGAAGGTACCGGGGTCATACTTCTTCTGGCCGCGGAGCCCGTGCTGCTCGGCGTCCTGCGCCGAGTAGACGACGTGCGTGTTCGCCGGGTAGTCGTTCAGCCGGTCGGCGGGAACGAGCCAGGAGCCCTTCTCCGGGTCGCCGTGCTGCTGGGCGCCGGGCTTGGCGACCTCGGCCAGCTGGCGTTCTTCGTCGATGATGCCGGTGTACGACATCAGGCCCTCGTAGACGGCGCCGAGTTGATTGATGCCGAGGTTGCGGTAGGAGATGAAGCCGCCCTGTCGGCCCTTTACGCTCGCCTCCTTCATGGTGAGCAGCCGCAGCACCTCGTGCAGGGCGGCGTTGCGCAGCCGGAGGTCGAGCCACTTCGGGCATTCGTCCGTTCCGCCGTCGCCTTCGCTGCGCGGGTCTCGGACGCCCCGGCCGATCAGGGTGATGGCCTTCGGGTCGAAGAGTTCGCTGCGCAGCGGCTCGAAGCGCAGGCCGCGCTGCTCGCTGCGTTCGACAGCGGCCTTGTCGTCGTCGGGCTCGGTGCCGTGCGGGCGGTGGCCGTAGTTGACCTTGTTGAACAGGACGTCGAGCGACGAGTGCAGGTGGAAGCCGTTCTTGCTCTCCTCGTCGACCAGTTTCCGGTCGCGGGAGACGAGTTCGCGCAGCCGGGCGACCGAGTATCCGGCCTCGTAGGTGGAGTCGTCGGCGGGCAGGATGCCCAGCTCGGGGCGGGCCTCGGCGTACAGCAGGAAGAGGATGCGGTAGAGGTAGCGCAGCGATTCGCGGGTCAGCTGCTTGGCGAACAGGCCGTGCCGCTCGGGGTCCTCGATCTCCCGCGGGGTGACCTCGTGCTGCTTGAGGCGGGCCAGCACCTCGTTGGCGATGATCTCGACCGAGCGCTGAAGGCCCTTGCGCAGTTCGGAGTTGACGCCGACGGCGTTGTCGCGGGACGCCTTGAGCAGGTCGTCCATCCGGCGGCCCTTGCCGTCGGGGCGGGGAGCGAGCATGTCGTGCGAGAACAGTGCGGCGAGGAGGGCGAGTTCGCCGGTCTTCCTGGTGTCGTTGCGCAGCAGCGCCGCGTCCACGCTCGCCGCGAGGTAGCGGCCCTCAGACCAGGTGGCTCGGTCGGCGAGGACGATCACACCGCCGCAGAGCAGCAGCACGAAGCGCGGTGACTCGCCGCCGGGCTCGTCCAGTTCGCTCTGGAACAGCCAGCCGGCGAGTTTCTCGCCCGTGCTGATCACGCCCTCGTGGGTTTTGAAGGGGTGCAGCAGGCGGCCCGCATCCTCGGGGTCGAGGGCGTCGTCGAGGTTGTCGGTCCATCCGCAGTCGAGGGCGACGATGCCGTTGCCGTGCCAGGCGACGGGGAGTTCGTACCCGCGGCCGGCGTTGTGCAGCGTCAGCACGGTGTCGGACTTGCGGTAGCCGAGCGCGGTGAGCAGGTCGGTGTGCCAGGAGGTGAGCCGTTCACCCCACAGCTCGTCCCGGTCGTCGTACGCGGCGAGAGCCGGCCGGACCCGGCTCGAGTACTCGCCGTGCAGCCGTAGGACGCTCTCACGCGGGGTGGACTGCGTGTCGTGCTCGTCGGTCTCGCGGTAGGTCCACAGCGTGAACAGGCCCTCGTCGTCCGCGGACTTCTTCTTGAGGGTGTTCTCCAGTTCCTCGCTGAAGTAGTGCGCGGAGAGGTACTCGCCTCGGTTGGCGAAGGAGTCGAAGGTGTAGCTCATCGGGCGGACTCCTCGGCACGGAGGGCAGTGGTTGCGGGCGCGGCGGAGTACAGGGGTTCGAGGACCGCCAGGACCCGGAGCATCGGATCGCCGGAGGTGCGCAGTCGCCGGACCAGCTCGCGGCGGTCGGATGCGGTGCCCTCCACCTTTTCGCGGCGGCGGAGCTGGTTGCCGGCCACGTCCAGCGCGATCTGCTCCCAGACCTGGACGCGTTCCTCGTACGGGGCGAGGTAGCCGTCGATCTGCCGGTCGTACTCGGCGCGGCGGTCCCGCAGGTGGGACTCGGCCGCGTCGACGGCGGCCGGCACCAGGGCCTGCAGACCGTCCTCGTCGAGGATCCGGTCCCGCCCTGGCATGTTCGGTCCGACACCGCAGGCGGCAAGGAAGGCCGAGTCCATCCGCCACACCCGGGGGTCGGTACCCGCGAGGCCGGTGACGGCCATCCACTCGACCACGGTCGGCTTGCCGGCGGCGTTGGAGTACACGCCCTGCACGAGGTAGACGGGGCCGTCCAGCGCGGCCGGCAGCTCGGGGTGGATGCGCGCGGCTCTCGCGGCGTCGGGCCGGTGGGCGAGCACGAACGCCTCGTCGTATTTGAGTGCCGCCAGGACCTTGTCCGTCAGCCAGTCGAGGACCGGGTGGATGTCGGAGACGTAGGAGACGTTCGGCCACTGCGACGCGGTCTGCTCGGTCTTGCCGCGCTTGGCATCGCGGGCGGCTTCCAGGCGCTCTGCCGCGTACTTCCGGTCGAAGGTGATGCTCAGTTTGCCGTCGTACTTGGAGGTGGTGAGGATCTTCTCCTGGTCGAGATAGGAGGCGGGCAGCTCGCGGAACCGGTACTGGAGGTCGTCCGGCGGCGTGAACTCGATCCGACCCCGGTCCGTGACCGGCTTCCACCCCATGGCATCGCGTTCGGACTGCGGGTAGACCAGGTCCATCGCGGCGTGGAAGTACGCCTCGGTGTCGGCGAACAGGTGCGGCACGTCCGCCTTCGCGACCGGTGGGAGGCTCGTACCAACCGGCGCGGCCGACGGGTCGGCGATCCGCGCGTGCACGTTCGCCAGCAGGCCGGCCAGCACGCCGCCCGCCTCGTGTCGGGACTGCTGGATGGAGCGGTCGACCGTGCTGCCCTTGATCAGGTCGCGGGTGAGCCGGTCGTCCTCCTTCTTGGCGTCGTACAGGCCGGTGACGGCCTCGGCACAGCCTTCCCCGGACTCGATCCCGTGGGCCTGCTCCTCGCGGCGCAGCAGCCGGACGCCGACCAGCCGGTCGTCGAGGGTGAGCTGCTCGCCGGTCGCCTCGTCGCGTCGCCAGGGGACGTCGGCGGTCAGGGTGACGGCGCGGAACTCGGGACTGACGGCCTGGCCGTAGCGGTCGATGCGGCCGTTGCGCTGCTCGATCCGGATCAGCGACCAAGGCAGGTCGTAGTGGACGAGGTCGTGGCACTGGTGGTGCAGGTTGACGCCTTCGGACGCGATGTCGCCGGTGAACAGCAGCCGTACCGGCTCGTCGCGGCGGCCGAAGCGGTCGACGATCTCCCGCTGCTGGTCGTCGTTGCTGGTGTCGCCGTGCATGACCTCCACGGCTCCGCCGTACGCCTTCCAGGGGCGGGTGCGCTCGGTCAGGGCGGGCTTCGTCTTGAAGCCCAACCGTTCCGGGACCACCTGTGCGAGCCACTCCAGGGTGGCGGTCCGCTCCGAGAAGACCACGACACGGCGTTCGGAGCGCGGGCCGACGCCGAGATCCTTGAGCGTGGCCACCAGCGCGTCCAGCTTGGCGGAGTCCTTGTCCTCGAACTCGGCCACGAGCGCTTCGAGTTCGCCGAGGGCCCGGAGCTCCGCGGCGAAGTTCTCGCGGTCCTTGGGTGCCGCGGTGGCGCGCCGTGGGTTCTCCAGGTAGGCGCGGCGGTTGGCGAGCGTCTTGCGCAGGGCGACGTGGGAGGAGAGGAACGCCTTGAGGAAGCCGTACGCGACCATCGCATCGGTGCACACCGAGGAGCGGGCGGGATCTCCGGGTGTCCACTCGGCGGCCAGTTTCTCCAGCACGGCCACCTCCTTCGATGTGGCCGGGGCATGGACCGGCCGGGACTCACCGCGTTCCGCCCACGGCTTGTCCTTCAGGCCGTCACGCACCTCGCGGTCGGTCTTGGTGCGGCGGATGTAGAGGTGGCCGAGGTCCTCGACCTTGTAGTTCTTGCTGTCGGCGATCGCTGCCGGGTCGAGCATCCCGATCAGCTCGGCGAAGGACTTGGCGTCGCCGTTGTGCGGGGTCGCCGAGGCCAGGACCAGCGCGTCGGTGCGCTTGGCGAGGAGCTTGGCGAGGGTGTTGTTCCGGGTGCCCGTGTTGACGAGGTTGTGCGACTCGTCGATGACCACCGCGTCCCAGCTGGTGTTCTCCAAGTGGTGCGCGTAGGTAGCCGACTTGAGCGTGTCGACCGAGACAATGACCCGCTTGAAGTGGGCGAACGGGTTGCGGCCGGCGGGGATCTCCTGCTGGATGCGCTGGATTCCGATGGAGTCCAGGCGCACCAGCGGCAGCGAGAACCGGGTCCACAGCTCGCGCTGGAACTGCTCCAGGACGTGCGCGGGTGTGACGACGAGGATGCGCTCGCCGCGGCCCCGCCGGATCAGCTCTGCCAGGGTAATGCCGATTTCCAGGGTCTTGCCGAGACCGACCACGTCGGCGATCAGCAGCCGCGGCTGCGGGTTGCGCATGGACAGGGCCAGCTCGGCCGGACGCAACTGGTGCTCCTGGCGGTCCATCAGGAACGAGTCGGTCAGGGCGAGCCCGCGCTCGGTCTGTGGGAGCGCGGTCTTGCGGATCACTGCCTCCAGGTAGAGGCGGGCCTTGGCGTGCTTCGAGGTCTCGTCCGCGACAAGGCGTGTCTTCGCCGGGTCGAGGACGTCGATCTGGTCGAGGCCGTCATAGAAGACGGCGTCCGTACCGCGGACGAACGCGGACACCCCACTGACCTCGACCATCAGCCCGTCTCGGCTGTCGGCGACCGACTTGACCAACCACTGCTCGTCCCGGATGCGGACCTGCGCGCCGGGGGCGAACGTCGGCTTCGTGCCTGCCGGAAACTCCGGGTCCGCGGCGGTGCCCGCAGCAGGATCGTCGGGCAGTGGCGCCGTGGTCAACGTGGTGCTCCTCGATGAAAGGTGTGCTTGGCCGGTACGACAATGCCGCCGTACCCGGGCCTGCTGTCTACGTGTTCTACCGCAAGCAGTGGAGCCGGTGCATGGCCTCAGGACCCGCGGTGCCCGGACCAGGTCAGCTGCCCGCGCACCGCGTACCGTGTGCGCAGTTCCTCGGCCACGCGCTGGGACGCGGGCGGACGGCCGGGTCTCGCGGCGGCGGGCCGGTCGTCGTCGGGCGAAGGTGCCGGGACGGGCACCCGCTCGCCGGGGATGCCGACCGAAGCGGGGATCGGCTCGCCGGGCCCGATGCCGGCCTCCGGCTGCTCCCTCAGTTGCTTGTCGAGCGCCTCCAGGCGGTCCAGCATCTGGGCGTCCGGTTGCGGAAACGCCTCGGATGCCCCGCTGGTCGACCTGGTGTGCTGGATGAGCGTGTGGCGGGCACGGGCCGGGCTGGTGCCCAGCTCCCGCAGCAGGTCGGCGCAGCACCCGGTCACCTGGCCCAGGGTGGGGCGATCGTCCGGGTCGAAGGCGAGCATCGAACTCACCAGTGGGATCAGCCTCGTGGGCAGCCCGGACAGATCGGGCTGGGCGTTCGGGTTCACCACCTGCACCGCGACGGCCTCCCATCGCGCGCCGTCGTAGGGCGCGTGGCCCGTGGCGGCGTGCAGAAGGACCGTACCCAGCCCGTACACGTCCGCCGCCGCCGTCACCTCGGTCTCGCCGCGGGCCTGCTCGGGCGGCATGCAGCGGACTGTGCCGAGCACCGTACCGGGCTGACTCATCGAACCCTTCGATGCCTCCAGGAAGGCACCGAGACCGAAGTCGATGATCACCGGCCCGAAGTCACCCAGGATGACGTTGGATGCCTTGAGGTCCCGGTGCAGCAGACCTGCCCCGTGCACCGCGGCCAACCCCTCGGCGAGCAGCGCTCCCACACTCGCCACCAGCGGCGCCGGCAGCGGACCCTGGTCCTGCACCACCTCGGTCAGCGGCCGGCCGGGTACGTAGTCCATGGCCAGCCACGGCTGCTCGGCGAGCGGGTCCGCGTCCAGGAATCGGGCCACCCGGCCCGTGCCGGAGATGGTGCGCGCGATCTCCGCCTCCCGCTCGAAGCGGGCACGGGAGTGCGGATCGATCTTGTCGGGCCGGATGACCTTGACCGCGACCGGATCGCCGGCGACGGAATAAGCCAGGTACACCGCCCCCATGCCTCCGGTGCCGAGGCACCGCTCGACGACGTACGGGCCGATCTGCTGCGGCAGGACGGCGCCTATCACCAGCTTCCCTCCGAGTTCCACAGTGCCGACGCGAACGGGATTGACGAGAGCGCCCCGCCCGCCTCAGGAAGCCGCACTGAGCGGTGTGGACACTGACGAATCACCCGCACAGCGTACCGACCAACGCCGGCCTGCACAGAAGGTGACGCCGTTCTGTGACCGGGGGATGAGTCAGAGTGACGAAACCGCAGCCTTCATCGGCCACTACCAGCGACGCAGCAACACTTTGCCTGGACGCCCGGGCGAGGCCGGGGCGGAACGGCCTTCAACGATCGGTTGACGGAGCCGGCACGAGGGGCGGAGCCGAGGGCTTGCGGGCCATGGTCCGGAGCGTTCTGGCAGGCTCCTTTCATGGCGATGATTCCTCCTACTGATGCCGCGGACTTCACCTTCTCGCTGGGCGACGCACTCGACATCCCGGTCCGCGTTCGTTCCGACGGAGATCTGGCGAAATGGGACCGCAGGAAGGCACCCAAGGCCGTACAGCCGTGGCCGACCAGTGGCGGGCTGCCGGTAGACGGCGAGTACCTGACGACGACCACCTGGCGTCAGCTCGTCACAGCGGCGGCCGGCGCGGGTCGCGACCTGGCGCCCTGGTTGCGCAAGACGCCGGCCTTCGCGGTCAACGAACTCATCGCCCGTGTTGCACCGCTGCAGGCGTACCTGTCCCTGAAGAACGTCCCGGCGCCCGCGGCCGCGGCGGGGCGTCGTCTGTTCGTGAACGCGGTCTACCGGCACGGCACCGAGCGCAGCGCCCACGCCGCCTTCGGCTACCACCTCGGCATGACGATGGCCCAGTGGCTGACTGTCGGCATGGCCGGGCTGCCGGCCACCGTCCACCTGGAGGCGTGTGGGATCACAGCGTTGACGGACCCGGCGAAGAAGCTCCCAGACCTCTACGGCAACCACGTGGCCGAGGGGCTGCCGTGGCTGATCGAGGCCAAAGCACGCAAGTCACTCGGCGGTCCCGGCATGCAGGGCGGGCAGCAGCAGTTGGACCTGGCTAGCGCGGAACTCGCCGTACCCCACCGGCAGGTGCTGTGCGGAACGGTCCTGCCGGAGCCGCGCCGATGGGCGGACGACCATCTGGTGATGATGGTGCACACCACTCTGGTCGACCCGTCCCCCGGCGGCGGCGTCCATTCCCTGCCGGATCCTCCGAGCAGCCCGGGAGCGCCCCCGCTGGACGAGTCCCCCGACGAGCTGCTGAGCATCGCACGGGACCAATTGCTCGTCTTCCGGGCGCTGGCGTTCGGCGCGGTGCAGGATCTGCGGATCGTGCCGCTGGCGGAGACGGGGACGGAGCCGACCGGGCGGTCGGGGCAAGTGGGCAGGACGAGGCCGCTTGAGCGGGACGCCGGTACCCGTGAGCTGCGCGGTCTGCTGCTGGACGAAGGGGTGCCCTACGAGCGGATCCGGCAGGAGCGGGGCCGGAATCTTCAGGAGTTCGTGGTGGGGCGCATTCCCGGCATCGGTGTCCACCTGGGTCTGTCGCGTGCTCTGTTCGCAGCCTGCGCCCGCCTGCACCAGGTACAGGCGGAAGTCCCCGCGGAGGAGCCCCTGTTCCCCGCAGACCCGTTCCTCACGCTGCGCGGGGAGGACGAGGTGCGTGAGGAGGTGAGCCGCGAGGCGCGGCGCACTTTCTACGAGCGTGAGGACGAAAGGCTGGTGACGGCCAAGCGGGAGATGGCCCGCGCGTATGCGGCCCAGGAGGTTCCGGTCGAACTCCTGCGCGGTGCTCGCCTCGCGGTGGAGCGGCCCGAAGCCAGCGGGCTGCTGGAAGCGAGGACGGCCGAGACATACGTGGCCGTCGAGCCTGCCGATCCGATTCTGTCGAAGCGCCGTTGACCCCAGCCGTTGCGGAGTCGGCGGGCCGGCGTCATACGGTGCGTGATCAGCAGGAGTCGGGCCGGCTCTGTGGTGTCCCCCGAGGAGCTGTTCCTCCCGTTCCGGCAGATCGCGCCGGTGCGCCCCGGTCCGTATCCGGTGCAAAATCACGTCGATCACCTGCCGGTGGGAGCGCCACCACCAGCACCCGGATTCAGCGGGTTCCCCGCTTGGGCCGAGAGGTCGTGAACCGGACGGGAGCGGTCCAGGCGCGGTCGCCCTTGCGGGCGGGGCAGGCTTTGTCATAGCAGCGCCAGTACCAGCCGGCTTTGCCTCGTCTGAGGTCGAGTTGGCCTCCTCGGCAGCCGGCGCATTTCGGAGGGCGGGCGAAGTCCTCGGCGTGCTCGTGGTCGAGGATCTTGCGGGCGAAGTGGGCGCCTCGCACGGTCAGCATGATCTCGCGGGAATGGCTCTGGGAGAGGGCGTTGAGGCTGCCGAGCAGGACGGTCCGCTCGTCGATGACGACGATCTTCTGGTGCATGACGTTGACAGGGATCACCGAGGGGGTGACGGCCTTGAGTTCGTCGAGGTACTCGGTGAAGCGCTGCTGGTTCTGGTCGCTCTGGTCGCGGACGAACACGGTGATCCGTACGCCGCGGCGTACGGCGTCCTCCAGGGCGGGGAGCAGGCTGCGTACGCGCTTCGCGACCCACGGGGTCCAGATCCACAGGGAGTGCTTGGCCTCGGCGATGTGGTCGGCGAAGGTCTTGTGGAAGGCGACTTCGTCTTGGACGTCGGCGATCTCCACGTGGCGGCTGAGGATGTCCGCGAGGCGGGCGCCGACGGGGCCGAGTCTGGGGGCCTGGGCGGTGAGCGGGGTGATGAGGTCGGCGGCCCGGATGGTGCGGACGGAGCCGGCGGCGAGGAGTTCGCGGACGGCGCCGAGGGCGGTGTCGCTGCGTGCGGCCGTGATGCGGCTGCGGCTGCCGATGAGGTAGAGGCGGTTCTGGACGCGGGTGGCGGCGACGTTGAACAGCCGCACGCCGTTGTTGACCCACTCTCCGGCCTCCGGTCGGCGTGCGGCTTGGGCCATCCACATGCCGCGGCCGTGCTGCTCCTCGACGAGGTCGAAGACGACGACGGGGAATTCGCGGCCTTGGAAGCGGTGGGCGGTGCCGACTTCGGCGAGCAGGCCGGAGTCGCCTTCGATGTCGCGCAGGGCCGCGAGTGTTGCTTCTGCCTGGGCTCCGTAGGGGGTGACGATGCCGGTGGTGTCTCCGTCGGCGCGGTGGAGTTCGACGAGGGTGCGGGCGAGGAGGAGTCCGGCCGGCCACCAGCCGCTGGCCTGTCCGAGGCGGTGGACCTGGGCGAGGCTGCCGAGTCCGTCGGTGTCGACGATGACGATCTCCGCGTCGTCGCCGTTCCTGGTGCGGGCGCGGGCTTGGACGGTGGGGCCGCCGGTGAGCAGACCGTCGTAGGCGAGGGTGTTGGCCAGGCGCATGACGTCCGGGCCGAAGCGGTGTTGGACGTCGAGGCTGATGCATCCCGGGTGGGCGTGGGCGGCGGCGGGGGTGGTGATGCGGCAGTGGTCGAAGACCTCGGTCAGCAGCCAGCGGCGGATGTCGGGGCGCTGGTTGCCCTTGAGTACCTCGGGCAGGACCGGGCCGAGCTGCATGAAGTCGCCGAGGAGGACGGCGGTGCTCTTGGCTTTCGCGACGGCAAGGAGGACTTCGGGCAGGGTGGCGGCGCCGACCTCGTCGACGAGGACGACGTCGTAGGGGCCTTCGAAGACGGTCGGGTTGGTGCGGAACCTGGCGAGGGTGGTGGCGACGAGGCGGGCTTCGCGGATGATGTGGCCCTGCGCGTCGCGGGCGAGGCGTTCGTACTGGTCGTGGAGTTCGCGGTGTTGCCGGAGCAGTGCGGGTTGCCGGGCGGTGTCGGCGGCGACCAGGGGCCGCAGGGTCTCGGCTTCGCGGTGGGTGGCGGGGTGCCCGCAGCGGTCGGCTTTCTTAACGTCGTCGGCAGCGGCCAGGGTGAGGCGCAGTTGCTCGTCGAGGTGGACGATGCGGGCGGCTGCGTCTTCCTCCTGTGCGCGGGCGTGCCGGAGGGCGGCGGCGGCCTGGTGCAGTTCGGCGTCGATGGCGGCGAGGTCGTCGCGGGTGAGCGGGGTCAACCGACTGAGCCGGGTGATGGCGGTGTGGGTCTGGAGCCGGTGGCGGTCGGCGAGGGCCCGGGCTTGTCTGGCTTGCTCAAGGGTGTCCTGCTGGCGTGCGCGGGCGGCGTCCCGATGCTTCTCGGCCGCGGCGATGGCCTGCCGGGCTTTGAGTCTGGCGAGGCCCTTCCTCGATTCGAGTGCGTCCAGGGCCTGTTGTGCTTCGGCCAGGTTCTGGCGGGCGAGGAGGTCGCGGGCCTCGGCGCTGGTCGCGGCCTCCTCGACCTCGGCCGCTTCGGCCTCCAGTGCATCGATCTGCGCCCAGGCCGTGCGGTGGACAGCAGTGTCGATGCTTCGCCGGGCGGCTTGCTCGGCTCGGTCTTGGACCTGGGCGAGGAGGGGTTGCAGTTCCCGGTGCCGGTCGGAGTGGGCGGCGAGTTGCGCGGTGAGGTGTTCGGCTGCGAATGCCGGGGCGTCCAGGCGCCGGCGCTGCCGGGTGTAGTGGTCGGCATCGAAGCCCGCCAGGCGCGCGGTGAGGGCGGCGAGTTGCCGGGCGCGCTGCTGCAGGGCGCTGAGTTCGGCGGCCACGCTCTCGCGCTGCCCGTCGATGGCGGCGAGCTTGGCGCGGACCATGAGTGGCAGGCACACCTGGGGGTCGTCGGCGATCTGCTTGAGGTGGGGCGGGCCGACGCGGACGAGCTGCCCGGGAGAGTGCCGTTGTTCCTTGACGACGCCGAGCAGGGCGTTGTCGACGGCGATGTTGGTCGCCGACACCAGGAGCACGCGCTTTCCGGCGGCGACGAGGTCGCTGATGGCGCGTTTGAGGACGGAGGTCTTGCCCGTGCCGGGCGGCCCCCACACTAGCCACAGTCCCGTGCCAAGGCAGGCCCGGTAGGCGAGGTCCTGGGCGGGCAGGAGGACTCCTTGCGGCAGGCCGTGCGGGGAGAGGCGGCCGCCGGGTTCACCGCGGGCGAGGAGGCCGGCGAGTCCGTCGTCGGTGAGTCCGGCGATGCCGTCGCGGAGGGCTTTGGTCAGGAACGTCGCCGGTTGCTGGTAGAGCCACAGGCACGGGTCCGCGGGCTCGGCGAAGTCGGGGACGCGCACGCGCAGAGCGGTGCCGTCGTGCGTGACGTCCAGGACGGGGTGGCCGTCCTCGACGGTGTTCTCGTCCGGTTCCGCGAGACGCAGGCTGTCGCTCTGCAACTGGTCGGCGTTGATGTTCAGGCCGCGGACGTCGACCGCGTACTCCCCCGGCCCGGCGACAACGGCCCGGCCGAGGATGCGCCACTGGGCCTTGCGTCCGGCTCCGCCCTCCAGGGCGAGCCAGGAGTCGAGCGCCGTCACCGTTTCCTCGCGCCAGCCCACAGTCTCCCCCAGAAGGCGTCCCCAACGGCCTCTGTCCTACCACCGGGGACCGTTCGTCGGAGGAGTAACGCCGAGATCCGGTCCCGTGACGCTGGATGGACGGCCGCGTGGAGTGCGGAACCGGCCAGTTCCGGCCAGCGCAGCCGGCCACCGCCCGACGCCAGCACCGGCCACCGGCAGGGCACGACTCGCACTGCCACAGGTCCACACTGGGCTGTGCGTCCACCGGAACTCCGGAAAGAGGACGTCATGCATGGTACCGGAACGGTCTACAAGCGATGCGGCTGCCGCAGGGCCCCTCACACCGGCCGACAGGTCGGGAAGCTCTGCCCGGACCTCCACAGGCGCGGCCACGGCTCCTGGTATCTCGCGATGCCGCGCCCGGCGACCGTGGGCCGCCAGCAGATGGAGCGGTACCATGTGCCGCTGCCCGGCCAGGAGCTGCTGTGTGAAGTGACCAACGAAGTCTTCCAGCGGGCGTTCAACACGATCGTCCGCCAGCACCACACTGCGATGAACATTCCCTCTCCGACTTGCACAGACGTGCCTCACGCACCGCCCCGTACGAGCTGCCGCCGTACCCAATTCACGGCGAACCCTCAGGGCGCGGATCACGACTCTGCGCGGGGTCGGCGGCCCAGGACGCCAAGGTACGTTGCGAGCCCTCCAGGACTGATTCGCCGCGCACCAGCCCCGCCTCGTGGAAGAACGCACGAGCGGCACCGTCCACCCGGAGGACCGCCGGCCGCCGCAGTGCCGTCATCGAGCACATCCGCCAGCTCCTGGAGTCCGGAGGCGACCTCCACGTCGCCTCCACCCAGATGATCGAAGCCGGCGTCGACCTCGACTCCCCCTGTGTGTTTCGTGCCTGGGCACCCGCAGAGTCCCTGCAGCAGGCCACCGTGACGAGGGCGCCGTCGTCGTGTTCGTCGTGTTCAAGGTCCACGACGCCTGACAGCCCTGTGCCAGGGCCAACACCGCCGCGCGCCACCGCCGCCCACATCGGCCCGGACCTCGCCCGACCCGACAACCTCGACAAGTACTACCCGCTGCGCTACGCCCTCCAAGGCAGCGGCCCCAGCGGCATGGGTGCCCATCGACACCCTGCGCACCCAACTCGACTTCCCCGCCGTCGACGACGTTTTTCGCATGATCGACGACACCCTCAATCGGCCCGCCGTCATCATCCGCGACGAATCCCACCGCGCCGCCGTCGAAGCCGACATCGCCGACGAGCGGACCATCTGGACCGCGGCCCAGGCCGTCCGCTTCCTCCGCTACTGCCGCTCCGTCGACCCCGACTTCGCGGACCTGATCGAGCTGATCATCTGCACCGGCCTACGCAGAGGCGAAGCCCTCGCCCTGCACTGGGACGACATCCACCTCGACCAGGACACCCTCGACGTCCGCTGGACCCTCTCCGCGATCGACAACAACAAACTCGTCATGACCAGCCCGAAGACCAAGAAGAGCCGCGACTGGGTCGCCATCTCACCCCGGCTCCGCACAACCCTCACTCGACGCCAGGACCAGCGACGGAACACCTCGACCACGACCCGCAAGCCCCCCGGCAGCGGGCTCGTCTTCCACCGCGTCGACGGCGTCCGCTCCACCCCGAGTACGTCCTCAACCACTTCCACTACCTCGCCCGCCACGCCGACGTCCCCTGCTGCGGCGTCCACGACCTGCGCCACCTCGCCGTCCCCCTGGCACTCACCGAAGGCGTCGACCTGGTCATCGTCTCCAAGACCGCACTCCACTCCACGATCTCCACCACCGCCAATATCTACGGCCACCTCACGAAGGCCGCCGCCCGCAAAGCCGTCGACGCCATCGCCACCGCCCTCGACCGCGAAGAGAAACGCCACGACCACCCCACGACCACCCCACGACCACCCCACGACCACCAGCCCACCCGCCCACCCGCCCACCCACCCGGCAACGCCCAACCCGCAGCGCCCAGTACGGGAAAGCGGCATGAAACCGAGTCAGAGCTGAGGGAGGAACAGCGGCCGATCTACGACCACCCAACGACCACCAACGGAAAAGGCCGCTCCCACCATCCGGTGGAAACGGCCTCTGACCTGCGAAAAGCAAGTCGGGACGACAGGATTTGAACCTGCGATCCCTTGACCCCCCGTCAAGTGCGCTTACTACCTTGCCGGTTGGCCGCCTACTCGACGGGTCCCGATCGGGCGGCCAACTCCTCTCCCTCAAGGCAGAGTTGATCCCAAACGATTGCTCGCGCTGTTCGCTCGACCTGACGGAGGCCCAGGTGTTACCTCGGCCAGATATGTCCAACTCCGTCCACATGCGTCCACCAGCGGCCAAAACAGCTGGTCCCAAAGTGGTCCCAACGCCCAGCGACAGCAGTGGACACACTGAGTAACGGGGCTCCAGGTGCCACTCGCCGCACACCGATGACGTAGCTCGAAGCAGCAGCCTGCAGGGTCGCCTGCAGCGGGGAATCCGGGGCGGATCAGAGCCGCATACCCGCCGACTACGTGCCGTGATCTTCCAAGCGGCGTGTCGTCCTGTGCGTGTTGCCACAGCGCAGCCGTGGCGTGCTTCGTGCCCTGCTGTGCACGCTCTCCCGACACGCCGAACATGCCAGCGAACCTTGTTGCCGGAGAATACCGAGTGCAAGGAGGTGCTTATGGGACAGCGTCCACAGCGGGGAAGGGTGTACCGGCGGTGCGGCTGCTCGGACGGCAACAGCAAGCAACTGGGTCCGTGGTGCCCGCAGCTGGCCGCGGACGTGAGGCACGGCAGGTGGACGTACTGTGTCGACCTCACCCCCGAAGAAGGGCGCCGCCGCACCCGCCGACGGGGCGGGTTCGCCACCCGGGTCGAGGCCGCGCGGGAGATGGCGGCGGTCCTCGACGGCGAACTGCGCGGGGTCTACGAGAACCGCCGCACCACAGTCGCGAGCTTCCTGCGCGAGTGACTGGTCCTGCAGAAGGTGCGCCTGGCGCCGAACACGTACGCGGGCTACCAGGCATGCGTGGAGCGCGACCTGATCCCGGCATTCGGCCACCCCCGGCTCCTAGACCTGCGACCCAAGCACATCGACGAATGGACCACCGCCCAACTCAACGCCGGCCAGGGCAAAGTCGCCGTCTCCCGCACCGCCTCCACCCTGCGCAACGCGCTGAACGCCGCCGTACGCTCCTGGCGCCTGCACTACAACCCCGCCAAGCACTCCGTCCCACCCAAGCCCCGTGCCGCGGAACGCACTTGCTGGACACCCGCGGAGGCCGCCGCATTCCTGCACCACAACAAGGAGCAGTACGCGGATCAGCTGACCGATCTGTTCGAGGTCATGCTCGGCACCGGCATGCGCCGCGGCGAAGCCCTCGCCCTTCACTGGTCCGACGTCCATCTCATGGACCGCAAACTCTTCGTCCGGTGGACCCTCGGCGCCATCGATAACGGCGAACTCACCTTCGGACAACCGAAGACCGAGGCCAGCCGCGCATGGATCAGCCTGTCCCTCAGAGTCACCGCCGCCCTCCACCGACACGCCGCCATTCAGATGGCCACCCACCCCGACGGCCGACTCGAAGGACTCGTCTTCGCCCGCCCCACTGGGGACCCACTGCGGCCCCAGTGGGCCCTCGACCAACTCCGCAAACGCACAGCAGAGATCAGCCTCCCCATCATCGGCCGGCACGACCTGCGCCACACAGCCGCCAGCATCATGATCGCCGAAGGCATCCCCCTCGCCATCGTCTCCAAGACCCTCCGCCACTCCACCCTCGCCACCACCATCAACCTCTACGGCCACCTCTTCAAAGACTCCGCCGACCAAGCCGTCACAGCGCTCGCCCAAGCCCTCGACCGCGCCGAGCTCAGCCGACCGCGCTTCCGCAAGGACGAAGACGGCGAGAACCCCATGCCCGTGGCGGCGTAACCCGCACTCTGGCCGTGCTGCGGCAACGATAGGTCGCCGAGAAGGCCGATCTGTGGCAGGTCGCCCAGGGGGGCCGGCCGCAGATCGACAAGGGCGACACGTCCACCTTCACCCCGGCACTGGGGATCGACGAGGTCCAGACCTTCGCCGAAATCACCCCCACCAGCTGGATCCAGCACTGACGACGGCGGTCCCCGACACGAGGGGCTGGCGCGGTGCGCAGGTCCCAAAAGTCCAGGTGCTCTGCGCAGCTCCAATCAGAACTGGCAGACTCACGGACAGCGGTGCTACTTCGCCTGCGGGGTAACGACCGACACCAGCGCCGGCACCAGCACGCTGGCAAGTGCGATGGCGGGCAGGGCGGCGATACTTGGTGGGATCCCGAACCTGGACGCCGCCCACGTCCCGGCCACAGCCAGTACCGCCACCACTGCGGCCACAGCGACCAGACGGGTCAACGACAAGAGCGAAGACAGCAACCATGTGGTGTAGTCCCGCACCGGCTAGAGGTCCTTGAGCTCTTCCTCCGGCAGCAGCGCGCCAACTCGGCCAGCGACGTAGTTGTCAGCTATCTGCATCACGAGAGAGACGATCTCCTTGGCGGCGCCCTCCGCATCAACGTCGAGCCCGGCCTCCGCCGCCCGCAGTCGCGCTGCAACGAGCCGGGCATGGGCCCTCAGTTGAGAACCCTGGGGGGAGAACCGCGGCACCATACCCCGCTGGCGGTACATCTTGAGGACGTACTTCTCGGCGTAGCGCATCAACGGCGGAATCCCTGCGAGGTGGTCCGGGCGACTCCGCGATCCGGCTGCCAGCACCGCCGCGCACCCGGTGACGACATCTTCGAGGCTTTCAACCGGCACGAACTTTCCGATGATGCCGAGCCATCCCAGGCTGGTGCTGCTGATGAATATGTACATGAAGATCTAGCCGAGGACGGCCACCGCGATGACCAGGAAGAGACCTCGCCTGACCGGAACAGCGGGCGGGAAGGACAGCCGGGCAAGCCGTATCGAGCCCCTCGACAAGCCCATGGCGCCGAGCAGCAGCACCATGGCACCCAACAGGTTCCAGCCGTACTTGCGCCAGCCGTAGGCTCGCCGCCACGCCGCCCGGCGCATCGATATCGGCATCGGCCCGGTGAGACCGGCACGCTG
Organism: Kitasatospora sp. NPDC092948; assembly: GCF_044754805.1. Classification (NCBI taxonomy): domain Bacteria; kingdom Bacillati; phylum Actinomycetota; class Actinomycetes; order Kitasatosporales; family Streptomycetaceae; genus Kitasatospora; species Kitasatospora sp. NPDC092948. The sequence continues at coordinate 14,943 of NZ_JBIVPU010000025.1, read as the reverse complement.
GAGCGATCGCGCCAGCTGCTCAGCCTGCTCGCACGTCGCCTCTGCGCGCCGGTTAAGAGGAGCTAACACAAAGCTCGGACGCGCCTGTAGGTGATCACGCAGCAGGCCAGTTTGAGGAACGCCTCGTGGATGTCGTCACGTATGTCCCAGCGGATCCGCAGGCGGCGGAAGCCATGGATCCAGGCGTTCGTGCGCTCGACTACCCAGCGGACGGTTCCAAGTCCGGAGCCGTGTGGCACTCCTCGGCGGGCGATGACCGGTTTGATGCCGCGCTTCCACAGCAGGCGGCGGTACTTGTCGTAGTCGTATCCCCGGTCGGCGAACAGCTGTCTGGGCCGGTGGCGAGGCCGGCCTCGCGTACCGCGGATGCGCGGGATCGCGTCCAGCAGCGGCAGCAGCTGGGTGACGTCGTGGCGGTTGCCGCCGGTCAGCGTGATGGCGAGCGGGGTGCCGTGCGCGTCGGTGATGACGTGGTGCTTGGAGCCCGGCCGAGCGCGGTCGACCGGGCTCGGGCCTGTTTTGGGCCGCCCCGACGGGCCTGGCGGTGAGAGCCGTCGATCACCGCCCGAGACCAGTCCAGCTTCCCGGCGCGGTGCAGCTCGGTCAGCAGCACCTGGTGAAGCCGGTCCCAGACGCCGGCCTCGTGCCAGTCCCGGAGCCGACGCCAACACGTCATTCCCGAGCCGAAGCCCAGCTCCTGCGGCAGCCATTCCCATTGGATCCCGGTGTGCAACACGAACAGGATCCCCTGCAGGCAGCCCCGATCATCCAGCGGCAGGCGCCCCGGATTACGTGACCGGCGCTGCCGAACCGGCAGCAACGGCTCGATACGCGACCACAGGTCATCCGGCACCATCCACGGCGGGCCCTTCAGCTTTCCCACGGATGGACCAACGAGCGGACAGACGAGGAGACATGGTCACGCGACGGCTTTGTGTTAGCTCCTCTAAGTGCGCCAGACGTCGGCCGACCTTGGAATGGCATCACAGATCGCCGCGAAAATCGTGGATTCAATGCCAATCGCCCGATGTAACCCAGGGATCGGCAATCCCATTTACCCGGCGTCCAAAATGCCCCGATTCGCCATATCCGAAAACCGCTAGAGGCGGCCTTCCTGTTTCCAGGAAAACCGCCTCTGACCTGTGACGTTACCGCCGGGACGACAGGATTTGAACCTGCGACCCCTTTACCCCCAGCGGCGCGTCACTCTGAGTTTCCTCTCTATACTCAGAGTAGTTCAAGAAGTAGAGGTAGCTACCCCGCCGTCCGCGGAAGCTGAGCGTCATACGCAAGGCGTCCAACTCTGTTCATGAGCCGGCGCTGGCATGCACAGCCGGATTCACTGCCCAGAAACAGATCTCCCCCAATGCGGCATTGAGATAGAACTCCCCTGAGTCGGAGTTGCCCAGCATGGTTTCGTCAAAAGCCTTGGAATGTGTCCACCCCGCAGCCTGAAGGCTCGGGTCCAGGCTCGACGGAACCTTTCCGGTCCCCGCTGGCTCCCAGTTCCCGGCCTGGGTGGCGGCAGGAAACCGCGCCGACGAATACCAGACGACCCCGAAGATCTTGTAGACCGAGGGCCCGGGAACACGGTCACCCTGGCCCCCTAGGACTTCCGCGGTCCAACGAGTCCGATCGAAGTTCCCGAGCCCGGGAAATCTCTTCTCGATCGGCGCCCGATCCTCTCGCGCCGACTGTGAGGCCCCCGGGCTCCGCGGAGGGCCGTTCGGGTCCACCGCCGCCGGCGACCCGCACCCGGCCGCAACCGATACGGCCATTGCAGCGGCGAGCAGACCTCGCAAGCCGGCCATGGATCGAGCGGAACTCATCGCGCAGTCTCCCCCATCGCCAGCGTCGATCCGACCTGCCCACGCGTCCAAGACATATCGAGCGTCACCTGTCCGAAGGTCATGAAGGGCTTGGCCCAGCCGAGCGTGGCGAACCTTCCGTTCACATCATCCGGGGTATTGCTCGCAATGTCGTGCATGCCCCGGTTGAAATCGTACCTGTCCTGTGCGTGGACCGTGGCGTGTATGCCGATCGTGTCCCCATCCACCATGACGGTGGCGCTGATCCAGACGTGGTGGTCACCGATGGCCTTTTGCCAGTTCTCTGTGCCGGGGTAGTGCTTATTCCCCGTCATGCTCGCAGGGTCACCGATGATATCGAACGATCCATGAGACACGGAGTCCGCCAGGTACTCGGCCCACTGTCGGGCGCTGGCGACCTCTCCGTCCACGAATGCGCGGATGCCCGGGTCCTCTCGATACGCCTTCGTGTAGTCGAGGTCGAAGTCGGTTCCGCTGCCATCGAGGTAGTGGAGGTACGCCTTCGAGGCATCATACAGATCGCAGATCCGAGCCAGGCTGCAGTTCGCTGCAAGTGATCCCTTCGCAAGCCACTCGGCATAGCGTGCATAGTCACCCTGAGTCGCTGTTACCGAAGGCTCGTAGGGGAAATCGTCCGTGTACTGGATGGAATCGTTCCTTCGAGAAGTCGGCTTTCCGATCCGGTAGCTTCCGTGCGAGGGCCGCTGAGGAGAGTAGGCAGGAGAGTCTTTGTAGCCGGGCTTTGACTTGACCTCGTTGACGGCCTGCTGGAGCTGCGCGGTCGTGCCGGCCGAGGTACCCGTCTCAGGGTCGTAAGCCATCTTGCCACTGGGGTCGCTGAGGTTGACGGGGTTGCCGTCACCGTAGGCGTAGCCGTTCCACTGTTGGGGGTGGGTCGTGTTCAGCAGGGGGTCGGGGCTGAGGAAGCGTCCTGTCGTGGGTTGGTATTCGCGGGCCCCAAGGTTGGTGAGGCCAGTCGCGTCGTCCTTGGTACCGCCGACGAAGCCGTGGTCGCCTGCCCATGTGGTGGGTTGGGTGCCGCGCGGGTTGCCGAACGGGTCGGTCGGGCGGCGGGTTTCTGTGAGGGTGGTGCCGTCCAAGGCGAGGTTGCCGGTGCCGTGGTGGTCGCTGATCTGGTAGGTGGCGGTGGTGCCTTGCCGGACAAGGGTCAGGCCGCCGGGCATCTGGTAGGTGCGGGTGGCCGTGGTGGTCTTGGCAGCGGTGTCGTAGGTGAGTTCGTCGGCCCCGAGGAAGATGGTGGTCTTGCCGGGGTTGTGTCGGACGAGTTGGTTGCCGGCGACGTCGTAGACGTAGCTGGTGGAGTTGTCGGGGACGGTCCATTTCTGGCCGGCCGGGACGGTGGTGGTCCCGCAGGTGGCGACGACCGTGGCAGTGCCAGCAGTGCTGACATCACCGGGAACAGCCAGGCACAGGTTGGTGCCGGCGTTGAGGATGGTGCCGTTCGCCTGCGGGGTCCAGGTCTGCACGGCGTTGCCGCTGCAGGGCTGAAGCTGCACCGCGGAGCCCGAGGCTGTGCCCGTTGCGGTCAGACACTTGCCCATGATCTTGAGCAGGTTGCCGGTGGTGGCGAACTTCTGGGCACCGATGGAGGAGCAGGTGTTGATCTCCGCAGGGGTGTTGTCAGCACTGCTACTGCCCCGCATGTAGAGGCACTTGCCGCCGATGCCCTGGATCTGGACCGCGGGCTTGTCGGTTTGGAGCTTGCCTTCTGCGTTCCAGGTGTAGTTGGTGATGCCCTGGCTGTAGACGTCCTGGGTCGAGGTGTTGCCCGCCGCGTCGTAGGTGCTGGTGTTCAGCGCACTGGTGGTGCCTGTGACGGCGGTGGAGGAGGTCAGCGCGTGCGGACCGCCCTTGCTGTTGCCGGAGTTGACGGCGCCAGCGGGGGTGAAGGTCTGAGTGGTGACGGTGTCCTTGGCCCTGTCCCCGCTTGGGTCGTGCTGGGTGAGGCTCTCGCGGTTGCCCGTCAGGTCGTAGGTGTAGTCCTGCCAGTACGGGACGCTGCCGCCGACGGTGTTCTTCGCCGGGGCGACAGCTCCACTGGTGGGCGTGGCATTGGCGCAGGCGCCGCGGCCGCCGACCGTCGGGTTGGGGAGGAGGTTGAGCGCGCCGGTGTCGGTCCAGGCAGTGGTCAGCCGGCCGAGGTAGTCGTAGCCGAAGCATTGCAGATCTGTGGACGCCGGAAGGTTGTCCGGGATGCTGCGGATCGCCGTGATCTGTCCTGCGGCGTTGTAGGCGTAGGTGTTCTGCTGGACCGCACCGGTGGATGCGGTCTGCTTGTCGACGAATTGCTGGAGTTGACGGCCCGTCGACTCGTCGTAGGTGTTGGTGACGACGATCTGGCTTCCCCACGGGTTCACTGTGGAGCGAATGTTTCGCCCGTAGGCATCCCAGTCCGAGGACAGGTCGTACGTCGAGCCGCCGAACGCTCCGAAGGTGCTCAGCGGACCGTTGTCGTCGTACGTGTAGGTAACCGTCTCTTCGGCGATGTCACCGACCTTGGAGCGCTTGTCAGCGGTCAACGCTCCGGTGATCGGGTCGTAGATGGCTTCGTAGGTGTAGGTAAACGGTGTCACTCCCTGGCCGATCTCGGTACCAGGGATCGTCGTTGTCGTCTTTGTGGTGTGGTAGGCGGTGTCGTACGCCAGGATGGACATGGTGTAGGCGGCGCCTGATGCCCCGTTGACGTAACGGGTCGAGGTGGACGGCTGGCCGTTGACGACGGTGTCGTAGGTGGAGGCGGTCAGCTGGTTGGCCGGGCTGACTGTGCCGGAGTACGTTCCGGTCACGCGCCCGAGGAGGTCGTAGGTGTAGGCGATGGTCTGGTTGCGCGCGTCTGTGGCCGAGGACAGGTGGCCGGCTGCGTCGTAGACCTTGGTGCTGCTTCCGGTGTCCGGGTCGACGGACGTGGTCTCGCGGCCCCGGGCGTCGTAGGTGTGAAGCCAGGTGTTGCCGGCCGCGTCCCTCCACGTGGCAGGACGGCCTTCTGCCGTGTAGGTGTAGCTGGTGATGTCGGCATCGGCCGGGTTCCCGGTGGCGGTGGCGGTCCGATACTGCCACAGCTGGGTGGTCTGTCCGCGTGCGTCGGTGAGCGTGGTGCTGGGAGTGGCACCGGTCGGCGGCGTCACGTCCGTTCGATCCATGCCTGGGTACGACGTGGTGGTGGTGCTCTGAACGGTTCCGTAGGCGACGAACTCGCTTGCCACCGGACGGCCGAGACCGTCGTAGACGGTGTGCGTCTGCGCCGGGACCTCCTGCGTGGTGGTCTCGTAGCGCGTGGTTCCGGGAGCGGCGGCGTCGTTGTACCAGCTCGGGTTGGACCGGATCACCTGACCGCGGGAATCGTAGACCGTGTCGGTGATCATCCGTCCGTGGTAGGCGGACTCCGCAGGACTGGACTGAGTCTGTACGACTTGGCCCAGGCCGTTCATGATCTGAATCGCAGTGGAGTACGAGCCGTTGGAACGGAGTGTGGAGGTGGTGGTCGTGGGGGGCACGACCTGTCCGGCGACGACGCCGAGGGTGGTGTATGCGAAGGTCTGGCTGGCGCTCAGGTTCGTGGCGCGCCCGGGCAGCCAGACGTTGGTCAGGCGGCCGAGTGCGTCGTGAGCCTGGGTGGTGCTGCGTCCGTTGGGGTCCGTCACTGTTATTGGCAGCCCACGTGCCATGTCCAGTGTGGTTGTCGTGGTTCGACCGGTGTTCACGTCACTGGCGCCTGCTGGGGCAGGGGTGGTGACGGTCGTGCGGTTCGGCAGCTCGCCGGCCTGTGGTGCCGTGTAGGACGTCGTGACGGTGGCACCGTTCGGGTGTGCACTGTCGGTGTTGGTCGGGTCCGTGACACTGGAGGGTCGGCCGTAGTTGTCGAACGCGGTGGTCGTGGTGCTGAACTGCGCGGTGCCCGTGTTGTCGAAGTGGTCGAGTGTCAGTGCCGATGTGGGGTTGTGGGCAGTGCCGAGTTGACCCCAGGGGAGGTTGTCGTAGTAAGTCCGGGTCCAGGAGCTGGTATTGGCAGCGGTCGGTAGGGCCGTACACGCGTCCGAGCCGTTGACTGTGATGGTCTCCGACGGCAGCGAGAGGACCTGAGGATCAGAGCCTGCGGCATATTTGGTCCGGGCGCAGACGTCCGGCAACCCGTCGGCCGTGCTCAGCGAGGTGCTGACACGGTTACCGTGGTCAGAGTCCGTCGTAGTGATGGTGCTCGTGGCTCGCCAAGTACCGTCCGCCTTCAGCGCCTTGGAGGTACTGGTCGAACTGGTGGCCGCGTATTGGGCGAGCAGTGGCGGCAAGTTGCCCCTTATGTGGGTGGCCGTGACGACGGGGTTGGTGCTGGCGTTCACAGTGAAGGCCGTGATGGTGCCGCCGGCCTGGGTGTAGGCGTCGGATTCCAGGAGTTGGCCGGACAGCCAGTCGGAGTCGGTGGTCTGTCCACTCATCGGGCCGGCCACCGAGGCACTACGGGTGGTGCCGTTGCTGAGCAGGTCGCCGTCCATGCCTTGGTAGTAGGTCGCCTTCGCCTGTGCCTGGGGGCCGTCCTTGCCGTCTCCGGTGACTGTCGTGACAGAGGCGTAGCCGCGGAACTGGTCCCAGGTGCGAGCCTCTTCGTCGGTCTGGGGAGAGTCGTTGCGGTGCCAAGCGGCGGAACCGTAACTGTAGGTAGTGGTGATCGGGGTCGCCCCCTTGATGCCCGGGTTGACGGTCACCGTGTTGACCGGGTAGTTCAGAAACCAGTCGTCGACCGGAGATGCGCCCGCCGTGGCGCCCGGCGGGTTCCACTTGACGTTGTAGCAGGACGACTTATCGCTGTCGGCCGAGGCCGGCATGACCTTGTCGACGCGGGAGCACGCGGCCTGCTTGTAGTCCACGGCGATGGTGCCGCCGGTCTCGGTGGTGATGAGCTGGATGCGCGGCCGGTAGTAGGCGGGAGGGGCAGGCACCAGATCGGTGCCGTCGACACGGTTCCGAAGCAGTACGGAGTCGAACGACACCGGGGGCAGATCGAGGGAGCCACCGGTTGCCTGGGGATCCTGGCCGGTCCGCCGGATGCTCGCCAGCCACGGAACCCGGGTGTTCTCGGTGGGGTTCTGCACGTCAAGGAACACGTGATTCAGTGCGTACGAGTCCACTGCCTGGTAGGCGCCGTTGACCCGGACCTTGGTGGTGATGTTGGCCAGCCACTTGCTGGTCCAGAACGTCGGCCCGTAATTGGTGCACGGGCCGGTGGCGCTGCACTGCTGGTCCAGTGGGACGTCCGGCCAGTTAATGGCGTTCGCGCTGGACCGGTTCGCCGGGTCACACGCGGATGCGGAGGTGACACAGCGTTCGGCGACGTTGAATACGATCTTTGCTGCGGGGTTGTACGAGCCGCTGGCCTTCAACTGGTCCGACAGGAGCTGGCCGTATCCGATCGATGAGAGCACGCCGGCGCGGGTGTAGGAGGTGTTGGTGCCGGTGCCGCCGTTCTGGCCGCCACCTCGGGCGTAGAAGTTCGTCTCGGGCATGTAGCTGTAGGTGGTCAGGATGCCGTGCGGGTCAACGACGTAGTCCAGGTTCCACCGCCATCCCATCTGGCACCACGATGCGTTCCCCTTCGCGGAGCTGTAACAGGGGTCGCCCGGGTTCGGCGAATATACCGGGACGGTCCACGCCGATCCGGCGTCGGTCCCGAGGGTGGTCGGGTTGCCGTTGGCGTCTGGAACGTGGTTCAGGCCGAAGTAGTACACGGTGCCGCCGGTATCGGTGACCTTGATGAACGAGCCGTTCCAGGTTCCATTGGTGGCACCCGTCAGGAACTGGACCTTTGTACCGTCGTCACCCTTGAGCCGCCAGGTGCAGTCCGACTGCTCCATCCCCGCAGGTGCACCAGTGGCGCAGGATTCGTCGTTCGGAACCAGCTCGCCCGAGCGACCGCCCAGTGCCAGGGTCAGGTTCGCGCCTGCCCAGCACTCGTCGCCCGAACCGGCGATTCCGCCCTTCGAACAGGACTTGAACGAGCGCTCCACGAAGCCTGCTTGGTAATCCCAGCCGTCGCCGATCCACGATGCCTGGGAGTTCGTAGAGGAAGTCTTGCCGTCCACGGATGACGAGTTGTACGAAAGACCCACCTGCGGTGCAGTACCGCCCAGTGCTGGCGGCACCTCGATGGGGGTGCTGAAGGTGAATGCACCTGACGAGTTACCGGCATTCCAGGCTTGCGAGGGGCTCAGCGACGTTGCCGAGTAGGTGCCCGCGCCGCTGGACGAGCCGGAGACCACACCGACCGTGGTCCCCGGAGGCGTGTCCGCAAGCGCCCTAGCACTGCTGCGCGTCGCACGAGTGCTTTCGGGCAGCGCGATATCGGCGGTGATCTTCTTTGTCGAGGGGTCGTACTGCGAGTCCAGCGGCGTCTGCTCCAGGCAGCCCGCAACCTGGGGTGACGTCACCGCACAGTCCGGCAGGAGTACCAGACGGGCGCGTGAAGCCCAGTTCCCGCCGAACGCGGCATCAAGGCTTGACACGTCGATCGCGAGCCGAACGTCGCCCGCGTCGCCCATGGCGGGGCGCGACAACGTCATCGCCAGACCGGATATGCCGGCTGCTGCGGCGGACTTGGCATCCGCGACGTCAATCTGCACTGTCTGTCCGGCGACGGGCGATCCCGCCACGGGTGCCAACGACACCGGAAGCCTTGCGGCTGCGGTCTCGCGGCCGACTGCCGGGCGCTCACCTGCAGCCAGCGGTCGTGCTTCAGGCGCCGAGCCCAGGCGTACCGAATCACGGCCGCTCTGAATCGGATGGGCAGCCACTGGCGGCTTCCACACCGGTGGTACCGGGTATTTGGGCTTGGCGACTTCGGCCGGAGCAACGTCCTTGCCGTTTACCGACGCTGTCCTCGGCAACGCGGTGTTGGGCGGTGACCACTTGCGCGAGTAGTCCGGGCCGTCCGCCGCAACGGCCACTGATACGGGTACGAGCAGCGATCCGATCACTGCGGCGGCGGTGACTGTCGCCACCCGCCGCCTTGCCTGCCCCAGGGCACTATCAGAAGCGCCCGATCTCCTTATCAAAGACAAGGTAAAGAATCCCCTCCTGATTGGGCGTCAACTCACCCCCGTCGTGGGCGAGAACTGGCGGATCGTAGCGGCTTCGACGGCCGCAGGTGCAGTGCCTTGCAGCTACCCAGGGAAGTGACGCATCTCACGCTCGGGCGATAGCGGTGCCCCTCCCCATAATTCGGACACCGCGGTCCGCTAGCTGCTTGCTTTTTGCCGAGAGAGACCGTGAGCGTTGCCCTGACCTTCGCTGTCGTGCGCGAGGCCTTTCACTTTCCGAGGGGATTCCTTTGTACAGACGCCGTTCTCGCGGTGCGTCACACCGGGTGGTGACCGCAACTGCGGCCGCCGCCGTCCTCGCCGCCCTCACTTGCCCGGCGGCTTTCGCCGATGCCTCGTCAACTCTTCCTTCCCAGACGGAGATTGACGCCGCCACTGCATTGCGCTCCCAGGAGCGTCCGCTGGCGAACGAGACCGACACTGCCCTCGCTCAGGCGAAGGCCACAGGCCAGAATGTGTCGATCGGGTCGTTGACCACCGAGTTCAGCGAAACGGCGGCCACACCAAACGGCCACCTCCTGCTGACCAGTCACGCCGAGCAGCAGCGGACCAAGAAAGGCGAGGCATGGGCCGCGTTGGACGCGGGCCTGGCGGCGAACTCGGACGGGACGTACTCGCCGCGGGTGTCGGCTTCCTCGCTCGTACTTTCCAAGGGCGGAAGCGGCCCGTTGGCGACGATGACAAGCACGGACGGCAAGAAGCTGTCGCTGACTGCACCGTTCCTGCTTCCGGCCCCCACTGTTGATGGAGACAGCCTGCTGTATCCATTGGTCGCACCGGACACCGACCTGAAGGTGACCGCGACCAAGGCCGGCGGTCTGACCACCGTGCTGATCCTGAAGACGAAAGCGGCGGCAGCCGATCCGGCCGTGAAGAACCTGCACTTCGCCACGGCCGTCGACGGGGTCACGCTGGAGGCCGACCAGGGCGGCAACCTGGCTGCCAAGGGAGCTGACGGCCAGGCTCGTTGGACCGCGCCAACCCCGCAAATGTGGGACAGCACCGCGCCCACTGTCGTACCGGTGGGCATGCAGTCCAAGGCTGCCGCGGGTGGCACCGTCCAGGGCGCGGACCTCGAACGGCTCCGCGAGTACAGCGACGCCTCCGGGCCGGGGCGCGCGGCGAAGGTCGCCACCATGCCGGTGACTGCAGGCGCCAACGGCGTTGACCTGACGCCCGACCAGGATCTGATCACGCACGGCACCGCGCCGTTCTACGTGGATCCCGCGTGGGTGCCATGGGCACAGCCGGCGAACGCCTGGACCTGGGTGCAGTCGGCGTACCCCGGCACCTCGAACTGGAAGCGGACTGGCGGCAACGACTCCGATCACCCCGGTGTTGGAGTGTGCGCCTACTACCCGAACGGTGGCAGCTGCAGCCCTGCCGACAAGTACCGGTCGTTCTACCAGTTCGACATCAACCCGATCTACGGGGCCGTCGTTCACTACGCAACGATGAACATGGAGGAGTACGTCTCCGCCGACTGGACATGCGGCAACACCTACCCCCTAAACCTCTATCTGACCAGTGCCATCTCCAGCGATACCACCTGGAGCAACCAGCCGTGGCAGGTCGGCGGCTCGCTCGGCAGCAAGTCGATCGGAGGCTCCGGGCACACCGGCTGCTACAACAATGTGCCTTTCAGCTACGACATCACCGGCACGCTGCAGCAGTACACCAACAACGGGCAGCTGACGTTTGGCCTGTACGGCGACGAGAGCAACCAGTACGCCTTCAAGCGGTTCACCTACCAGCCCTCGCTGTCCATCGAGTACGACCGCACCCCCAACGTCCCCACCGACCCGGGGGTTCGGCCGGTCCCGAAAACGGTGAATCCATCGCAGACAACCCAGTCCTGCGGCGACGGAGTCTCCACCCACTGGGCGTGGCTCGGCGCGGGCAGTGATCAGAACGGCGCGGTGACCCTCAATGCGACGATCTCCAGCCTGACGCAGGGCACGCTCTACAGCTGGTCGCACATCTGGGACTACAACCTGCCCGGTGTCCCCGATGTTGACGGCGGATATTCCCCCGAGGTGCCCAACGGGTGGAATGCGCCCTTCACCGTCAAGCAAGGCGTGATCAAGGACGGCCACGCGTACGGCTACAGCATCATGGCCAGCGACCAGCTGCCAGGCGTGCCGTGGTCCAGCTCCACCCCGACCTGCTATTTCAAGGTCGACCTGACCCCGCCGACCATCTCCTTCCCGGCCACCGTCGCCGACACCAGCAAGCAGTTCCCGCCATCCGGCAACGGCCAGGCTCCGAAGATCTACGCGGGCCAGAGCGGCGCGATCCCGATCACCGTCTCCGACCCCAACCCGTCCGGCCTCTACACCTCGGGCCCGGCCTGCCTGCGCTGGAGCTGGGACCCACAACTCGCTGACGCCGCCTGGCAGTGCGGCTCGACGATGCCGACCTCGCAGATCCAGGTGACCCCCGGCCGCTGGGGCACCAACGTGCTGTACGTGCAGGCCGAGGACAACGCGGGCAACCTGTCGCCCATCGGCCAATATTCCTTCTACGTCCCGTGGAACCCGAACAGCCCCGCCCCCGTGTTCGGCGACGTCAACGGCGACGCGGTGCCCGACATCGTCACCACCGACCCGAACGGCGACCTGCGCGCCTACAGCATCCCCGCCACCTCCGTGACCGCCCCGCTCGCTGCCCGCAAGGCCAGCTCCCCCGACGGCGACTCCTGGGCGAACTACACCGTCACCCACCGCGGCAGCCTGCGCGGCGGAATGAACATCGACGACCTTCTCGTCCACAAGGCCGGCGACGCCAACCTCTACTTCTACAAGAACCCCGGAAACACCGGCGTCGCCGGCGTCTTCGACAGCCACGTCACGCTCGCCAAGCCGTCCTGCGACCCGGCCCTGACCGACTGCACCGGCTACCGCTCCGCCGACTGGTCGACCACGCTGGCGATCTCCGCCAGCGGCGACCCCACCACCACCGGCCTGGACCCCTCAAAGAAATTCCTCAACCGCACCGGCCTGTTCACCATCGAGACCGAACCCGGCGGCGACGGCGCCCTGTGGTTCTACCCGACAGTCGGCGACGCCCGCTTCGGCTCGCCCACCAAGCTCGCCGCCACCGGCTGGAAGAACCGCGACCTGCTCTCCCCCGGCGACTGGGCCGGCCAGGGCCACCCCGGCCTGTGGTCCCGCGACCGAGGCAGCGGCGACCTGCGCGGCCAGACCTTCACCACCGGCACCGTCACCGTCACCGACCCGTTCGGCGGCTCCGTCGCCTACCCGACCATCAAAACCCTCGCCACCGACACCTCGATCGGCAACGTCGCAACCGCCGGCTGGCCGGTCCTCGGCTCCAACGGCGACCTCACCGGCATCGGCTCGCCCACCCTTTGGGGAGTGACCCCCAACGGCATCCTGCAGACCTGGACCGGGCACTCCACCACGGCCGCGCCGTACTTCACCTGGACCACGGGCCACACCAACGTGGTCAGCCTCTACGGGCAGGCAGCCCCGATCGCCTTCGCTGCCCCCGGCGGTACGTGCATGGATGTGAGCCGCGCCGACCCGACACCGGGCACCGCCGTCCAGCTCTGGGGTTGCACCACCACCAGTGCGCAGTCCTGGTCCTTCCAGGCCGACGGCTCGGTGCGCGCCCTCGGCGGCTGCCTGGACGCCACCGGGGGCAACACCGCCAACGGCACCCAGCTGCTGCTCTGGACCTGCGTCAGCGGCGCGGGCAACCAGATCTTCCTGCCCCGCCCGGACGGCTCCCTCTACAACCCCTACTCCGGCCGCTGCGTGGACGTGCCCAACGGCACCACCACCAACGGCGCCCGACTGCAACTATGGGACTGCACCGGCGGCGCCACCCAGAAGTGGACACTGCCGGTTCGCAGCAGCTGACGCACCACACCGGAGCGCCGGTCCGCCACCAGTCAGTGGCAGGCCGGCGCTCCGGCATTATGTCCAGAATCCGGCACTGGACGCACCAGAGCTGTCCTGGTCCGATCATGAACAACCCACGCTGGCGCTCGACACGACGGCCCCGCTCAACACCACCGTGAGGGCACTGTGCGCCTTCGCGGCCGCCGTCCTCGCGAACGCTTCCCCATAGACACTGGTCAAGCAGTTGGGAGATGTGGCATCGAACCGGCCCGCACGGGAGCCGTCTGCCGGCCGTCGTTCGAGGCTGCCCCATGGCCGCTGCGGCTGCTCCTCGCCTTCTCCGCCACCGCGATGAACGCCAGCTCGGAGAAGTAGAAGCCGCCCAGCCGGTCCACCTCGCGCACCGAGGTGTACCAAGCCTCGACCTCTTCAGGAGCGACCGCGCCACGACCGTGCCTGGCCGCTGACAGCAGAGACTTCCGGGCCTGGCCAACCCGATCCTGCGTGTGCCCCCGTGAACTCGGTCAACCACGCCAGCAACGGCTCGACGCCGACGAGCTCCAGCGAGCTGCGGGCGAGGAGCAGCCCGAGCTTGCGGCCGATCCTGCCGTCCGCGTGATCCATCCAGCTCTGCGCGTCGTCCGCGAACGCGTGGCACACCCGCCGGTCGAGATCGGTGTCCGCGCCTGCGACGACGATCGAGTCGAAGTCGACGTGTGCGATGACCGCCCGCCCGCCAGGCCGGAGGATTCGTGCCACCTCGGCCAGCATCTCATGCGGGTTCGGCAGGCACTCGATGGTGTTGTACGACAGGACGACGTCCACGCTCTCGTCGGAACACGGGAGAGGATCGCGCAGATCCGCAACAATCGTCGCTGTCGACCCCTTGTGGCCTGCCAGAGCCGCGGGCCTGGCGCAGCGACTCCGCCGAACGGCCGATCCCGATGCGCGAAGCCTGCGGCGCTATCCGGCTGACAGCCCGCAGCGTCGGTCCCGCACCGCAGCCGAGATCGACAACAACCTGGTCGGGTTCCTGCGGGCGGGCAAGTTCCGCAAGACGCGCGTGGATCGGCTCGGCGCTGTCGGACACGGCGCAGGCCTCCTCTCCGGTTCGCGCCAGAGCCCGAGATGGCGGCACCAAGAGTTCGGATTTGCACCATATGACATGCTTCGAGATGCCTCATCCTGAGAAGGGAACCCGCCCCACGGCTGGCTTCTTCGAGCCACCGGCCACTCCAGCAGCACATCCCGCCGGGCGAAGAACACCCAGCCCACAGTCGATGCCGCAGCCACATGCCGCCCCGAGTGCCTCCTGGAGTCGGCCGAGAACGCCGCCGCTGGTAGCCGACGAGCCCCGGCGTTCGCGGGCCGAACCTGCCCATTGCGCAGGTCGGAACCTCTCATCCGGCGGTCACTCGAGCACGATGGTCTCCGCGATCCACTCGCACCGCTGGTCTCAGCCGAACCCGCCGAGGAGCCCGCAACCCGGGCTCAACCGCCCCTGCCCACGGGGGAGTCTCGCCCTCTCTCGGCCGTCGGCGCCCGTCAGCTGCACGATCCAGAGCCATTCTGACGGTGCGTCAGAATGGCTCGGTGCCCAGCGGCGTTGCCGAGCAGATCACCGTAGGTACGGCTTCATGACCCGCTACAGCATCGACCCCGAACAGCACGAGCTGATCGCGACTTGGGGAACGGGCGAGGGTGATCTCGCCTCTCGTATCGCCGCCGTCCCGGCCGGCACGGACACGGCCTTGCTGATGCGCTTGGCCCGTGCCCTCACCCACCTGTCCGAGGCGGCATAACATACCTATACCCACCCGGCCAGCGCCGCCGCCTCCCAGGAGCCCAACTCCGAGGGCTGGCGTCGCGCGGACGAGCGCAAGGCGTTCGACGAGGTCCCCGGCGCCATCACCCGGCCCAACCTCCCCCAGGACGGCATGCTCGACATCGAGTACAGCCCCCTGGTCGAATCCGCCCACCGCGCCGGCCGCGGCAAGGTCACCGTGTACCGCATCATGGCGACCCTCTCCAGCACGCTGACCAGCGCCGTCAACGGCGACCGCCTGTCCCGCAACATCGCCAAACCCCCACTGCTGCCCCGGCCCGCCTCAGCACCCCGACGCATGCGGACCGAAGCCCAGA
>NZ_JBIVPU010000024.1:0-70143 GCF_044754805.1 Kitasatospora sp. NPDC092948 | reverse complement strand
CCGAAGGCGTCCTCCTCGTCCGCCACACCCTCTCCGCCGTCGACAACAACCAACTCCTCCTCACCACCCCGAAGACGCCGCACAGCAGGACCTGGGTCGCCCGCTCCCCCCGCACGGCCACCGCCCTCGACAACCTCGCCGACACCCGCCCCTTCGGCAACACCACTGACCCCACCGCCTACGTCTTCCACCGCCACGGCCACCCCCTGCCCCCCAAGAGCGTCCTCGACCGCTTCCACCTGCTCTGCGACAAAGCCGGCGTCCCCCGCATCGCCCGCCACGACCTGCGCCACCTAGCGATGAGCTTCGGCCTCGCCGCAGGCATCCCCCTGCCGATCATGTCCAAGCCCCTGCGCCACCGGACCCTGTCCACCAGCGCCAACATCTACGCCGAACTCACCCCCCGCGCCGCCCGCGCAGGCGTCAACGGCATCGCCTGAATCCTCGACAACGCCGACCGCGAACAACTCGGCACCCCCGTCTGCCGCGCCAGCCGCTTCGCACACCAGCACCCGCGCCCCCACCGGCCACGCCCCGCCAACCGCACCCCGCGCACCGACGACCCCACCGAGGACTGGCCCGTGCGGCCAGGCGACCACCATGCGACCACCACCTGACCCGACAACAGAAAGAACCGGCACCTGGTTTCCCAAGTACCGGCTCTCACAACCGACTTCACAGTCGGGACGACAGGATTTGAACCTGCGACCCCTTGACCCCCAGTCAAGTGCGCTACCAAGCTGCGCCACGTCCCGTGGTCTGCTGCCGCGTTGCCCGGTGGGCTCCTTGGCTTTCTGACCTTGTCTCCGGTGTTCCCGGCGACGTGGAAAACAATACAGCACGTCGGGGGGTGCTCGCTGCCAGGTTTCGGGGGGTGTGGGTCGGGGCCGCGGGTCAGGGGGTGGGGTGGCGGGCGTCGTAGCGGAGGAAGGCGGGGCGGCGGGCGGCGAGGAGGAGGACGGCGGCGATGCAGGCGAGGCCGCCGGTGAGGATGGAGAGGGTGGGGGTGGTGAGGGTGGCGACGGTGCCGGATTCGAAGTCGCCGAGGCGGGGGCCGCCGGCCACCACGACGATGAAGATGCCCTGGAGGCGGCCGCGCATCTCGTCGGGTGCGGCGACCTGCATCATCGTGTTGCGGAAGATCATCGAGACGGTGTCGGCGCAGCCGGCCGCGGCGAGCAGCAGGAGGCCGAGCGGCAGGTTGCGGACGAGTCCGAACGCGGCGATGGCCAGGCCCCAGGCGGCGACGGAGGCGAGGACGGCGACGCCGTGGCGGTGGATGCGGCCGATCCAGCCGGAGAAGAGTCCGCCGGCCAGGGCGCCGACGGCAGGAGCGGCGACGAGCAGGCCGACGGTGCCGGGTCCGCCGCCGTAGAAGGCGACGGCGATGGCGGGGAAGAGGGCGCGCGGGAGGCCGAAGATCATCGCGGCGAGGTCGGCGAGGAAGGAGGTCCGCAGGTTGGGCTGCTCGCGCAGGAAGCGCAGGCCGTCGAGGACGGTGGCGCGTTTGCCGCTCGCGGCCTGCGGTCGCATCGCGGGCAGCCGCCACATCGCGTAGAGGGTGGCGGTGAAGGCGATGGTGTCGACCAGGTACGCGGCCTGGGTGCCGTACGCGGCGATGGCGACGCCGCCGAGCATGGGGCCGACGGTCTGGCCGAGGTTCATGCCGATGGTGTTGAGGGCGTTGGCGGCGGTCAGCTGCTCGCGGGGGACGAGGCGCGGGATCATCGAGGACCGCGCGGGCGAGCTGATGGCGAAGAAGCCGGCCTGGAGGGCGACGGCCGCGTAGAGCAGGGCGACGACGCCGAGGTGGAGCAGGGCCTGGACGGCGAGCAGGGCGGAGACGGCGGCAAGTCCGCCGGAGCCGATCAGGCCGAGGCGGCGGCGGTCGACGCGGTCGGCGATGGCGCCGCCGTACAGGCCGAAGGCGATCAGGGGGAACAGGGAGCAGAGTCCGACCAGGCCGGTGGCGAAGGTGGAGCCGGTGAGGTCGTAGACCTGCACGGCGACGGCGACGGCGGTCATCTGCTGGCCGATGGCGGAGACGGACTGCCCGAACCACAGTCGGCGGTAGTCGGGGCTGTCGCGCAGCGGCGTCAGGTCGGCGAACGCGCCGCGGGTGAGGCGGCGCAGCCGGGATGCGGGGGCTGCGGCGGGTATCGGCGGGCGGGAGGGCGAGTCGGTGGGCACCCTGCCATGCTCGGTCAGCCACGAGACGGTCCTGCGCCCGGGGGGTGCCGCAACCCGGAACGGCCGGTCGCCCCGCACGTCGCCCTCCGGTGGCAGGCGGTCGCCCCCGGTCCGACTCGACGGCCCGCCCCAGCCCGACAGGGCGGATCGACCCGGACCGGAGCGCCCACTGCCCCGGTCCGGCGAGGCAGGCTCCCGTGGAGGCGGGTTCCCGTGGGGGCGGTCTCCCGTGGAGGCGGGCGTCAGCGCAGCAGCGTCCGGGCCAGGAGGTCGGCGAGTCCGTCGTCGAGGGGCCGGCCGGTGACGAGCAGGCGGTACCAGAGGGCGCCGAAGACGAGGTCGACGGCGGTGGCGGTGGTGAGGTGGGGGGCGAGCAGGCCGGCCTCGCGGACGCGGTCGACGACGGTGCCGAGGGCTTCGCGGCGCGGGTTCAGCAGGGTCTCGCGGAAGCGTTCGCCGAATGCGGGGTCGATCTGCGCCTCGGCCATCAGTGCGCGCAGCGCGGCGGAGGTGCCGGGCGTGGCGGCGGCGAACGTGGCGGAGAGGAAGGTGCGCAGGTCGGCGGCGCGGTCGTCGGTCTCGGGGAGCGGAATGTGTCGGCGGGCGTGCGCGGTGACGGCTTCGAGCAGGACGTCGGCCTTGCCTGGCCACCAGCGGTAGACGGTCTGCTTGCCGGTGCCGGAGCGGGCGGCGATGCCCTCGACGGTGAGGCGGGCGTAGCCGACCTCGCCGAGCAGGTCGAACGCGGCGCCCAGGATGGCCTGCCGACTCTCCTCGCTGCGTCGGCGTCCGGGCCGAACAGCAGTCTCCCGTGCTGAAGTTGACGGAACGTCGGGCTTGTCGCCCGGGGAAGATTTCGCTTGCTCGCTCACGGGCAGCACGCTACCGTAATTCGAGACGAGACGTCACGGTTCGAAATAGCGGACCGACGTCCCGCCCGGAGCGGCCGGGTTCGGTCCGCTCCTGTCGACTGGCACAGGGGAGATGGCACGGATGAGTAAGCGCACTGCACTGGTGGTCGGCGGCACTTCGGGCATCGGGCTGGCCACCGCGCGCCTGCTGCACGCGCAGGGTGCGACGGTGCATGTGGCGGGCCGCAGCAAGGAGCGCCTGGAGGCGCTCGCGGTGAGCGACCCGGAGCTGGTCGGGCACCGCGCGGACGGCGGCGACCGCGAGCAGATCGCCGAAGTCCTGAGCACTGTGGGCTCGTTGGACTGGCTGGTGGTCTCGCTCAGCGGCGCCGAGGGGGCGGGCCCGTTCGCCGAACTCGACCTGGCGAAGCTGCGGAGCGCGTTCGAGGCCAAGTTCTGGGGGCAGTTGACGACCGTCCAGGCCGCGCTGCCGCACCTGACCGAGGACGGGTCGATCACCCTGGTCACCGCGATCTCGGCCCGGGCTGCCATGCCGGGCACCGCCGGCCTGGCAGCGGTGAACGGCGCGTTGGAGTCGATGATCCGTCCGCTCGCGGTCGAGCTCGCCCCGCGCCGGGTCAACGCGGTCTCCCCCGGCCTGGTCGCCACCCCGTGGTGGAACGGCCTGCCGCAGGAAGCCCGGGAGGCCTACTTCGCCAGCGCCGCAGCCCAGTTGCCGGTCCGCCGGGTCGCCGAGCCGGAGGACGTCGCGGAGGCGGTGGCCCTGGCCGCGACCAACCGCAACCTCACCGGCACCGTCCTGGAGTCGGACGGCGGCCTGCGCCTGATCTCGATGAACTGACCTTCCGCGCAGCCAGGTTCACCGACGGCCGGGCCCGCAGGCGGACAACTCGCCTGCGGGCCCGGCCCGTTCCGTGCGCCGACTATCGCGCCGCCACCCCTGTGGTCTGCCCGTACGCCAGCACGTGCCCGCCGATCGTGAACGCGGCGACGGCGGGCGGCGTCGCGGCCGGCAGCGCCAGGCTCGGCGTGTCCAGCGCGTAGACGGTGATCCGGTAGCGGTGCGGGCGGTCGCCGACCGGCGGGCACGGGCCCAAATAGCCGGTCTGACCGGCGTCTTCGGCACCGGACACCGCGCCGGACGGCAGGGTGTCGCCCAGCCGGGCGGACGTGGCGGGCAGGTCCCAGCTCACCCAGTGCCAGAAGCCGGAGCCGGTCGGGGCGTCCTGGTCGAACATGGTGACGGCGAAGCTCCGGGTGCCGGCGGGAGCGCCGCGCCACTCCAGTCGCAGCGGGCGGTTGCCGCCGTCGCAGCCGAACGAGTTCGCCCAATTGGCCTTCGGGAACGTGCCGTTCACCACGTCGGGGCTGGTGACGGTGAACCGGCCGGCATCGGCGGGAATCCCCGCACGCACCGAGACCCGGCCGAAGTCGCGTACGGTTCCCCCGACTTGGGCGCTCGAATCGGCGGCTCCGAGCAACGTCAGGGCGGCGGCGGAGCTCAGCAGCAGAGCGGTGGTGCGGGACAGGCGTGACACGAGACATCTCCCCTGGTCGGTGTCGGTCCCCCAACCCTGTTCCGCAACACCGCACTTGGGGAGCCACGCCGCATGGTGGCACCCGGCGTACCAGGATCGGCGCTGGACGCCGCGGACGGCCCGTGCGCATCATCGACACCATGACCGACATGCCCCGACGGCCGCCCCAACAGGCCGAACTGGCCGCCTTCCTGCGGGCCAAGCGCGCCCGCCTGCAGCCCGAGGACGTCGGCCTGCCGCGTGGGCCGCGCCGCCGCACCCCGGGGCTGCGCCGTCAGGAGGTCGCCCAACTGGCCGCCGTCAGCGTCGAGTGGTACGTCCGACTGGAGCAGGGGCGGGTCGGCACACCGGGCGCGGCCGTCCTGGAGTCGCTCGCCGACGCCCTGCGCCTGACCCCGGACGAGGCCCGGCACCTGCGTCTGCTCGCCCGCCGCGAAAGCCCTCACGGGGCCGCGGGGCCGAGCCGACAGGTCCGCTCGTCGCTCCGCCAACTCCTGGACGGCATACCGCTGTTCCCCGCCTACCTGACCGATCACCGACTCGACGTACTGGCCCACAACGCGGCGGCACGAGCCCTGTTCGGGGCCGGATTCGGCACCGGCCGGGCCGACAACACGGCGCGGACACTGTTCCTCGACCCGACCGCACGCACCAGCCAGCTCGACTGGCACCGGATCGCCCGGGAGACCGTCGGCCACCTCCGATCCGGTCACGCCCGCCACCCGGGCGATCCCCGGATGGCCGCAATCGTCGCCGAACTGCGCGCCCACAGCGCCGAGTTCGACACCTGGTGGACCGACCACACCGTCCTCGAACGCTCCACCGGCAGCAAACGCGTCCACCACCCCGAGGCCGGCGAACTCCGGCTGCACTACGACATCCTCTCCACCGGCCCGGCCGCCGACCACCTGCTCTTCACCGTCACCCCGGCCGACACCGCCACCGACCACGCCCTCCGCCGCCTGGTCACCACCCACACCACCAGGGCCGCAGGCACCACCGTCCACCCGATCAGCGCCGCCTGAACCGCCCCACCGGCCCCCGTCTGTCGGCAGGCCGGCGGATACTGGCGGTATGTCGCCCACCGCGTCCTCGCCGTCCGTCGCCGCCCGGATGAGCCGACAGTCCTCCCGGGACACCGCCCAGGAACTCGCGGTCCGACGCCTGCTGTACGCCTCGGGCCTGCGCTACCGGGTCAACGCCCGGGTCCCCGGCATGCCGCGCCGGACGGTGGACATCCTCTTCCTCGGCCCGCGCGTCGCGGTCTTCCTGGACGGCTGCTTCTGGCACGGCTGCCCCGAGCACGCCACCAGCCCCAAGGCCAACGCCGACTGGTGGCGCACCAAGCTCGACCGCAACATCTCCCGCGACCGCGAAACCACCGCCCACCTCACCGCCGAGGGCTGGACCGTCCTCCGCTTCTGGGAACACCAGTCCCCCGAGGACATCGCCCACACGGTCGAGGACCTGGTCCGCGCCCGTCGCGCCCGCCCGGCCCGGCCGTAGCGCGGCCGGGCGGCGTTGCCGTCAGCTCACATCCGCCTGCCAAGCGGACGAGCCTCGCAAGTGACGCAGGTTCACCCACTCCTGGGCCAGACGTTCACCGCGGACCAGGATCTCAACCGCCCGACCGCGGTGACGCTCCGGCAGCCAGGCGGCCAGTTCGTGGGCCTTCTCAGGTGCGACTGGCTCTTCCGCCCCGGGAAGCGGCACCCCTAACTCGAACAGGGCGTCGTACAGTGACTCGGCCGGCTCGACCGGCGGCAGACCGGCCCGCTCGGTCTGCTCCTGAGCCCGCTGCGGGATCGCGAGGCCACTGGCGTCCATGTCTCCGAAGTACCGGATCGCACCGACTCCGTGATCGGGCCGGATGCTGCGGATGGATGAACCGAACGACTTCCCGATCCCCCAGGCCAGATATCCGAGCCCGTGCTCGAGCGGCTCGAGCGCCCGGGCCAGCGACCAGCACGTCGTGTAGTTCTCGACGACGAACAGCGTGTCGCCGCAGTCCATCCTGGTGAATCCGCGCTCACGCGGCCGACTCGGATACCACTCGTTGAGCAACGGCGGCTCGGCCCGGACGAGGTGGAGGAGCTCGCGAAGCCTCATTCGGTCGCTGAACAGCCAGCCGAACGAGAGTTTGGTCAACGCCTTCTCCGGTTCCGGGAAGTACGACAGATGAGGGAGCTTCCCGAAGACCTCCAGGGATCGCTCGCACATCGGCAACCGGGTGAGGTCGGGCTTTCCGATCAGCCACTCGTTGACTGCGATGTATGCCGCAAGGTGCTCCGGACGCCGACGTCCGAGACTCCACTCGGCAGCGACCCGGCTCAACTCGGGGTGGAGCGGCGGCATCGCCGGGCGACGGACCGCCGGCAGCGGATGCTCGCGGACCTTGATGTGGACCGGCA
This sequence comes from Kitasatospora sp. NPDC092948, assembly GCF_044754805.1. NCBI lineage: Bacteria > Bacillati > Actinomycetota > Actinomycetes > Kitasatosporales > Streptomycetaceae > Kitasatospora > Kitasatospora sp. NPDC092948. The sequence continues at coordinate 63,132 of NZ_JBIVPU010000024.1, read as the reverse complement.
GTTCGACCCGCTCCTGGTCCGTCGACGCGGTGAAGTCGATCTCCCCCGTCGCCTTGAGTCGGGTCAGCGCGTCGCCCACCACTCTTGGGGCAAAAGCTCCCTCGGGGGCAGGTCCGAAGAGATCGTGGTGGATCTCCTTCACCACCGCGGTGGCCAGGCGCCGCCAGGCCGCGGACTTCCGCTTGCCGGCCACGGCCCGGGTTCGCAGCGCCTCGAGGAAGCGCCGGTCGGCAGCGGCGAGTCGGCCCGGGTCAGACATCGGTACCGTCCTCCACCGGCCTGCGGAAGTACCGAACCGCATCGATCTCGGCCGACTCGTCGGGCCCGGCGCCGTCGAGCAGCGGCCGCACCACCTCTTCCACGGTCAGATACTTCCGGCTCACCACCAGGTCGGCACTGTTGCGCAGCCGCACCACCAGCGGAAAGCTCTCCAGCACGTTCAGGTCGAACAGGCCGGTCGTGTAGATCAGTTGGACGCCCAGCGCGGCGGCCACCGCCTGTTGCAGCCTCAGCAGGTAGGACGCGGAGGCCCGACCGATGGGATTGTCGAGGAACAGCACCCCCGAGTGGCGGTGCCGCGTCCGGCCCGTCTCGCTCGACCGCAGCGCCGCCATGGTGCAGTACAGGACGATCGCCGCCGTCAGGACCTGACCACCGGAGAAGATGTCCTTGATCTGCGACACCGGCACACGCTGATCACCCAGCACGGCATCGGGTTTGAGGATCTGCACCTTGAATCCTGAGGCGCCTACGGCCGCTGCGACTCCTCGTAGCACCAGGGCAATGCCCTCCCGCCGGGTCGGCCGTTCGCCGACGATCTCCCCCGCGACCTCGTCGATCACGGTGCCGAGGCGATCGGTCAGGACCTCGTCGTGGGCAGAACCGAACGTGATCTGCAGGAAGTGCCGACCGGACCACTGGTCCAGGCCCTCCGGGAGCTTCGACAGTGTCTCGGCCCGCCGAATCACCCGGATCGCCTCCTCGACCTGCTGCCGGAGTTGACCGACGATCGCCTTGCGGTGCCGGTCGATGGAGTCGAGGTCGGTCTGCAACGACCGAAGCCGCTGCTGGAGCAGGCCACTCCAGTGACCGGCGTGCGCCGGCAGGTCGGCCGGGTCGGTGGCCACGATGATGGAGCGGTTCGGCAGGCGCAGCGTCGCGAACCGCTCGTCGACCGCATGCTGCACCAACCGCTCGGTGAGCGTGCGTTCCTGGCGGGTGGCCAAGGCCAGTGCATCGTCCGCCTCGTCACGGAGAGCCTTGGCCGTGTCGTATCCCCGCCTGGCCGTCGACACGTCCCCGTCGAACGCCGGCTCCCTGTCGGCCGGCGCCGCTCCAGGGCCGGTGCCGAGCAACGTCGACAGGTCGCCGAACAGTTCCGCTTCACGGGTCGCAGCCTTCGACTTCTGCTTCGCCGAGACGCTGCGGTGCGTCAATTCCTCGCAGAGCTGCTGCGCCTGGTCCCGGGCGCACTCCGCTTCGGCCGCAACGGCGATCGCCTCGGTGAGGTGGCGCGGGTACGGGAACGGAGTCAGGTCGACGGGCTCCCCCGGGTTTCCGAACGATGCCACGTCGGCCTTGCGGACGGCAGTCGACTGGGTGGCCTCCCCGACTGCGGCCTCGGCCACCAGGACAGCGCGGGCGGCGTCCGCCTGGGCAAGCGAGCGGGACAGCGCATCGGTGCCTTCGGGGCCTGCCAGGAGATCCACCGCCCGAGTCCTCACCTCGTCGGACAGATCTCCGACTTCACGCTCCGTCACCCGGCATCGGTGCGCCGCCAGGTCTGCCCGGTGGCGGAGATCCTCACCGACCGAGACCCGCCGCCACTCCTCGTCGGCAGTGGCGTACGCCCTGCGCAGTACCTCGACCGGTCGGTCGGCCACCGCGCCGTCGGGTGCCGACGCCCGGCCGTCGGTCTCCGGCAGGGTCTTCAACTCCTCCGCGATTCGCTGCGCCGTACCACGGTGCTGGTCCGCAGTCCGACGATGACCGGCTGCTGCCGAGCGGTGCTGCTCACTGCGTTCGCCGGCTTCGGCCGCGACTTCCCGCGCCTGTCCGGCGGCTTCCCGGGCGATCCGTTCCTCGGTCTCCCAGCCGGGGATCCGCGCTTCCCGTTCGGCCAGGCGATCGAGGGCGTCGGCTGCCCGCTCGGCCCGCCGCTGTTCCTTGCGGGCACCCGGGATCTCGGCGGCCACGGTGTTCCGCCGAACCAGGAGTTGTTCGACCTCGTGCCGGCATGCGGTCAGCAGGAGGCTCGCCTCCGCCGCCTGGTCGGCGCGCTGCCGCAGGGCCTTGTCGAGTTCCTCCAGGCGCCCGGGCGGGAATTCCCGGCGCCAGTCCACCATTCGGGTGTGAAGTACGGCGAACCGTTCACCCCGGTCGTGGAGTTCGGCCTGCCGGCGCAGCTGTTCCTGGTGCCGGTCGGCGAGCCGATCACGCTCTTGGTCCGCCGCCTTCTCGTCGTACAGGGCAGGGTGCGGGGGAACGACGAACAGTTCGTCAACTGTCGTGCCCGGTTCGGCGAGCAGCTGCGCGGCGGTGCCCATCGCGAGGTGCTCGGTGGGCCAGAGCTCGCTCCGGTCGAGTGCGGTGCAGGCATCGGCGAACCGGTCGTTCACGACGATGCCCGAAGCCAACCGGGGAGCCTGCCGTACGACTTCCAGTCGTCGTTCGGCTCCGTCCAATGATGCGAGGTACTCCCACCCGGCCCATGCGGTGATCCCGCCGCTGCGCAGGTGCTGTACGGCCCGCATCGCATCCACCGACGGCGGGAGCAGTGTGGTCGTCTGCAGTGCCGTCCGCGCGCGCTCGTCCTCGGCGATCTCGACTTGAAGCGCGGCCAGCGCGGTGTCCGCTTCCTGCCGGACGGCCGTCACCTCGGCCAGCAGGTCCGGAAATCGACGGTCGAGGTCTTCTCCGGTCGGCCCGGCCAGGTCGGGGTCCGCAGCAAGTGCGGCTGTCCGTGCGACGGCGGCGCCGAATTCGCGTTCGGTCGCCCGAAACGCCTCGTCGGCCGTGGTGGAGGCGTCGCGCGCGACCGAGCAGGTCTGTTCCGCGGTCTCGTGTGCCTGCTGGAGTTCGGCTGATGCGTTCTCCAGCCCGGTCACCCGGGACTCGGCCCGGCGGGCAGCTGTGTGTGCCTCCGCAGCTGCGTCGGCTGCCGTCGCCCCTGCGGGGAGCGCGCCGTCCCGGACTGCGGTGGCAAGTTCGGCGTGCACCGCCTCGATGTCGGCCCGCCGTGCCTTGGCCTCCGCCAGGTGGGTGGCTTCGGTGGCGACCGCCGCGTTGTGCGCGGCCTGTGCCAAGGCTGCCGACTCGTCCTGTTCCCCGGCAGCTGCGTCCTCCGTTGCCGCTCGGCGTCCCGTCTGCTGGTGCATCCGGGCGAGGGAGTGGCGCAGCGACTCCGCTGCGGCGTTCATGGCGTCGAGTGCGGGTCGGGCGGCCTCGTTGGTCTCGGCAATGGTCCGGCGCAGCCGCAGATCCTCCGTCACGGCTTCCTGGTGGCGCAGCAGCACGGGCGTGGACTGCCACGCGTCCTCGACGAGTCTGGCGATCCGCAGCCGTTCCCGGCTCTGCCGCTCCTCCTTCTTCGCTTCGTCCAGTCGCATGCCGGCGACCAGCCGGTTCAATTCCGTGGCGGTGCCGACGAGCCGTGCGTGGCGCTGAAGCTGCCGTTTGAGTTCGTCGGCCAGGTTCCGGCTCTCCGTCCGGAGTGCTTCCGCGCGATCCCGCTCCCTGTCCGCGCGGACCCGGATCAGTCGGAGGTGCCCGTCGAGGTGGGTCTGCGCCGTCAGCCTGCGGTCCGCTTCGGCCGTGCAGCGGCGGCGGGCCTCGGCGAGCGGCGACAGGTGTTCCAGCGCTCCCCGCACGAACTCCCGTTCCAGTTCCAGGCTTTCACGGACCGCGAGTTTGTCGGCATACGCGTTCACCACGCCCGCCAGTTCCTCCGACGGCTCCGGCGGGAGCACTGCGGTGAGCAGCGAGTTGACGAAGGCACTGTCCCCGGCGAACGAGAACGCGTCGGCGGCTTCCCCTTCCTCGGCGTTCATGGCGCGCTGGTACCGGAAGAGCTCCGGGTCGAGCCCGAGGTCGGCCAATCGTTCGGTCCACTGTTGTTGGACGCGGATGCTGGAGTACTCCAGCGACTGGTCGGCCTGCGCCGCGGCGGACAGCTGGTCGCAGTAGTCGTGCAGAGAGCGGTAGCGGCCGTTGTCGGTGATCGGGAGCGAGCGCAGCCCCAGAGTCTCATTCGGCCTGAAGTGGTACCAGTATTCGACCAGTTGCTTCAGGTCGCTGGACGGTCGACCGTTGCGCCACGCGGAGACCTTGCCGGTGACGAGGTGCCGCCCGCTCTTCGCGTGCACCCATTCCAGGACAATGTGCGAGACGTCGTTCTCCAGCACGAAGCTCCGCAGAGCGCGACCGCTCGACGATCCGACCGCCTGTCGGTGGCCGGGAAGGACGACCGAGAAGATCAGCTTGATCAGGACCGACTTTCCGCCGCCGTTCTCCAGGTGCAGCACACTCGCCGGGGACGGCCGGAGGACCGGACTGTCGTCGCCGAACAGCCCCGGGGAGGCGGCGACCACGGGCGCGCCGGCGGAACTGAGGTCGAGCAGGACGTTCTCGTACCGGGCGGCAGCGGGCCCGACGGATCGCAGCAGGACGCGGGAGAGTTCATACATCGCAGGCCTCCGGGGTGAGTACGTGGTCGTGGCTCTGCGGGACGACCCGAAGGGTGCCCTCGGCGCCGGTCATCGGCAGGGAGGTGAGTCGGAGCAGTTCCTGGAAGGCGTTGGTGGCCGCCAACTCCCGGACCTGGAGCTGGTAGCGCGAACTGGTCCGGTAGTTGCCCTCCGATGCTTCACCGACTGCGGTGAGGAAACCGGATTCGGTGAGGAAGTTGAGGGCCCGTCCGACCATGGCGCGGGTGGAGTTCATTGCGGCCCGACTGTCCTTGGTCCGGGAGGCCTCCGGACGGCGCGAGTAGACCCGCCAGACCTCCTCCAACTCCGGTGTGTCGGTCGGGGTTTCGGGCTCAATTTCCGCTTCGACGGCGGCCCGCTGCTGCAGCTTCCGGCAGACGTCACGGACGGTCGTGTCGACGATCTCGATGCCGACCCGGCCGATGAAGCCGTCGCGGGCGAGGTCGTCCGGCCGGGGGAAGGCCAGGGCCGCGATGGCGAGATGGATCACGCCGTGCAGCACCTTCTCGTGGTCGCCCCGGGTTCCGCGGTACTTGGCCCGCCTCGCATAGTCCTCGATCCGGGTTTCGAACACCGAGTTGTCCAGGGCGGCGAGCACCACCGCGTCGGTCCCGGTCTCGATGCCGAGCACGGCCAGGCCGAGGCCTCGGGCCACCCGGTCGGTGACCGAGCGGAAGGCGGGATCCCGCTGGTAACGCCGGGCGAGGCGCAGGTAGTCGGAGTCGCGGTGGGGTGTCTTCCGGACGCGCAGGCCGTGGGAGATCAGCCGGGCCGCGTTCTCGCAGTCGGTGTCGGACGCGCGATCGGTCACGGGTTCTCCTCCGATTCGGGGCGGGTCGGCTCGTCCGGCCCACCGGGTGCTGTGGTGCGGTCGACAAGGGCGTGGGTCAGCAACAGGTCGTCCCCTCCATGGTCGGGATCGTGCAGTTCATGGCCGGTTCTGAAGGCGAGCAGGACTCGACCCGCACCGGCTCGGACGCTCTCCCCGATCGACGTGCCGAAGGCCTGACCGGCCCGGTGGAGCACCAATCGGGCGAGTGCCGGGTCTGCCAGTTCCCTGGCCTCGGCCATCAGGCTGCTCAGGAGCCTCGGTCCGTCACCGAGTGCGAGCACCTGGTCGGCAAGCAAGTGCTGCTCGGGGGTGTACGCGTTGGTGTCGACGCCGAAATGGAGTTGCGGTTCGGGTACCGGTGCTCCGGCCGGCGGTTCAGCCGGTCCGGAACGGAGCAGGCGGGAGACGACCGTGGTCAGCGAGACGGCGTCCGGCGGAACGGGAGGGGTCGCGTTCCGGAAGTAGCCCGCCAGCACCGGTAGCGCCTCGTTGACCTTGAGTCCCAGTGTCGGGACCAGCAGTTGACCGAAGAGGTCCAGTGCAGCCCGCTGCGGTGGACCGGAGAATTCCTGCCTGTCCTGTTCACGCCGGAAGACTGCGCCGGCGCTCTGCACGTGCTTCTGGAGGCGCATGTGGCGTCCGAGGCATTCCCGAACGATGACCACCAGATCGGCGGCCTGCTGCTTGTACCTCGGATTGTCGGCCTCGTCCCGGCGTTTGGTGATGTGCGCGAGGATCTGGCTCTCCATGGCGTAGCGTCCCTCGATGTGGGACAGCGCGGCGTCGAGGAGGTCGGGAACCTCGGTCTCCCAATCGACGGTCCGCACGTTGCGACGGGTGGCGTCGAGTTGCCTCCGCAGCAGTTCGCCGTACTGCACCGTACGGTGTCGGGCTTGTTCGGCCGCCACTTTGGCATCGTCGAGACGGCCACGCTCCACCAGGTTCCGGAGTTTGTGCTCAGCCGCGACCTGTGACGACTCCACGTCGGTGTCGAGTGCTCCGACCAGGACGTTGATGGCCTCGTCGGTGGTGCGAAGATGGAGTTTCCCTCCTGCTGCACCTTCCTCGATCAGTTTGAAGCTGAAGGGGAAGGTCCGGTATTCACCGTTCTGATCGATCCGACCGCAGGTCTGGCGGAACCCGCGGTCGACGGTCCCCACGTTGATGAGCTTGTTGAGTACCCATTCGGCGATCCGCCGGTGTTCCTCCTCGGTGTGCTGGGGCTGTTGCAGCCCCGCATACCGGGTGAGTTGGCGAATCACCCGCTCGGGGTCGGCACCGTGGTCGAAGTCCATGGCGATCGTGACCTGGTCGATCGCGTGCAGGGCCAGCTGCGACATCTGGTAGCCGCGGGCGTCGATACCCTCCAGCGAGGCCTTGTGGGCGTCGAGGCTCTGCAACGGGGCGGTACAGGCGAGCGCTTTGGCCCGGCGTACCAGACCGTCGTCAGGAAGGTTCGCGGGCACGGGCGGGTCGTTGTCGAGATCCATCGGCGGGGTACCTCTCTGTCCCTTCCGGTGCGAATGCATCAGGCGGTGAGGACGCGGGCCCGCCGGTTCCAGGCACCGACCTTGGTCATGGCGTCGGCGAGCAGGTGCACCGCTGCACTGATGTCGGCGGCCGGGCCACGCAGTTCACGATGCACGGCGATCAACGTGTCCACGACGGTCCGGAACAGAGCGAGAGTCTGCACTCCCTCCTGGGCCGCTCCCGAGATTGCGACGAGTTGGGCGACAAAGCCCCGGTCATCAGCACTCCACGAGGTCGGTGGCGTCCGCTCCAACAGGTCGGTCGCCGCATGAACACCTGCATCAATACCGAGCATTCGGTCCGAGAAGTCACGGGCTGTCGCCCGCAGGTCCGCCGCCGGTCCGCTCAACGCCTCGGCCAGTTGCCCGGCCGTCGTGATCCGGGCACCCGGCAGGCCCCCGTCCCGCTTGGCACGCTGGGTCCCGGCAGTGTGCGACTCCGTCAACTCGGCGATGGACACGACGAATTCAGTCATCGCGGTCAGGTCGCCGGCCATCGCGGCCAGCCCAGACTCCAAGTCTGCGAAGGTCGCCAGCAGGGCCGGAACGTACTCATGGGACTCCTGCTCGGCCCTCTCTGCGGGCAGCTGCGCCGGCGGACTCGCGGGCCGGTGACGGAACTCGGCCTCGCCGCTCTCTCCGCCCAGGGCCCGCGCCAGCAGCTCGGTGAGCTCGTTCCTGGTCCTGGCCAGCCCGGCGGGCGACCGCTCGAAGAACAGAGTGCCGACCGGCCGGAGGTCCTGACCGATCTCGGCCAGGTGGACGATCGCTTTCCCGCTCATGCGCCGAAGGCCAAGTTCATGCACCACCCGGGCATCTCCGCCGCTCACGTCGGCGATGACCAGATCGGCCTCCAGCAGCAGTCTTTGGGCCGGCTCGGCGCCATCCTCCGCACCGGAGAGGAAGCCGGCCAGCATCGGGGCGACACCGAACGCCGTGCACGCCGGACGGACAGCCTGTTCGTACACCTGCAGGAACTGATCGTGGGTGCGACGGGCAGCGGATCCCGCTTCCGCCCGGCCGTCCCCGACCGGGCCGATGACGAGGCAGGTCCATGGCCCTCGGCGGAGACTGGGATCACCGGGCGGCACCGGCCCGGACGATGGTGTGGTGGTCATGTGAGGTCCTCCGGGTCCAACAGGTCGAAGAGAGGCGAATCGCGCGCCCATCTGGCGGCAAGGTCCGCGCCGGTCCGCAGGTCGGCCGCTCGGACCGACCGGGACTCGATCCCGAGAGCAGCCAGCAGCCCGCTCGTCGGGACCCGGTAGAACCGGCCGATGCGCAGTACCTCGCAGGGGAACGCATCGACAGCTGCGAGCCGGTAGGCCAATGTGCGGCTGATGTCGAAGGCCCGGGCGGCGGTGAGCAGGTCGACCGACACCGGCAGCTCGAACACCTCGGGGAACGTCAGCACCCGGCGATCGCACCGGGTCACCTGACGGCCCCGACGGGGAGCGTCTGTCCCGCTCGGTGACGGCCCGACGGCAACCCCAGCCGGCACACGTCGGGGTTCGGAAACCCGAGCCGCGCTGCCAAGGCGCCAAGGCGAATCCCCTCGAGTTCCGCGCCCGCCGCAGGCGGCTGCCAGGACACGTCCTCGCCGAGCTCGGAGAGCCTCGCCCCCGGCTCCTCATCCGGACGGGCTGCCAACCGTCCGATGTCGGCGACCGGGATCTCGTGCCCGACCGCCCGGGTGAGCGCCCAACAGTGTCGGAGAGCCGACCCGATCAGGAGACTGTCGACGTTCTCCGGGGGGTGCGACCCGAAAGCAGCCAGTTGCTCGATCATGCCGGTGACGGCGGACGACTCCAGGTCGGCGCGGCCCACACCGAACGTGCGCTGAATCCGGTGCAGGGCCGAACGGAGCCGGGGAACGGCCAGCCAGAGCATGACCGTCCGCCATCCGGTCACGGTGCTGCCCGGATCGGGCGGGCCGCACCGCTCCCGGCCGGCCAACAGAACGACGTGCTGCCAGACCGCACGCCTGACCGTGGCCTCCCGGGGTACGTCGTAGAGCCACTGCCGGGTCTCCGCCGGGGAGAGCCAGGCTGCGGCGCCGCCCCCGGCCCAGGTGACGGCCACCCCGGCCGGACGCGGCCCCGGTCCGATGGCAACCTCGCGGCAGAGGAGTTGGAAGGCTGTCGTGCTGCCGGCGCTGAGCGGGATCGTCGTCATGAGTTGGTGCCTCCTCCCGAGTCGGGCGGTGTGGTGGATCGATCGACCACCCCGGCAAGACGCCGCCAGTAGGAGCCGAGTTGTACGACCAGGTCGTCCAGGGCCGTCCCGAAGGCCAGCGCGGCGGTGGAGAACGGCCGGCCGTCCACCTGGCCGGCCCGGTCCGCGCCGGCCAGGTGAAAAACGATGCTGATGTCGCCGGCCGAGCCAATGATCGCCAGCCCGTTCTGTACGCCTTGGTGGGCTGCCGGGAGGGACTCGTTCTCCCCTTCGCCCGGCCTGGGCTCCGGCTCCCCGGCTGTGGGAACTCCGGTCGCCGGAACAGGTTCCGGCGACCCGTCGTCAAGTGGTCCGCTCATCGGCACGGGCCCCGGCCTCCCGCCCCCGGCTCCGACCCGAACCCGAGAACGATGTCACCGACCACCCCTCCCATCAACGCCATGCCGTTCGACACGTCCTGAGTGACAGCCTGGATGTCACCCGGGCGGACCGCGGCTGCCCTGCCCGACGCGCGCCCTCCTCGCCGCCCCGGATACACCGCCCCGCCACGCCGTGCCGGGGGTTCAGGAACTCTGAGCAGCCCGCCCGACGGAACCGGGACGAACAGCCATGCCTGTTCCTTGAACGACTTGTCGTCCACAGCGGCCGTCACCTCGATCATCCGGCTCGGGTGCACCGATCCGTAGCCGGCCGCCACGGTGTCCCGGTAGACCCGTTCCGAGACGATCGCCACCAGCCGGGTGGCCCACGGATCCGCAACCGCCATCGCATGCCGAATGACATCCGAGTCGACGAGTCGGTGCGCCTGGTTGCGGGCCTCACCGTTGCCGTCCCCCGGCCCCCCGTGCAACGGCAAGGGACCGGAGGTGAGCGCGGCACGCATCCGGAGCGGTTCCGATCCCAGACACTCGGGGCAACGGCCGAGCGCCGCCTCCAGCTCGGCGAGGAACGGGTGAAGCAGCTGCGGCGAGTAGGCCGGCGCGCAACCGAAGACGACGCCGTCCCCGGTATTGCGGGCGAACCGCTTGTCCCTCCGGACCTCGTCCAGGCCCGAAGCGGTCAGCGCATCGTCGACCAGTGGCTCGATCAGCGCACTGATCGCGACCTGTTCCGCGCTCGAACGCCTGGTGTACCGCTCCACGTCGACCACCACAACCATCTGGTTCTCGGGCTGCTGCGCCCCGCCGTGGAAGGCTGGAACAGCGCAATCACTCATGGCACCTCCAACTCATGGCACCCGGGAGCCACCCGGGCCGATCGGCTCTCCAGGAGTGTGCGCCGACGGCGGCCCGCGAGTTGTGCGGATCCGCAGTCCGCGGCTCGGGTGCCTGTGCTACCCGCGCGCGTTTCCAGCGGTACGGCCCGTCGGAGAAATTTTTCGGTCTCCCACTCGCCGAACGACCGGCCCACAGGGCCCGGCTCCGACACAGCGAAGTTGGGCAGCTTTGCGGAGTCTCTGCCCTAGCCTCTGACCATGCATCAGATGGCGGACGGTTGCGTGGGAGTGGGTCGGACCCTGTATGACGTACTGAGCCCCGAGCAGTTGAGCGAACTGACCAGAGGCTGGCGGCGAATGGAGTGCAGTCGCGGCGACGCTCTGATCGAACAAGGGGTGCCGTCGGACTACGTCTACTTCGTGGAAGACGGGGTGTTCCGTGTCGACCGACTCGTCGAGGACGGCAGATCCTGGCTCCAGGCGTTCCGCTCGGCGGGCGACTCGCTCGGCGAGACCGCCGCGCTCTACGGCCCTGAACCGAGAACCGCCAGGGTCCGCGCGCACACCGAGTGCCGCGTCCTCGTCTGCCGACCATCCTCCTTCAATCAGCAACTGATCAGAACCGAAACGAACGAGAACTTCCTTCGTTACCTGCTGTCACGCTCCCGCGAGACCGAAGCGGTGCACGGCCCCGGCGATCCGGAGGTGCGCATGGCCGGCCTCATCAGGCCCCTGGTTCGTCATGCGCAGCGCCTCCGTGGTATCGACGCGAAGGAGGTCGTGATCAGTATCAGTCGGAACCATCTCTCCCAGGGTCTGCGCCTCGGCCGGGACCGTACGGACCGACTGGTGGACACGCTGTCCATCGGCGGCTACCGCCAGAACGGCCGGCTCACCGTCAATCTCGCACGCTGGAGGGAGACCGTCTCCCGGCTGGGCCTGTGGCATTGAGCTGAACTACGTCGCAGCGATGACGGCCGCACACACCTCGAAGCCATGATGCCACGCCTGATCCATCAGGTATCCGCCGTTCATCCCATGGTCCGCCAGCCTGACGAACCTGCCGCTCCCGATCCGGTCGGCAACCTTCCGGATCGGCCAGCGGCGGTCCGCCATATAGTGGCTGACCGCCGACAGCCCGAGCGCGACAGCAACTCGCGACGGCCTCAGCCCAAGGCCCAGCAGGCGTCCCCCGAGCAACAGCACCGCCCCCTGGGTTGCCGTGTATGCCGCCACATGCGAGGCGCAGGCCCGCCGCCCCCTCCAGCTCGACTGGCCGGGCTCGCTGTCGCACTCACCTTTGGTGGCGGCCTGGTAGTCGGTCTGCACCCAATGGTCCGCCACATCGGCCGCGACACGCATCAGGGCGTAGACCGAGGCGAAGCGAGCGGCGCGCGACAAGTCGTTCGGGACCACGGACTCCTCCAACTGGAACAGGGGGCAGCGGCAACCCCCGTGAACACTGAGGACGCGATGAGAGACCGAACAGCACGAATCGAGCAGAAGACACACAGCGAGCTACTCGACCTGCAAACACCTGAACGACTGATGCCTGAGTGTCGAGCTGCGGCCGGAAGGGGCCCCGCCGGGGAGTTCCCGGCGGGGCCGTCGTTTGCGCCGTCACCGCCGCCGGCGCGGGGCCGTTACTACCGGCGCGGGGCCGGGGCGTGGCCGGCCGGGTGTGTGGTGAAGGTGCCGCGGCCCTGGGTTCGGCTGCGCAACGCGGCGGCGTAGCCGAAGAGTTCGGCGAGGGGGACGGTGGCGGTCAGGACTGTTTCGGTGGTGCTGCGGGGGGCGGAGGCGTGGACGCGGCCGCGGCGGGCGGACAGGTCGCCGAGGACGGTGCCGAGGGCGTCCGGCGGGACGGTCGCGGTGAGGTGCACCACGGGTTCCAGCAGGATCGGGCCGCCGCGTCGCAGGGCCTCGCGCAGGGCGAGGCGGCCGGCGGTGCGGAATGCCAGGTCGGAGGAGTCCTTGACGTGGGTCGCCCCGTCGGTGAGGGTGACCCGGACGCCGGTGACCGGGTGGCCGAGCGGGCCGTCCGCGAGGGCGTCCCGGCAGCCCGCCTCGACGGCCTGCACGAACTCCTGCGGGACCCGCCCGCCGGTGACGGTGGAGCGGAACTCGAAGCCGTCCGTGCCGGGTTCGCCGAGCGGTTCGACGTCCACCACGATGTGCGCGAACTGCCCTGCGCCGCCGTCCTGTTTGACGTGCCGCAGGACGAGTCCGGCGACCGGGCGGGAGCTCGTCTCGCGGTAGGCGACCCGCGGCCGACCGACAGTGACCTCCAGCCCGAGCCGGCGGAGCTTCTCCACCGCCACCTCCAGGTGCAGTTCGCCGAGGCCGGACAGCACCCGCTGCCCGCTCTCCGGATCGGTCCCGACCACCAGGGACGGGTCTTCCTCGGCGAGCCGGAACAGCGCGGCCGCCAGCCGGTCGGTGTCCACCGAGCGGCGGGCCTCGACCGCGACGGTCACCACCGGGTCGGCGGCGACGGCCGGTTCGAGCACCAGCGGGGCGCCCGGCGCGCACAGCGTGGTGCCGGCCCGGGCGGCCTTGGGCCCGACGACGGCGACGATGTCGCCGGCCACCGCCGTGTCGGTCTCGGTGTGCCGGTCGGCCTGCACCCGCAGGATGCGGCCGATCCGCTCGGTGCGGCCGGTGCGCGCGTCGAGCACGGTGTCCCCCTTCCGTAGCGTTCCCGAGTAGATCCGCAGGCTGCTGAGCCGCCCGGTGCTGCCCGCGTTCACCTTGAACACCAGTGCGGCCAGCGGCTGTTCGGCGTCGGCCGGGCGCTCCTGCGCGGTGCCCTGCCAGTCGCCGCGCACCGGCGGGACGTCCAACGGCGAGGGCAGGTACGCCGTCACCGCGTCCAGCAGCGGTTCGATGCCGCGGTTGCGGTACGCGGAGCCGCACAGCACGACCACCGCCTGCCCGTCGGCGGTGAGTTGACGCAGCGCACCCGCAAGGGTGTCCGCGTCGAGGGTGCCGGTGGCGCAGTACTCCTCCAGCGCCGCCGGGTGCAGTTCGGCCACCGCCTCCGCCAGCGCCTGCCGTCGACGTTCCGCCTCGGCACGCAACTCGGCCGGGACGTCGGCGACTTGGACATCGGCTACGTGAACGCCGGCGACGCTGCCGGGACCGTCCGTCCAGGTGAGTACGCGCAGCCGGAGCAGGTCGACCACTCCGGTGAAGCCGCCCTCCCGGCCGATCGGCAACTGCACGGCCAGCGGCACCGGGTGGAGTCGGTCCCGGATCGAGGCGACCGCCGCGTCCAGGTCCGCGCCGGGCCGGTCCATCTTGTTGACGAACGCGATCCGCGGCACGCCGTGCCGGTCGGCCTGGCGCCACACCGACTCGCTCTGCGGCTCGACGCCCGCAACGGCGTCGAACACCGCCACCGCACCGTCCAGCACCCGCAGCGAACGTTCCACCTCGTCGGCGAAGTCCACGTGCCCCGGGGTGTCGATCAGGTTCAGCCGGTACCCGGCCCAGTCGCAACTGACCGCCGCAGCAAAGATGGTGATGCCGCGGTCGCGCTCCTGCGGGTCGAAGTCGGTGACGGTGGTGCCCTCGTGCACCTCACCGCGCCGGTGGGTCGCCCCGGTCAGGAACAGGATGCGTTCGGTAACGGTGGTCTTCCCGGCGTCCACGTGCGCGAGGATGCCGAGGTTGCGGACGGCCGCGGTCGCGGAGACGGTGCCGGTGCCGGTGCCGGTAGTGCGGAAGGTGAGGTCGGTGCGCATGGCCCGGTGCCTTTCGGAATTCGGTGCTGAAGTGGGCAGCGCGATTCACAGGAGCAGCGCGAGCAGCAACCCCGACCCCGGACCCGCCGCGACGGCGGCAAGGCGCGATGCGGCGCACAGGCGCACAGGCGGTGGGAACGGCCGTCGGCAGGACGCCGACACGGCCGTGCGACGACCACAACGGGTGTTCGCAGCAGGGAGGTTGGTGGAGCTCGCGGTCCTTACCGGCGCCGGCCGCGCAGCGGGCGCCGGCCTGCCGAGGACACCAGGATCACCTCGAACCGCGACGGGGGAACGACAGCAGCGGCAGTACGCACAGCCGGCCCCTCCCTCTCCACATCACGGTGCGCCCAGTCGGCCAACCGGCCCGGGCGTCTTTCGGCGAGCCGAGTCTAGGGACGCCCGACCGTCACCGTCACCCAAATTTCCGCTCGTCCATGTCGGGCGAAGGGAAGGGTATATAACGTGCCGTCAGTCCCAGACGATCGAGCGGATCGCCATTCCGGCGGGCACCGGAGGCACGTCCAGGTAGTCGTCGACCAGGCCGGTCACCACGCCGCTGGACTCCCATCCGATCGTCCAGGACTCGCAGTTCGCGGCGTCCGCACTGGTGCACACGGCGACGGCCTCGGCCAGCAGCTCTTCCAAGTCCAGGGTCTCCGGGTGGAGTTGCACCCGCACCCAGGCCACGTCCGGCCGGTCGGCGATCCGGGCCAGGCCGGCGGCCAGGTCGGCCAGCGGCGGTCGGCCGTAGCCCCACTGGTTCGGTGCCAGCGAGTCCTCGACGGTGTTGCCCTCGAAGAACTCGGCCGGCGTCAGCAGCGGCAGCACACCCTCCGGGCCGGCCCGCCCGATGACGTCCTCGACAGAAATCATGCCGCCGATCCTGCCCGCCCCCACCGACACCAGCCCCACCGACGCCAGCCCCGCCGACACGACCCGACCCCCCGCGACAGCCACCCCACACCGTCGGCCAGCGACGGCGCTCAGCAACGGCACCCGGCGACAGCGCTCAGCAACAGCGCCAGACGACGGCCGCGGCGGCCCCGGCCACCTCCGCCGAGACCGCCGCCCCGCACCGCGCCGCATCGCCCCGTCCCGCACCGCACCGCACCACCCCGCGCCGGAGAGTTGCCTTCCGGTCTCAGACCAGCAGACCGTTCCGCTTCACGTACCAGGTGTGGATGCCGAGCATCGCTCCCAGCACGACCAGCCACTGCAGCGCGTTCACCAGCGGCACCGCGCCGATCGGCAAGGTCATCGCGAAAGCGACCCGGATCAGGGCGTCCAGGGTGAAGCCCGAGCCCCACAGCAGCGTCAGCAGGCGAATGTGGCGCCGGAACGCCGGGTCGTAGTCCCACTGGCCGGTCCAGGCGTCCGCGCCCACCGGGCCGATCTTGGCGGCGACCACTGTCCGGGCCGCGCCGAGTGCCCACGGGCGACGGGCGAACAGGCTGCCCAGGATCCACAGGCCGATCACCCCGAACACCCAACTGTCGCGCACCAGCAGCACCCTGGGGCTGCCCGTGACGGCCGACAGCAGCGCGCCCACCCCGATCAGCAGCAGTGTGAACACCGGCATCGGGTCCAGCCGGCGGTTTCGCACCAGGCCGTAGATCACCCACGGCAGCGCGGTCAGGCTGCTCAGCGTGATCGCCAGCCACTGGCCGGCACCGAATCCGAGCAGCGTGTAGTACGCGCCCAATGGGATCGCCAGCTCGAACACCAGCGACTTGGCCGCCTGCCGCAGACCGCGCGCAGACCGCTGCTTCGGCGTCGCGTCGTCCCCCGCCAGCGCCGCCCAGTCCACCTGCCCGTCCGCCGTCCGCGGCAGCTCGATCGCACCCCCACCGTCCGCACCCCCACCGGAACCGACGCCACCAGGGCCAACGCCACCGGAGCCGGAGCCGAAGCCGAAGCCGGGGCCAACGCCACCGGCGGCCCCAACATCCGTGCCCGCCAAGGCCGTTCCCGCCACGTCCGCCACCCTCATGCCCGTCCCCGCCCCCACCCCTGTCCCCGTTCCCGTCACGTCCGGCACCACCCCGTCAGGCCCGACCGTCTCGGGCCGTCGTTCGTTCATGCGTCCTCCCCCGGTACCCGGTGCACTTCCATGCAGATCTCCGCCGGGCGCACCGCCCGGTCGAAGAGGTCGGCCAACTCCCGTGCGCTGGTGGTCACATCCATCGCCGGCTCGCGGAGCACGCGGACCAGGACCGCGTCGATCGCCCCCCGGATCGCCGTCACCAGCACCTTCGCGTCGAACGGGCCGTAGTCGCCGTCCGCCTGGGCCGCGCGGACCACGTGCTCCTGAAGGTCCATCACCGCCTGGCGCCCCGACGCGAACTCGCTGTCCGTGTCGTCCCCCTGGCCGTTGAGGATCTCCACCAGCGCGGCCAACTCCCGTGGATGTGCGGCCGCCAGCTCGATGTTGGACTCGATGTACGCGCGAAGGCGCGCCCGCGGGCCCACCGCCGCTTCGATCCGCGGCCGCATGTACGCCTCGGAGACCCGCAGGACCTCCCCGACCACCTCGCGCAGCAGGTCGTCCTTGCCCTTGAAGTGGTACGAGATCATCCCGGTGCTGCTCAGCCCGGCGTGCTTGGCGATCCGCGCGAACGAGGCTTTGGCATACCCCGCGTCGGCGATCACTTCGATGGCCGCCTCGACGATCTGCCGACGCCGCGCCGATTCGGTGAACGTGCGCCCCACGGAGCACCCCTGTCTGTCTGCTCGTTCGAGCCAACCCTTGCTCGACCGAGCAAAACGGTAGCGCTCTTTGCTCACCCGAGCAAGAAGCTGCGCGAACGAGCAGACAGTCCATCAACCGCCTCGAACGCCGCCGGCCCCGGCGAAGAGTTCGCCGGGGCCGGTTGCGGGACAGGGAGGGACTCAGACGGTGACCACGTGCCGCTCGCCCGCCTCGACGGCGACGGTGAGCCGGTTGCCGGGCGGCGGGAACGGGCAGATGAAGTGGTCGGAGAACGCGCACGGCGGCAGGTACGCCCGGTTGAGGTCGAGCACGGTGTTCCCGTCGGCGTCCGGCGCGGGGAGCGTGACGAAGCGGAACCGGTAGGTCTCCCGGCCGCTGGTGCTGTCCGCGATGACTCCGCTGAGCTGGCCGCCGGGGCCGTCGGAGCCGCTGACCGTCAGCGTGTGGGCCTGTCCGGCCAGCGTGAAGGCGATCCGGCCGGCGACCGTCAGCGGGCGGGCCCGGCCGTCGGCGTTCTCCACCATCAGGGCCTGCACGCCGTCCTCGAACGGGGCGAACACGGCAGGCACCGCCCAGTCGGGCGCGTACGGGAAGACCGAGATGCCGGCGAACGAGGCCCGGCGCGGCGCGGCGGGGTCGAAGACGCGCAGGGCGAGTTCGCCCTCGCGTTCGATCGGGACCAGGCGCAGCCCGTCCAGCACGGCGATCTGTGCGCCCGGATCGGTGTCGGGGCGCAGCGCGACCCGGCCGGTCGCCTCCCGCTGCTCGCCCTCGAGGCGGACGCCGTCGCCGGCGGCGAGTTCGGCGCACACGGTGCCGCTCTCGACCCACCAAGTCCCGGGCAGGCCGGGCAGTTTCGCCGGTTCGGGCTCCAGCCAGTGGGTGCCGGTCAGCGCCAGCGGGCCGTGCGGGGCGCTCACGGCGGCGCTCCGGGACTCCGTCCAGTGCTGCCACGCCTCGGCTGCGGTGTCGGTCATCGGACTGCCTCCAAGTGGGGCTCTGGTTAGGGCACTTGCTTCACGGGGCGGAGAATCGGCCGGTCCAGCGGGTCAGCGGCCGGCGAGCGGCCGGAACAGCCCCTCCTGCATCACGGAGACCACCAACTGCCCCTTCCGGTCGTAGATTTCGCCGCGGGCCAGGCCGCGTGCGCCGTGCGCTATCGGCGACTCCTGCCGGTACAGCAGCCAGTCGTCGGCCCGGAACGGGCGGTGGAACCACATCGCGTGGTCCAGCGAGGCCATGTCGAAGTTCCGTTCGCCCCACAGGGGTTCGACGGGCGCGCGGACGGCGTCCAGCAGGGTCATGTCGCTGGCGTAGGTGAGCGCGCAGACATGGATCAGCGGGTTGTCGGGCAGCGGGCCGTTGGTCTTCAGCCACACGCCGCTGCGGGCCTCGACGCCGTCGAGTTCCTCGCGGCTCCACCTCAGCCGGTCCACGTACCGGATGTCGAAGGGCTGGCGGCGGCTGATGAACGGCGGCAGTTCGCCGAGCCGGGAGCCGACCTCGTCCAGCGCGCTCGGCAGGTCCTCGGGGGCGGGGACGTCCGGCATCGGGAACTGGTGCTCGATGCCGCCGTCCTCGGGCTTGTGGAAGTCCGCGGTCAGGGCGAAGATCGACCGCCCGCCCTGGATGGCCATCACCCGGCGGGTGGTGAAGGAGCGTCCGTCCCGGATCCGGTCCACCTGGTAGACGATCGGGACGCCGGGAACGCCGGGGCGCAGGAAGTAGGCGTGCAGGGAGTGCACCGGCCGGTCCTCGTCCACCGTGCGGCCCGCCGCGACCAGCGCCTGGCCGGCGACCTGCCCGCCGAAGGTGCGCTGAAGCGCCTCCTCGGGGCTGCGGCCGCGAAAGATGTTCAGCTCGATCTGCTCCAGGTCGAGCAGGTCGACGAGCTGGTCGACGGGGGTTCCCATGTATGTCGCTCCCTCTCCGGGCGGCCGCGCGGAGCTGGGTGTGCCGCCGGTCGCCGTGTTCCGTCCAGCACAAGTCTCCGCGCCCGCCGGGAATTCCCGCCCTCCGGCACGCCCACCGGCCCGCACCCCCTGCCCACGCCCCAGCGCACTCCCCCGGCCCCCCGGCCACACACGCAGACCCCGCCACGCCGCCGTCCGGTACGGCGCCGCCCGGCCCCACCGACCGCCGCGCGACACAGCCGGCCCGGCACAACCGGCCCGGCACAGCCGCCCGGCACAGGGACACCCGGCCCCGCCGCCACCGACCCGCGCAGCCGCCGCTATTCCAGGCCGGACTGCCGCACCGTGATGTTCAGCCGCCCCACCAGGCCGAGCTCGGGGTCGGCCGTGCCCGGCAGCGTCCGCACCACGCCGTGGTACGCGAACCGCATCGGACCGCCGAACACCAGCAGATCGCCGCTGCGCAGCTCCAGGTCCGTCCACGGGCGGGTCCTGGTCTCGGTGTTGCCGAGCCGGAACACGCAGGTGTCGCCCAGCGACAGCGACACCACGGGCGCGTCCACCCGCTCCTCGCGGTCCCGGTGCAGGCCCATCTTCGCGCCGTGCGGGTAGTGGTTGACCAGCGCCACGTCCGGCGCGAAGCCGGCCGCACCCGCGATCTCGCCGATGCCGAAGCCGACGCCGGTGCCGGTGCCGACGCCGGTGCCGGTGCCGACGCCGAAACCGGCTCCGACGCCGTCCCCGCCGCCACCACCATGCGCGTCCCCGCCGCCGCCACCATACGCGTCCCCGCCGCCGCCACCGCTGCCGCCGCTGCCGCCGTACGCCTCCGCGACAGCCCGCCGGGCCAGCTCCCCGAGCCTCGGCGGGAACGCCTTCACCGGCGCGCCGTCGCCGTCCACCACCGTGCGCGCGTAGCCGTACGGGTACCAGTGCCAGCCCAGGCACACCGTCCGTACCGACATCACGCCGCCGGTGGGCAGCGTCACCGTCCGCATCCCGGCCGGCGGCCGCGCCCACTCCCGGCACGCCGCGACCAGCTCCCGCTGCTCCTCCGGCCCCAGCCATCCGGGCAGCAGTACCACCCCGGGCGCCGGTTCCTCACGGTCACGCCCGAACAGCTCCCCGGCGAACACCCCGCCACCGCTCATCCCTCCATGGTCCCACCGGCCTCCCCACCGCCACGCGGCCCGCCCCGCCCCTGCCCCGCCGCCACTTCGCGCGCCGTGTCGCGCCCGTCGCCCCACATGCGGAGGCCCCGGTCCCGTCCGACTCTGGGGGGAGGGGTGTTGCCGGTTGGCGGAGGAGGCGCGATGCATCCGCTGGAGTTCCGGGTGGTGGACCTTCCCGAGGAGTCGTCGCACCAGGCGGCAGTGCTGGTGCTCGGCCAGCACCGGGCGGTGCTGGTCGGTACGGGGCTGCGGCTGGCGGACGGGCGGCGGCTGGAGCGGGAGGTGGCGTCCTCGGGGCGACAGCTGAGCACCGTACTGGTGCCGGACTTCGCGCCCGAGTACTGGCTGGCGGCGGAGGTGCTCCGCGACGCGTTCCCGGAGGCCCGGTTCGTCGCGCCTGCGCCCGTCCTGGCCCGGATCGAACGCAATCACCGGGAGGTCCGCGCGGCCTGGTCCGGCCTCGGGCCGGAGCTTCCCACCCGGCTGGTCGGGCTGGAACCGCTGAACGAGGACGCGGTGGAGCTGGAGGGCCACCGGCTGGAGCTGCGCGGCGCGTCCCTGGGCCTGCCGGACCGGCACTACGTGTGGGAGCACCGCAGTCGGACCCTGCTCGGCGGGCCGCTGCTGTGGCTGAACGTCCACCCGCGACTCGCCGACACCCCGCACGCCGCCCAGCGCACCGCGTGGATCGACCTGCTGGACGAGATCGCCGCCCTCGACGCACAGCTCGTCGTCCCGGGCCACCGCCACCTCACCACCCCGGCATCAGCGCCCGAATCGGCCCCGGCTCCGACCCCGGACTCGCACTCGCACCCGGCTCCGGCTCCGGCTCCGAACCACGCCCCCGACCCGGTCGCCTGGACCGGCGACTACTTGCGCGCCTTCGAGACCGAGCTCGGCAAACCGGTCGCCCCGGAGGCCGTCGAAGCCGCCCTGCTGCACCGCTTCCCGTCCGCCGCACTGCCCGCCACCGTGGCACCGAGCGTCCGCGCCGCCCTCGCCCACCCCTGAGCACCGGCGCCCCCGAGAGCTCGCAGCCCCGGAACCGGCCGGCCCGACACCCGGCAAGCCCGACCGACCGGAAGCCCCGAGAACCCGAGAACCCGGGAAGCCCCGAGAGCCCAAGCCCGGGCAGCCCCGAGAACCCGGGCAGCCCCGACGCTGAGCAGCGCCCCGCCCCGGCCACCTGCGCAGTGCGGCCACCCGGTCGAACCGGCGGTGGGTCCGGGAACGGCGGAAGCCGCCACCCCGGCAGTGGGGTGGCGGCTTCACGCCGACAGGATGGGATCAGTTGACGATCCCGGGGGAAGCGGGGCTTCCGGGGGTGTTTCAGACGGACAGGACCTGGCCGGGGAGGATCAGGTCCGGGTTGCCGCCGATGACACCGGTGTTCTTGTTGTACAGGCTGTGCCAGTCGACGCCGAGGCCGGCGGCGATCTTGGACAGGGTGTCACCGGACTTGACGGTGTAGGTGTTGCCCTTGGCGGTGTTGGCGGCCGCGCCGGACTTGTTCTTCCAGGTCTGCTGCTTCGGCGCGTCCTGCTTGGCGGAGGTGCTCGGCTGGACCTTCGGGGTCTGGACGGCGGGGGCCTTGGCCGAGTTGTTCACCACGGTGTTCGACTTCGCGGTCGAAGACGCGGTCGAGGACGAGGACGCCGAGGAGCTGGAGGTGGTCGACTTCGAGGAGGTCGACGAGGAGGAACCGGCGGAGGTGTCGACCTGGGCCGGCGCGCCGCCCTTGGTCAGACCGGCCTTGACGGAGCACACCGGCCAGGCGCCGGGGCCCTGGGAGGCGAGCACCTTCTCGGCGACGGCGATCTGCTGCGCCTTGGTGGCCAGGTTGGCCTGCGCGGCGTAGGCGGTGCCGCCGAACGCGGCCCAGGTGGAGGAGGTGAACTGCAGGCCACCGTAGAAGCCGTTGCCGGTGTTGATGGACCAGTTGCCACCGGACTCGCACTGGGCGACCTTGTCCCAGGTCGCGACGTCGGCGGCGGAAGCCGAGTTGGCCGTGACGAGGCCGGCCACCGGGGCGGCGAGCAGGGCGCCGCCGACGACAGCCGCGCGGACGCGGTTGCGCTTGGAGGCGGTGGTGGCAGCGGCGGTCTCGTTACGGAAAGTCATGAGATTCCTCTCGACATCCCCGGGATGGGCAGGCGGAACCAGACCCCGTGCGGGGTCGTGTTCGCTCGCCAAGTCCGGTGGGCGGCCAGGCACGTGTCGGACGTGCCGCTGCCGCCCCGGCCACCTGTCCGCATCCCCGGCGGCGGCTGGCTGCCGTCGCGCCGGTGGCGCAGGGTCCGGGTCCGGGGTGAGCCGGGGCGGACCGTGCGTCGGGGGTGAACCCGGGAGGTGCTCGTTGCACCGGCCATGAACCTACGAAGCGGGTGTGCGGGCCGCCAAACAGTTTCGGGTTGTCCCAGGTCAAAGAGGGGTTACCGGCGGTATTGATCAAGCAAACGAAGGTGATATGTCCCTTTCGTCCGCTTTCCCTAAGATCATTCCATCTGCGAATATGCTCCCGGTCACAGTTTGGCCGGTGTGAGGTCGGGCACAGCGTCGACAGATAGCGACGCCCCGTGCGCACAGGGCAGTCAGAAGCCGTGCAAATCCCGTCGTCCGGCCGTCGACCCGTGACCCCAGCCACAACCTCCCGTTGGTAAAGGCGGTCGGCGCGCCCCGCGCCGCGTGCCCGGAGAGTCCCCGACCGGGCGCACCCGAACGTCAGGGCGAAACGAGGAGTCTTTGTGCCGCGCATGCTTGAGGTGAGCGAGGACGTACGCGCCGAAATCGGCGACGACGAGGCCGAGAGCCTGCTGGCGGGAGCCCACGCCCCGGACGCGTACGACTGCACTTCGTGCCGACAACCGGGCGACTCGCTGCGCGAACGCACCAGCACGGTGCTGTTCGTCGGCGAGGAGACCGCCGTGCTGGCTTTCGCGCACGCCCGGTGCATCCCGTCCCAGGTGGTGACGGTGGACGAGCAGCAGCTGCGCGGCGCGGTCGCGTCGATCAGCCAGGGCGGCACCGCCGCCGTCCCGGAGGCCGCCGTGCCCACCCACGCCGTACCCACCCACGCCGTGCCGGCCCAGGCGCCTGCCCCGGTCACCCACGCCGTGCCGGCCGCCCACACCGTGCCGGCCCAAGCACCCGCCCCGGCCGCGCCGGCGGTCCCTGCGGTCCCGGCCGAGCCCGCCACCCTGGTGACCATCCCGGAGCCGATCAACCCCGTGCCGGCCGGCCGGCCGCAGCCCGCCGTGCTCGGCGTGACCTGCGGCATCGTGCTGTGCGGCGACACCCAGCACGCCGCGCTGGTGATCGAGCCGACCGGGCCGGTCGGGCGGCCGGGGAGCGTGAGCGGCGAGGACGAGTTCCTGTCGCTGCTGACCGAGCACGGCTTCCAGCTGGTCCAGGACGTCAACCGGGCGCCGTCCCGGCCGCGGGCCGGCTGGTCGGTGCTGATGGCGATGGGGCAGCTGCACGCGATCCTGCAGCCCTCGGCGACCGGCGGTTCGGCCGCCTGGTGGCAGGCCCACCAGGCCCTTCAGGTCACCCCGGCGTGGCGGGCGGCGGCGGCCCGGAAGTCCGAGGTGATCATGTTCGCGGTGCCGGCCGGCGCGGTCGGCCGGCAGCCCCGCGAGGACCTGCTGCGGGTGGCGCTGGACCGCGCCGCCGCCCGCGGCGTGCTGGCGGCGGGCATGCTGCCGCTGGCCGGCACCTGAGCGGGAGCACGCCGATGACCGACCCGGTGAACGACCCGGCCGCCGCCGGATCGTCCGACGCCGCGTCAACCCCGGCCGTCCGGGCGGGGGTTGAAGAGGTCAGGGGCGGCAGGCCGGCGATAGGACCGGGGGCGGCGCCCCCGCATCCCAAGCCGGTCTCGCTCGTTGGCTCCTACGTGTACAGCTACGACCTCGCCTCCCCCGGCCGTCCCTCCTCCTCCCCCGCCAGCCGGTCGATCCCGAGCATGCGCCCGTCGTACGACGCGGAGCACCCGGTGTCGGCCACCCCTATCTACGACTCGCTGTACTCCGAATACCGGCGGATGTTCCGGGCGCTGCCGGGCGACCGCTCCGGCGAGGAAGGGCTGAGGTTCACCGGCTTCGCGGTCCGCGACCAGCAGCCGCGCGAGGTCGCGGCCGAGCGGCGCGAGCCGTCCGGGTACCCGCAGCACCAGTCCTTCGACACGTACGCCGGTCAGGCTCCGGGCGCGCCGCAGTTCATGCCCTCGCCGGGGTCCGCCGCACAGGCCAACGGCCAGGGCTGGGTGGCGTCCGGCTACCTCGGCCCGTCCCAGCAGGTCGCCGCTCCGCCCGCCGGCGGTCCGGCGGGCGGGCGGCACCGCTCGGTGCTGTCCCTGCCGCCGGGCCGGGACGCCTGACTCCGTCCCCGTGGACACGGCTGTGGGCCGCGCACACCTTCCCGGTGTCCGCGGCCCACGGCCGTGTCGGTGTCTGTCCTACTTCTTCTTGCGCTTCTCGCGCACCCGGACGGAGATCGAGATCGGGGTGCCCTCGAAACCGAACTCCTCGCGCAGGCGGCGCTCGATGAAGCGGCGGTAGCCGGCCTCCAGGAAGCCGGACGCGAACAGCACGAACCGCGGCGGGCGGGTGCCCGCCTGGGTGCCGAACAGGACGCGCGGCTGCTTGCCGCCGCGGATCGGGTGCGGGTGCGCGGCGACCAGCTCGCCGAGGAAGGCGTTCAGGCGGGCGGTGGGAATGCGGGTCTCCCAGCCGGCCAGCGCGGTCTCGATCGCCGGGACGAGCTTCTCCATGTGGCGTCCGGTCTTCGCCGAGACGTTCACCCGGGGCGCCCACTGGACCTGCACCAGGTCGCGCTCGATCTCGCGCTCCAGGTAGAAGCGGCGCTCCTCGTCGAGCTGGTCCCACTTGTTGTAGGCGATGACGACGGCGCGCCCGGCCTCGACGGCCATCGAGATGATCCGGGTGTCCTGCTCGGCGAGGGTCTCGCTGGCGTCGACCAGGACGACCGCGACCTCGGCCTTGTCCAGCGCGGCGGAGGTCCGCAGCGAGGCGTAGAAGTCCGCGCCGGAGGTCAGGTGGACCCGGCGGCGAATACCGGCGGTGTCGATGAACTTCCAGGTCTTGCCGCCGAGTTCGATCATCTCGTCGACCGGGTCACGGGTGGTGCCGGCCAGCTCGTTGACGACCACGCGGTCCTCGCCGGCGACCTTGTTCAGCAGGCTGGACTTGCCGACGTTGGGGCGGCCGATCAGCGCGACGCGGCGCGGGCCGCCGGGAGCCTGGCCTTC
The DNA here is from genome assembly GCF_044754805.1 of Kitasatospora sp. NPDC092948. NCBI lineage: Bacteria > Bacillati > Actinomycetota > Actinomycetes > Kitasatosporales > Streptomycetaceae > Kitasatospora > Kitasatospora sp. NPDC092948. The sequence goes on along the minus strand of NZ_JBIVPU010000024.1, from coordinate 37,861 downwards.
GCCGAACAGCTGCGGCGGGGCCTCCGGCAGCACCTTCAGCACGGCGTCCAGCAGGTCGCCGGAGCCGCGGCCGTGCAGCGCGGAGACGGGGAACGGCTCGCCCAGGCCCAGCGACCACAGGTACGCGGCCTCGGCCTCGGTGGACGGGCCGTCGACCTTGTTGGCGCACAGCACCACGGGCTTGCCGGCGCGGCGGATCAGCTTGATCAGCGCGTCGTCGGTGTCGGTGGCGCCGACGGTGGCGTCCACCACGAACAGCACCGCGTCGGCCTGCTCGATGCCGAGCTCGGCCTGCCCGGCGACCATCGCGTCGATGCCGAGGACGTCGATCTCCCAGCCGCCGGTGTCCAGCACCTTGAAGCGGCGGCCGGCCCACATCGCCTCGTAGCTGACCCGGTCACGGGTCACGCCGGGGCGGTCCTCGACGACCGCCTCGCGGCGGCCGATGATGCGGTTGACCAGGGTGGACTTGCCGACGTTCGGGCGGCCGACAATCGCCAGCACCGGCAGCGGACCGTGGCCGTCCAGGTCGGCGTCGATCTCGGAGGCGTCGAAGCCCTCCTCGGCGGCCAGCGCCATGAACTCGGCGTACTCGGCGTCGCCGAGCTCGCCGTGCTGGGCGGTGGTGTCGTTGCTCATGTTTTCCGTCTTCCATTTCCCGGCCCGGCCCTTCCCAGGGGCGGACCGTGCGTACCTGCCCGGCGGGCAGCGCGAACCGCGCGGATCTCGCGCGGTCGGATCGTCAAAAAGGTGGGGTACTCGGGATCAGGCGGTGGTCAGACCGGCCCGCTCCTCGACCAGTGCGGTGATCGTACCGATCACCTGGTCGAGGGTGAGTTCGCTGGTGTCGACCAGCTCGGCGTCCGCGGCCCGGGTCAGCGGGGCGGTCTCGCGGGAGGAGTCGGCGGCGTCCCGGCGGGCCAGGTCGGCGGCCATCGCGGTGATGGTCGCCTCGTCCAGGCCCTTGGCGCGCAGCTCGGCGGCCCGCCGCTCGGAACGGGCCTGCTCGGACGCGGTCAGGAAGACCTTCACGGTGGCGTCCGGGAACACCACGCTGCCCATGTCTCGGCCCTCGGCGACGATGCCGCGGGCGGCGTGCGAGGCGCAGCCGCGCTGCAGCTCCACCAGCCGGGCCCGCACCGCGGGAACCGCGGCCACCGCGCTGACCTTGGCGGTCACCTCGGGGCCGCGGATCGGGCCGGAGACGTCCTGGCCGTCCACGGTTATGGTCGGCCCGGCGGCGTCGGTGCCGGAGACGATGACCGGCTTGGCGCAGGCGATGGCCACCGCCTCCGGGTCGTCCACGTCCACCTCGTTGGCGAGCATCCACCAGGTCATCGCCCGGTACATGGCGCCGGTGTCCAGAAAGCTCAGGCCCAGCCGCGCGGCCACTGCCCGCGACACCGTCGACTTCCCGGAACCCGAAGGTCCGTCGATGGCGACGACGACCGGGCTGTTCGACGCTCGGTCGACACTGTCCACGGGGCGAACCTCTCTCTCACGGCACAAGAACTCACCTCAAGGTTAATGGACTCCCGCCGTGCCCCGTCCCGGCCCTGCCCGCGGCCCGTGACAAGTGGCCGCGCCGCCCGCGGTCGGTGACAAGTGGCCGCGCCGCCCGTGATCAGTGGCAGTGGCCGCACGGCCCGTGATCAGTGGCAGTGCCAGTGGCCGCGCCGCCCGTGGTCAGTGGCAGTGGCCGCCCCGACCGAGAGTCTCCGCCGGCGACACCCCGGGGCGGGTCCACTGCGGCACCGGGCGGCCGGTCGGGCCCCAGGTCGCCACGCCGTCGACGTCCGTCCGCCAGAACCAGCCCGGCGCGCCCCCGTCCGGCGCCTCCGGCCGGCCGTCCGGAACCGTCTCCCAGCGCTCCCGGCGGCCGTACGGCGTCTGGTCGAGCAGTGCGAGCGAACTGTTGATCCGCTCGGTGCCGCGGCCGGTGGTGCCGTACGTGAGGAACACCCGCTCGCCGTCCCGCAGGAAGCTCAGCAGCCGGCCCATGTCCCCGCCGATCGGCGCGGGCGCGTCGCGCACCGAGAACCACGGCTGCGTGTACCCCATGAACTCCACGTACGGCGCGACCTCCGCCCACGGCCCACTGGTCAGCATCGCGAACGAGACGCCCCGGGCGTTCAGGTACGCGGCGTCCCGCAGGTGCCACGCCACCATCGTGCAGCCCTCGCACTGCCCCTGGAACGGCGCCCCGTCCCACCACATGTGCTGGTACACCACCAGCTCGTCCCGCCCCTCGAACAACTCCCGGAACGCCACCGCCCCACCGGCCCCCACCACCTCGGCCGCCCCGTCCACCTCCACCATCGGCAGCCCCCGCCGAGCCGCCGCCAACGCATCCCCCTCCCGGGTATGCGCCTTCTCCCGCACCAGCAACTCCGCCCGCGCGGCCTCCCACGTCGCCATGTCGACCACCGCCGGCCGCCCGCCAGTCCCACTCGTCACAGAGTCCTCCGTCCGTCGAAGCGGCGCCCCAGCGGCGCCCACCCCTACAGACGGCCCCCGCCCCCGGAACTCATCGGCCCCCGCCCGAGGAGTTCCGCGCAGGCGGGGCCGGAACTCAGTCGCGGACCACCCAGCCGCGGTCGCGCAGGCCCGCGGCCAGGGTGCGGACCACGGTGGGGGCGACGGCCAGCTGGACGTGGCCGACCTGCTGGCCGGTGGAGTGTTCGATGGTGACGTCTTCGATGTTGACGCCGAGAGAGCCGACTTCGCCGAAGAGGCGGCCGAGTTCGCCGGGCTGGTCGCCGAGGACGACGGTGACGGTCTCGTAGCGGGTGGGCGGGGCGCCGTGCTTGCCGGGGATGCGGGCCTGGCCGGTGTTGCCGCGGCGCATGACGGCTTCGATGCCGGCGGCGCCCTCGCGGCGGGCGTTCTCGTCGGCGCCCTGGAGGGCGCGGAGCGCGGTGACCGTGGAGGCGAGGTCGGCGGCGAGGTCGTCGAGGATGTCGGCGACCACGCCCGCGTTGGCGGAGAGGATGTCGATCCACATGGCGGGGTTGGAGGCGGCGATCCGGGTGACGTCCCGCACGCCCTGCCCGGAGAGCCGCACCGCGGTCTCCTCGGCGTGTTCGAGGCGGGCCGCGACCAGCGAGGACAGCAGCTGCGGGGCGTGCGAGACCAGCGCGACGGCCCGGTCGTGCTCGGTGGCGTCCATGACGATCGGCATCGCCCCGCACAGTGCGACGAGTTCGAGGGCAGCGTTGAGCGTCTCGGTGTCGGTGTCGGGGGTCGGCGTGAGCACCCACGGCCGGCCTTCGAACAGGTCGGCGGTGGCGGCGAGCGGCCCGGAGCGTTCGCGGCCGGCCATCGGGTGCGACCCGATGTAGCGGACGGTGTCGAGCCCGAGTGCGGTGATCTCGCCGCGCGGCCCGGCCTTGACGCTGGCGACGTCGGTGTAGCAGCGGGCGAGGCCGCGCCGCTGGCAGTCCGCCAGGACCTTGCCGACCAGCGCCGGGGGGACGGCGATGATCGCCAGGTCGACCGGCCCGTCGGGGAGTTCGGTGGTGCCGGCGCCGAGCGAGGCGGCCGTCCGGGCGGCGTCCTGGTCGGCGTCCTCCAGGTAGACGCTTATGCCGCGGCCGGTGAGGGCGAGCGCTGCGGAGGTGCCGATCAGTCCGGTGCCGATGACGGCGGCTGTGCGCATGGCGGGTTCTCGTCTCGCTGGTCACGGTGCTGGCCGGGCCATTGTCCCGCACCGCCCGGCGGGCAGCGCGGTTGGCCGACGCGCAGCGGAAATCCGGGTGCTGTGACGGCGGTTGGGTGCAGACTGGGCGCCCGGGTCCGGGGTTCGGGCCGGCGGCGAAGGGGGCGAGGTGGCGGGGCAGCAGGCGGTGTGGGAGTCGAGGCTGGAGTCGGTGGTGGTGCACGCGGTGGGCGCGGTGTGCCGGCGCCGCGCGTCGGGTGTGCTGCCGGCGGACGGCCGGGTGCGGGTGGCGGGGCTGCCGCAGCTCGCGGCGGAGGGTTCGCTGCGGGTCCGGGTGCTGGCCGGCGGCGCGCAGGTCGTGGAGGCCCGCGTCGAGGCTGCGGAGCACGTCCGCGAGGACGACGAATCGCCTGCCTGGGAGCGGGAGTTGGTGGAGCTGGGCACGGAGCGCGACCGCCTGCTGGAGCGTCAGGAGCGCCTCGACGCGCGGATCCGCGAGGTGGCGGCGCTGCGCCCGGTGCCGCCGCAGCGCCGCCGGGACGAGGGGCTGCGGCGGGCGCCCGCGGACGCGGTGCTGGAGCTGGCGGAGTTCGTGGACGCGCGCCTGGCTGTGCTGCACGAGCGGGCGGTGGAGCTGGCGCAGCAGGTGCGGCTGGCGGAGCACGCGTTCGACGTGGCGGCGGTCCGGGCGCGGCAGCGGTCGAGTGCCGATCGGCCGGGCGGTGTGGAGTCGTCGGCGCAGGCGCTGGTGACGGTGCGGGGCGCGGGGCCGGTGGAGCTGGAGGTGGAGTACGCGGTGCCGGGCGCGGTGTGGGTGCCGACGTACCGGTTGGCACACCGCCGGGGTGAGCGTTCGGCGCGGCTGGTGCTGCGGGCGTCGGTGGCGCAGCGGACGGGCGAGGACTGGTCGGGGGTGCGGTTGGCGCTGTCGACGGCGGATCTGGCCCGGCCGAGCGGGCTGCCGAGGCTGAGTTCGCTGCGGATCGGCCGCCGCCAGCCGGTTCCGGCGCCGTCGGGGTGGCGGGCGCAGCCGGCGGGGCTGGAGGAGTTGTTCGCCGACTGGGTGGGCGCGCAGGCGTCGAAGCCGGCGCCGGAGTGGCCGCCTGCGGTCTCCGTGGCGCCGATGGTGGCGGCGGCGAAGCCGGCCCGGCCGGCGGGTTTCGCCGGGGCGGGCGCGAAGCGGCCCCGGTCGATGCCCGCCCCGGTCGCGCCGGTCGCGCCGTCGGGCCCACCGCCGCAGGGCCCGCCGCCGGCCCCCGGTGCCCCCGGCCCCGGCGCCCCGGCGCCGGTCGCGGCGACGGCGTTCGGCGGTACGGCGCCGGTGGCGTTCGCGCCGGTGGCGTTCGCGCCGGTGGCGTTCGCGTCGGCGGCGTTCGCGTCGGAGGAGTTGCGGAGCGCGGCGCCGTTCGCGGACCTGGCGGAGCCCTCGGGCGGCCCGCGTCCGTCCACCGACCAGCTGGACTACGCGGGGATGGTCCTGGCCGGCCCGCAGGACGCGGACTTCCGCCGGGGCCGGCTGTTCCCGCGTGGCGAGCCGGCCGTTCCGGAGTCGTGGCAGCAGGCGCAGGCGGTGCGTCACCTGCCCCTGCCCGCGTTCGCGGCGTGGCCGCGCGTCTCGGCGGGGTCGTTCGACCACCGTTTCGACGCGCAGGCCCCGGCGGACATCCCCTCGGACGGGGTGTGGCACACGGTGGCGGTGGCGGAGCTGCCGGTGGAGGTGACGACGCGTTACGTGTGCGTGCCGTCGGTGGAGGAGGCGGTGTACGCGGTGCTGGAGCTGGCGAACGGCACGGCGCACGCGCTGCTGGCGGGGCCGGTGGAGGTGTCGGTGGACGGCGATTTCCTGGCGACGGCGGCGCTGCCGACGCTGGCCCCGGGCGGGGTGCGCGAGGTGGGCCTGGGCCGGGCGGAGGAGGTCCGGGTGGCCCGGCACAGCGAGGTGCGGGAGTCGACGTCGGGGGTGCTGAACTCGACGACGGTGCTGGACCACCAGGTGCGGATCGAGCTGGTGAACCGGCTGCCGCACGACGCGCCGGTGGAGGTCCGCGAGCGGGTGCCGGTGAGCGGCGACGCGGAGGTGCGGATCGAGGAGCGGCCGGGCTGGTCGCCGCCGGACGAGCCGACCGCGCAGCTGCCGTCGTCGGCGCGGATCCGGCGGGTGGTGGTGCCGCCGGGTGGTTCGGCGGAGCTGACGGGCGGTTATGTGATCCGTATCCCGGCCGGTAGGGCCGTGGTCGGCGGGAACCGGAGGAGTTGAACGTGTACGAGGAGACGATCGCCCTTCCGGTGACCGCCGTGACGTGCCTGGAGGACCGGGCGCAGCTGGAGCGGACGGCGGAGCTGGAGCTTTCACCGGGCGTGCACCGGCTGCGGCTGGGCCCGGTGACGGCGCTGGCGGTGGACCGTTCGCTGCATGCGGCGGTGCTGGCCGGGGACGGCGCGCCGACCGACGGGGCGAAGGTGCTGGACGTCCGCCTGGTGCGGTCCTGGCAGCCGCCGGCGCCGCTCGCCCCGGGCCCGGACGATTCGGCGCTGCGGCGGCGGGTGCACCGGTTGGAGCGGGAGTACCTGGCGGAGTCGCGCCGCCAGGAGCGGCTGGAGGCGCGGCTGGCGCTGCTCGGGCAGCTGGCCGCGGACCTGCTGCGGGAGATCGGCGAGGGCGCGGGCGTCGGCGAGTTGGAGCAGGCCCGCTGGTCGCGCGAGCTGGACCGGGTGGACGCGGAACGGGAGTCGTACGGCGAGCAGCTGCGGGCCTCGCGGATGCGCGCGGTGGAGCTGGCGGCGGCCCAGGGGCAGGCGGAGCTGGCGCTGGCCCGGGCCGAGGAGGAGCCGGCCGAGCTGCTGGCGTTCGTGGAGCTGTCGGTGGAGTGCGCCGTGCCGGGCCGGTTCCTGGCCCGGGTGGGGCATCTGTCGGCGTGTGCCCTGTGGCGGCCCGCGTACCGGGCCGAACTGGTGGGCGACACGCTGCGGTTGGAGACCGAGGCGGTGGTGTGGCAGCGCACCGGCGAGGACTGGTCGGGCGTCGCGCTGACGCTGTCGACGGCCCGCTCGGCGTCGGCGGGCGAGCCTCCGGCGCTGCTGGAGGACCGGCTGGTGCTGCGGGAGCGCTCGGCGCAGGAGAAGAAGACCGTCGAGGTGGAGCTGCGCGAGCAGCTGATCTCCGACGCCGGACCGCTGGAGCCGGGCCTGCCGGGGGTGGACGACGGCGGCGAGGTGCGGGTGCTGCGGGCCGCCGAGCCGGTCACGGTGCCCTCGGACGGGCGGGCGCACCGGGTGCCGGTGAGCGCGTTCGAGACCGGGGCGCGCAGCGAGTTCGCGGCGGTGCCGGAGCTGTCGGAGCTGGTGACGGAGGTGGTGTCGTTCCGCAACGCCTCGGGGCACGCGCTGCTGGCGGGCCCGGTGGACCTGGTGCGCGGCTCCGGCTGGACCGGCCGGGGCGCGCTGGAGTTCGCCGCGCCGGGCGCGCCGGTGCGCCTGGCGTTCGGCTCCACGGACGGCCTGCGGGTGGTCCGGGAGGCCGAGGAGCGCCGCGAGGGCGTCGGCCTGGGCGACCGGCGCACCCTGCTGACCCGCACGGTGCGCCTGCACCTGTCGCGGTTCTCCGCGCCCGGCGAGGACGCCGAGCAGGTGGTGACGGTCCGCGAGCGGATCCCGGTCTCCGAGGTGCAGGCGGTGGAGGTGCGGCTGCTGGGGGACCGGTGCGCGCCGCCGCCGGACGAGCTGGACGCCGACGGCATCGCCCGCTGGGAGGTGCCGCTGCCGCCGGGCGGCCGGCGCACCGTGACGCTGGTGTACGAGGTGTCGGCGACGGCGAAGGTGGCGGGCCTGTGAGCGGCCGCTCCCGACGGGCCGTCAACTCCGGTACAAAAGAGACATGATCTACCATCTCGCCCCGCTGGACGACTGGCTGCGCGACCCGGGCCGGCCGTACACCGCCGCCTCGCTGCTCACCGAGGGCTTCCTGCACTGCTCGCCGGACGAGACCACGGTGCTGGCGGTCGCCAACCTGTTCTTCCCGGACACGCCGGATCCGCTGATGGCGCTGCTGATCGAGGAGAAGCTCGTCGAACCGATGGTGAAGTGGGAGGCGGCCACCGGCGGGCCGCCTCCCGGCAGCACCCCGGGGGTGCTGTTCCCGCACATCTACGGGCGGCTGAACCGGACGGCCGTGGTGGGCCTGGAGAAGCTGGAGCGCGGCCCGGACGGGCGCTGGGCCGCGCTGCTCCCCTGGAGCTGACCGGGCGTCACAGCCAGCCGCGCTCGCGGGCCGCCATCCCGGCCTGGAACCGGGTGGTGGCCCCGAGTTCGCGCATCAGGCCCTGCAGGCGGCGCTGAGTGGTACGGGCGCTCCAGCCGAGCGAGCGGGCGATCGACTCGTCGGTGAGGCCGGCGGCGAGCAGCCCGAGCAGCTTCAGGTGGTCGGAGTCCGGCCCGGGCCCGTCCCCGCCGCCGATGACCGTCTGCAGCGGCACGGCCCGCTCCCACTCGGCCTCGAACAGCGCGTCCAGGGCCTGCAGCAGGGCGGACGGGTGGATGACGTACGCGGCGTCCAGGACGCTGTCGCCGACGCTGATCGGGATGATCGCCATCTTGTCGTCGGCCATCATCATCTTCATCGGCAGCACCGGCCGGACCCGGGCCTCCTCGCCGTCCTCGACGCCGGTGAGGATCTCCTGCTCCAGCCGTCCGGGCCAGGCGATCGCCTCCTTGTCGAAGACGGTGCGGATCCGCACCCCGGCCTTGAGCTTGGCCCGCTGCCGGGGCTGCTGCACGGTCGGGTCCTGCACGTACGGCGGGCAGTCGAAGCCGCGAATCTGGTACTGGCCGGACTCCACCAGGTGGTCCAGCCGCTGGTTGATCGCCTCGCCGCCGGTGAGCACCTCCACCGAGTGCGCCGGGTCGGTGTACCGGGAGGCCTCCCGGAACGCGTCCATCAGGCGGTGCATCTCGGCACGGGCGGACCGCAGTTCGGCCTCGCGGTGGCCTATCAGGGTGCCGATGGCGACGTCGGGGGCGACGGCCAGGTAGCGCTCCCGGTCGACCGGGGCGCGCGTCGCCATGCCCTGTTCGGCGAGGCGGTCCAGCGCCTGCCGGCACTGCTCCAGGGTCAGGCCGCAGTGTTCGGCCAGCTCCTGGGCGGTCGACTGCGGCGCGACGACCAGCGCGGCGTACACCTGGCCGTCCGGCCGGCCGAGGCCCAGCACGGTGAATGCGTCGAGCATGAACTTCCTTCCCCCGCCGCCCCGTCCCCTGACGCGATGGCGCACTTCCGCCACGCGCCGGGGCGAACTTCGGTGGCAATTTTCTGCCAACGGGTCGAACGATAGCAAGGCCGCACGGCCCCGCTCACCGGTCAAGACCCGGCAAAGTCCTCCGTACACGCCGGGAGCCCGCCCGCCGTCGCACGGCGAACGGGCTCCCGAAGGCGAGCCGTTACAGCCCGACCTCGTGCATCAGCGCCCCCACCTCGGGGTTGGTCAGGCGGCGCAGCCAGCCCGACTTCTGGTCGCCGAGCGAGATCGGCCCGAAGGCGGTCCGCACCAGCTTCTCCACCGGGAAGCCGACCTCGGCCAGCAGGCGGCGCACGATGTGCTTGCGACCCTCGTGCAGGGTCACCTCGACCAGGTAGTTCTTGCCGACGTTCGAGATCACCTTGAAGCTGTCGGCGCGCGCCCAGCCGTCCTCCAGCTCCACGCCCTTGGCGAGCTGCTTGCCCAGGTCGCGCGGGATCGGGCCCTGGATGGCCGCCAGGTACGTCTTGGTGACGCCGTACTTGGGGTGGGTCAGGCGGTGCGCCAGCTCGCCGTGGTTGGTGAGCAGGATGATGCCCTCGGTCTCGGTGTCCAGGCGGCCGACGTGGAACAGCCGGGTCTCCCGGTTGGTCACGTAGTCGCCCAAGCACTGGCGGCCCTCCGGGTCCTCCATGGTGGAGACCACGCCGGCCGGCTTGTTCAGCGCGAAGAACAGGTAGGACTGGGTGGCGACGGTCAGCCCGTCGACCTTGATCTCGTCCTTCATCGGGTCGACCCGCAGGCCCTGCTCGACCACGAGCTTGCCGTTGACCTCGACCCGGCCCTGCGCGATCAGCTCCTCGCAGGCGCGTCGGCTGCCCATGCCGGCCCGGGCCAGCACCTTCTGCAGACGCTCGCCCTCCTCGCCGACCTGCTTGCCGGGGCCCTCGTGGCGGGCCAGCACCCGGTCCTCGATCTTGCCCTGCAGCTCGCGCGAACGCTGCGGCTGACGCCGCGGGTCGCCGGGCGCGCCCTGCCCGTCCCGACGCGGCCGGGGCGCCGCCCCGGGCTTGCGCGAACCGTAGGCGCTGTACGACGGCGTCGCGTTCGGGCCGCCGCCGTACTCGGGGCGGTCGTACTTGCGCTCCTCCGGCCGCAGCGGCCGGTCCGGGTAGCGGCGCTCCTCGCGCCCGCTGCCGCCGCGCGACGACCCGCCGTACGAGCCCGAGCCGCCGCCGTACGAGCCGCCGCCACGGGACGAGCCACCCTGGCCGCCGCCGTACGAGCCGCCGCGGGACGAACCGCCCTGGCCGCCGCCGCCGTACGAGCCGCCGCCGCGGGACGAACCGCCCCGGCCGCCCTGGCCGCCCTGGCCGCCGCCCTGGCCGTAGGACGAACCGCCGCGGCTGCCGCCCTGCTGGCCGCCCCGGCCGCCCTGTCCACCCCGGCCCTGACCGCCGCCGCTGTTCCTGCCGTTGCCACTGCTACGCATCAAAATGTCCGTACGTCGTATCCGTCTGGGTCCGGTCGGCCTGGTTCGGCCCCTCCTGTGCGGCGGCGACCGCCTGCGCGATCATCGTGCCCTCCAGGGACTCCGTTTCCACGTCGTCGACCTCGGGCAGGAAGGGCGCGAGCTCCGGCAGCTCGTCCAGGCCGCGCAGCCCCATCCGTTCCAGGAAGTAGTTCGTCGTCCGATACAGGATCGCTCCGGTCTCGGGCTCGGTGCCGGCTTCTTCGACCAGTCCTCGCTGTACCAGGGTACGCATCACGCCGTCGCAGTTCACACCACGGACCGCGGAAACCCGCCCGCGCGACACCGGCTGCCGGTACGCCACCACCGCCAGCGTCTCCAGCGCGGCCTGCGTGAGCCGGGCCTGCTGCCCGTCCAGCACGAACCGCTCCACCGCCGCGGAGCACTCCGCGCGGCTGTAGAACCGCCACCCGCCGGCCACCTGCCGCAGCTCGAACCCGCGCCCCTGCGCCGTGTACTCGGCGGCCAACTGCCGCAGTACGGCGGCCACTTCGCCCTGCGGCGCAGCCAGCGCCGAGGCCAGTCGGCCCTCCGCGACCGGCTCGTCGGCGACCATCAGCACCGCCTCCAGCTCCGCCCGCAGCGGCGCCCCGGGCTCCGGCAGCGGCTCCGGATCCGGATCCGGCAGCGCCAGGACGCGTTCCACCGGCTCCACCCGCTCGCCGTCGGGGTACGCCGACTCCTGCCACTCCCCGGGCCGGGCCTGTCCGGGCAGGCCGAGCGCCCGCCGCGACTGCCGCTCCGTCATCGGGAACCGCCTTCCTCGCCACCGCCCGCGGGGCGGTCGAACTCGTCGGTCACCTCGACCGTCCGGTCCCCCTCGGCGACCCAGCGCACCACCAGCTCCTCCAGGGCCTGCGGCTGCTCGAACGCCAGCACCTTCTCCCGGTACAGCTCCAGCAGCGCCAGGAACCGGGCCACCACCACCAGCTCGTTGTCCGCGTCCTCGACCAGCCGCCCGAACGTCGCCTCCCCCAGCGCGGTCAGCCGCTCCACCACCAGCGCCGCCTGCTCCCGCACGCTCACCGGTGGCATGTGGATGTGGTCCACGTACACCGCCGGCTTCGGCTTCGGCACGAACGCCCGCGCCGCCAGCTGCGCGAACCGCTCCGGCCCGATCGACAGCACCACCTCGGGCAGCAGCTGCGCGTGGTGCGGCTCCAGCCCGACCGTCCGCGGCCGGCGCGACGACTCCGCCGCCCACCGCTCGGCGAACAGCTCCGCCACCTTCTTGTACGCCCGGTACTGCAACAGCCGCGCGAACAGCAGGTCCCGCGCCTCCAGCAGCGCCAGGTCCTCCTCGTCCTCGACCTCGGCGGCCGGAAGCAGCCGCGCCGCCTTCAGGTCCAGCAGCGTCGCCGCCACCACCAGGAACTCCGTCGCCGCGTCCAGGTCCCACTCCGGCCCCATCGCCCGGATGTGCGCCACGAACTCATCGGTGACCTGCGACAACGCCACCTCGGTGACGTCCATCCTGTGCTTCGCGATCAGCCCGAGCAGCAGGTCGAACGGCCCCTCGAAGTTCTCCAACCGGACCTGGAACATAACGGCCAATTCTGGCAGGCAAGCGCTGGCGGGCGCGAAACCAGGGGCGCGAGGAACTGCGCGAGTCGGAAGGCGAACGCCGGAAAGATCGCGCCGCCGGCAGCAAGTTGCACGTGGGTGCGACTCAGCGCCCCCGCAACCGCCGCACCAGGATCGACGCTTCGCCTCGCTGCTCCAGATCCGCCAGCACAACCGAGATCGCCTCGCGCACCACCCGCCCGCGATCGACCGCGAGCCCGTGCTCGCCGCGCAGCACCAGCCGCGCGTGCTCCAGGTCCATCAGCTCCTCGGCGGACACGTACACGGTGATCTTCTCGTCGTGCCGCTCCCGCCCGGACGGGCGCCGGGCCCGTCCGCGTCCGCGCACCGTCGTGGTCGCCGCCCGTCGGGCCGCCTCCGCGGGGTCCTCCGCGCGCCCCGCGGGCGCGGCTCCGGGCTCCGGCCGGGCGGCCGGGACGTCGGCCGTGCGGCCCGCCCCGGCCCCGCTCTGGCCGTCCTTCGGAGGCTCCTGCGCCCCCGCGGCACCGCCGGAGGCACTCGCGCCGCCGCCGGAACCGTTGCGGGCGAGCGAGGGCGACAGGGCCATTCCGCCGGTCGCCCGGAACAGCTCGTCGGCCCCCGGGAGACTCACTCGACGGGGCGGCACCGGTCGAGCACCTCCCTGGCGAGCTGTCGGTAGGCGGCCGCGCCCACCGAGTTGGTGGCGTAGGTGGTGATCGGCTCGCCGGCCACGGTGGTCTCGGGGAACCTGACGGTCCGTCCGATGACGGTGTGGAAGACGTGCTCGCCGAACGCCTCGACGACCCGGGCCAGCACCTCGCGCGAGTGCACGGTGCGGGAGTCGTACATGGTGGCGAGGATGCCGTCCAGGCGCAGTTCGGGGTTGAGCCGCTCGCAGACCTTCTCGATGGTCTCGGTGAGCAGCGCGACGCCGCGCAGCGCGAAGAACTCGCATTCCAGCGGCACGATGACGCTGTGAGCGGCCGTCAGGGCATTGACCGTCAGCAGGCCCAGCGAGGGCTGGCAGTCGATGATGACGTAGTCGTAGTCGGGCAGCAGCGGCTTGAGCGCGCGGGCCAGCGCGGACTCGCGGGCGACCTCGCTGACCAGCTGCACCTCGGCGGCCGACAGGTCGATGTTGGACGGCAGCAGGTCCATGCCGGGGATGGCGGTCTTCAGCAGGACCTCATCGGCCGTCAGGCCCCGCTCCATGAGCAGGTTGTAGACCGTGACGTCGAGTTCCATCGGGTTGACGCCGAGGCCGACGGAGAGCGCGCCCTGCGGGTCGAAGTCCACCAGCAGGACCCGGCGGCCGTACTCGGCGAGTGCGGCGCCCAGGTTGATGGTGGAGGTGGTCTTGCCGACTCCGCCCTTCTGGTTGCACATCGCGATGATCTGCGCGGGGCCGTGCTCGGCGAGCGGCGCGGGGATCGGGAAGTACGGCAGCGGCCGGCCGGTCGGTCCGACCCGCTCGCGGCGCTGGCGGGCCGCGTCGGGGGCCAGCGTGGCGGCGTACTCGGGGTCGGGCTCGTACTCGGCGTCCGGGTCGTCGTACGGCCCGTAGCCGAGCTCGTTGTAGGCCAGGCCGTACGCCGCGAAGTCGGCGTCGTAGTCGGTGGCGGCTGTCGCCGCGCTCTGGCGCGCCTCGAAGGTACGGACCGCGACCGAGCCGACCTCCTGCGCACCCACCGTGGCGTGCCGGGCTTCCTCGTTCGGCTGCCCGGCGGAGAGCTCCGCCAGTCCTGGCTGACCACCCCCGGGAGCAAATGTCGACTCATTCACAAGTCGTCTTACCTCCTTGGACATCCAGGACTCTATGTCGATTCGTCAGCGTGGCAGCATGCCAACGGTTTGCGACTCTAGGCCGTTTCGGGCATTCGCAGCAACACAATCCACGGTAGTGGGCCGGTTGTGTCGGCCACTCACCCACCCCGTGTCAAGAGACGACCCTAACGTTTCCGCGCAGGCGGTGGGCCATGAGGGGGCGTCAGACAGGCGTCAGGTGTCCTTGTCGACAGAGCGGGTGACAAACCGCACCGCAATTGACCGGCCGTGGACACCTCCGGACATCCCGGCGAAACCCCCGGGGCGTTTCGGGCATGCCGAAGCCCCCGAACCGAAGGGTGAGGACGGCCGGGGGCGACAGCGGGTGCGGGGCGTCAGGCGAGGACGCTCTCCAGCGAGACCGACTCCAGGCCGAAGGCCTCGGCGACGGCCGGGAAGGTGATCTGGCCCTCGTGGACGTTCAGGCCCTTGGCCAGGGCGGCGTCGCGGCGCAGCGCCTCCTTCCAGCCACGGTTCGCCAGCTCCACCACGTACGGCAGGGTGGCGTTGGTGAGGGCGTAGGTGGAGGTGTTCGGGACGGCGCCCGGCATGTTCGCCACGCAGTAGAAGACCGAGTTGTGGACCTGGAAGGTCGGCTCGGCGTGCGTGGTGGCGTGCGAGTCCTCGAAGCAGCCGCCCTGGTCGATGGCGATGTCGACGAGCACGGAGCCCGGCTTCATGCGGGAGACCAGCTCGTTGGTGACGAGCTTCGGGGCCTTGGCGCCCGGGATCAGCACGGCGCCGATGACCAGGTCGGCCTCGACGACGGCCTTCTCCAGCTCGAAGGAGTTGGAGACGATGGCCTTGATCTTGTTGCCGAAGATCTTGTCGGCCTCGCGCAGCTTGTTGATGTCGCGGTCCAGCAGGGTCACGTCGTAGCCCATGCCGATGGCGATGGTGGCCGCGTGCCAGCCGGAGACGCCACCGCCGATGACGACGGCCTTGGCCGAGTGGGTGCCGGGCACGCCACCGGGCAGGGTGCCGCGGCCGCCGGCCGGACGCATCAGGTGGTACGAGCCGACCTGCGGGGCCAGGCGGCCCGCGACCTCGGACATCGGGGCGAGCAGCGGCAGCGCGCCGTTCGTCAGCTGCACGGTCTCGTACGCGATGGCGGTGGTGCCGGAGGCGATCAGCGCGTCGGTGCCGGGGCGGTCGGCAGCCAGGTGCAGGTAGGTGAAGAGGGTCTGGCCCTTGCGCAGTCGGTGGTACTCCGACGCGATGGGCTCCTTCACCTTGAGGATCATGTCGGCCGCGGCCCACACCTCGTCGGCGGTGGGGAGGATGGTCGCACCGGCGGCCACGTACTCCTCGTTGGGGATCGAGGAGCCGACACCGGCGTTGTCCTCGATGACGACCTCGTGTCCGTTGCGGACCAGCTCATGCACGCCGGCAGGCGTGATGGCCACGCGGTACTCGTGGTTCTTGACCTCGCGGGGGATGCCGACCTTCACGGCTAACACGTCCTCTTGCCATGGGGAACCTACCGGGGGAAGACCGGCGGGGCGACGCGCACGAGGGGTACAACGGGGCAACCGGTGCATAGATCCATGCGCGACCGAGTTCGATTGTAATGAAGCCCAGGAAGCGTGTCAGCCTTCCAAAGAGAACAAATCAGCTCGACTCATTGGCAAGTTCGTAGGCTTGCAGGCCTCCTGGGGCCATTTTTCGGGGTGAACTCCGCACTCAAGACACTACTCCGAAAGCGGTCGAAACCCCTCCTGGCCGAGGTGCTCCCGCAGCCGCCCGGCCAGCGCCGCGACCCGCTGCCGACCTTCCCGGTCGCCGATCCGGCGCAGCACCGCCGCGGCCGAGCGGTACTCGCGCAGCGCCTCCTCGAACCGCCGCAGCGCGGTGTGCGCCTCCGCCAGCCGCACCAGCAGCCGGGCCTCCGTGACCTGGTCGCCGACCGCCTGCCGCAGTGCCAGCGCCCGCCCGTACGCGTCGGCGGCCCGCAGCGGATCGCCGAGCGCCCGGTGGCAGTGGCCCACCGACTCCAGCGCCCGGGCGCAGCCGGCCTCGTCGCCCGCGCCCCGGAACAGCTCCACGGCCCGCCGGTAGCGCTCGGCGGCCTGCTCCCAGCGGTCCGCGTCGGCCTGCAGGTCGCCGAGGTTGAGCAGCGCGGCGGCGGCCCGGCGCGGGGCGCCCTGGCGCCGGGCGACCTTCAGCACCGACTCGTGCAGCGCGTGCAGGTCCGCCGGCGCGGCCTCCCCGGTCAGCGGCAGGGCGCGCAGCAGGGCCGTCACCAGGCGGCCCGCGGTGCCGTCCAGGTCGCCCTGGCCGACGGCGTCCGCGACCGCCGCCAGCAGCTGCTCGCGCTCCCCCAGCAGCCACTGCCCGGCGTGCGCGGCCGAACGCAGCCGCAGCGGCCCCGGCAGCGGGTCGGGGTTCGGGCCGGCCGCCGGGTCCAGCAGCAGCCGCGCCGAGTCGACCAGCCGCACCAGCCGCTCCAGCAGCCGGGCCCGGGCCAGCTCCAGTTCGGACGGCCGGTCGATCTCGGCGCGCAGCTCCACCAGCCGCCCGTACAGCCGTCCCGGCACCCGGTAGCGCTCGGTGCCGTCGGCGGCGGCCGGCTCCCGCTCCATCAGCTCCAGCTCGGCCAGCGCCGCCAGGTGCGTCCCGGCCTCCGGCGCCGGGCAGCCCACCAGCGCCGACGCGGTCCGCAGGTCGACCTGCTGGCCCGGCGCCAGCGTGCACAGCCGCAGCAGCCGCGCCCGGGCCGCCGGCAGCCGCCGGTACGCGGGCTCGAACGCCCCCCGCAGCGGGTCGCCCTCCACCACCGGCACGGTGTCCGGCCGCTCCGCCGCCGTGCGGGAGCGCTCCCGCGGCTGTTCCACGGGCTGCCGCAGCCGGACGGCGGCCTCGGTGACGGGCAGTCGGGGCTCGCTGCGCAGCCAGCCCGCGGCCAGCCGCAGCGCCGCCGGACGGTTGGCGCACGCCTCGGCGAGCTCGGCCGCGCCGACCGGGTCGCAGGAGATCCGGGTGCCGCCGACGAGGACGGACAGCAGCTCGACCGCACCGCGGTGCTCCAGGCCGCCGAGGATCACCGGGTCGATGCCGTCGATGCCGGTCAGCGGCCCCGAGGTGGTGGCCAGCACCAGCGACTCGGTCTTCTCGGCGAGCAGCGGCCACACCTGGCCGGTGTCCCGCACGTCGTCCAGCAGCAGCAGCGCCCGCCGCGCGGCCAGGGCCTCCCGCAGCGCCTCGCACGCCGGGTCCTCCTCGGCGGCGCCGGGCAGCAGCGCCAGGCCGGGCCGCTCGCCGAGCTGGTCCAGCAGCATCCGGGCGGCCCGCCCCGCGCCCACCCGCGTCCCGTCGGGCGCGGACAGCCGCGCGTACAGCAGCCCGTCCGGGTACTCGGCGACGACGTTGCGGGCCCACTGCACGGCCAGCGCGGTGCGGCCCGAGCCCGGCCGCCCCGCCAGCACCAGCAGCCGTCCGCGCCCCGGCGAGGGCCGCCCGGCGGCCACCGTCAGCGCCGCGAGTTCCGCCGTCCGGCCCCCGAACGGCCGGGCGGCCCCGGGCAACGCGTCGAAGATCCCGGCCGCCTCGGCCACCGCCGCCGCATCCCTCGCCACCCGCGCCACTCCCGACCCGTCGCCCAGCGCCCCGGACCCGCACACCGGGCCCTGTCCGCGAAGCGTAGTTCGACCACCCCGCCACGCCGAGACACCCCGGTGCCGCCCACCCCCACACCACCCCCCCGGCCCAACAGGCGCAAGGTCCGGATTCGGCGGAACGGGGCCCCGGACCGGGCGGGAGCGGCCGGTGGGAGAGGAGCGGTGCGCCCGGGGCGCGCGCTCAGAACGGCCGGGCCGCCCACGGTGCGTCGGCCGGGCGGAGGGCGTCGATGCTGCCGCGGGACAGCGCGGCGTGCAGGGCGAGGGTGCCGGTGACCAGCGTGGGGTTGTGGAGTTCGCCGGCCAGCACCAGGTCGAGGAGTTGTTCGAGCGGGATCCAGGCGGATTCCAGTTCCAGTTCCTCGCCGTGGGCGGCGTAGCGCTCGCCGTCGGCCTCGGACAGGTCGGTGGCGAGGAAGAGCCGCAGGGCCTCGTTGCTGCCGCCGGGCGAGGTGTAGAAGTCGACCAGCACGCGCCACGTCCCGGCCTTGCAGTACGCCTCTTCGAAGAGCTCGCGCCGGGCCGCGTGCAGCGGGTTCTCCCCGGGGACGTCCAGCAGCCCGGCGGGCAGCTCCCACAGCCGGTGCCGGACGGGGTGCCGGTACTGGCGCAGGACCAGGACGCGGGCCTGCTGGTCGACGGCGAGGATGCCGACCGAGCCGGGGTGGAGCTGGTAGTCGCGCCGGGCCCAGCTGCCGTCGGGCATCCGCACCTGCTCGGAGCGCATGCCGGTCATCCTGCCCTGGAACGGCGTGTGCCCGTCCCGGACGTCCCACTCCTCGGCCACATCGCGAATCCCGGTCACCCGGCACCACCCCTTCTCGTCAGTCCGACACAATCTAGCGGACCGGGCCGCCCCGACACGCCGAGGCCGCCCGCCCCGGAGCGAACTCCGGGACGGGCGGCCTCAGCAGGAACCGATCAGCCGACCTTGCGGTCGATCGCCGCGGCGACCAGGCCCGCGAACAGCGGGTGCGGCCGGGTCGGGCGGGACTTCAGCTCGGGGTGCGCCTGGGTGGCGACCAGGTAGGGGTGGACCTCGCGCGGGTACTCGACGTACTCGACCAGGTCGCCCTTCGGGGAGAGGCCGGAGAACTGCAGGCCGGTCTTCTCCAGGTCCGCGCGGTAGGCGTTGTTGACCTCGTAGCGGTGGCGGTGGCGCTCCTCGACGTACTGCTCGCCGCCGTACACCTCGCGCACGATGGAGCCCTCGGCGAGCTTCGCCGGGTACAGGCCCAGACGCATGGTGCCGCCCAGGTCGCCCTTGCCGTCGACGATGGCGAGCTGCTCGGCCATGGTCGAGACGACCGGGTGCTTGGCGGCCGGGTCGAACTCGGTGGAGTTCGCCTCGGGCAGGCCGGCCAGGTTGCGGGCGGCCTCGATGACCACGCACTGCAGACCCAGGCAGAGGCCCAGCAGCGGGATCTTGTTCTCGCGGGCGTAGGTGATCGCGCCGACCTTGCCGTTGACGCCGCGGTCGCCGAAGCCGCCGGGGATGCAGATCGCGTCGACGTCACCGAGCTGCTCCTGCGCGCCCTCGGGGGTCTCGCAGTCGTCGGAGGTGACCCACTTGATCTCGACCCGCGCGTTGTTGGCGAAGCCGCCGGCGCGCAGCGCCTCGGTCACCGACAGGTACGCGTCCGGCAGGTCGATGTACTTGCCGACCAGGGCGACCTTGACCACGTGCTGCGGCTCGTGGACGCGGCGCAGCAGGTCGTCCCAGACCGTCCAGTCGACGTCGCGGAACGGCAGGTCGAGGCGGCGCACCACGTAGGCGTCCAGGTTCTCGCCGTGCAGCACCTTGGGGATGTCGTAGATCGACTTGGCGTCGATCGCGGCGACCACGGCCTCCTCGTCGACGTCGCACATCAGCGAGATCTTGCGCTTGATGGCCTGCGGCACCTCGCGGTCGGCGCGCAGCACGATCGCGTCGGGCTGGATGCCGATGTTGCGCAGCGCGGCCACCGAGTGCTGGGTGGGCTTGGTCTTGAGCTCGCCGGACGGGCCGATGTACGGCAGCAGCGAGACGTGCACGAAGAAGACGTTGTCCCGGCCGACCTCGTGGCGGACCTGGCGGACCGCCTCCAGGAACGGCAGCGACTCGATGTCGCCGACGGTGCCGCCGACCTCGGTGATCACCACGTCGACGTCCTCGGTCGCCATCCGGCGGATCCGGGACTTGATCTCGTTGGTGATGTGCGGGATGACCTGGACGGTGTCGCCGAGGTACTCGCCGCGCCGCTCCTTGGCGATCACGGTGGAGTAGACCTGGCCGGTGGTGACGTTCGCCGAGCCGTGCAGGTTGGTGTCGAGGAAACGCTCGTAGTGACCGATGTCGAGGTCGGTCTCGGCGCCGTCGTCGGTGACGAAGACCTCACCGTGCTGAAACGGGTTCATGGTGCCCGGGTCCACGTTGAGGTACGGGTCGAGCTTCTGCATGGTCACGCGGAGGCCGCGGGCCTTGAGCAGGGCGCCGAGGCTGGAGGCGGTGAGGCCCTTGCCGAGCGAAGAGGCGACACCCCCGGTGACGAAGAGGTGCTTGGTCGTCACGGCGCGGCCGTTGGCCGACTTGCCGGAATGGGGCTGTGCCAAGAGGGGGCTCCCGTGGGTGTCGTGTCGGAGAGTGACGCCGGTGGAGGGGCTCCCGGCCCTCGTTCCCACCAGTTCCACGGGATACCAGCGTATCAGTGCCCCGGCGAGTGCTCGCCCGCGTCCGGGTGGAGAGGGCTCCGGCGCGTCGGCCGAACGGCCCGTCCGGGCTGGTCGAAACGGGCCCGGAGGGCATGCGGGGCAAGGGATCCGGGCAGACGGAGGGGGCGCGTGGATGCGCCCGAAACATCCGAATCCACGTATTCTGCTCAAACGTCCACATCCTCGCCCGACCCGTGCGCAACCGCCGCCGCCGGGGCACGCTGGGCCGCTGGGAACGGAGAGCCATGGCCGGTCGCATCGAGGACTACGCGCTCATCGGGGACATGCAGACGGCCGCGCTGGTCCGCCGGGACGGCGCGGTCGACTGGCTGTGCCTGCCGCGGTTCGACTCCCCCGCGGTGTTCGCGGGGCTGCTCGGCACCGACGAGCACGGCTTCTGGCGGATCGGCCCTGCCCTGCCCGTCGAACCGCCGCCCGCCGCCGCCCCGCCGCCCCGGACCCTGCTGGACGCCGACGAGCCGGCCGTCCCGCCGGTGACGGCCGCCGCGCCCGCGCTGCCCTGCGACCGACGCCGCTACCGGGGCGACTCGCTGATCCTGGAGCAGGAGTGGGACACCCAGGGCGGCACCGTCCGGGTGATCGACTTCATGCCGCCGCGCCACCTGCTCGGCACCCCCGACGTGCCGCAGATGATCCGCATCGTGGAGGGCCTGGCCGGCACCGTCCGGATGCGCTCCGCGGTGCGGATGCGGTTCAGCTACGGCCGGGTCGTGCCCTGGGTGCACCGGGTCGCGCAGCCCGAGGGCGGGCACCGCACCGTCGCCGTGGCCGGCCCCGACTCGGTGTGGCTGGACGGCCGGGCCGAGACCTACGGCCGCGACCTGACCACGTACGCCGACTTCACCGTCACCGCCGGCGAGCGGATCGCCTTCGGACTGACCTGGCAGGCCTCGCACGAGCCGGCCCCCGCCCCGCCGGACGCCGAGGGCGCGCTCGCCAACACCGAGCGGTTCTGGCACGAATGGGTCGGGCAGTGCCGCCACCAGGGCCCCTACCGGGAGGCCGTGGTCCGCTCGCTGATCACCCTGAAGGCCCTCACCTACGCCCCGACCGGCGGCATCGTCGCCGCCCCCACCACCTCGCTGCCGGAGGACCTCGGCGGCGAACGCAACTGGGACTACCGCTACACCTGGCTGCGGGACGCCGCGATCACCCTGTCCTCGCTGCTGCGCACCGGCTACCGCGAGGAGGCCCGCGCCTGGCGCGAGTGGCTGCTGCGCGCGGTGGCCGGCGACCCGGAGAACCTGCAGATCATGTACGGCATCGCCGGGGAGCGCGAACTCACCGAGTCGGAGCTCGACTGGCTGCCCGGCTACGAGGACTCCCGCCCGGTGCGGGTAGGCAACGGCGCCGCCGGGCAGCTCCAGCTCGACGTGTACGGCGAGGTCGTCGAGGCCCTGCACCTGGCCACCATGTCCGGCCTGGCCCGGCACGACCACGCCCACCAGCTCCAGCTGCGCCTGATCGAGTACCTGGAGGACCACTGGCGCAACCCCGACGAGGGCATCTGGGAGGTCCGCGGCCCGCGCCGGCACTTCGTGCACTCCAAGGTGATGGCCTGGGTCGCCGTCGACCGCACCCTGAAGCTGCTGGAGCAGCTGGAGCACGTGCCGGAGGGCCTGGCGGAGCGCTGGGAGAAGCTGCGCGCCGAGATCCACGCCGACGTGTGCGCCAAGGGCTACGACCCGGAACGCAACACCTTCACCCAGTACTACGGCGGCAAGGAGCTGGACGCCTCGCTGCTGCTGATCCCGCAGGTGGGCTTCCTGCCGCCGGACGACAAGCGGGTGATCGGCACCATCGAGGCGATCCAGCGCGAACTGTCCACCGAGGACGGCTTCGTGCTGCGCTACCCGACGCACGACGACCAGGGCAACAACGTCGACGGGCTGTCCGGGCACGAGGGGGCGTTCCTGGCCTGCTCGTTCTGGCTGGCCGACGACCTGGCGATGATCGGCCGGGTCGGCGAGGCCCGCGAACTGTTCGAGCGGCTGCTGTCGCTCCGCAACGACCTGGGGCTGCTCGCCGAGGAGTGGGACTCCCGGACGCGCCGTCAGGTCGGCAACTTCCCGCAGGCGTTCAGCCACGTTCCGCTGATCGACACCGCGCTGCGGCTGACCGCCGCCGCCGGGCTGAACCTGTCGTCGCACTGATGCGACGTCAGCTCTGACGCTGCGCCAGTTCGTCGTAGATGGACAGCACCTGGGCGACGGTGGCCGCCTCGTCCGGCCAGGTGCGGGCCTGCGCCCGGCCGGCGTCGGCGAGTTCGGACCGGCGCTTCTCGTCGCCGAGCAGGTCGCGGACGGCGCCGCCGAGCGCCCGCGGGTCGGCGAACGGGACCAGCACGGCGGCGTCGCCGACCAGTTCGGGGACACCGCCGACGGCGGTGGAGACCACCGGCACGCCGGCCCGCATCGCCTCCTGAGCGACCAGCGAGCGGGCCTCCCAGCGGGAGGAGAGCACCACCAGGTCGGCGGCGGCCAGCAGGTCCGCGATGTCGGTGCGGTGACCGAGCACCTCCACGGGCAGCCGCTCGGCCCGCACCCGTTCGGCCAGCGCCTGCCGCTCGGGGCCGTCGCCGGCCAGCAGCACGTGCGGCATCGGCTCGCCGGGCGCCGCGAAGTACGGGACGGCGTCCAGCAGCAGCGAGAAGCACTTCTGCGCCACCAGCCGGCCGACCGCCAGCACCACGGGGCGGCCGTCGTCGCCGCCGGGCAGGCTGGCGGCGCGGGCCGCGGCGCGGTCGAGGTCGGCGGGCGGCATCGGCGGGGCGGCGACCGGGCCGAGCCGGGCGTCGGTGGCGCCCAGTTCGCGGGCCCGGGCGACCAGGTCGGAGGACGCGCCGAGGACCAGGTCGGCGGCCCGCACCACCCGGCGTTCCATCAGGCGCTGCAGGCGGCGGTCCAGGCCGGTGGTGAGCAGCGCGTGGTGCGAGGTGACCACCAGCGGGGTCTCCGGGCGGATGCCGGGGAACCGGCCCGCGGTGCGCAGCGCCAGGTCGGACAGCAGGCCGGCCCGCAGGCCGTGCGCGTGGACGATGTCGGCGCCGGTGAAGGCGCGGCGCAGTTCGCCGATCGCGACGGCGTCGGAGCGGGCCCCCGAGGTGGGGGTGATGTCCACCGTGTGCAGGTGGGCGCCGGCCACGGAGAAGCCGTACCGGCGGTCGGTGCCCTCGGGCGCGCAGACCGTGACCGTCACCCCGTGGGCGACCAGACCCTGCGTCAGGGATCGCACGTGCGCGCCGATCCCGCCCGTCGCGGCGGCCAGGACGAGCACCACGTGCAGCTGGGGGGCCGCGGTGGCCCGGGCGGCGGAATGGTCCACGTCGTCTTCGCTCCGACTCGTTGTCAGCTGGTGTCCGCTCGCCACGATGCCAGGTCGGTCGCCCTCTTGGACAGTCGGCACCGCTGCGGCGCGTCGCCCGGGCGTGCGAACCCGGGCGACGTGTGCGGAGCGGACCGTTGGGGCGGGGCCGGGCCGGTCGATCCTGCCGGATCGGCGCGCGTCGCCCCCGGGCCCCGGGAGAGGGACGATCCGGCGTCGCGCGCCGCGCAGGATCGACCGGGCCGGGACTAGCGGGCCCGGGCGGTGCGGGCGGCTTCGAGCAGCTCCTCGGCGTGCGCCCGGCCCAGCTCGGAGTCCTCCAGGCCGGCCAGCATCCGGGACAGCTCGCGCACCCGCTCCTCGTCGTTGAGGGTCTTCACGCCGCTGCGGGTGACGGTCCCGTCGTTGGTCTTCTCCACCACCAGGTGCCGGTCGGCGAACGCGGCGACCTGCGGCAGGTGGGTGACGACCACCACCTGGGCGCTGCGGGCGAGCTTGGCGAGGCGACGGCCGATCTCCACCGCGGCCTTGCCGCCGACGCCCGCGTCGACCTCGTCGAACAGGTAGGTCGGCACCGGGTCGGCGCCGGCGAACACCACTTCCACGGCCAGCATGACGCGGGACAGCTCGCCGCCGGAGGCGCCCTTGGCGATCGGACGGGGCTGCGCGCCGGGGTGCGGGGCGAGCAGCACCTCGACCTCGTCGACGCCGTGCGGGCCGTAGGCGACGGTGCGGCCGTCGACCTCGATCCCGGACAGGTCGTCGACCTGGCTGATCGCGAACGTCACCCGGGCGTGCGGCATCGCGAGCTCGGCGAGCTCGCCGGAGACCGCGGCGGCGAACTTGTCGGCCGCGGCGTGCCGGGCGCGGGACACCTCGGCCGCCAGGTCGGCCAGCTGGGTGCGCAACTCGGTCTCCTGCGCGCCGAGTTCGTCGATCCGCTCGTCGTCGCCGTCGAGTTCCAGCAGCCGCACCGAGCCGGCCTCGGCCCAGGCGATCACCTCGGCCAGGGCGCCCTCGGTGCCGGAGTACTTGCGCACCAGGTGGGCGAGGATCGCGCGGCGGTCCTCGACGGCGGCGAGGCGCACCGGGTCGGCGTCCAGGTCGTCGGCGTACCCGGCGAGGTCGCCGGCCACGTCGGCGAGCAGGTAGCCGACCTCGCCGAGGCGGTCGGCGAGCTGCGCGAGGCGCTCGTCGTGGTGGCGGACGGCGTCCACGGCGCGGCGGGCCTGGGCGAGCAGGGTGCCCGCGTCCACCGCCTCCGGGTCGGCGGGGTCGCCCGCCAGCGCGGCGTGCGCGAGCGTCGCGGCGGAGGACAGCGCGTCGGCGTGCCCGAGCCGCTCGGCCTCCACGGACAGCTCGGCGTCCTCCCCGGCGACGGGCTCGGCGGCGGCGATCTCCTCCAGGCCGAACCGCAGCAGGTCGGCCTCCTGGGCGCGCTCGCGGGCCCTGGTGGTCAGCTCCTCCAGGGTCGCGGAGACCTCGCGCAGGGTGCGGTACACCTCGCGGTAGCGTCCCAGCGGCTCGGCGACGGCCTCGCCCGCGTACCGGTCGAGCGCGCCGCGCTGCCGGGACGGGCGCAGCAGCCGCTGCTGGTCGGTCTGGCCGTGCACGGCGATCAGGTCCTCGCCGAGTTCGGCGAGCAGCCCGACCGGCACCGAGCGGCCGCCGACGTGCGCGCGGGAGCGGCCCTCGGCGGAGACGGTGCGGCTGATCAGCAGCTCGCCGTCGTCGAGTTCCGCGCCCGCCTCGACCGCGCGCGCCACCACCGCGGAGTCCGGGTCGAGGGCGAGCCGGCCCTCGACGACGGCCCGCTCGGAGCCGTTCCGGACCAGCGCCGGGTCGGCCCGGCCGCCGAGCAGCAGCCCGAGGCTGGTCACCACCATGGTCTTGCCGGCGCCGGTCTCACCGGTGACGGCGGTGAACCCGGGCGCGAGCTCGACCACCGCGTCGTCGATGACACCCAGATCCCGTATCCGCATCTCGTCCAACACGGAGACGACCTTACGAGGTTCCGGTGTCGGTTTGCGACGACCGCCCCGGGTTTCACACCTGAGTGGCAGGCCGTTCGGGCACGGTCAGTCGCGGCAGGAAGAACTGCACCAGCGGGCCGATCGCCAGCGCGTAGGCCACCGTGCCGACGCCGAACGTCCCGCCGAGGGCGATGCCGGCGGCCAGCACGGTCAACTCGATGGCGGTACGGATCAGCCGCACGGAGCGGCCGGTGCGCCGGTGCAGGCCGGTCATCAGGCCGTCGCGCGGGCCCGGGCCGAGCCGCGCCCCGATGTACAGGCCGGTCGCCACGGCGTTGAGCACGATGCCCGCCGCCAGCAGCGGGATCCGGGCGACCAGCGCGTGCGGGTGCGGCAGCAGCGCCAACGTGGTGTCCATCGCGACGCCGAGCACCGCGACGTTGCCGACGGTGCCGATGCCGGGCTTCTGCCGCAGCGGTATCCACAGCAGCAGCACCAGCAGGCCGACCAGCGTCACCCAGGTGCCGACGCTCAGGCCGACGTGCCGGGACAGGCCCTGGTGGAAGACGTCCCACGGGTTGCCGCCCAGCGAGGAGCGCAGCACCAGGGCCATCGAGACGCCGTACAGCACCAGGCCGGCGGCCAGCCGGACCAGGCGGACCGGAAGGTCGGTGGACTTCGTACGCCCGGCCTTCATGAGGGGGGACAGGGAGACCGCCATCGGGTGGACCTCTTTTCGTGCAGTGCTTGCCGTTCCTCGGCACCGACCGTCACTATGGGCGGTCCAAAAGGACACCCGACAGGGCCAATCCGATCCGAGTGGACTGATTTCCGATGGCCGAGTGGCACAGCACACTGACCCCGCACGCCCTGGCCCGCCAACTGCCCCCGGCGGACGGCCACCGGCCCGCCTACCGGTCACTCGCCGACCGGGTGTCCCGGCTGGTCGCCGACGGCCGCCTCCCGGCCGGCACCCGGCTGCCCGCCGAACGGGAACTCGCCGCCGAACTCCGACTCAGCCGCACCACCGTGGCCGCCGCGTACGAGGCGCTGCGCGCCGACGGATTCCTGCGCTCACGGCGCGGCGCCGGCTCCTGGACGGCCCTGCCGGACGGCACCCGACCGCCCGCCGACACCCTGCACCCGCTCGCCCTCGACCGGCCCGGCACCGCACTCGACCTGGGCCTGGCCGCGCCCACCGCCCCGCCGCAGCTCGCCGAGGCCGCCGCCCACGCCCTCGACCGCCTGCCCGCGTACGCCGCCGGACACGGCACCTACCCCACCGGCCTGCCCGTACTGCGCGAGGCCGTCGCCCACCGGTACACCGAACGCGGCCTGCCCACCAACCCCGACCAGGTCCTGATCACCACCGGCGCGATGAGCGCCCTGCACCTGGCCCACCACGCGCTGCTCACCCGCGGCGACCGGGTCGCCGTCGAAGCGCCCAGCTACCCCAACACCCTCCGCGCCCTGGACCGGTTCGGCGCCCGCCTGGTCCCCGTCCCGTTCGCCACCGACCGGGCCGGGCACACCGGTTGGGACCTCCCGCAGTGGCGGCGGGTGCTCCGCGGCGCCGCCCCGAAACTGGTCTCCGCCATCCCCGACTTCCAGAACCCCACCGGCGCCCTGATCGACGAGGACCAGCGCCGCGACCTGCTCGCGCACGCCCGGACCGCCGGCACCGCCGTCCTCGCCGACGAGACCTGCGCCGAACTCGGCTGGGGCGTCGACGACTCCGCGCTGCCCCGGCCCCTGGCCGCGCTCGACCGCGACGCCCGGGTGATCACCGTCGGCTCGGCCGGCAAACTGCTCTGGCCCGGCCTGCGGATCGGCTGGCTGCGCGCCCAGCCCTCCCTGGTACGGAAGTTGGCCGCCGACCGGGCCCTGCTCGACCTCGGCACCCCGGTCCTCGACCAGCTGATCACCACCCGCCTGCTGACCCACCACCTGCCGACCGTCCGCGCCGAACGCCACGCCGGCCTGCGCGCCACCGCCGACGCCTGGGCCGACGCCCTGCCCCGGCACTTCCCGCACTGGCGCTTCACCCTCCCACCCGGCGGCCTGGCCCTCTGGGTGGCCACCCCCGGCCTCCCCGCCACCGCCCTCGCCCGGGCCGGCGAACGCCTCGGCACCCGCCTCGCCTCCGGCGCCCGCTTCGGCATCGACGGCGCGTTCGAGGAGTACCTCCGCCTCCCCCTCACCTTCCACGCCGCCCACGTCCCCGACGCCCTCCACCGCATCGCGGAGGCCGCCGAACTCGCCCGCAACGAACGCTTCACGACGGCGGACCCGGAGCCGTGCAGCCTGTGACAGCAGGTCTCCCCCGCCCCTGTCAGTGCTCCCTACGCCGATCCCGACCGGCCACGCCAACCCGTCACCGGCAGCGCGAACTTCGCCACCAGCCGGTCCGTGAACGGCGCCCGGTGCAGCCGGGCCAGCCGCACCGGCGTCTTGCCGCGGCGGACCTCCACCCGTGCCCCGGCGGGGAGTTCGACCGAACGCCGCCCGTCGCACCAGAGCACCCCGTGCGGCGTCTTCGGCTGCACCTCGACCGCCAGCACCGAGTCCGGCGAGGTCACCAGCGGGCGGGCGAACAGCGCGTGCGCACTGATCGGCACCATCAGCAGCGCCTCCACCTCCGGCCACACCACCGGCCCGCCGCCCGAGAACGCGTACGCCGTCGAGCCGGTGGGCGTCGAAAGCACCACGCCGTCGCAGCCGAAGTTCGACACCGGACGGCCGTCCACCTCGGTGACCACCTCCAGCATCCGCTCACGGGCGGCCTTCTCCACCGAGGCCTCGTTCAGCGCCCAGTCCTCGTGCAGCACATCGCCGTTGGTGCGCACCAGCACGTCGATGGTCATGCGTTCCTCGACCGCGTAGTCGGCGTCCACCACCCGGTCGACCACCGTCGCCAGGTCGTCGCGCTCCGCCTCCGCGAGGAAGCCCACCCGGCCCAGGTTGATGCCGAGCATCGGCAGCCCGGACTCGCGGGCCAGCTCCGCCCCCCGCAGCAGGGTGCCGTCCCCGCCCGCGACCAGGATCAGCTCGCAGCCGTCGGCCGCGCCCGGCCCGCCCGGCACCAGCTCCACCCCGTCCGGCAGGTCCAGGCCCACCGCTTCCGCCTCCAGCAGCCGGATCCGGATCCCCGCCTTCAGCAGGCCGTCCACCAGCCCTTCCACACTGCGCAGGGCGGCCTCCCGGCCGGTGTGCGCGATCAGGAAGACCGTACGACGATCGCTCATTGCCCGCTGCCCTCTCCCTACGCCTGCCGGACCCTGCTGGCCCGACCGCGGCATGCCAGTCTGCGCAACGCTCGGACGTCTGCCAAGTACCCTACTTGGGGCCCAGTACCCTACTTGGGACCTTCCGCCACGGCCCGGTCCGCCTCGGCCGGATCCAGTTCGCCCGCATCCCGGCGAAGCCACAGGAAATACTCCACGTTCCCCGACGGCCCCGGCAGCGGCGACGCCGTCACCGCGTGCACACCCAGGCCCAACTGCCAGGCCTGCGACGCCACCTGGCGGATCGTCTCGGCCCGCAGCTCCGGCGAGCGCACCACACCGCCCGAGCCCAGCCGGTCCTTGCCGATCTCGAACTGCGGCTTCACCATCAGCACCAGGTCCGCGTCCGGCGCCGCGCAGCCCGCCAGCGCCGGCAGCACCAGGCCCAGCGAGATGAACGACAGGTCGCCGACCACCAGGTCGACGAGCGTGCCGCCGATCAGCTCCGGCGTCAGCTCCCGCACGTTGGTGCGGTCCATCACCGTCACCCGCTCGTCGCTCTGCAGCGACCAGGCGAGCTGCCCGTAGCCGACGTCCACCGCCAGCACGTGCGCGGCGCCCGCGCGCAGCAGCACATCGGTGAACCCGCCGGTGGACGCGCCCGCGTCCAGCGCCAGCCGGCCCTCGACCACCAGGCCCTGCGGCACGAACGCGGCGAACGCGCCCGCCAGCTTGTGCCCGCCCCGCGACACGTAGTCCGGGTCCGTGTCGTCCTTGGCGACCACCACGGCCGCCGCCGTCTCCACCTGGGTCGCCGGCTTCGTCGCCACCGTGCCGCCCACCGTCACCCGGCCCGCCGCGATCAGCTCGCTCGCATGCTCGCGCGAGCGCGCCAGCTTCCGCCGCACCAGCTCCGCATCCAGACGGCGTCGTGCCACTGCCACTGCTACGTCAGCTCCCACATTCCGCAATCGTCACTCGCGGTCCAGCGCCGCGAGGGTCGCGGCGAGCCGCGCATGAACATCTTCGTACACCTCGACCCGCTCCCCCGCCCCCACCCCGTCGGCCTCCCCCAGCCGGGCCAGCACCTCGTCCACCTCGGGCTCGCCCGTCCACCGCACCTCACTCACCGGTGGTGCCCCCGGTGTCGCGCTTCGTCGCCGTCGCCTTCTTCACGGGCGCGGGCTTCTTCGCGGGCGCGCTCTTCACGCTCGCGGGCTTCGGCTTCGCCGCCTTCGTCGCAGTCGCGGACTTCTTCGCGGGCGCAGCCTTCTTCACCGTCGCCGGCTTCTCCACGGACGCGGCCTTCGTCACCGTTTCCTTCGTCGCGGCCGTCTTCGTCGTGGCCGTCCTCTTCGCCGCCGACTTCTTCGCCGCAGCGGGCAGCGGGGCCGACGGGCTGTCCCCCGGAGCCGGAGCCGCAACCGAAGCCGCAGCCGGAGCCGCAGCCGGAGCCGAACGTCGCGCGGCAGGCCGCTTCGCCGCGGCCTTCTTCGCCACTGTCCTCGGCGTCACAGCTTCCCCGCCGGCCGCCGAAGCCTTCCCCACCGCCGCCGCACTGCCCGCCGCCGGAACCCTCCGCGGCACCGACCGCCCGGCCGCCGCCTGCTTTGCCGCCGCCCCCTTGCGCGCAGTCGCCTTCCCTCGCGCCGGCGCAGGACGGGCAGCCGCCGGGGCCTCGTCCGACCCGGCGTCGGCGGGCGCGGGCTCCGACCCGGCGTCGGCGGGCGCGGGCTCCGCGTCCCACCCGGCGTCGAACAGGCCCTGGGCCCGGGCGGCCGGACGGACCGTCGGCTCCTTCGGGGTCGGCTCGGGCTCGGGGGCGGTCGGTTCGTCGACCTCGCGCAGCTTCGACTCCAGGAAGCTCAGCACCACGCCGACCTTCACCACCTGGTCGCCGACCTTCTCGAACACCCGCTCGGCCTCGTTCTTGGCGACGCCCGCGACCAGGTCGACCCCGGCCAGACCGGCCGTCACGGCCTCCCCCGCCAGCACCCGCAACTGTTCCACCCCGGGCGGCAGTTCACCGGCCCGCTGGATCAGCTCCTCGGCCGCGCCGAGTACCCGGCGGCTCGCCTCCTCGGCGAGCTCCGTCGCGACCACCACCACACCCCGCACCGCATCCCGCAGCATCCGAACCGCCTCCTCCGCGGGCACCGACTGCCCGCCATGACGCTACCCCGTCCTACGCCCGCCCGTACCCGACTGCCCCGCCCGCCCCACGGTCGGCCCCTCTCACCCCGCCCGGCCACCGCACCCGCCCGGCGCGTTAGCGTGGAACGCCGCACCGACCACCGAGACACAGGAGTACGCCGCACCCATGGCCACCATCGAGGAGTGCCGCAGCGCACTGGAGCAGCTCAGCCGCAACCTCGCCGGCGCGAACGGCGACGTCCGGAAGGCCGCCGCCCTCGACCGGTCGCTGAGCTGCCACCTCACCGACCTCGACCTGACCTTCACCGGGCGGCTCACCGGCGGGCAGCTCACCGGCATCACCGACACCCCGGGCGCGCCCGCCGCCAAGGCCGACATCCGGCTCACCACCACCGGCACCGACCTGGTCGCCCTGGTCGACGGCAAACTGCCGTTCCCCACCGCGTGGGCCACCGGCCGCCTCAAGCTCGACGCGAGCTTCCTCGACCTGCTGCGCCTGCGCAGCCTGCTCTGACCCCCTGCCCGGTCACCCGTAGGACGACGACTCCGTCCCCGCCCCGGCCGCCCACCGATCAGCGGGCCTCGCAACCGCTTTGACGCCCCCCTGCTTCATGGCGCCGCCGCCCGCTCACCCGCAGGGCTGCGGCCCGGCCCCCGGCCGGGTCGCGCCCGCCGGCAGCGGCAGCGGCAGCTGCTCGACGACCGTCCCCGCCGGCCGGTCGTCGCCCAGCGCCACCCAGAGCCCGAGCCGCCCGCCCGGCGCCGCCGCGGTGCCGACGTCGAACACCGGCGCCGTCCAGGCCCCGCAGCGCGGGTCCGACAGCCGCTCGCCGTCGGCGACGAGCACCGCCGACCAGGTCGCGCCCCTCCCCCGGACAGCACCTCGGCGGCGGGCCGCCGCGCGGGCGCGGTCCACGGGGCGGAGGCACGCGCTCCACCCCCCGCTGCCCGACGGTGTCGTCACCGCGACGCACCACTGCCCGTCCGGCAGCGTCCAGCGGAAGCCACCGCCCGCCGCGTCCGCCCGGTCTCCCGGCCCCCTGGAGCGAATCGGTCACCGGCTCCGGCCCGTTCAGGTACCGCGACCGCACCAACTGGAGGAGATCCGGCGACGGGCCGAAGCCCGGCGGCCGCACCGCCCCCGGCCCCGCGCACCCCGCACCCCGCACCCCGCCGCCGGCGACGCCGCCACCACCAGTCCGGCGGCCCCACCGCACGTCCCCGCACCACATCCCCCCGGCTTCCGGGCACCCGAGCCATAGCCCGAACGCCCCGAAGCCCTACCCCGGGCACCCGCCGCAACAACCCGTCAACCTGCCGTCACCGAACGGCAGTTCGGGGCCGTCAGAGCAGTGCCAGCGCCTTCGCCGTCTCCGGTGCCGCCCCGTGCGCGTCCGCCCACGTCCAGGCCGCCGCGCACAGCGCCCGCAGCGCGTCGATCCGCTCGCCCGCGCCGTCCAGGGTCAGCGCGCCGCCGTCCACGCCGGCCGCCCAGCCGCCGCAGGCGAACCGGCCGTCGCCCAGCTCCAACACCTCCGGCTGCGGCTCCAGCAGGCCCCGCAGGTCGTCCGACAGGTAGGTCGGGCGGTGCCGGACGGGGGCGGCCAGCAGCAGTTCGGGGGTGGTGACACCGGTGAACACCAGCAGCGAGTCCACACCGCCGTTGAACGCGCCCTCGATGTCGGTGTCGAGGCGGTCGCCCACCACCAGCGGATGCTTCGCGCCCGTCCGCAGCACCGTCTCCCGGTGCATCGGCGGCAGCGGCTTGCCCGCCACCTCCGGCGTCACACCGGTCGCCGCCGACACGGCCGCCACCAGCGTCCCGTTGCCCGGCGCGATGCCACGCGCCGTCGGGATCGACAGGTCCGTGTTCGACGCCACCCACGGCAGGCCCCGGCCCACCGCGTACGACGCCTCCGCGAGGTCCGCCCAGCCCACCGTCGGGTCGTAGCCCTGCACCACCGCCGCCGGGTCCTCGTCCAAGGAGCGCACCGGCACCAGGCCGCGCTCCTGCAGCGCCTCCACCAGCCCCGCGCCGCCGACCACCAGCACCCGCGAACCCGCCGGCACCTTCTCCGACACCAGCCGTGCCGCCGCCTGCGCCGAATTGATCACATCACCGGGCTCGGCCGGCACCCCCAGCTCCGACAGGTGCTCCGCCACCACCCGCGGCGGGCGCGACGCATTGTTCGTCACGTACGCCAGCCGCATCCCCGCCGCCCGCGCCCGCTCCAGCGACTCCACCGCGTACGCGATCGCGTGCGGCCCCGCGTACACCACCCCGTCCAGGTCGAGCAGCGCCGTGTCGTACGCCTCCGTCAACGCCACCGCACTTCCCCGCGGCACGCTCCGCACCATCACAGCTCTCCACTCACCTCGAACGATCGAACACCCGCAACCTTAGGACCCGTCCGAGTCCTCCGGCGGCGCCGAATACCCCGGCGCGCCCGGCTGCAACGGCCCGAACGCCCCCGCCCGGGCCGCCAGCGTCGCCCGAGTCTGCCGCAGCGCCGCCCGGTAGTGCTTGTTGCCGGGCTGCATCGCCACCGCCAGCGCCAGATGCTCCGCGGACGACTCGAAGTCCCCCAGCCGGGCAGCCGCCACGCCCCAGCCGAACTGCGCGTAGTCGTCCGACGGGTCCGCCAACGCCACCGCCCGGAAGCTCTCCCGCGCCGCCGCGTACTGCCCCGCGTCGAACTGCGCCCGCGCCAGCGCCTCCCGGATCGACCGCGACTCCGGCTCCGCGTCCGCCGCCCGCGCCAGCAGCTGCACCGCCGCCGCCGGATGCCGCTCCTCCAACAGCCGCACCCCGCGCCGGAACCAGTCGTACACGCCGCCGCCCGGCGCCCCCGCCGCACCCTCGGACGACGCCTCCGCGCCGGTGCCGTCGTCGCTCCCGTGGTTCATCCGCAACTCCCCGCTCTCCTGCTCGGCGCCCGCTGCCCCGCCCGCAACCGGAATGGCCGCGTGCATCGCGATCTCCCAACAAGGAGTACCCGGCTAACATGCCCAGGATGAGCGCCCCTCGTGCCGAAATCGGCAACGAGCCCTCGGGCGGCCCCGGAGACCCCGGGCACGTCGCCACCGCAGGGCTGTCCCTGTCCCCGTTCCGCGGCCTGCGCTACGACCCCCAGAAGGTCGGCGACCTGGCCGCGGTGACCTCACCCCCGTACGACGTGGTGGACCCCGGACGGCGCCAGGACCTGGAGACCTCGGACCCGCACAACATCGTCCGACTCATCCTGCCGCGCCCCGAACCGGAGAACTCCGGCCTCCGCCCCGACCGCGACACCCGCTACCGGCACGCCGCCCGGCTGCTGCGCGACTGGCGCGACCAGGGCGTCCTCACCGCCGACCCCCGGCCCGCCCTGTACGTCTACGAGCAGCACTCCCCCACCGGCGACCTCCAGCGCGGCCTGATCGGCGCCCTCGCCGTCAGCGGCCGCGAAGCCGGCGTCGTCCTCCCCCACGAGGACGTCATGCCGAAACCCGTCGCCGACCGGGTCGGCCTGATGCGCACCACCCGCGCCAACCTCGAACCCCTGCTGCTCACCTACCGCGGCCACGGCCGCGCCGCCGAGGTCGTCGACCGCACCGCCGCCGGCGAACCGCTGCTGCACGTCACCACCTCCGACGGCATCCAGCACCGCCTGTGGGCCGTCACCGACCCCGTCGACCTGGCCGCCGTCAGCCGCGACCTCGCCACCTGCCGGGCCCTGATCGCCGACGGCCACCACCGCTGGGAGATGTACCTGCGGCTCCAGCGCGAGCACCGCCACCTGCCCCGCAGCCCCTGGGACCGCGGCCTGGTCCTGCTGGTCGACACCGACCGCTACCCGCTCCGGGTCCGCGCCATCCACCGCGTCCTGCACCGGCTGCCCCTGCACGCCGCCGTCGCCGCTCTCGACCCCGACGTCTGGCAGCTCACCGAGCTCACCGGCGGCCTCGACGACGCCCTCAAGGCCCTCGCCGAAGCCCGCACGGACGCCCGCAACGCCTTCGTCCTCACCGCCGGCGACGACCGCCACCTGCTGCTCACCGGCCCCGACGAACGCACCCTCGACGCCACCGTCCGCACCGACCGCCCCGAGGAGTGGCGCCACCTCGACGCCACCGTCCTGCACGCCACCCTGATCGACCGCACCTGGCACGTCCCCGACAGCCCCGAACACATCGGCTACCTGCACTCCGCTGAAGCCGCCGTCCGCGAGGCCGCCCGCACCGGCGGCACCGCCGTCCTGCTCCACCCCGTCGAGGAACGCGTGGTCCGCCGCCTCGCCGAACAGGGCGTCACCATGCCCCGCAAGTCCACGTCCTTCGGCCCCAAACCGGCCACCGGACTGGTGCTGCGTTCGCTCGAACTCGGCTGACCCACCGCCTTCCTGACACCGAAACGCAGAACGGCCCCCGTCCCGGAAAGGGACAGGGGCCGTTCTGCACCACCGCTCGAAGGTCAGGCCTTCTTCGGCTGCTCCTCGAAGGAGTCCTCGTCGTACTCCTCGTCGATCTCGAGGTCGTCGTCGTCGTAGAACTCCTCGACGTCCTCCTCGTCCTCGAAGATCATCCGGTCGTCGCCGATGTCGTCCTTGTTGACCGGCTTCCGGGCCGGCTCCTCGGACTCCTCGACCTCGACCTCGGCGTCCTCGTCCAGCGCGTCGGTGAACTCCACGCCGTCGATCTCCGCGAGCCGCTCGGACGCGTTGGTCGAGCCGTCCGAGTCCGCCTCCACGGCCTTCACGAACCACTCACGGGCCTCGTCCGCCCGACCCGCCGCGATCAGCGCATCGGCGTACGCGTAGCGCAGGCGCGCCGTCCACGGGTGGATCGCCGAGGACGCCAGCTCCGGGCTCTGCAGCGTCACCACGGCCGCGTCGAACTGCTCCAGGTCCGCGCGGGCACCCGCCGCGACCAGCCGCATCTCGACCTGACCGGCCTTGTCCAGCTGCTTCACCTCGGGCTCGCCGGCCATCGCCAGCGCCCGCTCCGGACGACCCAGACCGCGCTCGCAGTCCGCCATCACCGGCCACAGGTCCACCCGACCGGTCATCCGCTTCGCGGCCCGGAACTCGGTCAGCGCCTCGGAGTACCGCTGCGTCATGTACGCCGCGAAACCGGCCGCCTCCCGGACGCTCGCCACTCGCGACGCCAGCCGCAGCGCGACCCGCGCGTAGTTGTAGGCCTCCTCCGGCTCGCTGTCGAGCAGCCGCGCGACCATCACCAGGTTGCGGGCCACGTCGTCGGCGAGCGTCTTCGGCAGGCTCTTCAGGTCCTGACGCACGTCCGCGTCGATCTCGAACCCGGTCACATCGTCCGGGATCGGCAGCCGGCGCACCGGCTCCAGCCGACGCTCGTCCTGCTCCCCGCGGAACCCGCCACGGTCGTCCCGGCCACCCCGGTAACCACCGCGGTCGTCACGGGAACGGAACCCGCCACGGTCGCCACCCCGGTCGTCGCGACGGAAGCCGCCACGGTCGCCACCCCGGTCGTCCCGACGGAGCCCGCCACGGTCGCCCTGCGGACGGTCGTCGCGGCCACGGAAGCCACCACCCTGCGGACGGTCGCCACGGTCATCACGACGGAACCCGCCCTGCGGACGGTCGTCCCGACGCTCGTACGACGGGCGGTCGCCGCGGTCGTCGCGACGGAAGCCGCCACGGTCGCCACCGCGGTCGTCCCGGTCCCGCCCGTACGACGGGCGCTCGTCGCGGCCACGGAAACCGCCGCCCTGCGGACGGTCGCCACGGTCATCGCGACGGAACCCACCCTGGGGGCGGTCGCCGCGGTCATCACGACGGAACCCACCCTGCGGACGGTCGCCGCGGTCGTCACGGCGGAAGCCGCCACGGTCGCCGCCACGGTCGTCCCGGTCCCGCCCGTACGACGGGCGCTCGTCGCGGCCACGGAAGCCACCGCCCTGCGGACGGTCGCCACGGTCGTCCCGACGGAAACCACCCTGCGGACGGTCGTCCCGACG
The DNA here is from genome assembly GCF_044754805.1 of Kitasatospora sp. NPDC092948. Lineage (NCBI taxonomy): Bacteria > Bacillati > Actinomycetota > Actinomycetes > Kitasatosporales > Streptomycetaceae > Kitasatospora > Kitasatospora sp. NPDC092948. Next base: position 1,094 of record NZ_JBIVPU010000024.1, on the reverse strand, counting down.
CTCGAACCCGCCACTGCGCTGCGGACGGTCGTACCCGCCACGCTCGTCCCGGTCCCGCCCGTACGACGGGCGGTCACCGCGGTCGTCGCGACGGAACCCGCCACGGTCGCCCTGCGGACGATCGTCGCGGCCACGGAAGCCACCGCCCTGCGGACGGTCGCCACGGTCATCGCGACGGAAACCGCCCTGCGGACGGTCGTCCCGACGCTCGAACCCACCGCTGCGCTGCGGACGGTCGTCGAACGACCGCTCCTCGCGCGGACGGTAGCCGCCACCCTGGGGGCGGTCGCCACGGTCGTCCCGACGGAACCCACCCTGCGGACGGTCGTCCCGACGGAAGCCGCCGCGGTCGCCCTGAGGACGGTCGTCGCGGCCACGGTAGCCGCCGCCCTGCGGGCGGTCGCCACGGTCATCGCGACGGAAACCGCCGCCACCGCCGTACGACGGGCGGTCGCCACCACGGTCGTCACGGCGGAAGCCGCCGCGGTCGCCCTGGGGACGGTCGTCGCGGCCGCGGTAGCCACCACCCTGCGGGCGGTCGCCGTACGACGGACGGTCGCCACGGTCGCTGCGGTAACCCCCGCGGTCGCCGCCACGGTCACCGCGGTCGTCACGACCGCGGTAGCCGCCGCCTTCGCCACGGTCGTCACGGCGCGGGCCACGGTCGTTCGACCAGCCCCCGCGCGACCTGGGCTCGTACCCCCGGCCGCCGTCGTTACGGCGCTCGGGCCGGTCCTGGGGCGGGTTCGACATGCTGGTGACTCCTGTCTGCACACTGCTGGCTTGAGAGGCGCCACTGCCGATCCCTCGACACCAGCGCGCGATCCGGACGAGCCCCGAGCCCCACCAGGGCCCGGCACGTCCGTCTTGTCCATTGTCCGGCAGACGGGCGAGCACCGCGTCCGGGTGCCGACCGCCGTCCGCCGGCCGTCTGTTCGGCTGAAAAAGCCCAACAAAAAAAGGCCGAGGCCCCAGCTCATCGCTGGGGCCTCGGCCTTTTGAAGAATTGTTCGGCGGCGTCCTACTCTCCCACAGGGTCCCCCCTGCAGTACCATCGGCGCTGTGAGGCTTAGCTTCCGGGTTCGGAATGTAAC
>NZ_JBIVPU010000023.1:0-71869 GCF_044754805.1 Kitasatospora sp. NPDC092948 | reverse complement strand
TTCCTTCAGGCGGCCTTCCGACCGGCCCTCCGGGCGCTTCGTTCTTTCGTGTTTCCAGCTTATCAGATGTTTTCCGCTCCGTTTTCCGGAGTTTCATTCATTCCGACTTGCTTTTGCCTTTCGGCGCTCCCGAACTCTATCAGAGTTTCTCGGCCTGTTTTCCCCGCCCCATTCGAACGAATTCGAATCCGGAGCGAAGCCGCACGACCGTGGGGCAACCCGGAGAACATTACGCACCGGGCTGCCCCAGGTCAAATCAGGTCGGTCAGACCTCGACGACGACCGGGAGGATCATCGGGCGGCGCCGGTAGTTGTCGGCGACCCACTTGCCGACGGTCCGGCGGACCAGCTGCTGGACCTGGCGGACCTCCAGGACGCCTTCCCCGGCGGAGCGGGTGAGGGCTTCCTCCAGCTTGCCGGCGATGGACGCGAACGCGGCGTCGTCGATGCCGGAGCCGCGGGCCTGGAAGGTCGGGCCGCTGACCATCTTGCCGTTGGTGGAGTCGACCACCACGAAGACCGAGATGAAGCCCTCTTCGCCGAGGATGCGACGGTCCTTGAGGGACGCCTCGGTGATGTCGCCGACCGAGGAGCCGTCCACGTAGACGTAGCCGGCCTGGACCTTGCCGACGATCCGGGCGACGCCCTTCTCCAGGTCGACGCAGACGCCGTCTTCGGCGATGACCACGCGGTTGCGCGGGACGCCGGTGGCGATGCCGAGGTCGGCGGCGGCGCGCAGGTGGCGCCATTCGCCGTGGACCGGCATCAGGTTCTTCGGCTTGCAGATGTTGAAGAAGTACAGCAGTTCGCCGGCCGAGGCGTGGCCGGAGACGTGCACCTTGGCGTTGCCCTTGTGGACGACCTTGGCGCCCCAGCGGGTGAGGCCGTTGATGACCCGGTAGACGGCGTTCTCGTTGCCGGGGATCAGCGAGGAGGCGAGGACGACGGTGTCGCCCTCGACGATGCGGATCTGGTGGTCGCGGTTGGCCATCCGGGACAGCGCGGCCATCGGCTCGCCCTGGGAGCCGGTGCAGATCAGCACCACCTCCTTGTCGGGGAGGTCGTCGAGGGTCTTCACGTCGACGATCAGGTTGCCGGGGACCTTCAGGTAGCCGAGGTCGCGGGCGATGCCCATGTTGCGGACCATCGAGCGGCCGACGAAGGCGACCTTGCGCTTGTACTCGTGCGCGGCGTCCAGAACCTGCTGGATGCGGTGCACGTGGCTGGCGAACGAGGCCACGATGATGCGCTTGTCCGCGTTGGCGAAGACGTTGCGCAGCGCCGCGGAGATGTCGCGCTCGTGCGGGATGAAGCCGGGGACCTCGGCGTTGGTGGAGTCCACCAGGAGGAGGTCCATGCCCTCTTCGGCCAGCTTGGCGAAGGTCGGCAGGTCGGTGAGGCGGCCGTCCAGCGGGAGCTGGTCCATCTTGAAGTCACCGGTGGCGACGACCATGCCCGCGGGGGTGCGGACGGCGACGGCCAGGGCGTCGGGGATGGAGTGGTTGACCGCGATGAACTGGCAGTCGAAGGGGCCGATCCGCTCGCGGTCGCCCTCGGCGACCTCCAGGACGTAGGGGCGGATACGGTGCTCGGCGAGCTTGGCCTCGATCAGGGCGAGGGTGAGCTTGGAGCCGATCAGCGGGATGTCCGGGTTCTCCCGGAGCAGGTAGGGGACGGCGCCGATGTGGTCCTCGTGGCCGTGGGTCAGGACGATGCCGTCGATCTTGTCGAGGCGGTCCCGGATGTAGCTGAAGTCGGGAAGGATCAGGTCGACGCCGGGCTGCTCGTCCTCGGGGAAGAGCACGCCGCAGTCGACGATCAGGATGCGGTCGCCGTATTCGAGGACCGTCATGTTGCGGCCGATCTCGCCGAGACCGCCCAGCGGAGTGATGCGGAGGACGCCCTCCTTGAGAGCGGGGGGAGCGCCGAGTTCGGGGTGCGGGTGGCTCAAAAGACTCTCCTCACGACGCACGCCATATGCCCGAGGGGTTCCTCCCCCGGCGGCATATGGCGTGCGTCCATCGTGGTTACCTGACTGCCGATTGCCGCGCGCCTTCGGTCCCGGTCCAGCGGCGGACCCGGTGGGGTCCGGCGAGCCGGGGGCGCGCACGTCTGTTGTTGGTTACAGGTGTACCCCGCCGGCGGCGAGATCCTCCTTCAACCGGGCGATCTCCGCGTCCGTGGCGGAGACCAGGGGCAGCCGGAGCGGGCCGGCCGGGTGTCCCTGCAGGTTCAACGCAGCCTTGGAGAGGATCACTCCCTGCGTGCGGAAAATTCCTGCGTACACCGGCAGCAACGACTGGTGGACGGCGAGCGCCTTGGCGTGGTCGCCGGCGACGAACGCCTCGATCATGGCGCGCATCTCGGCGGCGACGACGTGGCCGACCACGCTGACCACGCCGACGGCTCCGACCGAGAGCAGCGGCAGGGTCAGGTTGTCGTCGCCGGAGTACCAGGCGAGGCCGGAGTCGGCGATGGTCCGGGCCGCGGCGGCGACGTCGCCCTTGGCGTCCTTGTTGGCGACGATCCGCGGGTGCTCGCCGAGGCGGACCAGGGTGTCGTGTTCGAGGGCGACGGCGGCGCGGCCGGGAATGTCGTACAGCATCACCGGCAGCTCGGTGGCGTCGGCGATCGCGACGGTGTGCCGGTACAGGCCCTCCTGCGGCGGCTTGCTGTAGTACGGGGTGACCGAGAGCAGGCCGTGGGCGCCGGCGGCCTGCGCCTGGCGGGCGAGTTCGACGCTGTGGTGGGTGTTGTTGGTGCCGACGCCGGTGATGACGTGGGCGCGGTCTCCGACCGCCTCGACCACGGCCCGGACCAGCTGGGCCTTCTCCGCGTCGGTGGTGGTGGGCGACTCGCCGGTGGTGCCGTTGAGCACCAGGCCGTCGTTCCCGGAGTCCACCAGGTGGGCGGCGAGGCGCTGGGCGCCGTCGAGGTCGAGCTCGCCGTCGGCGGTGAACGGGGTGACCATCGCGGTCAGGACCCGGCCGAAGGGCGTCTGCGGTGTGGAGGTCGGAGCCATGGGTCCAAAGCTACTCGTAGGGCGGTGGTCGACAGCCACGCAGGTCCAGGGTTTGGACAGTCCAGAGGGCCGTGAAGCGGGCCGGACATGGGATTCCGGTGCTGCGCGCTCGGGGGTTCACGCAGCACCGGAATCCGTGCCCTGAGCGTATGGAGCAGGTAAGAATGCCGCAATCCGGACATCCCCGGTGGTCCGGCCATCTGCCCGTCGGCGCAGGTCAGCGGCCGGATCGGGGCCGCCGGGCAGAACGCCGCACGAGTGAGCGGGCCGGGCCGGGATCCGACGGTCCGTCAGACCCCGGCCGGGGGCCGGACGTCAGACCTTGCGCCAGCCGGGGACCCAGGCGCCGTCCTCGACGGTGTAGTCGCCGAACAGCGACGGCGCCTCCTTGACCATCAGCTCGCCGATCTTGCCGAACAGCAGCCGGATCTCCTCCTCGGCGCCCGGCGCGGTGCGGTTCTCGATGACGTGCCGCAGGGTGCGCACGTTCGCCGTCCAGACCAGGCCGGTGGCCAGGCCCTCGGGGGCGAAGCGGCGCATGAAGGAGGTCTTCTCCTTCTTCTCGTGGAACTTGACGCCCTCCTCGTCCAGCCCGAAGTGGTCGGCCATCCAGTGCTGGAACTCCTCGATCTGCTGCATCAGGCCGGTGGCGCGACCCATCAGCTCCTCGTCCTGCTGGGCCCACTCGGGGAACCAGAACGGGATGTCGTCGAGGCGGACGAAGCGCAGCGACTCCTGGGAGACCGCGACGCCGGCCCGGTGGCGGACCAGCTCGTGGGTGACCACCCGGCTGACGTTGTGCAGCACGAAGGTGAAGGAGACGTGCTCCAGCACCGAGCCGTGCGCGCTGGCCAGGATGTTCTTCAGGTAGACGTCCTGGTCGGTGCGGACCTTGGTGACGTTCGGGTTGAGGCCCGGCTTCCACGAGCGATAGCAGATCCGGCCGGCGAACTCGGCGAGGTTCTGGGCGTCGTCCAGGTCGCCGCGGTCGACCCGCTCCAGCCAGCTCTCGCCGCCGACGTCCTGCAGGTAGGCCGCGACCTCGTCGTAGTCGAGTTCGGGGCGGGCGATCAGGTGGACCTGGGGTTCGACTGCGCGCATGGGTGATGTTCCTGGCTGTTGGGGGCGGTACGAGTCAGTTTACGGCGGTGGCCGCCGCGTCCTGGCCATGCAGCTTGATCGCGTGCTGCATGGCCTTGCGGGCGCGCGGAACGTCGCCGGCGTCCGCGTAGGCGACGGCGAGCCGGAAGAAGTTCCGCCAGTCGGTGGGGTCGGCCTCGGCCTCGGCCTTGCGGCGGGTGAACACCGCGTCGGCGGAGGCACGATCGATCCTGCCGCCCTGGGTGCGCTTGAGCTCGTCGACGGGCAGGGCGCCCTCGGCCTCCAGCTGGCGGGCGAGCCGCTCGCTGGCCCGGCCGAAGCGGACGGTCTGGCGGAGGAACCAGACGCCGATCAGCGGGATGACGAAGGCGCACACGCCGATGCCGATGCCGAGCGGCTTGCCGGTGGCGATGAGCTGGATGCCCTCGCCTATGCAGACCACGCTGACCAGCAGCAGGATGCCGGACAGGACGAAGAAGCCGGTGCGAGAGGTCATGTCACAGGTCCAGGAAGTGTTCCAGGCCGAAGGTCAGGCCCGGGTGGTCGGCGATCTTCCGCACACCGAGCAGGATGCCGGGCATGAAGCTGCTGTGGTGCATGGAGTCGTGACGGATCGTCAGGGTCTCGCCGGTGTCGCCGAACATCACCTGCTGGTGGGCGAGCAGGCCGCGCAGCCGCACCGCGTGCACCGGGACGCCGTCCACGTCGGCGCCGCGGGCGCCGGGCAGGCTGTGCGTGGTCGGGTCCTGCTGCGGGGGCAGGCCGGCCTCGGCGCGGGCGGCGGCGATCAGCTGCGCGGTGCGGGTGGCGGTGCCGGACGGGGCGTCGGCCTTGCGGTCGTGGTGGAGCTCGACCACCTCGACGGACTCGAAGTACCTGGCCGCCAGCTGGGAGAACTTCATGCCGAGGATCGCGCCGATGGAGAAGTTCGGGGCGATCAGCAGGCCGACGGCCGGGTTCTGGTCGAGCAGGCCGCGGACGGTCGCCAGGCGCTCCTCGGTCCAGCCGGTGGTGCCGGTGACCACGTGGATGCCGTTGCGCAGGCAGAAGTCGAGGTTGCCCATCACCGCGTCGGGGTGGGTGAGTTCGACCGCGACGTCGACCCCGGCGTCGGTGAGTTCGGTGAGCTTCGAGTCCCGGCCCAGGGCGGCGACCAGCTCCAGGCCTTCGGCGGCCTCCACGGCCTTGACGGCCTCGGAGCCGATCCGGCCCTTGGCGCCGATCACGGCGACGCGCAGCGTCATGTCTGTTGTCCTCTCAGGCGAATCAGGCGAGCAGGTCGGCCAGCCGGGCGGCCCGGCGGTCGTTGATCGGGCCGATCAGCGCGAGCGAGGGCCGGTGCGCCCCCAGCACATCACGGGCGACGGCGTGCACGTCGTCCAGGGTGACGTCGGCCATCTTCCGCAGCATCTCGTCCACGGACAGGTGGTGGCCGTAGGAGAGCTCGGCCTTGCCGATGCGGTTCATCAGGGAGCCGGTGTCCTCCATGCCGAGCACGGTGGAACCGGAGAGCTGCCCGATCGCGCGGTGCAGTTCCTCCTCGGTGATGCCTTCCTCGACGACCCGGGCGAGTTCCTCGCGGCAGATCTTCAGCACTTCCTCGACCCGCTTGGGCTGGCAGCCGGCGTAGATGCCGAACAGGCCGGTGTCGGCGTACGAGGAGGAGTAGGAGTAGACCGAGTAGGCCAGGCCGCGCTTCTCCCGGACCTCCTGGAACAGCCGGGAGCTCATGCCGCCGCCGAGGGCCGCGTTGAGCACGCCCATCGCCCAGCGGCGCTCGTCGTGGCGCGGGATGCCGGGGACGCCGAGGACCAGGTGGGCCTGCTCGGTGGGCCGGTTGAGGACGGCGGCCCGGCCGGAGGTGCGGACCGTCTTGATGCCGCGGCGGGCCTCGGCGGGGTGGCCCTCGGACTTGGCCAGCACCGACGCGAACGCCTTCTCCACCAGCTTGACCACCTTGCCGTGGTCGAGGTTGCCGGCTGCCGCGACCACCAGGTTCTCCGGCTTGTAGCGGCGGCGGTAGAAGCCGGCGATCTGGTCGCGGCTCAGCCCGGAGACGGTCTCCTGGGTGCCCAGGATCGGGCGGCCGAGCGGGCCGGTCCCGAAGATCACCTTGGCGAACAGATCGTGCACCACGTCGCCCGGGTCGTCCTCGGCCATCGCCATCTCCTCGAGGATGACGCCGCGCTCGGACTCCACGTCCTCGGGGCGGATCAGCGAGCCGGTGAGCATGTCGCACACCACGTCGATGGCCAGCGGCAGGTCGGTGTCCAGGACCCGCGCGTAGTAGCAGGTGTTCTCCTTGGCGGTGAACGCGTTCATCTCGCCGCCGACCGCGTCCAGCGCGGCGGAGATCTCCAGCGCGTCGCGCCGCGCGGTGCCCTTGAAGAGCAGGTGCTCCAGGTAGTGCGTGGCGCCGTTCAGCACCGGGGTCTCGTCCCGGGAACCGACGCCGACCCAGATGCCGAAGGTGGCGCTGCGCACCGTCGGGAGGGTCTCGGTGACGACCCGCAGGCCGCCGGGGAGCACGGTGCGGCGGACGGTGTTCGCGCCGCCTTCGGTGCCCTTGAGCAGGGTCCGGGTGGTGCCGGGGCGCTGCTTCGCCGCCGAGGCCTGGGCCACGGGTGTTCCTTCCAGCTACTGCTTCACGAGGGGAGCTTCACGAACTGCGCGGACTGCACCGGGTGCACGAACCGCGCGGACTTCACGAACAGGGCGCGGCCCGCACGCGCCGGATGGGGCGTGCGGGCCGCAGGGTGTTACCGGGGTGTCACTCGGAGGCGGCGGCGTCGCCGCCCTCCTCGCCCTCGATGACGGGGATCAGCGACAGCTTGCCGCGCGGGTCGATCTCGGCGATCTCGACCTGCACCTTGGCGCCGACGCCGAGCACGTCCTCGACGTTCTCGACGCGCTTGCCGCCGGCCAGCTTGCGGATCTGCGAGATGTGCAGCAGACCGTCCTTGCCCGGCATGAGCGAGACGAAGGCGCCGAAGGTGGTGGTCTTCACCACGGTGCCCAGGTAGCGCTCGCCGACCTCCGGCATGGTCGGGTTGGCGATCTGGTTGATCGTCGAGCGGGCGGCCTCGGCGGCCGGGCCGTCGGCGGCACCGATGTAGATGGTGCCGTCGTCCTCGATGGTGATCTCGGCGCCGGTGTCCTCCTGGATCTGGTTGATCATCTTGCCCTTGGGGCCGATGACCTCGCCGATCTTGTCCACCGGGATCTTGATGGTGATGATCCGCGGCGCGTTCGGGGACATCTCGTCGGGCGAGTCGATGGCCTCGTTCATGACGTCGAGGATGTGCAGGCGGGCGTCCCGGGCCTGCTTCAGCGCGGCGGCCAGCACGGAGGCCGGGATGCCGTCGAGCTTGGTGTCCAGCTGCAGGGCGGTGATGAAGTTGCGGGTACCGGCGACCTTGAAGTCCATGTCGCCGTACGCGTCCTCGGCACCGAGGATGTCGGTGAGCGTCACGTAGTGGGTCTCACCGTCGATCTCCTGCGAGATCAGGCCCATGGCGATACCGGCGACGGCGGCCTTCAGCGGCACACCGGCGTTCAGCAGCGACATGGTCGACGCGCAGACCGAGCCCATCGAGGTGGAGCCGTTGGAGCCCAGCGCCTCGGAGACCTGGCGGATCGCGTAGGGGAACTCCTCGCGGGTCGGCAGGACCGGGAGGATCGCGCGCTCGGCGAGGGCGCCGTGGCCGATCTCGCGGCGCTTCGGCGAACCGACGCGGCCGGTCTCGCCCACCGAGTACGGCGGGAAGTTGTAGTTGTGCATGTAGCGGCGACGGGTCTCCGGGGAGAGCGTGTCGAGCTGCTGCTCCATGCGCAGCATGTTCAGCGTGGTGACGCCCAGGATCTGGGTCTCGCCGCGCTCGAACAGGGCCGAGCCGTGCACCCGCGGGATGGCCTCGACCTCGGCGGCCAGGGTGCGGATGTCGGTGACGCCGCGGCCGTCGATGCGGACCTTGTCCTTGATGACGCGCTCGCGGACGATCTTCTTGGTGAGCGCGTTGTAGGCGCCGCTGATCTCCTTCTCGCGGCCCTCGAACTCCGGGAGCAGCTTGTCGGCGGCGACGGCCTTGATGCGGTCCAGCTCGTTCTGGCGCTCCTGCTTGCCGGCGATGGTCAGCGCCTTGGCCAGCTCGTCCTTGACGGCGGCGGTCAGCGCGGCCAGCACGTCGTCCTGGTAGTCCAGGAAGCGCGGGAACTCGCCGGTCGGCTTGGCGGCCTGCTTGGCCAGCTGGGCCTGCGCGGCGCACAGCACCTTGATGAACGGCTTGGCGGCCTCCAGGCCGGAGGCGACGACCTCTTCGGTGGGGGCGTCGGCGCCGCCCTCGACCAGCTTGATGGTCTTGTCGGTGGCCTCGGCCTCGACCATCATGATCGCGACGTCGCCGTCCGGCAGGACGCGACCGGCGACGACCATGTCGAAGACGGCCGACTCCAGCTCGGAGTGGGTCGGGAAGGCCACCCACTGGCCGTTGATCAGCGCGACGCGGACGCCGCCGATCGGGCCGGAGAACGGCAGGCCGGCCAGCTGGGTGGAGGCGGAGGCCGCGTTGATGGCCACCACGTCGTACAGGTGGTCGGGGTTGAGCGCCATGACGGTGACGACGACCTGGACCTCGTTGCGCAGGCCCTTGACGAAGGACGGGCGCAGCGGGCGGTCGATCAGGCGGCAGGTGAGGATCGCGTCCTCGGAGGGCCGGCCCTCACGACGGAAGAACGAGCCGGGGATGCGGCCGGCGGCGTACATCCGCTCCTCGACGTCCACCGTCAGCGGGAAGAAGTCGAAGTGCTCCTTGGGCTGCTTCGAGGCGCTGGTGGCCGACAGCACCATGGTGTCGTCGTCCAGGTAGGCCACGGCGGAGCCGGCGGCCTGACGGGCCAGGCGGCCGGTCTCGAAGCGGATGGTGCGGGTACCGAAGCTGCCGTTGTCGATGACGGCCTCGGCGTAGAAAACGTTCTCTTCCACCTGGAAGATCTCCTCTTTCGTACGTCTCCCCAGGAGCGCCGCTGCGCTTGCCTGCCGTGGCCCGGGCAGTTGGGCCGGTCTTCGATCGAAGCCACCGGGTCCGTCCCCGCGTGTCGGGGGTTCCGGCGGCCACTACCGAGGACCGGCGCCTTTCGGCGTGCGGCGGCGTCTGCGTCTGGACGCTCCTGCGGTGCGGGCGGCTTCCGTTTGAAGCCTTGTCGGCCCGCAAGGGCGGGCATGCCCTTTACCTTACAAATTCACACCCTATCGAGCGCGGCTTTACGACGGGCTGTTCGCGGGGTGTGGTCGCGGTGGGTGGCGCGGAAAGCGCCGAGGGGCGGCTCCCCCGGTGAGGGGAGCCGCCCCTACGAGCGGTGTCAGCGGGCGCCGCCGGCGGCACCGCGGCGGATGCCGAGGCGGTCCACCAGGGTACGGAAGCGCTCGATGTCCTTCTTGGCCAGGTACTGCAGCAGGCGGCGACGCTGGCCGACCAGGATCAGCAGGCCACGACGCGAGTGGTGGTCGTGCTTGTGGAACTTCAGGTGCTCGGTCAGGTCCGAGATGCGGCGGGAGAGCATGGCCACCTGAACCTCGGGAGAGCCGGTGTCGCCCTCCTTCTGGCCGAACTCGGCGATGATCTGCTTCTTGACGTCAGCGGCGAGGGCCACGGGCATCTCCTTCGGTGTTTGGCCGAGCGGCCCTGGTCGAACGCACAGGACCTGACAAGACTCGGACGGATCAACCTTACCAGCGCGGCTCAGCCGGTCGCGCCGCGCACCACGTTGTAGATGTTGAGCACGGCCAGCGCCAGCGGCACCAGGGCGATCAGCATCAGGCTGTCCACCATGTCCAGGATGCGGCCCCAGAACGGGGACACGCCGGAGCGGGGGACGATCAGCGCGATCGCGACCATGATCGCCGCGCCGGCCGCGATGGACGTGGACAGCCACACGGTGCGCAGGTCGCCGCCGCCGTCGCCGCCGTTGACGGCCGCGGCCATCGCCAGGTGCAGCGGGGTGTGCAGGGCCAGGCCCAGGATCAGCAGCGCCAGGCCGACCAGGCCGGCGATGGTGAGCGCGAACACCTGCGCGGTGTAGCGGAACAGCCGGGCGCGCAGCATGGTCGAGACGCCGATGGCCAGGGCCAGCAGTTCGGCCCAGGTGCGGTCGCTGAAGCCGAGCACGGTGCAGGCGCCGACGATGGTGGTGGCGGCGCCGCCGACCAGGCCGACCAGCACCTCGTGGCCGCGGCGGGCCTGGGCGGCGATCCGCTCGTACTGCACGGTCTCGGCGCTGCTGGTCTCCTCGCCGTAGGCGGTGCCGCGGGTGCGGGCCTGGCCGGGGGCGCTGAAGCCGACGGGCAGGCGGGCGAAGCGGGCGGACAGCGCGGGCAGGAAGCCGACCGCGGCGACCGCGGCGACGCCGGTGACGGCCGCGATGTCGGTGATCGCGGTGCCGGACATCATCACGGCGGCGAAGGTGGCCAGGGTGCCGGCGGCGGAGACGAAGGCCGCGGCGACGAACAGCGAGTCCTTCTCCGGCAGCAGGCCGACCAGCAGGACGGAGACCACCAGCACGGTGACGCAGCCGACCAGGAACTGGAGCCGGCCGGGGCCGTCGCCGATGTTCGGGACGTCGATGATGCCCGAGCCGGCCAGCATGGCGTGCGGCAGTGCGCCGAGGCCGAGCGCGAGCGCGGCGGTGTGGTCCTCGTAGACCCGGGCGCGGACGGCCGCGAAGGTCACCAGCACGACGGCGGTGACGCCGGACAGGATGCCCGGCAGGCCGAACATGTTGTGCCGCAGGTCGGAGTACCAGAGCGCGAACGCCAGCAGGGTGAGCAGCACCGTGCCGGAGATCAGGCCGAAGGCCCGCATCAGGTCGGGGCTCCAGAACCTGCGGTCCGCCTCGACCGCGGAGGCGATGGCGTCGGCGACGTCGTCGTAGACGGCCGGCGGCAGCGACTCGGAGAACGGTCGAAGGCTCAGCAGGTCGCCGTCGCGCACCTGCTGGGCGACCAGCGGAAGCCCGCTGTCGAGCACGGTGCCGTCCCGCCGCACCAGATGGAAGCCGGTCGGTGTTCCGTCCACCTGGGTCTGCCCGGAGAGCCGCAGCACTTCCGGGTAGATGTCGGCGAGCGGGACGTCCTCCGGCAGGGCGACGTCGATCCGGCTGTCCGGTGCCACCACGGTGACCCGGCAGAAACCGGTCGTAGCGTTTGTGCTCACCGGCCCTCTCCCCCTCGTTGGCTGTGTCGGCAAGTCTGCGACCACTCGTCGAAGGGATTCCGGAACTGTCACGGCCCGAACGAGAGTTGGCGCGGCGTCACCTTACCCCCTCGGGGCAAGTGCGCACTGCGGCGGGGGCGTGCAGGGCATCGGGGCGGCGCGCGGGGATGAAGGCGGTGCGCAGGTGCGCCGGGGGTTGTGTGTTGACGCCGGGTCAGTACTCTGCGGGTGGCCGACCCCGTGGACGAACGGCTTGGCTCGCGCAGTAGGATCGGCCCCTGCGCACGGCGTACGGGGGCGGCGATCGAAGACGCGACAGCCCCGGCGCGCCTGCGGTTCGGCGGAGCGGGGGCGGCGTCATCACACGGGGCGCCCTCACCGTACGTATCCAGATGCGTGAGGGCGGATTGTGAGCGAGCGATGGGGGTGCCCCCGACCCTGTGCCCGGGGAGGGCGCACCGTTGACGAGGGGAAGTCGCGCGCTGCGACTGCCGCCGGGGGCGGGGTGAGCACGTGAGCGAGCGAAGCGAGCTCACCATCAAGAGGCGCGCGTGGACGAAGTGCCCGCCGAGCGCCGGCGAGGTGGTCGCATGAGTTCGGTGACGGTCAAGCGCCCGCCGCGGGCGTTCCCGCCTCCGGTGTCGGAGGAGCCGGTCGAGCTGGTTCCGCCGCCGGAGCTGCCGCGGGGCGGCGGCGAGGACTGGATGATGTCGCTGCTGCCGCTGCTCGGCATGGGCGGTTCGGCGGCGTTCTTCTTCTCTCCGGGCGCACAGGGCCCGATGAAGATGATGGGTGTCCTGATGGTCGCGTCGACCGCCGCGATGGCGGTGGCGCAGATCGTCAAGGCGCGCAAGGGCGGCAACGCGGCGACGTCGGACGAGCGCCGCGACTATCTGAAGTACCTGCAGCAGAAGCGGCGCGAGGTGCGTCGCACGGCTGAACGGCAGCGCGGTGCACTGCTGTTCACCCATCCGGAGCCGGACCAGCTGTGGTCGATCGTGGCCGAGGGCCGCCGACTGTGGGAGCGCCGGCCGACCGATCCGGACTTCGCGCAGATCCGGGTGGGCCTGGGCCCGTTGCAGCTGTCGACGCCGCTGGTGGCGCCGCAGACCGCGCCGATGGACGAGTTGGAGCCGCTCGCCGCGGAGGCGATGGGCACCTTCATCAAGACCCACGGCACGCTGCAGGACCTGCCGCTGGCGGTGTCGCTGCGCGCCTTCTACCACATCACGGTGTGCGGCGACCCGGACTCGGTGTACGGCAACGTCCGGGCGATGGTGGCCCAGTTGGCGACCCTGCACTCCCCCGAGGACCTGATGATCGGGGTGGCCGCCGCGCCGGGCGCGGTGGAGGAGTGGGAGTGGGCGAAGTGGCTGCCGCACACCCAGCACCGCAAGGAGAGCGACGGCGCCGGTTCGCGTCGTCTGATCGCCGCCGGGCTGGGCGAGTTGGAGGAGCTGCTGGCCAACGAGCTGGCCGGCCGCAAGGGCTTCTCCCGGGACAGCACGCCGAGTTCGGACCAGCCGCACCTGGTGGTCATCATGGACGGCGCCTCGGTGCCGGTCGACTCGGTGATCGCCGGTCCGGAGGGCGTCCAGGGCGTCACCGTGATCGAGGTCGTCCCGGGTGACCTGGACGAGCCGAACGGCCACCTGGTGATCACCGTCGGCAAGCACGAGCTGCTGCTGGAGGCCGCCTCCGGCGCCAGCTACCCGGGCCGGCCGGACAGCCTTTCGAGCTGGCAGGCCGAGGCGCTGTCGCGTCAGCTGGCGCCGTTCCGGGCGTCCGCGGGCGGCGACGACAGCGACCCGTCGCTGGTGTCGATGGACTTCACCGAGATGATGCACACCGGCGACCCGGGCTCCTTCGACCCGGCCCGGCACTGGCGTCCCAAGCCGATCCGGGAGAAGCTGCGCGTCCCGCTGGGCGTCGGCTCGAACGGCGAGTACGTCTGGCTGGACATCAAGGAAGCCTCGCTGGAGGGCATGGGCCCGCACGGCATGTGCGTCGGCGCGACCGGTTCCGGCAAGTCCGAGGTGCTGCGCACCATCGTGCTGGCGCTGGCGGTCACCCACTCGTCCGAGGTGCTGAACCTGGTCCTCGCGGACTTCAAGGGTGGTGCGACCTTCGCCGGTATGGCGGAGATGCCGCACACCGCGGCCGTGATCACCAACCTCGAGGGCGAAGCCACCCTGATCGACCGCATGCGCGACGCGATCGAGGGCGAGATGAACCGCCGTCAGGAGCTGCTGCGCGCGGCGGGCAACTACGCGAACATCAACGAGTACGAGCGGGCCCGTACCGCGGGCGCCCCGCTCGACCCGCTGCCGTCGCTGCTGATGATCATCGACGAGTTCTCCGAACTGCTCACCGCGAAGCCGGACTTCATCGACCTGTTCATCCAGATCGGCCGTATCGGCCGTTCGCTCGGTATGCACATGCTGCTGGCCTCGCAGCGACTGGAGGAGGGCAAGCTCCGCGGTCTGGACACCTTCCTGTCCTACCGGCTGGGCCTGCGCACCTTCTCGGCCGCCGAGTCGCGGGCCGCGATCGGCGTGCCGGACGCCTACCACCTGCCGCCGATCCCCGGCGTGGGCTACCTCAAGTTCGGCTCCGACGTGATGGAGCGCTTCCGGGCCGCGTACGTGTCCGGCAAGTACCGTCCGCCGGGCCAGCAGCGTGCGGTCGGCGGCCGGGTGGTCACCGCCCAGCCGGTGCTGTTCACCGCCGCCGAGGTCGAGCTCGTCGAGCCCGAGGTGGAGGAGGTCCTCCCGGACCCGGCGGAGGAGGAGAAGGACGACGCGCTGCTGGACACCATGCTCGACGTGTTCGTCCAGCGCATGATCGGCCAGGGCCCGCCGGCCCACCAGGTGTGGCTGCCCCCGCTGGAGGCGCCGCCGTCGGTGGACAGCCTGCTGGAGCCGCTGCAGGTCAGCCCGGACCGCGGTCTGACTCCGGCCTCGATCCGCCAGGGCAACCTGATCGTCCCGGTCGGCATCGTCGACAAGCCGCGCGACCAGCGCCGCGACGTGATGTACCTGAACTACGCGGGTGCGGCCGGCCACGGCATGATCGTCGGCGGTCCGCAGTCCGGCAAGTCCACCATGGTGCGCACCATCGTGGCGGGCTTCTCGGTCACCCACACCCCGGTGGAGACGCAGCTCTACCTGCTCGACTTCGGCGGTGGCGGTTTCGGCTCGCTGGCCGATCTGCCGCACGTCGGCGGCGTGGCGGGCCGACTGGACGTCGAGAAGGTCCGCCGCATGGTCAGCGAGGTGCACGGGGTGCTCAACCGCCGTGAGGAGCTGTTCCGCTCCCAGGGCATCGACACCATCGCCACCTACCGCACCCGCCGGGCCAACGGGCAGCTGCCCGACGAGCAGTTCGGCGACGTGTTCCTGTTCATCGACGGCTGGCTGATCTTCAAGCAGGAGTTCGAGGTCCTGGAGCCGGTCATCGCCGACATCGCGCAGCGAGGTCTCGGTTACGGCGTCCACGTGGTGATCACCGCGGCCCGCTACGCCGAGGTCCGCCCGGCGCTGAAGGACCAGCTGCAGAACCGCGTCGAGCTGAAGCTCGGTGACTCCATGGAGTCGGAGATCGCCCGCAAGGTCGCCGCGAACGTGCCGGCGATCCCGGGTCGCGGTCTGACCCACGACCAGCTGCACTTCCTGTCGGGTCTGCCGCGCATCGACGGCGCCGGCACCACCGAGGACCTGGTGGACGGCGTCGCCGACATGGTGGCGCAGATCAACGCGGCCTGGACCGGCCCGCGCGCCCCCCAGGTGCGCATGCTGCCGCCGGTGCTCGACGGCAACTCGCTGCCCAAGGGCTTCGAGCACCCCGAGCTGGGTGTCGCGTTCGGTGTCGACGAGGTCGAGCTGGCGCCGGTGTTCGTCAACTTCGAGGCCGACCCGCTGTTCGTCGTCTTCGGCGAGAGCGAGTCCGGCAAGTCGGCGACGCTGCGCATGCTGATCAAGCAGATCACCGAGCGGTACACCCCGGACCAGGCCGGCATCGTGGTCGGCGACTTCCGCCGCTCGCTGCTGGGCGTGGTTCCGCCGGAGTACCTGGTGGAGTACGCGGCCGCCGCGCCCGCCATGTCGGCGATCGTGGAGATGCTGCGCGGCGCCTGCTCGCGCCGTCTGCCCGGTCCGGACGTCACGCCGGAGCAGCTGCGCAACCGCAGCTGGTACAGCGGCAAGGACATGTTCGTGATCGTGGACGACTACGAGCTGGTCGCCACCCAGTCCGGCAACCCGATGGCGCCGCTGGCGGAGTTCCTGCCGTTCGCCCGTGACATCGGTCTGCGTCTGATCATCGCCCGCAACGCGGGCGGCGCCGGCCGCTCGCTGTTCGAGCCGGTGATGCAGCGCATGCGCGAGCTGGGCGGTCAGGGCCTGATCATGTCCGGCGACAAGGGCGAGGGCGCCCTGCTGGGCACGGTCAAGCCGCAGCCGCTGCCGCCGGGCCGTGCGGTGTTCGTCTCCCGCCGGATGCAGGCGGGTCAGACGGTGCAGACGGGTTGGCTGCCGACCCAGCAGTAGCCGCGGGGCGGATGTCACGCACCGTGACCAATGGGGCCGGGTTCCGACAGGGATCCGGCCCCTTGGCATCCCCGGGGTCGAACGGTGCCATAACGTTATCTTTCGATTTCCGGCCTCTTCCTTCGGTTCCCGCACCCGGACGGCCGGACGGCCTTGCTTTTCGGGCCTCCGGTCGTCTCGGCGCAATGCCTTTGAATCAGAGTTGCGCAGATCACTTCACCTTCGATTCAAGCGCAGTTCACCGGAGTTGCCACAGTGGAAACATGCGCCCGGCCCGCCAGGGGCTGGGTTCCGTAGGAAAACCGGTGATTCGGCAACGGATTCCGCAGCCGATCGCGCGTTGACGATGCCTTTCCGTCCAGGCAACCTGGCGCATCGGGAGCGATGGAGAAACCAGACCCGCGAGAACGTTGTTTCGGAGGCGATACCGCTCCCTCCCCCAGTCACCGCCGCACAGCCGATCGGATGCCCCCATGACCGACACGCTTCCCCCGCAGGCAGCCGCCCCCGCCACGGGTGCCGCCGCCGGCGCGGACGCCCCGAAGAAGCTCGCCCGATCGCTCGGCGTCGTGGGCGGCACGCTGCTCACGCTGTCCTGTGTGACGCCCGCGTCCTCGCTCTTCGTGCTCGTTCCCGAGCTGTTCCGGGGCCTCGGCACCTTCACCCTGATGTCGATCGTCATCGGCACGGTGATCTGCATCGCGGTGGCGTTCTGCTACTCCGAGCTCGGCACCCTGGTGCCCTCCGCGGGCGGCGAGTACGCCATGGTCGGCACCCTGGCGGGCAAGTTCGCGGGCTGGCTGGTCTTCATCCAGTCGCTGATCGTGGTGATGATCGTGCCGTCGATCATCGCGATGGGCACCGCCGAGTACCTCGAACCGATCATCCACGTCGACCCGAAGATCGCCGGCGCCGTGGTGATGATCGCGGCCACCGTCGCCGGTCTGCTGGACCTGCGGGCGAACGCCTGGATCACCGGCATCTTCCTGGTGCTGGAGGTCATCGCCTGCGCCGTGGTGTCCTTCCTCGGCTTCACCCACACCGAGCGCGGCGCGGACAGCATGCTGCACGGCACCGTCGCCGACGCGGCGGGCGCCACCTCCGGCGTGGGCTTCGGCGCGATCCTGGCCCTGATGGGAACCGCGCTCTTCGTCACCCAGGGCTTCTCCACCGCCATCTACCTCTCCGAGGAGCTGGAGAACCCGCGCAAGAACGTCGCCCGCACCGTGCTGTGGACGCTGGGCCTGTCGGTCGCCATCATCGTCATCCCGGTCGCCGCCATCACCATGGGCGCCCCCGACCTGACCGCGCTGACCCAGGGCAACATCTCGCAGCTGGTGATCGGCTGGAGCAACACCGGCGTCGGCACCTTCATCAGCCTCTGCATCGCGCTGGCGATCATCAACGCCGGCATCGTGATGGTCATCCAGAACTCCCGGGTGCTGTTCGCCTCCGGCCGTGACAAGGCCTGGCCCGGCCCGGTGAACAACGCCTTCGGCACCCTCAACAAGTTCAGCGCCCCGTGGATCTCCACCCTGGCGGTCGGCGTCCCCGGCGCGGTGCTCTGCTTCGTGCCGCAGTCGCTGCTGATCGACATCACCGGTGTCGCGGTCGCCGCGCTGTACCTGCTGGTCGCCGTCGGCGCGCTGTTCTCCCGCCGCGGCCACCACAAGCACGCCCCCGCCTGGCGTCAGCCGCTGTGGCCCGCGCTGCCGATCCTGGTGATCGTGGCCCTCTGCTTCACCCTCTTCAAGCTCGCCGGCCCCGGCCTGTGGTGGACCCTGGGCATCACCGCCGCCGCCAGCCTCTACTGGGCGTTCTACCTGCGGCCCCGTTCGGAGACCCGCTGGGTGATCACCCTCCCCGAGGACGAGCGGGTCTGACCCCCCTCAAGGCCGCTCCCTCTCGGCCCCGCCGGTTCCCCCCGACCGGCGGGGCCGCCCCCTTTCCCGGGCCGGTTCGCCGCCCGAACGCATCGGTGCCCGGCCGCCAGTGGCGGCCGGGCACCGATGCGTCGCGACTGCTCCGTCAGCTCTGCCGGCGGCGGCGCTCCAGGTCACGGGCGACGGTCGCACCGCCGGCCAGGCCGGCCACCAGCAGGACGCCGGCGCCGACCACGAAGGTACCGGTCCGCCGGTCCCGGTCGGCCTGCGTCTCCTCCAGGCCGGCCGGCTGCGCGATCAGCGCGGCGGAGTCCAGCTTGGTCGGCGCATCCGGGTGCGGGGACGCCTCGGGCTCGCCCGAGAACGAGACCGCCTTGACCGGGTCGACCACGCCCCAGCCGATCCACTTGTTGCGGCCGTGCTCGGTCCGCTGGGCGGTCTGCTCGATCACGGTGCGGATCTGCTGGGCGCTCCACTTCGGGTGCTCGCTCCGGAGCACCGCGGCCAGGCCGGCCACGTACGGCGCGGAGAAGCTGGTGCCGTTGTCGGTGCACTGGCCGGACCCGGGAACGGTCGAGAGCATGTCCACGCCCGGCGCGACCACGTCGACGAAGTCACCGTACTGCGAGAAGGGGGCCCGCTCGTTGTTGCGGTCGGACGCCCCGACGGCCAGCACGGTGTCGTACTTGGCCGGGTAGGTGGGGCCCTCGGCGCCGTCGTTGCCGGAGGACGCGACCACCACGACGTTCTGGGTCTCGGCCCGCCGCAGCGCCGCCTGCAGCGCCGGTTCCTCGGTGAACGCCGGCGCGTCGGCGGGCTTGTTCGGGTCCACCGGCACCCGGACGTCCTGCGAGATGTTGATGACGTCGGCCTTCTTGCTGAGCGCCTCGTCGATGGCCTTGATCAGCGTCTCGACACTGCCGTGGCCCTCGGAGTCGTTCTGCCGGATCGAGAGGATCGTCGCATCCTTCGCCAGGCCGACGAAGCCGACCTTGTCCCTCGGCGCGGCCGCGATGATGCCCGCCACCTTGGTGCCATGCCCGACCGGGTCGGTCACGCTGGTGCCGGGGGGCTTCTGCTGGTCGGGCTTGGTCGACTCGCCGAGCAGGTCCCGGCCGTCGAGCACCTTGCCGGGGGCGCTCAACTGCGGGTTGGCGACGTCCACGCCGGTGTCGATCACGGCGACCGTGATGCCCTTCCCGGAGTGCGTGGCCACGCCGTCCTTGTCGACGCCCCACAGCTCGTTCAGGAAGACCCGCTGGAGCGCCCACGGCACCGCCTCGACGTCCTTGTTCGCACAGTCGCCGGACGCCGCGATCGTCACCGGCGGGCTGTACGTGGACCCCGCGGAGGCCGCGGGCGAGGGCTCTGCGTAGGCGGGGGCCCCCGCGGCAGTGCCGACCACCCCGAGCACCAGCAGCACCGCGCCGGCCCGGCGCAACGATCCTGACGACACCTGAAGTCCACCCCTCATTGCTTCCACCCGTGTTGACGCGTGCCCCGTGTCACGCGCAAAGGGCGGGCGCCCAATGGGACGCCCGCCCTGAAAAGAGCGCTTATCGAGTCCCGGAGGGGACTCAGCTCCAGAGCTGCATGTTGCGGTTCTCGGTGTCCTGGTAGCTCTGCGAGGCGTTGTCCAGCGCGGTGGCGATCTGCGACAGCACCTGCTGCAGGTCGGCCGCCTTGGCGTCCCACTGCGCCTGCCGGGCCTGGTAGCCCTCCTGGGCCGAACCCTGCCACGAGCTGGCGATGCGCTGCACGCCCGCCTTCAGGTCGTCCAGCTGCGACTGAACGCGCGCGGCAGTCTGACGCACCTCCGAACCCGCGTTGGAGATGGTGTGGAAATTGACGAGAATTCCGCCGTCGGACATTTTTCTCCCCTTGTCGATGGATGCACGGCACGCCCCCACGAGGGCGCGAAATGACGGTTACCGGTTCCGGCGTCAGCCGGAGATGCCACCGACGGCAGCGCGCTGCTCTTCTTCGGTCATCGCGTAGAGCTTGGTGGTCGCCTCGATCGCCTGACGGATCTCGTCGAGCACCTTGTTCAGGGCGCTGGCGTCCTCGGTGACTCGCGTCTGCATCTGCTGGTAGGCCGTAGCCGCCTGGCCCTTCCAGCCGGAAGCGATCTCGGACACCAGGTTGTTCAGGCGGTTGATCTCGCCCTGGACCTGGGCGTTGACCTCGCCGATGCGGTTCGCGAACGCGGTCATTTCCTCCGCGGTAATCGTGAACTGACCTGCCATGATCCACCGTCCCCCATGAGACAGACTTCATCCGGGCGCCCCTGTGGCGAACGCCCGCACGGGCACCACATGGTGTGGTGCTCTGTAGCACTGTAACGGCCAAGTGCGGTTGACCCAACACCGGGTAGCGGGTAGTTACCAGACCATGACACTGAACTCCCGCACCGGCGTTGACGATCCGTCAGGCGTTCTGGGCCTGAAGTGCGGTGTTGGTGTTGAGCACCGGACCGGCCGGTACCAGCTTCGACCACCTGTCGGGCACGAACTGCGGGCTGACGGACTTGTAACCCAGCCGCGCCTGGGCCTCGTTGGTGCTCTTCTGGGCACCGCCCTGCGGGTTCGGGCTGGCGCTCGCCGCGCCGTTGCCGCCGTCGTTGTTGGCGGGCAGCGAGTA
The DNA here is from genome assembly GCF_044754805.1 of Kitasatospora sp. NPDC092948. Classification (NCBI taxonomy): domain Bacteria; kingdom Bacillati; phylum Actinomycetota; class Actinomycetes; order Kitasatosporales; family Streptomycetaceae; genus Kitasatospora; species Kitasatospora sp. NPDC092948. Next base: position 51,468 of record NZ_JBIVPU010000023.1, on the reverse strand, counting down.
GCGCAGGCCGGAGTCGGTGATCAGGAAGTCGCTGCCGGTGCCGCCGTCGGCGCCGGGCTTGCTGCCGCCCTCCAGTGAGCGGTACAGCAGGCCGTGACCGGGCGTCACGTGCGCGCTGGCCGAGTCCGCGCTGACGTCCACCGGGTAGCTCGTGCCGGCCCACACCGAACGCTTGATCTCGTCGCCCTCGTAGCCGTTGAAGGTCGAGCAGATCACCGTGCGGGGGTCCTTCTCCGTGCGGTTGACCGCCGGGGACTTGTGGGTGGGCCAGCCCTTGAACTGCCCCGGGAGGCTCGGGACGACCTTGCTGTCGAGCTTGTTCAGGTCACCCGCGCCGAGCTGCCCGTAGGTCGGCGGCTTGCCGTCGTACGCCGCCGCCTGCGTGTTGGGGTCGTTGAACAGCAGGTTCGCCTGGAACTCGGTGATCCTGTACAGCTGCTGCGCCCCGACCAGGTAGTACTGGTCCTGGAACGTCAGGAGGCGGCCGACCTTCCTGTCCGCGGCCTGCGACAGCTCCAGCGAGGACGCGCCCGACGGGTTGCCGGCGATGTTCTGGATCCGGGGGAACACGATCGGGTCGCCGTCGTCCAGGGTGTCGATCCAGTCCTTGGTGACCCGCTGGGGCTTCACCTGCTGGCCGAAGAGCGCGCGCGTCAGGTCGCCCTTGTCGCCGTCGGTCCCCGCGGTGCCGACCGCGTGCTTCACCCCGTTGCCGTCCACCAGGTACATCGACCCCGGCGTGGCCGGCCCGCTCTGGTTCGGGATGTCCGGCTCCTGGACGAACAGCGACTGCCCGTCGCCGAGCTTCCGGTCCCCCTGGAGGGTCTTGGCGTCCGCCCCGGCCGCGATGAACACCGACTGGCCGACCACGGACTGCTTGTTGTCCTGGCCCTGCTTGTCGCACACCGACCACAGCTTCGACGCGCCCGCGTCGCCGCCCTCGGGCAGCTTGTCCGGGGCGTACGGGATGCCGATCGCCGCGCCGCGCCGCGGGTACTTGTCCAGCACCTCGTCGGCGACCGTCTGCACGGTCGCGCCCTCGGACAGCACCAGGCGGGCCGAGGACATGTTCAGCACCTGATGCAGCGTCGGCTGATTGGTCTTCGGGTCGGGCAGGATCACGTAGCGGGTCGTCGAGGACTTGCCCTGCAGGATGTACTTGCCGTTGTCCCAGTTCGGCGGCGCGCTGGGCTTGATGACACCCCACATGCCGAAGCCGGCCACCACCACGGCGCCGATCACGAAGCTCGGCAGCACCGCGCGGATCGGACGCGGCGCGTCCTCGTCGTTGCCGCCGCCCCCCGGCTGCAGGAAGGCCCCGACCATCCGCTTGCGGGCGAAGGTGTAGGCGTTCAGCTCGTCCCGGCGTGATGCCATGCTCGTCCCCGTCTCCCCTGTGTGACCCGACCAGCGGGTGTCAACGCGCTTGTGCTGTGCGTGAGTCTGCCACCCGACGGGCGTCCGGAACGGTCAACCCTCTACGATGCGACAGCAGACGGTGAGTACGGTAACGGGTAGGCTCCGACGGTCCGCCATCCGGGCCGTCGACCCGGCCCGCGGCCAACGGCCCGGAAGGCCGAGCCGCACGGGGATCTGACGGCACATCTGAAGCAGAGAGGGCAATTCGGGGGATGCCAAGCCAGTCCGCTCCAGCACGACGACGCTCCACCGCGCACGGCCGGGGGCCGGACGCCCAGGGCGGACGGCGGGCCCGCACCGCCCCGGCCGCGGCGCCCACCGGCCCGGTCGGCCTGCGGCTGCTGCCCAGGCCCGGGCTGCTCGCCAGCCGCCTGGAGCTCAAGCAAATCGTTCAACTCGAGGTCGCTGTCGCCCTGGTGGCGGTCGGCTGGTCGATCAACAAGCTGATGGCCGCGGTTCTCGCGGTGCCCGCGGTGGTGCTCGTCGTGGTGGCGCTGCTGCGCGTCGGCGGCCGCACCATGGGCGAGGGGCTCGGGGTGCGCTCCGCGTACAACTCCCGTCGCCGGGACGCGAAGTACAACGTCCCGCCGCCCGGCACCGACCCGGCGCTGGCGCCGGTGATGGAGCTGGAGCCGGCCCTGAGCACCTGCACCCACGCGATCGAGACCGACCTCGGCGACGGGCGGCCGCTGCGCCGCGAGACCGGCATGGTCGGCGACGGCACCTTCTTCACCTCGGTGCTGCTGGTGCAGTCCAAGGACCAGCCGCTGCGTCCGGGGCGCGCCAACTCCGCGCTGCCGCTGGACCTGATCTGCTCGGTCCTCCAGGTCGACGACATCCCGCTGGAGTCGGTGCAGCTGATCCAGCACACCCAGCCGGCGCCCGCGCCGCACCTGCCGGAGCACTCGCTGGCCGCGCGCGCCTACCAGCAGGCGCCCGGAGGAGTGAACACTCCGGCGCTGCGCTTGACGTGGGTCGCCATCAAGCTCGACCCGGAACGCGCCTCCACCGCCGTGCTGGCCCGCGGCGGCGGCGAGGAGGGCGCCCGCAAGGCCCTCCAGCGGGTCACCGACCAGCTCGCCGGCCGGCTGAACAGCGCCGGCTTCACCGCCACCGTGCTGGACGAGCGCGAGCTGATCGCCGCGCTGGCCATCTCGGTGTGCGCCAACCCGGTGGCGGTGGCGGGCCGTCAGGGCTCCGGCGGCGGCGGGGTCGGCGTGCGCCGGGCCCAGGAGTCCGCGAAGTTCTGCCGGATCGACGACCGCTGGCACGCCACCTACTGGATCTCCAAGTGGCCGGAGCTGACCCGGCCGGGCGCCGGCGGCGGCCGGGTCGCCGCCCCCGAGCTGGTCAACCAGCTCACCAGCACCCCGGCGGCGTTCGCCTCCACCTTCTCGGTCACCGCGACCCGCGCGATGGGCGGCTCGGTGGCGCTCAGCGGGCACGTCCGGCTGACCGCGCGCAGCGAGAGCGAGATCGCCCAGGTGGGCCGCCTGGTGGAGTCCCGCGCCCAGCACAGCGGGGCCGGGCTGACCCGCCTCGACCAGGAGCACGGCCCGGGCCTGCTCGCCACGCTGCCCCTGGGAGGGACGTCCTGATGGCCTACCAGACCTACTCCGGCCAGGCCCCGCAGCCCGTCGAGCAGCCCCGGGTGCGGGTCCGTCCCGGCTTCGGCCTGCGCGGCCCGCGCCGGGAGAAGCACGTGCTGACCCTCGACGACCTGGCGGCGCTGGCCTTCCCGGTCGGCGACGACGGCGTGGTGATCGGCCTGGACCAGCAGCAACAGCCCGCCGTGATAGGGCTGTTCCGGCCGACGCAGTACGAGGTCGTGCTGGTCGGCGGCATGTGGACGGCGCAGCTGATCGCGCTGCGCGCCGCCGCCACCGGCGCCCGGATCGCGGTGGAGACCGGCCGGCCGCAGGCGTGGGCGCCGATGGCGCAGGCGGCGGGCGGCGGGCAGCCGTGCGTGACGATCCATCAGGTCGGCCGACTGGGCGCCCAGGGCGCCTCGGTGGCGTCACCCGTCCTGGTGGTTCGCGACCTGGGCGCGCGGCCCTCGCGCAGCCGGCTGTCGGCGTCGCCGTGGCAGACCACGCTGACGGTGCTGCCGTACCTGGGTCCGAACGCGTCCCGGGTGCTGAACGCCGCCGACCTGGTCGGTCTGCAGCGGGTGTCGCCGCAGGAGGCGGAGCTGGTGGGCCGGATGCTGTCGCTGTCGTCGGGCGACGTGAACACGCTGCCGACCATGCCCGACCACATCACCCTGTGGGCGACCCGGATGCGCCGTCAGTATGTGATGACCAATCCGGGCGAGGCCGAGACCCAGGTGTTGGGCGGTCCGCGCCGCATGGACTGACGCGGTGCGGCCGGTCGGCCGCGCCGCGCGGGCCGGTCGGCCGGTGCGTCTCACGGGGGCGGTGTGCCCCGAGTGACGGACCCGCCGGCCGACCCGGTCCGATCTGCCGTCAGGTCGCGCTCCGCCTTCAGCGGACCCGCCCGGACGGCCTAGTCTTGTTGCCCGAAGGCAACCGCCGAAGCAACTTCGGCGAGAACGAGGGAGCCCCAGTGAGCAGCGATCGGGACGGCGTCTACGTTGGCGACAACGCGGCCGAGGACGACGATGACTGGTCCGATGCCCCGGACTACACGGCTCCGTCCTGGTACACCCAGAGCGCCGCTCCCGGCCCGGCCCAGCAGCCGCCCGTCCAGCAGCCGCCGGTGCAGCAACCGCCCGTCCAGCAGCCGCCGGTCCAGCAGGCCCCGGTGCAGCCGGAGGTCCAGCAGCCGCCGGTAGCGCCGCAGCCGGTCGTGCCGGAGCCGCCGCAGCCGCCGCCCGTGCAGGCGCAGGTTCCGCCGCCCGCCGAGCCGGTGGCGGCCGCGCAGCCGCCGGTCGTTCCGGGCCCCGAGCAGCAGCAGCCCGGGCCGGCCACCCACGGGCAGGGCGTACCCTTCCCGCCGCCGGTGGAGCTCGCGTCCGCGCCGCCGCCGGTGCAGGAGCACCCGCAGCAGCAGCCTCCGCCGCCGGTGTATCCGCAGCAGCAGGTGCAGCAGCCGCCGGTGCAGCAGCCCGCGCCGCCGCAGTGGCCCAACCAGCCGCAGCAGCCGCAGCCGTACCCGCAGCAGGGTCAGCAGCCGCCCGTCCAGCAGCCGCCGGCCTACCCCCAGCAGGGGGCCCAGCAGGGTCAGCAGCAGTGGGGCGGGCAGCCGCCGGCCGATCCGCGGGCGGGCGGCTGGCCGCAGCAGCAGGCCGGTCCCGGCCCGGCGTACCAGCAGCACAACGGCGCGCAGAACGCCCCGCAGGCCCCCGCGCAGTTCCAGCAGCCGGGTCCGCAGGCGGCGGCGCACGGCGCGGCGCTCGGGTACACGGCGGCGGTGGAGCTCTCCTCGGACCGGCTGCTGCGCGGCCAGCCGAAGGTGCAGAAGCAGTCCCGGTTCCAGTTCGGCGGGAAGTCGGCGCAGGCCGGCAAGCAGCAGAAGCTGGAGCTGATCCGGCATCCGGTGACGACCTGCTACCGGATCGCGGTGATCAGCCTCAAGGGCGGCGTCGGCAAGACCACGACCACCACCTCGCTGGGTGCGACGCTCGCCAGCGAGCGGCAGGACAAGGTCATCGCGATCGACGCGAACCCGGACGCGGGCACCCTGGGCCGCCGCATCAAGCGGCAGACCGGGGCGACCATCCGCGACCTGGTGACGGCGATCCCGCACGTGCGCAACTACATGGACATCCGTCAGTTCACCTCGCAGGACCCGAACTCGGGCCTGGAGATCGTCGCCAACGACGTCGACCCGGCGGTCTCCACCACCTTCGACGACTCGGACTACCGCCAGGTCATCCAGGTGCTCGGGCAGCACTACCCGATCATCCTGACCGACTCCGGCACCGGTCTGCTGTACTCGGCGATGCGCGGCGTGCTCGACCTGGCGGACCAGCTGATCGTGGTCGCCACGCCCAGCGTGGACGGTGCGTCCAGCGCCTCCACCACGCTGGACTGGCTGTCCGCGCACGGTTACGCGGACCTGGTGCAGCGGTCGATCACGGTGGTCTCCGGAGTGCGCGAGACCAGCAAGATGATCAAGATCGAGGACATCGTGGCGCACTTCCAGACCCGCTGCCGCGGCGTCGTGGTGGTGCCGTTCGACGAGAGCCTGGCGGCCGGCGCCGAGGTCAACCTGGCGATGATGCGGCCCAAGGTCCGGGACGCCTACTTCGAGCTGGCCGCGCTGGTCGGCGAGGACATCGCCCGGGCGCAGCAGCAGGGCGGCTGGCAGGCCCAGCAACAGCAGCAGTACCAGCAGCAGCCGTACCCGCAGCAGGGCGGCGTCCCGCCGCAGCAGCAGCCGTACCCGCAGCAGTACCCGCAGCAGGGCGGCTACCCGGCGGCCGGCCAGCCGTGGCAGCAGCCGCCGCAGCAGCCGTACCCGCAGCAGGGGGCGCCGCAGCAGCCCGGCGGATACCCGCCGCAGGGTCCGCCGCAGCAGCCCGGCTACGGCTACCCGCCGCCGCACGAGGCCCCGCCTCCGGGCTACGGGTACCCGCCGCAGCACGGCTGAGCGCACATCGGGAAGCCCCCCGCGAAAGGTTCTTCGCGGGGGGCTTCCTGACGTTCCGTCGACCGGTCAGGGGCGCGCGGTGAGGTCCCGGGCGCGCTTGACGTCCTCGGCCATCCGCTCCAGCAGGGCGTCGATGCTGTCGAACTTCTCCATGCCGCGCAGCCAGCTGAGGAAGTCGACCGCGACGTGCTTGCCGTACAGGTCGAGGCCGACCCGGTCGATGGCGTACGCCTCGACGGTGCGGGTGGTGCCGTCGAAGGTCGGGTTGGTGCCGACCGAGATCGCGGCGGGCATGGTCTCGCCGTCGGCGGTCAGCCAGCCCGCGTACACGCCGTCGGCGGGGATCGCCGAGTGCGGCACGGTGTCCACGTTGGCGGTGGGGTAGCCGAGTTCGCGGCCGCGCTGGGCACCCCGGACGACCTCGCCCTCGACCCGGTGCGGGCGGCCCAGGACCTCGGCGACGCCCGCCATGTCGCCGGCCGCGACCAGGCGGCGGCACAGGCTGGAGGAGAACGGCTCGCCGTCGCCGGCGGCGCCGCGCACCTGCAGGTCGAGCACCTCGACCGCGAAGTCGTCGGCCCGGCCGAGCTCGGCGAGCAGCTCGACGTTGCCCGCGGCGCGGTGCCCGAAGCGGAAGTTCGGGCCCTCCACCACGGCCTTCGCGTGCAGTGCGTCGACCAGCACCGACTGCACGAAGTACTCCGGCGACTCCTTCGAGAACTCGGCGGTGAACGGCAGCACCAGCACGGCGTCCACGCCGAGCTGCTCGACCAGTTCGGCCCGCCGCGGCTGCGGGGCGAGCAGCGGCGGGTGGCTGCCGGGGCGGACCACCTCGCTGGGGTGCGGGTCGAAGGTGACGACGACCGACCTCGCCCCCAGCTCCCCGGCCAGCTCGACCACCCGATTGATGATCAACTGGTGTCCGCGGTGGACCCCGTCGAACGATCCGATGGTGACGACGCTGCGCCCCCAGTCCCCGGGGATCTCCTCCAGGCCGTGCCAGCGCTGCACCTGACCGCTCCTTGTTCCTACGGTGTGCACACCCGGTGCACTCGAAAGACCGAAACCGAACTCCTATAGCGTGCCATGCGACCGGCCCTGTCCAGGCACCGGAAGGCCCCCCGTGTGACCGGTCAGACGGACGCCGGGGCGGTCCACCTGCCGTTCGGCCTCCGCGGCGGCGTACTGCGGGTCGCGGCCGGCCGCGGTGAGCGTCCGCATCGTGGCCAGTCGGGGCCCGTCGGGCGGCGGCGCGACGTCGGCGGGCCAGTCGGCCAGCAGCCGGGCGAAACCCGCCCAGCGGCCCGCGCAGCGCACCAGGACGGCGTCCGCCCCGGGCCAGCGGTCGGCGATCCGGCGCAGCAACTCGCGCACCCGGGACGGCGGATGACCGGCGTGCCGGGCCGCCAGCGCCTCCACCACGGCGCCCAGCACCGCGTGGTCCTGCTCGGCGGCCAGCAGGGCGTCCAGCAGCCCCGCACGGCCCGTTCCGGGGGCGGCCAGCACCGGCGCGAAGCGGGCCCGGGCGGCCGGCCCGGCGGCGAGCACCGCGGGCAGCAGCGGGCGGCCGTCCTGCCCGGCGTCCAGCAGCCGGTCCAGATGGTCGGCGACCTGCCCGGCCCGCTCGGGCTGTTCGCGCAGCAGCTCGGCCGCGAGCAGCACCCCGGAGCGCACCACCGCCGGGTCCGCCGCCCGGTCGAGCGCCCGCAGCCCGTCGCCGGCCCGCGGCCCGGGCCGCCGCAGCCGCTCGCGGACCGCCACCAGCACCTGGGCCGGGTACTCCTCGACCAGGTCGGCCAGCACCTCCTCGGTGAGGAACGGGTCGCCCGCGCGGTAGGCGGCCAGCGCCGCCGGCAGGTGTTCGGCCCGGGCCTGCGGGTCGCGCACCAGCAGCGCCAGCGCCGCGCCGTGCAGGGCCGGTTCGTCGTCCCTGGCCAGCAGGGTGCGGGCGGCCAGCCGCAGCAGCTGCGCGCCCGAGCCGCCCGCGTGCGGGGCGGTGCGCAGGGCGTGCACGGCGGCCGCGACGTGCCGTTCGGGGCGCGGGTCGTGGCTCCACCGGTCGACGGCCCGGCACAGCGCGGACGGCTCCCGCTCGGCGAGCCGCCCGAGCAGCGCGTCGGCCCGCGGGTGCGCGGCGGCGACCAGTGCCTCCGTCAACTCGTCCAGGGCCAGCGCCCGGTGTTCGAACAGCAGGGTGTCGGCGAGGTCGGCGGCGGCCGGTCCGGCGTGCTCGTACCAGCCGCACAGCAGCGGCAGCACGGTGTGCGGGTCGGCGGCCAGCAGCTCCGCGACGCCGCTGCGCACCGCCTCCGCCCGGTCGGCCGGGCCGGCCGGGTCGTCGACGAGCCGGCCGAGCAGGGCGACCCGGTCGGCGGCGGGCAGCGGCAGGCCGGCCCAGAACGCCGGGCCGAAGCGCTCGTCCCACCCGGCCCGGCCGGTCAGCTGCTCCAGCAGCTCGCGGTGCGCGCCGGGGTCGGGGCTGCCGGCGATCCCGGCGGTCAGCAGTCTGCCCGCCCACCAGTCGGGGTCGCCGCCGGGCTCGGCGCGCTCCAGCGCCAGCCGGATCCGGTGCAGCCACCCGTCCAGCGCGCCCGCGCCGCGCGCCGCGCCGACCCGGCGCAGCGCCCCCACCACCACGCCGACCCGGGCCCGGCCGACCGCGCCCTGCCGGCCCTTCGCCCCGCCGGCGGCCGCGGGCGGCAGGACGTTGCGGGCCGTCGGGTCGCCCGGGGACCCGCCGCCGGCCGTCGCCCGGTCCTCCGCGAGCAGCAGGCGCAGCGCCGCGTCCAGGTCCAGGTGCAGGCTCTGCAGCCACTCCCCCCACTCCTCGTGGCCGGAGCGGTGGCCGGTGCCCGCCGGGACCAGCAGGCGCTCCTCGTGGACGGCCCGGGCCCAGCCGCCGGCGGCCGGGAACAGCCGGTCGAACTCGTCGGCGGACAGCGCCCCGTCGCCCGCGCCGAGCATCAGCCGGGCGGCCTCGTGCAGCCGGCCGGCGACGGCGGCGGCCAGCCGGCGCACCTGCCTGGTGTCCTCGCCGGGCGGGACGGGGCCGCCGCGCCGGTGGCGGCGCTGGCCGCCGGGGGCGTGGGCGACCCGGCGGGCGACGGTCAGGCAGGCCAGGTCCAGCCAGCCGTCGAAGAGTTCGGTGCGGTCGGCGACCGGGCCGTGCACGCCCGCGCCGCGCAGGTCGCCGGCCAGCCGCAGCGCCAGCGGGTGGCCGCGGTCGGCGGGGCCGAGGAAGGCCTCGGGCAGCCCGTAGCGCCGCCCGGCCCGGGCCGCGGCGTCGTCGGTGAGCGGGCCCAGCCAGAGCGCCCGGGCGGCGGCCCGCCAGGGGCCGAGCTGGTGCCAGCCGTCCGGGCGGCAGGCGACCAGGGCGCGGGCGCGGTGGGTGCGCAGCCACTCCAGGGCGCCGGCCAGCCAGTGCGCGGAGAGCGCCCGCTGGGCCTCCTCGGGCCCGTCCAGCACCACCAGCAGCGGGCGGCCGCCGTCCGCGCACCGTTCGGCGAGCTCCGCGGGGCAGACCTCGGGGACGCCCAACTGCCGTGCTGCGGCGACGAGTCGGCGGTGCAGGGTGTCGCCGATGGCGCGGTCGCCGAGGGCCAGGTCGGCGCCGCGCAGCCAGAGCGTGGGCAGTGGTTCGGCGGCGCCGGCCCGGCGGACGGCGAGGGCGGCGAGTTCGGTGGTGCGCCCGCTGCCGGAGTCGCCGAGCAGCACGGTGAGGGTGTCCTGCGGCTCCTCGCCGCTGAGGCCGTCGGGCCGGTCGATGCGGTCGGCGGCGAGTCGGGTGATCCGGCCGGGCCCGGCGGTGGCGGCGTCCAGTTGAGCGGCCGTCAGGCGCAGCCCGCCGGCCAGGTTGAGGGCCCGGCCGAACGCGGGCACGCCGGAGGCGTTGCGGGCCAGCAGCAGGCCGAGCGGGCCGTCCCCCGGCGGGCCGTCGAAGGACAGCGGGACGGCGGCCACCCCGGCCCCGCCGGCGGTGCGCACCCGGGGGGCGACGACGGCCACGACGGCGCCGGTGTCCGGGTCGAGCACGGGCGCGCCGGCCACCGGCGCCACCGCGAGGTCGAGCAGCAGCACGCCCGGCACCGTCCGGGTCTGCGCGCCGTCCCCGCAGCGGCCGTTCTCCCGGCCGAGCAGGCCGCCGCGGGCCAGCACGGGCGCGCCGTCCTCGCGGCGCTGGTGCGGGACCACGACGGGGCCGCCGGGCTCGCCCCGCCCGATCGCCAGCGCGCGGCCCGGCACCCCGCCGACCGCCGCGGTCCGCAGCAGCGCGAGGCCGCGTTCGGGCAGCAGGTCGACGCTCTCCGGGCCGAGCACCCTGGACTGGCCGCCCGGGGTGTGCAGCACCAGCCTGGGCAGGCCCGCCACCGCCTCGTGCGCGGTCACCACCGTGCCCTGCCGGTCGGCGACGAACCCGAGCCCGCACAGCCGTCCCTGCACGTCCAGGATCCGCATCAGCCCGTGCGCCGGGTCGCCCGCGAAGCCGGCGCTCGCGCCCTCGCCCATCCCGCCAGTCCTCCCGCCGCTCTGCCGGCCGCTGTTCCGGCCGCCGGTCAGCCTGCCCCCCACCAGCCCCACAGCACCCCGCGCGCCCCGCTCACCACACCCGTTCACCTCACGCGCCCCCGGCGACACGCCGCGCACCGCCGCTGCGGCGCCGAAAAACCGTGGGCCGGGTGGCGGTCGGGCTGGCAGCATCCCCGCATGGACGTCCGCCTCGCCCCCTGGTCCGACTCCCACTTCGACCTGCTGGAGCACATCAACACGCCGGTGATGCGCCGTCATGTCGGCGGCCCGGAGAGCCCGGAGCAGCTGCTGCACCGCCACCGCCGCTACCTGGACCTCCCGGCGCTCGGCGGCGCCATGTTCGCGGTGCTGGCCGACGGCGCTCCGGCCGGTTCGATCGCCTTCCACCGCCGCGCGTGGCAGGGCGAGGAGATCTACGAGACCGGCTGGAACGTCCTGCCCGAGTTCCAGGGCCGCGGCCTCGCGCTCGCCGCCGGCCGCCTGATGCTGGCCGTGCTCCGCGAGCTCACCGCCGCCGACCTCACCGCCCCCAGCACGCTGCACGCCTTCCCGGCCGTCGACAACGCCCCGTCCAACGCCCTCTGCGCCCGCCTCGGCTTCACCGACGCCGGGCCCTGCGACTTCGAGTACCCGCAGCGTTCGGGGCGCTTCCTGCACAGCAACGACTGGCGCCTCGCGCTGCGCCGGGACGCCGAACGGCCCCGGCGGAGAATCTCTCCACCGGGGCCGCCGCAGCCGGATTGACGAATCGTCAGCCGACGAACACCGCGACCGGCTTGGCCTTGCCGGCCTGCTCCTCGACCAGCGCCAGGAAGCGGCCGTCCGGGTCGAAGACCGCGATCGGGCCGTCCACGCCGAGGCCCGGGGCGGGCAGCCGCATGCCGTTGGAGAGCAGCTTGGCCTGCTCGGCGTCGATGTCCCAGCGGGGGAAGGCGGCCGCGGCGGCGTCCGCGATCGGCAGCACCTCCAGCTTCTCCTCCAGCTGCTCCAGGGTGTGCGCGGACTCGACCGCGTACGGGCCGACCTTGGTGCGGCGCAGCATGGTCAGGTGGCCGCCGACGCCGAGCGCGGCGCCCAGGTCGCGGGCCAGCGCGCGGATGTAGGTGCCGGAGGAGCACTCCACGGTCACGTCGAGGTCGAGCACCGGGGTGCCGTCCTCGGCGACCGCGGGCCGCACCTCGTGCACCGTGAAGGAGTGCACGGTGGTCGGCCGGGCGGCGAGTTCGAAGTCCTCGCCCTCGCGGACCCGCGCGTACGAGCGCTTGCCGTCGATCTTGATGGCGCTGACCTTGGACGGCACCTGCATGATCTCGCCGGTGAGCTCCGCGATCCCGGCGTCGATCGCCTCCCGCGCCACCCCGTCCGCCGGGGTGGCGGCGGTGACGTCGCCCTCCCGGTCGTCGGTGACGGTGGTCTGCCCGAGCCGGATCGTGGCGTCGTACGTCTTGGCGGTGAGCATCAGGTGCCCGAGCAGCCGGGTGGCCCGCTCGACGCCGATCACCAGCACGCCGGTGGCCATCGGGTCGAGGGTGCCGGCGTGCCCGACCTTGCGGGTGCCGGCCAGCCACCGGAGCTTGGCGACCACGCCGTGCGAGGTGATGCCTTCCGGCTTGTCGACGATGACCAGCCCGTCGGGGCCCGTCCCTTTACGCTTCATCGCTCTATCGTTTCATTCCCTGCGCGGTCGCTTCCGCGACCGGTGAAAAGCCCACCGAACCGGACGAGCCTAGCTAGCCCGCGTTCTCTTCCGCCAATGCCGCCCGGAACCGCTCGACGGTCTCCGGCACCCCGGCCCGGGCGGAGAACCCGGCCGCGAAGACGTGCCCGCCGCCGTCCAGCCGGGCGCACACCGCGGCCACGTCGACCGCGCCGCGGGAGCGGCAGGAGCCGCGCAGCGTGCCGTCCGGGTCCTGCTTGAGCACCAGCGCGACGTCCGCCTCGGCGGGCTTGCGCAGCACGTCGATCAGGCCCTCGATCTCCTCCACGGTGACGCCGAACAGCGCCAGGTCCTGGTACGGCACCCAGGTCCACACCAGCCCGTGCCCGCCGGCCTCCTCGGGTTCGAACACGGCGCGGTCCAGCGCCCCGGCGAGCACCTTCAGGTAGCCGAACGAGGTGGTGTCCCACAGTTGACGGGAGATCAGGTCGTGCCGGATCCCGGTGGCCAGCATCCGCCCGGCCATCTCGTGGGTGGCGGGCGTGGTGGCCCGGTACTTGAACGAGCCGGTGTCGGTGGCGATGCCGGTGTACAGGCAGGCCGCGATCGACCGGTCCGGCGGGACGTGCAGCCGGCGCAGCAGTTCGTCGACCAGCACCGCGGTGGCGGGCGCGGACGGGTCGATCAGCCGGACGTCGCCGAAGCCCGGGTTGGAGGCGTGGTGGTCGAAGACGACCAGCGCGCCGGCCGCGAAGGCGTTGTCGCGCAGCAGGCCGAGCCGCTCCTCGGAGGCGGCGTCGAAGGCCAGCACCAGCGCGGGCGCGGCGGGCACCGCGGCGGCCGGGACGATCATTTCCTGCCCGGGCAGGAAGGACAGCGACTCGGGGATGATCTGCGGGTCCTCGCCGAACGACACCCGCACCCGCTTGCCGAGACCGCGCAGCGCCAGCGCGGCGGCCAGCGCGGAGCCCAGCGCGTCCCCGTCCGGGCAGATGTGGCAGATCAGGTCGATCTCTTCGGCGCCCGCGATCAGTTCGACGGCCCGCGCCCACGCGGCCTCGAACGGCCCCGACGACCCGTTGCGCGGGCCCGGAAGCACCGCGAGGGCGGTCTCCACCTCAACAGTGGAGACCGCCCCCGCGGCACCGGACTCGGCCGGCTTCCCGGCCGTGGTCACTCGTCCTCGTCGTCGTCGCGGGCCGCCTTGTACGGGTCGGCGTCGCCGGCGTAGGTGGCCCCGGCGGCCGCGGTGCGGACCGCGGCGTCGGAGACCCGGGCCTTGTCCAGCAGGTCGTCGATGTTCCGGGCGTTGTCCGGAAGCGCGTCGGCGACGAAGGTCAGGGTCGGCGTGAACCGCACCCCGGTCTGCTTGCCGACCTCGGAGCGCAGGATGCCCTTGGCGCTCTCCAGCGCGGCCGCGCTGGACTCCCGCTCGGTCTCGTCGCCGTAGACGGTGTAGAAGACGGTGGCCTCGCGCAGGTCACCCGTCACCCGGGCGTCGGTGATGGTGACGTACCCGAGTCGCGGATCCTTGATCCGCCGCTGCAGGGTCTCCGCCACGACCACCTGAATGCGGTCGGCGAGCTTGCGCGCCCTTGCGGTGTCGGTCACGTTGCCTTGCCTCCTCGTGCAGTAGGCGCGGTACCCGGGTCATGACCTCGACCCGGTGGGGCCCTCTCCCCAACGTACCCGCCCGCGCCCAGCCTTGTGGGCGCTCTCGGTCCGGTGCGGGTGTGACGGTAGTGACGCCCGCAGGTCATTCGTCGTCGTCGTGGTGGTGCCGCCTCCTCGCGGAGAGCAGCATCACCTCGGGGCGGCCGGCGACAAGCCGCTCACAGCTGTCCAGGATCTCGTTGACGTACCCGGCGTCGCCGGACACCACCGCACAGCCGATCTCGGCCCTGCGGTGCAGATCCTGGTTCCCGACCTCTGCGGCGCACACGCTGTACTTGCGCTGCAGTTCGGCCACGATGGGCCGCACGATCGACCGCTTCTCCTTCAGCGAGTGGACGTCGCCGAGGAGCAGGTCGAAGGTGAGAGTTCCTACGTACATGGAGTGACAGGCCTGGCCGGCCTGGGGGCCTCGAAGGATTCCCGACAGCCAGGACCCTAACAGCGCGGCCGGGGCCGGCCAACGGGATAACTGCACCCCGTCGGCCGACCCCGGTCAGCAGCCGTTACGCGCGCGGCTTCTCGCGCATCTCGTAGGTCTCGATGACATCGTCGATCTTGATGTCGTTGAACGAGCCCAACGTGACACCGGCCTCGAAGCCCTCGCGGACCTCGGTCGCGTCGTCCTTGAAGCGGCGCAGACCCTCGATGTTGAGGTTCTCCGCCACGACCTTGCCGTCGCGCAGCAGGCGGGCCTTGGTGTTGCGGCGAATGATGCCCTCGCGGACGAGAACACCGGCGATGTTGCCGAACTTGGAGGAGCGGAACACCTCGCGGATCTCCGCGGAGCCGAGGCGCACCTCCTCGTACTCGGGCTTGAGCAGGCCCTTGAGCGCCGCCTCGATCTCCTCGATCGCCTGGTAGATGACCGAGTAGTACCGGATGTCGACGCCTTCGCGCTCGGCCGCGGTACGGGCGCGCCCCTCGGCGCGCACGTTGAAGCCGATGATGATGGCGTCCGAGCCCATCGCCAGGTCCACGTCGGACTCGGTGATGGCGCCCACACCGCGGTGCAGGACGCGCAGCTCGACCTCTTCGCCCACGTCCAGCTTGACGAGGGCGTCTTCCAGGGCCTCGACGGAACCGGAGACGTCGCCCTTGATGATGAGGTTGAGCTTCTCGATGTTGCCGGCGGCCAGCGCGGCCTCGAAGCCCTCCAGCGACACGCGGACGCGGCGCTGGGCCATCGAGGCGTTGCGGTCGCGGGCGGCGCGCTTCTCGGCGATCTGACGGGCGGTGCGGTCCTCGTCGACGACGATGAAGCTGTCGCCGGCGCGGGGCACCGAGGTCAGACCGAGCAGCAGCACCGGACGGGACGGGCCGGCCTCGGCGAGGCTGTTGCCGTTCTCGTCCAGCATCGCGCGGACGCGGCCGTAGGAGTCGCCGACCACGATCGAGTCGCCGACCCGCAGGGTGCCGCGCTGGACGAGCAGCGTCGCCATGGCGCCGCGGCCCTTGTCCAGGTGGGCTTCGATCGCGATGCCCTGGGCGTCCTGCTCCGGGTTGGCGCGCAGGTCGAGCGAGGCGTCCGCGGTCAGGACCACGGCCTCCAGCAGCTCCTCGATGTTGAGGCCCTGGCGCGCGGAGATGTCGACGAACATGGTGTCGCCGCCGTACTCCTCGGCCACCAGACCGAACTCGGTCAGCTGACCGCGGACCTTGGTCGGGTCGGCGCCCTCGACGTCGATCTTGTTGACCGCGACCACGATCGGCACACCGGCGGCCTTGGCGTGGTTGAGCGCCTCGACCGTCTGCGGCATGACACCGTCGTTGGCCGCGACCACCAGGATCGCGATGTCGGTGGACTTGGCACCACGGGCACGCATGGCGGAGAACGCCTCGTGACCCGGGGTGTCGAGGAAGGTGATCGGACGCTGCTCGCCGTTCACCTCGGTGACCACCTGGTACGCACCGATGTGCTGGGTGATGCCACCGGCCTCGCCCGCGACCACGTTGGTCTTGCGGATCGCGTCGAGCAGTCGGGTCTTACCGTGGTCGACGTGACCCATGACGGTCACCACCGGCGGACGCGGAGCCAGCTGCTCCTCGTCGCCCTCGTCGACACCGAAGTCGATGTCGAACGACTCCAGCAGCTCGCGGTCCTCGTCGTCCCGGCTGACGATCTCCAGCACGAAGCCCATCTCGTCCGCCAGCAGCTGCAGCGTGGCGTCGGAGACCGACTGGGTGGCGGTGACCATCTCACCGAGGTTGAACATGACGGAGACGAGCGCGGCCGGGTTGGCGTTGATCTTCTCCGCGAAGTCCGTCAGCGACGCACCGCGCGACAGGCGAACGGTCGAACCGTTGCCGCGCGGCAGCATCACACCGCCGACGGACGGGGCCTGCATGGCCTCGTACTCCTGGCGCTTCGCGCGCTTCGACTTCCGGCCACGCGCCGGACGGCCACCGGGGCCGCGACCGAACGCACCCTGCGTGCCACCACGGGCACCCGGGCCACCGGGACGACCGCCGAAGCCGCCGGGACGGGCACCGCCGCCACCGAAGCCGCCGCCGCCACCGGCGCCACCCGGACGGGGACCGCCGAAGCCGCCACCGGCCGGACGCGAGCCCGGACCGGCCGGACGGCCCTGGAAGCCCGGACGGGCGCCACCCGGAGCACCGGGACGCGCGCCGGGACCACCCGGACGGGCACCCGCACCCGGACCCGGACGCGGGCCCGGACGCTGCGGCATCATGCCGGGGTTCGGACGGGGCATGCCGGACGGGCTCGGCGCACCGGGGCGCGGACCGGCCGGACGCGGCATGCCGTCGGGACGCGGGGCACCGGTACCCGGAGCACCGGGACGCGGGGCGCCACCGGGACGAGGACCGCGCTCACCGGCCGGGGCGCCGCCCGGACGCGGAGCACCCGCACCCTGACCGCCCGGACGGGGACCGCGCTCGCCACCGGGACGGGGACCGCGCTCGCCGGCCGGACCACCCGGACGCGGCGCACCGGCGCCGGGAGCACCCGGACGCTGGCCGCGCTCGCCGGCCGGACCGCCCGGACGCGGGGCGGACGGACGGGCCATGCCCGACGCGCCACCGGAGGTGAAGGGGTTGTTGCCCGGACGCGGACCGGCCGGACGCGGGCCCGGACGGGCCGCGGGGTTGGCCGGAGCCGGCCGCGGGGCGGCCGGACGCGCCGGAGCCTCACCGGCCGGAGCCGGGGAGGAGAATTCGGCTGCCGGGGCGGGCGCGGCGGGCGCGGCCGGCGAAGCCGGACGGGCAGCCGGGCGCGGACCCGGGGTCGGCGCACCGGCGGGCTTCGGCGCGGCCGAGCCCGCGGCGGGCGTGGGGGTGGGACGGGGACCCGGCGTCACGGTCGGACGCGGGCCGGGGGTGGGGGCACCCGGCTTGGGTGCAGCCGAACCGGCGTTGCCGGACGGCTGGGGCGCCGCGGGCTTCCGCGGGCCAGGCTTCGCGGAGGACGCGCCGCCGGACGGCGGGGTCGCTCCCAAAGCGTCAGTCAACTTGCGCACGACCGGCGCCTCGATCGTCGAGGACGCCGAACGCACGAACTCACCCAGCTCGGTGAGCTTGGCCATCACGGCCTTGCTCTCCAAACCAAGCTCCTTGGCGAGCTCGTATACCCGGACCTTAGCCACTTCGCTCCTGTCTATACGTCCGGGGTGTCGTCCGCCGGACTGTCGCTACTTCATGGGCGTACTCATCGCGTACTCATCGAGTGCTCATCGCAATCTCGACCTACTTCCATCTCGCGAGGTACCTGACTCGGGCGCACGGCGATGTACCCACTGCCGTGCGCTGGTGCGTGTTGCCGGGCGCGGGGCCCGTCAGCGGGCCGACTGACCGTCGGCCGGACTTGCTCCTGCCCCGACGAACTCCCGCAGGGCGCCGGGTTCGAGCGTGCCCTGGACCCGGAGGGCCCTCGGGAACGCCCGGCGGCGGACCGCGAGGTCGAGGCAGTTCGGTACGGGGTGCAGATACGCGCCCCGGCCCGGGAGTGTGCCGCGAGGATCGGGGACGCACTCGCCCTCGCCCGCCACGACACGCAGCAGCTCGTGCTTGGCCGCCCGCTTGCGGCAGCCCACGCAGGTGCGTTCAGGGCATGCGCGGACATGCGTCCGGCCAGACACGTTCAAGTCTACCCCTCCGAAGGGACTCGCCGCCGCCGAGTAGATCTCCGGAGGCTTGGGACAACGTTTCCGCCCCTCCCGGCCTTCCGACCGGGAGGGGCGGCTTTCCGACTACTGGCCCTCGGCCGGGACCTCGGTGTCCGGACGGATGTCGATCCGCCAGCCGGTGAGCCGGGCGGCCAGGCGGGCGTTCTGCCCCTCCTTGCCGATCGCCAGCGACAGCTGGTAGTCCGGCACGATCACCCGCGCCGACCGCTGGGCCAGGTCGACGATCTCCACCTTGGTCACCCGGGCGGGCGACAGCGCGGCGGCGACCATCTCGGCCGGGTCCTCCGACCAGTCGACGATGTCGATCTTCTCGCCGTGCAGCTCGGCCATCACGCCGCGCACCCGCATGCCGTTCGGGCCGATGCAGGCGCCCTTGGCGTTCAGCCCCTGACGGCGCGACCACACGGCGATCTTGGTGCGGTGACCGGCCTCGCGGGCGATCGCCGCGATCTCCACCGAACCGTCCGCGATCTCCGGGACCTCCAGCGCGAACAGGCGCTTCACCAGGTTCGGGTGGGTCCGCGACAGCGTGACCGACGGGCCGCGCACACCGCGCCGCACGCCCACCACGTAGCACTTCAGCCGGGTGCCGTGCCGGTAGTCCTCGCCCGGGACCTGCTCCTGCGGCGGCAGGATGGCCTCCAGCTTGCCGATGTCGACCAGGATGTTCTTCGGGTCGTTGCCCTGCTGGACGACGCCGGTGACGATGTCGCCCTCCTTGCCGGCGTACTCACCGAAGGTCTGGTCGTCCGCAGCGTCCCGCAGGCGCTGCAGGATGACCTGCTTGGCGGTGGACGCGGCGATCCGGCCGAACCCGCTCGGGGTGTCGTCGAACTCCTTGGGCTCCACGCCCTCGTCCAGCTCGGCCGCGTCCTCCAGCGCCCACACCGTCACGTGGCCGGTCTTGCGGTTCAGCTCCACCCGCGCCCGGCGGCGCGAGCCCTCGGTGCGGTGGTACGCAATGAGGAGGGCCGACTCGATCGACTCGACCAGCAGGTCGAACGGCACGCCCTTCTCGGTGACCAACCCACGCAGGGCACTCATGTCGATGTCCACGATTACGCCTCCTCTTCCTCTTCGTCCGTGTCCGCGATGTCGGCGGCGGCGTCGAGCAGTTCCTCGTCCTTGCGGTTGAACTCGACCTGCACCCGGGCCCGCGCGATCTCCGCGAACTCCAGACGGCGCTCCTTGGGGCGGCCGCGCCCCTTCACCGGCTGCACCTCGACCAGTGCGCCGTCCTCGTCGCTCTCCAGCACCCGCGCGGTCAGTTCCGCGCCGTCCACCAGCTTGATCGCCGCGAGGCGGCCGGTCGCCCGACGCCAGTGCCGCGGCTCGCTCAGCGGGCGCTCCGCGCCCGGCGAACCGACCTCCAGCAGATACGGAGCGTCACCCATCAGGTCCGACTCGTCCAGCGCCTGGCCGACCAGGCGGGAGAACTCGGCGATCGCGTCCAGGTCGACGCCGCCGTCGGCGTCCACGTCGATCTGCACCTGGCGGCGGCTGCCGGCCTGGGTCACCTTGACCTCTTCGAGGTCCAGCCCGGCTCCGGCGGCCAGCGGCTCCAGCAATGTGCGCAGCCGGTCAGTGGGGGTGGTGCTCATCCGGGTGACTCCTCGGCCGCGTCTGCTGTTGTCGGAGGTGCTAACTCATGGCGAAGCCTATCCGGTCGAACCCCGAACCGCCGATTCCGACCCGGGCCCGGGCCACCCCGCTGCGAGCAACGTCACAGCCACCGGGTACCGTCCAAGCTCCCTCATGGAGCGCCCGGCTCCGGTCATGATTCTCCCGACGGCGGCCGCCCGGCCCCCCGAGCACGATGGAGTGCCGATGCCCGCGCCCACCCGGCGGACCTTCCTGGCTCTTGGAGCGCTCGGCGGACTCCTGGCGCTGTCCGGCTGCACCGACAGTCACCCCAAGAACGCGCAGCAGACCGCCGACGACGCGGACCGGCCGCTGCGGCTCCGTCAACTCGCCGCCACCGACGCGCTGCTGGCCGACTACGACGCGGTGATCGCGGCCCGACCCGCCGACGCCGCCCGCCTCGGCGACCTGCGCGACGACGTGGTCCAGCACCGCGAGGCGCTGGCCCAGTCGCTGCCCGCCTCCTCGGCTCCCGCCTCGGTCCCCGCGAGCGCGAGTGCGGGTGCGGGTGCCGCCCGGACCGTCGCCGACCTGGCCGCCTCCGAGCGCCGCACCGCGGGCCGGCGGCTGGCCGACCTGACCGCCGCCTCCCCCGCGCTGGCCCGGATCCTCGCCTCGGTCGCCGCCTCCGGCGCCGCGCACGCCGCCGCCCTCGGCGACACCGGGCCGCTCGCCGACGACGGCGCGTCGCCCTCCGCCTCCCCCTCTCCATCCCCTTCCCCCTCCGCTTCCGCGTCCGCCTCCGCCTCGGCGTCGGGCTCGGCCACTGCGGCCGCGATGCCCGCCGCCGACACCGAGGCACTCCAGTCGGCGCTCGCCGCCGAGCACGCCGCCGTGTACGGCTACGGCGTGGTCGGCGCGTTCCTGCCGACCGGCCCGCAGCGCGAGGACGGGCGCGCCGCGTACGCCGCCCACCAGGCCCGCCGGGACGCCTGGCAGCGCCTGCTCGCCTCCGGCGGCACCTCCCCCACGGCCGCCGCTCCCGGTTACCGGCTGCCGTTCCAGGTCAAGGACGCGGCCACCGCCGGCCAGCTCGCCGCCTACCTGGAGACCCAGCTCACCGCCGCCTACGCCGACCTGTCCGCCACCACCGCCCTGCGCACCCAGGCCGCCACCGCCCTGCGCGAATGCGCCCTCCGGGCCGCGCACTGGGGCGCCGACCTCCCCGCCCTCCCCGGCCTCGCCGCCGCCGACCCCACCCCGTCCGCGAGCGCCACCTAGCGCACGGGCCGCCCGCCGCCGCGCAGCCGCCATCGCCCCGCGGCGCGCAGGCGGCTGCCCGTCCGAGGACGCGCGGCGGGACGGCATCCGTGAGCCACCCGCCCACCGCCGAAACCGCTGCGCGCAGGCGGCTGCCCGCCGGAAGAGCAGCGCGAGGCGGCCGACCTCGGCCGCTGACCGTCGGCGCACAGCACCGCGCCGCCACCCCGTCGACCGCCCCTCCCGAGCACCGCGCAGCGGGACGGCGGGTCACCCGCCGGTCGCCGCGCCCGCGTCGCACCGCCGCTCCCCCGGCGGCCTGCTGCGCGATGATGGACGGTATGTCCGCACAGCCCCCGCAGTTCACTGTCCCTGAGCGTCTGGCCGAGTCGGTCCGGGTGGGGGGTGATCCGGGCGGGGTGGAGTGGCTGGCTGAGTTGCCGTCGCGGTTCGGGGAGCGGCTGGCCGAGTGGGGGCTGGTGCTGGAGCGGGTCGCCGAGCCCGGAGGGCGCAGTGGGCTGGTGGGGTACGCGTACCGGGCCGAGGACCGGACGCCGGTGGCGGTGAAGGCGCTGCGGCCGGGCGCCGATCCGGCGGGCGAGGCAGCGGCGCTGCGGGTGTGGGCCGGGCGCGGGGCCGTGCTGCTGCTGGCCGAGGCGGACCGGATGCTGCTGCTGGAGCGGCTGCACGGCGAGATCCCGCTGCGTTCGCTGGCGGAGGCGAAGGCCACGTTGGAGGCGACCAGTCTGCTGCGCCGGCTGTGGGTGGAGCCGCCCGCCGGGCACGCGTTTCCCGCGCTCGCCGAGCGCGTCGGGCAGATGGAGCGGCGGATCGGCGAGCGGCGGGCGCTGCCGGGTGCGGCGGACGCGGGGCCTCTGGTGGACGAGGCTCTGGAGGCGGTGGCGCTGGCCGCGGACGGCGGCACCTGGCTGCTGCACGGGGACTTCCACCACGGGCGGGTGCTGGCGGCCGACCGTTCGCCGTGGTTGGCGGTCGGGCCGCGGCCGGTGGTGGGCGACCGGGCGTTCGACCTGGCCCGGCTGGTGCTGGACCGGGCGGAGACGCTGGCGGCGGCGCCGGGCCCGCGCGGTGCGGCCCGGCGGCGGCTGGCGCAGCTGTCGGAGGCGGTGGAGCTGCCCGCCGACCGGGTGCGGGCCTGGGCGCTGCTGCGGGCGGTGGACACCGCGCTGGCGGCGTTCGCCCGGGGCGACGAGGCGAAGGCGGAGCTCCATCTGGAGTTCGCGGCCTGGCTGTGAGGACGGGGCGGGCGGACGCCCGGGACGGCAGGTAGTAACGTCCCGCTTCATGGAGCAGCGCACCGGGGTGACGATCGAGGCCATCGACCTGGCGGCGTGGGCGCCTGCCGTGCTGGAGGTCCAGGCGGTCGCGTTCGGGCTGGGGCCCCAGGAGGTCGCGGTGCGGCTGCCGATCGTCGGCCGGCACGCGCTGCAGCCGGGGGTGATCGCGCTGGGGGCGCTGGCGCAGGGCCGGCTGGTCGGGTTCGGCTACGGGATGCCCAATCAGCGCACCCACTGGTGGTCGACGGTGATCGAGCCGTACCTGGCGGCGCGCGGCCACGAGAGCTGGCTGGACGGGGTGTTCGCGGTGACCGAGCTGCACGTGCTGCCGGAGTTCCAGGGCCTGGGGGTGGGCACCAGGCTGATCCGCACGCTGTGCGGGCGTTCCGGGCTGGACCGTTCGATCCTGTCGGCGATCGACGCGGAGACGCCGGCCCGCCGGCTGTACCGCTCGCTCGGCTACCGGGACCTGGCGCCGGCGGTGCGCTTCCCGAACACGGCGCGGCCGTACGCGGTGATGGGCGCCCACCTGCCGCTGCGCGACCCGGCCGCGCCCTGACGAATCGTCAGAACAGCACGCTCATGAACGCGCCGACCTCCTGGAAGCCGACCCGGCGGTAGGCGGCGCGGGCCCGCAGGTTGAAGTCGTTGACGTACAGCGAGACCACGGGGGCGACCTCGGCGAGGGCGGTGTTGACGACGGCGGCCATGCCGCTCTCGGAGAGCCGCTTGCCGCGGTGTTCGGGGGCGACCCAGACGCCCTGGATCTGGCAGGCGCCGGCGGTGACGGCGCCGATCTCGGCCTTGAAGACGACCTTGCCGTCCTCGTCGAAGCGGGCGAACGACCGTCCGGAGGAGACCAGTTCGGCGACCCGGGCCTGGTAGAGCAGGCCGCCGTCGCCGGCCAGCGGGGAGATCCCGACCTCCTCGGTGAACATCGCGACGCAGGCGGGGACCAGCGCCTCGATCTCGCTCCGGTGCACCCGGCGCACCAGCGGGTCGGGTTCCACCTCGGTGACGGGCGTGGAGGTGGCCATCAGCGGCTGGTGGCCGCGCACCTCGCGGGCCGGGCCCCAGGAGCGCTCCAGCAGTGCCCACAGGGCGGCGGTGGCGGCGGCGGGGCCGACGATCGAGGAGCAGCGTCGGCCCTGTCGGCGGGCGCGCTCGGCGAACGCGCGGACGGCCTCCGGGCCGGCGTTGACCGGGACCAGGTTGGCGCCGGCGTAGCAGAGCGCGTCGAGCCGTCCGTCGGCGTCGTGCCAGCCCCACATCTCGCCGCCGAGCCGCCACGGGTCGAGGCCGACGGCCTCCACCCGGGTGGCGACGAAGGCGTTGGCGACGGGGTCGCGGTGCAGGACCTCCAGCGCCTCGTCGAGGTCTGGCGTCTCCAGCACGCGGGTTGCGGCCAGCGCCCGGGCGACCTGGAACGGGCCGGGCAGCATCACACCTCGGTCGAGCACGGAAGGCACCTCTCGCAGGGGGCGGGGCCGCCGAACACGGCGGCCCCGCCGGGGAGTTCAGACCGTCACTCGGCGGCCACGACGACGGGGGCGCCGGACTCGACGCCCTCCTCCTGCATCTGCTCGGCCAGCTTCATGGCCTCTTCGATCAGCGTCTCGACGATCTTCGACTCGGGCACGGTCTTGATCACCTCGCCCTTGACGAAGATCTGGCCCTTGCCGTTGCCGGAGGCGACGCCCAGGTCGGCCTCGCGGGCCTCGCCGGGGCCGTTGACGACGCAGCCCATGACGGCCACCCGCAGCGGCACCTCCATGCCCTCCAGGCCGGCGGTGACCTCCTCGGCGAGCTTGTAGACGTCCACCTGGGCGCGGCCGCAGGACGGGCAGGAGACGATCTCCAGGCCGCGCTGGCGCAGGCCCAGCGACTCGAGGATCTGGTTGCCGACCTTGATCTCCTCGGCCGGCGGGGCGGACAGCGAGACCCGGATGGTGTCGCCGATGCCCTCGGCGAGCAGCGCGCCGAACGCCACCGCGGACTTGATGGTGCCCTGGAAGGCGGGGCCGGCCTCGGTGACGCCCAGGTGCAGCGGGTAGTCGCAGGCGGCGGCGAGCTGCCGGTAGGCGTTGATCATCACGACCGGGTCGTTGTGCTTGACCGAGATCTTGATGTCGCGGAAGTCGTGCTCCTCGAACAGCGAGCACTCCCACAGCGCGGACTCCACCAGCGCCTCGGGGGTGGCCCGGCCGTACTTCTCCAGCAGGCGCTTGTCCAGCGAGCCGGCGTTGACGCCGATCCGGATCGGCACGCCCGCGTCCTTGGCGGCCTTGGCGATCTCGCCGACCTTGTCGTCGAACGCCTTGATGTTGCCCGGGTTGACGCGGACCGCGGCGCAGCCGGCGTCGATCGCGGCGAACACGTACTTGGGCTGGAAGTGGATGTCGGCGATCACCGGGATCTGCGACTTCTTGGCGATGATCGGCAGGGCGTCGGCGTCGTCCTGCGACGGCACCGCGACCCGGACGATCTGGCAGCCCGAGGCGGTCAGCTGGGCGATCTGCTGGAGCGTCGCGTTGACGTCGGAGGTCAGCGTGGTGGTCATCGACTGCACCGACACCGGCGCGTCACCGCCCACCGGTACGTTGCCGACCATGATCTGCCGCGAGTACCGGCGCTTGGCCAGCGGCTTGAGCGGCAGGGAGGGGATACCGAGCGAGATCGCGGTCATGTGCGCAGTGTTTCCTCTGCAGAAATTCGATGAGCCGACGCGCACTGCAACCGGCGCGCCCGGCGTCCAACGGTACGCCACGGCCGGGGCGCGGAGCACACCCGGCCGTGGGGTGGCGCGCGCTAGTTCAGGCGCACCGGGTTGATGATGTCGGCGGCCATCACGAGGCCGGTGAAGCAGATGAAGATGCCGGCGACCACGTACGCCACCGGCATCAGCCGGGCCACGTCGAACGGCCCGGGGTCGGGCCGGCGCAGCACCCGGGCGAGGCCGCGGCGCACCGACTCCCAGAGGGCGCCGGCGACGTGGCCGCCGTCCAGCGGGAGCAGCGGCAGCATGTTGAACAGGAACAGCATGAAGTTCAGGTAGGCCAGCATCTGGACCTCCATGAACAGCTTCTGGCTCTGCGGCAGGTCCATCGAGAACACGTCGCCGCCGAGCCGGGCCGCGCCGACCATGCCGACCGGGGAGTCCTGGGCGCGCGGGGCGCCGTCGACCACGGAGTGCCACAGGCCGGGGATCTTGCCCGGCAGCTGGGTCAGCGACTCGACGCCGTGGCGCGCCATGGTGGACATCTGGTCGAAGCTCTCGCCGACCGACATGTGGTGCACGGCGGTGACCGGGGTGATGCCGAGGAAGCCGGCGGTGACGGTCTGGCCCTTGATCGGGTAGCCGTCCTTGTCCATCGCGGGAAGGGTGTTGGGCTTGATGTCGGCGGCCAGGGTGGTCCGGGTGCCGTCCTGGTGCCGGACGTCCATGTCGACGTGCTTGCCGGCCGAGTCCCGGATCAGGCCCTGTAGCTGGGTGTAGCTGTTGATCTTCACGCCGCCGAAGGTCAGCACGGTGTCACCGGCCCGCAGGCCGGCCGCGTTGGCCGGGGACTTCTCGGCGTCCGGCTTGCAGGTGTCGGTGTTCTCGCCGACCGGGACGACGCACTCGCTGACCGTCGCGACGGTGGGCGTGGTCTGCGGGACGCCGATGCCCATGAACAGGGCGAGGAACAGGCCGATCGCCAGGACCAGGTTCATGCCCGGGCCGGCGAACATCACGATGACGCGCTTCCACGGCGAGCGGGTGTAGAACATCCGGGTCTCGTCGCCGGGCTGGATCTCCTCGTACGAGGCGGACCGGGCGTCCTCGATCATGGTGCGCCAGGGCGAGCTGGATCGTTTCGTTATCCGGCCGTCCTCGCCGGGCGGGAACATGCCGATCATCCGGATGTAGCCGCCGAACGGGATCGCCTTCAGGCCGTACTCGGTCTCGCCACGCTTGATCGACCAGATGGTCTTGCCGAAGCCGACCATGTACTGCGGCACCCGGATGCCGAACAGCTTCGCGGTGGAGAGGTGCCCGAGCTCGTGCCAGGCGATCGAGAACAGCAGCCCGACCACGAAGATCAGGACGCCCAGCACATACATCAGCATTCCCACCGCGTCGCCTCCGTCGTCCTACCTGCTAGCCGGCCGCCAGTTCGCGGGCCCGGGTCCGGGCCCAGCTCTCCGCGTGGAGTACGTCCTCCACCGTGAGCGAAGTTCCCGACCGGGGGGTGCCGTGTTCGGCGACCACCTTCGCCACAGTGTCCACGATTCCGGTGAAGGGCAGTGCGCCCTTCAGGAAAGCGTCCACACATTCCTCGTTGGCGGCATTGAAGACCGCCGGGGCGGTCCCGCCGAGCGTACCCACCTCGCGGGCCAGCTCGACGGCCGGGAAGGCCTCGTTGTCCAGCGGGAAGAACTCCCAGGTCGCGGCCTTGGTCCAGTCGCAGCCGGGGGCGGCGTCCGGCACCCGGTCCGGCCAGCCGAGGCCCAGCGCGATCGGCATCCGCATGTCCGGCGGGCTGGCCTGGGCCAGCGTCGAGCCGTCCACGAACTCCACCATCGAATGAACGACCGACTGCGGATGGACCACCACCTCGATCCGGTCGAACGGCACGTCGTACAGCAGGTGCGCCTCGATCACCTCCAGGCCCTTGTTCACCAGGGTCGCCGAGTTGATCGTCACCACCGGGCCCATCGCCCAGGTCGGGTGCGCCAGCGCGTCGGTGGGCGTGACGCCCGCCAGCTGCTCACGGGTGCGGTTGCGGAACGGGCCGCCGCTGGCCGTCACCACCAGCTTGCGGACCTCCGCGCGCGTACCGCCGGCCAGCGCCTGGAACAGCGCGGCGTGCTCGGAGTCCACCGGCACGATCTGACCGGGCTGCGCCACCGCCTTCACCAGCGGGCCGCCGACGATCAGCGACTCCTTGTTCGCCAGCACCAGCACCCGGCCGGCCCGCAGCGCGGCCAGCGTCGGCGCCAGGCCGATCGAACCGGTGATGCCGTTCAGCACCGAGTGGCACTCCATGGCGGCCAGCTCGGTCGCCGCGTCCGGGCCCGCCAGCACCTGCGGCAGCGGGGCGCCCTGCGCCTTGGCCGCCAGGGCCGCGCGCAGCGGCTGCTCGGCGGCCGGGTCGGCCACCGCGACGGTGTGCACGCCCAGCGCGACGGCCTGCTCGGCGAGCAGTTCCACCCGGCCGCCGGCCGCGGACAGCGCGACCACCTTGAACCGGTCGGGGTTGCGGAGCACCACGTCGATGGCCTGGGTGCCGATCGAACCGGTCGAGCCGAGGACGACCAACTCCCGCGGCCCGTCCGGGTCGGCGACGGTCGGGGTGAAGCGCAGCTGCGGATGGGCGAGCGAGTTCATGCCCACCATTGTGGCCTGTCCCCGGGCCCACCCTTGACGCCGTCCCGCCCGGAACAGGGCAACGCCCCGCCGCCGCTCGCGCGGTGACGGGGCGTCAGGTCCGGTCCCGATCAGAGGTCGAGGCCGGTCAGCACCATGACCTTCTCGAAGGTGAAGTCGTCCATCGCGTAGCGGACGCCCTCGCGGCCCACGCCGGAGTCCTTCACGCCGCCGTACGGCATCTGGTCGGCACGGTAGGACGGCGCGTCGCCGATGACCACACCGCCGACCTCCAGCTCCCGATGGGCGCGGAAGGCGGTCTGCACGTCGTGCGTGAAGACGCCGGCCTGCAGGCCGAAGTCGGAGTCGTTGACCATCGCGAAGGCCTCGTCGGTGGAGGACACCTTGTGCAGCGACAGCACCGGGCCGAACACCTCGGACTTGGCCAGGATGGCGTCCGCCGGCATCTCGGCGAGCACGGTCGGCTCGACGGCCGCACCGTCCCGCTTGCCGCCGGTGAGCACCTTGGCGCCCTTGGCGACGGCGTCCTCGATCCAGGACTCGACGCGCTTGGCGGCGTTCTCGTCCACCAGCGGGCCCACGTCGGTGGCCTCGTCGCGCGGGTCACCGGTGACCTGGGCCTGCACCTTGGCGACGACCTTCTCGACCAGGCGGTCGTAGACGGTCGCGTCGGCGATCACCCGCTGCACCGAGATGCAGGACTGGCCGCCCTGGTAGTTCGCGAACAGCGCGATCCGGCTCGCGGCCCAGTCCAGGTCCGCCTCGGAGCTCCAGTCCGCCAGGATCACAGCCGCGGCGTTGCCGCCGAGCTCCAGGGTGACGTGCTTGCGCGGCACCGAGTCCATGATCTGGTAGCCGACCTTGTCCGAACCGGTGAAGGAGATCACCGGCAGGCGCTTGTCCTGCACCAGCTCGGGCATCTTGGCGTTCTCGACCGGCAGGATGCTCCAGGAGCCCACCGGCAGGTCCGTCTCGGCCAGGATCTCGCCCAGCACCATCGCGGACAGCGGGGTGGCCGGGGCCGGCTTCAGGATGATCGGCGCGCCGACCGCGATGGCCGGGGCCAGCTTGTGGGCCACCAGGTTCAGCGGGAAGTTGAACGGCGCGATGCCCAGCACCACACCGCGCGGGAAGCGGCGCACCAGCGCGTAACGGCCGGTGCCGCCCGGGTCGGTGTCCAGGCGCATGGTCTCGCCGTTGGTCCGGCGGGCCTCCTCGGCGGCCCAGCGGAACACCGACACGGCACGGCCCATCTCGCCGCG
Organism: Kitasatospora sp. NPDC092948; assembly: GCF_044754805.1. NCBI lineage: Bacteria > Bacillati > Actinomycetota > Actinomycetes > Kitasatosporales > Streptomycetaceae > Kitasatospora > Kitasatospora sp. NPDC092948. The sequence goes on along the minus strand of NZ_JBIVPU010000023.1, from coordinate 22,720 downwards.
CGCCCACTTGATCGGCTTGCCGTTCTCGGCGGTGATCAGCTGGGCGATCTCCTCGGTGCGCTCCGTCAGCCGCTTGGCGACGTGGTCCAGCGCGGCCGCGCGCACGTGCGCCGGGGTCGCGGCGAACACCGGAACGGCAGCGGCGGCGGCCGCGACGGCCTCCTCGACCTGCGCGTCGGTCGGCACACTGACCTTCGCCACCAGGCTGTTGTCGTGCGGGTGACGGACCTCGAAGTCCGTCTCGCCGCTCGCCCGCTGCCCGGCCAACCAGAACTCGTACGTGGTGGTCACGGTCGCACCGGCCCCTTCCCTCGAAGACTTCGCTTTCGCATTCACGGTAGGGGGAAGGGAACAGCTTTCCGATTGGACGGACGGGTGGAAAGCAACCGGTCGATTTCTACGGACAGGACAGGCCCGTCCGGGGCGGAGCTCAGTCCTCGCCCGCCCGCAGCGCCAGCCACAGCTCCATCCGGACGTCCGTGTCGTCCAGCGAGCGGCCCAGCAGCTCCTCGACCCGGCGCATCCGGTAGCGCAGCGTGTGCCGGTGCACACCCAGGTCCGCGGCGGCGGCGTCCCACTGGCCGTGCCGGGACAGCCAGGCCCGCAGCGAGGCCACCAGGTCGCCTCGGGCGGTGCGGTCGTGCTCACGCAGCGGGCGCAGCAGGCCCTCGGCGAACGCGGTCACGGCCTCCTCGCCGAGCAGCGGGAGCAGCGAGCCGGCGCCGACCTCCTCGTGGTCGACGGTGCGGCGGCCGCCGCGCTGGGCGACCGCCAGCGCGCGCTCGGCCTGGGCGTGCGCGGTGCCGGCGTCCTCCAGCGCGGCCGGGGCGGAGACGCCGAGCGCCAGCCCCTCGTGCTCCTCGACCGCGCCCAGGCAGGCCCGGTGCACCGAACCGTTGTCGAGGGCGAGCACCATCAGGCGCGGCCCGTGCGCGCCGTCCTCGCGGGCCACCAGCAGCTTCTCGCCGACCTTGCCGCCGGCCTGCTCGGCGCGGTCGCCGAGCTCGCCGAGCGCCTCGGCGGCCTCCGGGCCGGGCCCGGCGGCGGCCACCAGCACCCGGACGGTGCCCTCCGGCAGGCCGCCGAACAGCCCCGCGGCGACCTGGCGGGCGGTGCCGACCTCGCCGGCCAGCACCATCCGCAGCAGCGCCGCGCCCATCTTCTCCTCGGCCTGCCGCAGCTCCCGGGAGCGCTCCAGGGTGAGGGTGAGCAGCGCCACCGCGGCGTTCAGCACATACCGCTCGGTCGGGGTGATGCGGTCCTCGGTGCCGACCGCGAGGAAGCCGCGCGGGCGGCGGTCCGCGCCGAGCGACTGGACCACCACGTAGTCCTCGTCGGCGGTGTCGATGGTGCCGGCCCGGCCCTGCAACGCGGCACTGGACGGCGCGGGGCGGCGGCGCAGCCGGTCCACCTCGGCGGCCAGCCGGCCGGCCCGGCGGGCGGCCCAGTCCGGGGCGACCGCGGACAGCGCGCCGGAGCCGTCGTACAGCGCGGCCCAGCCGCCCAGGCGGGCGGCCAGCCGGCGGACGATCGCGGTGGTGCCGTCCTTGCCGAGCGCGGCCCGGGTCAGCTCCTCCTGCGCCTCGAAGCTGGTGGTGACGGCCTCGTACTGCTCGGCGGCCAGCGCGGCGGAGACCGTCTTGGAGATCGCGATGAACGGCGTCGCCTCGGGCACCCGCAGCAGCGGCAGCCCGCGCTGCGCGGCCGCGTCCACCAGCGCCTGCGGCACCTCGGTGTGCGAGAGTCCGACCCCCAGCCCGAGCCCGACCACGCCGGCGTCCGCCAGCCGGTGCACGTAGGCCTGCAGCCCGGCGGCGCTCTTGCCCAGCTTGATGCCGGTGGTGAGGAGCAGCTCACCGCCCTCCAGGAACGGAGTCGGGTCGTCCAGCTCGCTGGTGTGCACCCAGCGGACCGGGCGTTCCAGGTGGTCCGCGCCGGCCAGGACCGTCAGATGGAGCGTGCTGGTGCGCACGACGGAGGCGAGTGTGGGGGGCATGGCACCTTCGGTGGTTCGACCTGGTCGCGCCGTTGCGACCGGGCGAGTGAGGGTTCTCCCCCCATTATGGACGCTCCGGACAAGCCGGAGTGCCGAAATCCGCCGGTCCGTACCTTCCGTGACCCAATGCTGACCGCCCCGCGACCGAGCCTCGAGTCACCACCCTCGACTCCCGGCCCTCGCCGGGTCACCGCTCTCGCCGGGTCGCCGCTGTCGTCGGGTCACCGGCTCCGGTTCCGGAGCCTCAGTGCCGGAGGTCGACCAGCAGCGGCGGCACCTGCTCCCCCGTCACCGAGGTCAGCGAGACCACCGCGTGCCCCGACGGCAGCGCGTGCGCCAGGTCGGACGGCGACCAGCGGTGCCGCTCGACGTCCCGGGTGGTGACCGACTCGGTCTGCGCGGTGGTGCCGGACAGCGCCTTGCGCACCAGCCGACCGGCACGGCGCATCATGCCGCCGGAGGTGTCCGGAGTGTGGGTTATGGCGGTCTCCCGGACCAGGTGGGTGCCCCAGGCCTCGGAGAACAGCCGGCCGTCCCAGGGCGCGATGCCGGGGAAGGCCATCCGGTTGCCGACCGCGCCGAACAGCGGCGCACGCAGCGCCTCCGGCAGGTCGGACAGCGTGCGCAGCAGCAGCACCACACCGGCGTTGGCCCCGCGCAGCCGCTGAATGCCGCGGATCGTCTGCGCGTCCACGGCGGCGGTCGCGTCGTCCAGCACCAGCCCCGCGAACAGCTCGCGGTCGCCGCGGTCGGCGGCGGCCTGGGTGAACTGGCCGAGCAGCAGCCGCGACAGCATCCGGGCGGCCTCCGGGTGACTGCGCTCCGGCAGCTTCACCCGCACCCGCAGCGGATGCTCAAGCGCGCGCATCGCGAACGCGGGCTTGGCGTCCGGGCCGCCGGAGAAACCGGTGGCGAGCGCCGGGCGGTCCAGCAGCGCCAACCGGTCGGCGAGCAGCGCGCCCGGGTCGTCCACCCGGCCGTGCATCCGCTCGCGCTGCTGCAGATCCGCTTCGTACTCCGGGCGCCGGCCCGACTTCTGCAACCGCTCCGCGAGCTCCGCCCACCCGTCCCGGTCACCGGCCAGCAGCCCGCGCAGCTCCCGCACCCCCGGATACCGGCCGTACGCCGCCCGGAACGGCCCCACCACCTGCTGCATCGACGTACGGGCACTCTCCGCCCGCGAAGCCAGCTCGTCCGGCAGCAGCGCATCCGCCAACCGCGCCGCCGCCTCGTCCGGGTTCGGCGCGGCCCCGTACAGGTCCAGGCCGTACGGGGCGGACGGGTCGCCGGGGGCGATCACCACGTCGTACCAGTCGTCCGGCCCGAGGTCCGCGTCGGACGCCCCGACCACCACCGCGCAGGCCGCCCCCGCCAGCGCCTGCAGACACAGCGCCTCCGCCACCGGGCGGGCCAGCGCCGCCGTCTTCCCGGTGCCGGCCGGGCCGACCGCGAGCAGCGAGGTGCCGAGCAGCGCGGGCTCCAGCGCGAAGCCCGCCTTGCGGTGCGTGGCCGGGTTCTTCGGCACGTCCTGCGCCGTACCCAACCGCACCTGGCGCAGCATCAGATCGTGCCGCGCGGCCCTCCCACCGGGCAGATCCCGCTGCTCGGACGGGTGCGCGCAGGCGGCCCCGCCACGACTCCCCACCTGCACGGCGAACTCCTGCCGCCCGACCGGGTCCACCCCGACACTCCGCCAGGCCTGGTGCAGCCGCACGTAGTCCACATCCCCGACCGCCTCGCCCTCCAGCCGCCGCACCGCATCCCCGGCCGGCCGCAACTCGGCCCACACATCCACCAGCGGCGCGGCCTCGGGCTCGGGCGGGATCTCGGTGACGGTGCGGGAAACGATCGGGGCGATCCAGCGCCGCCACACCTCGCCCCAACGACCCATCCGCCCGAAGACCATGAACACCAGGATGATCACCGCCACGTTCACGGCGGCGGCAATCAGCAGAGAGACGATGAAGGAGCTGGTGACGGTGAGGCCGAGGGTGGTCAGCAGTCCCTGCAGCAGGGAGACGCCTTCGAGGTAGACAAAGAGTCCGACGGCAACGTTGAGCACCGCCCGCACCAACAGCGGCCCCGCCGCCGTCTCGTTCTCCGCCGCCGTCCGGGGGTCGTACGGCGTGTGGTGCTGCCGGTAGATGCCGGGCGGGGCCTGGGGGCGAGGGGCGGTGGCCCAGGTGGGGAGGTGGAAGGGGGTGCGGGGTGGGGGGAGGTCGGTGTGCCGGGTTCGCGCGTCGTTCAGTTCCACTTCGGGGCCCCTCCTACGTTGCCGGCGGTGCCATACCCGCTCCGCCGTCCCACCGACACACCCGGGGCCAATGTAGTGGAGGGAGTGGGGGCGGCAGCCGATCTTCGGCCACTGGCCGCGCAGGACAATTCGTCCGGCGCAGCAGTACCGAGTGGCGCATGCCCGCCGAACGGGGCCGGTCGTAGCCTGCGATTACCGCGCCTTGAGAACTTGGAGAACAAACGATGAGCGCTGCAACGCCGCTCCCGCAGGAGCGCCGCCTGGTCACCGCGATCCCCGGCCCGAAGTCGCAGGAGCTGCAGTCTCGCAAGCTCGGCGCGGTGGCCGCTGGTGTGGGCACCACGCTGCCGGTGTACGTGTCGCGTGCCGGTGGCGGCGTGCTGGAGGACGTGGACGGCAACAGCCTGATCGACTTCGGTTCGGGCATCGCCGTCACCAACGTGGGCAACAGCGCCGAGGCCGTGGTGGCGAAGACCACCGAGCAGCTGGCCGCGTTCACCCACACCTGCTTCATGGTGACCCCGTACGAGGGTTACGTCGCGGTTGCGGAGCAGCTGAACGAGCTGACCCCGGGCGACCACGAGAAGAAGACCGCGCTGTTCAACTCGGGCTCCGAGGCCGTCGAGAACGCGGTGAAGATCGCCCGCGCCTACACCAAGCGTCAGGCGATCGTGGTGTTCGACCACGGTTACCACGGCCGCACCAACCTGACCCTGGCGCTGACGGCGAAGAACATGCCGTACAAGCAGGGCTTCGGTCCGTTCGCCCCCGAGGTCTACCGCGTGCCGGTGGCCTACCCGTACCGCTGGCTGACGGGCGCGGAGAACGCCGCGACCGAGGCTGCCAAGCAGGTCATCGAGACGATCAACAAGCAGATCGGCGCCGAGAACGTCGCCGCGATCATCATCGAGCCGATCCAGGGCGAGGGCGGCTTCATCGAGCCGGCCAAGGGCTTCCTGCCGGCGATCGTGGAGTTCGCGAAGGCGAACGGCATCGTGTTCGTCGCGGACGAGATCCAGACCGGCTTCTGCCGCACCGGCCAGTGGTTCGCGTGCGAGGACGAGGGCATCGTCCCGGACCTGATCACCACCGCCAAGGGCATCGCCGGCGGCCTGCCGCTGTCGGCGCTGACCGGCCGCGCCGAGATCATGGACGCCGCGCAGACCGGTGGTCTGGGTGGCACCTACGGTGGCAACCCGGTGGCCTGCGCGGCCGCGCTGGGCGCCATCGAGACCATGAAGGAGCAGGACCTCAACGGCAAGGCGCAGCGGATCGGTGAGATCATGCTGGGCCGCCTGCGGGCGATGCAGGAGAAGTTCGAGATCATCGGTGAGGTCCGCGGTCGCGGCGCGATGATCGCCGTCGAGCTGGTGAAGCCGGGCGGCAAGGAGCCGAACGCGGAGGCCACCGCGGCCATCGCGAAGGCCTGCCACGCCGAGGGCCTGGTCGTGCTGACCGCCGGCACCTACGGCAACGTGCTGCGCTTCCTGCCGCCGCTGGTGATGCCGGAGCACCTGCTGAACGAGGGCCTGGACATCCTGGAGACGGCCTTCGCGGGCGTCTGAACCCCCAGGTAGCACCCTGCAGTGCCCCCTGTAGTACCCCCCCTGAGCGGCGCGGGGGCCGGACGGAAGCGGATCCCGTCCGGCCCCCGCGCGTTCTGCTGTTCGACCCGTGGGTGGAGGTTGCCCCGCCGGTGGTGAAGATGCTGTGCACGAAAGCCTGTCGGCCGTTGGCGCGCCCCGGCTTTGACGTACTGTCATCACAGATGGACAGCGAACCTCAACCACTGCCCACACCACCGTCCGCCGTCGAGGCGGATGCATTGGACCGATCGACCGGCCGTCCCGCCCACACCCCCCGGGCCGCACGGCGCGGCGATCGCCTTGGCCGCCCCGGAGCTCTCCCCCCTGCTCCGGGGCGGCCTGTTTCTGCTGTCCTGCCCACGGCGCTCGCGGCGCTGCTGGTGGTGATCTCCTGGCAGGTGGCGGTGGACGGCCCGCTGCTGGGGATCGATCCGGCGGTGCGCGACGCGGTCCGGCACCTGCGCCGTTCGCTGCACTCCACGCTGCTGAACCATCTGGGCGTGGCCCTGTCCGACCTGGGCGGCGGGGTGCCGGCCGTCCCGGTGCTGCTGGGCTGCGCGGGCCTGGCGGCCTGGCTGGCCCGGCGTGACGGCCGGCCGCGCTGGTGGACGCCGGTGCCGGTGGCGGCGGTGACGGCGGCGCTGATTCCGCTGCTGGTGGTGCCGGCCAAGGCCTGGTTCGCCCGGCCCGGACCGTTCAACGTGCCGCTGGCCCCGGACCAGTGGGGCTGGTACCCGTCGGGGCACACCGCGACCTCCGCGATCGCGTACGGGGCGGCGGCGCTGCTGCTGGCCCGGGTGCTGCCGGCGCGGCAGTCCCGGCGGCTCGGGTGGGCCACCGCGGCGGTCTGCCTGGGTGTGGGCGCGGGGCTGGTGTGGAGCGACTTCCACTGGCTGCTGGACGTCGTCGCCAGCTGGTGCCTCTCCGGTCTGCTGCTGCTCGCCCTGCACCGCCTGCTGCCACGCCTGTCGCCCGACCGCACCACAGCCTGACGTTCCGTCATATTGCCGTCCGGTCCGATCCATTGACGCCAACACCGGCTCGCGCGCACCCTGTTCCCCACCCATCGGCACGCGATCGCCGGGAGGCGAATGTGCGCTCTCCAGTCATGCCCATGACGCGTCTTGCGGCAGCGGCCTCGCTGCTCGCCCTCACGGTGACGGCGCTGCCGGCGACCAGCGCAACGGCGGCGACCCCGATGCAGGTCTACGGCGCCTGGCACTGCAGCAACGACGCCTGCACCTGGGCGAAGGTCCGGGACATGGAGGAGTTCGACGCCGCCAACCACTGGCTGATCGACCGCGGCGACGGCCGGCCCTCGGTGAACGTGGTGGTGCTGAGCTTCGTCAACCCGCTGCGGCTGCTGAACGGCACCACCGACGCGGGGGACGCCGCGGGCGTCCCGGTGGGCATGAACCAGCAGGTGGTGGACTACTTCACGGCCCACGGGATCCGGGTGATGCTCTCCATCGGCGGCATCACCTACACCGGCGACTGGGACTCCGCCCTGGCCCAGAACGGCGCCCTGCTCGGCCGGCGGGCGGCCGCGCTGGCCGCAAAGCTGGGAGTGGGCGTCGAGATCGACTACGAGAACAGCAACAGCCCGAACCTGACGGGCCTGCAGGCCTTCGTCGACGCCTACCGCTCGGCCCACCCGTACGACGCCTCGGGCGCCGACCCGACCGCGCGGCTGACCATCGACGTCGCGGCCGGCGACCGCTGGCTGAGCGGCATCGACCAGTACGCCACCGCGCACTGGCTGACCACCGGCAATCCGGTGCTGGACTACGCCAACGCGATGGTGCCGAACAAGCAGCCCTCGGCGTCCACCGCGACCGCCAACTGGCAGGAGCACCTGGACGGCAAGCCGACCTACAGTCCGCCGATCCCGCCGCTGGCGCCCGCCAAGTTCACCGGCAGCCTGTACATCGCGGAGGGCTCGCAGGTCCGACCGGAGTGCACCAACTTCGCCAACTCGGTGCAGAACGCCACCGGCAGCTGGGTGCAGAACGCCGCGCCGCACGGCGCGGGCACCAGCGCGGGCCTGCTGGGATTCATGTTCTGGGCGGCCGAGAAGCCCTCCACCCGGGGCGTGACCACCGCGCCGCCGAACAGCTGCGAGGGCGGCGTCGGCGCGGGGGCCACAGCGTTCTCGGTACCGGTGCCGATGCCGCCACTCCGGCAGAGCTGAACCACCCCGAGCCACCCCGAGCCACCCCGAGCCGGCCCAACCCGAGCCGAGCCGAGCCGCGCCGCGCCGCGCCGCGCCGACGAGCCAGCCCGACCCGGCTCGACCCAACCCGCCCGGCCCGAGCCGGCGGCAGCCTCGCGGGGTCGGTCAGCCTTCCTCGCCCGTCAGGCGCTGGACGGTGCCGGCCTCGCCGCTCTCCCGCTGCCAGGCGACGACGAGTTCGTCACGGGTGCCGAAGCGGACCAGGTGACGGCCGACCACGTCCTCCAGCTGGGCCAGGTTCTCCTCGGCGCCTTCGACGGCGAGCAGCAGCGCGCCGTCCTCGGCGGTGAGCTCGGCCTGCCCGGCGCCGAAGACGAGCGAGCCGCGTCCGGTCTCCTCGGACCACTCGGCGGGGACCTTGCGGCCCATGTGGGCGGTGAGTTGCTTGGCGTAACGGCCGGGACGGTCGGTGGCGACACGGGCGGTGGAGCGGGCCATGACGGAACTCCTCGGAGCGCGAATGACTTAGGCTGCCCTAAGCTACGCGATTAGTGAGCCAAGCTCAACATCCTTTCGAACCGTGTCCGTCACCCGACCGGCCGCGGACCGGCCGACCGCTACCCTGTGCGCATGACCTCCCCCGGCCCCGCCGACACCGCCGCGGAACTCGCCGACGCCCTCACCCGGGCGATGAAGCGCATCCGTCGGCGGACCATGCAGCGGCTGGAGCCGTACGGCATCACCCCCGCCCAGGCCCGGGCGCTGCGCACGCTCGCCCACGCGCCCGGCTGCGAGAGCGCCGAGACCATGCGGCTGAGCGAGCTCGCCGAGCGCCTGCACATCGCGCCGCGCTCGGCGACCACCGTGGTCGACGCCCTGGAGGAGGCCGGCCTGGTGGCCCGCACTCCCGACCCGGTCGACCGCCGGGCGGTGCGGCTGGTGCTGACCGCCGCCGGGCACGGTGCGCTGGAGCGGATCTCCCAGGTCCGGCACGAGGTCGCTCAGCAGTACTTCGACCCGGTCAGCCCTGCCGAACAGGACGCCCTGCTGCGGGCTCTTCGGCACGCCGAGGAAGCCTACGAAGCCGGGCCCACGCCGTAGCGGGCACCGCGCCCAGCCCGATCCCAGCGATCACCAGCACCGTCGCCGTGCCCGCCGCCGGACTGAACCGCTCCCCCAGCAGCAGCGCCGCGGAGGACATCCCGAACACCGGCACCAGCAGCGAGTACGGGGCGACCACCGAGGCGTCGTAGCGGCGCAGCAGGTGGCTCCAGGCGACGAACCCGAACAGCGTGGAGACCAGCCCGACGTACAGCACCACGCCGATGCCCGCCCAGCTGATGCCGCGCAGCGCGGCCCAGTCCGCGGTCGGGCCCTCGACCAGCAGGGACAGGCCGAGCAGCGGCAGCGGCGGCACCGCGGAGACCCAGACCATCCAGCGCAGCGCGTCCGGCGGGGCGGCCCTGCGGGTCAGCACGTTGGCCAGGCCCCAGGCCGCGGCGGCGCCGATCAGCAGCGCGAAGGCGCCGACCGGTCCGTGCACGCCGTGGTCGACGGCGGCCAGCGCGATGCCGGCGAAGGCCAGGACGAGGCCGACCGTCCGTACGGGGGCGGGCCGTTCGCACAGCAGCGCGGCGGCGAACAGCGCGGTGAACCCGGCCTGACCCTGAAGGACCAGCGAGGACAGTCCGGCCGGCATTCCGGCGTGCATGCCGAGGAACAGCAGCCCGAACTTCACCACCCCGAGCACCGTCCCGACCGCGAGCACCCAGCGCCACGCCACCCGGGGCGGGCCGACGAAGAACACCGCGGGCAGCGCCACCACGGCGAAGCGCAGTGCGCAGAACAGCAGCGGCGGAAAGTCGTGCAGACCGACCTCGATCAGTACGAAGTTCAGGCCCCAGACGGCAGCGACCAGTACGGCCAGGGCGACGTGACGGGGCCTCATGGCGGACGAGGGCGAAGCGGAAGTCGGCATGGTGCGAGGATCGCCCGCCACAACCGTTCAGCACCAGCGACAGTTTCTCAAGCGGACCGTTTAGCATTGCTGCATGATGGATCTGGGACGCCTGCGCGCCCTGCACGCGGTCGCCGTGCACGGCTCGGTCGGCGGCGCCGCAGCGGCGCTCGGCTTCACCCCGTCCGCGATCTCCCAGCAGATCGCCAAGCTCGAACGCGAGACCCGTACCGTGCTGCTGGAACGCCACGGCCGGGGAGTCCGACTCACCGACGCCGCCCGCGGGTTGGCGGACACCGCGCAGCGGGTGCTGGCGCTGGTCGAGCAGGCCGAGGTGACGCTGGAGGAGCATCGCGGCCGGGCCACCGGGCGGCTGCTGGTCGCCGCCTTCGCCACCGCCTCGCGCGGCCTGCTGCCCGGCGTGCTCGCCGAACTCCAGGACGAGTACCCGGAGTTGGAGGTCAGGCTGCTGGAGAGCGACCCGTACCCGGCGGCCGAGCTGGTGGCCCGCGGCGAGGTGGACCTGGCGGTGGTGCAGGACTGGGCGTCGGTGCCGCTGCCGGTGCAGGACGGCGTGAACCGGCTCGACCTCGGCACCGATCCGGTCGATCTGCTGCTGCCGGCCACCCACCCGCTGGCGGCGCTCGACGCCGTCCCGATGACGGAGCTGCGCGGTCAGCGCTGGACCAGCGTGCCCCCGGGCAACATCTGCCACGACTGGCTGCTGCACACCATGCGCGAGATCGGCGAGGAGCCGGACGTCCGCTACCAGGTCGGCGAGTTCGAGAGCCAGATCGCGCTGATCGCGGCCGGCCTCGGCCTCGGCCTGGTCCCCCGCCTGGCCCGCGGCCCGCTGCCGCCCGGGGTCGCCGCCCGCCCGGTCACCCCGCAGCCGGTCCGTCGGGTGCACGTCCTGTGGCGCACCCAGACCTCGCGCCGCCCCGCCGTCACCGCCACCCTGGACGCGCTGCGCCGCCACTGGGCGGCGCTGGCCCTCTGAGGGCCCGCCGCTACGTCAGCCCGACCACCAGCCACATGGCCCCGACGCCCAGCAGGGTGCAGGCCAGGGTGGTGCGCGAGGGGTGCGGGCTGTGCGCCTCGGGCAGGATGTCGGAGGTCGCCAGGTACATCAGGAATCCGGCGAAGAACCCCAGGTACAGCCCGAGCAGGTGGTCGGGGATGGTGAACAGCAGCGTGATCGCCGCGCCCACCACGGGCGCGGCGGCGTCGGCCGCCAGCAGGGCGAGCGCCCGCCGCCGGTTGTTCCCGTACAGCCGGGTGAGCGTGTAGGTGTTGAAGCCGTCCGCGAAGTCGTGCGCGACGACGGCGATGGCGACCACCGCGCCGACCGTGGTGCCGGCCTGGAACGCGGCGCCGATCGCGAAGCCGTCCATCACGCTGTGCAGCACCAGCGCGGACGCGGCGGCCAGCCCGACGCCCTGTTCGCGGTGCCGGTGCCCGGGTCCGTGGCGGTGTCCGTGGGTGTGGCTGTGCGCGGCGTACTCGCCCTCGTGGCCGCGGTGGATGGCGACGGCCCGTTCCACCACGTGGATCAGCAGGAAGCCGGCGGCGAACATCAGCAGCGCCTCGGGCACGCCGTGGAGTTTCTCGGGGGCCTGTTCGATCGCTTCGGGGAGCAGGTCGAAGGAGACCACGCCGAGCATCAGCCCGGCGGCGAGGCCGAGCACCAGGTGGCGGCGGTCGCCGGTGCGCTGCGCGACGAAACCGCCGACCAGCGTCATCAGGAAGGCGCCCGCGGCGACCAGCACGGCGGTCAGTTTCGGCCTCCCCGCTCGCACCGGGGGCCGGACGGCTGCGCGGACCGCTGCCCACGGCTGCCCAGTCGTCCGGCCCGGGCCGGTCGGTACCGAGCCCTGGAGCTCACTGTGCAAGCCGCGCCGTCGCCGCGCCGCCCGGCGGACCCGTCGGGGTGACGGAGCGTCAGCTGTCCCCGGAGGCGCGGTAGACGGCGGCGAGCTGCGGCGCGCCCTGCTCGGCCCAGCCGGCGCCGAGGGCGGTGACGTCGAGTTCGAAGCCGCTGGCCAGCACCATCAGCGGGCGGCCGTCGGGAGCGAGCCGCCAGGTCGAGCCGGGGATCCGGCGGCGGATCACCGTGCCGAGGTACAGCCCGGCGTCGGTGCCCAGCCACTCGGAGACCTGCGGGTCGTCGCGCCAGCGCGGCAGCAGCTGGTCGAGCGCGGTCAGCGAGTCGACGGTGTCGTCGAGCCGCACCCCGGCGGCGTCGGCGAGTTCGCGCAGCAGGCCGCACTCGGCGTACATGTCGGCCATCGCCCACTCGCGGTCCTGCTCGGCCAGGTACCGGTCTGCCTGCTCGGTCGGGCGTCCGCCGTCGCGACCGCCGAGGTGTCCGTTCTCCACGGCCCAAGCCTGACACCTCGAACGGCGGAACGACAGGACGCCGGACGGGACCCGCCGAGTCCTGCTGACCGGCCGTCAGGCGGTGAGCGGCAGCTCCAGGTGGGTGAGGGCGAGTTCGCGGATGCCCTGGCCGTCGACCAGGTGGATCCGCCGGTGACGTTCCTCCGTCGTCAGGTCGATCGCCTCGTCGCTGAACTGGCCGCAGGTCATCCGCAGGCCCCGGTCGGCGCCCTCCTCGCGGACGGCCTCGGACAGCGTGGCGATCTCCTCGGCGGCGACGGGCGCCGGCCCGCGGGAGGCCCACACCACCCAGCGTCCGGGCAGCCGGCTGTCGGGTCGGCCCTCGGCGGTGGCGACCAGTCCGGCCGGGCCGCGCAGCCGCACGCTCCAGTCCTCCAGGCCGCCGGCGGTGAGCACCGCCCGGACCAGCAGGGCGAATTCGGCGGGCGAGAGTTCGCCGAGCGCGGGCACCGCGGCGTCGGCGGTGCCCCACGGCACCACCGCCTCGTCCGCGTACGGGTCGGGGGTGATCACGGCGGCCAGCGCGCGCAGCCGCAGCAGCGACTCGTCGTGCTCGGCGTCCGCGTACACGCCGTCGTCGCCGAGGTGACCGGAGTCGGGGACCAGCCGGGTGCGGGCCAGCGCGTCGCGGTCGGCGTCCACGCTGAGCAGGCAGCGCGGGGGTTGTCCGGGCAGTCGCAGCCAGCCGTTCAGCACGACGCCGGCCAGCACGTCGTCGGTGTCGACGGCGTCGGCGGCCTGCAGGGCGCGCAGCGCGAGGCGGGCGGCCAGCCGCAGGTAGTCGGCGCGGACGTCGGCGTCGGGGCGGTGGACCGGTTCGACGGCGCCGTCCTCGGCGAGCCGGTAGCCGGACAGCGCGGGGACGGTGTCCAGCGGCGGCAGGTCGAGATCGAGGACGGCGGTGCGGGTCATCGCCCGGAACACCGCGCGGCAGGGGGCGGGCAGGTCGCGGGTGGAGCCCTCGGCGGCGGCCAGGGCGCGTTCCAGCAGCGACTCGACGGCGGCCGGCTCGGCCTGCCGGTAGGCGCGGCGGCACTCCTCCAGGCTGTCGTTGTACTCCCGGACGGCCCGGGCCCGGGCCTGCTCGGCCTCCTCGTGGGCCTGCCGGGCGGCGATCGCGCCGCTGTCGACCAGGTCGGCCTGCCGGGTCCGCCACTCGCGCAGCGCGCGCTGGTGGAGCAGCCGGGCCTGGGCGAGTTCGCGCTGGTAGCCGGAGTCGAGCAGGCGGCGCGAGCGCGGCTGGTCGGGGTCGGTGTCGGCGGGCTCGGCGGGGGCGAAGTCGGCCCAGGCGGGCTCGGGTTCGGCCTCCGGCACGGCGTCCGGGTACGGCTTGGGCCGGTAGCTGCGCAGCTGGCTCTCGAAGTCCATCGCGGAGACCGGCTGGGCGGCGCGGCGCAGCAGGTCGGCGAGGCGTTCGTGGTCGGCCTGCACGGCGAGCGAGCGGTGGTGGGTGAGCGCGGCGGCCCGGCCGTGCGCGGCCACCGGGTCGTCCGCGGCCGCGGGTTCGAACACGACGGCGGGTTCGGAGGCGGGCGCGGGCACCGGGGCGGGCACGGCGGGGGCCGCAGCGGGTGCGGCGGGGACGGCAGCGGGCACGACAGGGGCGGGCGCGACGGGGACGGGCTGCGGGCTCTGCGCGGCGGGCGGCTCGTGCCCGGCAGGCGGCTCGTCCTCGTCGGCGCCGAGGTCGCGGAACAGCGAGGCGAGGAAGCCCGGTTGGAGCACCGTGGCAGTGCCGTCGGCGCGGCCCTCGGATGGATGCTGCATCGGCGGTCGTTCCCCCTGCTCGTCCGGCGCACGTCGGAGGCCGCCGTCGGCGGACCCGCTCAGCATTGTCCCCCGTTCGGCGCTCCGGGTCAGCCAACCGCTCGGGTTTGGCCGACCGTTGACGCAGGATCAGCTGTCCCACCGGGCCCGGGCGGGGCCGACGCGGGGTCGGCCCCGGGGAACAGCGGCCGGGCGGGGCGGGTCAGTTGGTGCGGGTGTTGGTCAGGTGCAGCCCGATGTAGCCGACGTAGATCCGGCCACTGCCGGAACAGTCGTCCAGGTAGTGCACCCGGGGTGCGGTGCCGCCTCCGCCGATCCGCAGGTGGGCGCCCATGAAGGCGCGGCAGGAGGAGTCCACCACGGCGGGGACGGGCAGCATCCGCTGGCGCTTCCACTTTCCGTGGCTGGCGACGGTACGGGACTCGCCGCGGACCGCCTTGCGCGGCGGGAAGCGGTGGCAGCCGGGCGGGGTGTGCTCGCACCACTGCTTGAAGTCGCCGCCGGCCTCGCCGCGCACGGCGGCGTCCGCGTACTCCTGGAGCGCGGTCAGGCCGTCCCAGGTGAGCCGGGCCCAGCCGGGGCCGTCGGCCTGGCCGTCCAGGGCGAGCGTCTCCTTGCTGTCGCCGGTGAACTCCAGCAGCGGGAACTCCCCGAAGCGGTCGACGAGTTCGCCGAAGCTGGCCGGGCCGGCCCCGCAGTGCGGGCGGCGCGGCGGACGGGGCGGCTCGATCCGCAGCCGGCAGCGTTCCAGCCGGACCGCCGGGTGCGCGGGGCGTTCGGGCGCCTTGCGGACCTCCGGCGGCAGCCACAGCTGCGGGACGGCGTCCAGCGGGGCGGGCAGCGCGAGTGCGGCGGCCACCCGGCGCGGCTCACGGGCCAGCAGGGCGGCGGCCCGGCGCAGGTTCTCGTCGATCCGCTGACGCGGCAGCACGGGGTGCCGGGCGGCGTCGGCGCGGGATGCCGGGTCGACGTCGGGCAGGAAGGTGCGGACCGCGCCGCCGTACACCTTGTGGTACTCCAGGGCCAGGTTGAACCGCGGCAGCGCGGCGTGGCCGAGCACGTACATCGAGGCCAGGCCCGGGAGTTGGCGCAGCAGCGGGCCGAGCACCAGTTCCTGCCACTCCTCGATCGGCACCGCGGGCGGCACGCTGACCACCACGGTCGGCAACTGCCGTTCCGGGTCGCACAGTTCGTCGATCAGGTCGTCCAGGTCCGCGGGGCCGAGCACCCGCGGCGCGACCGCCAGCGGCACCGGGCCGTCGGCGGCGTCCAGCAACGGCAGCAGCCGGCGGACGAGTTCGGGAACGGGGACCCGGCCGTGGCCGGTCGCCGCGGGCCCGGAGGGCAGGTGTTCGGCCTCGACGCGCAGCCGGGTCGGGCCGTCGGCATCCTCGGAGGCCAGTGTGAGGGTCAGTTGGTCGGTGCCGTGCGGAGCGGGGGTGCGCAGTCGGCGGCGGCTGTAGCGGGCTTCGGGGCCGCGGCCGGGCAGTGGTCCGCCGTCGCGGTCCAGCAGCACCCGGTCGCCGAGCCGTAGTCGCTCCGGCGGGGCCCCGTGCTCCCGGGGCGGGGGCTCGTCGTGGCCCTCCGCCTTCAGCCAGGCGGCGAGCAGATCGTCGACGAGGGCGGTCGTGTCGTGGTGCGGGCGTGGTGTCGCGGCCGTCAGCCGATAGGGCGGCTGGGCGTGGTCGGTGGGCATTCGCGGAACCTCCCGAGGTGCGGTGCTGGGGTCTGCGAGTCCTCCTTCCGGTGCCGTGCCGAATCGCGGTGTCCTGTCCAGGAGACGAAGTGACCCGGAGTGAAAGTTCCTTCTCCGTCCGGGGTTCCTTCGTTCGAGTGTCATCGGACGGCAACCGGAACTCCGGTCGCGCCGCCTCTGCTACCCGCCCGCCGACAGGTGATGCAGCGTCCCCCCAACGCCCCGTCGACGCGGAAAAATTGGCCGAAAAACGACTGCCCTCCGGGCCCCGGCCCAGCTGTCGAAACGCTCGGACGTCGACGGCTCGGACGTCGACCGCTCAGACGTCGACCTCGACGAAGGTCCGCCCGGCAGGCTGCGCACTCGCCGAACCGCCGGTCGCCTCGGCCAGCCAGGTGTGGAACTCCGTCACCTCCGGCTCGGGGACGCCCACTTCGATCCGCACCCCGTCCGCCAGGTACTCCAGCCCCGCCACCGTGTACCCGGCCGCCCGCAGGTCGTTCTCCAGCCGCCCGGCCCGGGTGTGGTCCACCGCCACCGACAGCAGCGCGACCGGCCGCCGCTCCAGCAGCCCGATCTCGTCCAGCGCCTCCGACACCGCCGCCCCGTACGCCCGGACCAGCCCGCCCGCACCCAGCTTGATCCCGCCGAAGTACCG
Organism: Kitasatospora sp. NPDC092948; assembly: GCF_044754805.1. Classification (NCBI taxonomy): domain Bacteria; kingdom Bacillati; phylum Actinomycetota; class Actinomycetes; order Kitasatosporales; family Streptomycetaceae; genus Kitasatospora; species Kitasatospora sp. NPDC092948. Next base: position 6,233 of record NZ_JBIVPU010000023.1, on the reverse strand, counting down.
GGTCACCACCGCGACCGTGTCGGTCACCCCGCGCCGCCGCAGCACCTCCAGCATCGGCACCCCCGCCGTCCCCGCCGGTTCCCCGTCGTCGCTGGACCGCTCGCGCGGCTGCTCCTCCCCCACCACGAACGCCGTGCAGTTGTGCCGGGCGTCCCAGTACTGCTTCCGGATCGCCGCGATGAACGCCTGCGCCGCGTCCTCGTCCGGAACCCGGGCCAGGTGGCAGATGAACCGGGACTTCTTGATCTCCAACTCGTGGCTGCCATCGCCCCGGACGGTCAGGTACGGCTTCGGGCTCGGCTCGGCCATGACGCTGGTGCTCTCCGCTGTCGCTCTCCACCCGGCGCCGCACGGCGGCCACCGGTCTCGCCGCCCAGCCTAGGCCCTCCGTCGGCGAACACCCGGACCGCGCCTGCTCAGCGGCCCGCCAGGGCGTGCAGGGCGGCGCGGTCCAGGCCGGTGCGGGCGGTGATCTCGGCGGGGTCGAGGGCGCCGCAGTCCAGGCCGCGCAGCAGCTGTCCGCCGAGCGCGCGGACCGTGGCGGGCTCGTCCAGGACGGCGCCACCGGACTTGGCGAGGTACCCGACGAGCCGGGCGCACGCGGCGTCCAGGCCCTCGCGGTGGAAGGCGTACACCGCGGCATAGCGGGTGGGCAGTTGGGCCGGGTGCAGGTCCCAGCCCTGGTAGTAGGCGCGGGCCAGCGCCCGCCGGACCAGCCCGTGGTGCAGCCGCCAGGCCGCGTGCACCTGCTCGGCCGGGCCGGTGGGGATCACATTGGTCGAGCCGTCGGAGAGCCGGACGCCGGTGCCGGCCGCGGCGACCTGCATGACGGCCTTGGCGTGGTCGGCGACCGGGTGGTCCGAACTCTGCTGGGCCGCGCCGACCCCGCAGGCCGCGCTGTAGTCGAAGGTGCCGTAGTGCAGTCCGGTGGCCCGGCCCTCGGCGGCGTCGATCAGCAGCGCGACGGTGGCCCGGCCGTCCGGGCCGAGGACGGCCTGGGTGGTCTCGATCTGGATCTCGAACCCGAGCCGCCCGGCGGGCAGCCCGGCCCGCCGCTCGAAATCCGCCAACAACCGGGCCAGCGCGGTGACCTGCGCGGCATGGCTGACCTTCGGCAGGGTGAGCAGCAGGCCCTCGGGCAGCCCGCCCTCGGCCAGCAGGGTGCCCAGGAACAGCTCCAGGGTGCGGATGCCACGGGCCCGGACGGCGGCCTCCAGACACTTGGTCCGGATGCCGAGGTACGGCGGCGCGCTGCCGTCGGCCACCGCCGCGGCCACCAGCTTCGCGGCCCGCACCGCCGCGGCGTCCTCCTCGGCGTCGGGGCGCGGGCCGTAGCCGTCCTCGAAGTCGATCCGCAGATCCTCGATCGGCTCGCGCGCCAGCTTGGCCCGCACCCGGGCGTGCACGTCCGCGAGCAGCGCGTCGTCCGCCACCCCGAGCGCCTGCGCCAGCCGGCCCGGCGTCCCGGCGTGCTCGTCGAACACCGCGAGCGCCCGCGCGCCCCACTCGCGGACGGTCCGCGGCCCGAACACGTCGGCCGGCACGTACACGGTGTGCACCGGCTGCCGGGCCGACCGATCCCCCGGGTAACGACTCGTCAGTTCAGCGTCCACCGGGCCCAACAGCGCCTCCACGGCAGCTCGGGCGTCCGGCGAGAACGAGACCGGCCGGGCCTGGCCGGGCTGGGCGGACTGGGCAGGCTGGGACATCCGGGCTCCTCCACTCACCACGCGGGATCGACGGGACGGTCCGGCGAAGGTAGTGCGGCCCTGCGGAAGCGTCAATGGCCGCCCGCCGGACGAACCGGCGGACGGCCATGACACGCAACGTGATGCGCGGACGAGCTGAGGCGGCGTCAGTGCCGCAGCGCGATACTCGGCGCCGGACGGAGCTGGTCACCGTCCGCCGGGGACGGTCACTCCCGGCCCGACTCCATGTACCGCTCCTGGAGCTGGTCCCAGATCTTCTCGACGTCCTTCAGCGCCACGCCGCCGTCCGGGCGCGAGCCCGGAACACCGCGCTGCGACAGGTACTCGGCGAAGCGGCGCTCGTCCGGGTGGCGCTGGTTCTCCTCCATGTAGCTGACCAGTGCGTCGAAGCACTCGTCCGCGTTCAGCGGCTCCGCCCCGCCCGCGAACGGACGGCGCGCCGGCACCTCCTCGGCGGTCTGGTCGAAGGGCAGCGTCTCCGCCTCCATCATCGCGTCCAGCCGCAGCGGCCGGCCGCCGAGCCGGATCGGCTCGGCCTCCTGGTCCTGCACCAGCTGACGGCCGCTCGGGTCGACCGGCACCTGCTGCGGAGCGTGCGCGACCTGCGGCCCCTGCGGGCGGCCCTGCCCGTGCCCGTTCGCCGACACCCGCTGCCGCTCCGCCCCCGCCGGACGGTAGCCCTCCTGGTGGCCGCCCTGCTCCGGATAGCCGGGCTCGCCGTAGCCCTGGTCCGCGAAGTCCTGCTCCACGAACGCCTGCTCTGCGAACGCCTGCTCCGCGAAGGCCTGCTCCGCGAAGGCCGGCGCCGGGTAGCCGTCGGCCGGCTGGTAGCCCGACTGCGGGCGGCCCGGGCCCTCCGCGTCCTGCGGGCGCGGGGCCTTGAACCACGGCGACGCCTGGCCCGGCACGCGGGCCGTGTGCACCTGGTCGGGCTCCGCCACGTGCGAGCGCAGCGGGCGCGCCGTCCACACGTTCAGCTCCGCGGACCGGTCCACCACCGGCGCGGCCTGCGCCGCCTCCGGGTCCTGCTGGTCCCGCAGCCGCACCGCGGCCAGCTTCGCCAGCGTCGGCACCGCGACCGCCGCCGACACCGGCGGCACCGCCTGCTGCGCCTGCTGCGCCTGCTGCTGTGTCGACTGCTTCGGCTGAGGCTGCTGCGGCTGCGCGGGGGCTCCGGCCGCGGCCGGGCCCTGGGCCGGAGCCGACGCGCCGAGCTCGGCCGGACGGCCCTGCGCCACCTGGCCGGCCGCCGGGGCCGTCCGCTCCGCCTGCACCGTCTCCCCGGCCTCGACCGCCACAGCGTCGTGCGCCTGGAGCGGGCCGTCGATCCGGTCCAGCACCGTCGGATCGAGCGGCACGCCGTACTTCGCCAGCTTCAGCGGCAGCAGCGCCTGGAACGGCGCCGAGCGCCGCCAGCCCCGCCCGTACCGGAACCGCAACTGCGCCCGGTACACCAGCCGGTTCTGCTCCAGCCGCACCGTCTCGTCGTACGACCGCAGCTCCCACAGCTTCATCCGCCGCCACAGCCGGAACGTCGGCACCGGCGACAGCACCCAGCGCATCAGCCGCACCGACTCCATGTGTCGGTCCGCGGTGATCGCGGCGATCCGCCCGACCGCGTGCCGGGAGGCCTCGACCACCACCACGAACAGCACCGGGATCACCGCGTGCATCGCCATGCCCAGCGGGTCGCCCCAGGACGCCGCCGCGTTGAACGCGATCGTGGCCGCCGTCAGCAGCCACGCCGTCTGCCGCAGCAGCGGGAACGGGATCCGCAGCCAGGTCAGCACCAGGTCCAGCGAGAGCAGCACCACGATGCCCGCGTCGACGCCTATCGGGAAGGCATAGGCGAAGGTGCCGAAGCCCTTCTCCAACGCCAAGTCCCGCACCGAGTTGTACGAGCCGGCGAAGCCGATGCCCGAGATCACGCAGGCGCCGACGGCCACCACGCCCAGCAGAGCCCGGTGCGCGCGGGTAAGGGAAGGACGTGCCATTCGATGATCAACCCCTGGGACTCGGCAGCTGCCGTAGGACCTGTAGCCGCCGAGTACACGTCCCCGCCCGGGGCGCACGACCGCGGACACCGCGGAACTGATGCGCCGTTGACAGACTCGGCCCACCGGATACTACTCGCACGGCCGTTCACCCCCGTCGCCAGGCCGGACCGGCACCACACCTCCACTCGTCCGCACCACCACGGACACCACTCCGACGGGCGCTACCCGGCGGCCGGCCGCTCCGCCGCACCGTTCAGGTACGCCAGCACCGCCAGCACCCGACGGTTGCCGTCGTCCGTCGGCGCCAGCTCCAACTTCCCGAAGATGTTCGCGATGTGCTTGGCCACCGCGCCGTCACTGATCGTCAGCCGCGCCCCGATCGCCGAGTTCGAACACCCCTCCGCCATCAGCCCCAGTACCTCCCGCTCCCGCGGCGACAGCCGCTGCAACGGCTCCGAACCCGCGTTGTGCTGGAGCAGTCGGCCGATCACGTCCGGATCCATCGCCGTCCCTCCCGCCGCCACCCGCCGCACCGCGTCCACGAACTGGTCCGCGTTGAACACCCGGTCCTTCAACAGGTAGCCCACCCCGCCCGTGCCGTCCGCCAGCAACTCCCGCGCGTACAGCTGCTGGACGTGTTGCGACAGCACCAGCACCGGCAGACCCGGTATCTCCCGACGCGCCGCCAACGCCGCCTGCAGCCCCTCGTCCGTGAGCGTCGGCGGCAACCTGACATCCACCACCGCGACGTCCGGCCGCTCCGACAGCAGCGCCGCCAGCAGGTCGGGCCCGGTCTCCACCGCCGCCGCGATGGTGAACCCGTGAACCTCCAACAACCGTGTCAGGCCTTGGCGAAGGAGGTAGAGATCCTCGGCGAGGACAACGCGCACGGCAACTCCATCGTGATGGTGGTCGGCCCGCCCACAGGACTGTCGAGCGAGATCACTCCGTCGAACGTACCCAACCGCCTCTCGATCCCCCGCAACCCACCGCCCGTCTCCAGCCGCGCACCCCCGTGCCCGTCGTCCGTCACCACCACCCGCAGCCGGCCCGCCCGATGCAGCACATCCACCCAGACCTGCCGGGCCCTCGAGTGCTTCGCCGCATTCGCCAACAGCTCGCTCACGCTGAAGTACACCGCGGTCTCCAACGACGCCTCCGGCCTGGCCGGCAGACTCACCGTCACCTCCGTCGACACCGCCGCCGTCAGCGCCAACTCCCGCACCGCATCCGGCAGACCGCGCTCCGCCAGCACCGGCGGATGAATGCCCCGGACCAGATCCCGCAGCTCCTGCAACGCCTTCGCCGAGGACTCCCGCGCCTCCGCCAGCAACTCGAGTGCCGCCGCCTGGTCGCTCGTCATCAGGTGCTCGATCGTCCCGAGCGTCAGACCTATCGCCACCAGCCGCGCCTGCGCACCGTCGTGCAGATCCCGTTCGATCCGCCGCAACTCCGCCGCCTGGGCGTCCACCGCGTCGGCCCGAGTCTCCGTCAGATGTGCCACCCGTTCGGACAGTTGGGCGCGGCTCTGCTGCGGTGCGCCGCCAAGCACCCGGCACGCCACCTCGTTGTGCGTCCGCACCGCCCACGGCATCGCCAGCAACCCCACCACCATCATGGCGCCGCCAAGGAGCGCAGAGATCAGTACGTTCGTCAGGTGGTTGTAGATCCCGAAGAAATGCCGCGGATCCAGCTGCACCGTCAGCACGAACACCAACCCGCCCCACACCAGCGCCATCGGCACACCCAGCAGCACCACCACCGCAGCCGGATTCGCCAACAGCCACAGCCCCTCCCGCCGCACCTGCCGATCCCGCACCGCCCACTGCACGAACTGCACCAGCCGCGCCACCTCCAGCCGCCGGTGGTACGACACCCCCGTCCACCAGAACCCGCGTGCGTCCTGCTCCAGTGCCTCCCGCCGCGAATACACCACCCGCCAGGGCTCCCCCGAGGCCCGCTCCACCCGTTGCCTCGTCCACGCCGCGCCATGCCGCACGAACCAGTACAGCGCCGACGCTCCGGCCACACCTGCGCACGGCCCCGCGACGAACGGCGCCAACGGGCCCTCGTCGAACAGGCGGACCACCGCCAGCCCCGTGACCAGCGCCGCCACCAACGGCACCACCGGCCCCCCGGCTGCCGACACCGCCATCACCACACCCTGCCCGAAGGCCTGGCGCCCCGCCCGCACCCGCTCCCCCACAACGGACCTGACGGCCCCACCGCCGAACCACACTGTCGTCGCCAAGGTCCACTCCCCGAGAGTTGATCGCCGTCCCCAAGAACGCTCTCAGTCTCTCCCCGGGCCCCCGGCCGGCACATTGGCCGTGCCACCCGTCTTTCAGGTGGACCTAACTCCACCCCATTCGTTGGCCCCTGCTGCAGGGGAACGCGAAAAAAGCCCCCCGCCGAAAGGCGGGGGGCTTTTTCTGAATAATTGTTCGGCGGCGTCCTACTCTCCCACAGGGTCCCCCCTGCAGTACCATCGGCGCTGTGAGGCTTAGCTTCCGGGTTCGGAATGTAA
>NZ_JBIVPU010000022.1:0-72062 GCF_044754805.1 Kitasatospora sp. NPDC092948 | reverse complement strand
CCGCGGCCCGACGGCTTCCTCCTCGCCGGCCGTTACACCCTCCTCGACCACGAGCACGCCCTCCAGCGCCTGCTGCCCCTCGCCCAGGAGCAGGGTGTCGACATGGTCGTCGGCGGCCCCTACAGCTCCGGCGTCCTCGCCGGCGGTACCCACTTCGAGTACCAGGAAGCCCCCGCGCACGTCATCGAGCGCGTCACCCGCATCAAGGACCTGGCCGCGAAGCACGGCGTGACCATCAAGGCCGCCGCCCTCCAGTTCTCCCTCGCCCACCCCGCCACCGCGGCGGTCGTCGCCGGCGCCACCCGGCCCAGCCGCATCGCCGAGGACATCTCCGCCCTGAACGAGACCGTCCCCGCCGCGTTCTGGCACGACCTGCGCGCCGCCGACCTGGTCGGCCCGGCCGCCCCGCTGCCCCACGGCGCCTGAACCACCCCTCGACCAGTCAGGAAATGTGATCATGGCCTCCACCTCCGTCAGCCGCACCGTCCCCGCCACCCCCGAGCAGGTCTGGAACCTCATCGGCGGCTTCGACGCCCTGCCCGACTGGCTGCCCTACATCCCGGAGAGCACCGCCCTCGAAGGCGGCCGCGTCCGCCGCCTGGCCAACCCCGAGGGCGACGTCATCGTCGAACGCCTCGTGGACTTCAACGAGACCGAGCGGCAGTACAGCTACGCCATCCTCCAGGCCCCGTTCCCGGTCGACGGCTACGTCTCCACCATCCGCGTCCACGCCGTCCCCGGCCGCGACGACCTCGCCGAGGTCCAGTGGTCCGGACGCTTCAACCCCGTGAACGCCACCGAACAGCAGGTCGTCGACCTCTTCCACGGCATCTACGCCGACGGCCTCGACGCCCTCCACACCGCCCTCGCGGGCTGACGGCACCCGCCGCCCCCCGCCCCGCCCGCCCAGGGCGACCGCACGGCCCGGACACGCACCCGCGTGGCCGGGCCGCGGTGTGCCCGGACCGCCCCGCGCCGGGAGGCGGAAGCGCGCGGGGCTACACTGGGCGACGGTCGTGACGCCAGGGTGCGTCCGGAAAGTACGGAGGTGAGAGCAGTGGAGTGCAGTAGTCCGGGCCGAAGTCGGCCCCGCTCCGGGCAGTTCTCACCCGCTCCCGGCCCCCGGAACCACCGCCCGCGCACCGCCCGCTGAACGCCCCGCGTTCCCCCGGGCCGACCGCCGCGCGGACAGCAGTCCGGGGCCGGCCGTCCTCCCCGCCGTAACGGGGCGTGACGGATCCAGACCCGTGGAGGTATCCGCATGTCCGACTGGCGTGTGCGCGCCGTGCGCGCAGGCAAGCGACCGTTCGGCCGCAGCCCCCGGCTCGTCTCCGACCACTCGACGGCCCCCGAGCACTCGATGGACCCGCGCTCCGACCAGAACGCGGACGATCGCGGGCCGGCCTCGGTGGAACGCTCCGTCGTCGACGCCGCCGTCTACCGCGACGGCCGCCGGATAGAGGCGCCCGCCAGCCTCGCCGAGATCTACCGCGACCTCCCGGGCAAGCCCGGCACCATGGCCTGGATCGGCCTCTACCGGCCCGCCGAGGCCCAACTCGTCGAAGCCGCCGAGAAGTTCGACCTGCACGAACTCGCCCTCGAGGACGCCATCGTCGCCCACCAGCGCCCCAAGCTGGAACGCTACGGCGACACCCTCTTCGTCGTGCTGCGCGCCGCCCGCTACCTCGACGACGTCGAAGAGGTCGACTTCGGCGAGATCCACCTCTTCGTCGGCCCCGACTTCGTCGTCACCGTCCGGCACTCCCAGTCGCCCGACCTCTCGATGATCCGCGGCCGCCTCGAAGCCGACCCCGAACTGCTCGCCCTCGGCCCCGAAGCCGTCCTCTACGCCGTCCTGGACGCCGTCGTCGACGGCTACGCCCCCGTCATCGCCGGCCTCCAGCACGACATCGACGAGATCGAGACCGAGGTCTTCGGCGGCGACCCCCGGGTCTCCCGCCGCATCTACGAACTCTCCCGCGAGGTCATCGAACTCCAGCGCGCCACCGGCCCGCTGCTGGAGATCATGCGCTCCCTCGAAGCCGGCTTCCAGAAGTACGGCACCGACGAGGAACTCCAGCGCTACCTCCGCGACGTCGCCGACCACGCCACCTACGCCGCCGAACGCGTCGACGGCTTCCGCCAGATGCTCCAGAACATCCTCACCGTCAACGCCACCCTGGTCTCCCAGCGCCAGAACGAGGAGATGAAGCAACTCGCCGAGGCCGGCCACGTCCAGAACGACGAGATCAAGAAGATCTCCTCCTGGGCCGCCATCCTCTTCGCCCCCACCCTCATCGGCACCGTCTACGGCATGAACTTCGACGAAATGCCGGAACTCCACTGGGTCTTCGGCTACCCGTTCGCAATCGGCCTGATGGGCGTGGTCTGCGCCAGCCTCTACCTCATCTTCAAGAAGCGGAACTGGCTGTAGCCGCAGGCCGCAGGACAGAACCCGGGGCCTGGGTGGCCCGGGTCGCTGCCTGGACTTGACTTATGAGGTGCTGCCCCCGGGACTTATGAGGTGCCGCCCCCGGCAATCCTGCGGGCCTTGTCGCCCCACTCGCCGATGCGTGTGACGCCGGCGGTCAGATGCTTCACTACGGTGGAGATGTCCTTCACCGGCTTGCGAAGATATCTGCTCAGTCGGGCCATGTTCTCTGCGGCCGTCCCGAAATAGACGACCTGTGACATGGCTGCCTGGGACTCCTCGTCCAAGGTGATGAGCTGTTGCAGGAAATGGGCGGTGTCTGCGTCGCGTTCCTCAGGTGGAGTTGCCTCGATGAGATCCAACGCGGTTCGAATCCCGCTGTCCAGAACCGACATCCGCTCCGAGAAGGCAGCGGCAGCGGTATTCATCTCCCCGGTCGGAACGCAGAGGGCATCTGCGAACCGAGCCACTGCTGCGAGCCGTGCACCGGCAGGTGCGTTCGCTTGAACAAGGTCGAGGACCTCGGCGTTGCTCCTTTCGGTCAATTCGCCGACAGTCGCGATTGCCGTGGTGATCTCGGTGAGCCGCTCCGCTATTTCGAGCAGCCCGTCCTCCGCTGCTGCGAAGTCGTCGAGCAGACCGGGTGTGTCGTCTTCGTCCGTGCTCTCGACGCCCTCGTCCTGCTGGACCGGTTGGATCGCCCGCATCATTCGTGCGGGAGTGAGGAGTTCGAATCCGTCGCGGATCCCGACCTCCAGGGCGCCCTCGATCCCTCGGCGTGCTTCGGCCATGTGGCTGCGTGATCGCCGGTACTGGATGGTCCGGATCGGTGCGATGTCGAACGGCAACTGCCCGACCTCGCCGATGTGGATGGTCGGTTTTCCGATGATGTGGCGAATCCCCAGCTCGTACATCACATTCGGGTTGCCGCCGCTGACGTCCGCGACGACCAGGTCCGACTCGATGATGTACCGGCAGATTTGTTCGTTGATGTCACCGGCGTTGGCGATGCCGTCAGCCCGGACGGCGTCGATTCCGTACTTCTCGCAGGCGGGAGCGATCACTCGCTCGAATACTTCGACGTGGTGCTCGTACGCCTCGCGTTCGGGGCTGCCATGTGCAGCATACGAATCGCCGATGGGGCCGATGACGAAGCACAACCGGGGCCGGTCCGGTTCTTCCTGGAGCTGCTGCGGTGAGATCATTCGGGATGGCCCTCCGTTTCGCATGCGTAGATGTCGTCGAGCTGGGCGGCACCCGTGGCGCCGGCTTCCATGTCGGCCACGTATATCGGGCGTTCGTCAATGCCGAGCGAGCGCATGAGTTCGGCTGTGGCGATGCGGTACTTCCGGCCGACGCGAAGGACGGGGCACGGGAAGGTGCCCAGGCGGATCAGTTTGTAGGCCGTGCCCGGGCAGACGCCGACGGCGCGGGCGGCCGTCCGCAGGTCGATGGTCAGCGGTAGGTCGAAGGCCTCCGCGAAGCCCATGGGCGCTCCCGAACGACTGGTCATCGTCGACCTCCCGCAGGGCGCAGCGTCAGGGTTCCGATGAGTTCCTCCTCCTCGTGGCGGCGTGCCCGGAAGACCAGCTGGCGCAGGCCGGCGCCGTAGGCGAGCGCCCCCAGCCGTTCGCCTTCCACCTGACGCCGTGACTCGGTGAAGCGAAGGCTTGCGGACAGTCCGGTAGGGCCGGCGGGGGGCGAGATGCTCAGTTCCCACCCCTCGGGGGGCAACCGCTGTTCCTCAGTCAGGAGTGGCATGGCGTTCCGTGCCCGGGCGTAGCGCGCCAGGTCGACGACGGGGATCTCCTTGCGGAAACGAACGGCGTGCGACCACATGTGCCGCACTGCCGCCCTGATCAGGTGGCTGCCGGTGTTGGGGGTATCGGGACCTGTCGTATCGAGGGCGGTGAGCAACCCGAGAACGGCTTCCGCCTCGAGGTCGGCCCGATCGACCGGGAACAGATCGAGGAGCCGGTAGAGGTTGCGGTTCACCCCGGGTATGGCGAGCCACGTGACGAGCAGCCGTGCGGCACCGGCGGAGTCGCGGGGTTCGCACCGGGCTTCCGTGGCGGCCCGTCGCCAGATCGCGGCCCACAGGGTGGCGTCGCGGTTCGGGCCGTACAGCTCGGTCCTGCACTCCTGCGGGGAGAGCCGCACCGAGTGGTGACCGATGTCCACCGTGAGGTGGTGCGTCGGGGCGTCGGGGCCGGTCAGGGCCCTGCAGACCAGGGCGAACATGCTTGGGGGATCATTCCAGCTCATCACTTCTCCTCTCCGACCCCAGCAGGCCGGCTGACGACAGCGCTGCGGCTGCCAGTTCGCAGGCGCGGCCGAGGGCGACAAGCGCCGACCGGAAGACGGCCTGGCGCGGAATCGGGTCCGGACCTACTGGCCCGGAGTGGAAGGCGGGCGGTGCGGCCGCCGGTGCGATCGGATGGATGTGGATGTCACCGATCACGGTGTGGCCGACGGCTACTCCGAGGTCGACCCGCTGGATACCGCCCCCGTTGAGGGGGGAGAGGGGTTCCTGAGGTGCTGTCAACGGATGGGCCGGCAGCCGTTCGAGGGGGCCACGGGCGATCCGACCGTGAGGCCGCCGGTCACGTCCCGCCCGACGGCGGCCCCGTGGCGAACGATCTGCGAGAGCGTGCCCGGGACTCGAGAAGGCTCAGGAAGCGGTGGCAACGGCCGTCGAGGGTCGTCCACCACCGATCGCATGTCGTCAGGATCGTGTCCCGGCACACGTATCCAGCCGTAGCCGCCGAAGTCCTTGACCCTGATGTGAGCACGGACGTACTGCTCGGGGGCGAGGCCGTCACTTCCGGATCGCACGATGTCGTGGTACAGGCGATCCGAGACGATGACGGCGAGATCCGCCGATGCGAGGGAGGCCAGTACGGCCTTCAACTGGGGTGCATTGACGAAGCGGGCCACGGCTACTGGTGCGTGTCCGGCGTGGCCGAGCGGAGCGCGCCTGGCGAGCTCCTTGTCGGCGGCGAATCGTAGCCGTATCCGGGTGGAGGACTCCACGGCGTTGCGGGTGTTCAGGCCTTCCGCCAGGTGGCGCACGAATGGCCCCAGCACGGCGGCTTCCGGTGTGTCCTCGGGAAGGACAGCGAACTCCAGGTCGCCCTGTGGCTGGCGCTCCCAGGTCGCACGGTCGAGCCCGGTGAGAGCTGCTGCCTCGTCCAGGATTCGAACCAGGTCGGCCTGAACGGCGGACTGGGCCCGGGCGTCGAGCCGGCTGTACTGCTCCACGTCCGCAGCCAGGCAGAGACGGTGGTGCGGGGGTTCGTCCGGAGGCCGGAGGGAGGAGGTCTCGATCACAACAACTCGCCACCTTTCCAGTGGTGTTGGGTGCGGTGTTCGCCCCACTGTGAGGGAAAGGCGGCGGGCCGTCGAAGATCCCGCACTTTTGCGGGACGGTGGTTCGAGGTGTCAGCCGGCAGGCATCCTGAGTCGGGCCGCGCGTTGTAGGCCGGGCATGTCGTGGACGTAGGTCTGCTGTCCCTCGGTGCTGATCAGCTTTGCCCGGCGGAAGCCGCGGAGCGCTTGGTGCGCGGTTCTTGTCCGGCATCCGACGAGATCGGCGTACTCGGTCTGGGTCAGGTTCACGTCGATGCGCGTTGCCTTTCTGCATGGTTTCCCGTACGAGTTCGCGAGTTCGACCAGGACTCGAGCCAGCCGGACCGGCGCCGTGTACGTGCCGAACTCGAGTCGTCGGAGGTTGGACGAACGCAGGCTCCGGCCGAGGACCTGGTGGAGTGCCATCGAGGCCTCGGGGCTGGCGTGGAGGAAAGGCAGCAGGTTGTGCCACGGGATCAGGGTGGTGGTGACCATCCTGCAAGCCGTGACGGTGGCCGACCTCGGGCCGGAGTCGACTGCGGCGATCTCGCCGACCACATCGCCGGCAATTTTGATGTCCATGAGCGAGGCGGTGCGGCGGCCCAGGTAGTTGGTCACCTTCACCAGCCCTGAGTGCAGCAGTATTAAGTCCCGTGACTTGTCGCCTTCCTTTATGAGCATCTCCCCGGCGGCGAAGTGTTTTCGAGTGCCGAGTCGCTCCAGCGCCGTTCGGGTTCCCTCCGTGAGAGTGTCGAGGAACAGAGCACGACCGTTCATGTGCGAGCCGTAAATCATGGGCCCAAGGACAGCACGGCATGTTGCCACCGACAGCTGTTTCCCCCGCCCCGTGGAGACGTGCGCCGGGGCGTGTGGGAGCGTGCGATCAGTCGCGGTCCGCGCTGGCGACCGCCTCGGAAACCCCGTAGGTGCCCAGGAGCAGCAACTGGTCCAGGAGGTCCAGAATCTCGGAGCGGTGCGCCGGGGAAGTGGCCTGGGCGTGGGAGCGGACCAGTAGCCTTCCGACATGGCGCGCGCCGGCGGCCTCGCGGGTCCGCAGATCTGACGAGGCTGCGCCGAAAACCTTCAGGAAGCGTCGCACACATCCCAGAATCAGATCGTCGACCCGATCGGGAGCCTCTCGTAGAGTGATCAGCAGCTGGGTCGGCGCGGCTTCGAAGGCACGAGACTCGATCAGCGCGGTCAACGTCCGGTGGACCGGTCCCAAGCGGTGTCCCCGCAGTGCAGCGGCGACAGCGGCGGCCGCCTCGCGTACCTCCTTCTCCGGATGGTGGAAGAACTGGACGAGAGCGTGGTGCGCGAGCGCCGCGTTCCCGGTGTTCAGCAGGCGTTGGGCGCAGACGTCCGCGGCGCCCTGCAACTGGGCTCCGTCGTTCTCGGCGAGGACCGCCGCCAACAGGTCGGTCGTCTCCCATTCCATCGCAGCCAGCGCGGCGGCCCGGCCGCCGGCCCGGCGCACCTCCGGGACGGGAGAGTGCAGCATTCGCTCGATCACCGGCCCGCCTGCCCTCACGTCTCCGTGGCACAGGGTCAGGAAGAGCCGGAACACGGGACCGGCGGCCAAGAGTGAATCGGGTGCCCGAACCAGTACCTCGAACGCCTGTTCCGCTGCGGTGCGATCGTGGTGTACGACGGCATGCAGCACATTCGCTACGCATACGCGAACTGCAGGCGACGGGTCGGCGGCGAGCCTGTTCAGGTGAGGAATCACCAGCGCGGCCCGGGAACCGCCGGGGTCGTGGACGAGCGTGTCCGCCAGGGATTCGGCGGCGCTGCCGCGCGCAGTATTGATTCCCACGGTCAGCAGGTCTTTGTCCGTGACTTCCTGGACCTCCCGGTCGGTCACAGCGGGATGGCCGGAGCTGAGGGCCCGATCCAGTAGAACCTCCACCAGGTCGAGAGGGACACTGGTGAGGTATTTCCGGAACGCCCATCCCAGCCAGCGGTCGTGATCGACTCGTGCCATGCGGGCGAAATGGCGGACCGTCGCGAAGACCTCCTCGGGATCGTCGTGCGGCTCCGCGTGGCCCAGACCGAGCAGGATCGCGGCTCCGTAGGCGGGGTGTGCGGCGGCGTCGATCCGCAGTGCGAGGCGTGCGAACCTCCTGGGATTCGTCTGAGTCATGTTCCGCAGCACGTGGGACAGTTCTCTGGGGCCGCCGCTGCCGGTCGACCAGTCGATACGGTCCTGGCTGTGCTTCTTCATGGCGGCCAGCCATTGGTCGTCACTCATTCGGTGGGCTGCCTGCAGCGGGATCGGTGACGTGACGGCATGGACGGTCGCCGTGCGCGGTGCTTCCGGTTGCTGCCGGTTGCCGTGTTGCCTGCGGAGTTCGCCGAGGCGACGCCGTGCCCGCTCGGAGAGCCGTTCCTCCGGGAGTGCGGTCAGCAGCGTGAATTCGTGCCAGGGCGACAACGTGCCGTCCGTTGGGAGCCGCAGATGGATGATCGCCGCCTCCAGTTCCGCGAAGGTTTCGTCGGGCAGTGCGTCGCCGATGGCGAGAATGAGTTCGCGTGCAGCCCAGGAGACATTGGACACGTAGCCGACGAAGAACCGATGCGGCCCTTCCAACAGAATCCTGGCGGACCACGAGGCAAGTGCGGGTCCTGCTGCGCTCAGCGCCTGGTAGAGGAGCCGGTTCGCGGAATGGTACGGAGCGTCAGCCAGGTCTGACACGAGTTCACGAACCCGGTCCGGATTGTCGATCGCCACAATCCGCAGGGCAGTGGCCGCACCTCGGTACAGGGCTTCGCCCAGGTCGCCGGGTTGGTCGAGGAAGCTGCGGAATGAGAAGTGGCTGTCGTAGAGGGGGCCGCCCGGCATCTGCGGCAAAGCGGTTGTGGACATTGCGTTCAGGAGCACAGGCAGCATCCGAGCGCAGAACTCCTCGGGAGCGTCCCTCGCAGAGGTGGTGACGGCCTCAAGTGCGTCGTGGTCACGAAGGGTCAGAACGGCGAGTCGGCCGTGGTCATCCAGTCGGAGCGCGTCCCGGCACTCGGCCACCAGGGCGCCGATCAACTCAACAGCCCAAGCGGGCCGTTCGGCCGCCAGATCCAGTGCCGACATCCACAGGATGTCGTCGTCCGCGGTGAGGAGACTCGTCCGCGCAGCGTCGCGTACGAGCTCAAAGAGCAAGCGGCTGCCGGAAAGGCGGGCGAACCGGAGGATCCGGATCAGCCAGGTGCCGAACTGCGGGTGCGCGGTGTGCGATTCCAGAAGTTGGCCGACGCGCTCCTGAAGGGTGTCGGCAGCTGAGGCCATCAACCGAATTGCCCAGTCCCGTTCTCGGGTGTCCGCACTCGTCAACCAGGCATCGACAGCCCCCTCGTCGTCCGCCCGACGGAACCAGGCCGTGTTCGTCACGGCGTCCACCAACTGGTCATGGAACGCAGGCCGGGACTTCAACACGCCGGCCACGGCAGCCCACTCGCGGGAGGTGGGGTTCTCCAGCCCGCGGAGCACGGCCAGAACGACCTCCTTGATGTGATAGCGGACACCGGGGCTGCTGAGGAGCGCCTCGATCTCCTCGGCGAACCGTTCCGGGTCCTGGTCCCGCAGGTGGTCGAGGACCTGCCGTACCTGTCCCCGGCGGAAGAGCTCCTGCTCTCCGCCGGTGAGAAAACCGGCCAGAGTCTCGTCGCGCCGGAGCCAATCACGGGCGAAGGCGTAGTCGAAGAAGCTCTCGTGGAAGAACGCCAGCTGCCGCCCGTCGTGTACGAAGATCTGCTCGGACAGCAGCACGTCCTTGCTCATGGCGAGGTCG
Source organism: Kitasatospora sp. NPDC092948 (assembly GCF_044754805.1). Taxonomy (NCBI): domain Bacteria; kingdom Bacillati; phylum Actinomycetota; class Actinomycetes; order Kitasatosporales; family Streptomycetaceae; genus Kitasatospora; species Kitasatospora sp. NPDC092948. The sequence continues at coordinate 62,501 of NZ_JBIVPU010000022.1, read as the reverse complement.
TCCGTGTCGAGTACGCTCTCCGGCGCGGACAGTCGCTGCCGACTGCTCATGGCGGCGACGACAGTGGCGATCGCTTCGTGGAAGCGCACGGACTGCTTGCGGTGCGTGCACAGCTGGCGTTTGGTTTCCCAGAATCCGTCGAAGAGTTGTCGCGTGGACGTGAACGTTGCAAGAGCACCCTGTTGATTCGCAACGTGTGTGAGCAGAACCAGGTGCAGGGGCCGACGCAGCAGGGCACGTTGGGACGGTGTGATCCGAGAGATGTCCAGACCCATACCGGTGAGGGCGGTGTCGATCTGGGCGTCGGAGAGCGCGCTGACCGGCAGGTGCGACGAGCGGTCGGAGGCGGTGAGGCTGCGGATTCGCGGGTCGGCCTCGGCGTCGAACTCCCGGCAGACCAGCACAACGCGCATGGCAGGATGGACGGTCGCTTCGTCGACGAGCTCGGCGACCGCGTCGAAGTTCTCCGGGATGCGGCCGGAGGCCATGCTGACGGCATCGAGCTGATCCACGATCAGGACACACGGTCGGCCGGCTGCGACGGTGCCGAGGGCACCGACCGGGGAGATGGGCAACCCGATGCACTGCCCAAGTTCGGTGGTCGACTTGAACGGGTCGATCCGGTCCAGGCGGAACGCGAGAACCGGAGTGCCCTGCCGGGTGAACGCCTCGAAGGCCTGGTGTACGACCGAGGACTTTCCGCTGCCTGCACCGCCCGTCAGCACGATGAGCTGTCGGGCGTCATCCATGACCTGGGCCACCAGCCGGTCGGCTTCGTCCCGGGGGATGACGGGTTTGAGCAGGCCGCGTTCGACGGTGCGGGCCCACTGGTGTGTCGTGAGGCCGACCGCACTGGTCACCTCGGTATTGTCCGACCGGCTGACCAGCCGCAGCCCGTACTGGCCGAGACGTGCGGTGATGGTCTGGGCATCGAGTGTGGTGCCGAGGTTGTTCAGCAGGAGGTCGCCGAGCCCAGTGGCCGCGAGGCGGCCGGGAGCCCCGGCCAGGATCTGCTCGGCAAGGACCGCGTTGATGTCGACGACATCCCGCTCGTTGTGCCATTCGATCCACAGCCCACGCAGCATTCGCCAAGCGGTGGCTGCCGAGCCGTAGATGTCAGTGCCGGCCAGAGCGGAGAACGGGCCCCGAAGTCCGTCCGTCAGCCACTCGGCCTCGAAGGTTGCGAAGTCGTCCGAGCGGCGGGCCCGGTCGGTCAGCTCGTCGATCGCGCGGGCCGGGACTGTCGAGATGAAGTGGAATGCCCGGCCGCTGTCGACGTGCGACCGCAGGTTGCTCCAGATCTCCTTGTCCCGGAGGGATGCGACGTTCCAACTGTTCGCATTCCGGTTCTGTCGCTTGACCTGGTGGACCTGGGTCGCACCGTCGAGACGGTAGACGAACTCGATGCCGTCGCCCAAGGAGGGCCCCGGCTCCAGAGTGATCGAGGTTCCCATACCCAGCAGCACGTACAGCGCGTGCCTGACCGTCCACGCACCCTCATAACGGAGGCCGAACTTGTCGGTCTCGCCGCCCGCCCGCGGTACCACCAGCGCACCCCCGGTTCATCGCATGCCCACTCAGGCAGGCACCTTTGCGGGACGCTACCGTACGTTCCCGACGTGGCTGGGGGTCGAGTCGAAGCCAGCCGATGACGCTTGCCAACGTCCATTCGTCGGGTGGGAGTTGCTGCTCGTCAGAGCAGCCAGTCCGGGCAGTACTGGACGTGGATGCGGCCGGGGACGGGGGAGTGGGGGGTGGGGTACTTGGGCGGGGGGCCGGCGTCGAGGTCGGTGCATTGGTGGGTGGCGGGCCAGGTGTGGTGGGCAGCGGGGGCCTCGGTGAGGAGGGTGCGGAGGCCGGTGCCCTCGTGGCGGAAGGCGGTGGGGCTGCCGGTGATGACGAGGGTGCGGGCAGTGCGGTCGAAGCGCAGGTGGTCGTGGCCGTGGCGGCGGGCGGTGGGGTACTCGGCGGGGAAGTCCGGGTCCGGTGTGCGGGTGGTGTGGGGGCGGCCGGGGCCGAGGCGGGCGCGCAGGGGCTTCCAGTCGGCGGGGCGGAACTGGAGGCTGTGATGGACCAGGAGGAGGTCCAGGGCGACCGCCGGGTACTCGTCCGGGAAGTCGACCGGGCCGGGCCGGTCGCGCAGCGGGAGATGGACCAGCGAGTGCGCGGAGCGGGTGGCCAGTGACCACAGCGAGGTCAGCCGGGACAGGCCGTCGCGGTCCACGAACATGTCGAGGATGTGGTGGCGGTCGTACAGCGCGATCCGCCCGGGCCCGTCGGCGGCCCGGATCACCCGGTACTCGGCCGGCCCGGTGCGGACCTGGTGAATCGTCACCCGCTGCTGCATGAGGTCAGACAATAGCGGGCCGCTCACCAGGGGTTTTCAGCCGGCCGGGACGACCAGCGCGAGGTCTCCGTCGAGGCGGCGGTAGAGCAGACGGCCGCGGTGGGTGACGGGGTCGGAGAAGAACAGGTAGGGGAGCTCGGCGGCCGTGAGCCGGGCTGCGGCCTGACGGTCGGTCAGGGCGGGGACCGGGTGCGGGCTGAGGGTGAGCGGCGTGGCGGGCCGCTGCGGCGGGGCGGCCGGGAGGGTGCGGGCTAGCCGGTAGCCGGTGGGGCCGACCCGGTGGACGACGGCGTCGGTCTCGGTGGCCGGATCGGTGAACAGGTGGATGTCGTAGTCCATGGCGTCCAGGGTGCGGACCGCCGCGTCGGGCGAACACCACACCAGCGGCGCCGACTTGACCCGGACGATGCGTTCGCTGCCGGTCGCCGGCACGCCGACCGCACGGTCGCCCGCGCAGGGCCAGGGCCGCGGCCGCCAGCTGGAGGAGACGGTCCGGATGCGCTGGCACAGCCCCTCGGCCAGCCGGTCGGCGGCCTCGCCGATGCCGCGCGCGGCCAGCTGGACCCGGACCCGGCGCCCGTCCACCTCGGCGTTGACCTGGGCGAGCACCCGTCCCGGCGCGCCGGCCAGGCGGATCCGGACGGCTTCGACCAGCGCGGAGGCGTCCTGCACGACGGCGGTGACCCGGGTCCGGGCCAGCGCGGCAGCCTCGCCCGGCAGGCCGGCCGGGTGCAGGGTGATCGACTCGGCGACGTCCATGGCTGTGCTTCCTCCGGGGAAAGGGGGAGAGGGCGAGGTCAGTGCGGGCGGGTGCGGTTCAGGGCGACCAGCAGGATCAGCAGGCACAGTCCGACGGATCCGGCGACCGTCACCACCGCGGAGCCGGCCGGCCCCGGGCGTCCCGCCAGCAGGGTCGCGGCGGCGGTCGCCGCGGTCACCGCGAGCCCGCCGGTCACCCAGCCGACGGCGGCGGCGGACGGCCGCACACCCCGGACGGTGGGCAGCTCGTACGGCGAGACGCCCCAGGCGCGATCCTGCTCGCGCCGGTCGGCGCGCCGCTCGGAGACGGCCAGGACCCGCAGCGCCAGCCCCGACAGCGCGCCGGTGAGCGCTGCGCCGAGCGGAACGTGCCAGCTGAGCGGGGTGGTGAGCAGCAGCGCGGCGGCGGCCAGGCCGCTCCACCAGAGCAGGCAGCCGGTGGCGGCGAGGCGGGCGGCGCGCGGGCGGTCCGCGCCGGCCCGCAGGTCGAGCAGCGCGGGCAGGTACCAGGCGCTGCCGGCGGCGGTGAGTGCGGCGGTGCCGAGGGCCAGGACGGGGTGGGCCATGGCGGGTCTCCAGAGCTGAGGGGTGCCGTCCCCGCCCCGCCCGGACCGGGAGAAACGGCGGGGCGGGGACGGCGGTCGATGAACCGTCGGTCCGCGGCGGGACGACGGCGGGCGGTCGGACCGGTCAGTCCTCGGACGAGGACGCGGCCATCCGGCGGCGTTCGCGCTCCGGCAGGGAGAGCTTGGCCGGGGTGACGTCACCGAGGTGCGGCGCCGGCGTGCCGTGGTTCTCCAGGTAGTCCAGCGCGGCGATCTCCGGGTGGTGCAGGTCGAACGCGGGGGACTCCGAGCGGACCTTCGGCAGCTTGCTGAAGTTGTGCCGCGGCGGCGGGCAGGAGGTCGCCCACTCCAGCGAGCGGCCCCAGCCCCACGGGTCGTCCTCCTTGACCTTGGGCGCGTACTTGGCGGTCTTCCAGACGTTGTAGAGGAACGGCAGGATCGACAGGCCGAGCAGGAACGAGCCGACGGTGGAGATCATGTTGAGGGTGGTGAAGCCGTCCGCGGCCAGGTAGTCGGCGTAGCGGCGCGGCATGCCTTCGGCGCCCAGCCAGTGCTGGACCAGGAAGGTGGTGTGGAAGCCGACGGTCAGCGTCCAGAAGGTGATCTTGCCGAGGCGCTCGTCCAGCATCTTGCCGGTGAACTTCGGCCACCAGAAGTGGAAGCCGGCGAACATCGCGTACACCACGGTGCCGAACAGCGTGTAGTGGAAGTGCGCGACGACGAAGTACGAGTCGGAGACGTGGAAGTCCAGCACCGGCGCGGCCAGCAGCACGCCCGTCAGGCCGCCGAACAGGAAGGTGACCAGGAAGCCGGTCGCCCACAGCATCGGCGTCTCGAAGGACAGTGAGCCCTTCCACATGGTGCCGACCCAGTTGAAGAACTTCACACCGGTCGGGACCGCGATCAGGAAGGTCATGAACGAGAAGAACGGCAGCAGGACCTGGCCGGTGACGTACATGTGGTGCGCCCACACGGTGACCGACAGACCGGCGATCGCGATGGTCGCGGCGATCAGGCCCGAGTAGCCGAACATCGGCTTGCGGCTGAACACCGGGATGATCTCCGAGACGATGCCGAAGAACGGCAGCGCCAGGATGTACACCTCGGGGTGACCGAAGAACCAGAACAGGTGCTGCCACAGCATGGCGCCACCGTTGGCCGGGTCGAAGACGTGCGACCCGAACTTGCGGTCCATCTCCAGGGCGAGCAGCGCGGCCGCCAGCACCGGGAAGACCATCAGGACGAGCAGCGAGGTCAGCAGCACGTTCCAGGCGAAGATCGACATCCGGAACATGGTCATGCCGGGCGCGCGCATGCAGATGATCGTGGTGATGAAGTTGACCGCGCCCAGCACGCTGCCGAAGCCGCTGAACGCCACACCCATGATCCACATGTCGGCGCCGACGCCGGGGGAGTGGATGGCGTCGGACAGCGGCGCATACGCGAACCAGCCGAAGTCGGCCGCGCCCTGCGGGGTGAGGAAGCCGGCCGCCGCGATCAGCGAGCCGAACATGAACATCCAGTACGACAGCATGTTCAGCCGCGGGAACGCCACGTCGGGCGCGCCGATCTGCAGCGGCATGATCCAGTTGGCGAAGCCGGTGAACAGCGGCATCGCGAACAGCAGCAGCATCACCGAGCCGTGCATGGTGAACGCCTGGTTGAACTGCTCGTTGGAGAGGATCTGCGTCCCCGGGCGGGCCAGCTCCGCCCGCATCACCAACGCCAGCACGCCGCCGATCAGGAAGAACGCGAATGCGCTGACCAGATACATCGTGCCGATCGTCTTGTGATCGGTTGTGGTGAGCATCCGCACTATCGCGCTGCCCGGTGTGCGTCGGGGTGCGGCCTCGGCCGCGTCCCGACTCGCCTCGATGGCAGCCATCGGCCGCCCTCCTTCGTCCTTGCCGAACCTGGTGGCGCCACCGCCCGACGGACCGTCACCTGCCATGACAGGAGACCGGCGACGATCGGAACCGGGCGGCGGCGCAGTGCCGGACCGCCCGGTCCGCGAGGTGCCTCCGGGGAGTGGAGCACCCCCGCCGAGCGGCGGCGATCCATGCTCGTTCGTGGACGGGTCCCCACCCCAGGGCCGATGGTCCCGCCCCCGGCAGCCGGGCGTCCCCGGTCCACGGGCCCTTCCGCGCCGAACGGCCCCGGACCGACAGGGACTGACGGACCACCAGGTCGGAGCACCTTTTTGCGCGGAGCCGTCGGCGGAAGGGGCGGCGACGGGACCATCGACGAAGGCGCGGACGGGGCGGCGACGAAGGCGCGGACGGGGGCGTCGGCGGGGCGTCGGCGGGGCGTCGACGGAAGGGCCGGCGGAAGGGCCGGTGGCAGGTCGGCGAGGGGGAAGCGGAAGGGTCGGTGATGGATCGACGGAAGGGCCGGCGGCAGGTCGGCGACGGGTCGACGGAAGGGGGGCGAGGGGGAGGCGGCAGGTCGGCGACGGGGAGGCGGACGGGGAGGCGACGGGGGTCGGCGGCAGCCCTGGGGGAGGGGACGCCGAAGCGCGCCGCAGGCAGGTGGCGGCGCGCCGGGGCGGGCGGACGGGTTCAGGCAGCGACGGGTTGTGCGACGGGCTGCGGGTGGTGGCAGCGAGCATCCGTGCCGTGCAGCGTGCGCAGGCCCGCCATCAGCCGGGCCGGGTCCTGGCGCAGCCACAGCCGGACCGCTGCGCCCAGTGCCGCGCACGGGGTGCCGGGGCGAACGCCGCTCAGGTCCGTCATCCGGTCGGCCAGCGCCGGGAGCAGCTCGGCGAGCTCCGGCGGCAGCCAGACCGTCACCGCGCAGGGCGCGAACCTCCGTAGTTCGTCGGCGAGTTGGGGTGTGCCCCCGGTGAGAACGGAGGGCAGTACGTCCAGCAGGGCGTCCGCCACCACCTCGGACACGTCGCCGCGGTGCCCGTGCGCCAACCGCCGCAGCAACGTCCGATCGGCGGTGGTGAGCCGGACAGCCAGCATGACCTCGTCGGATTCCATCCCTCGGCCTCTCCGGGCACCCACGCCCAACCGACCGGCCCGCCGAGTGCGGACCGGACACAGACAACGCTGACCTGTTGACCTGGGTGTCACTGTCCCCAAGCCGGAAACCGCGGCGGTAGGGCCGAACGGCCCCGTTCGCCGGGGCCTGACGGCGGCGCGGGCGGCGGACGGTCCCGCGCAGCGACGGGCGGAGCGGCCCGCGGGCCGGCCCGCAGACCGGTCGGCCGCCCGGCCCGCAGACCGGTGACTTGGCCGACCGGCGGTACGGCCGACCGGCGATTCGGACGGCCGGTGACTTGGCCGACCGGTGATACGGACGGCCGGTGACTTGGCCGACCGGCGGTACGGGCGACCGGCGATTCCGGTGGCCCCGAGGTTTCGGGTGGCCGGCCGCGGTGGTCGGTGGCTACCGCGAGGCGCCGGTCGAGCCGTCGTAGCGGATCCGGTCGTCCGGCACGCCTGCGTCCAGCAGCATCGAACGCGCGCCGGCGACCATCCCGGACGGCCCGCTGAGCAGTGCCAGCCCCGGCAGGCTCTGGTGGCCGCGGAGCAGTGCGGCCAGCCCCTCCAGGTCCGGGCCGAGCATCGGGGTCAGCTCCAACCAGGAGCGGTTGGCGGCGAGTTCGACCAGCGCCGGCCAGTCGTACAGCTCCTCGCGGCCGCGCGCCGCGACCACCAGCCGCACCCGTCGGCCGCGGGCCCGGTGCGCCGCCGCGAACTCCTCCGCCAGGGCCTTCATCGGCGCCAGCCCCGTGCCGCCGCCGACCAGCAGCAGATCGCGGTGCACGTCCGACCCGTCGAGGTCCAGCGAGAGCGAGCCGCGCGGCGGCCCCACCCGGATCTGGTCGCCGACGCCGGTGCCGTCCACCAGCGCGGCGCTCACCCCGCCCGGCGAGGTCCGGCGGACGTGGAACTCCAGCACCCGGTCCTCGCGCGGCGCGCACGCCACCGAGTACGTCCGCCAGGTGTGCGGCAGCAGCGGCGACTCCAACGCCGCGTACTGGCCTGCCCGGTACGGGTAGGGCTCGCCGGTGCGCACCCGCAGCACCGCCAGGTCGGGGCGACGGCGCTCGTGGCCGATCACCTCGCCGTGCCAGAACGGCGGTTCGGTGGCCGCGCCCTCCGCGCCCGCGACCATCGCCGCCACCGCGAACCGCAGCATCCGCACCCAGGCCGTCTCGACCTGCTCGGTCCACATCCGCCCGCCGCGCACCCGCAGCGCGCTGATCAGGGACTCCTCGAACGCCTCGTAGTGCGCCGGCCACACCCCGAGCTTGCGGTGGTCCGCACCCAACGCCCGCAGCCTGACGCCGAGTTCGGCCGGCCGGTCGAGGTGGTCGATCAGGTGCTGGAACATGTGCGCCAGGTGCTGGCGCTGGAACTCCATCGACTCCGGGAACAGCCGTCGCAGGTACGGCCGCCGGACGAACATCGCGTCGTACAGCACCTCGATCAGGGCGTCGAACGGCAGCAGCGGTGCGAGGTGATGGAGGATCAAGTCCCGGTCGCCGGGTTCCGGCAGCTCCACCGCCGGCCCCTGCGGGGCGGACGACCGCCCGGGCGGGGCGAGGATGCTGCGACGCAGACGCATCGCGTGGTGGCGGGCGAGCAGTCGATCGTACTCCGGGCTGAATGCGTCCTCGTCGTAGGCGCCGGCAGTGGTGGGGGTGGCGGTGCGGGGGCGCGGAGCGCCGCTGCTGATGTACTCCATGAACGCCAGGTTAACCACCCGCGTAGACGAGTTGATCATGGACTGTTCGGCCGTCCGGAACCGGGACGTTCGGCCCTTGACCTGGGACGATGCGCACTGCCAGGGCCCGCCGGCGGCCCCGGGGGAGGCTTTCGGCGGGCCCTGCGCGGGCTGCGTGGGAGGCGGTCAGGCCGCGACGGCGGCCGACGTGCGGCGGCGCAGCAGGGAGCCCAGCGCCAGGCCGCCCGGCCCGACGGCGGCGATCAGCAGGAACGCCCAGCAGAACATGGCGGCCGGCTCGCCGCCGTTCTGGATCGGCCACAGGGCGTGCTCCTGGTGCACGCTGAAGTACGCGTACGCCATCGAGCCCGAGCACACCAGCGCCGCCGGGCGGACCGCGATGCCCGCCAACACCAGGATGCCGCCCGCCAGTTGGATCAGCGCGGCCCACCAGCCCGGCCACTCCCCGACCTGCGGGGCCTTGCCGTGCGGGCCGCCGAGCACCCCGAACAGGGTGGCCGCGCCGTGGCAGGCGAACAGCAGCGAGACGACGATCCGGGCCAGGCCGAGCACCGTGGGGCGGGTGCGATCGGCGAGCCGGGACAGCTCTTCGAACATGTGAAACTCCTCGTGTGGGGACGAGAAACCGATAGTGACCGGGTGCTGGGAGCCCACCGGAACATCGGGGCGGGCCGTCCGGTTCGGACCCGCTCCACTTGTCGAAGCGCCGACAATTCTGACGCGGCGTCAGAGGATCGGCCAAGAGATCCATCCTCTGAGAATCCTCTGAGTTCGGTGGCCGGTATCCGTCGGGTGCGGCCGGCGGGCTTCCCGGCACGGCCCGGAAAGCCGGATCGCTGCGGGGACAGGCCCTACGCTGGGCAGCATGTCGAACCCCGATGGGCTGCTCGTCGACATCGCCGCGATGGTCGAGTCCGAGCACAGCAACCAGATGTCCCTCACGGTGGTCGTCCCCGGCGCCGTGATCACCGGCAGGCTGGCCCCGGTGGCCCTGTGGTGGGAGCGCGTGGCCGACGTCCTCCAGGCCTCCGACCACCTGAAGCCCTTCGCCGCCCTGTTCGCCCCACCCCCCGAAGGCCCCCCGGCCCGCCCCACCCACCTGCACCTGCACCGGGCGAAGATCCTCCAGGGCGATTTCGGCCTCCCGTACACCGGCGGCATGTACCGCATCGCCATCGGCGACATCAGCGCCTGGTCGGTCGGCGACCTCAGCTACTCCGACGGCTGACCTGCACCGGGGCGGCCCCGCCGGACCGCTCTGTCGGTGTCGGTTGCCGGTGGGGCGGCCCGTGGCGGCTCAGGTGCCGGCGGGGCCGGCGTGTGTCGGCTCAGGTGCCGGTGTGTCGCGTCACGCGGGCGACCAGGTCCACCACGCGGCCCGCGCCGTCCTCCTTCGCCATGCGGGCGGCCGCCGCGGCCGCGAACTCGCGGGGGGACGGCTCGGCGACCGCCGACCGGATCGCGGCGGCCAGGCGCTCCGCCGTGAGATCGCCGAACGGGATCGGCGCCACCGCCGCGCCGATCGCCGTCAACCGCCGCGCCCAGAACGGCTGATCAGCCGTCACCGGCACCGGGACGGACGGTGCGCCGGCCCGGAGTGCGGCCGCCGCGGTGCCCGCGCCCGCGTGGTGGACGACGGCCGCCATCCGCGGGAACAGGGCGGCGTGGTCGAGCTGCCCGACCGTCAGTACGTCGGCGCCGTCCGCCGCCAGACCCGCCCAGCCGGCCTGGAGCACCCCCCGCTGCCCGGCCGCCCGCAGCGCCTCCACCGCGATCCGGCCCAGGCGTTCGCCCTGGCCCGCGCCCATGCTGCCGAAGCCGACGAACACCGGCGCCGGTCCGGCCGCGAGGAACTCCTCGACCTCGGCCGGGAGTTCACCCGTCCCGGCCGGCCACCAGTTGCCCACCACGTCCAGCCCCGCCCGCCAGTCCGCCGGGCGGCGCACCAGCGCGGCGCTGAACCCGTGCAGCGCCGGCCACTGCTCGCTCACCAGCCGGCGGCGCATCGCCGGCCCGGACAGCGGCGGCAGATCGAGCCGGGCCCGCAACTCCGCGACGGCATCCCGGTGGAGCCGGTCCACCACCCCCAGCGCGGCCCGCCCCGCCGTCCGGTTCCCCCACCGGCCGAGCGACCTGGCGCCGCCCACCACCGGCCCGAACTCGCCGGTGGGCTCCACCGGTTGGAGATACACCCCCGCACTGGCCACCCCCAGCGCCTCCGCCACGTGCCACCCCAGCGGCGCCGTCGACGTGGACAGCAGCAGCACGTCCGCCCCCGGCTCCGCCACCTCCGCGATCCCGCGCCCCAACTCCCCGACGAACTCCTTCGCCCGGCGCAGCATCCCGCCCTTGCCCCCGGCCTCGTCGGGGCCGTTCCCCCGGGGGTCGCCCGGCAGCGGCCGGAACTCCAGCCCGCACCGCTCCACCATCCCCGCGTAGCTGCCGTGCGTCGCCAGCGCGACCTCGTGCCCCGCCTGCGCCAACCGCACACCGAGCCCCGTGTACGGCGCGACGTCGCCGTGCGACCCCGCCGCCGTGACCAGAATCCGCATCCGTTCTCAACCCTCCATGAGGCGACGGGCGTTGGCCCCGACCGCGGCGTGCAGGAACTGCGCCAGCCCGGGCAACTGCTCGGACGGCGGCACGAGCATCGCGAACGCCCGCGGATCGGTCAGGTAGTCCTCCGCGATCACCCGGTGCACCTCCGGCGGACACGGCGTGAACCACCGCTCCACATGCGCCCGGTGCTGCTCCGCCAGATCCATCGCCCGCTCGTCGTCGGCCGCCCGGCCGTCCTCGAACGCCGCGATCAACTCCCGCCGCCAGGCCGCCGATTCGGCCATCAACTGCCGCCAGTCCTCCTTGCTGTGCCGGGCCGCCCGCGCCATCGACTCCCGCTGCCGCGCACTGTCCGCCCACTTCACCTGCGCGTCCGTCGCATAGCTCAGGTCCCACCGGACCTCGCCGAAGATGTCGAACCGCTCCTCCGGCGAGAGCCGGACGCCCGTCCGTTCCATCTCGATGGCCTGCTCGGCGACCTCCACCATTCGCTGCAACTTGCTGATCTGCTCGTTGAGTTGACGGTGCCGCTCGCGCAACTGGCCGAGCGCGGTGGCGTGCGGGTCGGTCAGGATGCTGCGGATCTCCTCGATCGGGAAGTCGAGCTCCCGGTAGAACAGAATCTGTTGAAGTCGCGCCAAATCCCGGTCGTTGTACCGCCGGTAGCCCGCCGCGCTTCGCTCACTCGGCGAGAGCAGCCCCTCCCGGTCGTAATAGTGCAACGTTCGCACCGTCACCCCCGCGAACCCCGCCACCTGCCCCACCGAATACGTCACGCCGCCCTGCTCAGCCACACCCGATCTCCCTTCCGAACGCCCCCATGCTGAACCCTGACGCCAGGAGAGGGTCAACCACTCGCCGACGCCGATGCCGACGTCGACGCGCGGGCGGTCACCGTGGGCGGGTGCGAGGTGTACGGAGCCCGGATCACCCCCGGCGCCCCGGGCGACCCGTTCGCTACCTGCTGCGGCGGACCGGCGAGCCGGCGGCCCGACCGGCGGCCGAGGCCAGGCAACTCCGGGCCCGAACGCGGTGGTTGGAGGGCGAACGAGCCTCGAGGAGCCCTCACCTGCGCGGGCGTTGCTGTTATGCTCCGCGACCGAATCATCGACGGTCATCGGCGGTTGTCGACAGCTATGGGGGGCTCATGAACGACCGGCTGAACGACCGGCTGAACGACCGGCTGAGCGATCGGCTGAATGACCGGCGAATCCGCAGGCCCGGAGCGGCCGTCCTGGCAGCCGCGGTGATCCTGCTCGGATCCGGCTGCGCCGCCGGGAGCGACCGCGCCCACCCGGTCGGGGTCTCCGCATCGACCCCGTCGGCCAACGGTGCCCCGGCGGAGGGACTCTGCCGCCTCCTCATCACCGCGCAGGACCTGCCGCAGGGATTCAACGGCGCCTTCCCGTCCGTTCCGTGCGAGGACAACCCCAAGATCCTCGGCACCAGCTTCCGAGGCCGGAACGGCGGCCTGGAGACCCTCGACGAGCAACTCCACCGCGAGGAGAGCGCCGAACAGGCCACCGCCGAATTCCCCGACCTGATCAGCGAACTCAACAAGCTGATGGACAACCCGGAGGAACAGGACACGACCGCCTTCCGCGACCTCGGCGACGAAGTGAAGTACTACACGGCACACTTCGGCAACACGTCCTGGAGCAAGCTCTACATCAGGCGCGGAAAGCTCCTCATCCACCTCAGCGTCACCCAGTCCGGCCCCTTCACCGCCACGGACATGCACCTCCTGGCAGCAAAGGCCGTCAAACGGGCCGAGTCCCCGAACTGAGCCGAACCCGACGCACGGGCGCCGACCGGTGGCCGGGCAATCCGCTGGCCGGGCAAGCCGTTGGGCGGGCGGCGACGGCTGGGGGTATGCATCCGTGTCGGGCGTTGGACGGCGGGGTTGTTCAGGAGCCGTTCAGTGGATGAGGCGGAGCACCAGGGTGGAGTCGAGGGCGGTCTTGCCGGCCGGGGCGTCGCAGCCGGGGCCTGTGCTGGTGCCCACGGCCTTGACGGTGTCGGTTGCGAAGTGGTCGCTGTCGGCTGTGACTTCGCCGCTGGCGACCAGGGAGGCGGTGCCGTTCGCCCGGTCGATGTCGGACTTGTCGAAGTGGACGGTGGAGGTGGTTCCGTCGTGCCAGTGGACGGTGGTGGTGGACGGGGCTTCGCGTTCGTGGCCGGTGCACTTCGAGGCCGGCCTGGGGGTGGTTCGTTCGAAGGCGCCGGAGGCCACGGGGGCGCCGGCCGGGTCCACGCAGGTGACGGTTCCGGTCGTCGCCAGGGTGTCGGGGGCCGGGAGCTTGCTGCCGCCGCCCTTGGCGGTGGCGGCGTGGGGCCCGTGGCTGTGCAGGACGCAGGTGGCGTCGGTGGTGGGGACGGAGGGGTGCACGCGGGCGGAGGTGTCGACGATCAGCGGCATCGCGGCGATCAGCGGGGCGGACGCCAGGAGGGTGCCACGGAAAGCGGTCTTCATGGTGGAGATCTCCCGATGTCCCGGTTCGTGCAGTGGCGGATGTGCAGGAACAACGACCTTCGGGGGTAACGGTTTCGGGCATTCCGCCGCCCGGATGAAGCGGCGGGCCCGACGGGTGGAACCCCGGGCGCGCAGGGGCGTCGCCCCTCCGGCGGCCGGGCCGTCGCACCGGCGGGCGACCGCGGAGTCGCTCCCGCCGGCCGTGCCCGGCCCGGCGCGGCTTCCTCCGCCGAACCTCAGCCCGCCAGCGGCGGGTTGAGCCGGGCGAAGCCCTCCTGGCGGCGGTAGGGGTGGTAGGGGTACGGCGCGGTGCGGAGGCTGGCGGCGTCCAGCCGGGCGACCTGGTCCGGCGTCAGTTCCCAGCCGACCGCGTCGAGGTTCTGCCGGAGCTGCTCCTCGTTGCGGGCGCCGATGATGACCGAGGAGACGGTGGGCCGGCGCAGCAGCCAGTTGATCGCGACCTGCGGGACGGTGCGGCCGGTCTCCTCGGCGATCGCGCTCAGCACGTCCACCACGTCGTACAGCAACTCCTCGTCCACCGGCGGGCCGTAGTCCGCAGTGGCGTGCAGGCGGCTGTCGGCGGGGAGCGGGGCGTCGCGGCGGATCCGGCCGGTGAGGCGGCCCCAGCCGAGCGGGCTCCACACCATGGCGCCGACACCCTGGTCGTGGGCGAGCGGCATCAGCTCCCACTCGTAGTCGCGGCCGATCAGGGAGTAGTAGACCTGGTGTGCGACGTAGCGGGGACGGCCGTGCCGGTCGGCGGCGTCCAGTGACTTCATCAGCTCCCAGCCAGCGAAGTTGGAGGCGCCGGTGTAGCGGATCTTCCCGGCGCGCACCAGGTCGTCCAGGGTGGCCAGTACTTCGTCGACCGGCGTGCCGGCGTCGAAGGCGTGCAGCTGGAACAGGTCGATGTAGTCGGTGCCGAGCCGGCGCAGCGCGGCGTCGACGGCGGTGGTGAGCCGGGCCCGGGAGGTGCCGGCGTCCAGCGGGCCGTCACCGGTGGGCAGTCCGGCCTTGGTGGAGATCAGCACCTGGTCGCGGCGGCCCTTGATGGCCTGGCCGAGGACTTCTTCCGACGCGCCGTCGGAGTAGACGTCGGCGGAGTCGAACATGGTCAGCCCGGCGTCGATCGCGATGTCGAGCAGGCGGCGGGCCTCCTGGGCGTCGGTGGTGCCCCAGTTGCTGAACAGCGGACCGCTGCCGCCGAAGGTGCCGGTGCCCAGGGAGAGGGCGGGGACGACGAGGCCGGATGCGCCGAGGCGGCGGTACTCCATGAGGGGTCTCCTTCGCTAACGGGACTGCTGTGCCGTTAAGATGGGAGGACCGTAACACGCCGCACCGCACTAATGGAACAGGAGTCCCGTTAATGGCTTCACCGACCCCCACCGGCATACAGCGACCCGGCGGCCGCACCGCCCGCGTCCGCTCCGCCGTGCTGCGCGCCGCCGAGAACGCGCTCGTCGAGGTCGGCTTCGCCGGGCTCGACCTGGGCGACGTCGCCCGGCGCGCCGAGGTCGGGCGCACCACCGTCTACCGGCGCTGGGGAACCGTCGGCGCACTGCTCGCCGAGGTGCTCGCCGACATGGCCGAACAGTCGCTGCCGCGCGCCCGCACCGGCTCGCTGCACGAGGACCTGCGCGCCAACGCGCGCCTCGTCCAGCGCACCCTGGCCGACCCCCGGCAGGGCGCCCTCTTCCGGGCCGTGCTGGTCGGCGCCGCCTGCGACCCGGCCGCCGCCGAGGCGCTGCACCGCTTCTACCGGGTCCGGGTGGCGGAATGGGCCCCCTGCGTGACCGAGGCCGTCGAACGGGGCGAACTCCCGGCCGGCACCGACCCGTTCGAGGTCGTCCGGGCCGTCTCCGCACCGCTCTACTACCGGATGCTCACCACGGCCGAACCCCTGGACGAGGCCGCCGCCGACCGCGCTGCCGCGGCGGCCGAAGCCGCTGCCCGGGCGGGGGCCTTCCGCTGACCTCGCACGGAGTGCGGACGCTCCCCGGGAGGTGGCACCGCATGGGCAGACGCCCGGCAAGCGGTCGGCCCCCCGGTGGGGACGTCGAGGATCGTCGGCAGTGACATGGCGTGGTGGGTCCTTCCCAACGGCGAAGACCCCCAGCCGGAAGGTGACCCCAGCGGTCTCGTCGTTCACCGGCCGGCGCGCCGCGCGGAAGTGTTCGGCGGGGCTGCCAGGTGGCGAACGGCCCGGTGCGGTTGGGGTCGGTGGTGGGGGAGGGGGCGGTGGGTTGCGGGCGCGGCGGCGTTGCCGGTGCGCGGGTGAGGCAGAGCTTGTTCGGGTGGTGTGGCTCGGGGCGCGCCGGTGGAGTGCGGCCCGGCGTTGCGCGGGTCCAGGAGTGGGGGTGTGGCGGTTTTGCCAGGAGATGTTGTCGGGTCCTGGACATGAAGGAACCGAGGCGGAGGCGGGGCGGTGGAGAGCGCATCGGTGCCCTCGGGCTGCGCCTCGGTCAACAAGCCGACGGCGGCCCGTTCCCGGGGCAGCGGCGAGGGTGACAGGCTGCCCCGCTGCGCGGTCGGCTGAGACGCACGCGGGTGGGGGAGCGGCACCCGCTCGCCCACCCACGCGGCCGGCCCGGCCCGGCCAACCGCCGATTTCGACTGACTGTTCGTCAGTGACTCCCGGGTGTCCGACCGTTGGGCCGGGTACGCTGGGCGCAAGGGTTGGCGGCTGGCTGGGGGCGGGCGTGGGGACCAGGATTTCGGTGTCGCTCAAGGGGTCGCTGGGGCTGGACGACGCGTCCCGGCTGCTGGAGGAGCTGGCTGCGCAGACGGGCCTCGGCTGGCGCGAGGAGCCGGTCGACGAGGGCAAGGTCCTCAGCGGTGGCCTGGTGGAGATCCTGCTGGTGGCCGTCGTGAGCAAGACGGCCGAGCTGGCCTTCGAGGCGGTGCTGGAGCGGGTGAAACAGGTCGTCGAGCGCTGGCGCGAGGAGCGGCTCGACCGGCCGGACGCAGCGGTCGACGTGCAGGCCCTGCCCGACACCGAGGCGACGGGTGCGCAGGAGCGGGACGGCTGAGATGGCCTCCCGGGCGTTGGTGATCGGACCGGGCGAGTACGCCGAGGACTCGGGCCTGCCGGGCCACCCCACGATCCGCGCGAGCGCCCTGATGTACGGGCATGCCCTGGCCGGCGACGCGATGTGGGGCCCGGAGAGCTACCGCGTCCTGGTCGGCGAGCAGGCGCGGACCGCGGACGACGTCATGCGGGCGTTGCAGGGGGCCGCGGACGCGACCGGGCCCGAGGACGTCCTGCTGGTGGTCTACGTCGGCCACGGCCAGTACTGGAGCGACGTGCCGGGCGGCCAGGTCCACTTCTCGGTGGGGTCCTCGTACAAGGACAAGCCGTGGACCTGGCTCTCCAGTTGGTACCTCTACCGCGCCATGCGCAAGGCCAAGGCGCGGCTGAAGGTCCTGATAGCCGACTGCTGCTACTCCAACATGCTGCCGATCCTGAGCGGAGGGGACGAGGCGCCGGTCCTGCCCGGGGTGTTGGGCCGGCGGGACGAGGGCAGCTGCGTCTTCACGGCCGTCAGGAACGTCAGGGCCGCCGACGCCGAGGGCTGTTCGAGCCTGCCCGCACCGCTGGACCGGTGCACACCGTTCAGCGGACACCTGCTGCGCGTCCTGGAGGGCGGCACCAAGGACCACAAGGACCGGCTGACCATCGGCCTGTTGCGCGAGGCGGTGCGGCGGGAGATGGAGGGCTGCGCGCACCAGGCGCCGGGCATGCTGCTCAACGACGCCCGGGACGGCACCCCGCTGTTCACCAACCGGATGGAGCGCCGGCTGCGGGATCAGAGCCAGGTGCCGGCCAGCGCCGAGGACTGGATCCGGCATCTGATGCTCGATCAGGACTACTTGCTCGACGTGCTGTTCGGGGACGAGCGGATGGTCGGGGACATCGTCGGCACGCTGAGCAGGAGGCCCGACGACGCCAGTCAGTCCCTCGCGCGCCACCTCGACGAGAAGGCGAACACGCGGTTCCAGGAGGCCGAGACCTTCGCCCGGTACTGGAACCGGGTGGAGCGGGCGCCGCGCACATGAGCGGCAGTCTGCCGGGCGAGGCCGCCGGGGGCGGCCCGGAGCGCCCCTCGACCCTCGGCTACGGGTGGGTGACCACCTGCTCGATCGAGAGCTTCGTGCGCCGCATGCAGGCCATCCGGCTGGGCGCGGCCAACGACGACGGGGCGCAGCCCGCCACCGCGATCCGCCTCCTGCACGTGTTCGCCGTCAGTCGCTCCATCGACGATCTGCTCACGGCGGCCTCGACGTCGATGCCCGCGGCCGGCCCGGCCCTCCCCGCGCGGGACCGCCTCAACTACTGGGACTCCGTCAACATGCTGGCGACCGCGGCCCTGTGCCGCAGCGCCGAACAGGCGGCGGAGCTCGCGTGCAAGCAGTGGGAGGCCGAGGGGCGCGGCGCAGCGGGGCGGGGTACACCGCTGACCGACGGCATCGTGCACGACGTCGCCTGCCAGCGGACCGCGCCGGACGTCGCTGTCTTCGTCCGGGAGTGCCGGCGGGCTCAGGGGCCGGTGGACAAGACGCTGCGCGTCTTCACCCGGCCGAGCTCCGGACGGACCAATCTCGACAAGGCGCTGCTCTACATCCTGCTGCGCGACCAGGGCTGCGACCCGGAGGCCGGCAAGCTGCTCCTGCAGACCCTGTCCACGATCGACCGGCACGGTTCGACGCAGGCGGCGGACACCGACCCGGCCGAGTTCCACGACCTGGTCGGGGCGCTCTACCAGCTCAGCCCGGCCGAGCAGATCCTGGAGAACTGGGTCGATGCCCAACTGGCCGACCCGGAGCAGGTGATCACGACCAGGCGGATCGTCGCCCGGCTGATCGCCAGCGAGACGGGCAGCCCCGACACCCTGGTCGAACACGTCGGCGCCCGGTTGTCCCGGCATGACATCGTCGAGATATGCGGCCAGTTGGCGACGGAGCGGCCCGAGAAGTGCGACGAGATCCGCCGGCATGCCGCGGCCCGGAGCAGCAACGACGAGCTCGCCGAGCTCGTCATCGCCTGGCACCGCTCCCAGATCCTCACCCGGACCACCAAGGACCTCCTCGCCGACGTCGTCGCCGCCGGAGTCGGAGGGGCCACCGGACCCCGGCCGCGGTCGAGGGTGGCCGACCTGGACAAGGTGTTGGCGAACTTCAACGCCGAGGCGGAGTGCCGGCGACTGCTGTGGATCGCCGCGGCCGAACAGGTCGAGGGTCGCTCGGGGATCGAACTGGCCGAGCTGCTCGGCCGGGTCGAGCGCACCAGCGACCGCTACCGGGTGGCGCGCAGGACCGCGGGCAAGCTCACCGCGCACGTGCTCGGCGACGGTGCCGACCCCGCCCTGTTCGTCGACTACGTCACGAGGCTGCGCGTCGACGGGCGCTCGGACGCTGTCTTCCTCGCCCTCAAGGAGTTGGCCGACCCCTCCGACCCGGGCAGCTGGTCCGAGGGGTCGGCACTGGTCATTGCGGAGATCGCGGTCCGCCTCTACGCCCGGGACGCGGGGCGCGACGGCTGGGACCTGCTGGAGCGCTGCCTGGAGAACGAGCAGCGCATCAGCCACCAGGACGTGGCGGCCGTCGTCGCCCGGCTGCGCGAGCCCGACAGCACGCTGCCGGCGGACCGCAGGCTCTTCCTGCTGCGCGCCACGGTGGGCCGCTGGGCCGACACCCACGCCCGGGAGAACGCGGTCGAGTTGCTGCGGGAGAAGGGTTACGACCCGGAGGCGGCGGAAGTCGTCCGCTCACTTCGTTAGGTCGGGGGCGGGCGTCGGCGCCGGCAGCAGCGGGGCCTCCTGCCCCATGTGCTGGCGCGAGGTCCTGACCAGGATCTCGAAGGCGCCGAGCGCCAGGGCGGCCACCAGCACGCCCACCGCGAACTCCTGGTGCGTCCCGACCGAGGAGTTGCCCAGCAGCGTCAGCAGCATCAGCGCGGCCAGGTAGGCGGTCAGCCAGATCGCCGCCCGGGCCGCCGCGCTGGTGCGCCAGTGGCGCAGAAGCGTGACGTGCTCCTTGGCGTCGTAGATCCGTCCGAGGAACGGGAGTCGGCGCGAGAGGACGGGGAGTATCAGCAGCAGGGCGCTGCCGCCGGCGAGCGAGGCCATGGAGCGCCACATGCTTGCCCAGCCCGCGCCGTAGAGGATCAGCGCGATCAGCGTGAAACTCACCCGGGCCAGCCCCTCGTGGACGGTGCGCCGTCGCAAGGAGTGTCGGCCCAGCTTGCTCCGCAGCGAGACCAGGACCACCCCGGGGAAGGCGTAGATGATCAGCGTCAGGACCCCGGTGACGGCGGTCAGCGGGGCCCAGCTCCCGCCGGCCAGCCACAGCACGATCGCCCCGATGAAGAAGTCGGCCAGCAGGATCAGCCAGTAGACGTCGTAACGCTGTCGCAGCGAGGCCCTGCGGGCGCTCTGCAGGCCCCGGTGCGTGAGGTGGGCCCGGCTGAGCGCGGCGACCTCGCGGGTCACGGCCTGTCCGAAGACGAGGCCGGCGCCGAACGGCGAGGCCACGGCGTCGATCCTGAGCAGCCACCCCAGAACGTTCAGGTCGGCGGCGAACGCGAAGTCGACGAAGGGCGACTCGGACCCGTCCACGGCCTGGTGCGAGGGGGACCCCGGCGGCTGCCAGTGCGTCTGGTACCGGCCGAAGACCACCTGCAGCGCGATGTACAGGGCGGTCGAGCCGACTATCGTCCCGAAGACCGCCCAGCGCAGCCGGGCCGCCTCGCCGATCCCGCGCCGCTTGACGTTCCCGGCGAATTCGAGTGGCGCCTGGAAACCCACGTAGGCGTAGATCACGCCGCTGTTCACCACGGCGGCCAGCACCGCACTGCCGCCGTGCCCGCGGGGATCGGCGGCCGACGGCAGGATGCCGCGCTGCGCGCCGTGGGTGAGCAGCAGCGCGACGGCCAGGACCGGGACGGCGACCTTCGCCAGGGTCAGGGCGGTGGAGAAGCGGAACAGGAGCCGCGGTGCAATCAGGTTGACCGCACATATCAGCACCATGAAGGCCAGCGTGTACCCCCAGCCCACGAGGGTGAGCCGGTGGTCGACGAGCAGCCCGGGGAGCTTCCAGGACAGGCCCTGGGTCATCGCCAGGGCCTCGCTGGCCGAGTTGATCGCGTAGAAGATCCACAGCCCGGCGGCGATCACGGTCGCCACCAGCGGTCCACTGCTCTGCAGGGGCAGGAAGATCAGCCCGCCGGTCTTGGGCGCGGCACTGCTCAGTTCGACCATGACCCAGGCCACCACCAGCATCAGCCCGCCGCCGACCAGCCAAGCCAGCCAGGCGCTGGAACCGGCCTGCTCGTACGCCTTCTGCGCGCCCACCAGCCAGCCCGACCCGAAGACGCCCCCGGCCGCCAGACCGACGAGATGGTAAACAGGCAACCGGCGTTGTTCGTCCTCGTCCTCGATCCGCACCGCCTGTCCGCTGCCGCGCCGCGCCTCGTGGACGCTCACTTGGGCCCTCCCCGGCGTTCACTGTGCTGGCTCCCCCACGCACAGCATCGAAAGGTTACAGAACACGACACGATCCGGGTGATGGTCCGTCAGGAAATTGCTACGCAACGCTCCAACTGCTGGTCCAGCAGGTGCCGTTGTGCGATCCACCCCAGGAGACGCAGATGTGCGGGGCGTCTTGTGCGTATGGCGGCACAGCTCCCACCGCGTCGCTGCTCCCACCGCACCGGCTTCGCTCCCACCGATCGCCTGCAAACGACCTCAGTATCGTCCGGGCAGGTCAAATGCCCTTTCGGGCCGGGAAGTTCACGAGACCGTTGACTCCGTCGTCGATCGCTGGGCAGGATGCCGATCATCCAGGCGGACACGGCCGGAATCACACTCTCTCCACCTGGCCCCTGCAAGGCCTCCGCACCAGATACACAAGGACAGGAGGGAGCCCCGTGGGGAATGTCCGCACGGCTCCGACTGAGCCGGACGTCCGGTCAAGCCGGTCGGTGCTTCTCGGATCGCATCGCATCGGCCCCGCCGACGGGACGCCCGTCACCCGGTGGAAGCTCCCGCAGGACGAGGTCCGCCCGGTCGCCCGCCGACGGCATCCGAGCGGGACTCGGGCCAGTGGCGCCCACCGCACCGGCCGCGGGGTGGGCGGCGCCGTTCGGCCGGGCCGGGCGCGGTGACGCCGGTCATGACGGAGACCCGCATGCGAGTCGCCCTGATAGGCGCGGGCCCCCGCGGTCTGTCCGTACTGGAACGGCTCTGTGCCAACGAGCGGGTCAACCCCTCCCCGCGTCCCCTGACGGTGCATCTGATCGACCCCGACCCGCCCGGGGCGGGCGGGGTCTGGCGCACCGACCAGTCGCGGCATCTGTTGATGAACACCGTGGCGTCCCAGGTCACCGTGTTCACCGACGACAGCGTACGGATCGACGGCCCGGTCGAGCCCGGGCCGAGCCTGTACGAGTGGGCCCGGTCGCCGTACGGGGCCGAGGCCGACGCGCTCGTCGAGGCGGCCGCACTGGGCCCCGACTCCTACCCCACCCGCGCTTTCTACGGGGCATACCTGCGGGCCGTGTTCCAGCGCCTGGTCGAGCGGGCGCCGCAGCATGTCACGGTCCGGGTGCACCGCTCCCGGGCCGTTGCCCTCACCGGAGAGGTGTCCCAGGAGATCCGGCTGGCGGACGGCAGCACGGTCGACGCACTGGACGCCGTGGTGCTGGCCACGGGGCACGGACCGGCCGTACTGGGCCCGGAGGAACAGCAACTTGCCGACACGGCAGCGGCATTGGGGCTCCGCTACCTGCCGCCGGGCAATCCGGCCGACGCCGACCTCAGTGTCATCCGGCCGGGAGAACACGTTCTGGTGCGCGGCCTCGGGCTGAACTTCTTCGACCACCTGGCGCTGCTGACCGAGGGCCGCGGCGGCACCTTCACCCGCGAGGGCGGTCGACTTGTCTACCGTGCCTCCGGCAAGGAGCCTGTGCTGTACGCGAGTTCACGGCGCGGTGTGCCGTACCAGGCGCGTGGCGAGAACCAGAAGGGCGCCTACGGGCGGTACGTGCCGAGGCTGCTCTCGGCCGAGTTCGTCGACGCCCTTCGCCGGCCGGGTACCCCGCTCGACTTCCGTCGCGACCTGTGGCCGCTGATCGCCCGTGAGGTCGAGAGCGTGTACTACGGCGCGCTGCTGGACGTCCGCGACCGCCCGGCCGACCGGGAGCCGTTCACCGAGCTCTACCTGGCTGCCGAACAGCCGGAGCAGCGGGCCGAAATCCTGCACGCGTACGGCATCGACCGGGCGGACCACTGGGACTGGGAACGCCTGGCCCAACCGTGCGCGGGCCGGGAGTTCGGCTACCGGGCGGAGTTCCGGTCCTGGCTGGTGGAGTACCTGTCGCAGGACCTGCGGGAGGCCCGGTCCGGTAACGTCCGGGGCCCGCTGAAGGCCGCGCTGGACGTCCTGCGCGACCTGCGCAACGAGATCCGGCTCGCGGTGGACCACGGCGGCCTGGTCGGCGACTCGCACCGCGAGGACCTGGAGCGCTGGTACACCCCGCTCAACGCGTTCCTGTCGATCGGCCCGCCGGCTGCCCGGATCGAGCAGATGATCGCGCTGATCGAGGCGGGCGTACTCGAACTCACCGGCCCCGGAACCACGGTGGGCGTCGACACCGACCGCCGGGCCTTCGTCGCCCGTTCCGACCGGGTGCCGGGGCCGCCGGTGTCGGCCACGGTGCTGATCGAGGCCCGGCTCCCCGAACCGGACGTGCGCCGGGCCGCCGACCCGTTGCTGCGGCACCTGCTGGACAGCGGCCGGATCGCCCCCTACCGGACGCCGGACGCCGACGGCCACGAGACCGGGGGACTGCACGTGACCGCCCGCCCGTACCGGGTGGTCGACGCCCAAGGGCGTGCGCACCCGCGCCGGTTCGCCTACGGGGTTCCCACCGAGGGAGTGCACTGGGTCACGGCGGCCGGCATCCGTCCCGGGGTGGACTCCGTGACCCTGGGCGACTCGGACGCGATCGCCCGCGCCATACTCGAACTCCGGCCCGCGGAGCGGCCGGAAGCAGTCAGGACAGGAGCCAGCGCATGACACCCGAGACCGCGCCGTCCGACGCGGAGGCCGACACCGGTCTGCTCTCGCCGGTCCGGGCCGGCACCCCGATCGAAGGCGCGGTCGGCGACCGGGCCTGGCTCCAGGCGATGCTGGACGCCGAAGCGGCGCTGGCCCGGACACAGGCCGGACTCGGCGTGGTGCCGCGATCGGCGGCCGAGGCCATCACCGCCCTCGCCCGGGTCGAGAACTTCGACGTGCGGGCGCTCGCTCTGGCCTCCCGGGAGACCGCCAACCCCGTGGTCGGCCTGGTCCGGGCCCTGACCGAGCTGGTGGCGGCCACGCACCCCGAGGCGGCGGAGTACGTCCACTCCGGCTCGACCAGCCAGGACATCCTGGACACCGGGGCGATGCTGGTCGCGGCCCGCGCCCTGCGGATCATCCGGGCGGACCTGGACCGGGTGGCCGAAGCGCTCGCCGCACTGGCCGATGCCCACCGGTCCACACCGATGGCCGGGCGCACCCTCGCCCTCCAGGCGGTGCCGACCACCTTCGGCCTGAAAGCCGCCGGATGGCGGCAGTTGGTGCTGGACGCGAACCACCGGCTGGCGCTGGTCGAGCGGACCGGCCTGCCCGTCTCGCTGGGCGGCGCGGCCGGCACCCTGGCCGGATACCTGGAGAACGCCCGCGCCGCCGGCCCCGCCACCGACGACGACCCGGCTTCCTACCTCGACCGCCTGGTCGACGCCTTCGCCGCCGAGACCGGCCTGGCCCGGCCGGTCCTGCCCTGGCATGCGCTGCGGACCCCCATCGCCGACCTGGCCGCCGCACTCGCGTTCACCGCCGGGGCGCTCGGGAAGATGGCGGTCGACGTACAGGTCCTGACGCGGACCGAGATCGGCGAGGTCGGCGAACGGCCGGTGGCCGGACGCGGCGCCTCCTCCGCCATGCCGCACAAGCAGAACCCGGTGCACTCCACGCTGATCCGCAGCGCCGCACTCCAAGTGCCCGCCCTCGCCACCGGCCTGACGCAGTGCCTGATCACCGAGGACGAACGCTCCGGCGGTGTCTGGCACGCCGAGTGGCAGTTGCTGCGAGAGGCACTCCGGCTCACCGGCGGCGCCGCGCACACCGCGGTGGATCTCGCCGAGGGCCTCCAGGTGCGGCCCGAACGGATGGCGGCCAACCTGGCGCTGACCGGCAGTCAGATCGTCTCCGAACGCGTCTCCGCCGTCCTCACCCCCCTGCTCGGCCGGGCCGCCGCCCGGGCCCTGTCCTCCCGGGCCGCCGCGACCGCCGCGGCCACGGGCCGGGAACTCGCCGAGGTACTCGCCGGACTCCCCGAACTGAAGGACAGGTTCACCCCTGAAGAACTGGCAGCACTGTGCCGCCCCGAGGACTACCTCGGAGTGGCGGAGCCGCTGGTCGACCGGGCACTGCGGCCCTGACCCCGGACCGGGCAGCCCCTTCCCCCGCCCCGCTCTCCGACGGCCCGGCCCCGGACAGAAGGCGCCCGGGGCCGGTGGGGGACGGTGGCTCCACGGCCGCTGTCCTCCGCCACCGACGGTCACCGATCCGGGCCTGCCCGTTGACGCTCGAACCCTGACCGCTGGGGGTCAAGGGGTCGCAGGTTCAGATCCTGCTGCCCCGGCAGAGGCATCGGGAGCCTGCTGGGCCGGAGAGACCCGGATCGGGGGCTCCTTCGTGCTGCGGAGCGGCTCGCGCGACGGCGCGGCCGCCGGGCGGTTCGAGTCGGGATCGGCGGGCTCGGTCGAGCGGAAACCTCATGGCGTGGATCCTTCCGGGGCGTTGGCGGTGCTGGGGTGGCCGTCGGGGTCGGGGGATTGGGCGTTCCTGCCTCTGGATCCGTGGCCGCCGCCTCCATAACATGAGCACCCCTCGCATTTTACGGCTCGTGCTGTGTGGAAGGACTCCCCGTGACGGACCGCCATGACCTGCCCGCCGGCTTTCGCTGGGGCGCTTCCACCGCTGCGTACCAGATCGAGGGTGCGGTCGACGAGGGCGGCCGAGGGCCGTCGATCTGGGACACCTTCTGCGAGCGGCCGGGTGCGGTGAAGAACGGGGACAGCGGGCGGACGGCCTGCGACCACTACCACCGCTGGCCCGAGGACATCGAGCTGATGCGTGAACTCGGGCTCGACACCTACCGGTTCTCGCTCGCCTGGCCGCGGGTCCAGCCCACCGGGCGGGGCGCCGCCAACGCGGCGGGGCTCGACTTCTACGACCGTCTGGTCGACGGGCTCCTCGCGGCCGGCATCACCCCGCTGCCCACCCTGTTCCACTGGGATCTGCCGCAGGCGCTGGAGGACGAGGGCGGCTGGATGCAACGGGAAACCGCTTTCCGTTTCGCCGAGTACGCCGCCCTGGCCGTCGACCGGCTCGGCGACCGGGTTCCCGCCTGGATCACCCTCAACGAGCCGTTCGTGCACCTGGTCTACGGCTATGCCCTGGGCATTCACGCGCCCGGGCGGGCGATGATGCTCGACGCCCTGCCCGCCGCGCACCACCAGCTTCTCGCCCACGGGCTGGCTGCCGCCGACCTGCGCGGCCGCGGCCTCGACGTCCTGATCGCCAACAACCTGACGCCGGTGCGGGCCGCGAGTGAGGACCCCGCCGACCTGGCCGCGGCCGAGGCGTACGACGCGTTGCACAACCGGCTGTTCACGGACCCCCTGCTGCTCGGCCGCTACCCCGATCTGTCCGCGTACGGCGTCGGCCCCGATCTGCACGGCAGCGTCCGCGACGGGGATCTCGCGCTGATCGCGGGCCCCGGCCTCGACGGACTGGGCGTCAACTACTACAACCCGACCCGGATCGCCGCCCCCACCGACCCGGGGCTCCCGTTCGCCGAGGCTCCGGTCGAGGGCGTTCCCCGTACGCACTTCGGCTGGCCGGTGGTCCCGGACGGTCTGCGCGAACTCCTGGTGATCCTCCGGGACCGCTACGGCGCCGCCCTGCCGCCGATCACCGTCACCGAGAGCGGCTGCTCGACCGACGACACCCTCGACGACACCTTCCGCATCGACTACCTCGCCGGCCACCTCGATGCCCTGGCCCGCGCCGCCGCCGACGGCATCGACGTCCGCGGCTACTGCACCTGGTCCCTGCTCGACAACTTCGAATGGGCCGAGGGCTACAGCCAGCGCTTCGGCCTGGTCCACGTCGACTTCGAGACGCAGAAGCGCACCCCGAAGGCCTCGTTCGCCTGGTACCGCGATCTGATCGCCGCTCAGGCGCGGCGCACCGGTTGACGGGAGTGGTGAAGCGCGCCCGGCCCGGGACGACGTCCCGCAGCCGTGCGCGCCGCCGCCGAGGTGAACGGGATGCGGTTGGGCGTCAGCGGGCGCGGGCCGGGACGGGAGTCCGCGGGGGCCGCGGGCGGGGGCTCAATCAGCTCACCTCGGCGTTGGGCCGGGGGCAGTCGTAGACGTGGCCGATCCGGAAGCCGACACCGCGGACGGTGAGGATCCAGCCGCTGTGGCCCAGCTTGCTGCGCAGTGAGCTGACGTGGGTGTCGATCGTGCGGCTGGCACGCGGGCCCAGCGCGTGGGAGGAGGTGTCGTCCCAGATCTCGCTCATCAGGCGGCGCCGGGAGACCACCGTGTCCGAGTGTCGGGCGAGGTAGTGCAGGAGGTCGAACTCCTTCCGGGTGAGCTGGACGGGCTTGCCGCGCAGCCGTACCTCCCGGGACGCGCCGTCGATGCAGATGTCCCCGACGGTCAGCGCCCCGACGGGGGTGGACGGGGCGGAGCGGGCCTTCCGGGCGCGGCGCATGATGGCCTCGATCCGGGCGAGCAACTCCCGGAACTCGTACGGCTTGTCGAGGCAGTCGTCCGCGCCGGCCTGGAGGCCGAGGACGCGGTCGAGGTCCGAACCGCGGTCGGTGAAGGCGATGAGAGGCGTGTCGCTGATCGAGTGGATGCGTCGACAGACCTCCAGTCCGTCGAGGTCGGGAAGCTCCAGGTTGAGCAGGATGATGTCCGTGTCGTCGCAGCGCGCGAGCGCCGCCGCGCCTGTGGAGACGGTCGCGACGTCGTAGCCGTGCCGCTCAAATCTGGCCGCGAGCGCCTGGGCAGGGCTGTCCTGGCCTTCCACGATGAGCACGTGCATGATGCCTTCCAAGTCTTGTGGCGCGGGTGGGCCGCTCACGCGCCGAGTGGCGGATTCCGGCCCCGAGGGAAACGACCGGCACAAGACACTGCCTGAGCCGCTGCGCCGGCCGGTGTGGGGGATGTGGCTCTGATCGGTTACGGGTGGAATGTGACCGTCGAAAGTGCTCGTCGAGCGTGATGCGAGTCTCACGGGAATGCGGCAGAGCCTGCCGGTCGGAAATCGCCCAGCCCCGTTCCGCCGTCCATCGGTGGCCGATGCGGGTTCGGGTGGAGGTGCGCCCGGGTCAGCTCCGGGGCCGCACCGTGCGGCGCGGGAAGCGGAGCGGCAAGCGGCGCAGGAGAACGTCCGGGAAGCCGCACGGAAAGGGCAGCCCGGGATTCGGCGGACCTGTGCAAGAAAAATGATGGCATGCGCAGTCCACGACCCCCAGTTTCGTGCACTCATGATATGTAGGCGGCGATTTCGATCCGGCCGGCGGACCCGTGGGTCAATTCGGCATTGATCGCCCGGTATTGCCTTGCCCGGCGTTCATCTTCTCCTTGTCCTGTCACTGATGACAACAGCATGTAACGTGCGTCACACTCGGGCCCCGTGTCGCCCACCCACGCGGACGGGTGTTTCGGCCAGCCGCGCGATGGGTGCACATTTCCTCCATATTTCCCCGGAGCCCTGCGGCGATGCGGTCGGCGGCCGACCTTCGAGGTGAAACGGAACAGTTCTGTCCGATTGTCGGCGAGGCATTGAGTTTGCCTGGTGGCGGACTTGTTGTCGGTGGTCGGAGGTTCGGTCGCGCAGGGAGCGCCCGGGGGGCGGGTATCGGCCGCCGGCTGGCGCGAACTGGCCCCCGGGTCTTATCTCCGGCGTTGGGTCGGAAGGACTGATTTCGGTCGATGTAGCGCGTCGGCCGTGTGGCGTCAGGTGTCGCGGAGGGGGCGGCGGGGCGAGCGGGCCGGCCTCCGGGCGGGCCGGCCGCCTGCCCGGCTGCCTGTTCGTCCGTCCCTCCGCGTGCTTGTTCGCCTGCTCGTTCGATCGGCACTTGCGTCGGCCTGGACCGCCGTTGGCCTTCCCCTGTCGAGTTGACAATCCTCTGACAGGATCTTGCGGATGTCCTGGAGATGTTTGCTTGAAGTGTCGGGTGGCAACGGTCGAAGATATTTATCGTCGCGATTCGAACTTGATGGAACTTTCGCTCCGGGAGATTCATATGGATGCTTCAGTCATTGTGGTGGGCGCAGGACCCGCAGGGCTGATGCTGGCCGGAGAACTGCGGCTGGCCGGTGTCGACGTCATCGTGCTGGATCGGCTGACCCGTCGCACGGGGGAGTCGCGCGGAATCGGATTCACCATGCGCACCATGGAGGTTTTCGATCAGCGCGGTATTCTCCGGCGCTTCGGTGATATCGAGACCAGCAACCACGGCCATTTCGGCGGAATTCCGCTGGACCTCGGCGTGCTCGGCAGCGCGCACCAGGCCGCCCGGACCGTCCCGCAGCACGTCACCGAGACGGTGCTGGAAGGCTGGGCCGTCGAACTCGGCGCGGACATCCGGCGCGACCAGGAATTCGTCGGGCTGACCGACCTCGGCGACAGCGTCGAGGTCCGGGTCCGCCGCACCGCGGACCGCCGCCCCCGGAACGCCCACGGCACCGGGAACGCCCGCGGCACCGGGTACGGCGAGGGCACCGGGAACGCGCATGGCGGCGGGAGTGGCGAGGGCGCCGAGAAGGTGCTGCGCGCCCGCTACGTGATCGGGTGCGACGGCGGCCGCAGCAGCGTCCGCAAGGCGGTCGGCTTCGACTTCCCCGGCACCACCGCCACCACCGAGCTGCTGATGGCGGACGTCCGCGGGGTGGAGCTGGAGACCCGGATGTCGGCGGACCGGGTCACCGGCGGGATGGTCATGGCCGCACCGCTCGGGGGCGGCATCCACCGGGTGATCGCCGCCGAGCACGGCGCGCCCCCGCGCCGCCGCACCGAGCCGCCCGCCTTCGCCGAGGTCGCCGACCTGTGGAAGCGCCTCACCGGGACGGACATCTCGCACGCGGAGCCGGTCTGGGTGAGCGCCTTCGGCGACGCCGCCCGGCTGGTCACCGAGTACCGGCGCGGACGGGTCCTGCTGGCCGGGGACGCGGCCCACGTCCACCTGCCGGCCGGCGGGCAGGGCATGAACACCAGCATCCAGGACTCGGTGAACCTGGGCTGGAAGCTGGCGGCCGTCCTCAAGGGCACCGCCGGCCCGGAACTGCTCGACAGCTACCACACCGAGCGGCACGCGGTCGGCGAACGCCTGATCGCGAACACCCAGGCGCAGAGCCGACTCATCCTCGGCGACGAGGAGGTGCAGCCGCTGCGCGGCGTGCTCGCCGAGCTGGTCGAGGTCGACGAGGTGTCCCGCCTGCTCGCCGCCAAGGCGGCCGGGCTGGACATCCGCTACGAGGTCGGCGAGGGCAGCCACCCGCTGCTCGGGCTGCGCATGCCGCGCCTGGAGCTGACCGTCGGCGGCCGGACCACCAGCAGCACCGAACTGCTGCGGGCCGGCCGAGGAGTACTGCTCGACCTGACCGACAACCCCCACCTGCGCCGCCGCGCCGCGGACTGGACCGACCGGATCGACGTGGTCACCGCCACCGCCGCCGCGCCGACGCAGGACAGCGGGCTCGCGGGCACCGCCGCGGTGCTGCTGCGCCCCGACGGGCACATCGCCTGGACCGCGCCCGGCAGTTGGCACGACCTGCCGATGGCACTGACCCGCTGGTTCGGGCGCGCCCGGTGACGACGCGCCCGGTGACGACGCGCCCGGTGACGACGCGCCCGGTTACCGCGCGCCCGACAACCGCACGCCCGTCGGCGGCGCGCCCGGCGACGGCCGCGGCCACCCGCACCACCGCAGACCACCCCCGGTGACCACCGGAACTTCCCCGCACCCCGCACCCCACACACCGCTCACCGGAAAGGCAACCGATGCAGCACAGCACACTGATCGTGGCCCGCATGGATCTCGGCTCGGCTCCCGATGTCGCCCGCCTGTTCGGCGAGTTCGACCGCTCGGAGATGCCGCACCTGATGGGCACCCGGCGCCGTCAGCTCTTCTCCTACCGCGGGCTCTACTTCCACCTTCAGGAGTTCGACTCCGAGGACGGCGGCGAGCGGATCGAGGCCGCCAAGACGGACCCGCGCTTCATCGGGATCAGCGAGGACCTCAAGCCGTTCATCGAGGCCTACGACCCCGCCACCTGGCGCTCGCCGGCCGACGCGATGGCGCAGCGCTTCTACCACTGGAGTGCCCAGTGAGCGGGCGGCGCCGGGTCGTCATCACCGGAGTCGGGGTCACCGCCCCCGGCGGCATCGGGGCGAAGGCCTTCTGGAAGCTGATCTCCGAGGGCCGCACCGCGACCCGCCGCATCTCCTTCTTCGACCCGTCGCCGTTCCGCTCCCAGGTCGCCGCCGAGGCGGACTTCGACCCGGAGCTGCACGGGCTGCGCCCGCAGGAGATCCGGCGGATGGACCGCGCCGCGCAGTTCGCCGTGGTGACGGCCCGTGAGGCGGTCGCCGACAGCGGGCTGGAGTTCGGTGCGATACCGCCGCACCGGATCGGCGTCACCATCGGCAGCGCGGTCGGCGCGACGATGGGGCTGGACCAGGAGTACCGCACGGTCAGCGACGGCGGCCGGCTGGAGCTGGTCGACCACGAGTACGCCGTGCCGCACCTGTACAACTTCCTGGTGCCGAGCTCGTTCGCGACCGAGGTCGCATGGGCGGTCGGCGCCGAGGGGCCGAGCACGGTGGTCTCGACGGGCTGCACCTCGGGCCTGGACGCGGTCGGGTACGCGGTCGAGCTGATCCGGGAGGGCTCGGTCGACGTCATGGTGGCCGGCGCGACGGACGCCCCGATCTCCCCGATCACCGTGGCCTGCTTCGACGCGATCAAGGCGACGACCCCGCGCAACGACGACCCGGAGCACGCCTCCCGGCCGTTCGACGCGAGCCGCAACGGCTTCGTGCTGGGCGAGGGTTCCGCGGTGTTCGTGCTGGAGGAGCTGGAGAGCGCCCGCAGGCGCGGCGCGCAGATCTACGCCGAGGTGGCCGGGTACGCGACCCGCTCCAACGCCTTCCACATGACGGGGCTGCGCCCCGACGGGCGGGAGATGGCGGAGGCGATCCGGGTCGCGATGGACGAGGCGCGGCTCAACCCGGAGGACATCGACTACATCAACGCGCACGGCTCGGGCACCAAGCAGAACGACCGGCACGAGACGGCGGCGTTCAAGCGCAGCCTCGGCGAGCACGCCCACCGGACGCCGGTGAGCTCGATCAAGTCGATGGTCGGGCACTCGCTCGGCGCGATCGGCTCGATCGAGGTGGCGGCCTCGGTGTTCGCGATGAAGTACGACGTGGTGCCGCCGACGGCCAACCTGCACAACCCCGACCCCGAGTGCGACCTGGACTACACGCCGCTGGTGGCCCGCGACTGGCGCACCGACGCGGTGCTGTCGGTCGGCAGCGGCTTCGGCGGATTCCAGAGCGCCGTGGTGCTCGCCGACGTGGAGAGGGCGGACCGATGAACCGGGGACCCGTGGTGACCGGCCTGGGCATCGCCTCGCCCAACGGCCTCGGTCTGGACGACTACTGGAAGGCGACGCTGGACGGCCGCAGCGGCATCGGTCGGGTCACGCACTTCGACCCTTCCTCGTACCCGGCCCAACTGGCCGGTGAGATCGAGGGGTTCGTCGCCGAGGACTACCTCCAGGCGCGGCTGCTGCCGCAGACCGACCGGATGACCCGGCTCGCGCTGGTGGCCGCCGACTGGGCGCTCGCCGACGCGGGCGTGGTGCCCGCCGAGCTGCCCGAGTTCGACATGGGCGTGATCACCGCCAGCGCGTCCGGCGGGTTCGAGTTCGGCCAGAACGAGCTGCGGGCGCTGTGGAGCATGGGCGGACGGTACGTCAGCGCGTACCAGTCGTTCGCCTGGTTCTACGCCGTCAACAGCGGCCAGATCTCGATCCGCAACGGCATGCGCGGGCCGAGCAGCGTCGTCGTCAGCGACCAGGCCGGCGGGCTCGACGCGCTCGCCCAGGCCCGCCGGCAGGTCCGCAAGGGCACGCCGCTGGTGCTCACCGGCGCCGTCGACGCCGCGATCTGCCCGTGGGGCTGGGTCGCCCAGCTCGCCAGCGACCGGCTGACC
This sequence comes from Kitasatospora sp. NPDC092948, assembly GCF_044754805.1. Lineage (NCBI taxonomy): Bacteria > Bacillati > Actinomycetota > Actinomycetes > Kitasatosporales > Streptomycetaceae > Kitasatospora > Kitasatospora sp. NPDC092948. The sequence continues at coordinate 29,748 of NZ_JBIVPU010000022.1, read as the reverse complement.
GTCAACCGGGACCCGCAGCGTGCCTATCTGCCGTTCGACGACGGCGCCTCCGGGTTCGTGCCCGGCGAGGGCGGGGCGTTGCTGATGCTGGAGGACGCCGCACACGCCCGGGCCCGCGGTGCCGACCGGATCTACGGCGAGCTGGCCGGCCACGGCGCCACCATGGACCCGGCGCCCGGCAGCGGCCGCCCGCCCGGTCTGCGCCGGGCCGTCGAACTGGCCCTCGCCGACGCGGGCGTGACGCCCGCCGACATCGACGTGGTGTTCGCCGACGCCGCCGCCGTGCCCGAGCTGGACCGGATCGAGGCCGAGGTCCTCACCGGCGTGTTCGGCCCGCGCGGCGTGCCGGTGACCGCCCCCAAGACGATGACCGGCCGGCTGTACTCGGGCGCCGCGCCGCTGGACGTGGCCGCCGCCCTGCTGAGCATCCGGGACGGCGTGATCCCGCCGACCGTCCACACCGAACCGGCCGAGCGCTACGGGCTCGACCTGGTCGTCGGCGCGCCGCGGGAGGCCGCCGTCCGCACCGCACTGGTGATCGCCCGCGGCTACGGCGGCTTCAACTCGGCCGTCGTCGTCCGCTCCGCCACCCGCTGACCCCGCCGAGGAGACCCCGATGAGTGCACACCTGTTCACCCTGGCCGACCTGGAACGCATCCTGCTGGAGGGCGCCGGCGCGGCCGAACCCCTCACCGCGGACGCCGAGTTCGAGACCCTCGGCTACGACTCCATCGCACTGCTGGAGACCGTCACCCGGATCGAGCGCGAGTACGGCATCACCCTCGACGAGGACGTCCTCGGGCGCAGCCGCCGGCCGGCCGACCTGATCGACGCCGTCAACGCGCACCTGTCCGCGCACGCCGCCTGAGCCCCGCCCATCGACTGGAGAGACACGACATGACGAACGACGACCGCAAGGTCGCCCTGGTGACCGGCGGGACCAGCGGGATCGGCCTGGCGTCGATCCGGATCCTCGCCCGGCAGGGCCACCGGGTGTTCTTCTGCGCCCGCGACGAGCAGGCGGTGGCCCGCACCGTCAAGCAGCTGCGGGAGGAGGGCCTGGAGGTCGACGGCACCACCGCCGACGTCACCGCGCCGGAGGACATCCGGCGGCTGGTCGGCGCGGCCGTGGAGCGCTTCGGCAGCATCGACGTGCTGGTCAACAACGCCGGCCGCAGCGGCGGCGGCGTGACCGCCGGCATCACCGACGAGCTGTGGCTCGACGTCATCAACACCAACCTCAACAGCGTCTTCCGGGTGACCCGCGAGGTGCTGACCGCCGGCGGCATGCAGGAGAAGCCCAGCGGACGGATCATCAACATCGCGTCCACCGCAGGCAAGCAGGGCGTCGTCCTCGGCGCGCCCTACTCGGCCTCCAAGCACGGCGTGGTCGGCTTCACCAAGGCGCTCGGCAACGAGCTCGCGCCGACCGGCATCACCGTGAACGCGGTGTGCCCCGGCTACGTCGAGACGCCGATGGCACAGCGGGTGCGCCAGGGCTACGCGGCCGCGTTCCAGACCGACGAGGACGCGATCCTGGAGAAGTTCCGGGCCAAGATCCCGCTCGGGCGCTACTCGACGCCGGAGGAGGTGGCCGGCCTGGTCGGCTACCTCGCCTCGGACACCGCCGCGTCCATCACCTCCCAGGCGCTCAACGTCTGCGGCGGGCTGGGCAACTTCTGATCCGCCCCGGCACACCCCCCAAGGAGACGAGCATGGCCGAGCACACCCCGCACGCCCTCAAAGAGGTCGAGCACGAGATCACCGTCCGGGCCGCGGCCGCGGACGTCTACCGCCTGCTCGCCGAGGTGGAGAACTGGCCGCGGCTGTTCCCGCCGTCGGTGTTCGTCGAGTACCTGGAGAAGGAGGGGAACACCGAGCGGATCCGGATCTTCGCCACCGCCAACGGCGAGGTCAAGAGCTGGGCCTCGCGCCGCGAGCTGGACCCGCAGGCGCTGCGGATCACCTTCCGCCAGGAGGTGTTCTCGCCGCCGGTGGCCGAGATGAACGGCACCTGGATCCTGGAGCCGCTCGGCGAGCAGGAGACCCGCATCCGGCTGCTGCACGCCTACCGCTCGGTGGACGACGACCCGGCGGGCCTCGCCTGGATCGACGCCGCCGTCGACAGCAACAGCAAGGCCGAACTCCCGTCGCTGAAGGCGAACGTGGAGCTGGCCGCGCAGGCCGACGAGCGCACCCTGTCGTTCGAGGACACCGTCCGGATCGACGGCTCGGTCAAGGATGTCTACGACTTCCTGAACGAGGCGCAGCTGTGGTCCGAGCGCCTGCCGCACGTCGCCTCGGTCACGCTCACCGAGGACACCGAGGGCCTCCAGATCCTGCGGATGGACACCCTGACCAAGGACGGCTCCTCGCACACCACCGAGTCCGTCCGGGTCTGCTTCCCGCACCGGCGGATCGCCTACAAGCAGACGACGCTGCCCGCGCTGATGGAACTGCACACCGGCTACTGGCAGTTGGACGAGGACGAGACGGGCGTCACCACCGCGACCTCGCAGCACACCGTGGTGATCCGGACCGAGAACATCGCGAAGATCCTGGGCGCCGACGCCGGCCTGCCGGAGGCGCGCGCCTACATCCGCAACGCGCTCGGCACCAACAGCCGGGCCACCTTGGGCCACGCCACGACGTACGCGGAAGAGCGGCGCTGAGCGTGGACGGCGTCCTCGACACGGACGTGGTCGTCGTCGGCGCGGGACCGGTCGGGCTGCTGCTCGCCGGGGAACTCCGCGCCGGCGGCGCCCGGGTGGCCGTCCTGGAGCAGCTCGCCGGGCCGACCACCGAGTCCCGGGCGTCCACGCTGCACGCCCGGACGATGGAACTCCTCGCCGAGCGCGGGCTGTTGACGCGGCTGGGCGAGCTCCCGGACGGCGGTCCTGGCCACTTCGGGGGCCTGCGCCTCGACCTGCGGGAGGCCGACCCCGGCCACCCGTACGCGGGCCAGTGGAAGTGCCCGCAGACGCACCTGGAGGCCGTGCTCCAGGAGTGGGCCGTCGAACTGGGCGCCGACCTGCGGCGCGGCCACGTGCTCACCGGGCTGACCCGGTGGCCGGACGGGGTCGTCGCCGGGGTCGCCCCGCTCGGCGGGAAGCCGTACCGGCTGTCCGCCCGCTACCTGGTGGGCTGCGACGGCGAGACGAGCACGGTGCGGCAGCTGGCCGGGTTCGACTTCGCCGGACAGGACGCCGCCCTGGAGATGCTGCGCGCCGACGTGGCCGGGATCGACGTGCCGAACCGGCGCTTCGAGCGGCTGCCCGCCGGCCTGGCCACCGCCTTCCGCTGGCCCGACGGCACGACCCGGGTGATGGTGCACCGCTACGGGGAACGGCCCCGCCGGCGCACCGCCGCGCCGACCTTCGACGAGGTGTGCGAAGCGTGGGCCGAGGTGACCGGCGAGGACATCTCCGCCGGGAGCGCGCGCTGGCTCGACGCCTTCGGCACCACCCGCCGCCAGGCCACCCGCTACCGCGACGGCCGGGTGCTGCTCGCCGGGGACGCGGCCCACGTCCAGATGCCGGTCGGCGGACAGGCCGTCAACCTCGGCCTCCAGGACGCGGTCGCGCTCGGCCGGCGGCTCGCCGCCCAGGCCGTCGGCGGCGACCGGCCGGAGGCGCTCGACGCCTACCACGACGAGCGGCACCCGGTCGGCGCCCGCACCCTCATGAACATCCAGGCACAGGCCCAACTGCTGCTCGGCGGCCCGGAGGTGGAGGGGCTGCGCGCGCTCTTCGGCGAGCTGCTGGAGCACGCCGCAGTGCGCCGCCACCTGGCCGGAATGATCAGCGGCCTCGACACCGCGACAACGCCGCAGCAGCCGGCCGACCCGCACCGAACAGCGACGACACAGAGGAGTTCGACCATGAACAGGCTCACCGACCGGACCGCGCTCGTCACCGGCTCCGGCCGCGGCATCGGCCGCGCCACCGCGGTCCGGCTCGGCCGCGAGGGCGCCCTCGTCGCCGTGCACTACGCACGCAACGAGGCCGCGGCGCAGGAGACCGTCGACCTGATCGAGAAGGACGGCGGACGGGCCTTCGCGATCAAGGCCGAGCTGGGCGTGCCCGGCGACGTGCAGGAACTGTTCGCCGGCCTGGAGCAGGGCCTCAAGGCCCGCACCGGCGAGGCCCGCCTCGACATCCTGGTGAACAACGCCGGCGAGACCAGCGCCACCGGCGTCGCCCCCGAGGACCTCACCCCCGAGCAGTTCGACCGGTACTTCGCCGTCAACGCCCGGGCGCCGTACTACATCACGCTGCGCGCCCTCGGCCTGATGCCCGACGGCGGCCGCGTCATCAACATCTCCTCCGGCATCACCCGCTTCGCCAACCCCGAGCAGATCGCCTACGGCATGACGAAGGGCGCGATCGAGCAGCTCACCCTCCACCTCGCCCGGCACGTCGGCCCGCGCAACATCACGGTCAACACCGTGGCGCCCGGCATCACCGACAACGGCCACGCCGTCTTCGACATCCCCGAGGCCGTCGAGGCGATGTCCCAGCTGTCCGTCTTCAAGCGGGTCGGCGACGTCGGCGACGTCGCCGACGTGGTGACCTTCCTCGCCACCGACGAGGCACGCTGGATCACCGGCGCCTTCATCGACGCGACCGGCGGGACCCTCCTCGGATGAGCGGGACCACCACCGCCCGGACCGCCGTCGTCACCGGCGCCAACAAGGGCATCGGACGCGCGATCGCCCGCCGCCTCGGCCAGGCGGGCCACACCGTCTACCTCGGCGCCCGGGACGAACAGCGCGGCCGGGCCGCCGAACGCGAACTGCGCGCCGAGGGACTGGACGTGCGCTTCCTCCACCTCGACGTCACCGACGAGGCCTCCGCCGCCAGCGCCGCCGAACGGATCGCGCAGGAGGCCGGCCACCTCGACGCACTGGTCAACAACGCCGGCGTCGGCGGCCCGCTGTCCACGCCCAGCGAGACCCCGGCCGACGAGGTGCGCCGGGTCTACGAGACCAACGTGTTCGCGGTGATCACCGTGACCAACGCGCTGCTCCCGCTGCTGCGGCGCGCCCCGGCCGGACGCATCGTCAACGTCAGCAGCGTGCTCGGCTCGCTCGCCCACGCGGCCGCCCGCAAGGACCCGACCGGGGTCTTCCCGGACGGCGTCTTCCCGGCGCACCTGGCCTACAACACCTCCAAGGCGGCGCTGAACGCCGTCACCGTCACCTACGCCAACGAGCTGCGCGACACCGGGATCCTGGTCAACGCCGTCTCGCCCGGCTGGGTGGCGACCGACATCAACGGCCACCAGGGGGCGCTGACGCCCGAACAGGGCGCCCGGATCCCGGTCCTGCTCGCGACCCTCGGCGAGGGCGGCCCCACCGCGGCCTTCGTCGGCGAGGACGGCACGGCCGAGGGCCGGCTCCTCGACTGGTGACCGCACGCGGCACCACCTGACGCACCGCACCACATCGACCGGGGAGGGGACATGACCACCGCACCCGCACCGGCGGCCGGGCTGGACAGGCTGACCGAACTGAGGGGACTGAAGGAGCTGGCCCGCGAAGGAGCGGATCCCGCGGCCACCGAACGCCAGCACGCCAAGGGCAAGCTCACCGCCCACGAGCGGATCGAACTCCTGCTGGACAAGGGCAGTTTCACCGAGATCGAGGCACTGCGCCGGCACCGGGCGACCGGCTTCGGCCTGGAGCTCCGGCGCCCGCACTCGGACGGCGTCGTCACCGGCTGGGGCACCGTCGAGGGCCGACCGGTCTTCGTGTACGCGCACGACTTCCGGATCTTCGGCGGCGCCCTCGGCGAGGCCCACGCGCAGAAGATCCACAAGATCATGGACCTGGCGCTCGCCGCCGGCGCGCCCCTGGTCTCGCTCAACGACGGCGCCGGGGCACGGATCCAGGAGGGCGTCTCGGCGCTCGCCGGCTACGGCGGGATCTTCCAGCGCAACACCAGGGCGTCCGGGGTCATCCCGCAGATCAGCGTCATGCTCGGCCCGTGCGCGGGCGGCGCCGCCTACTCGCCCGCGCTCACCGACTTCGTCTTCGCCGTGCGGGACATCTCCCAGATGTTCATCACCGGCCCGGACGTCGTCCAGGCCGTCACCGGGGAACGGGTCTCCCAGGACGGCCTCGGCGGGGCGGACGTCCACGCCGGGGTGTCCGGCGTGGCGCACTTCGTCTACGACGACGAGGAGTCCTGCCTGGCGGAGGTGCGCTACCTGCTGTCGCTGCTGCCCTCCAACAACCGGGAGCTCCCGCCGGTGACGGTCGGCACCGACCCGGCGGACCGGGTCGGCGAGGCGCTGCTCGACCTCGTCCCCGCGGACGGCAACCGCTCCTACGACGTCCGCACGGTGATCGAGGAGATCGTCGACGACGGCGACCACATGGAGGTCCACGCGTCCTGGGCGCCCAACCTGGTGTGCGCACTGGCCCGGCTGGACGGCCAGGTGGTGGGCATCCTCGCCAACCAGCCCGCGGCCATGGCCGGCGTGCTCGACATCAAGGCCAGCGAGAAGGGCGCGCGGTTCGTCCAGTTCTGCGACTCCTTCAACATCCCGCTGGTGACGCTCGTCGACGTGCCCGGCTTCCTGCCCGGCGTCGACCAGGAGCACGACGGCATCATCCGGCGCGGCGCGAAACTGCTGTACGCGTACTGCAACGCCACCGTGCCGCGGATCTCCGTCGTGCTGCGCAAGGCCTACGGCGGCGCGTACATCGTGATGGACTCCCGCTCGATCGGCGCGGACATCGCGCTCGCCTGGCCGGGCAACGAGATCGCCGTGATGGGCGCGGAAGGCGCGGCCAACGTCGTCTTCCGCCGGGAGATCGCCGCCGCCGACGACCCGGACGCCATGCGGGCCGCGAAGATCGACGAGTACAAGCGCGAACTGGTCCACCCCTACTACGCGGCCGAGCGCGGGCTCGTCGACGACGTCATCGACCCCCGCGACACCCGGTCGGTGCTCATCCGCTCGCTCACCATGCTGCGGGCCAAGGACGCCGGGCTGCCGCACCGCAAACACGGGAACCCGCCGCAGTGAACCCCCGGCCCGAACCGATCCTGCGCGTCGAGAAGGGCAGCCCCGACGGCGACGAACTCGCCGCGCTCACCGTCGTCCTGCTCGCCCGGCTGGCCGCCGCGGCCGACGCCGGCCCCGAGGCGGGCGGACGGCTGCCCCGGGCCGGCTGGCGCCGACCGGAACGCGCCCCCGGTTTCCAGGGCCCGCGCACCTGGCACGCCGCCCGTTGAGAACCCCGATACCACCGAAGCCAATGGAGGACCCCACGATGGACGTCGGCCTGATCTTCGACCTGCGCAACCCGCAGGAGTGGCAGCGCCCCTGGGCGGACCACTACGCCCAGACCCTGGAGCTGTGCGAGGAGGCGGACCGGCGCGGCATCGGCGGCCTCTGGTTCACCGAGCACCACCTCTTCGAGGACGGCTACCTGCCCCAGCCGCTCACCTTCGCCGCCGCCGCGGCCGCGCGCACCCGCCGCGCCCGCATCGGCACCTCGGTGCTGCTGCCCGCCCTGCGCAAGCCCGCCCAACTGGCCGAGGAGGCCGCCCTCGTCGACCTGATCAGCGGCGGCCGCCTGGAACTCGGCATGGGCGCGGGCTACCGGGTGCCCGAGTACGCGCTGTTCGACACCGAGTTCAAGTCCCGCTTCGCCCGCACCGGCGAGCACATCGCCGAGATACGCCGGCTCTGGGAGGAGGGCGCGATCACGCCCGGCCCGATCCAGCAGCCGGTGCCGCTGTGGGGCGGCTTCTACGGCCCGCGCGGCGCCCGTCTGGCCGGGCAGCTGGGCATCGGCCTGCTGCACATCAACCGCGACAAGTTCGAGCACTACCGCGCCGGCCTGGAGGAGGGCGGCCACGACCCGGCCACCGCCCGGGTCTCCGACCTGCTGCCGATCATCCTCTCCAACGACCCGGACCGCGCCTGGCACCGCGTCGCGCCGTACCTGGCACACCAGTTGAACTCCTACCAGCAGCTCTCGGTGGAAGGCACGGACCGGCCCAAGCCGCCGCTGATCAAGGCCGAGGACCTGCGCAACCGCACCTCCGACGCCCCCTGGGGCGCACTGCGCATCCTGACCCCGGAGGACGCCGCCGCCCAGATCAAGGAGATGACGGCCGGGCTGCCCGTGCAGCACCTGATCTTCTGGGCGAGCATCGCCGGCATGCCGGACGACCTGGTCGCCGAGAACCTCACCCTGGTCAGCGAGAAGCTGCCGCCGCTGCTGTCGTCATGACGGCCGCCGCCACCCCGCTCCCGCGGCCCGCCCCGGCGGCGGCGCCCGAGCGCTGGGACCGCCGGTCGTGGGCCATCCTGTTCACGCTCTCCGGCAACATGATCCTCGACGCCCTGGAGGTGTCGGTGGTGCTGGCCGCGCTGCCCCGGATCGGCGCCGACCTCGGGCTCGGCCTGCCCGCCGTCCAGGCGGTGATGAGCGGCTTCGCGGCGGGCTTCGCGGCACTCCTGCTGCTCGGCCCGAGGCTCAACGCCCGGTTCGGCCGCCGCCGTTCCTACCTCGGCGCGATGCTGCTGTTCGCCGCCGCCTCGGTGGTCGGCGGACTGACCGGCAGCGCGGCGCTGGTGATCGCCACCCGCGCGGTCAAGGGCGCCTGCGCCGCGCTGACCGCCCCCACCGGGCTCGCCATCATCAGCACGACCTTCCCCGAGGGCGCGCAGCAGCGCCGGGCGGTGACCGTCTACTCGCTGTTCGGGGCGGCCGGATTCACCGCCGGGCTGCTGCTCTCCGGGCTGCTCCTGCAAGCGAGTTGGCGCTGGACGTTCCTGTTCCCGGCACCCGTCGCGGTGGTGCTGCTGCTGGCCGGCCTGCGACTGATCCCGCGCGACCGCGGCCGGACCCGGCCGCCGAGGCTGCGGGCCGCGCTGCTCCGGGACGGCTCGCTGCTGCGCGCGGCCCTGGGCGCGGCCGCGCTCAACTCCACGTACCACGGCCTGCTGGTCCTGGTCGTCTTCCAGACCCAGCAGCGGCTCGGCTGGACGCCCTGGCAGACCGCCCTCGGCCTGCTGCCCGCGTGCGTGCCGCTCGCGGTGACCGTCCCGTTCGCCGGACGGCTGGTGGGCCGGTTCGGCACCGCCCGGCCGATCGCGCTCGGGGCGCTGGCGCCGGTGGCGGGCTGCGCGCTGTACCGGTGGCACCCGGCCGGGTCGTACGCGGCCGGGATGCTGCCGGCGCTGCTGCTGGTCGGCATCGGCTTCGTCTTCGCGTTCGCGGCGCTGAACATGCAGGCCACCGCCACCGTCGCGGTCCCGGACCGGCCGGTGGCGGTGCCGCTCTACCAGGCCGCCGTGCAACTGGGCGCGGTCCTCGTGCTGCCGCCGACGGCGCTGCTGCTCGACCGCCGGGGCGCCGGCGCGGCGCTGTCGCTGCTGCTCGGCGTCGCCACGCTCGGCCTGCTGGTCGCGCTCACCGCGCTGCGCCGGCCGGCCCCGACTCCCTCCCACTGAACGGAAAGGTTCGGACACTGTGACTCCTCCCCTCTCACTGCTCGTCATCGTCGGCTCGGTGCGCGACGGACGCCTCGGCCCGGCGGTGGCCGACTGGTTCGTCGGGCAGGCCGGGGCGCACGCCGGCGTCGAGGTCGAGGTCGTCGACCTGCTCGACCACCCGCTGCCGCTGGTCATGCCGGAGCCCGGGCGGGAGCCGTCGCCCGGGACCGCGGCGGTGCGCGACCGGCTCGGTGCGCAACTCGCCGCCGCGGACGCCTTCGTGGTCGTGACGCCCGAGTACAACCACACCTTCCCCGCCGCGCTGAAGAACGCGATCGACTGGTTCTTCGACGAGTGGGCGGCGAAGCCGGTCGGCTTCGTGTCCTACGGCGGCATGAGCGGCGGCCTGCGGGCCGTCGAGCACCTGCGGCAGGTCTTCGCGGAGCTGCACGGCCTGTCCGTGCGGGAGTCGCTCAGCTTCCACAACGCGTGGGAGGCGTTCGGCGCACAGGGCGCGCCGGGCGTCGGCGAGGACGCGGAGGCCGCCGCCAAGGTGATGCTCGACCGGCTCGTGTGGTGGGGCGAGGCGCTGCGCGCCGCCCGCGCCGAGCGGCCGTACGAGCGCTGAACATCCCTCGAGAACAAGGAGTTGCCCTCATGACCACCACCAGCCCGGCGGCCACGCTGGACCCGCCCGACGTCCGGCGGCCCGACGACGCCGCGGTCTTCGTCAGCCACTGGTACGTCCCGGACCGGGAGTTCGGGCTCGCCGCGCTCCGCGAGGTCGTCGACGCGTGGACCGCCACCCCGTGGCCCGCGGGCGTGCTCGCGCTGAGCTGCTACCTGGGCACCGACGGGGACACCGTGCTGACGTACGCGCAGTGCACCGACGCCGGGGCGTACCGGGCGCTGCTCGGGCGGCTGAGCGGCCGGGCCGCGGCCGAGGCGGTGGAGTACCGGCTGCACCGCAGCATCGTGCTGGACACCTCGGGCCGGGCGCCCGGCACGGTGATCGTGGCGACCTTCGACGTGGACGGCCCGGACCGCCAGCGGTTCATCGTCAACTCGATCGCCGACTCGATCGAGGAACTGCCGGCCGCCCAGCACCCGGGCATGCTCTCCGCCAACTTCCACGTCAGCCGGGACGGCACCCGGGTGCTCAACTACGCGGAGTGGACGACCGACCGGGCGCACGACGAGTTCCTCGCCGGGGCGACGCACGTGACGACGCGACGGATCTCGACCAGCATCCCCGGGGTGCGCCCGATCGGGTTCCGCCGCTTCCACCTGTACCGGAGCGTGCGCGCCGACCGCGTGCGGTGAGCGCGCCCGAAGGCCGGTGCCCGTACGGACGTTCCGTACGGGCACCGGCCTGCTGCCGCGGGTGTCAGGACCCGAGGACGACGGAGGCGTGGTGGGCGTACAGGGCGCCGAGCTCGTCCTCCTGGTTGCCGACGTCGACCAGCATGACCTTGGTGAGCACCTCCATGTGGGCGACGGCCTGCTGCTCGGTGATCCACTCGGAGAAGATCAGCACGCTCCGCCCGTCCAGCCCGATGTGCATGTTGGCCGCGATCGCGCCCGGGTAGGCGCGGTCCTTGCCGGCCGCCCGCTCCTCGGACTTGAGCAGGTCCTCGATCCACTGCTCGGCCGTCTGCCGGTCGGCCATCGGGAACGCGGCGACCGGGAAGCTGGCGGCGGGCGGCGGCGGGTCGCCGACGGCGGTGCCGCGGACGGTCAGGTGGCGGCGGTAGGCGACCGGCTCCGGGCACGGGCCGGTCGCGAGCGCGAAGCCCGGGTTGGCGCGCGAGATGCTCGCCGGGTCCGCCAGCGCGGCGCGCAGCGCGGCCTCGGACGACCACTGCTCGTACGTCAGAACGGCGTCGCTGTGGGTGCTGGTGAAGCAGTGGAGCGCCACCAGGCCCTCCGGCCACGTCACGGAGCGCCAGTGCTCGACGACGGCGTCCGCCACGGTCTGCCGGCGGTCGGCGCCGCCCGCGCCGACCGCTCCGACGAGGACCGCGTCGACGTCGGAACGGGCGAATTCCGGACGGACGGTCGGGGTGGGGGACATCGGCGACTCCTCGGACCTGGAAGCTGGCACGGGCATGTGCACCAATCCTCCGGGGCGGGGCCGAGGCGGGCCAACCACCTGCCGTTCAGGTCTGTGTGAAGAATCGTCAGGTCGGTGCGGGAGCGTCAGGGAAACGTCAACGCCGCGTCAAACCTGCCCGTCCGCCGCCGTGCCGGCGGTCTGCTCGGCCCCGGCGGGCTTCAGGGCGCTTCCCGAGCCCAGCAGGACGGCCGTCACCTGGTCGAAGAAGGGCGAGATGTCGTCGACGCAGGCGTTCGAGAGGGCCGGCGTGTGGGCGATCGTGCGGGCGACGTTGATGCCGAGCAGCCAGGCGGTGAGCAGCTCCGCCCGCAGTTCGCGGTCGGGCTGGTCGAGGAGGCCTTCGAGGTTTCTGACGTAGGTGTCGTACAGCTGCGTGTTGAGGCGCTCGCGGCACTCCTCGCGGCTGGAGGAGCGGAGCAGGGCTATCAGCGGGTGGTCGACGCTGTCCTGGCGCATGGTGCTGTGCAGGAGGCGGGTGGGGATGTCCTCGGGCTCGCCGTCCGGCGGGAGGTCGTCCTGGTCGTCGATCGGGGCGAGGGCCTCCTCGAACAGCCGCTGCTTGGAACCGAAGTAACGGAAGATCAGCGTTGCGTCGACGCCGGCGTCCTGCGCGATGTCGCGGACGTTGGTGGCGTCGTAGCCGAGGAGGGCGAAGCGTGCCCGGGCCGCGGCCAGCAGACCGGCGGTGGTGGCCGCGCGGTTGCGCTTGCGGGGCTGGGTCATCGGTAACTCCCTTTAATCATCGCTTGTTGACATCTTAGTGGAGCGGGCATAGCTTGAGTGATGTCATCGGTTGAGGACTTAGCCTTCCGGCACTCCCGACGACGGCCTTTTTCCAGCACATCCAGGTATGCGCGAGGAGACTCTCGGTGAAGAACGTTGTGATCACGGGCGGTAACGACGGGATCGGGCGCGGCCTCGCGCTCGCCCACCTCGAGCGGGGGGACAACGTCGTCGTCCTCGGTCGCAGCAAGGAGAAGGGCCAGGCGTTCCTGGCCGCCGCCCAGGAGTTGGGCGCCGCCGACCGGGCGGCCTTCATCGCCGCCGACCTGAGCCTGATCAGCGAGAACAAGCGCGTCATCGGCGAGATCGCGGACCGGTTCGCGACCGTGGACGTCCTGGTGCTCTGCGCCCGGTACTTCCGCTCCGCCCGCGCACAGACCTCCGAGGGCCTGGAGAACACCTTCGCCCTGGAGTACCTGAGCCGCTACCTGCTCAGCCACGGCCTGGTCGAGCGCCTGGAGACCGCCGCCGCGCCGGTCGTCGTCAACGTCTCCGGCCCCGGCGTGGGCAAGCCCGAGATCTACTGGAACGACCTGTACCTCCAGCGCGGATACAACGGCATCGCGGCCCAGATGCAGGCCGGCCGCGGCAACGACCTGCTCGGCGTCTCCTTCGCCGAGAAGCACGGCGCGAGCGGGATCCGCTACATCCTGGTCAACCCCGGCTCCACCGCGACCAGCTTCGCCGGCGCCTACGACCCGCAGACGGCGATCCAGGTCGACGCGATGAAGCGGATGGGCAAGCCGGTCGCCCAGGCCGTCGCGCCCATCCTGGAGGCGATCGACAACCCGCCGGCCGAACCGCTGAGCGCCTTCGTCGAGGGCCGCCGGATCCGCGTCGACCACCCGGAGCTGTTCAGCAAGGAGGCCGCCAAGCGGCTCGACGGCGTGACCGAGGAGCTCCTCAACCGCTGACCTGCACCACCCCGCCGGACCCCCTCCGGCCCCACGAACGTGCCGCACCGACCCCCGAGGTGCGGCGCCGGCCCCGGTCCGGCCGTCGGCACTGCACAGTGCCGCGGCCGGACCGGCGCGTTCGCCCGCCGCACCGCGGGCCCGCACCACGCTTCCCCGGCCCTCGGTCCTGCGCCGCCGCTCCCGCCCACCGGGCGCACCACGGCTCGCCGGCAGGCCCGGCGGCCGCCGCAACCATCCGGAACCACGAGGAGGTACCCAGCCATGAGCGAACGGCGCCCCGCCTGCCCGCTCCACCACGCGGACTTCACTGCCGACGGACTCGACCTGGATCCGAAGTACGCCGGGCTGCGTGAGACCGACCCCGTCACCAGAGTGACGCTGCGCTACGGCGGCGACGCCTGGCTGGTCACCCGCCACGCCGACGTCAAGACCGTGCTCGCCGACCCCCGCTTCAGCCGGGCCGCCGCCGCCGGGCGCGACATCGCCCGCACCCTGCCGCTGCCCGACCAGCAGGACGCCTCGCTGCCCAGCCTGGACCCGCCGGAGCACACCCGGCTGCGCCGCCTGGTCGCCCGCACCTTCACCGCGCGCTGGGTGAAGGAACGCCGCGAACGCATCCAGGCGATCGTGGACGGCCTGCTGGACGACGTGGTCGCCGCCGGCCCGGGCACCGACCTGGTCGGTGCGCTCGCCTGGCAGGTGCCGCTGCGGGTGATCGCCGAGATCCTCGGCGTGCCCGCGGACGAGCGCGACGGACTCAAGGAACTGCTGGAGCAGTCGGTGGCGCTGTCCGCCGACGACCCCGAGGTCATCATGGCCGCCGACGCGGCCCTCGACGCCTACCTGGCCAAGCTGATCGCCGAACGCCGCGTCGAGCCCGCCGCCGACCTGCTCTCCGAACTCGTCCAGGCCCGCGACGAGGGGGACCGGCTCTCCGAGGACGAGCTCGTCACCCTCGGCGTCAACCTGCTGATCGCCGGTCAGGAGACGACGGCGAACGAGATCGGCAACTTCCTCTACACCCTGCTCGGCCGCCGCGAGCTGTGGGAGCAGCTGGTGGCCGACCCCGGCCTCGTGCCGAACGCGGTCGAGGAACTGCTGCGCCACACCCCGTTGGAGTCGAGCGTCGGCGGGCTCGGCTTCACCCGGGTCGCGCTGGAGGACGTCGAGCTGGGCGGGCGGACCATCCGGGCCGGCGACGCCGTGGTGGCCCAGAACGCCTCGGCCAACCGGGACGAGCGGGTCTTCGACCACCCGGAGGACATCGACTTCCACCGGGAGTCGGTGCCGCACCTGACCTTCGGCCACGGCCCGCACCACTGCCTGGGCGCGCCGCTGGCCCGCCTGGAGCTGCAGACGGTCGTGGCGACGCTGGTCCGCCGACTGCCCGGGCTGCGGCTCGCGATACCGGCCGACGAGGTGCAGTGGACGACCAACCGCGCCGTGCGCGGCGTGCGCGCCCTGCCCGTCGCCTGGTAGGCAGCCGGGCGCTCCGGTCCCGCAGCTGCGGGACCGGAGCGCCCGGACCAAGACCTCCGACACCTGCATCCCCGGTCAGGCCGACCGGTTCCCCGCCGGCGCCGCCCGCCGGCCCGCCCGGCCGAAGCGCCGCATCGCGGGCTGCTCCACCGCGCGGTACAGCGCCCAGGCGAGGAGCGTCGCCACCGCGCAGCAGGCGGCCATCACCGCGATGCCCGCGGGGACCGAGAACGTCCGGGTGGGGCCGATGAGTTGACGGCCGTACGCGATCACGCCGATGTGCACCATGTAGAAGGCGAAGGAGATCTCGCCGAGCCACACCATCGTCCGGCCCGAGAGCACGCCGGGCCGCTGCGCGGCGTCGCCGGCCGCGGCGGCCGCGACCAGCAGGGCCAGCGGCAGCGCGGTGACGGCCGTGACCCCGTACAGGTACGGGACGTTGAGCGCGGCGACGTACCCGCCGACGAGCAGCAGCGTCGCGGGCAGCAGCCCGATCTGGATCCAGCGGCCGGAGAGCACGATCCGCGCCATCAGGATGCCCAGGACGAATTCCAGCAGCCGCACCGGCGGGAAGGACGACACCGCGTAGTGGTGCCAGTTGGAGACGGCCGGGTTCCAGGCCAGTGCCGGGTGCCCGGGCAGCAGGTGCGCCGCCGCGAACGGGACGGCGAAGACGACCGCGACGGTGCCGAGCGCCCAGGCCCACAGCCGTCCCGGGCGGATCCGGGAGATCGCGGCGAACAGCCAGGGGAAGCTCAGGTAGAACAGCAGCTCGCAGGCGAGCGTCCAGCTCACCGGGTTCCCGGAGACGGCGTAGCCGAGGTCGGGGATCCACGACTGCACCAGCAGCAGGCTGGCCAGGCTGGGCAGGAAGTGGTGGACCGAGGCCAGGTCGGGGATGGTCTCGAACGGCGAGGGCGCGATGCCGGTGGCCAGCATGAGGGCGATCGCCAGCGCCCAGGTCGCGAAGTGGTTCGGGAGCACCTTGGCGGCCCGCCGGCGCCAGAAGGCACGCCGGGTGTCGTCCGGGCGCGCCGACCAGGCCAGCACGAAGCCGCTCAGCACGAAGAAGAACGAGACGCCGAGGTCTCCGGCCCGGCTGACGGCGAACTGCACGTCGTGGTTCACCCGGGCGCTGGTGAACAGGCCCGACGTGGAGATGTGGAACAGGAAGACCAGGAAGGCGGCGATACCGCGCATCCCGGTCAGGGTGGGCAGCCGCGCGTTCCGCAGGACGGGCGCGGGTCTCAGCGCGATGAGTTCGGTCACGGGAGTCTCCGCTCGCTCGTGGTCGGTCGCCGGTGGTCGGTCGCTCGGGTGGTCGCCGGCGGGTCGGTCGCTCGGGTGGTCGGTCGCCGGTGGGGCGGTCGTCGGTGCTCGGGCGGTCGTCGGTGGTCGGGCGCTCGGGCGCTCGGGCGCTCGGGCGCTCGGGCGCTCGGGTGCGAGGGGCCGTCAGTCGACCGGTTCGGTGGTGATGGCGCCGGTCGGGCAGCACTCGACGGCCTCCCGCACGGCGCCGGCCAGCTCGGCGGGGACGGTCGCCCGCAGCAGGACGACCCGGCCGTCGGCGGGGTCCTGGTCGAAGACGGCGGGCAGCGCGGCGGCGCACTGGCCCGAACTGCAGCACTTCTCGCGGTCGGTGAGGATGCGCAGAGCCACGGCCGTCACCACTGCACCGGCAGCGAGAACAGTCCGAAGATGTTGCCGCCGTGCCGGAAGTCCAGCTCCTCGACCGGCGCGGCCACCGTGAGCCCCGGCAGTCGGCGGACCAACCCGGCCAGCGCGGACTGGAGTTCGACGCGGGCCAGCGGCTGGCCCAGGCACTGGTGGACGCCGAAGCCGAAGGCCACGTGGTGCCGGGCCTCCCGCTCGACGTCGAGGCGGTCGGGGTCGTCGAAGGCGCGCGGGTCGCGGTTGGCGGTGGACGTCTGCAGCAGCACGCCCTCGCCGGCCCGGATCGTCACCCCGCCGATCTCCATGTCCTCGCGGGCGACGCGCTGGAGGCCGGTCGGGATGATCGACTGGTGACGGAGGATCTCCTCGACGGCTCCCGGTATCAGCGACGGGTCGGCCACCAGCTTCTCCCACTGCCCCGGGTGGGACTGGAGGGCGACCACCCCGAGGGCGATCTGGTTGGCCGTGGTCTCGTGGCCGGCGATGAGCAGGTTGAGCGCCATCCCGGCCACCTCGTGGCGGGTCAGCCGGCCCGTCCGCTCCTGCTCCACCACGAGCCGGCTGATCAGGTCGTCACCCGGTTCGGCGTCCTTCTTCCCCGCCAACTCGGCCAGGTACTGGGCCAGTTCACCGAGCGCGGTGTTCACCTGCTCCGGCGTGGCGGTGGTGTCCTGGACCAGCTGGCTGCGGTGCTGGAAGTAGCCGTGGTCCTCGTAGGGGACGCCGAGCATCCGGCAGATGACCATCGAGGGCAGCGGGAGGGCGAAGGCCTCCATCAGGTCCGCCGACGGGCCCGCGGCCACCATCGCGTCGATCAGCGCGTCCACCGTGGCATCGACCTCGACGCGCAGCGCCTCCATCCGCTTGACGATGAACTCCGAGGTGAGCATGCGGCGTTGCTGGGTGTGCTCGGGCGGATCCATGCGGATGAAGGTGATCAGCGCCTCGCCGATCGCCTCGGCCTGGGCCGCGGAGAGGAACGGGAAGCCGGCCCGCCGGACGTCCGAGCTCAGGCGGGCGTCGCGCAGCGCCTGGCGGACGTCCGCGTGCCGGGTCACCAGCCACGGCCGGCTGCCGTCCCAGAGCGTGACCCGGGAGACCGGGCGCTCCTCGCGCAGTTCGGTCATGAACGGCGCGGGGTCCATCGGGCAGCCGGTGGCGGCGGCGGGGAAGGCGGGTGTGGGGGAGTCGGTGGTAGTCACAGGTCAGGACGCTGCCGCGCGGCCCGCGCCGCGGTCAACGGAGTTTGCGTCAACCTGTGTCGGCCGCACGGGAGTTGCAGGAATTCTTGAAATCCCCTGACGTTTCACCCGCCCCGTGCGTCACTCAGGTGTGGCTCCCCGGCGCATCGGGTACGTGGCCGAATGCCTTGAGAAAGGTGTCCACCGCGTCCCGTGCCATGCTGTTCAGCTCGTCGATCGGGACCTGCTGGGTGCCGTAGCGGGAGCGGGTCTCCATCGGGCCGGTGAGCAGCGCGATGAACTGTTCGGCGGCGCGGACCGGGTCGGTGGCGTTCAGCCGCCCGGAGAGGGTCAGCCGGGCCAGCCGGTCGGCCATCGCCTCGGTGATCCGGTCGGCCCCCTGGCCCTGGACGGTGTCCAGCAGGTCGGGGAAGCGGGCGACCTCCGAGTAGAGCAGCCGGCGCAGGGCCCAGGACTGCTCGCTGCGGTAGCAGAGCAGCAGGGCCTCGGCGACGGACACGAGCGCCTCGCGCAGGTCGTCGCCGGGCGGGACCAGGCGCTCGACGGCGGCCAGGTTCTGGGCCGTCGCCTCGTCGGCGGCGATCTGGACGGCCTGGCGGAAGAGGTTCGCCTTGTCGTTCAGATGGTTGTAGACGGTGGGCTTGGCGACGCCGGCCTCGGACGCGATCTCCTTCACGCACGCGTTGGCGTAGCCCTGGCGGGCGAACACCGTGAACGCGGCGCTCAGGATCGCTTCCCTCTTGTCGATGCGGCCGCGCGGCGCCTTGCGCCCGGTCTCGGCTGTCGTACTCGCTTCGGTCACCCGGTCATCGTACTCGGGGCGGCAGCAAGTTGAACCCATGGGTTCAAAACTCTGGTCGAGTTGGTTGCGGAGCCAACTGAGGGGCCATTAGATTGAACCCGTTGGTTCAAAACTTTTGAGCCCGGCGCACACCCACATACTCAACCGGAGAAGCAGCTATGTCCCAAGACCGGGCCGATCGGCTCGAACCCGCCCTCGTGCGGATGATCGCCGTGATTCTGCTGGGCGGCATTCTGGGCATCCTCAACAGCACGATGGCCTCCGTCGCCACCGGCACCCTCGCCCACGAGTTCGGCACCTCGCTGAACACGATCAGCTGGACGTCCACCGGCTTCCTGCTCGCCGTCTGCGCGATGATCCCGTTCACCTCCTGGGCGGTGGACCGCTTCGGCAGCAAGCGGATGTGGCTGATCGGCCTCACCCTCTTCCTCGCCGCGTCGCTGCTGTGCGCCGCCGCCTGGGACGTCGGCAGCCTGATCGTCTTCCGCGCCCTCCAGGGCGTCGCGGCCGGCATCCTCGACCCGCTCGTCCTCGTGCTGCTCGCCCGCGCCGCCGGACCGGCCCGCGCCGGCCGCGTCATGGGCCTGATGGGCGTCGTCCTCTCGCTCGGCCCGGTGCTCGGCCCGATCGCCGGCGGCGCGGTCCTGCAGAGCCTCAGCTGGCGCTGGATGTTCCTGCTCGGCCTGCCGATCGGCCTGATCGCCCTGCTGCTCGCCGTCAAGGTCGTGCCCACCGACCAGCCGGCCGGCCCGGAGCAGCCCCGCGTCCGGCTCGACGTCATCGGCCTCGCCCTGCTCGGCCCGGGCTTCGCCGTCCTCGTGCTCGCCATGACCCAGTCCGCCGAGCAGGGCGCGTTCGCCGTCTGGCAGGTGCTGCTGCCGCTGATCCTCGGCGCCGTGATGCTGATCGGCTACGCCGCCCACGCGCTGCGCGCCGGCAACAAGGCGCCGCTGATCGACCTGCGCCTGTTCAAGAACACCAGCTTCACCGCCAGCGTCACCGTCATGACCCTCAGCGGCCTGGCCACCTTCGCCAGCCTCTTCGCCCTGCCGCTGTACTACCAGCAGGCCCACGGCCACGGCACGCTCGTCGCCGGCCTCCTGGTCGCCCCGGTCGGCCTCGGCGCCGCGCTCGCCATGCCGATGGCCGGCGCGCTCAGCGACCGGATGGGCAGCCGCGGCCTCGCCCAGGGCGGCGCCGTCGTCGCGGCCCTCGGCGGCTTCGCCCTCACCCAGGTCGGCGCCGACACCTTCGAACTCTGGCCCTCGCTGGCTGCGCTGGTCATGGGCCTCGGCCTCGGCTTCGTCGGCGCGCCGACCATGGGCTCGCTCTACCGGACCCTGCCCATGCACCTGGTGCCGCAGGGCAGTTCGGTCCTCTACATGCTCAACCAGCTCGGCGCCGGCATCGGCATCGCCCTCGTCACCGTCATCCTGAAGACCGTCGGCGGCGACGACGTCATGCGCGGCATCCACGGCGTCTACTGGTTCGCCATCGCCACCCTCGCGGTGCTGCTGGTCGCCACCCTCTTCCTGCCCGGCAAGGTCGAGGCCCCGCCGGCCCCGGTCGAAGAGGTGGCCCCCGTCGAGCAGGGCGCGCCCGCCGCGCACTGACCGCCCCGGACCGCACCCGGACCGCACCCCCGAACCTGCGCCAGGCCGCCCAACGGCCCGGCGCAGGTTTGTCGTTGCGGGCACCCCGGGATGACATAGATCTGACATTTCTTCAACTACTTCTGAATTTGCGGCCCTTGGCCACACTGCGCCCGTCCGGAAGAATTGACCGCAGTTCCGCAACCGGTAGGAAATTCGTTCCTAGGAGACAACGGTCATGAACGCCTCGAACCCCCAAGCGCCCGCCGAGCCCAACCCGGGCCAGGTCATGGGAATCCTGACCGGCTACTGGCAGACGAAGATCCTGCTGGCCGCGACGGACGCCGACCTCTTCACCCGGCTGTCGGAATCGCCCGCCACCGCCGAAGAGCTCTGCGAGCGCCTCGGCTTCGCCATGCCCGGCGCCGGCGACTTCTTCCTCGCGCTCACCGGCCTCGGACTCCTCGAACTCCAGGACGGGAAATACCGGAACACCCCGGCCGCCGCGACATTCCTGGTGCGCGGCCGGCCCGAATTCGTCGGCGGCTACCTCCAGTTCTGCGACCGCGAACTGAACCCCGCCTGGGACGGCCTGGCCGGCTCGCTGCGCACCGGCCTTCCGAACAACCTCGCCGCCACCGAGGGCAACCCGTACCACTCGCTGTACGCGGACGAGTCGGCCACCGACTCCTTCCTCGACAGCATGGACATGTTCAACACGCCGATCGCGGCCCGGCTGGCCGCCCTCGACTGGTCCGGCTACACCTCGTTCGTCGACGTGGGCGGCGCCCGCGGCAACCTCGCCCACCACCTCCAGAACGCCCACCCGCACCTGGAGGCCGGCGTCTTCGACCTGCCCCAGCTCGACCGCGCCTTCCAGAAGCACATGGCCGCGCTCGCCCCGGCCAAGCCGATCGCCTTCCACGGCGGCGACTTCTTCACCGACCCGCTGCCCGAGGCCGACGTGCTGGTCTTCGGCCACATCCTGCACAACTGGGGCACCGAGGACCGCCGGCGACTGCTGAACAGCGCGTACCGGGCCGTGCGCCCCGGCGGCGCGGTGATCATCTACGACCCGATGGTCAGCAACGAGACCCCGCCGCTGTTCGCGCTGCTCGCCAGCCTCAGCATGCTGGTCTGGTCGGCGGGCGGGCACGAGTACTCCGTCGAGGACTGCCACACGTGGCTGAAGGAGGCCGGCTTCCGCCCCGAGACGGTGGGCCTCGCCGAGTCCCGCGACGACGTGCTGATCATCGCGCACAAGGACCGCTGACCCACCGTCACCCGCCGCCGCCGACAACCCGCCCGGGAGAGCCACAGTGCGCAAGGTGCTCATCGCCAATCGCGGCGAAATCGCTGTCCGCGTCGCCCGGGCGTGCCGGGATGCCGGTATCGCGAGTGTCGCCGTGTACGCCGAGCCGGACCGGGACGCGCTGCACGTGCGGGCGGCCGACGAGGCGTACGCGCTGGGCGGCGACACCCCGGCGGGCAGTTACCTGGACATCGCGAAGGTCCTGAAGGCGGCCGCGGATTCGGGTGCGGACGCGGTCCACCCCGGCTACGGCTTCCTGTCCGAGAACGCCGAGTTCGCGCAGGCCGTGATCGACGCGGGTCTGACCTGGATCGGCCCGCCGCCGCAGGCGATCCGCGACCTGGGCGACAAGGTCACCGCCCGGCACGTCGCGCAGCGCGCCGGCGCGCCGCTGGTCGCGGGCACCGCCGACCCGGTGTCGGGCGCCGACGAGGTGGTCGCGTTCGCCTCCGAGCACGGTCTGCCGGTCGCGATCAAGGCGGCGTTCGGCGGCGGCGGCCGCGGCCTGAAGGTGGCGCGGACGCTGGAGGAGATCCCGGAGCTGTACGAGTCGGCGGTGCGCGAGGCGGTGGCCGCGTTCGGCCGCGGCGAGTGCTTCGTCGAGCAGTACCTGGACAAGCCGCGGCACGTCGAGACGCAGTGCCTGGCCGACCGGCACGGCAACGTGGTCGTCGTCTCCACCCGTGACTGCTCGCTCCAGCGCCGCCACCAGAAGCTGGTGGAGGAGGCCCCCGCGCCGTTCCTGACCGCCGAGCAGAACGCGGAGCTGTACCGGGCGTCGAAGGCGATCCTGCGCGAGGCGGGCTACGTCGGCGCGGGGACCTGCGAGTTCCTGGTCTCCCAGGACGGCCTGATCTCGTTCCTGGAGGTCAACACCCGTCTCCAGGTGGAGCACCCGGTCTCGGAGGAGGTCACCGGTCTCGACCTGGTCCGGGAGATGTTCCGGATCGCGGACGGCGAGGAGCTCGGCTACGACGACCCGGAGGTCCGCGGTCACTCCTTCGAGTTCCGGATCAACGGCGAGGACCCGGGCCGGGGCTTCCTGCCCGCGCCCGGCACCGTGACGCTGTTCGCCCCGCCGTCCGGCCCGGGCGTCCGGCTGGACGCCGGCGTGGAGTCCGGCTCGGTGATCGGCCCCGCCTGGGACTCCCTGCTGGCCAAGCTGATCGTCACCGGCGCCGACCGCAAGCAGGCCCTGCAGCGCGCCAAGCGCGCCCTGGAGGAGTTCAGGGTGGAGGGCATGGCGACCGCCATCCCGTTCCATCAGGCCGTGGTCGCCGACCCGGCGTTCGCTCCCGAGGTGCACGGCTCCGAGGGCCCGTTCACGGTCTTCACCCGCTGGATCGAGACCGAGTTCGAGAACACCATCGCGCCGTTCGCGGGTGCGGGCGGCGACGGCGAGGAGCCCGAGGGCCGCGAGACCGTGGTGGTCGAGGTCGGCGGGAAGCGCATCGAGGTGTCGCTGCCGTCCTCGCTGGGCGTGGCGTCGGCCCCGGCGGCGGGCGCCGGCGCGGGCAAGGCGAAGCGCCGGGTGGGGGCGAAGAAGGCCGCCTCCGCGGTCTCGGGCGACACGCTGGCGTCGCCGATGCAGGGCACCATCGTCAAGGTCGCCGTCGAGGAGGGCCAGGTCGTCGCCGAGGGCGAGCTGATCGTGGTCCTGGAGGCGATGAAGATGGAGCAGCCGCTCAACGCCCACAAGGCCGGCACCGTGACCGGTCTGAAGGCCGAGGTCGGCCAGTCCGTCTCCAGCGGCGCCGCACTCTGCGAGATCAAGGAGCCGGCGCCCTGAGCGCCTGACGCTCCGGCTGCGTCCGCACGATCGCCCCGGACGCGGACGCGGACGCGGACGCCGATGCCGACGCCGCGGCCCGGTCCGCGCCCGCTGCTCGGCGAGCCCCGGCGGCGGTTCCGCACGGCCCGGCCCCGCCCGGCCCCGCCCGGCTCTGCCCGGGTCGCGGCCGTCCCCGCACGGCCTGTCGCCCGACCCCCGGCCCACCGTTCGACCCGGCCCACCACCCGAACCGGTTCGCCGCCCGTACCGCGGCGGACCTCCCGAAGCTCCGGTGCGCGCACCCGCGTGCACCGGCCGCCGGATTCCCGGCGAACCCACCCACCCACCCACCCACTGGGAGACATCATGAGCACCATCACTGCCGAGCTCGAGTTCGACCTGGACCTCGACCTGGAGATCGTCGTGGAGGAGGGCGCCGTCGCCGGCGCGAAGTCCTTCACCCTGACCGGCACCTGCCTGTCCTGCCCGATCACCTCCTGGCTGTGCTGATCCGGTGACCGGCGCCGGGCGGTGCGCGCACTCCGCGCCCACCGCCCGGCACCGGCGCGCGCCACGGGCCGGGCAGGACGAACAGGACGGATGGAACGGGATGGACGGGATGCGGACGGACAGCGGCACCGGCTTCGAATCGGCGGGAGTGGCGCTGCTCCGCGCGGCCGTCCTGCCGCTGCCAACGGACGACGGCAGGGCGCCCTCCGCTTCCCCCGCCTCCGACGACCCCGAGCATCCGGACCGCCTGCGGGCGGAGGTCGAACTCCTCGCATCCGAGCCGGAGTTCATGGCCGCGGTGGACCTGGCGAGCCCCGTCCTGGCGGCCGAGGCCCGCCGGGTGCGGGCAGGGGAGCCGCTCAAACCCCGGCGGTTGCGCCGCCTCGCCGTCTCGCTGCTCAAGTACCGCCTGCGGATGACCCACCGGGCGACCCCCTTCGGTCTCTTCGCCGGGGTGGCCGTCGCCGGCTTCGGAACCTCGCCCGCCGCCGAACTCGGCACCGACCACCGGCCCGTCAGCCGCCCCGACGCCGGGTGGCTGGACAGCGTGCTGACCACCCTGCTCGCCGACCCCGCGGTGCTCCGCGGCGGACGGCTCGTCGCCAACGCCCTGCGGATCGAACGCGAGGGCCGCCTGGTGCTGCTCGACGTCTACGAGGCCGACGGCGGAAGCCAGTTGCACCACTCGGTCGGGCTGAGCCCGGCCGTCCGGCAGCTGCTGGAGTGCGCGGCCGAGCCCGTCGACCGGTCGGAACTGCTGGCCCGAACGGTCGAGCGCTTCCCTCGGGCGGGGGAGGCTGCCGTCGACCGCGCCATCACCCAACTCGTCCGCACCCGCTTCCTGTTGAGCGACCTCGCCCCGCCGCCCGAGTGCGCGGACCCGCTCCGCCACATGCTCGACCGGCTGGACGGGCTCGGCCATCCGGCGGCCGCGGCCCTGCGCGGCGTCCAGGCCTCCCTCGCCGAGCTGGACGCCGCGGCTCCGGCCGACCGGGGACGCGCGCTCACGGCGGCGCGCGAGCGGATGGCGGCGCTGCACCCGAGCGACCACCTGATCCAGACCGACCTCGCCCTGGACGCCCGCGTCGTCCTGCCGGAGGAGGTCGCCCGCGAGGCCGAACGGGCGGCCGACGCCCTGTGGCGGATCTCCCTGATCCGGCCCGGGAGCCCGCACCTGCGCGAGTACCACGAGGCCTTCCTGGAGCGGTACGGCACCGACCGGGCCGTACCGCTGCTCGAACTGCTGGACGAGGGACGCGGGTTGGGGCTCCCCGCGGCCTACCGGACGGCAGCCGCCCGCCCGGCCCCGCACCCGGAGGCGGACGCCCGGGACCGGGTGCTCGGCGAACTCCTGCTCACCGCCGTCCGGCGGACGCCCGCCGGCTCGGTGCCCGAAGTCCGGCTCGACGAGCGGGCGTTGAACGACCTGGCCGGGCCGACGGAGCGCCGGCTGCCGCGCTCCCTCGAACTCGGCGCCGAACTCCTCGCCGACAGCTGGGACGCGCTGTGCGCGGGCGACTTCCGGCTCGTCCTGGGAGGCAACCCCGGCTCCCCACTGGCGGGCGCCACCTTCGGCCGGTTCGCCCACCTGCTGGGCGAACGGGCCGCCGACGTCACCGCGTTCGTCCGGCGGGCCGGCGGCGGCGCCGAGCCCGGGGAACGCGCCGCGACCGTCGCCTACCGGCCCCGCGCGATCCGCTCGGGCAACGTCGCCGTCGTCCCGCAGTGGCTCCCGGACCGGATCCCGCTGGGCGTCGGCCCCGCCGCGACGGAACACGCCCGGGACCTGCCGGTCGAGCACCTCGCCGTCCACGCCGACCTCGACGGCCTCCGACTCACCGACACCCGCTCGGGGGAGCCCGTCCGCCCGGTCTCGTACTCGATGCTCAACCCGGCCGGCGGCCACCTCCCGCACCTCGCCCGGTTCCTCCTCGAACTCGGACAGGAGGGCCAGGACTGGTGCCTGCCCTGGAACTGGGGCGCCTGGTCGACCGCCCCCGCCCAACCCCGGGTCAGCTACGGCCGCACCGTGCTCGCCCCCGCACGCTGGCTGCCCGACCGCGCCCTGACCGCAGCCGTCGGAGGCCCCGACCGGGAGGCGGAGGTGGCACGTTGGCGCGAGCGCTGGAGCGTGCCCCGACACGTCCTGCTGACCCGCGCGGACCACCGCATCGCCGTCGACCTCGACCAGCCCCTGCACCGGACGGTCCTCGCCGAAGAACTCGCCCGCCCCGGAACCGCCGTCGTGGAACGCCTCGACGCCGACCGCCCCGGCACCTGGCTGACCGGACCGGACGGACCGCACGCCACCGAACTCGTCCTCCCGCTGCTCGCCGAGCCGAAGCCCGCGAACCGCACCGCACCACGACGGCCCGCCCCCCGCCTCCTGCCGGACCGGGCCGCCACCACGCACCTGCCCGGCGGGGAGTGGCTGTACGCCAAGATCTACGTCCCGCAGGCGCGCCAGGACGGCGTCCTCGCCCGGCAGTTGACGTCGATCACCGACCCCGCCCGGCTCGCCGAGGACGGCGTGAACGACTGGTTCTTCCTCCGCTACGCGGACCCGGACCCGCACCTGCGGCTGCGCTTCCACGGCAAACCCGCCGACCTCCGGACGGCCCTGCTGCCCCGCCTCCACGACTGGGCGGAACACCTGCGTGACGCCGGACTGGGCGGGCGGCTCGTCCTGGACACCTACGACCCCGAGACGGAACGCTACGGCGGCCCCGCCCCGCACCACGCCGCCACCGGGGTGTTCCACGCCGACAGCCGGGTGGTGATCGCCCAACTCGCCGCCGGAAAAGCCGTCTTCGGCCACTCGGGCGCGACCCTCGCGGCGCTGGGCGTGCTCGACCTGCTCACCGCCCTCGGCACCCCCGAAGAGGCCCTCGCCTGGCTGAGCGGCGAGCCCGTGCGCGCCCGGGTCGGCGACGTCGACCGGGACACCAAGAAGACGGTGGCCGCACTGCTCGACCCGAACGGCCGCCCACGACCCGCGCTCACGCCGGAGACGGCCGGGCCGTGGGCCGAACGGGCGGACGCCCTCACCGGCCTGCGCGCCGCGACGGCCACCGCCACGACCGGCCCGACCCGCCGGGCGAACGTCGCGACGAGCCTCGCCCACCTGCACTGCAACCGACTCCTGGGCCCCCGCCCCGACGACGAGGCGCTGGCCCACGCGATCGCCCGCGAGGCCCTGGCCCTGCGCATCGACCGGAAGCGGCACGGCCGATGAGCACACCCGAGATCCGCCGCACCCCGCCCGCGCCGCACCGCGAGCGCCGCCGGGCCGCCGAACGGACCGCGCAGACCGCCCGGGCCGTCGCCCACCAGGTCGGCGAGCGCCTCCGCGACCCGCAGCACGTCGCCGACACCGCCGGACGCGCATTCGCCACCGCCCCGACCGGCCTGCTGCTGCCCGGGTGGCAACCCGCCTCCACCCTGCTCGGGCATCCCGGGATCGCCCTGCTGCACGTCGTCCGGGCACGGCGCGAGCCCGACTGGTCGGCTGTCGCGCACGCACACCTGGCCGCCGCCGTCCGCTCCGCCCCCGCCGCAGGCCCGGCCGCGGCGGGCGACCTGATCCTCCCCACCCTGCTGCACGCCCGCCTCACCGGTGGATACGCCAAACTGCTCGCCCGCAGCGCCGAGTTGAACGCCGCCCACACCGCGGCCGCGGTCGCCGGGCTCGACGCCCGACTGACCGAGCACGGACCGGGCCTGTCCTACCTGGACTACGACGTCATCGCCGGGCTCGCCGGCCGGGGCCGCACCCTGCTGGCCGCCGCAGGCGCCGGCGACGACCGCAGCGCGGCAGTCCTCTCCGACCTGCTGCACCTGCTCGTCCGGCTGACCCGACCCACCGAGGTGCGGGGTCGCGAGGTACCGGGCTGGTGGTGCGCGCCGGAGCGCTACGTCGTCGACCGCGACCGGCTGGCCTACCCGTCCGGAGACTTCAACCTCGGTGCCGCACACGGGATTTCCGGCCCGCTCGCGCTCCTCGCCCTCGCCCACCGCGCCGGAGTCCAGGTACCCGGCGGGCCCGAGGCGATCCGCTCCGTCACCGACTGGCTCCTGACCAGACAGCTGACGGACCAGGCGGGCGCCTACTGGCCCGCGCGGATCCCGTACGAGCAGGAGACCGGCCAGGCCGACGACACCGGCACCGCCACCCCCCGGGCAGGCTGGTGCTACGGCGCGTCCGGCATCGCCCGGTCCCTCTACCTGGCCGGCCGCGCCCTCGCCGACCCGGCGGTCCAGGCCCGCGCCCGCGACGCCATGCGCGCCGAACTCGCCCGCCCGCTCCCGAGCACGATGACGGACGACCCCGGCCTGTGCCACGGCCGCGCCGGTCTGCTGCACACCGCCGTGCGGATGGCGGCCGCCACCGACGACCCGGCCCTGTGGACGGCCGCGGACCACGCCGCCGCCGAACTCGCCGCCGCCTTCGACGAGACCGCGCCCTTCGGCTACCGCCAGTACGTCCCCACCGCTTCCGGCCCCCGACACCTGGACAGCCCGGCCCTGATCGACGGCGCCACCGGCGCAGCCCTGGCCCTGGCCACCTACGCCGACACGCAGTCCGACCCTCGCGGCGGGGAGGCGCCCGACTGGGACGCCGCCCTGCTGCTGACGTGACGTTGCCGCCACGGGCCCTGTCGCAGGAGGCGGCCGACGAATGCCTGACAGCCCCGGCCGCTCCGGCCTCTCCGACAGGCGCGAATTAGGGCCGAACGGCCCCAGACACCGCCGGGGCGACAAACCTACGGTGGCGTTACCTACGGCACCGTAGGTTTGTTCGTCGATCGAGAGTTGGACCCGTGAGCAGCACCTCCTCCCCGGCCCGGTGGACCGATGCCCGACTTCTGCAGGCTCTGGAGGAGGTGGTCGAGCGCGAGCTCAACCGCCACCTGGGGGTCTTCAAGGAGTGGATGCCGCACGAGTACGTGCCCTGGAGCCGGGGTCGGGACTTCGACGGGCCGCTCGGCGGTGAACCGTGGTCGGTCGAGCAGTCGCCGCTGACCGAGGTGGGCCGGGTCTCGCTGGTGGTGAACCTGCTGACCGAGGACAACCTGCCCAGCTACCACCACGAGATAGCCACCCTGTTCGGCCGGGACGGCGCCTGGGGCACCTGGGTGCACCAGTGGACCAGCGAAGAGGCCCGGCACTCGATGGTCATGCGCGACTACCTCATCGCCTCCCGCGCCGTCGACCCCGTGGAACTGGAGCGGGCCCGCATGGCCCACATGCAGAACGGCTTCGTCTCCGACAACCGACACTCGCCGCTCCACACGGTCGCCTATGTCGCCTTCCAGGAGCTGGCCACCCGCATCTCGCACCGCAACACCGGACACGCCTCGGGCGACCCGGTCTGCGACCGGATGCTGGCACAGGTCGCCAACGACGAGAACCTGCACATGATCTTCTACCGGAACCTGCTCCGGGCCGCCTTCGAACTCGCCCCCGACCAGGCGATGCAGGCCGTCAACGAGGTGGTCACCAACTTCCGCATGCCGGGCCACGGCATGCCCGGCTTCGAGCGCGCCGCCGCCCGGATCGCCGTCGACGGCGTGTACAACCTCCGCGTCCACCTCGACGACGTGCTGATGCCCGTCCTGCGCCACCTCAAGGTGATGGACATGGGCGGGCTCGGCCCCGACGGGGTGCGGGCCCAGATGGAACTGGGCCTGATGCTCGACGGCCTGGCCACCCAGGCGACCCGCTTCGACGAACGGCAGGCCGCGATCCGGGCCCGGCGGGCCGCAGCGAAGGCCTGAAGCCAGGACCTGAAGCCAGGACCGGAAGCCAGGGCCTGAAGCCAGGGCCTGGACGTCCGAAGCCTCCGCCTTGTGACGCCGGCGGAGGCTTCGGGCACCCGGGCCGCGTTCGAGGGACATCCGGGCCAGCAGGGATGTTTGTCTCGGGCACGGAGTTGGAGTACTGTTCACCAGTCGCTCGGCAGGGAGCACCGGACACGCATCTGTGTGGACGGTCCCGGGGCGGCCAATCCTCGAGAACCACCCAGTTGATCCGTGGCGGGTCGCGTCCTTTTCGCGTCTCCGTTCGTATTTGCTGTGCGCGTTTTCGGAGATTGCGGCGGATTCGCTTTTCGGAGCGGGGATCGGCTAGAG
>NZ_JBIVPU010000021.1:0-80673 GCF_044754805.1 Kitasatospora sp. NPDC092948 | reverse complement strand
CACCGGCCTCCTCGCGCCGGGCCCTTCGCGGACCCGCCCAGACAGGTGCACGTAGCTCTGTACCCTGCGGAGCACTTAGAGGAGTACGCCGACAAGGCCTGACGCTCGGACAGAAAGGCTGCTTTTGATGGACGATGCCGATCGCCTTCCCGAGGATCCGACCGAACTCGAAAGGCTGCTCATGCGCGGCGCATCCACCATCCGGTGGGTGGAGGCGGCCGAGCGGCTCGTCCTGCAGGTGGACAACCTGCGGGACTGGCTCATCAAGAACCACTTTCTTCGTATGCACATGAGTGCGTCCGGCCCGTATGCCGCCACGGATTTCGCCGAGGCATTCGCAGCCGCGTGCGAGATCCTGCGCGGCGGCAGCAGCGCCCTGGAGGCATCCGGTCTGAGCAGGTCGAGCTTCTCGGTTCTGGGTGTCGCCGCCAACCTCTGTGGCCGTGTGCAGAACTCGCTCCGCCACTCCGTCCACGAGATCGACGACCACGATGCCCAGGCGGTGGCGTTGGCGGTCCTCTATGCCATGGGCTACATGGACGCCACCGTGGACGTGAACGGCAATGAGGTGGACGGTTGGAGACCGAACTCGTCGGCCTACGAGGGGCGGTTGTCCCAGTCCTGAGCATCTCGCCGAAGAACCCCAGCCACAGCCGAGTGCGTCACCGCCACGAACGGCCCACCCCTGGCTCCCGTTCGCACCGGAGCAACGGCTCCCATATCTCATATGACCCGACAGAACCACCCCGACTGCTGGAGATCGAGACCAACACCCGCCAGCGCCTCGCGGAGGTCCAACGGATGCAGCGGCTCGGTGAGGTCGCCGGCCTCCAGGAGAGCCTGCGGCACATCGCCGACAAGAAGCAGCAAGCCGAACGTCTACGGGCACGAGCAGGGTGGGGACAGAACAGAGCCGGTTCCCTCGGCTGAACAATCACATTGACCGGCGTGGGCGGGACAGAGATCGTAAGCCCATGACGGACCGCACCTGGCTCAACCGCGATCACCAGCTCGTCCCCGGCAAGGAACTCTTTCGCAGCGAACGCAGGTTCCACCTCTTGGCCTACACGGCGAGCCACGGCCAGCTCCTGATGCGGAGCGCCGGCCGGCCCGACGAAGCCGGCGAGCCCGAGACGACGATTGACCTGCTGTTCAAGCCCGCCGCCGTGATGAAGATCCGTGACGACTATCGCGGCTTGGCGATCAGGTGCGCGACCGAGGCCGAGAGCGAGCAGGTCGAGGCCGACCACGCCAGTGTGTCCTTCGGCCAGGGCGATCATGTCTTCGTTCTGGAGAGCCAGGGCGAGTCCGACTACGTGGTCGCCATGGCCGTCGGCTGGACGGAAGGAGTGCTCGGCCGAACTCAGCAGAGCTTCTTCAACAACTTCTATCCCGCCAAGCCGATGATCTGGCCCAGCCAACCTCTTTTCGGAGTCGATGCCGGCCTCAACATTGCCTCGGCCGAAGAACTCATCGAGGCACTGTCGGCTGAAGAGAATGCCGTGATCCGCCGCGAGCGTCACCGCCGCGTCTACATCGTCATGACCCGGGTGATCAGCCCCGAGGGGCCCGACGTCACCGGGGCGGGTGTCTTCCTGACCAGAGCCGATGCCGAGGAGGCCCGGGCCGTGATCACCGCGAAGTCAGTCGACTGCTGGATCGAGGAGCTCCCGATCGCGATCTGACCGGATCCGCGTAGGCACCCTCGACAGCACAGAGAAGGATCGACGCGACCGCCTCTCAGCAGGCGTTCCTGGAGGGGCACGTGGCTGAGTTTGAGGCGCCGTGTCGCCGTAGCCCCCCTGGGTGTGCACCAGTCATGTGGGACGGCGGAGAGAGCCGGTTGGAGGTGGGGCCGGGCTGACTGGCTGCACTCGTGGCCCTCGACGATGCCTGGACGCTGGTTGGGCCGTAGCCGCCCCCGAGCAGACCAGGGAGGCTGCCGTTCTCCGGTGCTGGTGGCCTCGGAACCGGCCCCACCGTGCCGAACCCTAACCGCGGGTACTGACAAGCGTCCGGGCGGGAAGCGGCCGGTCTCAGGCCGCATCGTCCTGGTCTCGCGCGATTGCGGCGAGCCGGTTCTTGAGGCGGTAGCTGTTGCCGTTGATCGAGACGACCTCGCAGTGGTGCAGGAGCCGGTCGAGGATGGCGGTGGCGAGGACCTCGTCGCCGAAGACCCGGCCCCATTCGCTGAAGGCCTTGTTCGAGGTCAGGATGATCGAGCCTTTCTCGTAGCGCTTGGAGATCACCTGGAAGACCAGGTTCGCCTCGGCACGTTCGAGTGGCTGGTAGCCGACTTCGTCGACCACGAGGACGCTCGGTCGCAGGTAGGTGCGGAGTTTGCTGGTCAGACACCCGGTGGCCTCGGCGGTGCGGAGGTGGCGGACCATGTCGTCGAGGCTGGTGAAGTAGATCGAGTAGCCGGCCCGGCAGCCGGCGACCGCGAGGGCGACGGCGATGCGGAGGGCACGTCCACCTCCGCCCACGAGGCATTCTGGGCCGCCGTGGGGAGGCGCACGGCGAGCGCGAGGGCACCTGGGCGCTGATCGAGGTCCTGCTGCTGCACCGTCAGCTGCCCGCGAGCGCGGTGGTCGCCGAGATGGGGACGGTGCTGCGGGCGAAGTCGTGCAGCACGGAACTGGTCGCGATCGAGGCTCGCAAGACCGAGGAGACCTCCGCGGCAGAGAACGAGCAGGCCGACGCTCGATCATCCTGACCTCGAACAAGACCTTCAACGTGTGCGGCCAGGTCTTCGGCGACGAAATCCTCGCCACCGCCGTCCTCGACCGGCTCCTGCACCACTGCGACGTGATCTCGATCAACGGCAACAGCCACCGCCTCAAGAACCGCCTCCAGGCCATCGACCGGGAAACCGACGTCGCCTGAGCCGACCCGCCTCAACGAAGCTCGACGCCCCTGGTCAGGCGGTGCCGGGAATAGCGACGCCGCCGCCGGGGCCCGCCAGGCGACACTGCATGATGATCCGTGTGAAGAATGTACGAGTGGATCTCTCGGCAGATCGCGCTGACCTCTACGAGCCGCTGATGAGGTCCGCCTCCCCGTCCTGCGAGGGCGAGGCGGCGGTCAGGCTGGTCTTCCAGGTCGAGGCGCTCTGGGACTGGCTGCTTCGGTGGAAGTGCATCAAGCACATGCCGACAACAAGGTACGACTACCTGCAGGTCGAGTTCGCCAAGGCGCTCGAACTCGCCCGGGCTGTCGATACCGATTCACGAAGCGCATCGGCCGAACTGGGTCGCTCCGCCAAGGCCGTCCTCACCGTGGCCGCCAACCTGGTCGGAGCAGAGGATTCTTCGTTGCGGAACGTCCTCCACTACCTGGACGAGGCCGACATGCGGCACGTTGCCGAGGCGATGATGTTCAGCGCGGGCTTCGTGGACGGCACAGTCGATCTCCGGGGCGGCGAAGGAGAAGGCGATCCCCGTGGATTCGGGCCGAACAGCAGGGAACAGCAGGAACGCTGGGAGGAGATCTGATCCAGCGAGAACCCGTCACGCCGGCAGCAGGCGCCACCATCGCCAATGAGCTCTCCTCCTCGACGGCCCGCTGCACGCCCTCCACCGCGCTGCCCACACCGGCCAACGACCCATCGGCCAGGTCTGCCGGCACTGAGCCAGGCCCACCGGCACTGAGCTCGAAGTGACGGGACCGAGCCCGGAATGACGGGACGATGCTCGAACTGACCGGACGATGTTCGGCCGCCGGGCTCCCTTCGGGCCCGACGCCTACCGAAGAGCGATGCGCGCGTTGAGGATCGGGCGCAGGCGTTCGACGTCGCCCGGGGTCGAAACGGTGAACGACACGCGGAAGAGCTTCCCTTGCAGCGGCTCGTCCCGTACCTGCTGCGCCAGTTCCGGGGTGATGTCCGGGAGCCCGGCAACGGCGTCGCGGAGCCGCTCGGCGAACAGGAAGCTGCAGGTCGTGACCTTTTCCTCGATCGCGATCCAGGCAATGGTCCGCGCCCGGTCGGCCGCCTTGACCAGCCATCCGCCGTCGCGGAACCACCGCCACGGCGTGTCGACCCCGGCCCCCTTCAGTTCACGTATCAACGCATCCCAGCCCGCGATGGCCGGGCCCAGTGCATTACGGATCAGCTCACGCGTCGGCTCGGCCTCGGGGTCCACGAACGGATTCGCCATCCTGCGAGGTTAGCCCCGGCCCGGACGCCTGACGGCGGGGGCACGCGGACACCGGGCGCCCACCCGCGACACGGGCGACCGCTCCCGCTTCCCGCGACGCAACCGGAAAGCGCTTACCGATCGGTCTGCCGAACCGCTCGCCGAACAGCTCGCCGAAGGGCCTGCCAGAGGGCTTGCCGAACCCGATCCGCACCGCCCGGAGGCAGTCCGGAAAGCGCTTACCGAGCGGTACCGAACCCGCCCCGAGGCCGCCGCCAGCAGCAATCGGAAACCGCTTTCCGCAGGCCGTCGGCACCACCCGGTTTCCTCTCCGCGAAGTCGGGCAGGCGCAGCTGGGAGGGGCGGGTACCGCGGACGGACGAAGAGGTGCGTGACCATGACGGTCGAGCGGGAACTGGACCTGTTGGAACAGATGACGACCGACCACGAGGTGCTGCGGGTGCGCTTCAGTGAGCTGGCGGGTCTGCCGCTGGGCGATCCGCGGCGGGACCGGCTGGCGTTCCTCACCGCCGACGCGCTGCTGCGGCACCTGGCGGCGGAAGACAAGCATCTGTACCCGATCGCCGGCCACGGGCGGTCGCTCCACGACGACGCGGTGGCCCACGGACAGCAGACGCATGCTGCGCTGTACGAGCTGGTGCGCGAGTTGCAGGCGGCCACGCCCGGCTCGACCGAGTTCGACCGGCTGTTGGCCCGGCTGATCGAGCAGGCGACGGGGCACTTCGGGCAGGAGGAGGCCCAACTGTTCCCGGCTGTCCGCACACATTCCGCCGCGCCCAGCCTGCAAGCGCTGGGCGAGCAGGCCCGGGAGACCGAACGCATCGCGTCGCCCCGCCCCCGGGCAACCGGACCACGTGACGTGCTGCCCCCGGACGACCTGGTCGCACCCGAACTGAGCTGGCACGAACGCATGCACCGCCGGTTCCGCTTCGGCGACACCCGCGAGGACTGACCCCGCCCGCCCCCGCGACCCGCGCCCCGCGGCACCGGAGTTCGTCCCGCACCCGCCGAGCCCCTGCGTGGTCAACTCCGAGACGATCAGCCGAGTACGCCCCCCAGCGCCCGCACCAGCACATCCTCGAACGGGTCGCCCGGCGCAGCGCCCACACCCGCACTCGCGCCCTCACCAGCGCCCGCCCCCGCACCCGCACCCGCGGGCCCGAACAGCGCGGCGATCCGCGGGTGCCCGCCGTCCGCGGCGAGGCGACGCAGGTAGGCGGTGCGGTGAGTGGCGTCGTCGGCGGCAGCGGCTGCCTCGTTCTGCGCGAACAGCGCGGTCATGCCGCCGAGCAGCGCGAAGGCCTCGACCTTGCGGGCTGCGGCGGCCGGGTGGTCGGCGAGAACGGCGAGGACGTGTTCGAGCAGGTCGGCGCCGTGCGGGCCGAGCGCGGGGCGGCCGATGACCTGGGCGGGCAGCCAGGGGTGGCGGCGCATGATCTGTCGGGCCTGGCGGGCGACGGTGAGCAGGTCGGTCTGCCAGTCGCCGCTGGGCGCGGGGAGGTCGTACTCGGCGGCGACACTGTCGGTCATCAGGTCGAGCAGGTCGTCGCGGGTGGCGACGTACCGGTAGAGCGAGGCGGCGCCGGTGCCCAGGGCGGTGGCGACGCGGCGCATCGAGACCGCGTCGAGGCCTTCGCGGTCGGCGAGTTCGACCGCGGCCGCGGTGATCTCGGCCCGGCTGCGTTCGGCCGGACGTCCGGCCCTGGCCTGTTCGGGCCGCAGCCAGATCGGGCCGTCCTGCCGCTGCGTCACATGCGCCTCCGGGGTGGGTGTGGCCACCAGCCTACCTATCGCGTACGGTGTTCGCGAACGCCGTACGCATTCTCTGCGCACAGCGATATCCGACGCAAGGCGAGAGCCGATCTCAGGGGAGGACCGGATGACGACGCGCTACACGCACAACGGCGAGGTGCCACTCGCGTACGAAGACCTCGGCGGGGCGGGCGGTGAGCCGCTGCTGCTGGTGATGGGCCTCGGCACGTCCCGGTTCTGGTGGCCGGACGGACTGGTGCGCGAACTGCTCGCGCGCGGCTTCCACGTGGCCGCCTACGACCAGCGCGACGCCGGCGAATCGGGGCGCGTGACCGCGCCGCCCGCCGGACACCCCGTCGCCGCACTGCTCCGCCGCACCGCACCCGCGTACCGCGCCGAGGACCTGACGGACGATGCGGTCGCCGTTCTGGACGCGCTCGGCTGGCCACAGGCCCACCTGTTCGGCCACTCGCTGGGCGGCCTGGTCGCCCAGCGCACCGCGATCCGCCACCCGGACCGGGTGCTCACCCTCACCTCGTCCGCGGCGATGCCCAGCGACGCCGGCCCGCTCGGCGCCCTCCGCCACGTCCGCCCGGGGCCGGTGCTCCGGATGGCCCGCCTGCACTTTCCGGACACCTCCGAGGGCAACCTCGCCCTGGCCGTCGAGCTCGCCCGCATCCTCGCCGCCCCCGCCCGCACCGTCGGCCCCGACGACGTCCGGGAGTTCGTCGAACGGGAGGCCGCGCACGACATCGCAAGCTTCCGCGACGCCCAGGCGCAGAGCCGACAGATCGGCGCCAAGTGGTCCGGCGGCCCACTCGCCCGCATCACCGCCCCGACTCTCGCCCTGCACGCCGCCCACGACCCCCTGCTCCGCCCCTCCGCAGCCCACGCCCTGGCCACCGCCGTCCCGCACGCCCGCCTTCAAGTCATCCCGGGCGCAGGCCACTTGATCACCCACGAACACTGGTCGCCGTACGCGGACGCCGTGCGCACGCATGCCCTTGCCGCCCCGCGCTGAACGATCACACGCCCGCAGCCTCGACACCCGCAGCCTTCAACGCCCCTTCGACCAGGAGCGGTTGAGTCGGGATTCACCTCATGTGGTGAGTCTGCGGCGACAAGTGAGGGCTGCGGCGGTGCTGGCGAACGCTGAGCGATCGACGACCGACAGGATTCGGACCCGCCAGTTCCCCCTCTTGAGGGCGCGCATGTTCACCGGGTCGACCGCGCACCACGACCAGTCCGGCTCGCCCCGCGTGCCGACACCGGCCGCCGCCCTGCGAACACGTCGGAGCCTCCGGCACCACCAACAGGCGCTGCACATCTCAGACTCGTCGTCCCAGTCGGCCGTGTTCTCGACGGGATCGTCACACCCTGTACGCGGTCGAGGAACGGAAGGGCGGGCAGGCGCTGTGGCGGAGGCCGGCGGGCCGAAGGTCCTCGTCGAGGGGCTTCTCACCAACTCCTCTTGCTGGCAAGCCTCTTCATCAATGGCGAGCGCCTTGAGCGGCTGGACGGGTAGATCCGATGTCCGCCCCACCGTTGATCGACCAACGCGGGACTTCAGTCGGGCGGGGTCATGCCCCGGCGCGTAGCCACCGCGTCGAAGAGAAGCCAGCCGTCCATCTGCTTGGTCACCGGGTCGTCCGGGTTCCACCCGCTGGCCGTGGCTTCGTCGAGCAAGGCTCTGACGGTGCCCGGCTCATGCAGGTTCAACCAGCCGCCTTCCGCGGCGCCGACAGCTCCGGAGGGGAGACAGCCGTCGGGAACCAGTCGGCCGCCGCCTCCTTGGAAGACGATCAGGAGCCGCCCTCGCGCTCCGAGGCGGCGGATGGTGAGGAACTCGCGGCAATCCTGGTACCGGCCCTGTTCGACGCGGTGCTCGTGTCCCAACGACCACAGGAAGGTCTCATCGTCGACCACGAGACGCCTGGCCTTCTTGCTGCTGCGAGCCATCAGTGGATGGTAATCGTCGCTGCCGGACGGAGCCCGCTGCAAAAGCGCCCAACACCGTGGAGCGGGCCATCGACAACCTCACGAACCGCCGAGCCGTAGCGACCCGCCATGACACCCGATGTGACAAGCGCGGGCACGTCCGCCCGGGCGCTGTCGCCGCGGCTGCCCTCGTCAGCCGGCTCCGCGCGTGACCGCCCGCCGCCGAAGGTCCTGCGCAGGGCGGCACGTGGTCAGACGTGGTCCCACGCTTCCTGCGGCAGCATGTGATGGACGTCGCCCATCGCCTCGGCGGGCAGGAAGACCGGTCGAGTGAGCAGGCGGTCGCCCGCGCGCTGCATGCACAGCACCACACCGAGCGTGTTCGAACCGGCTTGTGCTCCGGGCAGATAGAAGACATCCGTTCGGAGTCCCCGGCTTTCGGCGCGTTCGAACAGCCAGTCCTCCAGCTCCGAAGGAACCCGGCCGACCAGAGGCATCCCGTCCACCTGCACCTGCGGTCCCCGCAGCGCATCGACCGAGACTGCCCACAACCGCTCGTCCTCGTCGTAGTGGAGCTCCACGCCCACGTCCTCGGGGTAGCTGCGGAATGCCGTCCCCGACTCAAGGCCGGGGGCGCATCCTTCGAGCGCGGCAGACACCTCGCCCGAAGGCATTCCGAACCGCAACGGGCCCACGCTGTGGAGCGGATCCAAGGTCCACAGCTGTCGTTCGCTGTCCGGCAAGACGTCCCACAAGCCCATGGGGGCCAGCCTATGACGAGCCGTCCGGCCGTGAGTCAGACGCGTTCGAGGCTCTGTACGAGGACCGCGACCGCAAGGCGTTCACCACCGGGATGTGGTGGACGTGGGCGCCGAGCGACAGCGGAGCGCAGGCGTTGTGCCCGCCCCCGTACCGGACTCCGCGCCCGGCGCGCACCGCAGAGCGCCCTGCCGGGCGGCCGATCACGGCGGTAGGTTCGCGCGCATGAGACTCTCCCTCCTCGCGGCCGGCGCGGTCGCCGTGGCGCTTCTCCCGGCCGCTGCCGCTGCGGCGGCCCCCGCCGCACCCTCCACGGTCCGGGCGCCGGTCTCGGCGGGCCAGTGCCAGGGCCACCTGGACGGCGGAACCTACTGCGGCTATGACCGGAGCAACGCCTATACCGAGCGGGGCGATGCCG
This sequence comes from Kitasatospora sp. NPDC092948, assembly GCF_044754805.1. NCBI lineage: Bacteria > Bacillati > Actinomycetota > Actinomycetes > Kitasatosporales > Streptomycetaceae > Kitasatospora > Kitasatospora sp. NPDC092948. The sequence continues at coordinate 71,649 of NZ_JBIVPU010000021.1, read as the reverse complement.
GCGCGAGGGTGAAGGAGCTGCAGTCGCTGCTGAACTACCACGGCTACTCAGTGGGAGTCGACGGCTACTTCGGAGCCTCCACCGAAGATGCCGTGAAGCGTTTCCAGTCCCACGAGCACCTCACCGTCGACGGCAAGGTCGGCGAGCAGACCTGGGGCTACCTGAGGGTCTGACAGGAGCCGCCCGCTCCCCCGCCACAGGCAGGACGCGCCTCAAACACCAGCCGGCCAGCGAGGTCACCGTCCACCGCGGGACCGTCGCAATTCCCTGACACGCCAAGGCACACCAGTGCTATGTTCCCGGTCGCGGATCGAATCGCAGGTGCTGGGCCCGGGGGCTGGGGGCTGGGGTGGCTTTGCTGGAAGCGCTGATCACGACCGTTACCGGTGCCGCCTCGGCGACCGTGGGCGTACTGGTGGGTGGCATCGTCACCAGACGAGGTCAGGACCATCAGTGGTCGCGGGATCAGCAACTGGTTGCCTACCAGGAACTGCTCAGCCACTACGCCAAGTTCACCATGGTGATCAAGCGCGCACACGCCGATCGGCACAGCTGGGACTACGACTGGGCCGAGTGGAGCGCCGTTCTGACGCGGGTCAGCTTGATCGCCCCCGCAGAAGTCGCTGGCGAGATCGACAGCTTCGGTCGGTCGGTCGACCGTTTCTTGGACCGCGTCGCGCGAGAGGTCGATCCGGTTCGTACACCCCTCGGCGAGGACGAGTTTCGCGCCGCCGGCGTGGAGGTGGCTCAGGCGCAGATACGGCTGGTCAATGCGATGCGGCGGTCCCTGGGTGATGGACGGAAGCCGCTGACCTTCTGGATCGGCGGGTCGCATGCCGGCCTGGCCACTCACGGGCCGTTGGAACAACCACAGCCACTCCGCGACGACCGCGAGGGCGACCTGACCTCGTAGCGGACTCGCGGTACACCTTGGGTGCGCCACGACGGTGGTCCGCAGGCCGGGCGGGCCGGGGCAGGCGGGATCTGCGATCCGGTGGCCGGGCCGTCAAGTCCGCCGCTCCGCCTCGGGCTGCGTTGTCCGTCTCTCCGGCCGATCCGGTGGACGACCGCGAGAACGTCGGGCACCGCCGCCAACCGTACAGCGGTGCCCGGCACGGAATATGACGATCAATCAGGATGACTTGACCAACTCGGGCTTGGGCCTGACGGTGACGGGGACGCCACGTCGGCGGTGCTGGTCGGCCCAGGCGGTGAGGGCCTGGCGGCAGGCCGCGTCGAGGTGGGTGAGGGCGGACAGGTCGAGCTCCACGGGGCCGGTCGGGGTGACGTCCTCCAACCGGTCGACCAGGGTGGGGAGTTTGACGAAGGTGGCGTTCCCGTGCACCCGCACCACCGTGCCGGCGGCGGACTGCTCGACGTGCAGCCGGATGTGGGTGACGTCCCAGGCGGTCTTGGCGAGCGCGGCGACCAGTCCGATCGCCACGCCTTCCAGCAGGTTGGTGGTGACGATGCCCATCGCGGTGGCGAGCAGCACCAGCGCCTCGGACCGGTCCGCACGCCACAACCGCAACCGGGCCCGCGGCGCGACCAGTTTGCCGCCCGCGTGCACCAGCAGACCGGCCAGCGCGGCCAGCGGCACCAGGTGCAGCAGCCCCGGCAGGGCCAGCGCGAACAGCAGCAGCCACACGCCGTGCAGGATCCGCGAAGCCTTGGTGCGGGCCCCGGCCTGCACGTTGGCGGCGCTGCGGACGATCACTGCGGTCATCGGCAACGCGCCGAGCGCTCCCGCCACCGCGTTGCCAATGCCCTGGGCGAGCAGTTCCCGGTTGTAGGCGGTGCGGGGACCGGCATGCATGTGGTCGACGGCGGACGCGCTGAACAGGCTCTCCGCGGACGCGATCAGCGCGAACGCCAGCACGGTGCCCCACGCCTCGGGCCGCAGCAGCAGCGCCAACTGCTCGACGCCGGGCGGCTGCAGGGTGTCGAGCAGGCCGTCGACCCGGACGGTCGGCACCGGCAGGTGCAGCAGCCGGACGACAGCCGCAGCGAGCACCACGGCCACCAGCGGCCCGGGCAGCAGCGCGAGCCGACGCGGCACGTACTTCCACAGCACCAGCACCGCAACCACCCCCGCACCGACGGCAAGTGACGCCCGGCCGGCCGCGGAGTCGACCGCCCGGACGGCAGCCGCAGGAAGCCCGGCCAGGTCGGAAAGCGCTTTCCCGTTGGCCTTGCGCCCCAACAGCACATAGCCCTGCGAGGCGATCAGCACAATGCCGATCCCGGTGAGCATCCCCTCCACCACGGCGGCGGAGACAGCACGGAACCAGCGCCCGAGGCGGAGCAGCGCAAGCACCACCTGCACCAGGCCGGCAGTCAGCACCAGCATGCCGAGCGCGGGCAGCCCATAGGCGGTAACGGCGGAGTGGACCAGCACGGTCATCCCGGCAGCGGGCCCGCTGACCTGCAGGCTGCTGCCGGGCAGCGCGCCGGCCACCAGGCCGCCGACGATGCCGGTGACCAGACCGAGTTCGGCAGGCGCGCCGGAGGCGACGGAGACGCCGACGCAGAGCGGGACCGCGACGAGGAAGACAGTGATCGAGGCAGGCAGATCGGTGCGCAGCACAGCGCGCACCCGGGCGGGGTTCCAGGGCATGACGGGTCCTCGGACGTAGGAGCGACGGGGACTTCCGATGGATGGCGCGGGGGCACGTCCGGCACGCGGACGCTCCGTTGGGCGGCCGGGGATGGACGTGCGGTGCATGGAGGAGGCAGGGCGGGGCATTGTCCGGGGCGGGGCGTTCGCCGGGGCGGGGCGTTCGCCGGGGCGGCGCAGAACCAGGCAGGGCAGTAGCGACAACGGGCGGGCGTCAGGGCCGGGCGCAGGCCCCGGCCCGCCGAGACGGGTGCTCGGGCGGTCGGACACGAGGGGCACGAGACCGACGGCGGTCCGGGCCGCGCGACGCGGCACAGGCGGAAGGGCGTTGAGGACGGGCCGTCGAAAGCGGGCCGTTGAGAGCGGGCCGTTGAGGGCGGGCCCTCACGGACAGAGCGTCAGGGACGGGCGTACAAGGCCCAGGTCCAGTGCCGTGATCCTGGCACGAAGGGGAGGCACGGAGGGGACGAGCGGTCGGGCGCAGAGTCGGGGACCGGGTGGCAACCGCGCAGGACGGCACAGCACAGCAGAACGGGTGTCGATGACGGGCACCAGGACCGCGCGGGCTCCGGCTCGGCAGCACCCGGTATCTCGGGGCCGACGATCGGGCCGAGGACGCATGCCCGGGCATCATGGCGGCGATCCGCACAACGCAGCACGGCAAGAGACGCCTCAGTTACGGAGCATCAGGTCCGGGCGCAGCAGTTCGGGCTCATCGGGCTCAGCAGCGGTACGCCTGGAGTTCGGCGAGCCCGGCCGGGACGGCCGGTGCGGGTCGGTCGGCGGTATCGGGCGGTGTGCGCGGGGCCGTTGAGCGGTACGCGCGAACCGCCGCCTGAGCTGCCATCCGGGCCGCCCGGGACGTTCGGGACGTTCGGGCTGTCCTGGCTGTCCGGGCGTCGCGGCGAAGGGGTGTGACGGGAGCGCTGAAGCCGCGTTCGACGCCGCCCGGCTCCTCCTCCGCCGCGCGGCCCGCGCCGCCGATCGCCAGGGCGGAAGTCGCGCCAGCGCCATCGGTCGTGGAGCCGTCCGTCGCAGCGCCATCGGTCGCGGCGCTGTTCGTCGCCATGCCGGCCGCGGCGGATCCAGGGATCGCCCCGGGGCCGTCCGCGAACCGATCGGCCGTCAGTCCGGGGAGCAGCGTCACGATCACGGCTGCTATCGCGACCACGGCCGCGAGCAGGACGGTGGTCGGTGCGGCGAGCAGCAGCCGTCTCGGCTGCCCGGCTCTGCGCATCCCCGCCCTCCCCGGCTCGTGTCCGAACTCGGCTTTCTGCCAACGGACTTGATGTGGCCTCATCGTATCCGGGCGGTCACGGTCGGTGTGTTCCTGTCGGCGGTCTGCCGGGATCTCGGCCACGGGTTTGTCCGGTTCCCGGCCGCGCACAGGCCGCGCACACGCCACGTCCGGGGGCGTCACACCGTCGCACCGCAACAACCGGCCCACTGCTCCCGCAGCCGGCCCGGGCCACCGGCTCACCGGCCACCGACCCACCGATCTGCCGTCCCACCGACTCACCGGCCACCGATCTGCCGACCACCGGCCCCGCCGCAGCATGCCACGAGCGCCGGAAACAGCAGCGGCAGGGCGGTCGGGCCGCTCCTGCCACTCTCAAGCTATAGCGCGGTGGGGGGCTTGTGGCAAGGCCCCGGGGGTGCCGCAGAATGTCCGTCCGACGGCGGGGAAGCGCAGGATGCGAAGTACGCGCCGGTTCTGACGGAAAATCACTTGCTGGGCGATTTCGGAGGGTTGATGATCGACGTGCTGGTGGTCGGCGGCGGGCCGACCGGGCTGATGCTGGCGTGCGAGTTGCGGCTGCACGGGGTGGAGGTGGTGGTTCTTGAGCGGTTGACGGCTCCGACCGGGGAGTCCCGTGGGCAGGGTCTGCATGCGCGCAGTGTGGAGGTGATGGATCAGCGTGGGCTGTTGGAGCGCTTCCGGGCGGTGAGTCGGGAGTTCCGGGTCGGCGGGCTGTTCGGCGGCGTGCTGAAGGACTGGCCGGAGGGCATGGACACCGCCCATCCGTACGGGCTGGCGACGCCGCAGCCGGTGACGGAGCGGCTGTTGGCGGAGCGCGCCGGGGAGTTGGGCGTGGATCTGCGGCGCGGTTGCGAGGTGGTGGGGCTGGCGCAGGACGAGGAGGGTGTCGAGGTCGAACTCGCGGGCGGCTCCCGGCTGCGGGCGCGCTGGCTGGTGGGCTGCGACGGCGGGCGCAGCACGGTGCGCCGGCTGGCGGGCGTGGCGTTCCCCGGCGAGGCGGCGACGGTGGAGACGTTGTTGGGGCAGATGTCGGCAACGGAGGATCCGGAGCGGATCGCCGAGGTGGTGGCGCGGGTGCAGCGCACCCAGTTGCGGTTCGGCCTGCACCCGGAGGGCGATGGGCAGTACCGGGTGCTGGTGCCGGCCGAGGGTGTGTCGGAGGATCGGGCGGCGCCGACGCTGGAGGATTTCCGGCGGCAGTTGCGCGCGGTGGCGGGCACCGACTTCGGTGTGCACTCGCCGCGTTGGCTGTCCCGGTTCGGCGACGCGACGCGGCAGGCGGAGCGGTACCGGGTGGGCCGGGTGCTGCTGGCGGGCGATGCCGCGCACATTCACCCGCCGACGGGCGGCCAGGGTCTCAACATGGGTGTGCAGGACGCGTTCAACCTGGGATGGAAGCTCGCGGCGGAGGTCGACGGTTGGGCGCCGGCCGGCCTGTTGGACAGCTACCACGCGGAGCGTCACCCGGTGGGTGCGTCCGTGCTGGCCAACACCCGGGCGCAGATCACGCTGCTCGGCGCCGATCCGGGCCCGGCGGCGCTGCGCGACCTGTTCGCCCGCCTGATGGATTTCCCCGAGGTGAACCGTCACATCACGGGCATCATCACGGCGTTGGACCTCCGCTACGACTTCGGCGACGGCCCGGACGAACTCGGCCGCCACCAGCGGGACGTCGTCCTCACCGACGGCCGTCTCTACGACCGGATGCACACCGCCCGCGGCCTCCTGCTGGACCGGACGGGCCTGCTGTCCACCGACCGCTGGTCCGACCGCGTCGACCACCTGGTCGACCCGTGCCCGGAGCTCGCCGCCCCGGCCGTCCTCATCCGCCCGGACGGATATGTGGCCTGGCTCGGCGACGACCAGGCGGAGCTGACCGCCGCCCTGACTCGCTGGTTCGGCACCCCGCAGCCCCAACTCCCCTGACACACCACCGGTTTCCACGGCTCATCGGAACGTTGCCGTCACACCCGGGGGACCCTGCCCGCCCCCACGCCGGACGCGACACAAGCACAAGCACACGCACACGCACATAGGCGCAGGGCGGCGCGCTGCCGGAAACCGTCAACGTCAAACCTCGACCGAGGCTACGACGGCGCGCCGCCAAGTCCCGCCTGCCGATGCCGGCCGGTCTTAAACGAGTGCGAGAGTCCCGGTCCCGGTGATACAAGATCTGCGTGACTGAGCACCTTCATTTTCCCACCCTGCTGCGGATGATCGACGAGCGGTCGGCCGCGTTCCGCGCCGCTGTCGCCGCGGCCCCCAGCCTCGACGCCGACGTCCCGTCCTGCCCGGGCTGGACGCTGTACGACCTGGCGAACCACCTCAGTGAGGGGGACCGCTTCTGGGCCTACATCGTGCTGAACACCGCGCCGGGCGACGAGCGGCCGAGCAAGGACGGGCTGGCGGCGCCCAGGGAGCGGGCAGCCCTCATAACCTGGCTGGCCGACTCGACGGAGCAGCTGCTCACCGCTCTGCGCGAGGCCGGCCCGGAGCGGGGCTGCTGGGCCTGGTGGGAGCCGCTGGCCTCGCCGCACACGGTGGCCGCCGTGGCCCGCCGCCGCGTCCCGGAGTCGCTGATCCACACCTATGACGCCCAGTTGGCCTCCGGCACCCCGCAGGAGCTGCCGACGATCGAGGCGGTCGACGCCATCGACGAATTCCTGGCCACCGCCTGCACCGTCACGGTCCCGTGGCCGGGCGAGCCCGCCACCATGGACTACCACGCAGCCGGGGCCGGCTCCTGGCGGCAGACGGTGGACGCCGCCGGTTCCCGCTTCACCCGCCTCACCGCGGCGGAGGCCGCCGAGGGCAAGCCCACCGCCGCCATCCACGGCACGCCCAGCGAGATGGCCCTGCTCATGTACATGCGCATCCCGGCCGGCTCGCTGCGGCTGGAGGGCGACGCCGATCTGCTCCAGCGGTTGCAGGACTGGGACTGAAACACCGCATCCTGCACGCCGGAACACGATGGTTCGCGACCTGAGCGGGCTCGCGAGGACGACCGGCCGCGCCCGTAGTGCACGACGGCGTGGCCGAGGTGGTGCTCCGTCGTTCACAGCACGAAGACGACCTCGCCGATCAGCATGCCGACCGAGGTGGCGGCCTGCGGGACGCCGGTCTGCCGGGGGCTGAACCCGCGGTGCGCGCTGTACGGGATGAGCAGGCTGCCCGCTGCGGCCAGGCGGGCGGCGGGCAGGCACTGCACCATGATCAGCTCGAGTACGCCGCGGTCGGCGACCAACGCCGCGTTGCCCGCAGGGTCCGACGCACGATCGACCCGCAGCCCGTCGCCGACGCGCTCGGGCGGGGCACCCGGGCGGGCGACAGGAACAGCCGGCTGATCGCCGCGGCGACCAGGTGCGCCCCGGCGGTGACCAGCATCGCGCGCTCCATCCCCAGCCAGACCACCGGCGTCCCGCCGGCGGCCATGCCCACCAGCTTCGCGGGGACCGCGACGATGTAGGACAGCGAGCGCCCGAGGACGTAGGTGTCGCCGGTGAGGGCTTCCACGAGGACCCTGGCCGTGGCCCCGGTGGTGACCGGGGTCAGACAGGCCACGGCGGCGACCAGGACCAGGCCGGCTGCGATCGGGAGGTTCCCGAACGCGAGCAGCAGCCGACCGCGCAGTGGAGGGCGTAGCCGGTGCTGTGAGGGTGCGCGGGGCGAACCGGTCCGCCATCGCGGCGAGGAACAGGCCGCCGGCCGCCGGCGGCGGGAAGTCGGGGGACCTCCTCGCCCTGCCAGCCGGCCGAATGTGACAGGACCGGCCCCGGACCGTCAGCCTACGGGTATGACTCTTCCGGGAGCCCAGGTCGGCGGCTTCACCGCGCCCGAGGTGTTCGCCACCCTTGAGACCGCCTGCCGTCGCGCCGGCGTCGACTCGCACGATGCCGAACTGCTGCGCGGCCACACCAACGCTGTCTACCGCGAAATGGCCGCTCGCACCGGTGACGGCGTGGCCACCACCCGAACGCGGTGGTGGCCACGCCGACCTATGCAACGCGGTGCGGATCAGAGGCAGACAGCGGAGGTCACCAGGTCGCCGAACGCCGTGGCTTCCGGGACGGCGTGCTCAGCAACGACCAGGCTGCAGCCCTTTGTGGCTTGAACAGTGGTGCCGGCCGGGGAGGTTGCAGCCCCGGTGGTGGGCGCGGCGACCAAGCCGATCAGGGAGGCAGCGCCCAGGGCCGCGCCGGTGGCGGCGATCCGGTTGACCTTGATCTGAGTGGTGTGCTTCATGTTGTCCGGGTTCTCCGTTTCTCATGTCGCCGGCAGTGCCGGGCTCAGATGTTGCGGACCTTCCCGAGCCGTCCGGGGCCGTGGACAACGACGTTCACAGCGCCCGGCAAGCGCAGACCGTCGGCGATCTGCCGTTGGGCTCGGGCTGCTTTCTCCGGCCAGACGAGCGGGTCCTGACGCAGCTCCACGTGAAGTTCGACGCCGTCGTCGGTGCGCTCCAGACGGACGCGCGGGCTGCCGACCTCGTCCTGGGAGAAGATCTTCATGGGCTGTGGTGGTGGAGTGGGGTGGAATCGGTGGACATCGGGGTGATCGGCAACGGCCGAGTAGACATCGGCGGGGCAGACCAGCTCTCCCCCGGCCGCGACGACCGAGTGCTGCTCCCGGCCCAGTGGCCGGAAGCCGTGCTCGCCCCACTTCGGACACGGCTCGGGCGCAAGCAGGGCCAGGTCGCCGGGGTAGTACCGTAGGCGCGGCTCCAACTGCACGTAGGGGTGGAAGGCCGTGACGGCGAGTCGACCGCGCCCACCGGGCTGCACCGGTGACCGGTCGTCATCCATGGGCAGCACCTCGGCCAGGCCGGTAGGCGGCATGTGATGGTAGGTGCAGGTCGGGCAGGTGACGGCGTTGCAGACCCGCAGCTCGGAGAATCCGTAGACGCACCGGATCTCCGCACCCCACCAGCGTTCGAGCCGATCGCGCCAGCCCGGGGAGAGGAGGTTGCGGCCCACGGTGATGACCTTGATGCCGAGATCGTCCAGCCGTCCGCGCCGCTCCATCAGATAGAGCGTCAGCTCCTTTACTCTGAACAACGTTCCCTCAAGGCCGGTGACTCTACTGAGGGACGAGTAGGGCTCGGTGCGGCGTTCGAGCATCAGAGCAACGTGCTCGTACTGAGCCGCGGTGACCAACGGCTGCGGCACGACGCCATTGGTGAATCCGCCGAAGGCGGCTGAGCCGTGGTTGGTGCTCGTGAATGACAGCGTCAACCCTTCACTCGCCCTGCTCGCTTGGAGCCTGTCCAACTCCGCGTGCTCCTTCGGCGTGCTCAAGAACGCGGTCGGCTCCCCGGTGGTGCCGCTCGTATAGCCGAGGACCGCATCAAGCACAGGTCAGCCAGGGCACGGCCGTCCATGGCGGCGATGTGCGAGACACAGACCACTGCCCCGGTGTAGCGCTGACCATCGACGGCGTTCACATGCTGCTCGGCGCAGCGCCCTGTCCGCTGTGATCGCGGTGCACGACTCCACCGTGGACCCGGCAGCTCGCCGACGCGCTACTCGGACACGCCATAGCGGAAGCCGACCGTCACCGTGCAGCAGCTGCAACCGGTAAGACGTATGTCGGTCGTAGACCACCGTGTCAGGCGTGTGTGCTCTGCCGCACGGCACCGCCGCCCGATCGCTGAGCACCGCCGCAATCGACACGTCGGGGTGACCCTTTCACCATTTCTCGACAACTTCGTTGAGTCACAAAGGGGTTGTTTCATCGGTTCGCAGAATTGTCGGGCCGTGCCCGACTTCACCAGGTGCCCCACCCCGTAGGAGGAAGCGCCATGTCCACCACGTTCACGCAGCCCACGGCCGCTCTGCCGTCCGAGGCGGTCGAGCTGGAGCTGGACGTCAGCATCGTCACGGCCGGCCCGGTGGCGGCGGCTCTGCTGTCGTCCACCGACGACGGCTGTGACACCGTCAAGGGCAGCGACTGCTGACACCGCCCCGACCCGGCGCGCCCGGGGCCTGCGCTGCGACTGTTCGCGCCGGCCGTCGGGCATCCATGAGCAGTTCTCGGCGAAGGCGACGGAGGGCAGGCGAAGATGGCGGGGGCCGCGCGCGTGCCGTACTACCGGCCGCTGTCGGCGGCGGTGCGGCGGGCGAGCGCGTGGGCCACGCGGACGCAGCTTCCTCCGTGGCCGGGAGATGCTGCCGACGCCGGCTCGTGGCGAGCCTGGATCGCCCGGCTCTGGGCCGTGCACGAGTTCCGTGACGCCGGCTCACTGGTGAGCCCAGCCCTGGCCGACCGAGTCGGGCACGCGCCGGCACCGTCGCCGTTCACCGTGGCTCGACTTCACCGCACCGGCATCTCTGTGGCCCGGCAACTGATCCGTGCGACGACGAGGGCCACCCCGTTCGGTGTCTTCGCGAGTGCCGGACCGGTCCGCTTCGACGACAGGCGGTGAGCTTCGCGGCGGCATCGCTCAGCACGGCGGGTTTGGTCCCGTCGAAGGAGACGGTGTGGCTGACGTGCTGTCCCCGCCAATTGTCGCCCCGGCTCAGTCCATGGTCGGCCAGTCCCAGCCGAGCTGGATGAACATGCCGAGGCGGTCGCTGACCGCGCGGATCTCGACGATCTGCCCGGCGCGGACGGTGAAGATCCAGATCTGCTCGATGTCGCAGCGACGGTTGGTCGGTTCGGGCATCCGGGCGTGGAAGCCCGTGTGCACCCCGGCCACCCGCAGGCGGGCCACGACCTCGTCGTCCTCGGCTATGAGCTGCTGGATGTGGAAGCCGTCACCCTCGGCCTCGGTGCTGAAGGCGGCCAGCTGGAGACGGAAGCCCTCGATGGCCGCGCCCGGGGCGTCCTCCTCGCCGAAGATGATCTTGTTGTGGTCGATCACCGACGGGGAGAGCAGCTGCACCCAACCCTCGCCGGAGCGGTTGTTGAGCGCGGCGACGAAGTCGCGGATGACCTGCTTGTTGGCGGCGGTCGACATGGTGATCCCCCTGTTGCGGCCGTTTCTTACGCGGTAAGTTTTGCCGAGCGGGAGTGTTCTCTTACCGTGTAAGAAAGTCAAGCCCGTCCGGGCGAGGAGGAGCAGGCATGGCACAGCGGCAGGCGGCCCGGCGCGGCCGCGGCGAGCGGGTGGGGCTGAGCAGGCAGCAGATCCTCGACGCGGCGCTCGGCCTGGTGGACCGGGACGGGCTCAAGGGCCTGACGATGCGCTCGCTCGGCGAGGAGCTGGGCGTGGAGGCGATGACGCTCTACCACTACGTGCCGAACAAGGACGCCCTGCTCGACGGCCTGGTGGAGCAGGTGTTCACAGCCGCTGCCCCTGCCATGGACGGCTCGGCCGACTGGCGGGCGGCCCTGCGCGCGTACGCCACCGCCCTGCGCGAGGGCCTGCTGAGGCACCCGGCCGTGCTCCCGCTCGCCACCTCCCGGCCCGCCGTCACCCCGGCGACCCTCGACGACATCGAGGCGCTCCTGCGCCTGCTTACGGCGGGTGGCTTTCCGCTGGGCCGGGCGCTGCACGCGCTCAACTCCCTCGCGGTGTTCGTGATCGGCCACGCCACGGCGGAGTCCCTGATCATGGTCGGCGCCGAGGAGGCGGGCGGCGCCGACTGGCTGGCCGCACTGGAGGCGGAGCGGTACCCGCTGCTGATCCGCGCCGCGAGCGAGGGCGTCGGCACGGACGACGGCGAGCGGTTCGCGTTCGCGCTCGAAGCCCTGCTGCTCGGCTTCGAGGCGTTGCGCTAGCTGGAGACACCTCGAACTTGCCGCCGCCCATCATGTCAATCGCCGACCAGCGGTCTGCCGGGCGCCGTCGAGCTCGAGCTGAGTGATGCTGGGCACGGTCGCCTGTCTCCTCATCTCCTCGGAACCGGTGGCCGGCGCCGGCCCTGGGAGGTCGCCTTGCCGGACTTCACCAGGATCTGCGGCTTGCGGTCGGCGACGTAGCGGCGGACCTGCTGGTAGGAGACATCGGCACCGCGCTCCTCGACCAGGCGGTGGAAGGCCCGGGTGGCCGTGTGCCGTTGCCTGCGCGGCGTGTCCAGGTCGGCCCGCAGGGTCCCGTCGACCACCGCCTTGTACGGGTCCATCGCGCTCGACCGAGGCGGGAGCTTCTTCCGCGGCTCCGGCCAGACCGACCCCGGACCTACTGGACGATCTCGGACCACTGCCCGACGTCATCACCGTCCACCTGGACGCCGGTGACGACTCGGACAAGACCCGCACCGAACTCGCCGCCCGCCACCTGCACGGCCGCATCGCGCACAAGGGCGAGAAGGCACCGATCCAAGCCGGTCAGCGGTGGTACGTCGAGCGCACTCACGCCTGGCAGAACGCCTTCCACCGCCTCGCCCGCTGCTACGAACGCCGCAGAACCGTCGTCAACGCCTTCTTCGACCTCGCCGACACGATCATCACGGTCAGCAGTCTCATCCGCCGAGCCTGGACCACTCACCGCTGGGACAGGCGACCAAACCGCCGCCGATGAGCACACCCGTTTGCGGGAGCTCCTACTCCACGTCAGCCACGGCGCAGGCGATGTTGTCCGGGGCCCCTGCGCGGCGGGCGAGGGTGACCAGATCGCGGACCGCCACGTCCGGGTCGTCCGCGGCGACCAGCGCCGCGCGGATGTCCGGGTCGGGCAGCACGACCGAGAGGCCGTCGGAGCAGAGCAGGTAGCGGTCCCCCGCCCGGCTCTCGCGCAGCGACAGATCGGCGTCGCTGCCCTCCCGGCCGTCCAGCGCACGCGTGAGCAGCGAACGCTGCGGATGCGCCGCCGCCTCGCCCTCCGTGAGGCGGCCCTCGTCGATCAGGGTGCGCACGAGGGAGTGGTCGGTGGTGATGCGGAACAGTTCGCCGGCGCGCAACAGGTAGGCGCGGGAGTCGCCGACGTGGGCGAGGGTGAGCTCGGAGCCGGTCCACAGCAGTGCGGTGAGCGTCGAGCCGGAGGCGCCCAGCTCCGCCATGCGGCGGTTCGCCGCGGCCACCGACTCCGCGAGAGCGGTGCGCACGTCGGCGGCCGGCCGGTCCGTCAGGGCCTTCAGCGCGTCGACGGCCAGGACGCTGGCCCGCGCGCCGTCCGGGCCGAATCCGTCGGCAACGGCCAGCAGGCCGGGGCCGGCGTAGGCAGTGTCCTGGTTGGTCTCGCGGACCAGGCCGGTGTCCGACGCGGCGGCGGAGCGCAGGGTGAACGATGCAGTGGTCATGTTCGCGGGGTCCTTCCCGTTCAGGTGGTCCGCGAGGAAGAGGGCCAGCCGGCGCCGGGACTCGGTGTCGTGCTCGACCTGCGCCCAGTAGACGGTGACCGCGGCCGCCGCCGCGGCGGGCGGCAGCGCGCAGACCGCGGTGATCCGGGCCAGCGGCATGCCGATCAGTCGCAGCCACGAGACGAGCCGGGCCTGTTCCAACTGGGCCGGTTCGTAGTACCGGTAGCCGGACGCCGGGTCGACCTGCGCCGGGCGCAGCAGGCCGAGCTCGTCGTAGAGCCGCAGCGCCTTGGGCGTGAGCTCGGCCCGGCGCGCGAACGCCCCGATGGTCAGCAACTCCGCCACGTCCCCTCCTCCTCGCACCGGACCCGTCGTGAGCCCGGTGCCCCTGATGCTGGGCCTTGCCCCAGGGTGAGGGTCAACGGCCTGCGGCGAAGTCGAGCCGGACCACTGACCGATTCTCGCGCCGACGCCGCACCTCCCGAGAACCGGCCTGGCGGAACATGCCGAGGGTGCCGTGCAGAGCGACGCGGCGCCGCCGCACTCGCCGCCTGTCTGCGCGAGCTCTGAGCCACGGTATGAGCTGACGCAGCGGTGCGGGCGGGCGGGCGATGACGGTCGGATCCGGGATTTCCTGCGCTCGCTCATGCCGTACCGCAACACGCCCAAGCCCGCCGACCGGCCACTTGCTCCCAGAGCCACTCGTCCGAGCGATGCCAAAAGCCTCGATCAGTCACAGACCGCACTCTCAGAGTTGGCGGACCCGGGCTCCTCGGCCTGGCGGACGGCCGCGTTGCGGTACCGAATCGCATGCTCGTGCGAGCATCGCGGCCACCTGCGCGTAGCCGGAACCCGGCGCACGCCACTGACGCAACGTCAGTCCAGGTCGGCAAGAGTCGGCATTGATCCGAGTGCACCCTCGCGAATCCGCCGATACCTGAGAACCCGGCACCTCGCACACCGGGCTCCGCCGGCGCGTCAGGCACGCACTGCTGCTTGCCCATTCGTTCACAGCACACCACGCCCCCCCTTCATCTGCCCCTTCATCCTGCGGATGTTCGACATGGGCCTGCCCGGCAGGTCAGTGCGGCAGTTCGATCGAGAGGGCGTGCCGGAAGACGTCGCGCGGGTCCCAGTGGGCCTTGACGCGTTGCAGGCGTGGGTAGTTGTCCTTGTAGTACAGGGTGTGCCAGGGGACGCCGGAGGTGTTCCACGCCGGGTCGGCGAGGTCGACGTCGGGGTAGTTGATGTAGGACCCGTCGCTCACCTCGCCGGGGACCGGCACCCCGCCGGTGTCCGCGTACACCTCGCGGTACAGCTCGCGCACCCAGCTCAGGTTGGCGCCGTCGTCCTGCTCGTCGGTCCAGACGCTGTGGTAGACGGCCTTCATCACCACGTCCCGCTGGGCCACCGCCGTCGCGTCCGGCCGCACCGCGCGGACTCGGCCGCCGTAGCCGACGATCAGCATCCCGCAAGCGGCGTTTCCGGTTCCGTTCGTCAAGTGCCGGTAGATGGTGGACAGTTGGGTGTTGGTGAAGGAGCGTTTCAGGTAGCCTGCCTTGCCTTTGTAGCGGCGGGTGACGATGTTGCCGGACTCGCCGTTGCCGGGCCAGGTCATCACGTACAGCCAGGGCGCGGTGGCGCTGCCGCCGTCCGGGTCGAGGCCGGTTCCGGCGTTCACGTGGGCGACGAACTCCTCGACCAGGTCGGCGGCGTGCGGGACGCCGGCGTCGATCTGGACCACCATGGAGAAGGTGCCGGCGTCCTGGTGGGCGAGCTGGAGGATCGCGTACAGGGCGGTGGAGGGCGAGCCCGGGTCGCTGTGCTGCTCGTGCCAGGTGCAGAAGTTGCGGATCAGGGTGGTGACGGCCTGCTCGGTGGTCTTCGCCGGGTCCCAGGTCCACTCCACCACGGCCTCCAGCATCTCGGCCGGGCCCGGCGGCAGCAGTTTGCTCGGGTCGGGTGGGACTGTCCGGGCCCCCGCGTCGGCGTCGGCCTCGGGCGCGCGCAGCCAGTACCGGGTGACCACGCCGAAGTTGCCGCCGCCACCGCCGGTGTGCGCCCACCACAGCTCCCGGTTGGGGTCGTCCGGCTCACGGGTGGCGACCACCGCGCGGGCGGTGCCGTCGCGGTCGACCACCACCACTTCGACGCCGTACAGGTGGTCCACCACCGAGCCGTACCGCCGGGAGAGCGGGCCGTACCCGCCGCCGACCAGGTGGCCGCCCGCGCCGACCTCCGGGCAGCCGCCGGCCGGGATCGTCACGCCCCAGCCCTTGAACAGCGTCCGGTACACCCGCCCCAGGGTGGCGCCGGGCTGTACCTCGAACGCCCGGCGCGCCGGGTCGTAGCCGACCGCGTCCAGCTGCGACAGGTCGAGCAGCAGCCGGATCTCCGGGTCGGCGGTGAAGTTCTCGAAACAGTGGCCGCCGCTGCGCACCCCGATCCGCCGCCCGTCGCGGACGGCGTCCTGCACGGCCTGCACCACCTGCGCGGTACTGCCGACCACCCGCACCTCGTCCGGGTGCCCGACGAAACGGTGGTTGTCGCCCCTCAGCAGACTGTCGTACCGCGGGTCCCCCGGCCGCACGGCCGCCGGCCCGAACGTCTCCGGATCCCGCGCCCCGCCCGGCGGACCGGCGGCGACATCGGCAGCGGCCGCCGGGCTCCCCGCCTCCGCAGCCGGGCTGCCTGCGGCCACCGCCGGGCTCCCGGCCGCCGCCAGGCCGACCGCGGCGGCGGTCAGCAGGCCGCGACGGTTCAGCTGCACCCCGGGCGTCCGCTGCTGATTCATCGTCATTCCCCGTACGCCGAAGACCGGTTCCGTGCGACCCCACCAGCATGCACACGGATGCCGCCCGCGCCCAGCGTTTCGGTCGGACGTGTCGGCGGGTTCCGCCGCGACGCGGTGCCGCTCTGGCAGGCTACTGAATCGCCGTCCGCACCCCGCCCCCGGAGGAGCCGTGCCCTCGACCGCCGCCGTTCCGCCGCCCTCGCCGCCCCGGCCGATCGGCGCGACCACCGAGGACGGCGACCCGCTGGCCCTCGCGCTCTTCGGGCTGACAGCGGTCAGCGGCCTGATCGACGCCGTCAGCTACCTCGGGCTGTCCCACGTGTTCGCCGCCAACATGACCGGCAACGTGGTCATCATCGGCTTCGCGCTGGCGGGCGCTCCCGGGTTCTCCGTCCTCGGCTCCCTCACCTCGCTCGGCGCGTTCCTGGTCGGCGCGGCCCTCGCCGGACGCCTCACCATCGGCCGCCTGCGGCCGGCGCTCGCCGCCGAGACCGTGCTCCATCTGGCAGCCGCCGCCGTGGCCTTCGCGTTCGGCACCGGCGGCGCGCTCCAGTACGGCGTGATCGCGCTGCTCGCCGTCGCCATGGGCCTGCGCAACGCCACCGTCCGCAGCCTCGGCGTCCCCGACCTCACCACCACCGTCCTGACCATGACCCTCACCGGTCTGGCCGCCGACACCCGCCTGTCCGGCCGCCACTCCCCCCACCAGCGCCGCCGCATCCTCGCCGCCCTCACCATGACCGCCGGCACCGTCCCCGGCGCCCTCCTCGTCCTCCACGGCCGCCTCCCCTGGGCCCTGGTCCTCGCCGCCACCCTCACCGCCGCCACCGCCACGCTCTACCGCGAACCCGCCTGACGGCGCCCGGCCCGCCGCACCGTGCCGGGCAGGTGGCCGGTGGGCCGGTGGGCTGACCGGGAGTTCAGGCCGGCGGCCCCGTCGGCGCGAGGAGGGTGTGCAGGGAACGGTTGTGGCGGCGCAGCCAGGCCCGGTAGGCGGGGTTGACGCTGGCCAGGTCGAGGTAGGCGCGGCAGAGGTCGACCCAGAGGCCGTCGATTGCGGGGCCGCCGACGGTGTCGGGGCGCCAGGTGAGCAGCAGCCGGACGGCGAGGGGGTCGCCGTGGACGGGGCGGAGGACGGTACCGGGGCCGGGCGGCGAGGTGGGTTGGCAGGGGCGGACGGCTTCGCCGGAGGCGACGAGTTCGGCGGCGGTGGCGTTGTCCCGGACCTGGACGACGTGCGGGTCGAGTCCGGCCTCGGCGAAGACCCGGCGCAGGGCGGCGTACTCGTGGTCGGCGGTCGGGTCGACCATCCAGGTGTCGTGGGCGAGGTCGGCGAGGCTGACGACGGGTCGGCCGGCGGCGGGGTGGGTCTCGGCGAGGGCGACGAACTGGGGTTCGCGGGCGACCAGTACCCGCTGTTCTGTGCCGGCCGGCACGTGCAGCGGAAAGCCCTCGCTCTCGTGGACGAAGGCGATGTCGAGCTGTTCGGCGGCGACCAGGTGGATCAGGGCGATGGCCGAGATGTCGATGTGGATGGTGGTGTCGGTCTCCGGCAGCCGGTCGTGGATGCGGCGCAGCCAGGCGGCGACCGCGCGGCTGCCGACGCTGCCGATCCGCAGTCGGCGGCGGCCGGGTCCGACGGCTTCGGCGCGGGCGGCGGCGACCAGGGCGTCCATCTCGGTGATGACGGGTCGGGCCCGGGAGAGGACCGAGTGGCCGAGGGCGGTGGGGCGGGTGCCGGTCTGTTCGCGGATGAACAGCCGTCCGCCGACGGTCCGTTCGATGCGGTGCAGTTGGGTGGTCAGCGACGGCTGGGTCATGCCGAGTCGGCGGGCGGCCTTCCGGACGCTGCCGGTGTCCGCGATCGCGCACAGCACCCGCAGGTGTCGGACGTCGAGCTCCACCACGGGAGCATAGCCAGGCACCCACGATCCGCCAAGAGCATGTCAAGTTCGGACCTGTGGACCGTCAAGTCGAGGGTTGCGCAAGGGTATTGGCCCGGGCTATCGCCGTTTGCCATCTCCGCGCCCGGCCCGCCCGGCCCCAAGCTCGGTGGAACACGTTGTCACCGCGTCCCGGGCGACCTCCCCACGGCCCCGGGACCCGCGAAATGGAGTCCCCACATGAACCGCTCCATGACTGTGCTCGCCGCCGCCCTCGGGCTGGTCCTCGCGGCCGGCACCGCCGCCGTGCCCGCCGCCGCAGCCACCACCCAGGGCTACACGCCGTCCGCGAGCACCGCCGCCAAGTCCTCCGAGGACGCCAACAACAAGGCGTTCTTCGAGGCCGTGATGAAGTCGGCCCGGGCCAAGCAGGCCGCCAACCCCTACCTGCTGACCGTCGCCGTGACGTACGACGCCAGCCAGGCCCCGACCTTCCGCAACGTCATAGCCCAGGCCGCGCAGATCTGGAACTCCTCCGTCAGCTCGGTCCAGCTCCGCTCCGGCAGCAACGCCGACTTCCGCTACTACGAGGGCAACGACTCCCGCGGCTCCTACGCCTCCACCGACGGCCACGGCCGCGGCTACATCTTCCTCGACTACGCGCAGAACCAGCAGTACAGCTCGGTGCGCGTCACCGCCCACGAGACCGGCCACGTGCTCGGCCTGCCCGACCACTACTCCGGCCCGTGCAGCGAGCTGATGTCCGGCGGCGGCCCCGGCACCTCGTGCACCAACCCGTACCCGAACGCCACCGAGCGGAACCAGGTCAACTACCTCTGGGCGTACGGCGTCGCCGTCGCCGGCTGATCCCCGCCCACCCGGAACGCCGAGCCCGCCCCGCGCCGGGCCGGCCCCGGCCACCGCACCGCCGGACCCCCGTCGACCACCCCGTCGGCGGGGGTCGACGGCGCTCACGCCGACTGCGGGGGCGGGCTCGATACCTGGTCAACCATCGTCAACTCGAGCTCTGAGCCAGATAATTGACGATCCATCAGACGGTCCGCCAGATCACCGCCTCGGTGCTCGGCAGCCGGACGGCGAAGCGGCCCGACGGGGATGCCTCGCGGAGCAGGCGGCGCAGGTCGGCCTCGAAGGCGGGGAGTCGGGGGCCGAACAGGTGCGGGGCGGAGGAGGAGAGCGAGAGGACGCCGGCGACGGCGTCGTCCTCGGTGCGCTCCAGGACGGCCCCGCCGGGGACGATCAGGCGTTCGGGGCCCGTGAACCCGGCGCGGGCGAAGATCTCCGACTCGCCGCCCGGGGTGCCGTGCGGCAGCAGGCCGCGCCCGGCCCGGCGGACGGGCCCCAGGTGCGCGCGGACCAGGGCGTCGATCGCGTCCTGCGGCAGCGGCGGATGCGGGAGGCCGGCGGCGGTGCGCGGTTCGGCCTTCCAGTCGGAGAGATGGACGGCCGCGCCGCCGGGGCGGAGCAGCGTGCGGACGGCGTCGGCGACCTGCTCGCGGTCCATCCAGTGGAACGAGTTGCCGAACGTGGCGACGGTGAACGTCCCCAGCCCGGGCGGCAGTTGTTCGGCGCGGGCCTGCAACCAGCGCGCCTTGTCGGCGAGTCCGGCGCGCTCGGCGGTCCGCGCCACCTCGGCGATCATGCCGGCGTCCGGGTCCACGCCGACCACCTCGCCGAAGAGTCCGGCCAGGCCCAGGGCGAGCGTCCCGGGGCCGCATCCGAGGTCCAACAGCCGTCCGGTGCCGTCGAGTCGCAGCGCCCGGGCGAGCGCCTCCGGCAACCCGGGCGCGTACGGGAGCCGGCCGCGCGCGTAGTGCTCGGCGGCGCCTGCGAACAGCGTCTCGTCCCACTCCCAGCCGTCCACCACCCTGTCCGCCTTTCGCTCCGAGGCCGGTCGAACCGCACCGAGGCCGGTCGAGTCGTTCCGGGGCCATGGTCGATTCTGGACCGGCCGACCCGGGACCGCGGCCGGTTCACGGCCGGTTCGCGGCCGGTTCGCGGCCGGTTCGCGGCCGGCCGGCCCGAGGCCGAGGAACGCCACCGCCCGCCGGGCTCGGATCCAGCCATCCTCCAGGCCGAATTGGTCCATACCATTGACGCGATCAATTCAACGTCGGCAGGATCGGCACATCCCGCAACAGAGGCCCCAACACCCCAAGGAGCCCCCATGCTCATCCGCCGTGCCGCAAAGGCCGCATCCGTCCTCGCCCTCGGCGGCGCCCTGACCCTCGGACTGGCCGGCACCGCCTTCGCCGAGCCGATCGCCGATCTGACCGGCATGGGCTGCCCGGGCTCGTACACCAACTTCTACGGCAACGGCGCCTTCATCCAGACGCTGTCGTACACCTTCACCGGCGGCAACGGCTACCGCTACGGCCACTACAACGTGGTGTTCCACAACAGCTTCGGCTACACGGACCAGGGCTACCGCGAGTACCGCTGCTACTGAGCGCGCCCCGCCGCGGTCGGGCGTCAACGCCGCCGAGGGAACGGACGACGGGATCGGCGATGTCCGCACCGATGGCGCATTCCGTGCATAATTATCGCTTCCGGCGCGCCGATATCCGAACAATTCCGCCCCTTTTCGACTGTTTCACCCCGATTTGCGAACGCCGCGAATGAGTCCAGGAGGTGGCCCGCACGAGCCTCCCGATAGGTGGGGGACGTAGTCTGCGGTCATGACAGACGCCGAGCACCTCACTCCCACGGAAGCCTTCGAGATGCTGCTGGCGGGCAACGGCAGGTTCGTTGCCGGCAGCCCGGCGCACCCGAACCAGGACGCCGCCCGCCGCGCCCAGACCGCACCCGCGCAGGCCCCGTTCGCCGTAATGTTCGGCTGTTCGGACTCCCGACTCGCCGCCGAGATCATCTTCGACCAGGGCCTCGGTGACCTGTTCGTGGTCCGCACCGCGGGCCACGTGCTGGGCCCGGAGGTGCTCGGCAGCATCGAGTACGGCGTGAGCCTGCTGGGCACCCCGCTGGTCGTGGTCCTCGGCCACGACTCCTGCGGCGCGGTCGCCGCCACCCGCGAGGCGGTCGCCGCCGGCGCCACCGGCGAGGGCTTCGTCCGCGACGTGATCGAGCGGGTCACCCCGAGCGTCCTCGCCGCGAACGCCGCCGGCCACACCGACAACTCCTACTTCATCGACGAGCACATAAGGCACACCGTGACCCTCCTCATGGAGCGCTCCCGCATCCTCGCCGACGCGGTCGCCGCCGGCCGCACCGCTCTCGTCGGCCTCTCCTACCGCCTCGTCGACGGCACCGCCCACCTGGTCACCACCCGCGGCCTGGACCTCCCGGCCCCCGCCGCCGCCTGACCACCCCGCCGACCCCGCCGACCCCGCCGACCGCAGCCCCGGCCCGCCACCGGCCGGGGCTGCGGCATGTCAGACCGGCCGCAGCACCGCACCGAACTGCACCAGGGCGAGCAGCAGCAACACCGTCCCCGCCTCGATCCACCGATACTTCGCACGGATGATCGCGCTGGTCCCGATCAGCGAGGCCAGCAGCGCCCGCCCCGGATCACGCCCGGACGCCTCGAACTCCCCGCCGAGCCGCTCGACCCCGCCCGCCGCAGTGATGTGCTCGAAATAGCCGGGCGCGTCGACCTGCCGCGCCCGGCCCCGCCGCCGACGCGGAACGATCGCGGCCACGAAGCACCCGACCGCCAGCAGCGCACTCAGCGCCGTCGCCCACCACAGCACCTGCGGCCCGCCGCCCTCGGCGCCCCGGCTCAGCGGGAGGAACGCCCCGAACGCCGCGCCCGTGAAGCCCAGCAGCACCGCGGCCTTCGCATCGGCACGGCTGATCTCCGCACTGTTCGCGGCCGTCAGGCGCTCCATCGCCGCCACCGCCCGCGCACTGCGACCCGCCGCCCCCGGACGTCCCGTCTCCCGCCGTCGGCGCAGTGCCGCCGAGGTCGTCCGGTGCCGGACCGGTAACCGCGTCACCGTGGCACCCCGTTCAGCCGATCGCCGACCGGCCGGCCGTTCGCACCGTTCGCGCTCCTCATGCCATTCGCACCGCTCGCCGTCCAGCCGCCGCCGGGCTCCCCGGCGTACGGCGGGCCGGTGGTCCGACCGGCCGGCCGCCCGGTCGGCGTCGCCGTCGGACCGGGGACCGGGCGGCCCAGCGCGGACAGCCGGTCGCGCAGCAGCAGGGAGAGTTCCTGCTGTTCCTGCGCCGTCAGTTTGCCCAGCAGCAGCGCCAGTTGGTCCTGCCAGGTGGTCTCGCCGCGAATCAGATCGGCGTGGCCGACCGCCCAGTCCAGCACCTGACTGACCTGCTCCGGGTGGCGCACCAGCCAGAGCGCGGCCAGCGAGACGGGGCCCTCCTGGACGGCCTGCTTGCAGAACTCGTACTCCTCCCGGGTGTCGGTCCACGGATACGGCGCACCGCCTTCCGCCGGTTCGCCGAGCCGAAGCTCCTCCGCGTCCTCGCGGGTGAGGATCTCCGTGACACGGAAGGCGAGCCCGTGGTCCGGCAGGCGGCGGGGTCCGCCGAGGTACTGGAGCAGCACGTCGCCGGTGATCCGCTTGCCGACGTTCGCGTACTCGCCGCCGATCACGCCCAGACACCGTTCGAGTTCCTTGCGGACCGGGTGCCAGCCGTACAGGGTCCCGCTGCGAACCACCTGAGCGGGATCGTCCGCCCACCACAGCACCCGGACGTCGGTCGACTCGGTGCCGCGACCGGTCGGCAGGCCGACGGTGCGGGTTCCGCTGCGCTGGTCGAGCTGGACGTGGAACGCCTGGTCGCAGTCGCGCAGCCGCAGGCGGGCGGCCGGTGACCCGGCGTACCTCCCGCCCGCCGGGCCCGGCGCACCCTGCCCAGCCCCGGCCCGGTGGAAGCCCCCGCTGCGGTCGCGCAGCACCAGCGCCCGGTTGCGCGGCGCGGACCAGCTGTGGCGCAGCACCTCCCACCACAACGGGTGCGGTGCCCGGACGTACAGCGGCGGGTCGTGATCAGTGAACATCGGATCCTCCGTACGGGTGTGCGGGGTTGCCGGTGCCAGGAGTTCCCCGACGCCAGCTCTCCAGGGCGTGCCGGGCGATGTGGCGGCCCGCCAGGTCGCCGTCGTAGCGGTCGATCTCGACGAACAGGGCGAGGACGCCGTGCCGCATGTCCTGCGCAAGGGCGGAGAGGAGCGTCTCCACGGCCGGGCGGAGCCGGTCGTCCCACGCCGCGGTGCGGCACCAGGCGAGCACGGAGCGGCAGATGGCGCCGAAGCGAGCCTCGTCGTCGAGGAGTCGGCGGACCAGGTCCAGGGCCGCTGCGGCGTGTTCGGTGCGGTTGGCCAGCTGCTGCTGGAACCAGGACGCGTCCTGGAGCATCAGCTGGGGGAAGACCTGCAGGGCGAGTTCGGCGTCCTGGTCGGAGCCCTGGGCCCAGGCGGTGACGGCCCGGAACACCGGCTCCTGGCTGCCGCCCGTGAAGAGCCCGAACAGCGCCCGACGCACCTCGTTGGCCACACCGGCCTCGTCGCCGTCCTGACCGTGGTAGCTGCGCCTCAGCAGAACGAGCGCCAAGTCCGGGCGGGCCAGGCCGAAGTCGGTCCCGCAGGTCCGCGCGACGGTCCACCGCCGATCCGTGCTGATCAGGTGACTCCACCGGTCCAGACGGTGCTTGACCTCACTCGCGAGCACCGGGTCCTGCGCGGCGATGCCGAACGCATAGGCGGCGGCGCTGCGGCTGTGGGCCCGGTCGGAGCCGCCCAGCTTCTCGATGTGACGCAGCGCCCGGCGGCCGCCGCCCCAGCCCGCGGCCAGGCCCATCACCCGGCCGACCGGCTCGGCCAGGTCGCTGTCCCGCGCGGAGGTGGTGTCCATCCACTCGGTGAGCAGGGCGGACGACCCGCCGTACTGCCGCCACACGTGGCGCAGCACGGTCTCGCCCTGCCGGTGCCGGGTGAAGTGCACGGGTTCGACCGTGTAGGTGAACCCGGAGGCGGTGCGGATCTCCGGCGGTCGGCACTCCGCGCGGACCATCCGGAGCAGTTCGGCGAGCGGGCGGCGCAGCACGAACTTCGGGTTGGGCCGGGTGCTGCGCCCGGTGTCTTCGTCTCCGCCGGTCAGGACGGCGTCGAGTCGCCCGTCGGCCAGCGCGACCAGCCGCACGGCTTCGTCCTGGACAATCCGGTGGTCGAGTCCCTCGAAGACGCTGATGGCCAGTAGGAAGGCCAGTCCGTCGGGGTCGTCGCGAAGCCGGTCGAGCAAGTCCGGGACTTCGTCCTCGGCGAGGTAGCTGAGCCGCTGGCGCAGGGCTTCGAGGTCGGGCCCGCCGGCCCCGCTGCCGACCAGTTCGGCGACCAGCTCGACGACCTGGGCGGGCGTCAGGTCGTCGCCGAGCAGCCGGCGGATCTCCGGTCGGTCCAGTTGTTCGCGGCGCTGCCCGTCCGGGACGGCGGCCGCCAGTCGGGCCTCGAAGACCTCTGCGGGCGCGGGCGGGGTGCAGCGGATCGGTTCGACGTGCAGGTCACGGGTGAGGCTGCGGAGCGTGGTCGGTTCGTTGGGCAGAACGACGACCATGCGCGCGTCGGCGGCCTTGAGCTTGCCGCGCAGATTCGCCAGGACCCCTGGGGTGAACGGGTGTTGGGGCAGCAGTCCGTGCACCAGGTAGCCCCGCACCCCGGCGTGGGCGGGTCGCCAGGAGGACAGGTCCACGCCGCTGTCGAGGGCGCGCAGGTCGAGGCTGTGGCCGCTGTGCCGGTACAGCAGGTTCAGTGCGGCGGTGCGGCGGCCACTGCCGGGCTCGCCGGTGAGGAACAGGACCCGGGTGTCGAGTTCGGTCAACGCGTGCCGGAACCAGGCCGGTTCGGCGAATCCGAACCGCGCTCCGAGGATCTCCTCCGCTGCGATCGGCCCTTCGTGCGCCTCGACCCGGCGGGTTCCCGGGCCGGCCTCGGCGCTGTTGTTCTCCACCCGCTGGCCGCCGTGGACGGCACCGGTGTTGATGTTGCCGTTCGGGGCGTAGATGACGAACGGCCGTCCGTTGCCGAGGAGTTGATCCGTGAACCGGTCGGCGGGATCGTCCTCGTCCTCTTCCGGGAGCGGGACTTCGGCCGGCCGGGACGGACCACCGTCCGCCCCGACGGCCGGGCCGGCGTCGGGCCCGCTCACCGCCGCTTCTCCCGCTTGTCGCCGCGCACGGTGTCGCCCTGGTTCCCGTGCACGGTGCCGGCCTTGTTGCCGCCGACGTAGTCCCCGGCGATGTCGAGGCGGTCCCCACCGACGTAGTCCCCGTCGAACCGGTCGCCGTCGAACCGGTCGCCGCCGGTCCAGTCGCCGCCGACGGTGTCCCGGCCGCTGTTGGTGACGCTCTGACCGCCGTGCACGGTACCGGTGTTGATGATTCCCCGGTCGGCCCGCTGGACGACGCGGGACGGTGCGGACCGGTCCTGCGGGTGGGCGGTGTCCGGGGCGGCGGCGTTCGCGGCGGACCGCGCGGATTCGTGTTCGTCGACGACCCGGTCGCCCAGGATGCGGCGGTCGTAGAGGTTGCCGGAGGGCGCCGGCACGTACAGCCAGGCCCGCTGGTCGAAGGTCTTGCCCTCGACGGTGGCGGGGACTTCGATGAAGTGGTCGGGGTGGCGGCCGGTGTAGCCGGAGGCGACGGCGTCCTGGTAGCAGCGGTCGGAGAGGATCGCGGCGACGTGGGTGATGCTCTCCCTGGAGGCGGCGAGCACGGCCTTGACGGGGCGGGAGTCGAGCAGCCGGTGGGTGTCGTTGCGCGGGGTGCCGTTGCCGTCGAACTCGTCGCCGGTGTCGGGCAGCGGGCCGAGGTGCAGGCTGACCCGCAGCCGGGTGCGGACGGCGCCCACCGAGTGGACGTTGAACTCGGTCAGCACGTCCTGCAGGGTGTGCAGCCAGGGGTGGATGAGGAACGGCATCCAGGCCGGGTCGAAGCCGAAGACGTAGCCGTCGCCGGTGGAGGCGGGGAAGCGCCGGTCGGCCCAGACGTGGGCCAGGTCTGCGCGCTCGAAGGAGCGTTCCAGGAGTTCCGGCACGGCCCGGCTGATCACCCCGTGCTCGATCGCGGCGTGTCCGGTGAAGTCCTTCGCATCGACGGCCACCAGGCCCCGGTAGGGCGGCAGTTGCCGGCTGCGGCTGTGCGGCAGGGCGCTGGCCGGGGGCAGCGGCCGGTCGTACGAACGCATCGGATCGTGCAGGGTCATGACGACACCTCGGAATCTCCTTGTGCGGACGAAGCGCCTCCAGCTTTCCGAGTTCGCGCGGCGCGGTGTGCCCGCTCAGTGCAATAGCCGCGTGACGGGCATCACGCGAACGGCTGTTCCCCCGTCCACCCGTACGTCAGAGCTGCCGACCGACCCCCCGCAGCGCCGGGAGGTCGGTCAGCAGGATGCGCTTGCGCGCGGGCTGCACGCCGAACGGCCCGAGGTCGCCGAGGCCGGCGCTGACAGTGTTCCGGGAGACGCCGAGGTGCTGGGCCAACTCCTCGCGGGTGAGGGCGAGTTCGACCGGTTCGCCGGACGGCGCGGCGGACAGGTCGGCGAGGGTGAGCAGGGCGGCGGCGAGACGGGGCAGTATGTCGCCGCCGGCCCGGGCGAGGTCGGACTCGCGCAGCCGGGCGAGGGCGTAGCGGACCAGGACGGGGTACAGCCCGCGGGCGGCGACGAAGTGCAGGAAGGTCGGTTTGGCGAGCACGGCGACCGTGCAGTCGGTGATGGACAGCACGTTCGCCGAGCGGACGCCGCCGTCGAGCACGGCCACTTCGCCGAGCAGTTCGCCGGGGCCGCGGAACGCCAACAGGGTGAGTTCGCCGCCGCGTTCGTGTCGGAGCACCTTGGCCACGCCGCCGACCAGCGCCAGCACGTGCTGCCCCTCCTCGCCCTGCCTGAGCAGGGTGGAGCCGATCGGGTGGCGGCGCACCAGGGCGCCGTCGAGCATCGCCGACCAGACGCTTTCGCCCATCAGTTGGCGGAGCGTCCGATCGGTCGTGTCGTGCGGGAGCGGTGCGGCGGCCTCGGTCACGGGAAGACCTTACGACCGGGCGGACACTCGGCGTGGGCGATCGGTCACGGTCCGGGCACGGGCGGACACTCCCCCGCGATGTGTCTGCACCCGGCTGCCGTCAACGGGTGTTGACGCGGAATCGCGAGCTGCGTCCTGATTCGGCCGTTTCCGTGCGGCCCGGGCGGTGAAGGCCTTGTCTGCGCGACGGCGACGTCCGCCCGTCCCGCGCTTTCCCCGCCCACCGGAGGTGCCTGCCGATGACGTCCGACTTCGACCACTACCGCAAGCTGGCCGCGTTGCCGTTCGACGGCGGCTATCCCACCGACGCCACCGCCCGCACGTTGAAGGAGGAGTTGTTCTTCCAGCGTGCGGCGCAGGCGTACCTGTGGGCGCTGCCCGCGGTCAACGTGTGCGCGATGCGGGACGGGCTGGGGGGTGCGTTCGGGACCGGGTACCAGGTGATGTCGGTGTTCGAGCAGCGGCTGAAGCCGCTCACCGTCATCACCACGCCGAACTGCGACGTCATCTACGGGATGGCGTTCGCGGACCTGAGCGCGACGGGTCCACTGGTGGTGGAGGCCCCGGCGGGCATCCAGGGCCTGGTGGACGACTTCTGGCACCGGCCGCTGACCGGGCCGGTCATCGACGGGGTGCAGTACCTCGGCGACATCGGCCTGCCCGGCCCCGACCACGGCGCGGGCGGCCGGTACCTGATCGTCCCCGACGGGGCGGAGCCACAGATCCCGGGCGAGTGGGACGACTTCTACGTCTACCGCAGCCGGACGGACGGCATCTACTTCCTCTTCCGCGGCTTCTTCACCTCGGTGGACGACCTCTCCCCCGGCGTCGCGTCCATCGAGGGCATCCAGCTGCACCCGCTGCACGGCGCGGCGAAGCCGATGGAGTACGCGCACGCTTCGGACGTCCCCGTCGACGCCCTGTTCCCGCGCGACGGCTCGTTCTTCACCGCGCTCGACGCGTTCGTCCAGGCCGACCGGGTCGACCAGACCGACCCGTACATGCACGGCGTCCTGGCCGCGCTCGGCATCCGCAAGGGCCAGGTGTTCGACCCCGCGCCGCGTGAGCGCGAACTGCTGGACCTGGCCGCGCAGACCGGGTGGAAGACGGCCAAGACCCTGGCCGCCGAGTACGACCGCGAGCCGTACGCGCTGTGGTGGCCGGACCGGCAGTGGGTGGCCCACGCCAAGACCCTCCAGGACGACTTCTGGCACACCCTGCTGGACGAGGAGTTCCGCGACCGCACGACCGGGCACACGGACGTCAACGCCAAGGCCCACATGTTCGTCAACCACTACTCCATCAGCACCGGCATGATGAGTTCCGTCGTCGGCACGGGCGCCAAGTACGCCAACGCCTACCGTGACCACGACGGCGACCTGCTGACCGGCGCGAACAGCTACCGGATCACCCTGCCGCCCAACCCTCCGGCCCAGCTGTTCTGGTCACTGACCCTCTACGACGCCGACACCGCCGCAGAGGTCGACGCCGAGGGCCAGACCTTCTCCTCCCTCAACGGCATGAACGACATCGCCTTCGATCCCGACGGGTCGATCACCATCCACACCGGACCCGCACGCCCGGCCGGCGCCGCGAACTGGATCAAGACCGTGCCCGGCCACGGCTGGTTCGCCATCGTCCGCTTCTACGGGCCCGAGGAGGCCTTCTTCGACCGCCAGTACACCCCCGGCGACTTCGAGAAGCTCCCGACCGCCGACGCCTGACCGGCGATCACCGCCCCGACGAACCGCCCGGTCCCCCGCAGCGGACCACACCGTGACGACTGCCCGTTTCGCTCCCGAAACGGGCCCGGACGGCGACGAGTCCGCCTTCCGGTCGGACGCCGCGGAGAGGACCGGGCACCGGTCCGCCTCGCCTGAGCGTCAGGCAGCGGCGGTCGGAACGGCCGGGGGCGGGGTCCACGAGCCGTCGAGGACGGCGGGCTCCGGCCAGTAGGCGCGGATGTAGAGGGAGAAGACCTCGCCGGCGGGGGCGGGCAGCCAGTTGGTGGCCGCGTCGGCGGGCTGGTCGGCCTGGATGCGCAGGGTGAGGGAGCCGTCGGGGTTGTAGACCAGGTCGGTGTTCTTGGTGCCCAGGGAGTACCGGTTGAGGGAGTTGGGCGAGAAGAAGTGGTGCTGGTTGTAGAGGGTGAGCGACCAGAACCCCTGCACGGGCGGGAGTCGGTCGGCGGCGAAGGTGACGGTGTAGGCGCGGTCGCCGTCGAGGCGGTCGCCCGCTTCGTCGAGGTCGAGGTAGAAGTAGGCGGTTTCGTTGGGGGAGTTGACGAAGATGTTGGCCTTGGCCATGGCGGTGCGGGACAGGTAGTCGGTGCCGAACTGGGCTCCGTCGTGCTGGGTGGTCCAGTGGTTGCCCGCCGGCACCCCGATGTTGCGGAACTGGAAGAGCGGGCCGATCAGGTCCTTCTCCGCGACGACCGCGGTGTCGCGCAGCAGCGCGCCGTGGGCCTTGACGACGGTCGGGTCGTCGAGGGAGCCGATCCAGTCGTACAGCGCCTCCTCTCCCGGCCTGGCGGGCACTTCGGTGAGCAGGGCGGGCAGGTCGTCGAAGAAGACGGTCGGGTCGACCCAGTGGGTCTCGCCGTCGCCGCTGTCGCCGCCGAACGGGGGCAGGACCGGCGCCTGGGACCAGTCGGTGGTCTTCAACTCGCCGGTGAACTCGGCCAGCGGGTACATCATGATCTGGTTGATGACCGGCTGGATCGCGGCCCGGTCGGCGTCGGTGTCCCACATGAACACCCGCGGGATGACCGCCGAGACGGCCGTGTCGAACCGGAACACCCCGGCGATCCCGTCGGGCACCTGGCCGTCCCAGCCGGTCGGGGCCAGCAGGTACAGGCCCGGCGCGCTGCCGTACATCTTGCCCAGCGGCGCGTAGGACTCGGTGCGCTGGTCGACGATCTGGTACACCCAGAACCGGTCGCCGAAGTCGGGGACCTGGAGCACCGCCGGGCCGCTGGCGACCGTGACCAGGCCCATTCCGTACACGACGTCCTGGTTGGGGCAGGCGACCTGCCGCTCATCCGGGGAGACGTAGTCGTGCAGCATCGCCAGCTGTCCGGGCGGCGCGACCGGCATCACCCCGCCGGCCAGGCCCGGCTCCGGGACCTGCTCGAACAGGACGTTGCGGTTGTGCACGTTCTCCAGCGCCCAGCCCCACAGGTACGCCTGCCGCGCCAGCGACGCCACGTACTCGCGCGTCATCAACTCGCCCGGCATCGGCTTTCCGGAGTCCGCCATGGTCACCAAATCCCTTCCGCAGACGACTTTGGAGACCCCAACCTCCCGTGCAGAAGAAGCAGTTCACAAGAGGAACTCGGCGGCGCACGGGCGTGCACCCGGCGCACGGAGCCACTCACCACCGCCCCTGCCAGGGTCTGCCGAGGCGCGCCGCGGCGGCTGCGTGCCGGGCGGCGCTGACGGCGTTTCGGGAGAAGTCGAGGTGCTGAGTCAACTCCTCGCGGGTGAGGGCGGGTTCGCCGCTGCCGCGGAACGCCGACCGGGTGGGTTCGCCGGGGCCGCGACGGTTCGGTCACGGTCCGGGCCGGTGAATTCCCGGTGGCGGGCGGTCAGTCGCGTCCTGCGCCCAGCAGGCGAGCGACGGCGGCGGCGAGGGTGCGCAGGGTGGTGCCGTCGGTGGCCTGCTTGAGGAGGCGGAACTCGAACTCGGTGCGGCCGTCGATCCGTTTGAAGCGGATGTCCACCTTGGTCTGGAGCCACGCGACGACGGCGGCGAGGACGACGACGCCGGTCAGGGCGAGTTCGCCGCCGAGGCGGGAGTCGGCGGGCGGGTCGGCGAGGAGGTCGGCGGCGGTGTCGGCGCAGGCGGGTTCTTCGGTGAGGGTGGCGAGCAGGCGGCGGGCGGCGGCGCGGGCGCCGGCCTCGTCGAGGGGGGCGGTGGCGGCCTGCCCGTTGTGGTGGAGGAAGGCGGTGAGGAGGCGGGCGGCCTCCTCGTGGTCGAGGGCGGCGGTGGCGGCGGTGGCCGCGGCGGCGGTGAGGTCCTCGGTGAGTTCCTGGAGGGCGAGCAGGACCTGGCGGTCGGTGAGGCGGTCGGGGTCGGGCGGGGTCATCGGGTTCTCCAGTCTCCGAGCAGGATGGTCGCGGCCCAGTGGTAGGGGTGCCGTTCCCAGGGTTCGGCGGGGTGGTCGAGCATGGCGCACTGGGCCTGGAGCAGCGCCCGCCACGGGGGTTCGGTGGCGAGGCGCCGGTGGAAGTCGGCGTACAGGCGACGGGAGCTGGTGTCGTCGACGTCCCAGAGGGTGGCGAGGACGGTGCGGGCGCCGGAGGTCTGGAGCAGGCGGGCCAGGCCCTGGAGGTCGCCGGTGCTGTGCAGGTCCTGGCGGGCCGTCGAGCAGGCGCGCAGGGTGAGCAGGTCCGGGCGCAGGCCGGCGTCGAGGATCTGGCGGGCCGTCAGGAGGTGTCGCAGGCGGGTGCCGATGTCGACGGTGAGGGGGTACTTGCTGGGGCGTTGCCCGGCGTGGGCGAGGAGGAGTCCGGAGTCGAGGGGTTCGATCCGGTCGTACCAGCCGTGCCCGGAGAGGTGGGCGACGCGTGCGCCCGCGAGGCCGGTCAGGACGGTGTGCGGGGTGGCGGCGACGCCCCGCAGTTCGGACCTGCGAAGGCCGGGCCTGGTGACGAACTCGGCGTCGCCTTCGAGTCGTTGGGGGTCGGCGTCCTCGCGGGCGGCGACCCCGGCCACGAAGACGGCGGCGTCGGCGTCCCGGGTGCCGGGGTGCTCGCGCGCGGCGGTGCGCAGCAGCGCGGTCGCGTGGGAGACGTGGACGACGGCGTGCCGGTGCGCGAGCACCTGCGGGGGTTCGTCGGGGCGGGTGGGCAGGGGCAGCGCGGGGAGCGGGAGGGCCTGGAGGGCCGGTTCGGCGGCGAGGCAGAGGAGTTCGCGTCCGGTGACGTCGGGCAGGAAGGCCAGCAGGTGGGGTGCGAGGTCGTCGAAGAAGGCGAGGTCGCGCCGCCAGGGGCGGCGGACGGGCAGCGGGGGCAGTGGCGGGAACGCGTCGGGGTCGCCGTCGAAGGTGTGGCGCAGGCGCTGCGCGGCGTCGCGGACGGCGTGTTCGCCGAGCGGGGTGCGGTGGGCGGTGAGGCGGCCGGTGTCGGCGTGCAGGACGAACGCGACGGTGGTGTGTTCGCCGTGGAAGTACGAGACGTAGGCGCAGTGTCGGGCGTCGGGGTCGGCGGCGAGGTGGGCGCGCAGCCGGTTCAGGGTCGCGGGGTGGACGGCGCCGCCGGTCGCGTGCAGGGCGGTGTCGGTGCGGGCGCGGTACTCCTCGTGCAGGTCGAAGGCGAGTTCCCGGGCGTCCGCGCCGGCGGGGAGGGTGAGGTGCGGCCCGTGGTCGAGCAGCAGTCCGATCATCAGCGCGTAGCAGGAGCGGTGACGGGCGGTCAGGGTGGGCGTGTCCGACCGGTCGGGGTGCGCCAGCAGGGCGGCGTGGCGCTGCCGGACGAGGTCGAACGCGGCCTGCCGGTCGCCGGGCGCGTCGCGGCGCAGCAGGGCCCGGGCGAGGCGTTCGTCGATCTGCAGGCGGTCGGCGAGGTCGGCCGGGCGGTGCGGGCTCTCCGCGTGCAGGGCGCGCAGCGCGGACACTGCGCCGTCGTGGTCGCCGCTGTGCGCCCGGCGCTCGGCGTCGGCGAGGCGGAACGGGAGGTGGGCGGCCCAGTGGCGTTCGGTGTCGGGGAAGGCGGCGCGGAAGACGTCGGCGGTGCGCAGCAGCAGGTCGGCCTCGGGGGTGGGCAGCCGGGAGACCCGGGAGGCGACCAGGCGCATGCCGTACGCGGTGGCGTCGCGGTCGACGGTCATCGCCTTCAGCAGGGCCTGCGCGTACGCCTCGCCGGCCTCGCTGAAGTCGCCGGCGTCGGCGGCGAGGTCGCCGAGACCGATCCAGGCCTCTGCGGCGCGCAGCGTGCGGGGCTCCTCGGGCCGGCGTCGCCGGTGAGTTTCAGCACCCGGCGGTGGCAGGCGCGGGCTGCGGCAGGGTCGCCGGCGGCCCGGTACGCGGTGCCCAGTCGGCCCAGTGCCGTCGCCCGGTCCTCGACGCCGGCGCCCCAGGAGCCGGCGCGGGCCACCAGCCGGCGCAGTTCGCGCACGGCGTCGCGGCTGCGGCCCGCGTCCAGGTACGACTCGGCGAGCGCCAGGCGGACCGTCAGCTCGTCGGGCACCGAGCCGACCGCCCGGGCGGCGTCGAGGGCCCGGGCGAATTCGGCGCGGGCGTGCTCGTACGCGGCCTGGGCCCGGTACATCCGGCCGCGCAGGTGGTGCAGGCGGGTGCGCACCAGGGTGTCGGCGGGGTGGGTCAGGTCGAGGTCCAGCGAGTCGAGCAGTTCCAGGCCCTCCCGGGAGCGGCCGGCGTGGTGCAGCGCTTCGGCGATCAGCCACTGCACGCCGAGCAGGCGGCCGGCGGCGTAGGAGTCGGCCGCGAGGGTGCGGGCCGCGTCCCGGACGAGGTCGAGGGCGGCGTCCGGGGCGCCGGCCGCGATCAGCTCCTCGGCCTGCCGTTCGATGTGCTGCCAGGTGTCGGCGGGTTCCCGGGTGCGGAGCTCGTCGGCGGCCCGCAGGGCGTCGCGCCGGTCCTGCACCAGGGTCAGGTGGAAGCCGGCCAGCGCGGCCGCGCGGGGTTGCCCGTCGGCCTCGAACTGCCGCTGGACGGCGAGGAGTTCCTCGCCGAGCAGGTCGAGGTCGAGGTACTGGGCGTGCTGGAACAGCAGTTGCTGGGCCCGCTGGAGGTCCTCGGCCCCGAGCAGGAGGGCGGCGACCCGCCGCTCCCGCTCACCCACGGGGCTCCCCGGCGTCCGCGCCGACGGTGCGCATCGCGAGGCGGACGCTCTCCCGGTCCTCCTCGTTCCTGGAGGTGGTCAGGGCGAGCGCGAACTCCCGTCGGGCCCGGGCGTGTTCGCCGAGGCCCCAGAGGAACTGGGCGACGTGGAAGTGGGTGTGGTGGCCGGCGCCCGGGTCGTCGGCGAGGTCGAGGGCCAGCTGTCGGGCCTCCGCGTAGTCGCCGCGGCCGGAGGCGGCCCGGCCGTAGACCGCGAACAGCAGGGCCACCCGCAGCTGTTCGCTCTTCGGGTGGGCGGCCAGTTCGCGCCGCAGCTCGTCCTCCGCGCCCGGCTCGCCGCGTCCGGCCCGGCCGGCCAGGTCGTCCCAGCGCTGCTTCAACTCATCCGACTGGCGGCGGAATTGCGGGTCGGTGACCTGGGAGCGGAAGCCCTCCAGGACGGGCGAGTCGGGGGCGACCTGCTCCAGTTCCCGCAGGGCCTGGTCGAGTTCGTCCTTCCGGTCGGCCAACAGCAGGGACCAGACCAGGAGTTCGCGGCCCTCGGTGTCGTGCGGCGCCTCGGCGCGGATCCGCCGGGCCACGGCGAGCATCTCGGCCGGGTCGTCGCCGCCGCCGGGGCGCTTGGTGAGGGCGCCGAGCACCCGGCAGAGGTCCTTGAGGTCGCCGACCCGGGCGCGGCCCTGCGCCACGAGTTCGCGGTGGGCCTCGGCGCGCAGGTCCAGCAGCTGCCACTCGCGGTCCACCGCGGCACGGGCCCGGGCGAGTTCGGCGACCCGGCGTTCCACCAGCGGGCGCAGCGGGTCCTCGGGGCGGCAGCGGCGGTCGCACTCGGCGAGCTCGTGGGCGCACTCCTCGCCGCGGCCGGCCTTGAGCAGGCAGGTCGCGGTGTTCAGCCGCAGCCGGGTCTCCCCGGGGAGGTGGGAGAGCAGGATCCGCCAGAACCGCAGCGAGTCGGTGTACTGCCCGGCGATCGCCAGCCCGATCGCGTACCGCTCGACCGCCGCCGGGTCGGCCCCGGCCGCGGCCTGCGACAGCGCCCGCAGCCCCGCCTCCCGCTCCCCCGCCGTCCGCGCCTCGGCCACCACCCGCAGCAGCTCCGCGCCGGGCGTCGTCCCGTCCACCGCCCACGGCCAGTCGAGCCTGAACTCGCTCACGCTGCCTCCTCGTTCGCCCGCACCGGCCTCCATCTGAGCACAACGGCCCACGGCCTGTTGCCGGTTGACCCAAAACTCGGGAACGAACCGCTGGTCGGTGCCCGCCGGACGGAAAGCGACGAGGGCGGCGGGTGCCCGGCCGGACCGGACGGGCGCCGGACCGGACGGGCGCCCGGCCGGACCGGACGGGTACCGGGTCCGTCGCCGGGGTTCGCGGCGCCGCCGTGGGCGTCAGGCCGCGATCGAGGCGTCCCGGTAGAGCGTGGTGCGGAAGATCGCGGAGACCGTGGCCCCGACCAGGAGGGCGCCCGTCAGGACCAGGGCGGCGACCGCTCCACCGGTTATGGCGGGCCCCGGGCGGTTCGACTCCACCCCGAGCATGAACGCCACGAATCCGCCGACCATCGAGAGGAGCACCGGCAGCACGATCCACCACGAGCCGTACACCTGCCGGGTGAAGGTCTCGCGCAGCATCCGCGCCGACCGTCGGGTGCTCTCCGCCACCCCGAGGCCGTCGACCATCATGGCCGGCAGCGCCAGGTATGTGGCGAGGGCCCATCCGGCGCTGAACAGCTCCTTCATGATCCAGCCGACCACCGGGACCCGCTCCAGCTGCCGGATGGCCAGCAGCACCGTCGTGTTGAGCAGGCTCCACGCCAGCAGCGGCCGCCAGTGCCGCACCGCCCGCAGGAAGCTCGCGCCGATCCGGGCGGGCCCGCCCCGCAGCACGTCGTCGACCGCACAGATCATCGCACCGCTGCAGAGGGTGAGGACGAAGCCCGCCAGGAGGTAGCCGGCGCCCACGGTGAACACGTCGGAGGCGGACGGCGACGGCTCGGCCCAATCCCGGACGGCCGTCGGCACCACGACGCCGCCGACGACCAGCACCAGGGCGACACCGCTCAGCAGCGGGAACACCAGCAGACGGCGGTTGTCCCGCAGTATCCGTAGGGACGCGCGCACGGGCTGAACGGTACTCACGAACGGTCCCCCACTGGTGATCATGCTTCATCGACGCGCCACAGGGTACGCCACCCGCCGGCGACGCCCGACGGGCCGGTCTGCGGTCGCGGGCCGGTCGGCAGTGGCAGGTCGGTCGACGGTCCTGGGCCGGTCGGCGGTCGCGGGCTCGGCCCCCGTGCGCGGCGCGGAGCCGAGGAACGCCCGGGTCAGCGCAGCACCGACTCCAGGAAGTCGCCGCCGATCCGCGCGACCACCGGAAGGTCGAGCTGGTGGAGCAGGTAGCGGCCGCGCCGCCGGGTGGCGACCAGCCCGGCCTTCCTCAGCACGGCGAGGTGCCGGGAGGCCTCCGGGGCGGTGATGCCGGACGCGTCGGCGAGCTCGTTGGTCGAGTACGCGCCGCGCGCGAGGTGGCGGCACATGCTGATCCGCACCGGGTGGGTGAGCGCCTCCAGCCGCCGCACGATCGTCTCCGCCGAA
Source organism: Kitasatospora sp. NPDC092948 (assembly GCF_044754805.1). Lineage (NCBI taxonomy): Bacteria > Bacillati > Actinomycetota > Actinomycetes > Kitasatosporales > Streptomycetaceae > Kitasatospora > Kitasatospora sp. NPDC092948. Next base: position 35,505 of record NZ_JBIVPU010000021.1, on the reverse strand, counting down.
CCGGTGTGCCCGAGTTCGTGGGCGGCGGCCGGGTACTGGATCACGGGCTGCCAGCCCGGCGCGTACAGGGTGAACAGGTGCGGCCGGCCGAAGACGCTCGGCAGCAGGGTGACGGCGGTGTCCGCCCAGGTGCGGCCGTGCACCAGCTTGTCGACGACGATGCGGCTGCCGTGCTCGTCCTCCGCCAGGCCGAGCGCCGGGGACGCCGCCGTGAGCGCCGCCGCCAGGCCCTTGCGGCGCAGGAGTTCGGTCTTGTCCCGGGCGTCGGCGGCGAGCCCCTCGCGGACCCGCTGCCAGGTGTCGGCGAAGAACGCCCGGTCGCAGTCCTCCAGCAGGCGTCGGATCCAGGCCCGGGCGCCGGCGGGGTCGCCGAGCATCCGTTCCACGAACGCCGCCTGGCGCGGGCCGCGGGCCGCGGCGAGGTCCAGGGCGCGCCGCCGGGACCGGGGGTCGACCAGCGGCGACGGCAGGCCCTTGGGGTAGTGGCTGGAGCTGCAGGAGATCTCCAGGGCCGCGCCGACGAACTTCTCGTCGTCCATCCGGTCGAGGTCGTCGAGCTCCTCGGCGAGCGTCTCCCGGGGGCTGGCCGGCAGCAGGAAGTCGGAGCGGGTCGCCCCCCACATGAACTCGGCCTCCAGCAGCCGGTCGGCGAGGTCCGGCGCGAGCGCGGCGGTGGTCGCCGTCGTCCAGGCGTGCAGTCCGGTGTGATGGGCGGGCTCGGCCAACGCGTGCAGGGCATTGCCGAGTTCGGCCAGCGGCGAGGGGCGGAAGACGATCCGCTCGGGCGGCAGGCCGGTGATGTCGATGGTCACGCTCACCCGTCCATGGTGCCGCGTCGGCCGGAAAGACCCTCCGGTCGTTTGACGGGGGCCGTCAAACGACGCGACTGCCGGGCCGTCCCTGGCCCAGGGTGGGCGGGTGAACGCACTGCACCAGCACCTGCTCGACAGCTCCCGCGCCGCCCGGCACGGCGAGCCGGCCCCGCCCCTGCCCGGCACCCACGACGTCGCGGCCCTGCGCGCTGCCCTCGCCCACCACCGCGAAGCCCGCCGCGAAGCCCGCCGCCGCGAAGCCGATCGCCGCGAGACCCGCCGCCTCGAAGCCCGCCGCCGCGAAGCCGATCGCCGCGAGACCCGTCACCATGACACCCGTCACCGCGAGGCCGACCACCGCGAGGCCGACCACCGCGAGGCCCGCCGCCCGGCCGTCGGCATCCGCCGCCGCCTGCGCGACTGGCTCGGCCGCCCGTAGCGCCCGACCGCTGCCGGCTACGGCCTGCCGAGGCTCGCCATGGCCGCCGTGTGCAGGGCGGCGATGCCGGTGCGCAGGGTCGCGCCGACCTGGGGGCGGAACTCGGGCGAGTGGTTGGCGGGCAGCGCGGCGAGTTTCTGCGCGGCACCGGCGCCGGGCGCGGCGGCCCACTGGTCGGGGCCGACCATGCCGAGCATCCAGTACGCGGTGCGAATGCCGGGCACCCCGTGCAGGTGCTCGCCGGCCGGGCCGAACAGCGGGAAGTCCTCGGCGGCGAGCGCGGGCGGCCACTCGGCGACCCGGGCCGCGCCGAACAACTCCTGGTGTGCGGTGCGCAGTTGTGCGGCGAGGCCCGGGTCGGGGGTGTTGACGCCGGAGCGGGAGAGTTCCTCGAACTCGGGCTCGCGGGGGCAGCCGGAGGCGGTGGCCTCGCCGCGGACGATGCGCCGCACGGCGGTGCAGGCCCGCTCCAGGGATTCCTCGCCGAAGCCGCGGACGGTGACCGTCAGCACCGCCCGGTCGGGGATCACGTTGCCCTGGCCGCCGGCCTCCAGCGAGCCGACGGTGACCACCAACTGCTCGGCGGGCGAGGTCTCCTGGGCCACGATCGTCTGGAGCCGCAGCACGACGGCGGCGGCCGCCACCACCGGGTCGACGGCCAGGTGGGGTGCGGCGGCGTGGCCGCCGCGGCCGTGGATCACCACCCGCAGGGTGCGGCTGCCGGCCGTCACCGGGCCCCGGCCGTGGGCGACCATGCCGGCGGGCAGCGGCGCGGTGTGCTGGGCGAGCGCCACCGACGGCGGCTCGAACCGCCGGTAGAGGCCGTCCTCCAGCATCGCCCGCGCCCCCGACAGGGTCTCCTCGGCGGGCTGCCCGACCACCAGCACGGTGCCGCGCCAGGCGTCCCGGTCGGCGGCGAGTGCGGCGGCTGCCCCGGCGGCGCAGGCGAGGTGGACGTCGTGGCCGCAGGCGTGCATCACCGGTACCCGGCGGCCGTCGGGGGTGCGGCCGGTGGCGGTGCTGGCGTACGGCAGGCCGGTGCGTTCGGCGACCGGCAGGGCGTCGAGTTCGGCGCGCAGCAGCACCACCGGCCCGGGACCGTTGCGCAGGACGCCCGCGACACCGTGGCCGCCGATGCCGCGCGTCACCCGGTACCCGGCCTCGGCCAGCCGGTCGGCGAAGCGGGCGGCGGTGCGTTCCTCGGCGCCGGAGAGTTCGGGGTGGCGGTGCAGGTCGAGGTAGAGCTCGGCGGCCCGGGCGAGGTCGTCGGCGGACGGGACGGTGGTCATCGGGCGGGCTCCTGGTGCGCGGCGACGGGTTGTCAGTGACTTGTCAGTAGGGTTCGCCGGGTGCTGCCAGCGGCTCTCGATAGAACTGACGTGTGCGCGGCGGTGGTTCGCAGGAAACACCGCCGGCTCCTTCCGTCCCGGTCCGGCTGTCACGGCCGAACCGCCCCCCCCTGCACCGAAAGGAGAAGTGCCATGGCTGACACTTCGCTCGCGTCGCTGGCCCAGGAGATCCTGAACCTCGAGTCGGAGACCTTCGAGATCAGCGACTACTCGGACACCTCCGAGGTCATGCTGGGCTCCTCGACCTCCTGCTCGAGCACCAGCACCTGCTCCAGCACCACCAGCACCACCTCCTGCACCGCCTGAGCCTGCGGCGCAGTCGTCCGGCGGCCCTCCTCCCTCACGGGCGGGGGGCCGTCGGCCGTTCCCGACCGGCCCGGCCCGGACCGGACAGGACGGGACAGGACAGGACGGGACAGGACAGGACAGGACGGGCGCCTACGGGAACGGGTGCGGGACGAGCCGCAGTTCGTCCTCGGCGAGGTCGCTGTCGCGCAGCCCCGCGCGGCGCAACGCGGTGCGCAGGCGCGGCAGTTGAAGGGCGCGTTGGCGGGTCCAGCCGAAGTCGATGGGGAGCAGTCCGGGCACCAGGGTGCTGACGGTGTGCAGGCCGAGGCGGCGCTGTTCGGGCGAGGTCTGGTCGACCACGACGACGTCGTACCCGGCGTCGGTGAACCGGTCCCGGACGAACAGCAGGTCGTCGAGCAGGTCGGTGCCGCGCGGGCAGTCGGCGGCCCAGTCGGCGTACAGCTCGGCGGCGGGCCGGGCGGGGGCGGCGGGTTCCAGGTAGCTGCGGGCGTGCCGGGCCATCTGCGGCAGGCCGAACAGTGCGGCGTGGTCGGGCAGGCGGCGCACCAGGTCGAAGTTCTCGGCCATCGCGGCGAGTTCGGCGGGCCGTTCGCGGACCTGGCCGGGCAGGTGCGGGATGTAGGTGAGGATCTCGGAGACCGCGGATTCGACGGTGTCCTCGGGGTCGAAGCCGGCGGACGCGGCGAACGCGAGGGTGCCGGGGCCGCCGTCGCGGCGTACCGCGAGGGCGGTGACCACGGGGACGGCCAGGTCGATCCGGTTGTCGAAGGCGTGCACGTCGTAGCCGAGCAGCGCGGCCCGGTCGAGCATGGCGCGCAGCGCGGGGCCGGTGCTGGCGGTGAGGTCGATCTCGGGCAGCGGGGCGTTGCCGTACCAGCCGAGCAGGAAGGCGTCCCGTTCGACGAGTTCCAGCAGGCCGTACAGGATGGCCTCTTCGAGGCAGCTGCCGATGGCGCAGCCGTTGGAGCATTCGAAGACGAAGTTGTCGGCGGCGATGCCGGCGCTGTAGTAGCAGAGCCGGGCGGGCACCAGGACGGGCTTCTGGTCGCGCAGGGACCAGCCCTGCACCCAGGGGATCGGCCGGTCGGGGTCGAACGGGCCGAGCATCGGGTCTTCGCGGTAGGTGCGTTCGCTGTACAGGCCGCACTGCCGCGGGTCGAGCGCGGCGTCCCCGAGGTTGTGGTAACTGTCCGTCAGCATGGGGGTGTTGGAGCGCCGGTGGGTGCCCGCGTAGCGTTCCAGGCCTTCCAGGAAGGCGAGCGAGCGGCTGGCGCGGAAGGAGTTGGCCTGGCCGCTCCAGGTGACGTCGGTGAGTCCGGCGTAGCCGCGCATGAAGACGGAGCCGGCGACGGGGGCGGTGGTCGGCGAGACCACGTCGGACCAGGTGCCCGCGCCGAGCACGCCGCAGACCGGGTTGGCGAGCGCGGCCTCGGGCAGGTCGTACCCGTCGGCGGGGCGCAGTCGGCGGCGGTCGGGGGCGGGCTTGAGGCGGGAGTGCAGCGGCAGCACGGGCTGTTCGACGGCGGACGCGCCGTCACCGTCCGCACCGCCGCTGCCCGCGCAGGACGGGCAGAGCGGTTCGGCGAGCAGCGGGACGGTCTGCACCCGCAGGGTCTCCAGGTCGAGCCGGGAGACCTGCGGCAGCTCTTTCGGCGGGGCGTCGGCGGTGAGCCGGTGCAGCGCCCAGACGGCGTCCACGGCGTGGTCGGGCAGCGGGGGCAGGCCGGGGCCGGCCAGGGTGCGGGTGCGGCCGGTCTCCAGGGCTTCGCGTTCGGTGCGGCTGCGCAGGCGCTGCCAGCGCATGGCGAGGCAGGTGCCGCACGCCGCCGGGCCGTCGGGGTCGGCGCCCCAGGGGCCGATCAGCACGGTCTGGGCGGTGAGGTGGACGGTGGCGCGGGCGCGGCGGCGGGCGGCGGCGGCGGGTTCGGGGCGCAGCAGGTCGGTGCCGCCGAGGACGGCGACCGCGGGTGCGGGGCGGCCGTCGGTGGCGGCGCGTTCGGCGAGTCGCCGCTCCAGCCGGTCCCGGGCCGTTTCGAACGAGGCCTCGGCGGGGGTGGTCATCGGGTGCCTCCGGGGAGACCCCGGCCGGTCGGGCCGGGGGTGGGCAGGTCAGCGAGGGGTGCAGGGGTCGGGCGGTGGGTCAGTTGCGGTTGCTCCAGCGGAAGGTCTTGGCGGCGACCAGCGCGAAGAGCAGGGTGAAGCCGGTGAGGGCGGCGCAGTCGAGGAACGGCAGGGCGACGCCGCCGCGGCCGCCGACGGCGTCGGTGACGCCTTCGTCGAAGTAGCGCAGCGGCAGGGCCCGGGAGAGTCCCTGGAGCCAGCCGGGCATCAGGTCGATGGGGTAGAACGCGCCGGACAGGAACGCCATCGGGACCATCACGCAGTTGGCGATCGCGGCGACCGCCTCGGGGGTGTTGGCGAGGGTGCCGACGACCAGTCCGAGCGCGGCGAAGGCGGTGATGCCGAAGACCAGCACGGGCAGCGCGAGCGGCCAGGAGCCGGACAGGTGCAGGCCGAACGCGGCGAGCGCGACGGCGGTGAACAGCAGGGCCTGGACCAGGCCGGTGCCGAGGGCGACGGCGTAGCGGGCGCCGAGCACGGTGGGCAGCGGGGTGGGGGTGCGCCAGATCAGCCGCAGCAGGTCGTCGCGGCGCCAGTGCATCAGGGTGAAGGCGACGCCGAACAGGGCGGCGTTGCCGATGCCCCAGGAGAGCACGCCCGGGGCGATGTAGTTGATGTAGGACAGGCCGCCGTCGACCGCCTGGCCCTGGAAGATCATCCCGAAGACGATCAGGAAGACCAGCGGGAACGCGAAGGTGAAGATCACCGAGGTGCGGTCGCGCAGGTAGGCGAGGTAGCTGGCCCTGGTCACAGCGGTGTAGGCGTTCACGGTCGGTGCTCCGTCGCGGTTGCGGTCAGTTCGAGGTAGGCGTCCTCGAGGGTCGCCGTGCGGGTGGTGATCTCCTCCAGGTCGACCAGGTCGCCGAGGGCGAGCAGCACCTGGTTGGCGGTGTGGGTGGAGACCACCAGTTCGCCGCCCTCGACGCGGGCGCTCTCGACGCCGGGCAGGTCGCGGACGTCGTCGACGCCGAGCCGGTAGGCGGGGACGCGCAGGGTGGTGGGCGCGGACAGCGACTTGATCAGGTGTCGGGGGCTGTCGACGGCGAGCACGGCGCCGCGGGCGACGATCGCCACCCGGTCGCACAGCGCTTCGGCCTCGTCGAGGTGGTGGGTGGTGTAGACGATGGTGCGGCCGTCGCCCTTGAGGGTGCGCAGCACCTCCCAGAGCGAGCGGCGGGCGGCCGGGTCGAGGGCGGCGGTCGGCTCGTCCAGGAAGATCAGTTCGGGTTCGTGGATCAGCGCGGTGGCGAGTGCCAGGCGTTGGCGCTGGCCGCCGGAGAGCTGGTCGATGCGGCGGTCGGCCTGTTCGCCGAGGTCGACCAGGTCGAGGGCGCGCAGCGCGGCGGGCCGCTCCAGGCAGTAGAGCGCGGCGACGGTCTCCAGGTGTTCGCGGGCGGTCAGCCGGGTGAAGAACGCCGAGCTCTGGGTCTGGATGCCGAGGCGGCGCAGCAGTGCGGTGTTGCGCGGCCAGGGGGTTTCGCCGAGCACGCTGACGGTGCCGGAGTCGGGGGTGCGCAGGCCCTCGACGATCTCCACCAGGGTGGTCTTGCCGGCGCCGTTGGGGCCGAGGATGCCGAAGAACTCGCCGCGTTCGACCGTCAGTGACACTCCGTCGAGTGCCTGGACGGTGCCGTAGCGCTTGCGGACGCCGTCCAGCGCCACGGCCGCGTCGGGGCGGCTTTCACCTGTGCTCATCAGTGCTCTCTCCTTGCCGACATCACGTCACCCGCGCTGTTGTACGACTCGCTCGGTCTCTCCCGCAGGGCCCGCAGGGCCCGTCCCGCCGCCCACAGCAGCAGCGCCGCCGCCACGGCCGCGGCCGGCAGCCAGCCGGCGAGCGGGCCGAACCAGGCCGCCAGCAGGGCGCTCGCGGCGGCGAGCAGGCCGGCCGCCAGGGCGGCGCAGCCGAGCGCGTAGCCGCCGTGGACCAGGCGAAGCCGCCTGGGGTAGCGGCGCAGTTCGGTGCGGTCGCGGCGGATCGCGGCGCGGACCGCGACGGCGGCGAACCTGCGGCTCTCGGTGGCGAGTTGGAGGGTGTCCAGGGCGTAGCCGAGGGCCTTGTAGCCGTCCAGCGGGGGCAGCGGCAGCAGGTTGCCGAGGGCGACGGCGGTGCCGAGCAGCAGCAGTCCGCCGAGGAACGGCCGGGCCTGTGCGTGTGCGGGCAGCAGCGCCCAGGCGGGGTAGAACGGCAGCAGGAAGACCAGGTTGGCGATCGCGCCGGCGGCGGCGGTGACGATCTGGTCGCGGCGGCGGGCGAAGAACCGGACGTCCTCGACCTCGCAGTACAGGTAGGTCATCGGCAGCCGCCAGCGCAGGCCGATCTCGCCGATCCGGCCGCCGTAGGCGCGGCCGACCAGGCCGTGGGCGAGTTCGTGCAGCGCGAGGCTGGTCCACAGCAGGGTCCCGGCGGCGAACAGGGCGACGGGGTTGTCGGCCAGCCGCCCGGTTTCGTCGATCAGGGTGGGGAGTTGGACGGCGACGGCGACCAGCAGCGCGGCGACCAGGGCCAGCAGCGGCGCCAGGACGGCGCGGCGGCGGGCGAAGCCGGTGGCGTGGTGCAGGGCGTCGAGCAGCGCGGGCGCGTCGGCGACCAGCTTGGCGCGGCCGCTCAGCAGGCCGGAGCGGGGCGGGGCGGCGGGCTTCGGCGGCACCGGGACGGGGGCGTCGACGAGCAGGCCGCGGGTGTACAGCAGGCCCATCATCTGCTGCCACTGCGGTTCGCCGAGCCGGGCCCGGAAGTGCTGCGCGTACTCCTCGCCGACCTCGGCCAGGGTCCGGGTGCCGTCGAGCCGGGCGATGATGAAGTGTTCCTTCGGCCCGATCTCCAACTGCCGTCCGCCGACCGGGTCGTGCACCAGGTGGACGACGGCGGCGCCGCGCCGCAGCGGCCGGGCGATCCGCAGGTCGGGGCGGATCGCCGGCCGCAGCTCCAGAAGCCGGTGGCTGCTCACGTCGCCGCCGTGGGCTGCGGCTCGCGCAGGGCGCGGGCCAGGATGTACGAGAGGAACGCCTCGTCGCGGACGGTCACCGACAGCCGGTTGTTGGTCATGTGCGCGTACGGGAACAGCAGCATCGGCAGCGCCTCGGCCGGGTCGGTGACGGTCAGGTCGCGGGTGCCGTCCCAGGAGCGGAAGACCAACTCGCCGCGGCGCGCCGACTCGGCTGCGCGGTCGCGCAGTTCGAGGCAGTGGTCGGCCCAGCCGCGGAGCACGGCGGGCAGCCGGTCGGTCGCCCGGTCGGCGATCGCGGTGCGGATGGCCCGGTACCTGGCCGGCAGGGTGTCGCCCATGCTGGCGTAGGCGCGGTCGTAGCCCTGCTGCGCCGTGTAGTTGGTGCCGGCGAACGAGCGGTTCCAGAACGCGTGGTAGCGGTCGAGGAAGGCCAGCAGGTCGTCCTCGTCGGGGAGGAAGCAGGCCGTCATGGTCATCATCAGCTGGGTGGCCAGGCCGAGCACCACGGTGCGCAGGTGCAGGTTCATGCTGCGGGTGGCTTCGATCACCAGGTCGCTGGAGTGCTGGAAGTGCCACTCGGCGAGCTCGATCCCGGCCGGGCCGCCGTACTTGCCGTACTCGGGCTGATAGGCCTCGCGGCTGAAGGTGTTGTTCTCCCGCAGCTTCATCTTCCCGTCCGGGCCGACCAGTTCGGCCCGTTCGTCGGAGCTGAACTCCAGCTCGAACATGGTGTTGTAGAGCTCCGCGAAGAAGCTGTCCTCGACCTGGTAGAGCGCGGGGCGGCGGCGCAGGAACTCGGCGACGGCGGTCTCGGCGCGCTCGCGCACCTGCTCGGCCGCCTCGGGCGTGGCGGGTCGCAGCCGCAGCCGCAGGTGCGGGCCCTCCACCCAGTAGTTGATGAAGAAGTACCCGGCGAGCAGGCCCTCTTCGGCGAGTTCGGCGACCAGTGGGCGCACGCACTGCAGCAGCAGCGGACGCGGGCTCGCTGCGTAGAAGACGTGCAGCGCGAGCCAGTCGCCCGGGGTGCGCGGGGACGACGGCAGGTCAGTCATGGTTCGGCTCTCCTCGCCCGGTCTCGATCGCTTGCTCGGCCGAACCCCCGCGCTGCCCCAACGGCAGTACTTCCAGGGCGAGTTCGGCGACGTGGTGCCCGTGCGCGGAGCGGACGTGCAGCGCGTCCTCGCCGGGCAGCATCTCCTCCAGCACCAGCCGCCCGACCCCGCCGGACAGCAGCCCGTCCAGCGCGGTCGGGGTCAGCGGGCTCGCGAAGTCCACGTACTGGGGTTTGGCGCCCCCGAGGGGGACGCCGGTCCCCTCGGGGTACGCCCGGGCGAACACCCGGACCGGCAGACCGTGCCGGCGACGCCAGCGCTGCCACTCCAGGTATCGCTCCGACTCGGGTACTCCCGGCGGGAGTTGCGGCAGTGCCGCGGCGGTGACGGTCCAGCTGCGCCGGTGCAGCACCAGGCTGCCGTAGCGGACCCTCGGACGGCGGGAGACCCCGGTCTCCGCGGCGGCGGCGGGCACGCCGCGCCACAGTTCGGGCGTCACCCGCGAGGTCGGCGAGAACAGCAGCAGGCTGCGCGGGATCTCCGGCAGCACCATCGGCACCAGGTAGCCGAGGTAGACCGGGACGACCTCGACGCCGAGGCGACGCGAGCGCAGCACCAGCCGGTCGGCGGCCGGGTCGTGCTCGACGTACAGGTCGTCCAGGTGGATCTGCGCGTCCTCGGGCGCGGTGCTGGTCTCGCCCGGGCACACCAACTCGTAGTCGGTGAGCCGCGCGTGCAGGTTCAGGTTGGTGGTGGCCGCCCCGGCGGTGACCTCGGCCAGCACCGCGCCTTCCGGCGCCACCGCGCGCAGCGTGGAGCGCAGCCCGGCCGGCAGGGCGGCCCGGTCGTCGTCGAAGCAGTGCGTGAACCGGGTGAACGGGAAGCACAGCCCGCCGTACGAGTGGTTGAGCACCACCAGCGGCTCGGCGCCGCGCGCGGACAGCTGGACGAAGTGGCTGTGCGGCGCGAACCCGCCGACGCCGGTGCCGAGTTCGGCGGCCACCGCGTCCAGGTCGGCGCCGGTGAGCGTCACCTCCTCCGCGTCGTCCGGCAGTTGCTCGGCCAGGTCGCGCATCCGGCGGGCCAGTTCGGCGCGGGCCCGGTCGAGAGCGGTGATCTGCGGCTGGCCGAGCCAGTTCTCCTCCGCCGGGTAGCCGCCGTGTTCGGCCTCGCCCGACTTGGCGGCGGTGAACTGCAAGTACTGGTTGAAGATGTCCTCGTGGAAGTCGTGCACCAGTTGCAGCAGGTCGTCGCTGCGGCCGCCGCGGCCGTGCCGGGCCAGAAAGAAGCCCTTCAGGGTGAGCCGTTGGGCCAATCCCAGGTCGAACACCGGGAGAATCCTGGCGAGTTCGGCCAGCGGCTCGGCCGCCAGCCGGGCCCACAGCCCCGGGTCGGCCGCCACCTGGCCGGCGGCGACGTCCTCGTACAGCAGAGTCTGCGGGACGGCTGCCCGCTCCTCCCCCAACTCCAGTTGGATCGACTCCAGTTCGGCGCGAATCTCGGCCAGCAGCGCCCGCCGGGCGGGGACGTCGCCGGCCGGGTAGCGCTCCAGCGCGGCGATCGGCCCGGCCAGCCGGTCGGCGACCGCGCCCGCCCAGGGCCGCTCCAGCGAGCGCAGCGCCCGCTGGAAGGACCGCAGCGGGTCGCCGGTGTGCACGTCGGTGGCCAGCAACGGCAGTTGCAGGATGCCGACGTCCAGCAGCGCGGCCAGGTACCGCTCCGCCTCGCCCGCGTCGCCGTCCGCGCCGAGCTGCGCGGCGAGTTCGGCCGCCAGCTCGCCGAACCGCAGCTGCGGCCGCTGCCGGAACAGCTCCAACAGGCGTTCCAGCACGCCGCTCAGGCGCAGGAAGAACAGCCGGTCGCGGGCTGCGTCGAAGCTCACCGCCGCGCCGGCGTCGCCCGCCGTCACCGAGCGCCGCACGTAGCGGACCCGGTCCTCGGTCAGCTCCATGCCGGAGGCGGGGGTCACCGGCAGGTCCGCGCGGCGCGCCGGATCGGCGGCGACCAGCTCGGCGAGCCGGGCCAGCACCACCACGTTCAGCCGCGGGTGGCCGAAGCGCCCGCCGCCGAGCACCACCTCCGGCCCGTGCACCGCTTCCCCGAGCATGCCGGCTGCCGCCTCCGACCCGTCCGCCGCCTCGCCAAAGGCGCCGATCGCCTCCGGCCCGTCCGCCGCCGCCGCGAACGTGCCGACGGCCACCGGCGTGAAGGTGCTGAACGGGCTGGTCTTGCACGCCGTCCGGTACAGGTACGACAGCAGCGAGCGTTCCATCTTGCGGGTCCGCTTGTCGGGCGCGGCGCTCGGTGCGCCGATGCCGTCGAGCCGGGCCTCCAGCGACGGCGAGGCGAGCAGCAGGCCGAGGCGCAGCTCGTCCAGGTTCGCCAGGCGACGCAACTCGGCGCGGGTGCGGACGAGTTCGCGGTCGAAGGCGGGCCCGCCGGTGGCCCGCAGCTCGGCCAGGCGCTGCCGGGCGGGCAGCCACTGGGCGAGCAGTTCGGCGGTGTCCGGGTCGAGACCGGCGACCAGGTCGAGGGCCTCGGCGGGCCGGTCGGGCAGCCGGTTGTTGAACACCCTGCGCCGCAGGTCCAGCACCCGGCGGCGGCCCTCGGCGTCCGGCGCGAGTTTGACGAGCGCCGACAGCGGGTCGCCGAGCCGGGCGCCGAGGTCGGCCAGCCGCTCCTCCTCGGCGGCCAACTCCTCGGCCCAGCCGAAGACTTCGTCCGAGCGCAGGCCGTGCACGGCCTCGACGGGCAGTCCGCCGGCGCGCAGCATGAAGCGGGGTCCGAGGACGGACGCCCGGCCGGTGGGCGCCGCGCTCGCCGCAGTCACTGTGGTGGTCAACGTTCCTCCGCCGGTCAGGCGATCGCGTGGTCGAAGTCGGCCGGGCTGCGGTGCTCCTGACCGATCATCATGATCAGCAGCGGCAGTTCCTCGCCGTCGACGAGGCCCAGGTGCTCGGTGTAGGAGACGGAGTCGAAGCCGAGCGCCACCCCGCAGGCCAGCCCGGCCGCCGGGGCAACCGTGTACAGCGCCTGCGAGGTCGCGCCGACGGCGGCGTTCACCAGGCGCAGGCCGCGGTCCCCGACGGCGTCCAGCACGGCCGGGGTGGGGGCGCTGACCAGGATCAGCGCACCGGCCTGCTCCAGGTTGTAGTTGTCCAGGAAGTAGTTCCGCTGCAGGAACCAGCCCTGCGGGCCCGCCTTCACCGGCCGCAGGGTGCGCCCGTCGGGCTCGTACGCGTACGCGCCGGCCGGGATGCCCGCGACGTGGTTGACGAAGACGTGCAGCCGCGTCAACGACCGCTCCTGCGGGCCTTCCTGGCAGTCCGCCAGCCGTCCGGCCGAGGCGGCGGCGGCGAGCGCGGTGGACAGCTGCCCGGCGGTCATCGGCGGATTGCCGGTGAACCGTCCGAAGCTGCTGCGCCGCGACCGCAGCGCCTCCCGCACGCCCATCGGCGTCTGCTGCGGCTCGGGCAGTGTGACCGGCTCGCCGACCGGCCGGGCGGGTTCGGCCGCCGCCCGGAGCCGGTCCCAGGCCTCGGCCAGCGCCGTGTCCAACACCCCTTCGGCGGGCCGCTCGGCCGCGCCTTCCAGGGTCGCCCGGTGAATGCGCCGGACGGTCTCGAACCCGATGACGGTCCGCGACCGCTCCTGATCGACCGCCCGGACGACGGCCCCGGTCGGTTCCGCGGAAAGCGCTTTCGCGGACAGCGGTTCCGCGGACTGCGACTCGGCGGCCAGCGACTCGGTGGGCGCGCCCGCCCAGCGCAGCGGGACGACGGCGAACACGCCCTCCTCCTCGGCGCCCAGGCCGAGCAGTCGGCCGAGCCGCTCCTCGTCGAACCAGAGCGCGGCGTCCAGGCGCAGGCCCTGCGCGCCGGCCCAGATCCGCCAGGTCTCCAGCAGCGCGCCCAGGTCCATGGTGACGACGTGGTAGGCGAAGCTGTTGTACTTGAAGGCGTTCTGCCAGAACTTGACGGTCAGCACCAGGAATTGGTCGCAGTCGTCGGCGCGCCCGCCGAGCGCGGCCCGGACGTCGGGCGTCACGTCGCCGGTCAGCAGCCGCCGCATCGAGTGGTGCGGGGTGGAGTAGTGGTGCACGCCCGGGGTCAGCGGGCCGCTCGGTCCGCTCACCCAGTGGATGCCGATCGGGTACAGGCCGCCGCCGGAGGCGGTGCCCCGGGAGAAGTTCGCGTGCGGGTAGCGCGGCAGTGTGCCGAGGTCCGAGTTGGCCTGCACGCCGAGGCGGCGGCCCGTCAGGCCGTAGGAGTCCCGCAGCATGCCGCCGAGCAGCGGCAGCGTGAAGCCGTCCTCGCCACGCGGCCCGAACAGGCCGCGCCCGACGGCGGCGGCGGGGCCGGGCGGGCAGTCCGGCAGCGGGAAGTGCGGCGCGGCGGGGAAGTACTTGTCCTTGCGCGGGCGGTCGGCCCAGTCGGGCACGAAGTCGGCGGGCTCCATCGGAACCCGGCCCCGCCACAGCACCGCGGACGCGTACGTGCGGGCGTAGCCCATGGTCGTTCCTCTCGTGTGCCGCCCGGCACGCCCGCCGGTTCGCTCACCGGCGGGGTGCAGGCTCAGGGGAAGGGGTGCGGTGCGGGGTTGAGCTGGTCCGTCCGCAGGTCGTGCGGGCGCAGGCCGGCCTCGCGGGGCGCGGTCCGCAGCCGGGGCATGGTCAGGGCCCGCTGGCGCTGCCAGCCGAAGTCGATCGGCAGCAGCCCGGGCACCAGCACCGAGGCGGTGTACAGGCCGGACGCCCGCTGCTCGGGCATGGTCTGGTCGACCACCACCACGTCGAACCCGGCCGAGGCGATCGCGTCGACGCACCGCCGCAGGTCCTCCCGCAGGTCGTCGGACGGTGCGATCGAACCGTCCGCGAGCCGGGCGAGCGGCGCGGGCGCGTCCTGACGCTTCAGCAGGAAGTCGGCGTAGGGCGCCATCTCGGGCAGCCCGTACACCAGCGGGTGGTCGTGCAGCACCCGCACCTGGTCGAAGTCCTCGGCCATCGCCCGCAGTCGGCGCTCCTCGCGGGCGGTGCGGCTGCGCAGGTTGACGGCGTCGGTGGCGATCTCGCACAGGCCGGCCCAGAGCGCGGCCTCCGGGTCCAGGCTCGCACCGGCCCCGAAGCAGAGCCGGCCCGGTCCGCCGTCGATGCGTTCGGCGACGGCGGTCACCACCGGGATCGGGAAGCTGATCCGGGTGTCGAAGAACCGGGCGCGGTAGCCGTACATCTCCAGCCGGTCGACCATCGCCCTGGTCTGCGGGCGGCTGCTGCTGCGTCCGTCGAGTTCGGGCAGCGCGAGCTGTCCGTACCAGGCGATCAGGAAGGCGTCCCGTTCGACGGCCTCCATCAGGCCGAAACAGATCGCCTCCTCCAGGCTGCCGCCGGACGCGCAGCCGTTGGAACTCTCCTGCACGAAGCGGTTGGTGAGCCCGCCGGGCGCGTGGTAGTACGCCAGGATCTCCGGGACCAGCAGCGGCCGTTCGTCGCGCAGCGACCAGCCCCACACCCACGGGATCGGCGTGCTCGGCTCGAACGGGCGGATGCCGGTGGTCCGGTGGAACTCCTCGGTGTACAGGCCGCAGGTCCGGGGGTCGAGCGCCTGCTCGCCGAGTTCGTCGTAGGCGGCGACCACGGTGGTCCGCTTGCCGCGCGCCCGCATCCCGGCGAACCGCTCCAGCCCCTCCAGCAGGCCGACCTCGGTACTGGCCCGGTAGCTCGCCGTGTGGCCGCCCCAGAAGCACTCCCGCAGGTAGTCGCCGGAGCGCATGGTGAAGCAGCCCACCGTGGAGGAGGTGGACGCGGACACCAGGTCCGGCACCACCGACGGCCCGAGCATCCCCGCCACCGGGTTGACGAACGCCGGCAGCGACAGCCCGTAGTCCTCCACCGGCCGCAGCCGGAAGTCGTCGGCCGCCCGCTTGGGACGGCTCACCGGCTCGATCCGGGCGGCCTCCGCGCTGTCGTCGACGCGGTGTTCGCAGCGCGGGCACTCCGCGTCCGGGAGCAACGGGAAACCGCTTACCCGCAGCGTCTCCAGGTCCAGCAGGTGCACCACCGGCAGCCCGTTCAGCTCTCGCGGGCCGCCCTCGGCGCGGGCCGCCAGCAGCGCGGCCAGCGCGTCGGTCAGGAACGGCACCGCGAACGGCGGACGGCCCGCCGCCCGGGTGCCGGACCCGAGCTCCAGGGCGTCGCGCAGTTGCCCGGAGCGCACCGCCTGCCAACGCCGCGCCAGGCAGCGCGGGCACGGCGACGCGTCGCCGCCTCCCGGCGGGCTGTCCGGCCCGACGGTGGCGTGGTGGCCGTACAGGTGCACCGGCACCGGCCACGCACCGCGCCGCGCCGGCTCCTCCCCCGCCGCCTGCGCCTCCCGCGCCGGCTGCGCTTCCGGCGCCGTCGGCCCGTCCGTTGCCGTCAGCTCGTCCCGGGCCCCGAGCGCCGCCAGCTCCGCCGACCGGACCTGACGATCCGTCAGTTCGGCGGCCAGCGTTGCGAAGAACTCGCCCCAGGGGCCCGCGTACGCCACGCCCACGGGGGCGTCCAGCATGCCGGGCGGGCGGTCCAGGACGTCCTCAGGCATCCGAAGTCCCGTCCGTGAGCAGCACCTTGACCACGTCGATCCGGCCGGCCCGCAGGTCGGCCGGGCCGCACGGGGCGAGCAGGACGTCCCGGCCGGAGGCGCGCAGCCGCTCCAGCACCTGCGGCCACTCCAGGTTCTCGCCGAGGGTCGCCCCGGCCGTCCCGGCGGGGGTCAGCGTGCTCGGGTCCAGTTCGCCGATCAGCGGGTCGCCGGTGTCGGTGCCGCCCTGCGTCGCGGCGGCCGGGTCGCGGTCCAGCTGCACCGCGGTGAGCAGGTCGCGGACGGCCTCCAGCACCGCGTCCCGCAGGCTCAGGCCGCTGCCGAGCGCCCACCGGTACCCGCCGGCGGCCGGGTCGGCGGCCCGGGCCAGCACCACCGGCAGCGGCTCGTCGGCGTCGCCGAGGCGCAGCAGTTCCGGCTCCAGGGCGTGGTTCTGCGCCGAGCGGCCCAGGAAGGTGAGCTGCGCGTCCTGCGCGAGGATCTCCAACGGCAGTTCCCGGGCGGCGAGTCGGCCGCGCAGGGTGCGGCGCAGCGCGTCGTATCCGAGGGCGGTGCGCAGGCCGCGTGCGGCGGCTTCGGCGAGGGTGCCGCCGGCGCCGGTGCCGGCCGACGTGGCTTCGAAGGCGCGGTCGCGGTTGTGCGGGCCGAAGGTGCGCAGCGCGGCGACGGGGACGAGCGCCCGTTCGCCGGTCAGCAGCGAGGTGGCGGGGCTCCAGTCGCGGACGGTGCCGGCCGGGAGGCCGCTGGCGGTTCCGAGCAACTCAGGCCGGACGCGGGCGAGTTCGGCGTCCGCTGCGGTGGCGGTCCGGGGCGGCACGGCGTGCTCGGCGTAGACCTCGGCGGCCCGGTACAGGGCGCGCAGTCGGGCGCCCGCGACGTGGTGGACGTCGCCGGCGGAGACGGTGCGCTGCACGCCGGGGGCGAGGTTCAGGGTGACGGTGCCGGCCTTGAGCGGGGTCTGCCGCCAGTCGTCGTCCGCGTACCGGGCGAACACGCCGGCGTGCGGGCCCACCAGGACGGCGCGGTCGTCGAGTTCGGCGAGCGCGGCCTCGGACGCGCCGTCCTCGGTGGAGAAGTCCTCCTCGCGTCCGGCCCCGGCGAGGTCGAGGCCGGCGAGGTCGAGGCCGGCGAGGTCGGGCCGGTCGTCCGCGGTGCAGCGGGCGCAGCGCGGGTGCGGGTGGAGGGGTTCGCCGACCACGTCGAGCGAGTCGAGGTCCTGGACGAGGAGGCGTCCGTCGGTTTCGGCGGGCAGGGCGCCGGTGGTGATCCGGAAGACCTCGTAGCCGAGCAGGTTGCCGAGCATCGCGGCGAGCGGGCCGTGCGGTTGGCGGCTGCCGGTGCTCAGCGGGGCGAGCGGGGCGAGGTCGCTCCACAGGTCGGCGGCGTCGCCGGCCCGGGCGCCGGTGCCGAGGCGCAGGGCGGCGCACAGCCAGCAGCCGGTGCGGTCGGCGGACATCAGCGGGCCGATCACGGCGTTGGCGCCGATGGTCCACGCGGGCAGCAGCAGCCGGCCGTCGGGGAGGCCGGCCTCCAGCAGTCGGGCGATCCGGCGGGGGCCTTCCGGTCCGGTGACCAGCACGACGTCGTAGCCGTCGAGTTCGGCCCGTCCGTGGTCGGCGGCGGCGGGGGTGAGGGTGGCGACCTCGGCGGGGCAGCCGGCCTTGGTGAGGGCGGCGGTCTCGGTCTCGATCTCGGCGTAGCCGGCGAGTTCGGTCAGCCCGGGGAGGACGCCGACGGTGGCGCAGCCGTTGCGGAGCAGGCTGAGCACGCTCCAGCGGGCGAGTTCGTCGTCGCCGAGGACGGCGACCCGGGTCTGCCGGAAGCGGTGGAAGCGTTCCTCGGCGTCGCCGACGTAGTGGTCGACGTACTCGATCTGCGGTCCGAACCGGGCGGCGGCCTCGGGGGTGAGCGGCGAGGGGCCTTCGGGGGCGGGGCCGGCGTCGCGGGCGAAGCCGCGGGTGTAGAGGGTGCGCACCAGCTCGGTGAACATGGTGCGGTGGTGCTCGCCGAAGCCCTGGCTGATCTCGGCGACGGTGTGCCGGCCGTTCAGGTGCGGGACGATCAGCGAGGCGAAGCGGTAGGCGTCCTTGGCGGTGACGCCGAAGCCGCCGTGGGCGTTGTGGAACAGCACCCCCTCGGGGGTCTGGGTGTACAGCACGTCGCGCCGGATCCGCGGGCGGCTGTCGGCGATCTCGTCGAACGGGGGCATGTCCCTCACACCTCAGTGGTACGCGAACGGAGCGGCTCGGGGCCGCACGGACGGGAGCGGTCAGGCGCAGGATGCGGGCGGCGGCGGGTCCTGCGCCCCCGGGGCGCGGGCCCAACTGCTCGCCGCAGCACGGGTGAAGGTGCGCAGCAGCTCGTGCACGTGGTAGTGGCCGCAGGGGCCTTCGGCCAGCAGCCCGGCCTGCACCAGGCCGGCCAGGACGACGTCTCCGGTGGTGGAGTCGGCCGGGTCGCCGGCCGGGTCGGCCGCGGGCCGGAGTTCGACGGCCGCGGCCCGCCGGGGCAGGTCCCGAACGGCCGGCGCGGCGGTGCGGGTCGGCGATTCGCCGCGCAGTACGGCGAGTTCGAGGCGTTGCAGGGCCGGTCCCGGCTCGACGCCGAGTTCGTCGCGCAGGTGGTCGCGGACCCGCCGGTACTCGGCGAGCGCGTCGGCGCGTCGGCCGGTCCGGTACAGGGCTTCGATCAGCTGTTCCCAGAACCGCTCGTGGGCGGGGTGGGACCGGGCCAGTGACCAGAGTTCGGCCAGTGCTTCGCGACATCGCCCGAGGGCGAGTTCGATGTCGTAGATCCGCTCGACGGTCCGCAGCCACTCCTCGGAGAGCCGCGGCACCTCCTCGCGGTGCAGCACGTCGGAGTGCACGTTGCCCAGCACCGGTGACTGCCAGAGTTCCAACGCGGCGCGCAGCAGGGCGAGTTCGGTGGCCGGTTCGGCCTCCCGGTCGGCCCGTGCGAGCAGGTCGCGGAACTCCAGCAGGTCGAGGGTGCGGGTGTCGACGGTCATCCGGTAGCCGCCGGGCAGCGCCTCGATGGTGCTGCCGGAGATCCCGTACTTGGCGAACAGCCGCCGCAGTCGCAGCACGCACGAGTGCAGGGCCGCTTTGGCGGTCGCCGGGATCTCCTCGCCCCAGATCGCCCGTTGCAGCGACTCCACCGGCACGACCGCGTTCGGCCTGGTCAGCAGTGCCGCCAACAGCGAGGCGGGCTTGGAGGGTTGGAGTACCGCCGTCTCCCGGCGGTCGGCGATCGCCAGCAGGCCGAGCACGGTGAATCTGGCGCCGCTGCCCGTTCCGGCTTCCGCTGCCATGCTCACCCCGCTCTCCTTCCGACGTTCTCGTTGCGGTGTTCCCGATGCGGCGGTCCCGCCGCCGCGGGCATGCCGAAGGCGCCCGCCGACGACCGATCGACATCGCTCCGCACCTGCCCGGCGCATTCGCCCGGGTTCGCTACCGCCCAGTACGACAACGCCAGACCGTATGAGTTGACGTTCAGTCACGTCAATGGCCGCGAACGGCATTTCAGCGAATTTCTGCAAACACTTGCATGACGTCCCGGAGACCGCCGACCGCCGCGCCCGCCTTGGAATAGACCAAGGCCACAGCCCTGCACGGCCGACTCATACGCATACGGACAGTTTGCTTGGACGCCACCTTTCCCCCACCGCACCACGGTCGTCCCGCCCGCCCGGGGGATGGCAGGCACGAAGTAATGCAGAAGCAGCGGAAGTGTCAACTCCGAGGGAAAGAACCGGCACTTCCGCATGGAGGGCAGCAGGCATGGCCCACCGGCCCGGCGCGGCCCTGCGCACGGCCCGGCGGCCACCCGATCGTTTCGTGCCCTCCGGTGACCATCCATGATTGCGCACCGTCAACAACTGCGCCAGAGTGGTGCGCCTTCGATCGAGTTCACCCCCGGCCCGCCGCGCACCCGCGAACCCGCGCGCGACGCCCGGCACTTCGGACCTCCCTCCGCCGGTCAGCCCTCCCGCGGTGGCCGCCACAGGGTCCGCCGCATCTCCTGCGCGAAGCCAACTCGCCAATTTCCCAAGCGACTTGAGCGACGCCGCGCCGAGGTTGTGCGCCGGGCGCATGACACGGCAGCGCCGCCGCGCGCCCTGGTGCGACGCGCTCCGGTCGGCCAGGCTTCTCCCGGGCTCCCCTGCATCCCACACCCCCACAGCCCCCACGGCGTCCGACGGGCAGATCCCCGGTCGGCGCCGACAGAGAGGTGGAGTCACATGACAGCGGTCCCCAACGGACGGACCGGAGCACCGGGCCGTCTCCGACGGCTGCGGCACCGTGCGGCGGTCGTCTCGGCGGCCGGCGCGCTCGGAGCGCTCACCGTGGTCGTGCCGGTGTCGGCTGCGCACGCGGACACCGGAGCGGCGGCGCACCGGCTGGTCTACATCGCCAACTCGCGCGAGAACACGGTCACCGCGTACGACCCGCAGTCCGCCGCGCCCGTCGCGACCATCCCGGTCGGCACCTACCCGCAGGCGGTGGCGGTCTCCCCGGACGGCACTCAGGCGTACGTCGTCAACAACGGCAGCAGCACGATCTCCGTGATCGACACCGCCACCGCCACCGTCGCCTCGACGATCGCGGTCGGCCGACTGCCCGGACCGGTGACGTTCTCCCCCGACGGCGCCCACGCCTACGTCGGGCACTACCTCAGCGCGCGAGCGGGCGGCGTCGACGTCATCGACACCGCCACCCGGACGGTCACCACCACCGTGACGGTCGGCAGCCAGCCGTTCGGCATCGCCGTGGCCCCCGACGGGGCGCACGCGTACGTCGCCAACCTCATCGGCGGCTCCGTCTCGGTGATCGACACCACCACCAACAACCTCGTCGAGTCGATCACCGACAGCCGGATCTTCATGCCGGCCGCCGTGGCGGTCTCCCCCGACGGCAGCCGGGTCTACAGCGCGAACTTCGGCACCGACAACGTCACGGTGATCGACACCGCCACCAACGAGGTCAGCAGCGCCATCCCCGTCGGGACCGGGCCCGGGAGCATCTCGATCGCCCCGGACGGTGCGCACGCCTATGTGACGAACCAGTACGACGCCACCGTCTCGGTGATCGACACCGAGCGCGGCGCCGTGACCGGCACCGTCCCGGTCGGCGACACCCCCGTGGGCGTGCTGGCCGACCCGGCCGGCGGTGTCGCGTACGTGGCCAACAGCCACGCGAACACCCTGTCGGTGATCGACACCGCCACCGACACCGTCACCCGCACGGTCGCCACCGGGAGCAGCCCGTACAGCCTGGCCGTCGCCCCCGTCGCGCCCACGGTGACGGGGGTGCGCGCCGGCCACGGGCCCGACGCGGGCGGCAACACCGTCACCATCGTCGGCACCCACCTGGCCGGCGCCAGGACGGTCCGATTCGGCAGCACGCCGGCCACCGGGGTGACGGTCGTCAACGACGTCACCCTGAAGGCGACCGTTCCCGCGGGCGCCGGCGGCACCGTCGACGTCCGGGTGACCACGCCGGCCGGCACCAGCGCCGTCGGCGCCGCCGGCCGGTACACCTACGCGTACCCGTTCAGCGGCTTCCGGCCGCCGGTCGCCAACCTGCCCGCCGTCAACCGGATGCACGCCGGGCGGGCGGTCCCGATCAAGTTCACCCTGGGCGGCGACTTCGGCCCGAACGTCATCGCCCGGGACTACCCGATCGCGCAGCGCGTCGACTGCACCACCGGCGCGCCGCTCGACCCGCCCGCACCCACCACCGCCACCGGGGACGCCGCCCTCCAGTACGACGCGGCCGCCACCGGCTACACCTACGTCTGGAAGACCGACCGGGCCTACGCCGGCACCTGCCGACTGTTCACCCTCGGCCTGAACGACGGCACTCTCCACACCGCGCTGTTCCAGTTCGACTGAGCCGCCTGCCGGGCTGCCCGCCCCCGGGTCCCTCCGCCCCGGGGGCGGGCAGCCCGCCCCGCCCCCGAGCCTCCCCTAGGGGACGGTCCCCTCGGCACCGGCGCCTTCTCGGTGGAAACCCCTACACCCCTGACTGGACGTCAACTCCCTGTGTGCGACCTACCGTTCGACACATGACCCGAACCCGTCGCACCGCCGCGGCCGCAGCGCTCCTGCTCGCCCTGCCGCTGTCCGTCGTCGCCGCCGTGCCCGCGCTGGCCGCGCCCGCACCCGCCGCCTCCGCCACCGTCCAGGCGAGCGTTCAGATCGAACTCCCGCGCCCGACCGGGCCGTTCGCCGTCGGGCGGCAGATCCTGCACCTGATCGACCAGCAGCGCACCGACCCGTGGGTGCCGTCCGCCGGACCTCGCCAGCTCATGGTGTCGATGTACTACCCCGCCAAGGCCGGCACCGGCGGCCCCGCACCGTACATGACGCCCGAAGCCGCACGCCTCATGCTCGACCTGAAGGTGCCCGGCAACACCATCCCCACCGAGACGGTCGTCGACACCCGGACCTGGTCCCGCACCGACGCGACCCCCGAGCACGGCCGCTTCCCGCTGGTCGTCCTCTCCCCCGGCTTCACCATGCCACGCACCGAACTGACCGCCCTCGCCGAGGACTTGACCAGCCACGGCTACGTCGTCGCACTCGTCGACCACACCTACGAGAACGCCGGCACCACCTTCCCCGACGGCCACACCACCACCTGCGTCATGTGCGGCAAGTTCCGGACCCCGGAGGACTGGGCGGGCCTGGACGCGAGCCGGGCCAAGGACGTCTCCTTCGTCCTCGACCAGCTGACCGGCCCCGGGCGCCCGGCCTGGCGCTACGCCCACCTGATCGACCGCAGCCGCATCGGCATGGCCGGACACTCCGTCGGCGGAGCCGCCACCGTGCCGACCATGCTGACCGACGACCGGGTCCGGGCCGGCGTGAACCTGGACGGCACCATGGACTTCGCCGTCCCCGCCACCGGCCTCAAGGGCAAGCCGCTGCTGATGATCGGCCACCCGCTCGACGGCCCCGAGGACCCCAGCTGGACGGACGCCTGGAACAACCTCGACGGCTGGAAGCGCTGGCTCACCGTCGCCGGCTCCGACCACAGCACCTTCACCGACGTCCCGGTCCTCACCGAACCGCTCGGCCTGCCGCACCCGCCCACCACCACGATCAGCCCCGAGCGCGGCGTCCAGCTGACCCGCGAGTACGTCACGGCGTTCTTCGACCTCCAGCTGAAGGGCCGCCCCCAACCGATCCTCGACGGCCCCACCCCGCAGAACCCGGAGATCACCTTCCAGCCCTAGCCGCCGCCCCGGGCCGCCGGGCCGTCGAGCCCGGCGGCCCCCGACGACCCCTAGGGAACGACCCCCGCAACCACGGCGCCTTCTCCGTACGATCCCCTACGCCTCTGACGCGACGTCAACTTCCGTACCAGCGACCTACGGTACGGAACATGATCCGAATCCCCCGCACCGCCGCGACGGCAGCCCTGCTGCTCGCCCTGCCGCTGTCCGCCGTCGCCACCGCCGTGCCCGCACTGGCCGCGCCCGCACCCGCCGCCTCCGCCACCGTCCAGGCGAGCGTTCAGCTCGAACTCCCGCGCCCGACCGGGCCGTTCGCCGTCGGGCGGCAGATCCTGCACCTGGTCGACCAGCAGCGCACCGACCCGTGGGTGCCGTCCGCCGGACCTCGCCAGCTCATGGTGTCGATGTACTACCCCGCCAAGGCCGGCACCGGCGGCCCCGCACCGTACATGACACCCGAAGCCGCACGCCTCATGCTCGACCTGAAGGTGCCCGGCAACACCATCCCCACCGAGACGGTCGTCGACACCCGGACCTGGTCCCGCACCGACGCGACCCCCGAGCACGGCCGCTTCCCGCTGGTCGTCCTCTCCCCCGGCTTCACCATGCCACGCACCGAACTGACCGCCCTCGCCGAGGACTTGACCAGCCACGGCTACGTCGTCGCACTCGTCGACCACACCTACGAGAACGCCGGCACCACCTTCCCCGACGGCCACACCACCACCTGCGCCGCCTGCGACATTCCGCCCAGCGACGCGCAGAAAGTGGCCGTGGACGAGAGCCGGGCGAAGGACGTCTCCTTCGTCCTCGACCGGCTGACCGCCCCCGGGCACCCGGCGTGGCGCTACGCCCACCTGATCGACCGCGACCGCATCGGCATGGCCGGGCACTCCGTCGGCGGCGCGGCGGCCGTCCCGACCATGCTGTCCGACCCGCGCGTCCGGGCCGGCGTCAACCTGGACGGCACCATGGCGGTCCCCGTCCCCGCCACCGGGCTCGGCGGCAGGCCGTTCCTGATGATCAGCCACCACCTGGACGCCGGGGACGAGGACCCCAGCTGGACGGAGAGCTGGGCGCACCTCGACGGCTGGAAGCGCTGGCTCACCGTCGACGGTTCCAACCACGGCACCTTCACCGACCTCCCGGCCCTCGCCGAACCGCTCGGCATCCCCCAGCCTCCCGGCACCACCCTCACCGCCGCCCGCAGCGTCCAGCTGACCCGCCAATACGTCGCGGCCTTCTTCGACCTCCAGCTGAAGGGCATTTCCCAGCCGATCCTCGCCGGCCCGACCCCGCAGAACCCGGAGATCGCCTTCCACCCGTAGCCACTGCTGCCACCCGCCAGAACCCGAGGTCGCCGGCCACCGCCGGCGGCCTCGCACGCGTTCGGGGCCGCCGTCCGCCGCCGTTCGTTCGATGACACACCGTCAGTCCGCCGGACGGGCCCCGGGGGCTTCGGAAGGCCGATGCCCATTGGCCGGGCCCTCGGCCGGAAAGTTACGTTGAGTGCCGAGCCGACCGCATCATGTGATCAGCGCTGCCTGCACCCGAGGAGCCCGAGCGTGACCACCACCTCCGCCCGCCCCACCGGCGTACCCGTCATCGAGCAGCTCCCGCAGCCTGGGCTGCGGACGAACACCGACATCCAGGGCAACGTCCTGGCGGCGTTCAACAAGGACTTCATGGACTTCCGCTACCTGCACTTCCCGGACGCCGCCGGCGGCCGCGGGTGGCTCTCCGCGATCCTCAACACCGTGGCGACGACCAGCGAGACCGAGGACTTCAACGAGCAGTTCTCGCTGGCCCGCCGGGCCTTCGGCCGCGACCCGGACCTCGCCGTCGTCCGCTGCGGGGTGTCGCTCACCTTCGAGGGCCTGATGGCGGTCGCCGACAAGCCCGACCAGGTCGAGCAGGACCTCGGCGCCTTCGTCGCCTTCCGCGAGGGCGCCGCCGCCCGGGCCCGGGCGCTCGGCGACACCGGAGACAGTGACCCCGAGCAGTGGCTGTTCGGCGCCGGAACGGGCGACCGGGCGGTGCACGCCGTCCTGATCGTCGCCGCGGACACCGACGAGCTGCTGCAGGAGAAGCTGAGGAACCTCGACGCGGTCGAGGCCGCGCACCGGATCGGCCGCGTCCACGTGGACCGGGGCCGCACCCTGACGGGCGCGCTGAAGGGGCACGAGCACTTCGGCTACAAGGACGGCATCTCCCAGCCCGGTGTGAAGGACTTCCACCGGGAGGACCCGGAGCACCGGGGCTTCCGCGACGTCCACGCCGGCACCGAACTGATCGAACCCGGCGAGTTCGTCTTCGGCCACAAGAGCGAGCAGGGCGACCGCAAGGCCCCCGAGTGGATGAAGAACGGCTCGCTCCAGGTGGTGCGCCGCCTGCGCCAGGACGTCGCGGGCTGGAACAAGGCCGTGGTGGACGGCGTCAAGCAGTTCACCGGGACGATGGACCCGACCCGGCTCGGCGCCTGCCTGTTCGGCCGGTTCAAGGACGGCACGCCGCTCGCCCCGCCGAACGGCGCCGTAACCGGCCTCGGCTCGGACCGCAACGACTTCGACTACACCAACGACCCGGCCGGGCAGCACACCCCGTGGATCGCCCACATCCGCCGCACCCACCCGCGCGCCTTCGCCGGCATCGGCGACAACAAGCCGAAGAGCCACCGCCTGATGCGCCGGGGCATCCCGTACGGCCCGGAGTTCCCGGGCGGCGCGGACGACGGCCAGGACCGCGGGCTGATGTTCGTCTGCTACGGCACCTCGCTGGAGCAGCAGTTCGAGCTGGTCCAGCAGCACTGGTCCAACAGCCCGACGTTCCCGCCCGGAAAACCGGACGGCTCCACGCCCGCCCCGAACGGCTTCGACAAGGTCGTCGGCCTCGCCGGCCAGGCCGGCATCGGGCTCGCGGACGGCACCCACGGCACCGTCGACATGCCGCGCTTCGTCCGCACCACGGGCGCGCTCTACGCCTTCACCCCCTCCGTCTCCACGCTGCGGCTGCTCGCCGAGGGCAAGGACCTCCCCAACCAGCCGGTCGGCTCCTGACCGCCCGTTCGAGAAGGAGAGCCCCCGTGAAGAACACCGACAGCGCCCGCCGGCACACCTCCCGGCAGCTGGCGCGCGAACTTCTGCTGGTCGGCCCGAACGACGAAGACCTGAAGCTGCGCTACCTCGACGTCCTGATCAAGGACGGCCTCCCGCCGAACGGCGCCCGCAAGGACGTGCTGATCATCGGCGCGGGCATCGCGGGCCTGGTCGCCGGCAAGCTGCTCAAGGACGCCGGACACCACGTCACCATCCTGGAGGCCAACGGCAGCCGGGTGGGCGGCCGGATCAAGACCTTCCACGCCGACGAGGACGCGGCCGAGGGCGACGGGCCGTTCCACGACCCGAAGCAGTACGCGGAGGCCGGGGCGATGCGACTGCCCAGCTTCCACCCGCTCACCCTCGCCCTGATCGACAGCCTCGGCCTGCAACGGCGGCTGTTCTTCAACGTCGACATCGACCCCGACACCGGCAACCAGAACGCGCCCGTCCCGCCGGTGGTCTACGAGTCCTTCGAGACCGGCAAGGTCTGGAAGTACGGCGCCGACAGCCCCGAGTTCCGCGAGCCGGCCAAGCGCAACAACTCCTGGATCCGCACCAACCGGATCCAGAACCGCCGCAAGGAGTACACCGAAGACCCGACCGGCATCAACGAGGGCTTCCACCTCACCGGCGAGGAGGCGCGGATCACCGCCGCCACGATGATCAGCCAGGCGCTGGACCCGGTCCGCGACTACTACTCGGACGTCGACGGCGACCAGCGGGTCAACAAGCCGTTCGCCGAGTGGCTGGACGGCTGGGCCCGGGTGATCCACGACTTCGACGGCTTCTCGATGGGCCGCTTCCTGCGCGAGTACGCGGGCTTCAGCGACGAGGCCATCGAGGCGATCGGCACCATCGAGAACATGACCTCCCGGCTGCACCTGGCCTTCTTCCACTCCTTCCTGGGCCGCAGCGACATCAACCCGAACGTCACCTACTGGGAGATCGCCGGCGGCACCCGGATGCTGCCCGAGGCGCTCGCCGAGCAGCTCCGGGACGAGATCCAGATGGGCCGGCGGATGATCCGCCTGGAGTACTGGGACGCCCGCCGGGACGGCGCCGACGCCCGCGACGTCGGACCGGTCGGCCCGCAGGTCGCCGTCCACACCGTCCCCGAGGACCAGCCGAACGCCGAACCCACCGTCTGGAAGGGCGACTTGGCGATCGTCACCATCCCCTTCTCGGCGCTGCGCTTCGTCCAGGTGGCGCCGCCGTTCTCCTACAAGAAGCGCCGGGCGATCATCGAGACCCACTACGACCAGGCCACCAAGGTGCTGCTCGAATTCTCCCGCCGCTGGTGGGAGTTCACCGAGGCGGACTGGAAGGTCGAACTCGACGCCATCGCCCCCGGCCTGTACGACTACTACCAGCGCACCGGTGAGGAGGACGCCGAGGCCGCCGTCGCCGCCGCCCACAACGGCCACCGGCCGCCGCGGGGCGTGCCGAAGCTGCTGCTCGGCGCCCACGCCAGCGTCGACGAGCACCGGATCAGCGAGGGCCAGCGCGAGGCCTACCGCCACACCCCCCTGCTGCGGGCGAGCGTCCGCCCCGCCACCGACTGCTTCGGCGGCGGCTCGACCACCGACAACCCGAACCGGTTCATGTACTACCCCTCCCACCCGGTGCCCGACGGCGACGGCGGCGGCGTGGTGCTGGCCAGCTACAGCTGGTCCGACGACGCGGCGCGCTGGGACTCCATGGAGGACGACGAGCGGTACGTGTTCGCGCTGCGCAACCTCCAGTCGGTGCACGGCCGCCGGATCGAGGTGTTCTACACCGGCTACGGGCAGACCCAGAGCTGGCTGCGCGACCCGTACGCGTTCGGCGAGGCGGCGGTGTACACCCCGCACCAGATGACCAGCTTCCACCTCGACGCGGGCAAGCCGGAAGGCCCCGTGCACTTCGCCGGCGAGCACATCTCGCTCAAACACGCCTGGGTCGAGGGCGCGGTGGAGACCGCCGTCCGGGCCGCCCTCGCCGTGCACGCGGCGACGGCGCCGGCGGCCGAACGACGGCTCCGGCCCGAAGTCCAGCTCCGCCAGGAGAACCAACAGGAGGCACTGCACCGATGAGCAGCAACAACGAATGGACCGTGGGTCGTTACCTGGCCACCAGGCTCGAACAGCTGGGCATCCAGTACGTGTTCGGCGTGCCGGGCGACCTGCTCGGCCCGTTCCTGACGGTCATGCAGGACACCACCTCGGTGCGCTGGGTCGGCACCCCGACCGAGATGGGCGCCGGCTACGCCGCCGACGCCTACGCCCGGGTCCGGCTCGCCGACGCCGCCCCGGACCAGCCCGAGCAGGGTGTCGCAGCCGTCGCTGTGACGTACAGCGTGGGCGCGTTCAGCCTGCTCAACACCATCGGCGGGGCGTACGTCGAGGACGTGCCGCTGATCGCGATCAACGGCGCGCCGTCCTACGAGCAGTGGCTCAACTTCCAGGCGGTGGGCCTGCTCACCTCGCACATGAGCCCGCGCCGGGAGAGCAACCTGGAGGTCTACCGGCAGGTCACGGTGGACGCGCAGGTGCTCTCCAACCCGGGGCTGGCGCCCTCGCAGATCGACAGCGCCATCACCGCCTGCCTGACCGAGCGCAAGCCGGTCTACCTGGAGGTCATGGAGGACCTCTGGCACGCGCCGTGCGACCCCCCGCAGGGTCGGCTCCGAGCGCACGAGCGGCCGTTCACCAAGCGCAACCAGGACATCCTGGACAAGGCCGTGGCCGCAGCGGTGGAGCTGATCACCAAGTACCGGACGCCGATCGTCTGGGCCGGCGAGGAACTGCTGCACCAGCGGCTGGAGAACGAACTGGCGGAGTTCGTCGAGGCCACCGAGATGCAGTTCTGCACCACCGTCGGCGCGAAGTCCGTGGTCTCCGAACTGCACCCGCTGTTCGCCGGCGTCTACAACGGCAAGGCGAGCCTGCCGGAGATCCGCGACACCTTCAAGAACGCGGGCTGCCGGATCGGCCTCGGCACGTGGTCCACGTCCAAGAACCTGAACGGCGAGCAGTCCATCGGCGACGACTGGATCGTGGCGGCCCGCGGCGGCGTCAGCGTCGGCGCCATGTACTTCCCCGACGTCCAACTCCGTTACTTCGTCCCCGCGTTGAAGACCGCCCTGGCGGGAAGGACGTTCCCCGCCGACCACTTCGCGCTGGCCCACAAGGCGGGCCTGGACGTCCCCGCCACCACCGCCGAGTTCCTCGGCTCGCTCAGCGCCCGGCACCACAAGAAGACCGAACTGACCTACGACGGCTTCTTCGAACGCATCAACCACTTCCTGGAGCACGAGGCCACCGGCGGAATCCCGGACGCCCCCTCGCCGTTCACCGTGGTCTCGGACGCGGCCTTCTCGCTGCTCGGCTCGATGAACCTGCGGATCACCGAGCGGGCCGGATTCATGGCGCAGAACAGCTGGCTGTCCATCGGCTACTCGGTCGGCGCGGCCACCGGCGTGGCGTTCGGCCGGCAGCAGCCGCTGAAGCGCCCGATGGTGTTCGTCGGCGACGGCTCGTTCCAGGAGATCTGCCAGGAACTGTCCACCCACGTCCGCCACCACCTGCGCCCGGTGATCTTCGTCCTCGACAACGAGGGCTTCTACGGCATCGAGCAGATGCTGGTCAGCCCCTGCTACTACAAGGGCAGGCCGTCCGACGGCGCCGACTTCTACAACGTCCTGCACCCGTGGCACTACGAGAAGCTGGCCCACGTCTTCGGCTCCGAGAAGGACCAGATGCACGGCTTCAAGCTCAGCACCCACGCCGAACTCGACGCCCTCCTCACCGACATCGCCGACCCCACCAACCAGCTCAACCACGCCCCGATCCTGGCCCGCGTCCGCCTCAGCCGGCACGACTACCCGAGGGCCCTGCAGTACAAGATCGACGAGAACTGTCCCTGATTCCCCGCCCGACGCGCCGGCCCCCGTCGTCCGACGGGGGCCGGTTGCGTGCGGTCTAGCAGTCGGGGACGGTCGTGCCGTTGTTGTCCTTGGCCGCGTCGTTGCCCCAGTGGGACAGGTAGAACGCCGACACCCACTGGCCCTTCGGGCCGACGTCCGGGTCCGTCCTCAGCCACCAGTGGTTGTAGCTGCTGCCGCTCGACACCTCACGGCCCCACGCCTTGCAGTACACGTAGTTGGTGCCCTGGTACAGCGTCCCGGTGGCGGTGGCGCCGGTGGAGGTCGGCGAGGCGTACACCGGCACGTTGGCGAAGGTGTCCACCCAGTACTTGCCGGTGGGGGCCGGGGCGCTTCCGCCGCCCGCGCAGTCCGGGACGGTCGTGCCGTTGTTGTCCTTGGCCACGTCGTTGCCCCAGCCGGAGAGGTAGAACGCCGACACCCACTGGCCGCTCGGCCCGACGTCCGGGTCCGTCCTCAGCCACCAGTGGTTGTAGCTGCTGCCGCTCGACACCTCACGGCCCCACGCCTTGCAGTACACGTAGTTGGTGCCCTGGTACAGCGTTCCCGTGCTGCTGGTGGAGGTCGGCGAGGCGTACACCGGGGCGTTGGAGAAGGTGTTCACCCAGTACTGCCCGCCGCCGGCCGGCGGCGGGGTCGGGGCCGGGGTGGTGTTGCCGGAGCCGTACAGCCGGATCGCGCCGTAGTAGTCGCCGTGCGAGGAGAGCGCCGCCACCTGGACGTACCCGCCGGAGTAGGGCGCCTCGACGATCCAGCCCTGCCCCAGGTACATCGCCACGTGGTGGATGGTGGAAGCGGTGTCGCCGAAGTACACCAGGTCACCGGGCAGCAGCGGCCCGGCCCCGTCCCCCCGGTAGTAGCGGGCGACCGCCCGGGACGTCGGCCACTGGGTCCGCGTGGTGCCGTTGATGACGTCCGCACCGACCGCCAGCGAGTAGGCGTAGCGGACCATGCCGGAGCAGTCCAGCCCGCGGACGTTGCAGTCGTTCGGGGCGCCGTTGGACGAGTCGCAGATCCCGTACGTCGGCCCGGGCTGCGACCCGTGCCCGCCGCCCCACGAGTACGGAGTGCCGATCAGCCCGCAGGCCGAGCGCACGGCAGCCGTCGCCTGCGACGCCGCACCGGTGGACAGCACCCCGCAGGCGGGCGCGGCCTGCGCCGCCCCGGCACCGGCGAAGAACACTCCGACCGACACCAGCACCGACAGCAGAGCCGCCCACCGCAGGGGCGCGACCAGCCGTCGCGACAGAAGGTTTACGCGCGTAGTCATAGCCGCGGATCCTTCCGGCGGCCCGGACACCGGATCAATGGGGGTAGCACACAGAAGACTTGACAGTACATTGGCCGCCGACCACATTGCGCATATCCGGGCAGTTCACGGGGCATGGCAGGGGGCAGCACAAAAGGATATCAACTCCACACCAACAAGGGTGCAAAAAACCAGAATTGACGATCCGTCATCACATGGACCGGCCCCCCTCCGAACCGATCCCGATCGCCGCCACCCGAAATCGGCGGCAGTCCGACGGCGGCGGGCTCTAGGATCTCCCCCGGCCTGCCGGAACCGCCCGGCACAAGGCCACTACAACGTGAGGTGAACATCGTGGGTCTCGTCGTCGGCGGCGTCCTTGCCGTGCTGGTCGCAGCGCTCGTGTGGTGGGTCGTCAGGACGTACAACCGGCTGATCCGCCTGCGGAATCAGACGCAGGCGTCCTGGGCGCAGATCGAGGTCCAACTGAAGCGCCGGCACGAGCTGATACCGAACCTGGTCGAGGGCGCCCGCGGATACGCCTCGCACGAGCGGACCACCCTGGAATCCGTCGTCGCCGCACGCGGGGCGGCCGCGGAGGCCGGCCTCGGCATCGCCGACAAGGCGGCCGCGGAGGATCTGCTGTCCGTCTCCCTCGGGAAAATGCTCGCCCTCGGCGAGAGCTACCCGCAGCTCAAGGCGGACCAGCATTTCTCCAAGCTGCAGGCCGAGTTGGCCACCGCCGAGGACAAGATCGCCTACGCCCGGCAGTTCTACAACAGCGCCGTCCAGAGCTACCACACCGCCCTGGAGAGCTTCCCCGGAAACATCGTCTCCGGCTTCGGCGGCGGACACGCCCGAAAGGAATACTTCGAGGCCGGCACCGCCGCGCAGGAAGCGCCCCAGGTCAACCTCGCGTGAGCCTCGACACCCGACTCTACTGGGCCGGCGCCGCACTGATCGTGCTCTGGCTCGCGGTCTACGCAATCGCCCTGGCCGCCACCCGGAACGGGACCGTCCGCCCCGGCCCCGCCACGCAGGAACTCGGCGACGACCCCGAACGACCGGCAGTGGTGGCCCTGTTGGCGAACGGGTGGCGCTCCGTCGAGCACGCCGCCGCGGCCACCCTGCTCGATCTCGCGGCGCGCGGCCTGGTCGAGATCCGCCAGCCCGCCGACGACCCCGCGCAGAGCACGGTGCACCTCACCGGCAAGGCCGCCCCCGCCCTGACCCCGTACGAACAGCAGGTCCTCGACCGGATCGCCGAACAGGCCGGCGGCTCCGGCGCCCCGATCGGCGCGATCGCCTTCCGCGCCGAGGAACGCGCGAGCTCGTGGAACACCGCCTTCCGCCGGGAGACCGTCGCCGAAGCCCGCCGACTCGGCCTCTCCCGGGCACGGTTCGGCACCCTGCTGGCCACGGTGCTGTCCGGCGGCCTCTTCGCGCCCGGCGTGTTCCTCGCACTGGGCGTCGTCACCGGCGGGCACGCCCTCCGCGCGGCCCTCGGGGTCGGCGCCATACCGGTGTTCCCGCTGGGCTTCCTGCTGGCGCTGGCCCTCGGCGAGCGGGCGACCCCGGCCGGGCTCGAACGCGCCGGCCACTGGGCCGGAGTCCAGTCCTGGCTCCGCGCGCACGAGGACTTCGCCCAACTGCCGCCCGCAGCCGTCACCGTCTGGGACCGCTACCTCGCCTACGGCACCGCACTCGGCGTCACCGCCCGCACCTCCCGCCTGCTCGGCTTCGACGCGGGCGACCGACGCCGGGTCTGGTCCTCCTACGGCGGCGCCTGGCGCCCCGTCCGCATCCGCTACCCGCGGCTCCTCCCCGGCTTCGGCGCCCGCCCCGCCCAGCTGCTCCAACTGGCGGGCGCCGCAGCCGTGATGGCCGTCGGCCTGGCCCTGTTCGCCGTCCTGCGCCGCCCCGAATGGGCGGCCGCGCCCGACGTGACCGACACGCTGCGCCGCCCCGGCCTGGTACTGAGCGCCGGCTGGATCGGCATCGGCGTACTCGCCGTCGCGGTGGCCGGACGCCTCAGCCGCTGGACGGCGTTCCTGGCGTTCATCGCCCTGATGCCGGGCAACTTCGCCAGCGCCCACGGCTGGATGTCCCACGGCCTGGAGCACCCGGGCCCGCTGACCGGCGAGACCGTGGCGATCGCCGGCTTCGGCGCGCTCGCCGCCTACTATCTCGCCCTCGCCGGCCTGGAACGGCGCGCCCCGCACACCGTCACCGGCGAGATCCTCCGCCTGGAACCCCGCCGACGCGAGAAGGCTCCCCGCTTCCTCGCCGTCGACACCGGCCACACCGACCGCACCCGCGCCTGGGCCCTCCCCGCCGACGCCCACGCCCTCCCGCCCGGCGCGGTGGTCCGCCTCGCGGTCTCGCCCGGCACCCGGACGGTCCGGTCGGCGGAACTCGTCGCCGACTGACCGACCGGGACCAACTGCCGTGGCACCTGCGCCCGGTGGCCGACCACCAGGTCGCGCCACCGGGCGCCGTGCTGTGCCGTGCTGACCAGAGCGGCAGCGGGGGCACCGCCAGTACCTCCACCGTCCCTCGGCCGGCCCGCCGACGGCCCGCCGACAGCGCGTGCCGTCCGCACGCCGACCTGTGCGACGACCGCCGCCGCGCCTACCGGACCCGGTCCTTCCCGTACCATCGCGCCCGTGCCGTCGGGAGCCGGCCCGGAGGTGAATTGACTGACGGCATCGGCCTCTTGGCTCTCCTCCCTCCGCCTGATTCACCGGCACCTGGCTCACCGTCACCTGCCCACCGTCACCCGATTCCCCGCACGATGAACGGAGACCCCGCCATGCCCACCCGTCCGACCGGGAACAGATCCGCCGCACCGACCTCCGGACAGCGCACGCTGATGCTGGCCCTGGCAACCCTCGGATTCGCCCTCAACTTCTGGGCCTGGGCGCTGATCAGCCCGCTCGGCACCCGGTTCAAGGACTCCCTCGGCCTCAGCTCGTTCCAGCAGTCGCTGCTGGTTGCCGTCCCGGTGATCGTCGGCTCGCTGGGCCGCATCCCGGTGGGCGCACTCACCGACCGGTACGGCGGCCGGCTGATGTTCCCGCTGGTGTCCGCCGCCACCATCGTGCCGGTGCTGTACCTCGGCCTGGTCGGTCACTCCTCGCTCACCGCCCTGCTCATCGGCGGCTTCTTCCTCGGTATCGGCGGCACCGCCTTCGCCGTCGGCGTCCCCTTCGTCAACGCCTGGTTCCCCCCGGAGCGACGCGGCACCGCCATCGGCATCTTCGGCGCCGGCATGGGCGGCACCGCGATCAGCGCCCTGACCACCGTGAATCTGGTCAAGAGCCACGGGATCGCCGCCCCCTTCGTCCTCACCGCGATCGCCCTCGCTGTCTACGTCGTCCTCGCCTTCGCCCTGCTGCGCGACGCCCCGAACCGCACGGCGCCCACCGAACCCCTGGCCCGCCGCCTCGGCGAAGCCCTCCGACTGCGCGTCACCTGGCGGGCCTCGGCGCTCTACGCCGTGACCTTCGGCGGCTACGTCGCCTTCTCCGTCTACCTCCCGACCTTCCTCAAGACCGCCTACGGACTCCAACAGGCCGACGCCGCGAACCGGATGGCGGGCTTCGTCCTCCTCGCCGTGCTGATGCGCCCGGTCGGCGGCTGGCTGTCGGACCGCACCGGCCCCGTACAGGTACTGAGTTGGGCCCTCGCCGCCACCGCGTTCGGTGCCCTGCTGCAGAGCTTCACCCCGCCCCTGGCCCCGCTCGGCACCATGGCCTTCCTGACCATGGCCGCAGCCCTGGGCGCCGGAAGCGGCGCAACGTTCACCCTGGTCGCCCGACTCGCCCCCGCCAAACAGGTCGGTTCCGTCACCGGCGTGGTCGGCGCCGCAGGCGGCCTCGGCGGTTTCGTCCAGCCGCTGACGCTGGGCGCCGTGTACGGCAGCTACCACTCCTACGCCGCCGGCCTGCTGGCCCTCACCGCGATCGCCGTGACCGCCGCAGTCTTCACCACCACCCGGGTCCACCGCGCCGTCCCCGCCTGACCGCCTTCGCCGCTCACGGATTTCCCTGAGACCGCGTTTGAGATCTGCCGTGCCGCGGGGCCGGCGGGCTCGTTGAGCTCTGCGTGAGTGGTTCCTTGGGGTGGGTATCCGTCAGACCTGGCGGACGGGCAGTGGGCGCTGGTGGAGCCGTTGCTGCCGCCGGCCCGGGTGGGTCCGAAGGGCGGTCGGCGGGAGAAGCATCCGCGGCGGCGGATCGTCGACGCGATCTTCTACGTGGTCCGCACCGGGTGTGCCTGGCGGCAGCTACCGAAGGACTTCCCGCCCTGGCCGACGGTGTACTGGTACTTCACGTGGTGGCACGACGACGGCACCGTCGAACGCATTCATGACGTCCTGCGCGG
>NZ_JBIVPU010000020.1:0-110272 GCF_044754805.1 Kitasatospora sp. NPDC092948 | reverse complement strand
CACCGGCCTCCTCGCGCCGGGCCCTTCGCGGACCCGCCCAGACAGGTGCACGTAGCTCTGTACCCTGCGGAGCACTTAGAGGAGTACGCCGACAACGCACGCCTCCACCAGGCAGAACAGGGTGGGACAGTCCCAGCGGGACGCCCGAATCGGACACCCTGGGACAGAGCCGGGACGCCGCCGACCCGGGAGAGAATGACCGGGCGGTGCGCGCCGCACCCCATTGCCCGCGGCGCGCACCGCCGCGACCGCCCGACGGCCAACCCGCCGGCCACGGCCCTCCCGACGGCACGATCCCCGGGGAACGGAGACCGGCGGCCGGTCACGCGACCCGCTCAGGCCTGCGCGGCGGGGCCGTCGACGGTGGCGAGGTAGCCGGGTCCGAGCCGGCGGCGGCCGGTCGGCGCGACGGGGACATCGGCGGCGGTGTCCGGTTCCGCACTCGCGACGCGCTCGGCGGGCAGCAGACGCGCGTGCTCGTCGGGCATGGGCGTGGTGGGGTTCTGGGCGAGGTAGCCGGGTCCGAGCCGGCGGCGGGCGGTCATGACCCCAGTCTGACCGTCGGTCAGCCGCTCGGCGACCATGTGCCCGCGCCGGTTCGGGCGGACCGGCGCGGGCCTGAACGGCGACGCGGAGAGCGCTTGTCAGCGACGCGCACGGCCGTCAGAGGTCGATGTCAGGGGTTGCTGCCGATGTCGGCGGCGACAGGTCCGGCGGGCGGTGGCCCGGGCCGCACGGATGTGCGGCCTACGATGGGGCGGTGTCCGACACCGATGAATTCCCTGCTGACCTGCTCGATCTCCAGCGCCGCTGGTTCGACGTCGAGGCGGCCTGGGCCGCCGACCCGACCGCCGGGAATCGCGCCGAGTTCGGCGCGATCAGCGCCGAACTGCACTCCCACCCGTACTGGGCGGGCGCGGAGAACAGGCACAAGGCGAGCGCGAAGCTCAAGCAGGCCGCGCGGAACTCCGCCGGCTGATCCCGGCATGGCAGTGGCCAGGGTGTCGTCGATCGCGTCGTAGACCCGCGCGGAGGCCTGCTTGCTCGGCCGGCTGTCTCCCG
The DNA here is from genome assembly GCF_044754805.1 of Kitasatospora sp. NPDC092948. Lineage (NCBI taxonomy): Bacteria > Bacillati > Actinomycetota > Actinomycetes > Kitasatosporales > Streptomycetaceae > Kitasatospora > Kitasatospora sp. NPDC092948. The sequence continues at coordinate 109,210 of NZ_JBIVPU010000020.1, read as the reverse complement.
GCCCGGGGTGGGCGTTGCCGTCAAGTTCCTTCATGTAGGTCACCGACTGGGTCCCGGTCGGGTTCACCCGCACGAGGCCACAAGCGCCCCGCTCGCCTCCCCCTGCCCCCCAAGCCCTGTATTCAGCCCCTGATGATTCCGAACCCGGCCGCGCCGCGACAAGTACGGACTGTTCGAAGCCGGAACGCCGAACAAGCAGCCCGCCCGGGCGAGATGATCGACGGCACAGCCGACAAGGCCACGGCCCCGCCGGGCCCGCCGGTGGCGATCGCGGAGAAGGTGGACGACAAGGGCTCGTCGTCAGGTGAGTGATGACGTCGGCGCCCACCCGGTGGGCAGGCCGCGGTGCTCGGTGCAGGCCGGATCGGCAGGCGGCTCAGCCCGGTACGGGCACCGGCCACGTTCACCGGGGGCAGCCGGACAGGCCGGACCGTCTGTGGCCCGGCCGGCGCGGTACGGACCGCACGACGCCAGGTGAGCCGGTCGGCGGTCTTCCGCCCGCCCGGGTTTCCGTTGTTCCACGAACGGCCACGGCCAGGGGCGATAGCGTGACCACGCAGGCACCGACCGTGGCCATCGCGGTTCGTTGGAAGGGGAGTTCGGATGAGCAAGCAGGCCCTCACCTACGTCCAGGGGCTTCGCATCAGCGACGAGACCACCCGGCAGGTGTTCCTGCTGCTCGCCGAGCACACGAGGCAAACCCCCTGGGACGAGGACCCGCCGCTCGTGCTGGGGCTGAAACTCCACGACCGCGACATCCCCACCCACGCGTCCCGGCTCGGCATCGCCCCGGAAGAGTTCCGCCGGCAGCTGCGCCTCCTCAAGACGACCATCCCCATGGACGTCCTGGAGCACCGCGCCGAAGGCGTGTGGGAGATCGTCTACGGCCCGTCCTACACCAGCCCGGCACCGCCGCAGCCCGCCCGGCGCGTTGCCGAACCCGGCGCACCGGCCGGCCCGCTGGAAGCCTTCTCCATGCCGGGCTGGGACAACTACAGCACCTGGGGCTGGGAGGCAGGCCTGGGCCACCTGTATGCCCAGATCATTCACAACAACGACGACCGCGACGCCGAACCCCGGATCTGGATCACTCCGCCCCGGTACGTGCTGCGCACCGTTGACGAGCTCGCCGCGGCCATTGCCGAGGCCATCGCCCCCTATTACGGGAAGGTGCCCCCGCCGGCCGCGGTCATCAAGATGTGGCTCACCAAGTAGCCGGGGCTCGCGGTCCTCGCTGCCCGTCCAACCGGCCGTCCGCGTCGGCGGAGCCGACCGCCCAGATGCGGGACGTCAGTGCCCCGGGGCGCCCGGGGCAACACCGGGCTCGTCCGGGCCGAGGTCGGTTGGCTCCACGTGCAGCACGATCGGGGTGCTGCCTCCCTGAATGGTCAGGGTCTTTCCGATGGGCGTGCCGCCGGCCCGGAAGGTAGTGCGGACCGTCCGGGTGACGATGACGTCCCCGGGCGACCGTCCGAGCTCGGAACCGCTCCCGGACGGTCCGCCGCGGCCCGCGACCCCACAGCCGTTGATGTTCAGGAGAACGTCGGTTCGTCTCCCCACAGGCCGGAGCCGCCGACCTGCGCGGCACCGGTGCCAGCGGTAGGGCTGGGTGCGAAGGGGCCGCTGATGGTGGCGCTGTCCGTGCTGCGGTAGACGAGCCGGTCACCAACGAGCGTGGCGACGTACCGGCCGCTCGGGCCGTACACCTTGCCGCCCTGGATCTTGCCGACGTGTCGGCCGGAGCTGTCGTGGACGTCGTCTCCGCGCCTGCTCAGCGGAACGCCGTCTCGTGTGTAGAGGTGAGACAAGTGGCCTCCCATTACGTAGGGGCTCCCACAGTAGAGCTCAGGTCTGTCAACCACAGCCACATCCCGCCTCGAACGTTCCTGACCGCTGGCGGTTCTACTTTCGGGCCCTCATTCGAGGGCAGATCTATGAAACGGCCGGAGGCCACAGGGACCGCGGCAGGAGGTCGGGCCGGTCAGATCTGGTCGGGGTCGGAGAAGGTCAGGCCGCCGGCCGAGAGCGGACGCCGGGCCGGTTTGGGCGCGGCCGTGGTCTCACCGGGCGGCTGGCGGAAGTCGGCACCCTGCTCGACCGGCAGCCGGCGCGCACCGGACTGGGCGGGCAGGGGCGCGTCGGCGGCGGTCGCGGAGAAGGTGGGCAGCGCGAGAGGGCTGCGGTTGGTCATGATCACCAGTCTCGCAGCCTCGAACAAGCCGGGTAGGCCGAACCGCTAGCACCGGTGATAGCGGTTCGGCCCTGACCACCAGGGTCTGCCGAGGACAGCCACTGTTTCAGAGCCCCAGAACAGCGTGGTCAAGCCGCAGTTGCCACTCCTCTGCGGCCTGCGGGGCCGACCGCGAGCCGTCGCCCGGCCGGACCGCCGACGCGCACCTCGTGGTCTGGCCCTGCCGGTAGGGCCAGACCGCTATCACCGGTGCTAGTGCTTTGGCCCTGGCCAGCAGGGCCAAAGCCGAAGCCGACCGCCCACCTGGGTCAACGCGTGCTTTGGCCCTACGAGCAGGGCCAAACCGCTATCACCGGTGGTAGTGCTTTGGCCCTGCTGGCAGGGCCAACGACGACGGCCCGGGCGGTTGCCCGGGCCGTCGAAGGCGGTCTTTGTCCGCTACGCGCTGATGCCGAGGTTGGCGAGCTGGCCTTCGTAGCGCTGCCGCAGCCGCTCGCCGAACCGCTCGGGGTCGAGGGAGTCAATCTTGGGCACCGCGGCCAGGCCGGCCCGCATCTTCCCGCCGGTCAGCAGCGGGTGGATCTGGTAGACGCCCGGCTCCAGGAGCCAGGCCAGGCCCTTGTCCGCCAGTTGCTTCACGGCCCGGTTGACGCTCGGCGCGCTCAGCCCGAGCAGGGTGCCCATCTCGACCTGGGAGAGGCCGGCGCACCCGGTCTCCGGATCCTGGTAGGCCAGCAGCGTGGTGAGCAGGCGGTGGCTGTTCGCGGTCAGCTCGACCAGGCTGAGGACGGCCAGCGCCTCACGGCTGATGGCCACCATCTCGGTGGTGGGGATCGGCGGGACGTACCGGGTGGTCGTCATCTGGAGTCCTCGGTCAGGGGCGCGGGCGCCCACCGGCTAGCTGATACGTTGAGCATCCAATGTCAGGTTAGGCCCGCTCCGGTGCAACGGAGCGGGCCTCGCCGTCTCTCAGGCGGTCCGGACGGCCCGAACCTTCGGGGCCGCCGCCGGCATCTCGTTCTTCTCCGCCTTCGAGCCGAGCAGCACGACGTTCGTGGCCTTGGCCACCGACCGCTGCTCCTCGCGGCGCTCCTTGCGCCAGGCCGTGGCGTACTCCGGGCCGGGCATCAGGAACTCGGGCACCTCCGCGACCCAGACGTCCTGCGCCGCCTCCTGGTCGGCGCTGGACCCGGCGAAGGTCAGGAACGGGTTCAACTGGTAGACCGAGCGGCGCGCTGTTCGCAGCCAGCCGATCTCGTTGAAGAACAGCAGCGATTCGCCGACGTAGGTCCGCGAGACCCCGGAGGCGGCGCTGATGTCGCGGTGGGTGGTCTTCACCATGCCCAGCGGCGCCCGGCGTGGGGCCTTGCCGCTCATCTGCTGGAAGCCGACCAGGGTGCACCAGGTCCGCATCCAGGTCTGCGGGATGTCCATCTGGGCGAGGGTGAGCATCATCAGCGGGGCGTCGGTGGTGTAGCCCTTGGTGGTGTCGGACTCCGCGAAGGTGCGGCCCGAGATCTTCTGCACCGAGTAGACGACGTTTCCCCGGCTGTCGAGCCGGGTCACCAGCTGTTCGCCGTAGCCCAGCTTGGGCTTGTCAGCCATCGGCGCTCTCCAGGTTCCTTGATCCAATGTCATCGGGACACTATCACGGGTGATAGTGCTTTGGCCCTACCGTTAGGGCCAGACCGTCCCGGCGAGTCGTCCCGCCGCGCTCGACAGTAGGCGCCGGGGCCTGTGGATAACGCCCGCCGGTTTGGCCTGGCCAGCAGGGCCAAAGTCGAGAGCGTTTGGCCCTGCTGGCCAGGGCCAAACAATGTCTGACACAAACTGGTCGTTTTCGCAGGTCAGAGCATGTTTATGACCGGTTCTCGCGGGCGGGGCTCTCTCACTACTCCCGCCGCGCGGGAGGACCGGCGCTCCCGTACCCACCGGTCCGGCAGCACCTCGTGTCACAGCGGCCACCACGGGCGGTCTGGCCTGCGGCTTTGCCACTGGGGTGGCCTCCGGCGGGTTGGCTTTCCGTGCCGCTGCCGCCGCCCGGGCCGGGTCGGGTTTGGCCCTGCTGGCCGGGGTCACTGCGCCAGTCATGGAAGTCCGGCTGCCGCCGGACCCGGGCCCAGGGGGGCCCTTTCCATGCCTACGAGTTCCGGTGGCTGGTGCCCATGCCCTGCCGCTGCTGGCGCTGCGGTTCGGCGGCGGGTGCGGGCACCGGTCGGTCCCGGCCAGCGCTCCCAGGTCGTGAAGGTGGGCAGCAAGGTCTTCGTCGGCAGGTGGTGACGTCGGCAACCGCTCGGTAGGCGGGCAGCACGCGGCACCCGGTGCAGGCCGGACCGGCAGGTGGCTCCGCCCCGTACGGGCACCGGCCACCTCCTCGATGGCAACTGCCCAGTGCCCGGGCCGTCCACGGCCCGGGCCGGTGCGGTGACGGGCTGACGGCGGGGCCGGCCACGGCCCTGACGGCGGACCGGCGGCGCAGGGCAGGCGGCAGGATGGCGGGTCCAGCGCCGCCGGGCGCTGGCCACGGGTGCGGGGGCGGAGCACGCCGCGCCCAGCCATCCACGCGGCCGCGGTCCGCATCGGTTCGCAATTGCCGCCCGTACCCGGTGGTCCGGCAGGGCAGGCGGCGCGCGTTGTGGGGTGGGGAAGAGCGAAGGGGAGGGATGGACTCATGGTCCATTTTGGGGGACACCACAATCACCAAAATGAACCATGAGTCCATCCCGGCTTGGGCACAGCGCGGCCCGACGTCACGTACATGTGAGGTGATCCCAGGAGCACGTCACATGTACGCCTGCCTGGCGGCCGGTCAGGCACGATGTGCACGGTGACGTAGAGGTCGCCGTTCTCGCCGCCGTTGGTGCCGCGCTCGCCCAGGCCGCGGAGCCGGACGCGCTGTCCTTCGCGAAGGCCGGCGGGGAAGCGGACCTGGTGCTCCTGGACGCGCTTGGGCACGAGGCCGGTCCCGCGGCACAGCGAGCACCAGCCGTTGTCCTGGCGACGGGGGTCGCCGCCGCCGGCGGTCGGCGTGTAGGCGGGCGAAGACGTCGGCGACCGGGTCCGCTTCGGGCCGGCGATGGATGCGACCGGAAGCCCGCCCGTCACCGCGGTGTCGTTGAGTGGGCACTGGAGCGGCGACGCGCGGGTCACGAGGCCGAGCAGCGCTGGCCGGGGAAGCGGAGGGGCGAGCACGCGAGGAACAACGGGCGGCGGACCTTGCGGCGGGGCGGGCGTCAGGATTCGCTGGCCAGGCTGTCGAGGAGGTCCGCGATCTGCCGGGTCGTCGCTGCTGCCGGGACAGGGCGGATCTCGTCCGGGTTGGACTCGACCATGGCGACCGCGTTCGTACCCGGGGGGAGCAGGCCGAGGAACCACGCGACGGTGTCGGCCCAGAACTGGGGCTCGGCGTCGCGGAGGATCAGGTGCCGGTGGTCGAAGTAGCTGCCGTGCCGCCGCTCGCCGTCGATGTCGATCTCGAAGTCGATGTAGGCGCTGCGGCTCACCGGGGCGTACTTGTGCCAGGTCTGCACGTCGGGGAAGCGGGTCTCCAGGCGCCGTTCGACGTCCTGGCCGCTGAGTGGCCAGGTGGTGCCCTCGGGGGCGGCGATGTAGATCGCGTTCATGGGTGAGCCTCCGTCAGGGGACGACGCGGACGTTGCTCTTCACGTGGTGCGCGGCGAGTAGGAACTGCCAGTATCCGACGGTGGCCGGGTCGGGGGTGTCCACCTCGAGGTACTGGGCGTGGTTGGCGGGGTTGTCGATGGCTGCCTTGTACCGGTCGAGCTCGGATTCGTCCCCGCTGAGCAGCAGGTTGGTGTTGAACTTGTTCTCTTGCAGGCCTTCGAGGGAGCGGGGGCTGCAGCCGGGCTTGCGGACGTTCTTGGCGTCGATGATCGCGCCGTCCGTGGTGCGGAAGCCGTCGGCCCACACGGTCTCGCCGTTGGCGCCGGACATCAGGCGTTCGGGGGTGCCGGCGACGCGCACTTGGTAGTCGCGGTCATCCTGGGTGCCGTAGTTGGGTTGCCGCTGCGGCAGTCCGGCGACCCAGGTGGAGGCGGCGAACTGCTGGGCCGGGTCGTATGTCGGGTACGGGGGCGGCACCGGTGCCGCGACGGGACCGACGCCCGGTACGGCGAGGGGGTTCTGCGGCGGGCCGGGCGGTGTCGAGGCGATGGCGACTGCCGGCGAGGCCGCGACCGCGGCGGTCGCGGCGACGGTGACGGACAGGCGGGCGGCCAGCGAGGCGACCACCGCCTCGGCTTCGGCGACTGCGGCGGCGGCCGCCAGTTCGGCCTCGGCTGCCGCGAGCGCGTCGGCCGCGACGGCGGCGTCGGCGGCGAGCGCCGCGTCCGCCGCGCCGGCGGCGACGTCCGAGCCGCCGAAGGTGAAGAAGGTCAGGACGACGCCGGCCGTGGTGATGATCCCGGCTGCCGTCGCCAGGCCGATCAGCGTGTTGCGGCAGTCGTCGACGGCGTCCGCGTACTGGTTGCAGATCGCCTGCATCTGCCGGCAGGCGGCGGAGGTGTTCTCCAGCAGCGGCAGCGACGGGGACACGTCCGTACCGCCGTGCGGACGGGCCGCGTACACCGTCGCCGCGTACTCCTGGAAGGCGTCGAACGCCTTGCCCTGGCATCCGGCGACAACGGAGGAAGCATGGAGACCGGCGTTGACCTGCGCGTCGTCGATCAGCGACGCGCACTTCGCCCACACCTGCCCCGCGTGCCGCAGCCGGTCCGGATCGCCCTGCGGCCAGAACTTCCCGACGACCGGCATCTCGTGGACCTCCTTCGACCCGGTCACCATCGGCAGGCCGTTGTACGCCTCGCTCGGCTCGCACTCCTGCGCGCGCTGCGCGGTGGCGGAGGAGGTGTCGATCCGGCCGGACATGGCGGCGGCGATCGAGTCCTCGACCGCCAGGTAGTTCGCCGCCATCGTCAGCAGGCGCCCGGAGATCGCGGCCATGCCCTGTCCGGCCTTGCCGATCGCCTGCACGATCGTCCTCGCCGCCGGCTCGTACTTCGCGGCGAAGGAGTGCGCGACGCTGTCATCGCCGGCCATTCCCGATGATGACGCGAGGTCGCCCGCAGTGCCCGCGGCGATGGCGTACACGAAGTCCTTGGTGTCCAGGAACTCCACCGACGACCGGAACACGAGACTGGAGTCGACGACGATGTCGTCGCCCGGCACGTTCCGCACAGGTCCCCCTCCCGCTCCTGTGTTGCGCGGCCAGCCTACGACAGACCGTGTCCGCGACAGCACGCTTCGCCACAAGGCGACGGTCGTTCAACCCCGAGGCCTGCAAGGCAAGTCGAGCGGCCGGCCGGCCACAGAACGTCGCCGCGGTGAGACGCGCAAACCGGCCGAGGACTTCGCGCGCCCAGTGTCCGGCGCCGCCCTGGACACCTCCCGCCGTACTGGACGCGGGTCAACTCCAAGGCGGCCGAGCGGTTCCTTCCGCCCACAGGGCCAGCGCCCGGCGGTCGACGGCCCGGATCCCGACTCGGGCGCAGAAGGCAGCGGCGGCCTTGGTGAAGGTGCTGGTCGTGACGACCAGTGCGAGGTCGCAGCGGTGGACGTCGCGGTAGGTGCCGTTGACCTTCTGCACGTCCTGGGAGCCCACCAGCGTCTTCGGCCCGTACCGCTTGGCCTGGATCAGGATCCGCTGCCCGGTCGGAGTGGTGGCCAGGACGTCGGCGGCGAGATCGCCCGCGCCACCGACGACGGTGACCTTCGTGCAGCCGTCGCGCCGGCACAACACCGCCAGCGCATGCTCGAACTCCTTCGGACCCATCGCCAGGAACGCCCCGACATGCCGCAGCTGCGCGACCTGCGCCTCATGCTCCCGTCGCGAGGCCGCCACCTTGCCGCGAACCACCAGCAGCACGACGGCCAGGGCAACGGCCAGCAGACCGAACAGGAGCAGCAGGTGGTTCAGGAGCCACCCCAGCACGAGCAGCAGCAGGATGACCACGGCGGTGGCCACGCCGAACAGGACGATGCCGTCGCCTCGGTTCCGCCCGCGGCGCTTGGCGCTGCGGCGACGTCGAACGGGCCTGCGGGCCACGACACTTCCCCCTCCGGGCCGGAATCCTGGCCGAGAGCGTAGGAGGCGGCGGCCGCTCGCCGCAGGCGGTCGGGCCCAACCGGCCGGATCACGGCGGTCGGTGGCCGAACTTCCCGATCACGCCTCACGACCGCCATACCTCTGACACTCTCACCCAGAGCATCCGAAGCATCACTTGGGGTAGGGAATGCAGTTCACCTTCAGCGCGATCGCACTCCTCGGCGTCATCATCGTGCTGCGCCTACGCAGGCCGACCCAGCCGCGCACCCGTTTCGACGAGAAGCTCGGCGCGGCGTACTGCGTGGTCTTCGGCGTCCTGATCGCCGCCACTCCGGTCGGCCAGGCCATCCTGCACTTCGTGGCCTCCCTCACCCAGAACATCCACTGACCGCGACCCTCGTCTCCGGTCCCCAACGCCCCAAAACGGCGGCGACCGATGGGTTCTCCTCAACGGTGCCGCCGCGTCCATCACCACCCACTGATCCCGCGTCCGGCAGCAGACGGCGAACACCGCCGCCACGACCGGAGCGCACCCGCACACCCGGAGGAGAAGCCATGGCGGAAACTGTGTGGACCACATTGTTCTGGTCGGCCCTGGCGGTCCTGGCCATCGTGGCGGCCGTGGCCTGGCGGAGAAGCCTCTACCCCGGTACCTGGCAGCACACCTTCGACCCCCGATACAGCCGGGAACGACAGAAGTTGAGCACGGCCCGGGAGAACCTGCGCCGGGCCGAGCAGAACATGACGGCCCAGCAGGAACAAGCCCGCTCGGCCGCAGCCGACGCCACTCGCGAGCACCAGGCCCGAGTGAGAAAGGCCGAACTCCACCTGGCCGCACTGAACGACCCTGACTTCAACGGACCGCTGCTCCACTCGCTCGGGGACCGTCTGGACCTGTACGAGCGCGCCCTTCGGGTCGGCACCGGCGCCACCCACCCGCTCCTCGGACTCACGATCGACGACCAGTACTCCCCTACGGAGGCCTACATCTATCTGACCCCGCTCGACGGCCGGCGCGAACTGCTCACCCTCGCACTGGAGGAGACTCCTGAGGCGGACGTTCGGGCCTTCGTCGTCCATGTCCACAACGCCATCGCCGACGCCGGCGCCGCGAATCAGCGGATCCGGGCCCTCATTCCCAAGGCCAAGGCGGAACTGGAGCGCGTCACCGCCGACACCGGCGGCCGCCTCCAGGCCGAGCAGAAGGTGCAGCAGGTCACCGCCCAGCTAAACCTGCGCGTTCTCCAGGCCCGACGGGAGGCGGACGCTGCTTGCGGCCGCTGGCAGCAGCTGACCGGCGAACGACCCCGGTGAGAGAGCGTTCCGAGGCCCGGGGGCCGCGCCGAGCGAGGTGATCGTCCTGATCGCCGAACGCCATGCCGGCGCCCACCAAGGACGCCGGCGGCGCCGCGCTCCCGGTCGAGACGGTCGGCGGGATCGTCGCCGCCGCAGTCGCCGAGGTCCGCGCCCGCCCCGACGTCCCGGCCGCCGAGCTGGAGACCGGCCCCGCCCCGGACGGCATCACCACCGAGGCCTGGGCGCCGCCACGTGAGCGCCGGCCGCGACCTGGTCGCCCAGCACCGTGCCGCCCAGCTCGGCATCGGCGTCCTCGCACTGCAGGCCGTCCCGGCCCACATCGGCGACGATGCAGACCGAGCAGGCTGAAGCGATCACCAAGGCCATCAGCTCCGACACCCTCGATCCTCTCCGGGGGTTCCTCCTGCGGTGAGCCGTCGTGGTCGAGATCGAACGGCATCCGGAGACAGCCTCCAAACTCTGCCGAGCCGAGTACCTCATGCAGGTAGCGGAGGATCCCGATGACTCCCGGCGTCATGCCCTCACCGCTGCCGAGATCATCCGAGCCGCTCCACTTCGGCAACGCCGGCTGGCTCGCCAGCCGCGACCCGGAACTGCAGGACAAGGCGGTCAAGTTCCTCGACCTGATCGCGTCCGGCGTGGTCTTCTCCACCACCATCGACATGACGCACGTCCTGCGCCGGATGGCCCGTGAGGGATGGAGTCCGAAGGCTGGCGACCTGGCGGTCCTCAACCCCTACCGGCGCGAGAATGTCCTCCGGTTCGGCGACTACACCACCGACGGGCTCCACGTACCCCCGCCCGCCTACAATCCGACACTTGACGCCACCGGCCAGAAGGCCGGACAGCCGTGACCGGTGCGGCCGGCAGGCCATCACTCGGCCCAGGCCGGGAACCCTAGCGGGCTCCCAGGCCGTCACGCAGCAGGTCGAACGCGCGGTCAGCGGCTCGGACGGCCTCCGGGTAGCGTTCGGTCGCGGACTGGCCGCCTGCCAGGGACTGATGGTTCATGTCGGCGAGTTCACGCTCCAGCACGATCACCTGCGAGGCCGTCAGGCGAGCGCTGAGCGGATCGAAGCCGGACTCCAGGAGGGCCCCGGCCAAGGCGTCGATCCCGCGCGAGGTGTAGCGGGTCAGTCCCGCCGCCAGGCTCTCGGTGCCGCCGACCAGCCGGTAGAAGGCCAGGCTTTCCGGGCTGTCGTTCAAGCCCGTGTTCGGATCACGCCGCCGCAGGGCAGCCAGCAGGGCTTCACGCAGCGCTTCCAATGGTTGCTGCTCCGCCGGCCGGGCCCGGACCGTCCTGGCCGCTTCGTCCTCGTGGTCGGCGAAGACGTGTAGGACGAGGTCCTCCTTCGTGGGGAAGTACGTGAACAGGCTCCGGCGGGAGACGCCCGCCTCCTCCGCGATCTCGGTGATCGACACCTGCTCGAACCCCGACTGGAGAAACAGCCGAAGTGCCGTGGCCGCGATGGCCTCGCGGGTACGGGCCTTCTTCCGTTCCCTCAGCCCGACCCCTTTCTGCCCTCCGACCTGCTCGTTTCGCTCATCCATGCAATCAGCGTATCATGCTGTGCACTCAGTGCATTTTTGCATCCAATGCTGATTTGGGGGATCCCGTGCGAACCGAAGTCATCGTCGTCGGAGCCGGCCCGACAGGGCTGATGCTGGCCCACGAACTGCAACTGGCCGGGATACCGGTCGTGGTTCTGGAGAGGGAGCACGCCCGCAACGCACAGTCCAGGGCCACAAAGCTGCAGCCCCGCACCGCCGAGGTGCTCGACCTGCGCGGACTGCTGGATCCGCTGCTGGAGGACGCACCGTCGCGCAACGAAGCCGGCGGACACTTCGCCATGCTGCCGGTCGAGTTGGACTGTCGCCCCTGGCGAACCCGCCATCCGCACCCAGTCGCCCTCCCGCAGGCCAAGTTGGAAGCCTTCCTCGAACAGCGCCTGGCCGACCAAGGCGTGCCGGTGCTCCGCGGGCACGAGGTCTCGGCAATCGAGCAGGACGCCGACGGCGTCACCGCCGGCGGCATCCGCGGCAGCTACCTCGTCGCTTGCGACGGCGGGCACAGCACCGTCCGCAGGCTGCTGAACGTCCCCTTCCCAGGCCGGGCGGGCAGGACGTCCTCAGTGGCCGCGGACATCACTCTCGCCTCCCGCTCCGAGAACGTTCCCGCTGCCGCCGGACACGCCAGCCGGTACACCCGAGTCGCCAACGGGTTCTTCACCATGCTGGCGCCCCTCGACGGCGGCCTGTACCGGTTGATCTTTGCCAAGCTCTCCGGCGAAGGCCGAGGCCGCGGGGTGCCCGTCGCCGCCGAGGAGGTCCGCGAGGCCCTGCAGGCCGCCTACGGGCCCGAGACGGAACTGGGCGAACTGCGGGCGGCGTCCCGCTTCAGCGACGCCGTGCGGCAGGTCGAGAGCTACCGCGAGGGAAGGGTGCTCTTCGCAGGCGACGCGGCACACATCCACATGCCCATCGGCGGTCAGGGCGTGAACCTGGGCATCCAGGACGCCGTCAACCTGGGCTGGAAGCTCGCCGCCACGGTGCGCGGCTGGGCACCCGAAGGACTGCTGGACAGTTACCACACCGAGCGGCATCCTGTCGCCGCGCGAGTCCTGCAGCACACCCGCGCGCAAGCCGTCTTGCTGAACCCCGGACGGGACGAAGAGGTGGCCGCAGTCCGCGACATCGTCACCGACCTGCTCCGGCTGCCCGAGGCCAACCGCGTCATCTCGGGCCTGATGTCCGGACTCGACATCCAGTACCCCGGACTCGGCACCCGCATGATCGACCTGGACCTGACCACCAAGGACGGCCCGACCCGCGTCAGCCGGTTGATGCACCCCGGCCGAGGCCTCCTGCTGTCCCTCGACGGCAAGCACAGGTCACTCGACGGCTGGAACAACCGACTCGATCACGTCACAGCCAAGGCCACAGAGGGCATCGACAACCTCGACGCTGTCCTGATCCGCCCCGACGGCTACATCGCCTGGCCCCACGCCGACGGGACACCACTCGAAGCCGCTCTTACCCGATGGTTCGGTCCGCAGGCCTGAGCATCAAGCCAATCGTCACAGTGCGTAGTCCCTGGCTATCAGGAGCGCTCCAGCAACAGGCCCACGGTGACCTCCCTGCCCTCACCGCGCCGGTGATGCCCAGCGCGCGCATCAGCCGTTCCCCATTCCACTGTTCCGCATTACCTGATCTACCGGGTGGTCCACCCAGGCGATCGCTGCAGCGTTTTCGGTGGCGCTGCTGACCACCGCGCCGACCGGAATCCCGATCGGCCACGTGCTGGACCAGGCCGCGAGACGGTGCGGGACACGTCTGGAGAAGGTCCTGGTCGACCGGGGCTTCAAGGACACGGTGATCATCCACGGGGCGGTGAAGGACATCGCCGTCGAGGTGGTCCGGCGCAACCCCGACGACGTGGGCAAGGGGTTAGTCCCGCAGCCGAAGCGGTGGGTCGTCGAGCAGGTCAACGGCACCCTCATGCTTCACCGGCGCCTCGCCCGCGACTACGACCACCGGTCCGACAACGCCACCTCCCGCGTCTACTGGGCCTCCACCGCCGGCATGCTTCGCCGCCTGACCACCCCCAGCCCCGCCTAGCGCGACGAGGTGGAGCCGGCCGCGTGAACGTCACCGAGTTCCTGCGGCTGCTGCAGGCCGATCACAACAACACCGCCGCACGCGCCGATCACCTGCGCGAACAGATCGACCAACTCACCAGCGCCCTCGCCGAGGTCGAGGCCCGCCTCGCCGAGATCGTCACCACCGGCAAGGTCATCGGCAGCCTGATCCCGCTCGACCACGGACAGGATCCCGCGAAGACCGCCACCGTCTACCAGCAGATCGTGACCGCCTTCAACGAGCATCCCCGGCAGGTCTTCCGGGTCCGTGAACTGCACGAACTCCTCGGCCTGCCCACCGACAAGCCCTCGGTCAACATCACCCGCTCCCGCTTGGGACGACTCATCCGCCAAAGACTCCTCACCCAACCCGGACGAGGCCTCTATCAGAAACGGACTTAACGCCCTCTCACGTCGACGAGTGTGAGGGCCCGGCCATCTTCCAGAGCCTCTGATGCAGGATCAGGGTCCGGCGATGACCCAGGTCACGAACACAGCGGCCATCGAGGAATGGACGCGGTAAACCAGGCTGATGCGGTCGCCGGTGTCGGCGGCCGGGTCGGTGCGGGCCGTGTAGTCGTCGACCTCGGGGTCGGTGCCGCCGGGCACCGGGATGCCGAGCCGCGGGTGGACGGTGAGGCGCTCGATCAGCTTCTCCACCGCGTCCAGCTCACCGGGCTGCAGCGCACCGAGGGCGTGCCCGGCGGCGTCGGACAGGAAGACGTGCAGCGGGGCCGGGGCCGGCTGCTGATCGGGCTGGCCGGTCATCGGTCGCCGCCGGCGGCTCGCAGGCGGGCGAACACGTCGGCGGCCGAGTTCCACTGCTGGCCCCCGATGGGCGCGGCCAGGGAGTCCATCGCGTCCGGGCTGGTGCGCAGGGCGAGGCGGTGGCGGTAGGTGGCGGCGACTTCGGTGACGGCGGCGAGGTCGCCGATCGGGGAGGCGTCGAGGGCGGCGGCCAGGTCCCGTTCGAAGTTCTCGCGGTCGCCGGGCAGGCCGTACCTGCTGAGGGCGGTGCGGAGTTCGTGCAGGGTGGCTGGCCGGGGCGCGGCCTGGGCCTGGTGGTCGGGCTGGGTGGTCACCGGGGCCTCCTTCGTGGTGGCGGCGGCTGCCGTTGGCGGTGGGCCGCATGGTTGACGGTAGCGGGCGGCGGGCGGGTGGTGTGGCGGCCCGGCTCACGCGGCTCCGCGTACGGGCGCACCTGGACCACGAGGCGAGCCGGGCGATCGTGCGGATGATGCAGCGCGGCGCGCTCGCCGAGAAGGACGCCGGCGCGGCGATTGCCGACCTGGACGCGCTGGACGTCCAACGGATCCCGATTCCCGGCCTCCTGCTGCGCGCCTGGGAGCTGCGGGACAACACCTACGTCGGCGACGCGCTGTACATCGCGCTCGCCGAGACCCTGTTGTGCCCTTTGCTGACCACCGACCCCAAGATGGCCGGCGTCCCCGGCATCGCCTGCGAGATCATCCACATCCCGAGGCGATGAGCCCACGTTCACCCCAGGCTCACGCCCGCGCCCAGTGCCCGCGTCACATAGCGGGTGAGGCTATGGTGCGGTGGTGGCCAGGGTGTCGTCGATCAGCACCTCGGGAGCGGGATCGCCGGCGGTGCGGGCGGGCTTGATGGTGTCCAGCGCGCTGCCGATCGCGTCGTAGACCCTCGCCGAGGGCTGCTTGTTCGGGAGGCCGCCTCCCGGCCCGGGGTGGGCATTGCCGTCGAGGTACTTCATGTAGGTCACCACCTGGGTTCCGGTCAGGTTCACCCGGATGAGGCCCCGGGCGCCCCGGTCGCCGTCGAGGTGGTCGACCGGCACTTTGTCCAGGTCCCTCCACGGCTTGGTGTCCTTCCAGAGGCCCTCCGGCATGACGACCGAGATACTGGCGACACCGGACGCCTTCGTGAGTCGGGCCTCTTGGGATGCCGGTGTCCGGGTGCCGCAGCCGGCGAGGAGCAGAGTGCCAAGGGCGCAGGCGGTGGCGCGCAGAAACAGGTACGAGATCTTCACGCGGGTCATAGTCGCGGTGGACCGTGCCGGCGCGCGCGTTTCGGCACGCCGGTCCACCCGAAGCGGGGAAGTATCGGGTGAGCCGGTTGACGTCGTGCCCGCCGCCGCTGATTCCCGTGGTGTTACCGGTGTCGTCGGAGCGGGTGTCCGCAGGGTCGAGTACGCCGTCGACGTGGTCGGCCCGAGTCAGGCCTGCGGGGTGACTGGCCCTTCGCCTCCTCGGCGTGGTGCTGAACGGCCGTCAGGGCGGCGGCGACGGCGCCGACCTGTTCGGGGGTGTGCAGGGCCCAGGGGGAGGACAGCAGCTCCGTCAGGCCTTCCATGCTGGTCAGGGCGTCGTCGGCGAGGTAGGCCGCGGCTTCCGGGCGGCCTACGGCGTCCATGACGGCATCGGCTGTGCTGCCGTTGAAGGTCTCACCGACGGTCGACAGCAGTTCCCGCCAGGGCGACGTACCGGCTGTCGTAGTGGGCGGGTTGTCCATGGTGATGTCCGTTCGTGGCGGGATCGGTCGTCTGCCGGTTACGGGGCCGGGGAGGCCAGGGTGTCGTCGACCAGCACTTCGGGGGCCGGGTCGGTGGCGGAGCGGGCGTTCGTCGCGTGCGCCACCGCCGGGGTCAGGGCGTCGTACATGCGCTTCGCGATCTGCTGGTCGTGCTGCTCGTGGTCGACCTTCGACGTGCCCCAGCCGGGGTGCCCGTTGAAGTCGAGCTCCTTGAGGTAGTCGACCAGCTGCGCACCGGTCAGAGTCACCCGTACCAGGCCGCGGGCTCCGCGCTCGCCGTCGGCCGGCTTCGTCTCGACCTTGGCCAGGCTCACCGGCCGTGTCCGCTCCCACATGTCCCCGGTGCACACGACCGACATCGTGCCGATGCCAGCAGCCTTGTTGAGCGTGGAGTCGTTGGAGGCGGGCGACTGCGTCTCGACGCCGCAGCCGGCCAGGGACAGTACACCGCACAGCAGGGCGGCGGCACGGGCAGTGATCTTCACGGGGCCATGGTCGCGGCATCCGCGTCCGCCCAAGGGCTCGACCTACCGAGCGATCCCTCGAAGGTGCGCACCGCTGGCAGGGAAGTTGACGGAGTGAAGCTGACCTGGTCGGCCACCCCTGGCGGGTGCAAACCGACTCGGCGGCCAGGCCGTCCGCTGCGCGAGCTGGTGCGCACCGCGTGCAGGGCGTCGGCGTAGCTGCGCCCAGTCCGTTCGGCGAGGGCGCGGGCCTGCTAGTGCTGTGACCGAGAAGGTTCACCGGGTGTGCCCGATGGCCGCGTTGCCGCGCTACGCTACGCGGTCGTTGCGCTGGGGCGGGTAGACGTATGGAGTCGTGGTACTCAGGATGGCGAACCCGAGTCGTTGCAGAATGGGGCGGCTCTGGTCGGTTGCGTCGACCTGAAGGTAGCGGTAGCCGAGGCCGGCGGCGATCCGGGCGCGATGGGCGACCAAGGCCCGGTAGATACCCCGGCCTCGCCAGGCGGTCACAGTGCCGCCGCCCCAAAGGCCCGCGAACTCCGTGCCCGGGTTCAGTTCCATCCGCGCCGAGCAGACGGGCAGGTCGCCGGCCATCGCAACGACCATGCTGACCGTTTCCGAGTCCTGGGTCAGTTGGGCGAGCAGCCGCTGCCGCAGACCGGCGCCGCTGGTGCCGAAGGCCTGCTCGTGGACGTCCACCACGAGATCCACTCCCGCGGGATCGGTCACCGAGAGCAGGCGGACGCCCTCGGGCAGCGCGATGTCGGCCGGCAGATCCTGGATCCGGGCGACCATCACCGCTTCCTCGGGCTCGGCTGTGAACCCAGCCGACCGCAGCCGCCTCCCGAGATCGCCGGGCCGGTCGTGGGCGTATGCCTTCCACTCGAACTCGCGCCCCAGTGTGCCGAAGTAGCGCACCTGCGCCGCGATCGCCGCATCCGCCGTGGCATCGTCGAGGTCCGACCAGAGGACGCCGTTCCAGTCGTGATCCTCGCCGACCTGCCGCACGACGTCGCCGTCACGCTCGACGCGGGCTCCGGCACTGTCGGGCTGCGCGTCGCGCCTCATCTGGCGGTCGAACAGGGCGAGCACTTCTTCATGATCCATCCGCCCACTCCAGCATGAGGTGGGCGGCCTCGCCATTGAGTTTTGTCCTGTTCCCCGCAGACGTGACTGATCACGCGGCACGCGTCGGGAGACGGCCGCCCCAGCGGATGCCTTTCTCGCTGCGGATGCGGGCGCGTTCGCGACGCTGTGCGGCCAGGACGTCGGGGTGGCGGGCGTTGGCGTTGCGCCAGCGCAGGTAGGCGTGCAGTTCGCGGGTCTGGACCGTGTGGTTGGGGTGGTTGGAGTTGGCGAGGGTGAACTGCCGCAGTGGGCCGAAGTGGGCCTCGATCGGGTTGGCCCAGGAGGCGTTGGCCGGGGTGAAGCAGAGGTGGACGTTGTTGTCCTTCGCCCAGCGGAGGATCTTCTTGCCGTTGTGGGCGGAGAGGTTGTCCAGGATCACGTAGATGGGGGCGCCGTCCCGGCGGGCGGCGCGGATCGACTTGAGTGCGGCCAGGGTGTTCGCGGTGCCCTTGCGGCGGCGGTTGACGCCCCACAGGGTGTCGTCGCCGATGGAGTAGCAGCCGTGGAAGTACGTGACGCCGTGGGTCCGCTTGTAGGTCGCGGGCAGCCGGTTCGGCTTGCCTTGTTCGGCCCAGCAGCTGCCCGTGGTGGGCCGGATGCCGAGCGGGCCGAACTCGTCGAACGCGAAGGTGCGGTCCGGGAAGCGGTCCAGGACGTGTTCGATCCGATCGAGTTTGACGTCGTACTCGGGGTCGGTGGACTCCTTCCACGTCTTGGTGCGCTGAAAGGTGACACCGCGTCGGGCGAGCAGGCAGCGCAGGGCCTCACGGCCGATCCGGATCACCCGGCCGTGAACCCGACGCAGGTAGGCCAGCAGTTTGCGGATGGACCAGCGGGTGAAAGGCTGCCCGAGCTTGGCCGGGCGGGTGGTGGCCGTCTGAACGACGAAGTCCTCGTCGTCAGGACTGAGCAGGCGGGGACGGCCTCCCGCCCACCGAGGGTCCAGGCTGGCCAGGCCGATCTCGTTGAACCGATGGATCACGTCCCGCACCGTGTCCTCGTCCGCCAGCACGAGCCGGGCAATCACCGGCACCCGGTTCCCACCGGCCGAGGCCAGCAGCATCATCGCCCGCCGATACCGCACCGAGCTGGTACTGCCTCGTCGCACGATCCGCTGTAACTGCTGTCCTTCATGGTCCGTGAGTCTGCGGACCCTGACCGGCTCTGCCATCGCTCCCCTTCCGAGCTGAACGTCTCGCGACATCCAACCGGCCGATGGCCCGACAGCGCCAACCCGGCGAACCTATACGGTCACAGCACTAGCCCGCGTTGGTCTGACGCTTGGTCACGGTCTCTCCGTATCCCGGCGAGGTGCCCACGGCGCCCGCCGGCGCGAGGACATGGCCGCCGTCGGCGGGTGGGCCTCGACGGCCTGTCTTTACGGCCGCTGCTTGCGCCGCTGGGGCCGTCGTCGGTGGAATCGCCAGATCGCCACCGTGATGCCGATCGCACCGAGGGAAGCCATGGCGGCGAGTGCCTTCAGAATGTAGGAGCTGCTGTCGCCGGCCAGCTTCGCACCCGTATAGCCGGCGACAGTGCCGCTCACCAGCATCCGGACGGGGCGGTCGGAGCGACGATGTGTCCGCCGAACCGGGGTCTGTGTCTGCCGGGCGGCGCGGATCGCTCCGCCGAGCACCAGGGCGAGCGAGAACCGCAGGCCTTTCACGTATCGGGCGAACGCCGCGTGGTGGGTGTCGGTGAGGAGGTCGTACAGGTCCGGGTACCACTGCCGCTCGTACAGCAGGCGGTACTTCGCGCGGCTCGTCGTCAGCCGGGTCAGCCGCAGCAGCAGGGCCGGCAGCATCAGGGTGACCTGCCTGGTCTCCTTGAGAACCTTGACGGCCGCTTCGTAGGCGATGGCCGCGATCATCGCGCAGGCCATGGCCACGATCCATTCGCCCACGGGTAATGCGGAGAGTGCGTGGAGCAGTCCTGAGAGGTCAACGCTCGGCGGCCCCCCATGCGTCGGAACCATGCTCTGCCGGGGTAGGTACCCCGACTCCGGCAGGCCGATCAGGAGAGCGGCCTTGCCCCCCTGGATTGCGCTCATTCATCCTCCTTGTGGAGTCAGGCCGGGCTGCCCCGCGAAACCGGGCACCCGGGTGATCTCGTGCAGTTCGGCGAGGGCCTGGCGGGCGACCCGCAGCCCCTCGCCCGTGATCGTGTAGAAGCGGCGAGCAGGTCGGCCCTCGGCCTTCGGGTCGATGTCCTCCTGCGCGCCGGCGATGACCCCTTCCCGCTCCAGGCGGGCCAGGATCGGGTACAGGCTGCCGCTCCCCAACGCGGTGGCCTGCATGATCTCCCAGCCGTACCGCTCAGTGGTCGGCTCCTCGACGAACAGGCGCAGCACTTTCGCCGTCGCCATCGTCATCTTGACCTTCATGGTGGTGTGCCTCCGGTGTGGTGTCGGTGTCGAGCTGCCGCATGCCTCGCAACGCGATGTCGGGTCGCACGCCAGGGCTCTGACGCGTCTCGACATAGGGTAGCGCATTCGAATGTCGCAACTCGACATAGGGTTGCCGACGCGAACCCCCCAGTCGAGCCAAGCCCTCCCATCTCCGGGTTGCCGGCCTCGCGGCGATGGGCGATCCGGCAAGATCCGATGCCCCGCCAGAACCATGGGCGACGATTCGACCCCGGACAGTGATGGCAGCGTTCCCGTCACTCCGGCCCACGCGTTCCCCGGACGCGACCGAGGGGAACGATCCGGGCATGGACAGCGAGCACCAGGACCAGGCCGAGCCCGTCGACGAAGCGCGGGCCCGGGAGCTCACCGAGCAGCTGCGCACCGCGATCGAGGACGTCCGGACCGCCGTCCTGGTCCTGGCCCGCCGGGTCCGAGCCGCCCACCAGGCCCGGGTCTGGACCGTACTCGGGCATCCGTCGCGGTCGGCGTACGCGCTCGCCGAGTTCGGCATCGGCCGCTCGACCGCGTACCGGCTGCTCGACCTGGCGTCCGTCGCCGAGGCGATCGAGACCACCGTGCGGTCCGAGCTCGGGGTGTCCCACGCGTGGGACAGCACCGACCTGGTCCTGCCGGTGCGCACGGTCGTCGACCTCAAGGGCCGGGTCAGCGAGCTCACCGACCTGATCGTCGACCGCCTCACCGACGCCCACCAGGACGCCGACGGCGCCGTACTCCCCGCCGAGGCGGTCGGCGGGATCGTCGCCGCGGCGGTCGCCGAGGTCCGCGCCCGCCCCGACATCCCGGCCGCTGAGCTGGAGACCGGACCGACCCCGGACGGCTTCACCGCAGAGACCTGGCGCCGCCACGTGAGCGTCGGCCGCGACCTGGTCGCCCAGCACCGCGCCGCCCAGCACCGCATCGGTGTCCTCGCACTGGAGACCGTCCCGGCCTACGTCGGCGACCGCCAGGCCGAGGACGTCCTCGCCCGGGTCGCCAACGACATCGGGATCGGCACGGAGGAGATCCTCGCCTGCCGCCGCTACGCGATCTCCGGGGACGTCCGGGCGATGGACGGCTGGTAGAACCGCCGTGGGAGTTGCTTCGCCTGCTACTTCTCGCGGGGACCGTCCGGTGTTCCGCCGGCGGCCTTGTTCTTGCGGGCGATGCGCTCGGTGTGCGGGCCGCCGTTCGTGGTGGTGCACGCTTCACCGGGGGGCTGGCCGCAGGCCGGGCAGGTTCCCCGCAGTCCGCGGGCCCTTCGTTCGTCGAGGATCGGCTGGATCCGCTCGTCGTGGGGCCCCAACAGTCCGGTCGCATGGCAGTTCTGCCCAGCTTCCGCGCCACAGCGAGGGCAGGAGCGTGCGATCCACAACCGGCGGGAGACCTTCTCCTTCGGGGTCCACGACCCGCGTACGAGGCGGTACCGAGCGGCCCGCGCCTCAGCCTGATTGTTGCTGGCCTCGGCCCGGGCGGCCCAGCGTTCGATAAGCGCCTGGTCCCCGGGGTCGAGCGCGTCGCCGACGATGGCCGCCTCCCGGACGAGCCGATCCACCAGCCCGCACATCTCGGCGGTCATCATGGTGCGCCGGCCTTCGAGGTTGGCGAGGAGCTTGTCCACCCGCTGCTGGGCGAACCAGACCTCACCCTGCAGCGCCGTCCGGCCACGCGCGGTGGTGGCGGCCAGGTGCTCCGCGGCGGCCGCCACGGTCGTCTCCTCGGAAGTTGTGCGTTCGTGGGAGGCCGTGGCGTTGGCGAGCAGCAGCAGCTGGTGCACTCGGTTGCTCTCCTGGTCCCGGACGGCCTGGTCGATGCGCGCGAACAGGTCCTGGCGGGCCTTGGCCTGCACGGCAAACCACTGGTCGAGGTCCTGGAGGGCCTGGTCGACTTGGGAGCGGATCAGCGGATCGAGCGGACCCAGGGAGCGGATCTCCTCGACGATGCCGGTGACGACCACCACCGACCCGAGCTTGCGGCCGTTGGCGAGGCGTCGCAGCAGCGCCTTGGCGCGGGCCGCCGTGTTGGGCGTCCCCGCCGCCCGCCGATATCCAGTGCCGCCGGGGCGGGGAACACTGCGAGCGGCGAGGATCTCCTCCACGGCGGGGGTGCGGAAGCCATCTGGAGACATGTGGCACTCGTCGAGGCCGAACCACTCGGTGTCTCGGGCGGGGGCCTGAGTGCCGATGCGCACCCGGCGGGAGGTGCCGGCGCTGTCCAACCGAACCCGGTGCACGTACCGGCGCCGGACCAGCGTGTCGACATCGACCGGTACCGTCGCGCCGAGGACCGGCTCGATCAGGTCGTCGTCCCACACCGGCGCCACCGCGCCGTCCAGGTGCAGGCGCAGCCCGCGGGTTCCGTGTTCCCAGGCAATGTCGACGACGGAGCCGAGCGGCTCGCGCAGGTGGACGGCGCCTGGGTGGTCCTGGTCGAGGAGCCAGGCGATGGCGGCGGACTTCACGTAGAGGTGGTCGGCACTGGAGACGTCCCGGGCCCGACGCTCGCACACGTGCAAACCGGTCGGATCGGGCAGGTGCGCGAAGTGGCAGACGCGGTCGGTGTAGAGCTTCGTGGTGAGCTGGGTACCGCAGCCACCGAGCAGCAACCCGCACCAGAAGGTGTCCTCGGTGTGCTCTCGGCGGAAGGCGTCCAACTCGATCGCCTCCAGCGGCAGGATCAGCGGCTCCTCCGAATCCGCGCCGCCCAGTACCGCCGTCTGGATCCGCCGCTTGTCACCCGGCAACGACAACCCCCCAATAGGCGTCTGACCATGGACATCTCATCGTGCCACCGAACCGGGTGCCTGGGTGGGGCAATGCGCAAATCGCCGGGAGCGGTGCACCCCACGGCGAAGGCCGGCCCGGGTCAGGGACCCGCGATGATCCACGTCACGAACACGGACGACATGGCCTCGTGGTACCGGTAGACGACGCTGATGCGGTCGCCGGTGTCGGCGGCCGGGTCGGTGCGGGCGGTGTAGTCGTCGACCTCGGGGTCGGTGCCGCCGGGCACCGGGATGCCGAGCCGCGGGTGGACGGTGAGGCGCTCGATCAGCTTCTCCACCGCGTCCAGCTCGCCGGGCTGAAGGGCGGCGAGGGCGTGCTCGGCGGCGTCGGAGAGGAAGACGTGCAGCGGGGTCGGCTGCTGCTGGTCGGGCTGGCCGGTCACCGGTCGCCGCCGGCGGCTCGCAGGCGGGCGAACACGTCGGCGGCCGGGGTCCACTGTTGGCCGCCGATGGGCGCGGCCAGGGAGTCCATCGCGTCCGGGTTGGTGCGCAGGGCGAGGCGGTGGCGGTAGGTGGCGGCGACTTCGGTGACGGCGGCGAGGTCGCCGATCGGGGAGGCGTCGAGGGCGGCGGCCAGGTCCTTCTCGAACCGCTCGCGGTCGCCGGGCAGGCCGTAGCGGGACAGGGCGGTGCGCAGTTCGTGCAGGGTGGCCGGCCTGGGAGCGGCTGGGGCCTGGTGGTCGGGCTGGGTGGTCACCTGGTCCTCCTCGGTGGTGGCGGCCGCCGTGGCGACGGGCTGTAGGTTCGACGGTAGCGGTTGGCGGGCGGGTACTGGAGCGGTCGGCAGGGATCAGGGTTCGGGGACGCAGACTCGGCAGAACTTGTAGTTCTTCCTGCCCTTCGGACCGGTGTGTTCCTTCACCCAGGACAGCGCTTCCTCCCTGGTCATCGCGAGAAGGGCCGGGTAGGTGGTCGATGGCGAGGTGGCGAGCGATGTCGACCAGCATCTTCGGCGTCCTGATCGCCGCAACCCCTGTCGGCTGGGCCATCCTGCACTTCGTGGCCTCCCTCACCCAGAACGTCCACTGAGCACGGTCTTCGGCGAGCCGCCCCGCACGCCCACCGCCAGGGCCAGGGGCCGGCTGCATCTCACCTCCGGATGATCCTCGCCCGGCACGGGTCGCAGGCGTGGATACCGCCATCGCCGTATCGGTGGATCGGTTCGCCACAGCCGGCGCACGGGCCAATCTGCCAGGGCTCGCAGCCCCGAGTGAGAGCGGCGGCGCAGCGCTGGGCCTCGGTGACGTTCAGGCGGTGTTCCTGTCGTGGCACGGTGAACAGTCGCCGGGGGACTTCAGCGAAGGTGTGGAGGGCAGCGCTGGCGGGTGTGTCGCGCCGAGGCCGGGGGGTGTTGCGGGGAACGAAGGTCTCGTCGCCGTAGCGGCAGGTGGGATCGAGGTCCTGGTGGGTGTAGGTGATGTCGTTGTCGAGGGGTTGTTGGGTGTCCGAGTCGTCCTCGTCCGGGTTGCCGTACATGTCGTGCCATCGGTCGCGGTCCGCGGCGGTCACCCACATGCGGGTGACAGTGCGTGGGTCGTTTTGCCCGGCGACGCGTGCAGGTACGAGTTCACCGTCCGCGCTCGCGACGACCAGTGTGTCGACCTCGGTGGGTGGCTTGGCCGGCAGGCACAGCGCGGCCAGGTCCCACTTGGCGTGGAAGAGGCCGCAGAAGCTGCCGTTCTCGGGGCAGGGCCGTTCGCTGCTGCGCAGGCATTTCCACTGCTGCAGGTGGCGGACCCCGCCGCGCACGATCATCGCGGTGGTCGAAGCGATCTCTTTCCAGCTGAAGTCATCGACGCGGGCCCATGGCGCTCGCTCGATGACGGCGGACTCGGCGCTGTTGGTCACCCATAGCGGGACGATCTCGTGTTCGGCAGCCGTCCGTGAACGGCGGCGGACCGTCTCGGCACTGATTGGAGAGTACTGGGCCTCCCAGCCGATCCGGCCGGCGTCGCCGGTGACGAGGACGTCGGTGCGGATCCGCCCGTCTGTCGCCCGTGCCTCGACCTCGGCCCGCAGTCCGTGCTTCTCCGCCACCCGCGCGATGCGTTCCTTCATCGCCTTGTGCTTGTCGCTTTCCTCGGGGGTCGGAATTCCGCGGACCGGCAGGTGGGCGGCCACCCAGGTGGTCACGTCGTCAATGGTTCGGCGCCGGATCGCCATCCATGGGGACCGACCGTCCTCCTCGGACTGGCAGAAGCCTTCGCGGTGATGCTCCAGACACTCGAGGAGTTCACGTTCACGTCGATCGATCGGAGTGGTGATCTCCCGCAGAAGTCCGGGCCGGTCGGGGTGCCCGAGGTCGGGCATGGTGAGGTTGATCTCGATGCCGTACGCGGTGTGGTAAACGCCATTCGCCATGGCCGGAGGATAGGAACCACCCCTGACAAAAGAACGCTCACACTTTGGCGCGAATTCGAACATGTGAAATCGTTCGATCGGTTTAGCGAAAGCAATTCTCGCTCACCGCTGGCAGAATCGTTGCCCCTCCTCCTTGCCAGAAAGGGGCGCACACCTATCCGCGCGCGCCGTCGGAGCGGGGGGCAACCGTGCCGCGAACCGGGCTCCCTGACGGGGCAGCGTATGGACCGGCCCCACCGCTTCAGGCGGATGTCACCGAGGTGAACATCCGCGCAGGGCGAGATCACCGGCTGCTTGTGGAGGGTCTAGCAGATGCGCGTCACAGGTGGGGCCCTCCTTCGAGAGCCGTGCTGGAGAAGCGGCCGTACCAGCCGTCGAAGTGCAGGTCGCAAGACTTCCCGGTGCGGCTGTCTGCGGACTTCTCGACGGTCACGGTGATGTGGCGGCGCGGGGCGGTGCCGTTGTTGCGGAGCATGAGAACGGTGTCCGCGATCCTCCAGGCGCCGACCGGGATGTTTTCGGGCTTCGGGTTCTCGTCCTCGAACGGGTGTTGAAGGTGGGTGGCCAGAAACAGGGTGATGCCGTACTCCTCCGCGATGGCGGGCAGTTGGGCGGCGACGGCGGCCAGCGCCTCCTCCGAGACGTCGGAGTGAACGCCCTCGGCGAGGGCGGAGTAGTAGTCGAGAACGGCGATTCCCGGTGTCCATCCTTCGGAGAGCATGCGCTGGAGCATGGCGCGCAGCCGGGCGGGCCGGATCGAGGCCTCGCCGGAGGTGAGGATCCGGGCGCGGGTGAGGTGGTCGGAGGCGGCTTTCAGCAGGTCGACGTGGTGGTCGGTGGAGCCCGCACCAGTGAGTGCGCGGATGGGAATCATGCACTCCGCCGCATGCAGGCGCTGCTGGACGAAAAGGCTGTCGTTCTCCGCGCTGAGGATTCCGGCGCCGCGGCCGAAGATCAGTGCGGCGCGGGCCGCGATGGTGTGACTGAAGAACGATTTGCCGGTGCTGGCGGGGCCGGCGACTACGACCACCTGGCCGGCCTTGAGGGTGAGCAGCTCGTTGATCTCGGGCCAGGCGGTGTTGAAGGGCTGCGGCTTGAGCTGTGGAATCCCGGTAGCGGTGTGCTGGTGCTGGCCCTGGCCATTGGTGCTGGGCACAAGTGCTTCCTTTCTCGAAGGGATCGCTGGAATCTTCGGCCCGTCGCCCGGGCTCGCCGGCTGTGCGGAGGCCCAGTACATGGGCCCGCTGGCCAACAACCCGGGGTGGGGAGACCTGGCGGAGGAGGAGGTCCGCGTGCTGCGGAACTTCGCGCACCATGGCATGCACGGCGGCGGCATGCAGGTGCTCACCACCGACGAGGCCACCGCCTGGACCCAGGAACGCACCGGCCCGCGCGGCGGGGCCAACTACCGGCTGTGCAAAGTGTGCTGCCCGACCTTGCCGTAGGGGCGCTGGCCGCGCGGCCGCCGGTTCGACCGATCATCAGGCGCGTGACGTCCTGATGCCGACTGTCTCTGCATGGTGGTGGCCAGCGCGCAGGGCTTGATCGCCTTGGCGCCGATCAGGCCTCGGGCCCCTTGGCCATGTCGCTGAATACGAGATACTCCTCGAAAGCTGTACGGGCTCCGGGGATCCGGGCGAGTGCTGCCTGCGGATCGGGGTGGCATCGCGGGCACGGGATGTTCTGGCTGGCCCCGGAGCTCTGGGTCTTCCAGGTCGTCCACCGTGCGGCAGCGTGGATGCACAACCTGCACCACTCGGGCTCCCCGGACACGGCCGGGGCCTTCTTCCCACATTCCTGGCAGCGGGCGCTGCGGTCGCCGACCTGGACGAACCGCCGGCCCAGCTCGCCCGTGGGTTCCCCGTCGTTGCAGGTACCGCACCACTGCACCACGACCTCCGCAACCAACGGCGGAGTGGCACGAACCGCGAGGACAGAAGTCAACGGGCCGGTGACGGTGCTGCCGTCGACCGCGGTGAAGGCGAACACCGGGGCCTGCACAGGGCCCTGGATCCGGCGGCCGCGGCGCCGAGGCACGGGGGCAGAAGCGGGGCTTGCGGCAACGTAGGTGCCTGTGCGGACCTTGTGCCAGCCGTCGGCCAGCAGGACTTCGGTGACGGCGACAGCGGGGGTGTTCATCGGTTCAGGACTCCGAAGGTAATGGTGAGGCAGGGGACCAGGTGTTTGGATGGACGGTCTCGTCTTCGCGCAGGCGCCACCGGGGAGCCGCCTCGTGCACCTGCTCGTCCTCGGGCGGAAGCTCGGGTTCGCGCAAGGTGTAGGGCGCCGGCACGTACCTCTCCGGCTTCGCTTTCGTCTTCGACGCGACCGGACCACCGGGCAGGGACCGGCGATCCCGGGGGAAGCCGTTGGCCTGGCGCATCCGGGCTCGGATCGCCGCCGCCGCACCGGCGACAGCAGCAGGAGTGGAACGCTGGCCGTCCGGAACGTCCTCCGCGCGCATGTGGAACTCACTACGAGCAGGCAGGCACCGGCCACAGGTCCGGGCGCTCGTCAGAAGCACACCGTCCTCGCAGTCCGGGTTCGGGCACTGACTCGGGACGACGAGCGCGATGGCGATCTCGTCGGCCCGCTTGCGCAGCTCGGATCGAGTGAGGTTGGAGTAGCGCAGGAACCAGCGCTGCTCGACCCGATTGCGCAGTTGCGCGGGAGTCCGATAGCCCTGCTGGAGCTGCTCCCAGATGATTTCGGGGACTTCCCGCGGAAGCCCGCCCTCGTGTTGGTTGAGGATGCCGCACAGGACCGTGGGGTAGGCCTCGGTGACCCACACGACGGGGTTGGTTCCGGGCCGGAGGTACGGGGTTGGACTCACCATTGCGGTCCTTCCTGCTGCTCCCAGGGCCGGCGGTGAGGTGTGTCATCGCCGGTCTGCTGCCAGCGCCGGTGGACTCCGGCGCGGCGGCGCTGGATGCGTTCGCAGCTGTAGCAGAGCCAGCCCGTTCCGACGGCGACGACTGTGGTGTTGCTGCAGTTGTCGCCCGCGCACCTGGTGATCCGGGGTGCTGCCGGGGTTTCGGCGGCTGGGGCGGGTACCTGGCGCTCGTAGCCCTCGGGGCGCCGGCGGACGATGAAGCGGCCGTGCCGGTCGGCGTTGAAGTCGACGAACTCGGTGGGTACCGCGTCGGGGGCGTCCCCCACGTTGTGTTCCGTGCAGCGCTGCTGCAACCAGCGCAGGGCGTCGCGGTAGTCGAGCGGGGAGAGTTCCCATACCCACATCGCGCCCCGGGGACCGCGGTTGCGGCGGCCAGGCGGCAGCGGCACCGGGATCTGTTCCCAGGTGCCTTCTTCGATGTCGAAGAGGGTTCGTTCGCACCGGTCGTCGGTGTTGTCGTCCCAGGCGACGCACTGGACGTCGTCGATGGGGCCCGGGGCGATGCGCAGCCGGCCGCCCCAAGCGAGGACATGGCGCTCTGCCGGTACTTCGACGTCGGGCTGAGGCTCCGGTTCGACTTCCTGGGCCGCGTCTTCGTCGGCGTTCCCGTCGACGGGCGGGGTGAACGTGCCGTTCTCGATCATTTTGCGGGTCCGTACTGCCAGTGCCTGGACCATCGGCAGCATCACTGGGTCGAGTCCGGTGTGGTCCACGTTGGGGCAGACCGTGGGATGGGGGATGCGGCACCTCAGATCGATACGGCCGTAGCTGCCGCGGCGGGCCACTCCTCCCTCGACCGACCAGCGGTACTGGAAGGGGACCCGTTTGGCGGGGAACTCGCCGAGGAGCATGGGGATGCGGCCGCCGCCGGACCGGTCGTACCACTCGACAGGGTTCCCGCAGCGGGTGCACATCCCGGTGGCGTGCGCGCGGAGTGTTTTCGACGGGCTCCAGGGGTCGAGCCGGGCAGCGGTCAGTCCCCTTGTCGGCGGCAGTGGCATCGTCAGCATCCCTCGCAGACGGGTGATGTGACTGACCATCATGCACTGTGTTGTGGCCGGAAGTTGCATCGTCGCCGATTCGAAGGACGGGACCCTGGACCGGATCACGGCGACAGCCCGGTGCCCTCGCCGGCCGGCCCTGTCGTCGCGGAACCGCGGTCCACGGCTCGGTCTGAGGTGGAGCCGGATCGGACCCGGTCCAGCGGGGCGGGCGGGGACTATTCAGCACGTAGTCCAGCTCGGGTACGGGTGCCCGGCCTTGTCAGGCGTCGTGCCGGGAGATGGAAACGCCGACTGCAATGGCCCTGAAGGTGACAGGGAGCTACCTCATCGCAGCGAGGGTGGCAGCTCGAAGTCGCTGCCGGCAAGCCACAGTCCAGGGCACTGGTCGGTACCCGCGCTGTGCGCCATCCGCAGGATTTCTACTGGATCGGTTTCTTCGGAGATAACCTGCTCAAGGCTCTCCTTGAAGGTCGCCCATTCCTCAACGGACGGCCAGTCTGTCCAACGCTTCGGTTCGACTGTCGAGCGGCGCCAGGCCCGAAGCCAGATCGTCGCTGCGTCGTATCGAAGGTCTCCAGACCCTCGGACGTGTCGAGACACACCCCGGCCCAGCCCGGCGGAGCTGGCCCTCACAGCCTCCTCGATAAGCGGGAACGAGTATCCGGAGTTGAACATCGCCTTGACCTCAGCCCGGACTTCAGCACCCAACTGGACACGCGAGGCGGGGCTGATCTCCTCCAGATCGAGTTCGACGAACTGGTCGTTCAGCAGGGTCACGTAACGGTTGGACAGCTCGACTACTTCGGGATCGTCGAGGCTTCGCATCCGCCGGGTCGGCAGCGGTTCTTCCTCCTCATAGCCCCCCGGTGTGGCGGTGTCCCCCACGTACGGTGCTCCAGGGAATCCGTCCAGACCGAAGGGGGCGAGCAGCAGCGCTCCCAGCTGGGTGATGATCCACGCGGCCAGTTCTTCGGCGCCGGCTTCGTGGCCAATGGTGTGCGGGACCGCGGCAACGACAGCGAGCGCCGCCTCACGCCGTCCGATCACCGGGGCGAGCCCGCTGAAAAGGACGGTGAGTTGGAAGGAAGCGTGCGCCACGGCTCCGAGACCGGCACGTGGTTTTCCGGTGTCAGCCCAGCGATCCTTCAGCCGACTGAGAGCTGCGGGCATGTCGTCCGGGTTCCAGCGGCCGGGGTATGCCGAGAGCCAGGTCAGGGGGAACATGATTGGCGAGTTCGGAGACGGTGATTGCGGCGAAGTGGTCGGGGCGCGCGGTTCGAGAGCGGGCGCGGGCAGCTGGTTCTTGAGCTGGGGCAGGCTAGTGTCGATCGGGTTGCTGTTGAACAGCCCAAAAAACAAGGTCCGAGTCATGGCGGCCGGCCCCCGGCCGCTGATCTCGTTGAAGGGCTTGATCAGCCAATCTGATTCCGCCACGGCACGCTGGGACTGTGTCTCGAAGTGGTTGACGGCGTGGGTGGTCATGTTGACCCGCGGCGCGCGAGGGTTCGCCTGGGCAGCTTCGGCCGCCGCTCGGGTGGCTCGCCAGACCAGGTTGTAGATCTCACCCAGGGGTCGAAGCCCAGCTACCTTCAGGGATGCCTCGTGCAGCCGGGCGGCGTGATTGTCCGGTACGACGGGCAGAAGAAGGTGCTCGAGCCGCCACCGGAAGTACCGCAGCGCCTCGGCCGCCACCAGTTCCTGGGCAACCTTGAGCAGGTCGTCCTGCTGACCGGCAGTCAGGGCATGGATGTCCAGGGACTTCATCAGGAGAACGTCGAGGAACTCGGCCGACTTGCTCAAGCTAGGGCCGTAAGGCGCGAAGTAGCAGGCCCGGAAGGGGTAGAAGGATCCGGAGAGTGCCGGGGGCACGACGGCGCGGAGGTCGCCAGAGGCCTTGGCGAGGGCGTCCTCGTAGGAGGCCGGTTCCCAAACAAAGGCGTTCAGCGGGCTCGACGGGTGGATCGCCAGCAGCCCTGACCGAACCAGTTCTCCCATCAACGGAACGTGGGCGTCGGGGTCCGGGTGAAGCGATACCGGCCAGGAATCGAGGCTGGCAACAGGAGTGGTGTTCGGCGCGTAGCGCAGAACGGCGAGCGCTCCGAGCATCTCCCTGACGGATGAGTCCGGGATCTGCTCCTGGGACGAAGGAAACACAGCCGGGTACTGCTCGTCGACGACGGCCCGCTGCTCCTGCCGCCACAATTCGTGGACCTCGTCGGCGACTTGACGTGCTTCGGCAGCGGCCCGCTGTGCCTGGACCTTGGCCAGCCGGGCGGGGCTGATGAGGGCGTTTGCCGCCGATGTGAGGGAAGGGGTGCAGTCTACGCAGTCCGGTGTGCCGTCGAGACAAACCTGTTGGAAGGCGCTGCGCGAGGTGAGGGTGAGGGGGCCGGCGCACTTGGCGCAGGCCCGCCCGGGAACGGTGGCGCGTACGCCGGCTGCGGCCACGATGTAGTGCTGCCGACCCCAGCCTGCGATGTCGATCGCGCTGGTTTTCTCGGACCAGACGGGTACGGGCGGGTCTTCGGTGAAGCCGGCCAGCGCCCAGTAGCGTTCGCCGAGTGCCACGAGTTCCGGCGGAGCCTCGTCGACGGGCCGGATCTCCGGCATCAGTTGAGTGAGGTCGTCCAAGTTCAGTGGAGTCTCTGCGTCCGCCATCGTTGCACTCTAGTGGCCCACCGTGACTCTCCGCTCGTGGTCGCACCGTTCAGCACCCGAAGGCGAGTCAGGCCGACTTCGCGATCCAGTCTGGGGCGGATGAGGAACGCGCGGAGGGGTCGCTCCGGCCCGCGTCGCGCCCGCGACGGCCAGGGGCGACATGGTGGCGTTCGCGCTGCTGGTGGGCGGGCTCGCCGACGTCCGTAGTCGAGGTGGCCTCGATTGCAGGCTGATAGGCGTCCGTGGGCTCACCCAGCCGGTTTGCAGCGCTGCCACAGGATCGCTTCCCGGCCGGCAGCGGCCTCGTCGAGCAGGGGCCGCGTCGGCTGTGCAATGGGCCGGCCGTCACGTCGGACGGGCAGTCCTGGCAGCACACCGCGGCTGTGTTCGCCATGCCTGTGATGGTCGTGATCGATCGGTCCCCTTCCCGATTCTCGACGGTGCCGTCGGTGGTGGTCACGCGGCCTGCCCGCCCTCTGCGGTCCCCGCCGGTCCGGTGGGACCGGCGGAGCGGGCCAGGATCTGGCGGGCCTCGGCGACACGCCGGTCGAGCACCTTGCCCGCCGTGATCTGCCGGGCCACCCGCGCCTCCCGGTCCGCGCGGGCCTGCAGCGCGTCCCGATCGGCACTCTCGGTGGTCTGGGCGGTACCCAGTACGGCGGCACGGACAGCGTCGGCCTCCCGGCGTGCTCGAACAGAGGTCGCAAAGCCCTCCAGGGCCATCTCCCGCCAGAGTTCGCCCAGGTCGCGTACCGCGTCCAACTCCGCGACGCCCCGACCGTACTCGTCCAGGTGCCCGTGCCCGTGCCCGTGCCCGTGCCCGGCGCGGGCCTCGGTGCGGACCTCCGCCAGGGTCACGGCGGCCCGCTCGGTGATCCGATGACGGGACGCCCCGTCGGCGAGGTCCGCCCAGAAGGCCAGCGCCACAACGACGCACTCCTGCGCCGCCCGGTCGAGGTCGGCGGCCAGTTCCTCGGCGCGCCGGGTCTCCACCGCCTGCCGGGCCAGGGCCCGGCCGGTGCCGTTGACGCCGCACTCGGCGTCCTGGTCCGCCGCAGTCCGCCCGGTGGCCTCGATCTGTTCGCGGCGGCGGATTGCGTCGGCGAGCCGGCGGTCGAACACCCATCGCGCTGCCCGGTGACGGGCGAGGTGGGCCTGCTCGGAGGCTGCTTCGGCGGCTTCCTGCAGGGTGCGGTACCGGTGGCGGGAGCGCATGACGGCCGCGTGGACGGCCTCCGCCTCCCGGTCGGCGGCGGGCAGCAGCGCGCAGTGGGCCAGGGCCCGGACCTGCAGGGAGTCGCGGAGCACCTCGACCGCGACGAGTTCCGCCATCAGCCGCGAGTCGACCCCGAGCTCCTCACCGTTGAGGTCGTCGAGCGCGTTGGCCCGGGACTGCTCGCGGGCCTGCCGCAGGTCGCCGGCGATCAGCTCGCGGGCCGCCGCCACCTCCTCCGGAACGGCCGGGTCGATGCACACCAGCGCCAGGTCCAGGCACTCCAGGGACGCGTGGGTGACGGCCCGGTCGATCCGGCAGTCGGCGCACAGGCCGGCCGAGTCGGGGGCGTGGCAGTCCTCGCACGGCAGGGCCCGCAGTGCCCGCTCGGCCTCGGCCGTACGGGCCTCGCGCTCCAGCCGGCCCGCCTCCCAGCGAGCCTGTTCGGCGGCGATGCGGTGCCGGGCGGTGGCCAGCGCTTCCTGCCGGGTGCGGGTGTGCTCGGCCAGCGCGGCCTCGACCGCCTCCCGCCGCTGCTCGTCGGTCGCGTCGGAGGGCAGCGCCGCGACAACCTGCCGGGTCAGGATCAGCCGGATCGAGCGCCGGTCGGAGATCCGCAGGTCACAGGCGGTGCAGTCCTGGCCGGTGTCGAGCCGGATCCCGTCGTCGCAGGACCGCTCCGGGCAGTCCGAGCCCTTCAGCAGGCCGCGGTGCCGCAGCCAGCCGACCGGATCGGTGATCGGCACCGCGCCCTGGCGCCGACGGCGGAAGTCCAACCGCCCGGCCAGCAGCTCCACGGCCGCCGACGGGCCGCTCCAGAACGTGACCGCGTCCAGCTCGGCAGCGACCTTGGTGAGCACGAATGCCCTGGTGGAGGGGTTCTGGATACGCCACCACACGTCCGCGACGGGTGCCAGGACGGCGGACAGCCGCGGGTCCCGGGGCTCTCCGAACGCCGTCAGCAGGCTGCCGACATGCCCGGCGGCAACCGTCCGGTCGGTGCCGGAGCGGACCTTCACCGAGCCCTTGCCGCCCACCTTGCGCTCGATCACGCGCTGTTCCCCGCGAAGCGGGATCTCGCGGTCCTCGCGCGCGCCCGCGCGCTCCGGCCGACGGGCGGTCACCCCCTCGGCGCTCGCGCCGGAAAAACCACAATCCTCACCGTCACTTTCACTACCTACAGCAACCACATGAGCGTGGGGAGCGTGGAACTCGGCACTCGCCGGCTCCACCCCGCCGGCCGCTCCGGAAGGCATTTCCGCAGGTCCAACGCCTGACTGGCGCTCTTCGGACGCCTCGGAGCTTTCAAGATCCCCATCGGTACTCGCCGAGGGCGACGAAAGAGCCGCACCGGTCTCCTGGACGCCTTCCACGGCCGGGCACGCCGGAGCAGCTGGCTGTGCCTGCGGCTGCTCCGGCTCGGGGGGCACCGGCAGCTCCGGAGCAGCCGGGCGCACCGGCGCAGGCCGCTTCCTGGGGCGCACCGCCGCGTAGCTCGCGGCCACCGGCAGCAGCGTCACCCGGCCGGACGGCGCCGAGCCCTCCAGCCGGTCCACCTCCACCACGCCCGCGCTCTCCAGCCGAGACAGCACCCGGTCCGCCTCCTCCGGCGTGACCGGCGCCGCGCCACCACGCAGCAGCAGGGCCAAGGTGGCCGCGCCGCGCCCGAGCTCCGGCACCGCCAGCGAGCCGGAGCACAGCCGCAGCCGGCCGTTCTCCCGGCACGACAGCACCAGCAACAGCAGGGCCAGCCGGTCGGCTGCTGCGCCGTGCCGCTGCTTCCGCTCGACCCGAGCCAGCAGGCCGGGCGGCGTCGGCTCCTTGCCCGTCGGCTCCCAACCCGGTCCGAACAACCCCTCGCACAGGCGCAGCAGGGTGGCGAGCTCACTGCGGGTCAGGGCCAGCGGATGCCGGACATTGCGGGCACGGCGCAGCCGCGCCACCGGCTCCAGCCGCATGTCGAGAGCAACGGCCTCACCCCGCTCGTTGGTGACCGTGGAGGTTCGCAGCGCGCCGCGGGCCCGCAAGGGCGGGAGCACCTTGTGGCTGACCATGGAGATGCCCACGCCGAGCCACCGGGCCAGCTCACCCGACCACAGCACCGTCGAGCCGGTCTCCAGCCCGCCCTTCGCGTAGACCACCACGGCCGCCAGGCGCGCGGCGTCCGGCAGCCCGGCCACCGACTCGTCGGCCAGCAGGGCGTGCACCGCCGCTTGCAGTCGCGTCCGCATCGGCTCGCCCAGCAGCAGCGCCTCCGGCGACACCGCCTGGTCCGGGACAGCACGAAGCCACCGGCGGCCACCGGCCGACCGGGACCCCGTCGAACGCTGGCCAGGCACCGATCCGAGAGGCGATCGGCGAGCACGCGGCACCCGGGCCCCGGCAACAGCCCCCGCCATCACAGGAACACTCCCGGACCGAACGACCCGCAGACGCCGTCCGACACCGCAGTGACGCCGCCCGCAGCCGCAGCATCAGCGGCTCCAATGCCAAGGCCGGCTTCTCCACCCACCGCCACCGCGCTGGAACCACCGGGAGTCTGGCCGGGAACGAACCGGCGGGCCGCCCTTACACCCAAGGGGCGGTCAAATCCCCCCTCGACATCATCATCCGAACTAGTGATGTGCGTCACGGTTTTGGAACCGCGCGCTGCCGGTCCGACAACCCGTCCGACAACCCGTCCGCCAGCGAATGCCAAGGCAGCAGCGGGGGAGGAGGGACCGCCCCCCTCCCCGGGGGCACCACACGCGCCCAAACCCCGGCCGACGCCAGCGGCACTCTGGGCCGGGGAAGACTGGAAAGGGGTGCTGAGCTGCTGCAAAATGGCAGAGCCTTTCTAGTTAGCTGCTGCAAAGGCAGATGGGCCGGCCCGCTCCAACGGGTCGGTGACGGACCCCCAGGGGGCCGGGTTCCTCGCAAGAACCGCACTGCGCCCTTCCCGGGTCCCAGCCGCCAAGCCGGGACCCGTTCGGGGCCATCGCCCGATCGCCAAATCGGGCGGATCACGTAAGACCGCATGCCGGTGGCTCCACCCACTGGAAGCGGCCCTGGGGTTGCTGGCCTCGCCAAAGGCCGGCGCCCCCGATGGTCTAAGTCACCACACCGACCCCCTTCGGGGGAGAGGTGTATCCGAATACAACGACGGCACCCCGCCGGAGCGACCCACAAGGGATCGCATCCACGGCGGGGTGCCGCGTGTGTGCCAGAGAGCGCGTACGGGTACGCTGCATCACGTCGACCTTCCTACAGTTCAGGTCTGACCACGGAGAGGGCCCCTGCCAGGGGGCGCTAATCCATTCGCGCCGTCCGGACTTGTCCAAGGTCCGGGCGGCGAATTCTTTTGTGTCGATCAAATGCGGAGCCAGCCTACCCCTTCCGAGGGCGCCACACGCAGCCGTCGATCGTTCGTGTCGATCTGACAGCACGAAGCTCCGATGACCAGACAAACACGAGGCATCAGGCTCAACGACCTGGTGGCACGTCATGGGCGCACCTGAATCAGGGCGTGCGTGCCGGCGGTCCGCCAGTCAGTCTCAGAGTCTTCCAGCTCAGCCAGCTTCTTCGGCCTCAGTCCAACGATGACGTCGGACTTAAGCGTGCGCAGCGTCGCGACCGGGCCAGGGAAGTAGCTTGCCGCCTCGGTGAACGGTGTTGTCGGCTTCCACCAGCGGTCGCCGACCAGCCGACGGTAGTTCAGGTCGCCCTTCAGGATGGTCACGGTGGCGGTCGCAAGCTCGGACCGCAGGGAGGCCGGCATTGCGGCGAAGTCGAAGGGCTCGCACCAGAAGGCGTCAGTGCATACCCGCAGCTGGCCGACTGCCGCCGCCTCACGCAGACGCTCCCCGACAGCGTGGGCCTCGCCTTTGCCGAGCAGCAGTGCCCGAAGGCAGTCGGCGACGTCCCCGAGTGTGGCGTCAGAGACGTAATACGGCGTCGGCTTGACGTGCAGCACCACCTTGCCAGCCAGTCCGGTTGCCAGCAGGTGGTCGACGAGGACCAGGTCCGCGACCATCTCGGAGCCGGCGTTGTCCGCAACCATGGCAACCGTTCCGCCCGGGGCGGAACGGAGCAGCTCCCACAGGCGCTCGCTGTTGTCGGCCACCAGGCCGGAGGCCTGGATACCGCGACCCGCGGTGATCTGGAGCGCCAGATCGGCGCGGTTGCCCCACAGGCTCGACAGGAGCAGCGTCTGCCCACGCTCGTCGTCGGCCAGGCCAGCGACGTCGTCGAGCGCTGAGATCTCCGCTGACACCACCTCGCCTGCGAGCTCGGCCTGCTTGAACGGCGCAAACAGATCGACGCCCTGCCAGGGCCCGGGCTCGAAGAAGCCGGTGGCCTCAAGCAGGCGCCGGTAGAAGAAGCTCTCCGCCCACAGGAACGGCGTCTCCGCCCACCGGCGGCCGTAGTAGGCGCTCCCCCATTTGTGCCAGAGCTGGTAGTCGCTGGCGCTGTCGGGCAGCGGATGAATTACGCCGTGGACGCCCTCCTCGGCGAGCTCGGACAGCGCCTGCCGTTGCCCGGGCTCGAAGGGCCAGGCCCCGGTGAGCCGTTCAATCAGCGCGGGATGCCGCTTGGCGAACACGTTGCTGGCGAAAGGCGACTCACTAGAAATGATCACCGGGGCCTGCTGGGACATGAGCGTCTATCCCTCTCAGAACTGGTTCAGGTCGAGGTCCAGGACGACAACGCCAGCGGCGCTGCCGACGAGGATGCGGCCGTGGACCTGGTCGTAGGCGGCACAGTTGAGGCTGCCATCGATTCGGACCTCGGCGAGCTGCTGCTGCTCGGCGAGCGACCAGAGCCGGACGGTGCCGTCAGCGGCAGCAGAGACGAGCCGGTCCGGGGCGCTGGTGAAGGCGACCATGAGGATGCGGCCGGAGTGCCCGCTCAGCTGGGCGGTGAACCGGTCGCTCGCCAGGTCACGGACTGCGATGTCGCCAGTGCCAGCGCCGACGGCAGCCCGGAGGCCCTGATCGTCGAGTGTGACGGCCCGGGCCCAGCCGGTCGGGCAGGTGAACCGGGAAACGAACTCGCCGTTGGCGGCCCTCCACACGCGGACGGATCCGTCTCCGCCGCAGGCCGCGAGGACCTGGCCGTCGGCGTTGAACGCGATCGAGCGGAGACGGCCAGCGTGGACGTCCTGCGACCACAGCAGATTGCCGCTCGGGAGGTCCCAGCAGCGGATGTGCCCGTCACCGGTGCTCGCCGCCAGCCTCGGAGCGGTGCGGGCCATGGCCACCGCCCAGGTACGGTTTGTGTCCTGGTTGAGGGTCAGTTCCCAGGCCTCGTCCGCGAGCGACCAGGCCCGAACTGCGCCGTCGCCGCACGCGGCCGCCACCAGGTTCGTGCCGGAGGCGAGGGACCAGACCCGTCCGTGCCCTGCTGGCAGTCGGCGCAGCAGGGTCGAGTCGGTGGCGTCGACCAGGTCGACCTGCCCCGCGCCATCGCCGATCAGCCCAACCGTGCCCGTGTTCGAGTACGCCGTCGACCAGGTCGTGTTCGACCCATGGGCCAGTGTCTGCAGCGGACCGCCGTGCGTCGGCCACAGCCGTACAGCCCCATCCTCACAGCCGGCGACGACCGTGCCATCACCGCTTCGTGTGAGCGAGCGGACCCAGTCGACGCCTGGCGGCAGGGCGGTCTTCCCGGCCTCACCGTCAATAGTCAGCGCGTGGATCGTCGGCTCCTCCGTCGCGGTGAGTACGAGGCCGCCGTCGAGGGAAGTGACGACGGAGCGCACCCGGCCAGGCAGGTCCGTCGTGCGCCGGACCGGGGTGAGTGTTCCGCCCTTCGTCGCCCACACCACCACCGATCGGTCACCGGAACCGGAGGCCAGCAGGCCCGACCCGGCAGCGAACGCCACCGAGCGCACCCAGTCCCGGTGCTGGGCCTTCTCGTCTAGCAGCCGCCCGGTGGCCAGGTCGAAGAGCCGGACGAACTCGTCCTCACCAGCGACAGCGATCGCCGGCTCGTCCCCGCCGCCGACCGCGACCGACCACACCGGCGTGCCGGTGGTCTGCATCCGGCGGACCAGCAGCAGCCGCCCGGTGTCCCACACGCACACAGCCCCGTCCTCGGCGCCCGAGACCAGCAATGGCTGGTCCGGCGCGAACGCCAAGGCCCGGATCCGGCGGGAGTGCCCGGCCAGCACACCCACCGGCGTGCCGGAGTCCGTGCGGTACAGCCGGATCAGACCGTCATCCCCGGCGGAGGCGACAACCGCTCCGTCCGGCGAAAGCGCGGTGGCGAACACCCAACCGGTGTGCGCGCGGAAGGTACGCAGCGGCTGACGGGTATCGAGATCCCAGAGCCGCACCGTGCCGTCCTCGCCGCCGGAGGCGACGATCCTCGCCACGGTGGAGACGCTGACGATCGCTCCCACATGCCCGGCGTCCTTCGACTCGGCCGCCGCGCCGCGGCGCAGCCACCCGGCGGTGAACGCCGCCCCGAGCGAGGCCGTTTCGGCGAGCGCCTCCGGCGCTACTGGCGAAGGTGAACGGTGCAGGGCGATCGACAGCGTCGCGGCCACATCGGCCGGCTCCGTCAGCCCGGTCAGCAGATACCCGGAGCCCGCCATCAACCGCGCCGCCGTCCACGCGGCCGAGCGCCGCCCCGTGGGCAGGGCGTCGAGGACCGCCGCGTCGGCGACCAGCGACTGCTCCCCCACCAGCGCGACCTTCCGCACCACATAGGAGGGAGAGGACAGCAGCGCAACAAGCTCGTCCTCCAGGGCAGCTTCACGCAGGTGGTACGGCAGGTGACGCCACAGGTACCCCTGCTCGGCGCCCAGCTCCTCCCACCGGCCGCCAGTCGAATCGCGAAACGCATCCAGCAGCGAGCCGTGCAACTGCGCCCAGTCATCCGCGACCAAGTGCCGCAAGTAGGACCGGAATACGTCATGCAGCGTGATCGTCTCCGTGTCCGCCTGATAGCTGCTCACCAGCGACCGGTCCGCCAGGACACGACAGAACTGCCTGGTGGCGTGCGGAGACCAACCGAACGCCACCTTCCACCAATGCGTCAGCGCCCGGACCGGGATCGCCGTTGCCGGCGGGAACACCGCCAGCGACATGTACCGCGCCCGCAGGTCCGAAGCGCCGTTGAGTACGACGCTCTCCTCCAAGCCATCCAGGCTGGACGCAATCGCCTGACCGATCGCGCTGCGCCGCTGGTCGGCGTCGAGCACGTCGAAGGCCTGCGGCCCGTAGTCGCGGATCGTCTCCGACGTCTCCGCCACAACGCGCCCCGAGGACGCCCCCGAAGCCACGTCCTGGCCGACGGTCGAACCGACAATCTGCGCAAGCAGCGGCCAACCGCCCAGCAGCTCGGCGAGCTGCTGGGCCTCCGAGTGCTGCAGCGAGGCGACGTTTCGAGTCAGCATCTCGCTGATCTCGGCCGCCGTCATCGGCCCGAGCCGCACGACCTGCGCGGTTGACGGACACACCCGGACGTTCCGTGTCGTCACCAGCCGCACGCACTCCTCGCCGCCAAGGAGAAACGGAGAGAGGTCGGCGGCGGACCACACGTTGTCGATGACCAGCAACGCTCGCCGATCCTGCAACAGCCGTGCGAGATGGAAGCCGGCTTGCTCCGGATCCGTCAGCGCAGGCCTGGTCCCGCTGAGGTGGACGCAGACGTCGGAGACAAGCTCCACGACTCGGGCCGGGGTGCAGTCCTCGCCAGTCTCTACCCAGAGGATCTCCGGGAAGAGTTCCTGGATCCGCTCGTTGTTGACCAGCTGCGTTGCGATGGTCGTCTTGCCGAATCCCCCGGGACCTACGACGGCGACCGTCGCGATTCCCTCGGCGTTGTGGGCCTCCTCCAGGACGGAGATGAGGCCATCAAAGTCAGTGTTCCTGCGCACCAGACTGGGCTCCGCGTTCGGAATAGGGAGAAAGCTGCCCGGTGTCGCGGGAGCCCCCGGCACTTTGCCGATTGCTCCCCAGAACCGCTCCTGCTCAGCCGGGCTGCACCGCTCCAGGGTTGAGTCCAGTGCCTCCTGGAGGAGCTTGCTGATCGCCTTCGGATTGGAAGGTGACTCCCAGTCGGACACTGTCCGGCTTCCGACGCCCAGGTAGGCCGCGAATCCCCGCACCGACTGGCGCTTGGCTTCCCGTAATGCGCGCGATTCCTTTCCAGTCCAGCGCTGCACTGTGCCCACCGAGACCCCCTCGACCGACTCTCCGACGCTAACAACGAGTTGTGCCTTAAATCGCGGTCGTGTGCCTACTCCGCAGCAGACCCGCAGCACCACCGCCACGCTGATCTGCAGGGCGGTTTGGATCATGAACTAGATCTTTGTCGACGCGAGCCTCAGTCCGCAGCGTTGCCGCAGCACCACACCAGCCACAGCACCGGGAAGTCCCGGCAGGCTTCTGGGCATCGGAGCTGGACTACCCCGCCCCGCTATCGGATCGACCGGCTGGAGGTGAGTGATGACTCCTACGTACTCGAGGAATTTCGAAACCCAGTCCGCTGAGCTTGTTCCAGCCCCTCGACGCGCTCGCGAAGCTCGGCAAGCTCACGTGCCAGATCCTCCAGCGTCGGAACAGCCGACGCTGGAGCCTCCGGGGAACTCACGAAGCTTCCGCGTCCTGCCTGGGAGTAGACGGCGCCGCGGGAGCGCAGCTCGGCCAGGGCTCGCTGCACCGTTCCGGTCGCCAGACCGTGCTCAGCAGCCAGTCGGCTGGTGCTGGGGAGCTTGTCGCCCGGGCGGAGCTCTCCGCGGCGGATCTGCGCAAGGACAGCCTGCACCAGCTGTTGATACGGCACCTGTTGCCGGCTCGGGTCGCTACTCATGGGCGCATCGTACATCCGGCGCTTCGCCATAGATAGCCATGGCATGCATGTTGACATAGTTGCCATGGATGGATACCTTGATTGAGCAAGGCCGGCGTTGACAACGCCGGAGCAAAACAGTGGTGTTACCCGCCTTCGGGCGGTGGCGAAAAGTCACTTCGGTGGCAGGGGTCGAGCCCTTAGCTCCCCCGCGTCGGACGCCTACATAGCAACACCAGAACCACTTTCTGAGCAGCGTGCTGCGCTGCCTGTCCGCCAGGACGCCGGCCGATCAGGCCGGGCCTGGCGGGCGGAGAGAGCAGCAACCCCGCTCCCCCGGACTTCCCCCTTCTCCCTGCCAGGAGGCCCCGATGCCCGCTCGCACCCGCACCAAGCGCCGCAGCTCCCTCCCCCCGCTCAGGCTCTCCACCCTGCTCCCCAGCAGCTACAACGTCCGCCCGGACGAGATGCACACCGTTGTCTGCCCGTCCTGCGATTCCTGGCAGCGGATCATGGGCGGTACGACGCTGACGATCCGCGACCACTACTCCACCGACCTGTCCGGCGCCGAGCTGGAAGCCGGACAGCGGGACACCCGCTGTCCCTCCGCCCGCCGGATCGTCGAGATCGACGTCAAGATTGCGGCCTGGGCGAAGCAGATCGAGGAGGGGAGCACCCAGGTCGCTGCCCGCCGGCCGACCAAGGTCCTGCGCAAGGTGCCGACCCCGAAGCCGCCGGCGCTCCACCAGCTCACCTCGGCCGCGCCGACCGCCGCCACCGCCCGCCGCATCTACGAGACGCACCGCTCCCGCTGCGCCGCTTGCACCGGTCCGGCGGCGCACTGCACCGACGGCCTGCGCCTGGAGGGCGACCTGCGGGTCGCGCTGTATCGGGAGCCGGAGCGCCGGGCCGCCCAGGCCCGCACCGAGCAGGAGCAGCAGAGCGTCGAGCGCGCCCAGGCGAAGCGGCAGCTACGGCGTCGGACCGCCGAGTGGGCTGAGCGGTACCCCGCGGCGGAGACCGCCGACATGGTCCGCCGGAGCACTTCCTTCGCGCTGCACGCGGACAGCCGCCGTCGCCTGTACGGCCCCGACCTGCAGGTCGAGGAGCGCGACACCCGCGAGGAGTCCCGCGCGCTGGCCGAAACCCGCACCGAGGCCGCGATCCGTGCGGCGAGCCCGGTGCGCCGGACCGTGGCGGCCTG
The DNA here is from genome assembly GCF_044754805.1 of Kitasatospora sp. NPDC092948. Taxonomy (NCBI): domain Bacteria; kingdom Bacillati; phylum Actinomycetota; class Actinomycetes; order Kitasatosporales; family Streptomycetaceae; genus Kitasatospora; species Kitasatospora sp. NPDC092948. Next base: position 66,597 of record NZ_JBIVPU010000020.1, on the reverse strand, counting down.
AGCCGCCCTGAGCAGCACCACGAACTGAATCACCATCACCCCCGCTGCGGCGGCCCGGAATCTCCGGGCCGCCGCTTCTCGTCGCCCCTGGAGGCCACGTTGACGACCACGTTCGACACCCCGACCACTACCACCGCCCCGACCGCCACCGGCGCTGGCGCTGCGTTCCGCGTGACGTTCCTCGGCCTGGCCGGCCCCGCCACCGCGCCGTTGTACCGGCTTACCGACGCCCGCCTCGTCACCGCCACCGCGACGATCACCGACCGGCGGTTCACCGGCCGTACCGTGTGGCTGCACCTGCTCGCCGACGACGGCGCCCGTGGCCTGGCTCGTTTGGATCTGGCTTCGGCGATGACGACTCCCGCTGACCACTATGCCTCCGGTCGGCGGGTCACGGTGGTCGGCGTCGCCCGGACCCATCGCAACCTGGCGGCGCCGTACATCGCGGTCCGGCAGCTCGTTCCGGTGCCGGCCGTGCGGCCGGTCGAGGAGACGTTCCTGCTGCGGTACTCCTACGGCCCCTACGAGCGGCTGATGGAGCGGACCTTGACGCGGCGCCAGCTGGAGCTGGTCGGTCCGGTCGTGATGCGGGCCGCCGGCCGCGGCCACGCCTGGGACGTCGAGGTCGTCGACGCGTCCGGCCTGGACGTCACCGCCACCTTCGTCCGGTCGCGTGCCACCCGGCCCCGCGCGGCCTGACCCCACCGCCGCCGCACGGCCCGTCACGGCCGCCGCCCACCCCGCACACGCCGGGGTGGGCGGCGGCCGTGGTCGTCCGTACGACCAGCACCTCAGCCGTGAAGGGGGCCTCGGGGACTGCACCCCCGAGGCCCGACCGGCCACACCACCATGCCCACCAGGCGAGAGGAAGTACGACCGTGCCCACCATCATGCACCGTCAGCCCGACGACCTGACCCACTACTACACCCGCTACGCGTGCCGCCTGCAGGCCGCCGTCACCGAACTCCTTGCCGCCATCGGCCCGACCGCGACCGACCTCGACGAGGACCTCACCCAGGACGTGTGGCTGCACGTCGCCGAGCACGGCCTGCCCGCCCACCTGACCGGCCTCGACGCCCTCCTCACCATCGCCCGCACCCTCACCGACCGCGTCCGCACCGACCAGGCCCGCCACCGCGAGGTCCCCGCCGGCCTGATCCGCACCACCACGGACACCCCGGCCACCCGACCCGCCCCCGCCAACCGCCGCCGCCCCCGCACCACCACCCGCCGACTCGGCGGCCCGCGCCCGCAGATGGCGGGGTGCTGACGATGAGCCACCAGAACCTCGGCGACCAGGAAGTCGCCCGCCGCATCGAGTCCGCCAACGCGGCCGCCGCGGCGGCCGAGGCCGCCCGCCAGCAGGCCGAGGCGCTGCGCCAGCAGCAGGCCGAGCAGCAGGGAGGCGCCCGATGACCGCCGAGGAAGCCCAGCGCCAGCAGATGGACGAGGCGCTCCGCCGCGCCCGCGAGGCGGCCGCCCGCGCCGGCGGCCAGCAGAACTGAGAAGGGAGCAATTCATGCCCGACCACCAGTTCAACGGCGGCTACGGCGTGCCGCCGCAGCCGCAGCCCCTGCCGACCCCCGCCCCCGCGCCCGCGCCGCCGCCGGCCCCCGCGCCGCCGCCCGCGAAGTAGAACCCCGCCCCCACCCCTGATCCGCGCCACCACGGCGCCACCCACCCGAGAGGACCGACCATGACGCACCCCTTCTTCGACGAGAACGCCACCGAGGACGAGATCCACGCGGCGATCGAGGACAACGACGCCGCGGAGCTCGAGGACTTCTGGCGCGCCGTGGACAACGGCGAGTTCTGACCGCCCCGCGCCCGCACCGCCGCCCGCGCCGTCGCGCCCACCACCGGGCGCGGCGGCGCTTCTCTGCCCCACCTGCCCTGGAGGTTGTTCGTGAAGTACCGCGCCCGCACCGCCACCCCCGCCCGTCGCGCCCATTACGACGCCGACTCCTACCGCCGGTGGGTCGCGCGGCAGATCGGCCCGCGCCAGGTCGGAGGGATCTACCGCTCCGGCTACGCCGGAGCCGTCTACGAGGTCCTGGCCATCGACCCGGGCCCCCGCATCGGCGCGTGGCCGGTGTGGCGGATCACCGTCCGTCTCCTCGGCGCGACCGCGGCCGTCCAGCACTGCACCGCCTGGGAGGCCCGCGACCAGGTCCTCGCCGAGCCCGGCGAGAGCGCCCTGACCTACTGGGCCGAGCACATCCTCGACGGCCCCGTCCTCACCGCCGGCCCGACGGCGGGCGCGCTCCTGGAGCAGCGTCACCTGCTCGACGAGGTCGCCCACCCCGAGCAGGTCGCCGTGTTCCGCCACCTGGCCGCCGCCTGACCCGCGCCGGTTGCTGTCGTCCGCCGCCCCGCCCGGCCGCCGCCACCGCCACCGAGCTCGAAGTGACATCCAGACATCCCCCAAGAGGAGAACCGCATGCCCACCAGCGCCAAGAACATCGCGACCTTCGACGACATCGCCCGCCGCCATGGCAGGTGGCTCGCCTACCTCGCCGTCCAGGGCGGCGAGTTCGAGGCCCCGGACGACCCGACCACCGCCGACGTCGACGACTTGATCGGCATGACCCGCGCCGCGGCCGGCTTCCTTCGGTGGCTGACCGACGCCTCGCCGGTGATCACCTACGAGGACAGCGTGGAGGCCCTGGACGAGGCGCTGGCCTACCTCACCGCCGCCCAGGACGGCGACGGCGACGCCCGCTCGGCCCTTCTCACCGGTGCCCGCCGGGCGCTGGGGCCGGTCGAGGACGTCGCCGAGGAAATCGCGCTGGCCGCCGGCGACGACATCTGACCCCAGCAGATCTGACCAACCGCCGGCCGCCCGCCGCCGACCCGGCCCGTGCCATGCCGGGCGTGGCGGCGGCCGGCCCGGTGCTGCCCAGGCCGGCCGTCCCCCACCCCCGCGCGGGACGGCCGGTCCGGGGAGCCACCGGGCCCCGCACCACCGCACGCCGTCAGACCCCGCCGCCCGTACCACCCGTCAGCCGAGGAGTTCCCCTTGTCCCGGACCGCAACCGCCCAGTCCTCCGCCGCCGCGCAGGAGCAGGGCACGCACCACTACGTCCTCACCCTGCAGAAGCCCGTGCCGAACAGTGCCAGCTACGTGGTGGCCACGTCCTCCGGTACCTGCTCGCCGACCGGGATGAGCCGCCAGGACGTCTACACGTGGCTGGTCGGGGAGATGGTGCGCCGGACCCCGCAGCTGGCCGGCGCCTCGACCGTGTTCTTCGATCTCCGGCCCAACCAGATCTGACCGACCGCCGGCCGCCCGCCGCCGACCCGGCCCGTGCCATGCCGGGCGTGGCGGCGGCCGGCCCGGTGCTGCCCAGGCCGGCCGTCCCCCACCCCCGCGCGGGACGGCCGGTCCGGGGAGCCACCGGGCCCCGCAGCACCGCACAGCCCCACCTCCGCACCCCTCGCCCGAGAAAGGGCCGCGCACCATGCACATCACCTCCGACAAGGTTTTCGCTGTCGGTTTCGCCGGGTCCGCCGTGACGGCCGGGATGCTCCTGGTCGCCGAGACCCTCACCGCCCGCGCCGGCAGGCGCCGCGCCGCGCGCCGCCGTCGGACCGTCGTCGTCAACGTCTCCGCCGCCCAGGCCGGCCAGGCCTCCGAGTCGACGCCGGAGCACGCCGATGTCTGACGAGCCGATCGAGCCCACGACCGTGGCGCTGTCCTCCGAGCGCGACGACGACGATGACGACGCGTCGCAGTCCGGCCCGGCCGTCCCGCCCATGCCCGCCCAGCCGCCCTCCGCGGGCGTCCCGCCGCAGCCGCCCGGCCCGGGCAGCTGGTGGCGCACCGGCGGCGGGGGCGGCGGGTCGGCTCCCGCTCCGTCGGGCGGTTCCGGTTGGAACAGCGGCGGTAGTGGTGGCGGTTCCGCCCCCGCCCCGTCGGGCGGCGGCTCCGGCTGGGGCGGCGGTTCCGCCCCTGCCCCGTCGGGCGGCGGCTCGGGCTGGGGCGGCGGTGGCGGGGCGGCGACCATGACCGCCCCCGCCTGGTCGCCGCCCGCGACCTACATCGCCGCGCAGTACATCGTCCAGGCCCCGCCCGCCCCGCCCGTCCCGGCGCCGCCGCGGTTCGACATCCGCGTGGTGCGCCCCGTCCGCAACGGGATCGCGCTGATCATCGGCGGTGTCGTCGCCGAGACGTTCTGGAACAAGCTCCTGCACGTCGCCGGTGACTCGTGGGGCGTGATCGTGGCGTTCCTCGCCGCCTCGGCGGTGTTGGAGTGGTGCTACCACGACCACCGGAAGCTCCGGTGGCTGGTGCGGGTGCACACCTGTTCCTGGGTCGCCGCCGGACTCATCACCCCCGCCGGCCTGCTCGGCCTCGCCTGGATCGGGACGGGAGCCTGATGTCTTCCGTGCCCACGATCCTGCTGGTCGGCTTCACCGTCCTCGCCCTGCCCTATGCCGCGCTGATCGTCCTCGCCCACGCCGTCGCCGCCTGGCGCGGACACCCGTGGACCCCGGACGAGCTGCGGCGCCGTCAGGCCCCGCTGCTGGCCGGCACGGTCGCCGTCGCCGCGCTGTACGCCGCCTACGCCCTGCTCACCGGCCTGGCGCGCCTGCTCACCTGACCCGCCGCCCGGTACCGCCCCCGATTCCGCGAGGACGTCGTGATCATCATTCGTGACCTGGTGGTCGCCGCCGCCGGGATCCCCTACCTGCCCGCCCCCCGCGGCCGGTTCGCCGAAGCCGGCCGCCGCCCCGCCGTCGCGGTCGTCGCCGACCTCGCGGGACTCGCGCTGTCCGTGCCGTGGTGGCCGGGACGCGCCGCCGCCGGAGCCGTCTACCTCCTCGCCGCGGTGCGGCTGTGGCGCCTGGCCCGCCGCGGCTCCTCCCACACCCGCGCCGCCGCCGGCGACCTCCTGGTCCTCCTCACCCCGCCCGCGGTCTCCGCGCTCACCGGGGTGCACCTCATACCGCTGCTCGTCCACCTGATCCTCGCCCACTGACGGGAGAAGCCCGCCGTGCCCGCCCCGCCCCGCCCGCCCACCTGCCCCGCCCCGCCCGTCGGTTCCGTTCGCCGCCGCAGGAGGCGCGGGTGACTCCCACTCAGCTCTCGGTCGGCGGCCTCGGCCTGGCCCTGGCGATCCTGGTGGGCACCGCCCTGCGCTGGTGGCGCCGGGGCTTCGAACTCCCCGACACCTTCGCGCTGGCCGGCGGCCTGCTGTCCGGCCTGCTCTCGGCGCTGTGCTCCGGCGGCCTGCTCGGCCTCGCCACCCACCTGCTCGTCACCCGCGCGACCAACCCGCTCGGCAACAAGGTCACCGGCGGCGGAAGCGAGCAACTGCTCGCCCACCCCGGCGACGCCGGCCTCACCCGCCCCGGCGGCGTCGCCACCCTGCTGATCGCCGCCGCCACCGCCCTGCTGTGGAAGTGCTGTGACGCCCGACTGCGCGCCCAGATCGGTGCGGGCGCCGTATCCGGCTCCGCACTCGGCCTGGCCGCCGGCATCTCCGGCCTCGCCGCCGCCACCCTCGTCCCCGCCGTCAACGCCCTCGGCGCCCAGTTCCTGGGCGCCCTCCACTGACCCGCCGGCCGCCCCGTCGCGGCCACCCGATCCCTCTCTTTTCTCTTCTTCGTCTCTCCTCAGGAGGTCACCACCGTGTTCGAGACCGCCACCACGCTGACCATCGGCGGACTCTTCGTCGGCCTGGCGCTGCCGACCTGGCACATCAGCAGGTTCGCCGTCGGCAGCATCAAGAACGGCAACCAGGCGACGAAGGGCGCCCTGGACCTGGTCCCGATGGCCGCCGGCATGCTCTACGGCGGCATCGCCACCGCCACCACGTCCGGCCTGATCGGTTTCACCACCGGCGCGATCACCTGGTTCGGCAACAACGCCGGAAGCCTCGCGATGTGGGGCTCCACCGGCGGCAACACCACCCTCGCCGCCCGCACCTCCCAGTACGAGCTCACCGGCATGGGCAACCTGATTCTCCTGCTGCTCACCGTCGTGATCCTCGGCGCGTGGAAGAAGATCCCGACCAAGGCCAAGCCCCGCATGCGCCTCGGCATCATCTCCGGCACGCTGCTCGGCCTGTCCGCGACCCTCGGCGGCCTCGTCATGGCCACCGTCATCCCGCTGGTCAACTCCGCCGGCCAGGCCCTCGTCGGCACCATCGCCTGACCCGGCCCGGACGCCACCGGTCGCCCGCACCCACCCGCCACCCGGCCCGCACCCGCGGAAGCCGGCGGCGCGGCGTGTGCGGACGGCCGCAACCGCCCGGACCGGTCGGCCCACAGCCACGAGTACCGCCGACCCCTGCGAGAGAGGAACCCCGATGATCGGAGACAAGCGCGCGGCCCGCCGCCACCAGGAATACCTGGACGAGCGGCGCCGCGACCGCGAGCGCGAGCTGCGCACAACGCTGGACCGCGCCGCGGCCCTGACGGGCATGCTGCTGGTCATGCGGCCGGACACCTGGCACCACCTGCGCCGCCGCCCGCACCTGGCCACTCTGCTCGCCGGCCTCGACGCCACACGCTTCCACGGCCACCCGGCCGGCCTCGACGCCCTCATGACGGTCGCCCTGTCCGGGCCGCAGCTCGTCCACCTCGCCGCCGTCCTGCACGCCGACATGGAGTCGGACGGGACGGACCCGGCCGAGCGCGCCGCCCGCGCCATCGCCCGCCGCCTCTACCCGGTGCTCGCCCCGGCCATCAGCGCCGCCCACCCCGGCTCCCCGTACCTCGAACCGGCCCCGGCGTCCACCCGCAAGATGCCCATGGTCGTCCTCGACTCCCCCGACAACGCCTGACCCGCCGTCCCTTCACCGCCCGCCGCCCGGAGGAGCACCGTGACCACCTACCCGCCCGAACCGATCGTCATCGACCTGGAGGCCGAGGGCGAGTTCCTCACCGACGGCCAGCCCGGCCCGAACCGGGGCGGCCCGCCCCCCATGGACAGCGCCGGCAGCGGCGGCGCGGGCGGCGACGGCGCGGGCGGCGACGGGCCCGGCCTCGGCACCCGCCTCGCCGCCGCCATGGCCCGCCAGGGCCGCCGCGAGTACACCGCGTTCCGCCAGGGCCTGACCGTCATCAAGGACGAGACCGGCCAATGGGTCAGCGCTTCCCAGGAGACGCCCGCCCATCTGCGCGCCGCCCTGCTGAACCGCCGTTACACCCAGTGGCATGGGAAGAACGCCTCACAGATCGAGGCCCTGGAGGAGAAGGCCGCCGAGCTGGAGAAGCAGGCCCGCCGCGCGCTGTCGGCCGGGCAGAGCGAGGAGGCCACCCCGGCCGACCACAAGGCGGCCGTCCAGGCGGCCGAGGCCCTGCGCGGGGAGGCCGCGGCCTGGCGCCAGCGCGTCCGTGAGATCCACCAGCAGGCGTACACGGGCCACATCGACCCCAGCGACGCCGAGCTGGAGAGCCACCGTCGCCGCACCGCCAACCGCCGCCGCGTCGGCCTGGCCGTCCTGGTGCTCGCGGTCGGCGGCCTCGAGCTCGCCATCGGCGGCTTGGTCCTCCCCTCCCTCACCGCCGCCGGCTTCACCGTCGCGGCCTGGGGGAAGGGCCGCTTCCCCGCCTGGCGCCGTGAGCTCCCCGATGTCCCGTCGCTGGCGTACGAGCCCGACACCGACAAGAAGAAGGAGAAGAAGAACAAGATGGAGAAGACCGAACAGGCCGCGAACGTCGCTACCGAGGCCCAGCCCCTGCGGATCGGCCAGGCCACCACCGAGGAGCAGGCCGGCACCGCCGTCCTGCGCGCCCTGACCGGGGAAGGCCTGGCCATCGGATCGGTCACCGACGTGACCCGTGAGAAGTGGGGATGGAAGGCCACCGCCCACCTCATCAAGGGCAAGCCGGCCGACCTGGTCCTGCGCCTGCCGCAGCTGGACGTCGCCCTCGGCGTGCGCGCCGGCGGTGTGATGGCGCAGCCGCAGACGGCCGCCGCCGGATCGGTGGTGCTGCGGATCCTGCTGGGCGACCCGTTCGACCCGATGCCTCCGCACCCGGCCTACGCCCCGCGCTCGAACTCGATCCTGCGGCCGTTCTCGCTCGGCCCGTCCATGGACAGCAGCCCCACCCAGGTCACCATCGCCGGGCAGAACATCATGGTCATCGCCGTCCCCGGCGGCGGGAAGTCCGCGATCGTGCGCACGCTCGCCGACTACATCACCAGCTGCACCGACGCGATCGTGGTCGATGTCGACCCCACCGGCCGCGGACTCGGGCCGCTGCGCCACCTGGCCGCCCAGCGCGCCTACACCGACGAGCAGATCGACGACGTCCTCGACTGGGCGATCCGCGAGGCGGAGATCCGCACCGAGCAGATGGGCGACGACGTCGACAACTGGCAGGTGACGGACGACTCGCCGGCGGTGTTCGTCGTCGTCGACGAGCACCCGCAGCTGACGAAGGACCAGAAGCAGAAGGTGATCAAGCTCGGCCGGATCGGCCGCAAGGCGCGCGTCACGGTGATCCTGGTGAGCCAGGACGCCACCAGCGACGTCGTGGGCGACGCCATCGCCGACGTCTTCGGCATCCGGATCATGCTGCCGTGCCGGAAGGCCGACGTGCCGCTGGTGGTCGGCTCGGACACCGCGATCTCCGAGGGCTGGATGCCGCACCGCCTGGTCCCCAGCCCCGGTGACTGGGACCTTGCCGACGCCGGCGCGTTCTACATCATCGCCCCCGGCCTGCGGGACCCGATCCTGCGCAAGGCCACCTTCCTCAACGCCCAGGCCGCTACTCTCCGTACGCAGGAGCGGCTCGCCGCCGGGACCGTCACCATCACCCCGGAGCCCGCCGAGGCGGGCGGCGACGAGGACCTGCCGTCGGTGCTGCTGGCGATCCGCGAGGCGTTCGAGAAGCACGGCGACCCGGGCTTCCTTCTCACCGACCAGGTCCTCGAGCACCTCGCCACCACCGGAGACGAGTGGCGCAAGTGGGACGGCCAGGAGCCCGCCAGCCGTCGTCGCGAGGGTGTCAAGAAGATCGGCAAGGACCTCAAGCAGGCCGGCATCACCGCCCTGTCGACGGTTCGCCGGTTCGACCTCGACAGCAAGAACCCCCCGTCGGGCTACCGGCTGAGCGACATCGAAGCGGCGTTCACCACGCTCCGCGGTCAGCACGCAAAGTAGCCGCGCGACGGCCTCGCCGATCCGTGCCGCGATCCGTGGCTGATCTGTGCCGACCCGTGCCGGACACGGATCAACCACGGATCAGCGCGGATCGCCCACGGATCAGCAAACGGATCGTGAACTGCGGAAACAGATCACACGGATCAGATCCGCCCACCCCCTGGAAACGGCCCCGACACCGCTTGTCGGGGCCGTTTCCGCACCCAGTCCCCCATCGGTGCCGGAAGCCCTCCCCGGCCCTTGCGGCCGTCACGCGCCGTTACCACTACAGACAAGGAGCCTGCCGCCCATGGCCCCGGCCAGCCGCACCCGCAGCACCACCAAGAAGCCCACTCAGGCACCCGCCGGCCGCACCCGCACCCGGGCTTCCTCCGCGCCGAAGACCCCCACCCCGACCACCCCGGCGAGCCCCGTCGGCCCGTCTCCGGTGGTCCCGGCCGGGCGGTCGGCCGACGAGATCCTGGCCGACGCCGCCGACCGCGCCGCCGACATCCGCGACCTCGCCCAGGCCGACGCCGACGCCCTGCTGCGCCGTGCCTGCCGCGCGGCCGACGCCGAGCTGGCCACCGCCCAGCAGTGGACCGAGGAGACCGAAGCACTGCGCGAGCAGGCCGCCGCCGAGGTCGAGACGGTCACGCAGCGTGCCGAATGTGCTGCCGAGGCGATCCGCACCGAGGCCGGCCAGTCGGCGGACTGGATCACCGGTCTCGCCAGGGCGACGGCCGGCAACCTGACCGCCGAGGCCGAGCAGCGCGCCCAAGCGATCCTCACCGACGCCCGCCACCAGAGCGACACCCTGCTTACCGAGGCCGAGGAGCGGGCCGATCAGATCCGCGATCAGATGCACCGCGCAGCCGAGGAGTCGCGCGTCCAGGCCGAGCGGCACGCGGCCAAGGTCCGCGCGGACGCCGCCGCGCAGGCCGACGCCACGCTCACCGATGCCCGCACCCGGACCGACGGGCTGCTCGCCGAAGCCCGCGAGCAGGCCGAGGAACTGCGCGAGCAGGCCGACGCGGCCGGCCACGCGCAGGCCGACCGGCTGCTCGAGGACGCCACCGAGCGGGCCGCCGGCCTCCTCGCCGAGGCCGAACAGCAGGCCGCGAAGGTGCGCGCCGAAGCCGAGCACGAAGCCCGGCAGGTTCTCGACCGCGTCGAGGAGCAGGCCCGCGCCCTCGCCGCCCAGGCCGAGCAGGCCGCCGCCGTCCGCGCGGAGAACATCCTCACCACCGCCAAGCGCGACGCCGCCGACCTCACCGAGCAGGCCGAGCGCCAGGGCGACGAGCTGCGCCGCCAGGCCGCCGCCGACGTCGCCCAGGTCCGCGAGCAGCTCGGCCGGGCCCGCGACGAACTGTCCCGGGTGCAGGCCGAGACCGCCGGGGAACGGGCGCAGGCGGAGGCCGAGCTGGCCGACACCCGGACCCTGGCCGCGACCGTGCAGCGCACCGCGCAGCTCGCCGCAGACCAGGTACTCACCGAGGCCGCCACCGGCGCCGCCGACGTCCGCACCCGGGCCGCCGAGACCGCCCGCGAGCTCGTCGCCGCGGCCGAGGAGGAGGCCGCCCAGCACGTCCTGGACGCCGAGGAGCGGGCCGGTCGGATCACCGAGCAGGCCCGCACGGAGGCCGACCAGATCCGCGAGGACGCCGACCAGGCCGCCCAGGCCGAGGTCGAGCAGGCCGTCGCGGAGGCCGCCGAGTTGCGCGAACAGGGCGCGCAGGACGCCGCCGACCTGCGCCAGCGCGGCCAGGAGCACGTGGAGCGGATCCGGACGGCCGCCGAGGAGGCCATCGCCGCCGCCACTGCGGAGGCCGAGGAGAAGCACCGCCTGGCCGCCGCCGTCGCCGGCCGGGCACAGGCCGACGCCGAACGCCTGCTCAACGGGGCCAAGCGCGAGGCGCGGGAGATCCAGGCCGCCGCGCGCGAGGACCTCGCCGAGGCCCAGGCCGACATGGCCGAGACCCGCGCCGAGGTCGAGACCCTGCAGGCGGAGGCCCAGCGGATCCGGGAGGCCGAGGCCGCCCGCCAGCGCAGCAAGCCCCGTCGGGCATGGCGGTGGTGGAGCACCACGGGCGTCTCGAAGTTCCTGCCGAAGCTGGCGCTGTGGGCGGGCGTCGGTTACACCGCCGCCGGTGAACACCGCCTGGCGGTGATGGCCGGCGTCGATTCGTCGCTGGCCTGGCTGCTGCCCATCGCCGTGGACGTCTGGGTCGTCGCGGCGACCAGGGCGCTGTCGCGGGTCCGCGGGGCAGCGGAGCGCAAGCGGATCCGCGGGGAGGTCGTCGTCGCTCTGGCGGTGATGATGCTCTGCCAGATCGCCGCGCTGCTGGCGGAGCTGCACCTGGCCGGCGTCGAGCTTCGTGACGGAGCGTGGCGGGTCCAGGCCTGGGTGGCGGTGCCGCTCGCCATGGTCGTGCCGGTGGTCATCTGGCGGGTGCACGCCCTCATGGGCCACGGCCCCGCCGCGCACGACGACACCGCCGAGCGGCCCGGCGCGCCCGCGGGGCCCGAGACGGACACGGCCGACGCCCACGGCGGATCCGCGCCGCGCCCGCCGTACGGCGGCGAGCCGCTGCCCACCACCCACGGCACCTTGCTTCCCGCCCAGCCCGCGAGGGGCGAGCGCTCATCTGAGCGGGAGATCGCCGCAGGTGGCGCAACCACCACCGCCCGCCGCGAACTCGAAGCGGGCACCTCGTGGGCGGTGCCCGCCCACGAGGTCGGAGCCATGAGCGACCAGGCACTCAGCCTCGCCCGGCAGGCGGCCGTCCGCCCGCTGTACGACACCCTGGGCGCCCGCCCCACCGCGAGCCAGATCCACGAGGAGCTCATGCGGCGCGGCCTCGCGGACCGCAACACCTCCCGCTCCACCTGCCAGCGCGTCAGGGACGCCCTCGAAGCCCGCGAACCCGGCCTAGCCCCTCTGCGCAACCTCCACTCCGCGTAGCCGAACGTGAGGCCGAGACCCCGGATGCGGGAGCGAAGCAAGCGCTCCCGCATCCGGGCCTCGTTGAACACCGGACCACTGCCCCAAGAACGGATGGACACCATGCCCGCCACCGCCCAGGTCGTCGGCGCCGTCACCCAGTTCGCGGTCGAGTACCGCCACGGCACTACCGCCCTCGTCGCCTTCACCACCGACGCCGCCGGAACCATCGGCTACACCCGGCTCGAATTCACCGCCGACCAACTGCACGACCTGGCCGATCTGATCGCCGCCGACCGCGGCGCGGACACCGCTGCCCCGCCTGTCCCGGCCGTCCCGGTGATCGCGATCCCCGCGCAGAACGCCGACACCGCAGTCGCCGCGTCGCCGCAGGAGGACACCCCCACAGCCCTGCGCCGGCTCTACACCACCTTGCGCCGCCGGCCCGGGGCCGAGGAGATCCGCGAGGCCCTGGCCAGCAGGGGCCTGATCGACCCCGGCATCTCCCGCGCCACCCTGCAGCGCATCCGCCAGCGCTTCGAAGACGACCACCCCGAGCTCCGAGCCGAACGGCAGCAGCCGCAGCTCTGAGACAACGCACCGGGGCCCCGAGGAGATCGCTTTCTCCTCGGGGCCCCGGCGCGTGCGGGCCGAATCGGCCCGGGCGGGCTCCTGGGTGAAGCAAGCACCCAGGAGCCCGCACCCATCATCGCGCACCCCGCCTTTGAGAGGACCCGATCGTGAAGCTCCGCCTGCCCGTCCAGCATCTGACGGCCGCCGTCACCCACACCGTCCGCGCGATCTCCGCCAAGCCCGTCGTGTCCGTGATGGCCGGCTTGCTCCTGGAGACCGCCGCCGACGGCCTGCACCTGTCCGCCAGCGACTATGAGGTCTACGCCACCGACCGTGTCTACGCCGAGGTCGCCGACGACGGCCGCATCCTCGTTCCCGGCTGGCTCCCGCCGCCTCACAGTCCAGCCAGCCCCGGCCCCGCGGCCGAGGGCAAGAAGAAGACGGACGGACCGGCCGCGCCGCTGGAGGCACTGGTCCCCACGAAGGTCTTCGGCGACCTCGCCCGCGCCTACGGTGCCGACCGGCCGCTGACTCTGCACAGCGACGGCGATCGCTGGGGCTGGTCCTCCTGCGGCTCCACGATCCCCGAGACGACCGCCACCATCACCGCCCCGGCCGCCGAACTCCACCAGGCCGTCCAGCGCGTCGCCCTGGTCGCCCGCGACAACACCCCTGTGCGACTCACCCTCGACGGCGGCCTGCTGCGCATCGAGGCCGGCAGCGGCGACAACGCCCACGGCTCCGAGCGCATCGAGGTCCACGCGGACGGAGACCTCACCGGCGAGTACACGATCGCGTTCAACCCGAACGACCTCGCCGACGGCATCAAGGCCGCAGGCGCGGCCGAGGCGGTCCTGCATGTCGGGGACAACCCCAAGCCCGCCGCCATCACCGCCCGCACCGGCACCGACGACGACATCGCGGCGCAGCCCTACCGGTACGTGATCATGCCGGTCCGCCTCAACCGCTGACACACCGGCGGGGCCGGGTGACCACCGCCCCGGGCCCGCCCGCCGCCACCCACCACGCCAACCACAGAAGGACCCCGTGAACCCCACCGATTTCGCCCCTGGCACGCTGATCGTCCTCGTCGGCGGTTCCGGCGCCGGCAAGACCCACTTCGCCCGCCGCTGGCCGGCCACCCAGTGCCTCTCCCTCGACGACTACCGAGCGATGGCCACCGACTCGGCTGCCGACCAGAGCGCCAGCACCGTCGCCGCGAACGTCCTCGACCTCCTTCTGGACGCCCGCCTCGCCCGATGCCTGACCACCGTCATCGACTCCACCGCCCTCGAGCAGCCCTGGCGCGCCCACCTCCTCGCCCGCGCCCGCTACTGGCAGCGCCCCTGCGCCGCAGTGCTGTTCGATGTCCCACTCGGGGGCCGCCGCGCGCTGAACGCCGCCCGGGAACGGGTGGTCCCGGACCACGTCCTGTGTGAGCAGGAGCAGCTGATGCCGACCGCCGAGCGGCTGCTCGCCGAGGGATTCGCACGCGTCGACCTCTTCACCACCCCGGTCGACCTCGAACCGGCCCGCGCCGGTCGCTGACCCGCCACCCGCCCGAACCGAACCCTTCAGGAAGGACACCACCGTGAACACCACCTCCGCCGGGCCGACCGCGCCCGCGCCGGTGATCGCCTTTGCCGCCCAGTCCATCGCCCGCCGAGGCCTGTTCGCCGAGCAGCCGGCCGTCGTCGGCGACCCGTCCCAGGATTGGGCGTTGTGGCTGACCGGCATCGAGCAGATCGTCCCGATGCCCAGCCTCGGCGAGGCGTTGATCGAGGCCACCGAGCACAACGCCGTCGCCGCCGACATGGACGACGGTTCGCCCTGCAACGCGGTCGTGCACGCCGTGGTCCTCCACCACGGCACCGCGTGGCGGCGCCCGCGTTCGGCCCGGGCCGGCAGCGTCCGTCCGCACATCGTGCACTCCGCCTGGTGCGTGATGTGCAACGAGCCGCTGGACGACGAGTACGGCTACTACGAGTCCCCCGAGGACGTCGTCGCCGCGGCCCGGTCCTGCGGCTGGCGGATCCTGCCCGGCGGTGAGCTGGTCTGCCCGGAGCCGGACCCCGCCCATCTCGCCGCGAAGAACTCGGACATCAGCCCCGCCGCGCCGGGCCAGGACACCCTCGTCCCCACCCCGGACGCGGCACCCGCCCAGGACGGCGCGTCCGGCAACCGACCGGACGACGGCGACATCGAAGCCGGCCGCTACCTGTACGGCGCGCGCATCAACCGCGCCCCCGCCCAGGCGGCCCCCGAGCCCGCGCAGCCGACCCCGGACACCGGCGCCGGCCACCTCACCCGGGCCTCGGAGCGCACCGGCCGGCTCACCGCTGAGGACCTCCTCGCCGTCCTGGCCGACGTTCCCGGCCACGCCGTGGTCGAGATGGCCGGCTACCCGCTCACCCGCGCCGAGTACATCGGCGGCGCGCTCGACCTGCACGCCTGACCCGCCCCGCCCGTCCGCCCCGCCCGTCCGCGCCACCTGACCCGCAGGGCCGGCCCGGTCCTGCCGCGAGCGGACCGTCGCCGCCGGCCCCGGACCACTCGTCCCAGCCGACCCGAGCACCAACAACCGGAAGGACACCACTCCATGGACAACCTGCGCCGCCTCGCCGCCGCCCCCTCCGAATCCCTCGTCGCCGTCCACGGCGTCATCACCCGCGTCTCCCGCGACGTCTACCCGCGCACCCTGACGATCAGCGACGAGAGCGGCTCCGTCGCCGTGGAGGTGCCCAGCAACGCCGTCGGCGGCCTGGTCGTCAACAACGGGTCCGCCTGGCTGATTGGCACCCGCGCCACCGCCCTCGGCCTGCGCGTGGACGGCGACCACGTCCGTGCCTCGAACATCGACCTGGACGCCGTGCCGCCCACCGTCGCGGGCCTCGTCGCCGCCGTCGCCCACGGCTCCACCGGCGCCGCCCTGCCCGCTGCGGCCCTCCTCGCCCTGCCGGCCGAGGAGAGCACCGCCGAACTCCAGGACCGCTGACCCCTCCGGGCCCCGACGCTGCCCACCACCGCGCCCGCCGCCCCTGCCATCCAGGCCGGTGCGGCGGGCGCCGTGGTGCGCGGCGCGGCCGCCCGGCCGACACCCGCCACCGGAGGGAAGACCGTGAGCACCGACCCGATGAACACCCCCGCCACCGCCCGAACCCACACCCTCGACCCCGTCGAACCTGGCGACGTCGTCGTCGTCGTCATGGTCGGCCCCAGCGGCTCGGGCAAGTCGACGCTGCTGCGTAACGTGCCGTCGCACCAGATCGTCAGCCTCGACCGACTGCGCGCCCTCGCCTCGGAACCAGGCGACCAGGACGCCACCGCCGACGCGCTCCTGCTCCAGCACCAGATCCTGAGCATGCGGCTGCGACGCGGGCTCACGACGTTCGTCGACAACGTGAGCTGCGAGCGCCACCACCGGCTCCAACTGGTCGACCTCGCCCACCTCCACGGACGCCGCGCGGTCGCGGTCCTGACGGACGCCCCGCTGCCCCTCTGCCTCGCACGGAACGCCGCCCGGCCCGACCACCAGCGGGTACCGGAGGACGAACTGCGCCGACAGCACCGCATGGCCCGCGACGCCCGCGAACTTCTCACCCGCGAAGGCTTCGACGAGATTCGCCACCACCACACCCCCGGGCGCTGACCCTGCGAACCACGGCGCCCCGCCTCCGGTGCCAGCCAGGCCCGGCAGTCGGGGCGCCGTGGTTCGCGGGGCCGGCACCCGGCCGGACACCGACAGGGAGGGCAACACCGATGGACATCACCACCGACACCGCGACCGACCAGGCCCTCGACCGCGAGATCACCGCGGTTGCCAACGAAATTGCGCGCACCGACTCGAAAGCCAGCCTGCTCCTCGCCCTGGATGGCGTGCTCGTCGCCGCTGTCGCCACGCTCGGCAAGGCCCCCGCCTACGCGCTCGCCCTGGCCGCCATCGGCACGGCGGCCATGGTCACCGCCTCCGTGCTCGCCGTCCTCGTCGTGAAGCCGCGCCTGGACCCGACCCGGTGCGACGGATTCTCCCGCTGGGCGGTCTGCCCCAACCCGGACCAGCTGCTTCAGGCCCTCGCCCACGACATCCGGCCCTATCGGCTGTACAAGCTGTCAGTCCTGTGCGAGCGCAAGATGCGCCACCTGATCTGGGCCGCCCGCCTCAACGTCGTCGCCGTTGTCACCGTCGCGGCGGCCGTTCTCGTATCCGCCACCTGACCACCCACGCGCCACCTGGAGCTTCGCTTGACCGGGCGGCCGCGCCGCCCACCGCTGCGCCCGCCCGCCATGCCGCCCAGGTCCGGTGCGGCCGGCGGTCGAGTGGGCGAGGGAGCTCACCCGCAAACTATGGGGCTGAGACACCCGCCCCCTGCGCCGCTCCTGGCGCACGACCAGCCGATTGCTGATGGTGGCTGGTGCCCCCATGGTGACGGACTTGCGTTTCCCCCTCCGCCACCATCCCCCCGGGGTCGGTCGGGAAGTGCGGGTCAGCAGGGAGTGATCGACCAGACGGGCTTCCAGTTGCCGTTCAGGTCGTGGTCGCGCGGCCCGTTGTCCGTGAAGACCCAGTTGCCGGTCTTGCCGAACATCTGGGCCAGCATCCACAACCGGGTCTGGTTGTTGTACCAGGACCCGGCTCCGCCCCAGCCGGACCCCAGCAGCGGCTGGTTCTTGCACGCGCCGAACCGCTGCTCCTTGCCGTTGTAACCGGGCTCCGTGTAGGCGCAGAAGTCGCCGTACGGGCAGACGTACTGCTGCAGTGCGGGACCGGTCGCCGGGCCGCGCGTGGTCGAGAGGTCGCGGACCCGCTTCTCGCCGGGGACGACGAGCCGTATCGAGGTGCCGTTCCCCAGGTCGACGATGTTCGCCGCCGTCTGCCGGCCCCCGGACTCGGCGAGGGTGGCGTCCACCTGCCGCTGCAGTTCCGTGCTTTGCGCGTCGGTCAGTCCGGCCCCTCTCGCCTGAGTGGCGAACGCCTGGTGTGTGGTGGGCGTGGTCGCGGCCGTGGCGGCGGGCGTGGCCAGGGCTCCGACACCTGCCAGCAGTGCCGTCACTACGCCTGCCGAGATATGCGATCGAAGTTTCACTGAGCGCTTCCTCTCTGATTCCCACGAAGCGTGCGATAGGTGTCACACGGGGTGTCTGTGGTGCTGTGCCGGAACCTACAGAGCCGTCATTCGGCAGACCTTGCACGGTTCTGGAATCCGCAGCTCGCGGGCGGTGTCAGTGGTGGTCGTCGGCGGCGAGGAGGCGGTCTCGGACCTGGTCCGCGTCCTGGTGGCCGAGTTCCTCCAGGAGGTGGAGGGCGTCGCGGTACGAGGCGTGGCCCTGTGCGTGGTCGCCGACGGAGCAGAGCGCTTCGCCGAGACCGACGAGTGTCTCCGCCTGCTGGTAGCGGTCGTCCAGGGCCCGGAAGAGGTTCAGGGCATTGCGGTAGCAGGTGATGGCGTCACCGTGTTCGCCCAGGCCCACGTGGGCGTGGGCGAGGCTGTCCCAGCTGTAGGCCTGGCCGGTGCGGTTGCCGACCTGCTGGAACAGCTCGACGGCGCGTCGGCAGGCGGTGCGGGCCTGCCGGTGGCGGCCCAGCAGCGATTGGCACCAGCCGATCACGTTCAGGGCGCTGGCGCGGCCGGGCAGGAACCCGGCCGCGGTGTAGTGGCGCAGGGTCGCCACGGCGTGGGTCAACGCTTCCGGGTGCCGTCCCTGTTTCTGGCTCACCCAGGACAGGGCGCGCTGTGTGTGGGCCTGTCCGGTCCGGTCGGCCGTCAGCGCGTAGCTCTCCATGGCCTGGTCGAGCAGGGCGCGGGCCTCGTCGTAGCGGCCGGTCCAGGCACAGGCGAGGGCCAGGCCGTGCCTGCTGTGGGCGAGGGCGTCGTGCTCCCCCACCTGGAGTGCCGCTTGCAGTGCGGTGCGCTGGATGTGTCGCCACTCGTCCCAGGAGCCCCTGCGCTGAAGGTGGGTGGTGAGGGTCCAGGCCAGGCGCCAGGCGTGGTCGTTGCATCCGGCGTCCGCCGCCTGGGACACGGCCGCGACCAGGGCGGCGTGCTCGGCGGTGAACCAGGCGACCGCCTCGTCGTGCGTGGTGGGTGCGGCGATGTGGGTGCCGGGGCGCGGCGGCAGGACGGCTATCGGGTCGCGGTGTTCGTCCAGGAGCCGGTCCGCGGCCCGGGCGGTGTGGAGGTAGTGATCGAGCAGCCGGAGCTCGGCCGCGCGACGCGGGGCTGCCGGTTCGTCGGCGGTGAGGCGGGTTCCGGCGTAGGCGCGCAGCAGGTCGTGGAGGCGGTAGCGGTCCGTGCCGCTGCGCTGCAGGAGGCTGGCATCGGCCAGTTCCTCCAGGAGCGCCCGCGCGGCCGAACAGGTCTCCGCGGCCAGCGACGCCACGGCCGGCAGGACGATGTCGGGCCCGGGGTGCAGGGCTAGCAGGCGGAACATGCGGGCCGCCGGGGGTGTGAGGGCCCGGTAGGACCAGGAGAAGGCGGCCACGAGATCGCTGTCGGGGCCTTCGTCGACGCTGAGGGCCTGCAAGCCGACGTGCTGGTCGCGCAGTTCGTCGAGGAGGGAGCGCAACGGCATCGCCGGGTTCGTGAGCACCCTGGCGGCGACGATGGCGAGCGCGAGCGGCAGCCCGCCGCAGTGCGCGACGAGGTCGTCGAGGGCCTGGGGGTCGGCGGCTGCGCGTGTCTCGCTCAGGCGGCCGACGACGAGGTCCCGGGCGGCTTGCGGTGCCAGCACGTCCAGGGCCAGGTGCTGTGCCTGGTGGTGGACGATCAGTCCCGGGAGCCGGCGTCTGCTCGTCACCAGGACGAGGCACTCGCCGCCACCGGGCAGCAGGGGTCTGACCTGTGCCGTGTTGTGCGCGTTGTCCAGCACCACGAGTAATCGCCGGTTCTCGGTCAGGCTCCGTAACAGCGCTGTCCTGTCGTCCGTGGCGGCGGGCAGGCGGTCGGGGCCGACGCCGAGGGAATCCAGCAGCCGGTGCAGGGCCTCGGCGGCCGGTAGCGGTGACTCGCCGGGTCCGAAGCCCCGGAGGTCCAGGTGGAGTTGGCCGTCGGGGAAGTGCTTGCCGACCCGACGGGCCCAGGACTGGGCCAGTGTGGTCTTCCCGATCCCTCCGCCCCCGGTGATCGTGATCACCAGAGCCGAACCGGAGCTGCAGCCGAAACCGTCCTTCAGGGTCTCCAACCGGGCGTCCAGGTAGGCCAGTTCGTCGTCGCGCCCGATCAGGTGCCGCACGGTGGGCGGGAGCTGACTGGCGGCCCGTGTCACCGCGGGGGCTACGGCCTCCGGGCGGCGGGGCACGGTCAGGGTGGTGTCCCGCGCGAGGATCCGCTGGTACAGCCGCTGCAGCGGCTCGCCGGGGTCGATGCCCAGCTCCTCCACCAACTGGCGGCGGACACGCTGGTAGGCGTCGAGCGCCTCCGCGGGACGGCCCGACCGGTAGAGCGCGAGGATGAGCTGTGCGGCCAGCCGCTCGTCCAACGGATACTCTGCCGCACGCGCGGTCAGCTCCGTCAGCAGATGTTCGTGCCGGCCCTGCCGCAGCGCCCGGTCGTTCCGCTCGGTCTCGGCCACCAGCCGCTCGTGCCGCAGGTCGGCGCGCAGCTCGTCGGCCCAGGCGCTCTCCACCGCGCCCAGGGGCTCGCCCCGCCACAGCGCGAGGGCCTCGTCGTACAGCGCCACGGCGTGACCGTCGTCCGCCGCCCGGGCCCTGGTGTTCAGGTCGCGGAAGCGGTGCAGGTCGACGGCGGCGGCGTCCACGCGCAGGACGTAGCCGCCGCCGTGCCGCTCCACCGCAGTGTCGCCCGCCCGCGCCACGATGCGCCGCAGCCGCGACACATAGCTGTGCAGGGCGGCGCGGGCTCGCTGCGGCTGCCGCTCCCCCCACACCCGCTCGGCGAGTTGGTCCGTGGTCACCAGCCGACCCGCGTCCACCAGTAGGGCGGCCAGAACGCACTGCTGCCGGGCGTGGCCCGCCGACAGCACCTGGTCGCCGACGCGTACCTCCACCGTGCCGAGCACTCCGAAGCGCACCATCGCTCACCCCTCTCCCCCGCTGATTCTGTCGGGACACCAGCCACGCTGACGGCCAACTTCAAGTCCGGGCGGCCGTCAGACCACTGCCTGTCCTTCTGCCCTCCGCAGAGCCGCCTACCCGGTTGACCCGGCCCCATCCGGCGATCAGGGACGAACAACCTGTGCCCAACAGCGTTTTGCCATGGCCTCTCCGTGCGGTATTCGCTGAGGCCCCGCTGGCAAGCATCATTAGCACTGCGGCGCGTCGACAGGAGCTGATCCGCGGATTGGCTCTTGACTTGGTTCAGCAGTTCGCTGTGCCCGCCTCGTCAATCCCTGACCTCGCTGTAGGACGTGAGCTGACTGGAGTGCTTCGCTAACGAGGTGGTTGGCGCTTGAGCTGTACGACGGTGGGATCGTCTGCAGTGGCCTGACTGCGGAGGTGCTGGTTCTCCACGGTGAGCTGGTTGACGACGCGGACCAGGGCGAGGACGTCGGCCCGTAGTCGGCCGAGTTCCTGGTTCTTCGCCGCGACGCTCTTCTTCAGCTTGGCGATCGTGGCGCGCTGGCGGGCTTCGGTGTCCGGGACGGCGCCGCGTCGGCGGACGTGGTCGTAGAACTCGTTGCGCAGGTCGGGGTGCCTCTGGGGCAGCGCGTTGCGGGGGACGCCGGCTTCTCGGGCGAGGGCGACGACTGTCAGCGCGCCGTCGGAGTTGCGCGCGGTGTCGGTGAGGATGCGTTGCATGGCGGCGCGGATCCGGTCGCGTTCGTCGTGGGTGGGGGTCATGGTGCTGTCGCCTCCGGAGTGGTGAAGCGGGTGCGGTCGGTTCGTCGGCCCAGGAGCGTAGGCGGTCGGCGTTGGCGCGCAGGCGTTCGGCGACGGGGCCGGGCGTGTGCGGCGCGCGTTGGCCGAGCTGGCTGGCGCGTTCGCGCAGTCGGCTGGCGTGGCGGTCGGTCCGCACGGTGTTGCCGCAGCCGGGAACGCACCGGTCGAGGGCAGGCACCTCCCGCACGTCGTCGCGGACGCACAGTGCGGTGTCGTGCCGGCAGAGGCAGAGCAGCAGGGCGTGCGGGTTGTCGTAGAGGACGGCGCCGTCGCGGGCGAGGAAGGTACGGGCGAAGCGGGCGGCGGCGGCCCTCGAAGCGGGGCGCGGTCGCGGCCTGGAGGAGGGCGCGGCGGGCGGCCGGGCCGGAGACACCGCCGCCGGCGGTGAAGTGCTCGTGGGGATCGGCGGCGGTCTCGGCCACGCTCAGGGCGGTTTCCGCGTCGATCAGGCTGTGGACGCCACCGCGGGCGCGGTTGCCGTAGCGGCCGGAGGTCTCGGTGTCGAGGGCGGTGCGCAGGTGGCCGTACTGGATGGCGAGGGCGACCAGGCCGCCGGGGCGGCGGGCGATGTGCCAGGCGAGGGTTCTGATCACCAGCGATGAGTTCCACCGCCTCACCGGACCGGCCGCGGCCGAGGCGGAGAGCCGTCTTGCCGAGTTCGAGCGGCATGTCCAGTTCCAGGGCAAGGTCATCAACGACGCCAAGCGGCTCCAACGCCACATCCGCCACGACCCCCATATCTGCCCGGGCCGGTACGTCACCTGCGTCCACAACCCGGACCGGGCCCTGTGCCGCCGGGACGACGGCAAGGCCGGCCCATCACTGCCGGACTGCCGGCTCCTACGGTGCCGCAACGTCGCCCTGTCCGCCGAGAACACCGACCACCTGCGAGCGGCCCTGGAAGCCCACGACCGGGAACTCGCCCGCGCGGACCAGCTGGCGCCGTTCGTCCGGCACCGGATCCAAACCCGCCGACAGGAGCTTGCCGACTTCCTCACCGAAACCGCCGTCACCGGCCCGGACACCAAGACGGAGAACCCGTGAGCCCCCGACTGCCCACCGACGAGCAGGTCCGGGCCGCGATGGAATCCGAACTCGCAGAGAGCGAGGCAGCCGCCCGGCGCGGCACCGTCACCAACGTCGAGAAGCGCCTCGGCGTCACCCACGCGACGTTCTACCGCAACTACCCGGAACTGATCACCTGGTTCAAGACCCGGCTCGCCGACCGGCACCGCTCGGCCACGACCCCGAAGAACAGCGCTCGGGCCGATGACGCGAACGCCCGTCTCCGGCGGGAGAACAGCGACCTGCGCAAGCTGGTCCGCATCTACGCCGAAGCGATCCGCCAGCTGACCGGAGACAAGGCCGCCCTGGAGGACGAGCTGCAAGCGCTGAGCGGGGTGACCAACCTTGCCGAACGCCGCCGCCACAACGCGGACGACGGACAGAACTGAAGGCTCCGCATGACCCCGAAGTAGCCACCTGCTGCCCCGGCCTGGTGCGGTCGTCGACCCGGTCGGCCCCGACCCGTCATCAACCCAGCGACGAAGCGCCCCCGGAAGCCCCTGGATCCGCTCCGAAATCCGATGGATCCTCTGCCGCGGGCGAGGCACAATCCCGGTGAACCGCAGCGGGGGAGCTTGTTTGGACGTGTTCGCGTGTGCCGAGTGCTGCACCGAGCTGACGGCACCGGTGTCCCGGGTCGCACTACCCGTCCACACCCACCACGGTGCCTGGGAGGAACTTCACCCTCCGCTGATGGAGCCGGGGACGTACGCCGTCGACCCCCGGCCCACCGGGCCGCCCTGGCGGTTGTGGCAGGAAGTCGGAGAGGAAGCGGCTGCCCGCCAGGGCGTGTACGCCCCGGTGTACTCCGTCTCCTTCGGCGCGCGGGGCAGGATCGTCATCGCGCCGGGTGACTCCAGGTCGATGACTCTGATCCCGGAGAGATGCGAGGGCTACTGCCGGGGCGTGGACGGCCGGGCCGGGCCCAACCTGGCCTGCACCGGGTGCGAACGGGCCGTGGCGACCCGGATCGACGACTGCGGCTCGTGGCAGACGGTGTGGCTGGAGCCCGACGCGGTCGTCAGCCGCCCCTCGGAGCTTCCGGACAGGCCACCGCCCGACTGGGCGGACCTGGAGCGTGCCGAGCACCGTGTCCCGCCCGTCGAACCCGACGGGTCGTGGAGTCGCCGCTGGGAGGCCGCGGTCGGCGTCATGCTGGCCCACCTCGTGACGGCCACCGAGAACCACCCGGTGACTCTCCCCTCCGGCCCCGTCGCCGAACTGCTCGGCCATGCCGTGGCCCGCTACCTCCCACCCGGGCCCAACCCCCGCACGGTGGAACTGGCCGGCCCGGGCATCCCCGAGCCCCAGCCCCTCCCCGACGTCCTGCTCGTCCCCCGCCATCCCGGCACGGGCGAGCCGTGGCGCCCATCCGGCCTCAAGGCGACGGTGGTGCCGCTGGACAGCGGGGTCTGGGCCTACCTCACCAGCCCCGGGGAGACCTCGCCGATGCCTGCCACCGGGGCGCTCCCGGCGGGCGTCCTGCGCGACGACTACCCAACGCCATCGCGCCCTTGGCGGCTACTGGAACCCCACGACCGCGCCTTCAGGGACACCCTGGTCGGGCTGCCCGAGATCCGTGGCCCCCGGCTGCGCAGGTATCACGACGCCGCGTACCGATCGTGAGCGCCCGTTGGGCGTTGGGGGGACTTCGGACCCGTCCCAGCGTGCGTGCCTCTGGGGTTGCGGGTGCGAGCGCGGTGTGCGAGTCAAGGGGCCGTTGTCGACTGGCCGTCGACCTGTAGAAGGAGCTGAACCACGTTGATCCAAGGGGAGTCGCCGGTCTTCTGGAACGCGCGGACCCTCCAGCGTCCTGCGGGCAGGTGAACGGGGGCTTGGTCCGGCTCGCCCCTGCCGTCCGGGTAAAGCACGCCGAGGTTTTTGCCGGCCTCGGCGGAGTTCATGAGGACTGCCGGCCCGTCGGTCTCCCAGAGACCGCACTCCTCCCACGGCGTCGCTGGGTCGTTCAGCGCCGTTTCGGCAGCGGCGAGCCAGCGCACGAAGCCCTCTGCTCGGGCAGGTAGCAGGTGGTGGCGGGCTCGTCGCCCAGCGCCAGTGCCGAGACGTGGCTGCAGCCGCGCAGGCCGATCACCTCGGCCAGGCCCTCGACCCCGCAGGCCCGGTCGTAGTCGTCCGTCTGGTCGCTGTCACCGATGATCATGCCGTCCTTGGTGGAGATATCCGAAGCAACGAGAGGGCGCTGCGGCTTGTTCGTCGGCGACGCGGCATTCCGCCGAGGTCGACGGAAGACGGCGCTGCGGAACCCGCTCACCACTCCTCACCTGTGCGGTCCCAGCGCTACAAGATGATCCTTCTGCGGTGGGCGTCCGGTGCCTCCATCGCGGCCCTGATCGTGCTTGCCGTAGCCGCGCTCATCACCGCCGCCACCTGACACAGAGAGGCCCGTACCCATTGCTGGGTACGGGCCTCTCTGTGCTCAACGGGACGATCCGATTCGTACCCGTCAGGGGGTGCCGGTCCTTGCAGCCGGCTTCCCGAGGGCTCGGTGTAAACCCGGTTTACTGTGCGGGCCCGTCAAAGCGGCCTTGGGTGCGCATGGCGGAGTAAACCGGGTTTACATCGGCTCCGCCGACACCGTCTCGGTACTGCGTGCGGAGTCCAGCAGCTCGATCAGCGCCCGAGCGACCGCAGCGGCCTGACGGGAGGTCAACGCCGAGTGGATGCTCCGGGCAAGCGCCTCCGGGTCGACCGGTTCGATCGTCAGCGTCAGCACCTGCGGTTCGGCTCCGGCGGAGTCCGGCGGTGCGGTGCTCGAGCCGTCGACTGCCGTCGTGGACGGCGGGTCCGTCGGCGGCTGGGTGTCGGGGTAAACCGGGTTTACCCCGACACCGGAAGCGGACGAGGGGGAGTCCGCCGCAGCCGAGGTGTAAACCGGGTTTACTTGCGGCTCGGTCCGGGGCCGGGCCAGCTTCGTCTTCGGCTTGTCGCGGGCCGTGCGGGCCTGGACAACCTGCTCGTCGGCCGACATGGTGCCGGCCCGCGTCGCGGCACCGAGCCGCCGGGCGTCCTTGACGCCGATCTCCTTGGCCTCGACCATCTCCTTCACCTCGGGAGTCAAGTGAAGGAGCGCCAGTCGCTGGCCGACCCACGCGGGCGTCTTCCCCAGGCGGCGGGCCACGGCGGCCTGGTTGCCGTCGTAGACGGTGTCGAGGAGTTCCTGAATGGCCTCGGCTTCCTCGACCGGCGGGACGTTCTCGCGGTGGATGTTGGCGATCAGCGCGGCTTCGAGCATCGCGGCAGCGGTCGGCGCGAGGTCGTCCTGCAGGTCGACGCGGATCCGCTCGAGTCCCGCCCGGTCGGCGGCCCGCAGGCGCCGGTTGCCGTCGAGAGCGACGAACGACGCGTCACCCAGACGATCCTCGGCGACCTCGGGGTGGGCGTCGAGGAACGCCATCCTCGACACCACGGTGACAGCGGTGACCTGCCCGATCTCCCGCATGCTCGCCGCGGTCTCGTCGATCGCCTCCTCGCTGTACGTCTTGCGATGGTTGCGAGGGTTGAAGACGACGTCCGCCAACGGGATGCTCGACGCCTTGCGCGGCCGGCCAAGGGCCTCACTGCGGGCCTCGGCGGACGCCATGTCACCGCCCCGCGAAGCACTGAGACTGCCGAACGCCGACCCGCCGCCAGCAAGCTTCTTGGCGATGCTCATCCGAGCCTCCTACGGATCTCGCGCATACGCTGCGCCTGGATGGAGGACGGCGCGTACTGCAGCAGGGGCTGCTTCACATGCACCGCCTCACGCTGTTCCTTCAGGTCGGGCAGGATGCTGAGCACCGGCGGGTCCTGAAGGCCCTCCCATTGCTGCAAGGCGTTGACGACCACGTAGCCCTTGCGGACGTCGTACTTGTTGACGACCAGTCCGAGGCGGTCGATGTCGACCTCGTAGTCGAGCGAGACGGTGTTGATCTGGCTCTCGAGCATCATGTATGCGTGCGCGGAGGAGTCCTCCGCCTCGACGGGGATGACGACGCCGGAGTTTCCCCTCGGCTCGTTCTTGCGTCGGTGTGCGTAGTAGATGCCGGCGTCCATGGCCAGGCCCAGGTTCGGCGGAGCGTCGATGACGATGACGTCGAAGTGCTCCTCGAGGGCGGCCAGAGCCCGCTGCAACAGTGCCTCTCGCGGGCCCCGGACGCCGCCGAGCCTCGAGTCCAGCAGAAACGCCTCGAACGAGGACGGCAGCAGAAACAGCCGGTCCTCGAAGTACTCGGGAGCGATCGGGACGACGTGATCCATCAGCGAGCCGACAACCCGCTCACGTTCGACCATGTGCGTCACCAGGCTCTCGGTACCCGGCGCGATCTGCTTGCACCCCAACTGCTCGGTGAGGTGGCCCTGCGGGTCGTAGTCCACGAGCAGGGTGCGCAGGCCCGGGAGCGCCGGCAGCTTCGACGAGCCCGTTGTGGCGGGCAGCCCAAGAGCTATGGCCTGTGCGAGACCGGCGGCCACCGTGGTCTTCCCGACGCCGCCCTTCTGGTTGCAGACGATGAAGCGCCGGGTGACGCGGGGGATCGTCAGGTCCGACAGCGGAGCTGCGTGGGAGTCCACCCACGCGCGGACCGCCTGCGCCAGCCCCTGCACGAAAGAGATCTCCCGCGCGGTGCACTCGGATTTGAAGGTGTCGTACAAGCCGGCCGGCAGCCACGTGTTGAAGCTGTCGGCACCTGACGTGTCGACCGCCGAATCCTGGCCGACCTCACGGGACAACCATCGTTCGACGGCCTCGGTCACCGCGACCTGCATGTCGACGCCGAGCTGCGCAGCCCGGGTCTTCAGCGCTTGACGGAGAGCCGGGGGGAGCTTCGACGCAACCTTTTCCCGCTCTCCACCGGAATATGGAGATGCCATGGCGTCACCATAGTGGCGTTCGAGTGAATTTGATGCATTGCCGGCAGCGCGGCGCGTCGTGCATCGCCTCGGAGCCGTCTCGGACATCTCGTGGCCCAGGTGGGTGGCATGGACGCTGAGTTCGCCACCTGCCCTACGAACACGGCCATATGTGACGGAACGCCACACTCGGCGCGCCCCGCACGCATACCGTGGAAGGCCAAGCGGCCTCGAGGGGAGACGACAGTGTCGTGGCGAGACGCGGTACCACTGGCCCTGCGGATGCTGCTGCAGCGGGACGACCACATCGACCCGCACCTGGAGATCCTGCGCCTGGGCGCCGAGCACCAGGACATCGACGCCCGCGATGTCACCGTCACCCTGGTACTGGGCAGCGCGTTGGTGACCGGCACGGTGATCTCCACCGACACGTGGGAGCGCCTGCACCTGCGTCGGCTCAGCGGCCACGACGACACCCTTCGCCGGATCGTCCGGGACGCGGTCGGCCACCTCGACCAGGCCGCCGACGAAGGCCGCCACCGACAGGACATCGACCGGCGCTTCCTGCACATGCGCGACGTAACCCACCGCGTCGGCCGCACGGCCCACACCCTGCCGCTGTGGCGCGGCTCCCTCGCCGCCGTCTCCGGCTGGAGCCTCGGCCGACCCGACCAGGACTGAGCCGCAGTGACCGGGGACACCGTCCCGGTGCGGGTGTGCGCGCTGCTGGTCTCCCCGGACGGCCGGGTGTGCGTGATCCGCCGTCACCGCCCCGGCGGCGTACAGCACTCACTCCCCGGCGGCCTGCTCGCGGACGGCGAGCAGCCGGCCGACGCGCTGCGCCGCGAGATCCGGGAGGAGCTCGGCCTGGACCTGGTCGCCGCCGACGTCGACCCGGCCCCGCGGTTCGAGCAGCACCAGGCCACCACCCGCCCGGGAGGCAGCCGGCTGTTCCTGCGCCGCCACCTCGTCTGCGTCGTCCACCTCCCGCAGGCGCTCGCCGACGGCGTCGCCCTAGTCGAGCTCGACGCCGCCGACACCACCGAGGTCCTCTGGCCGGCCCCGGCAGACCTGGCAGGCAGCCACCTCTACCCGGACATCGGCGAGCACCTGGTCGCCGCCGCTACCCAGGCCGCGCCCGCGGCCGCCGCCCCGGTGCTGCTGCCCGCGATGACGGATGCCAGCTACCAGTGGCGCTGATTGCCCGCGCGCTGCCGACCGGCAGTGCCACGCTGGCCCGATGGACCAGCACGACGAGCAGCTGCCGCAGCGCCGGGTCTACGGCTCCGAGCCCGGCGAGGACCCCGGCCCCGAGCCGGGACACGAGTACCGCGAGCTGGTGGGCGGCCCCCTGGACGGACAGCTGGTCGACGTCACCGGCTGGGCCCCGGACGAGCTGGAGTGCGGTACCGCGCTGATCACCGAGCTCGGCCACTACGGCGGCGGCCGCGCCCACTACGAGCCGCGCCCCGCCGACCCGCTCCGGTGGGACTGGGCGGTCGACAGCGCGTAGCCCTCACAGCCAGCGCAGCGCCCGTTCGCATTCCGGGCACCGGGCACCGGGCGGTGGCGAGGGCGGGCGGGTACCAGGGCTGTCCCGGCAGGTGCTCAAGGACGGCCGAGGGCTCGGCGGTGCACCGGCCGTGCCGCGTGGTGGCGCCGAGCCGGACGGCAGCCAGCACGGACAGGTGCCGGGGCGGAAGGGTGCCGGTGGTGCGGCAGCCGCTGCACTCCAGCAGGTGCCGTACCGCCGGGCCGCGGTTCTAGAAGGTCCGCCAGATGCCCTTCTGTGCGCTTTCGTCCTGGTTGCAGCTCGCGCAGGCCGGCCCGCGGACGAAGTCGTGAAAGGGCTTGTGGCAGTGGTCCCAGACAGCGGCCTGCCGCAGCCCGCACACCGCGCAGAGGTAGCCGTCGGCGCGCGTCGCCCGCCGCCGCTCGCTGGTGTACCGCACGCCCCGCATCGAACCGCCGTACAGGGGATGCTCGCCGCCCGCGCAGGCCGGACACCGGGTGATCCAGCCGTCCGCGCCGGACGACCGCCAGTCGCGGTTCTGCCGCGCCCGGGCCGCCGCCGTCCGCAAGGACAAGTCCTCCACCGCACCGCACCCCGCGCACCGCTGCGCCCGCGCCAGCAGCGCCACGTGCTCGGCACGCCACCCATCCAGCACCTCCGCCCACCGCGAGGGGATGCTCCACACCCCGGCCCGGCGGCGCACCACCTCCATCACGACCACACCGGCCACCACCAGCGGGTCACGGCCATCCGGCTCCCGGACACCTCCCAGCAGGCAGCCGAGCTCCTTCACCGCCAGGCGCTGCGCCGCAGGGGCGAGCCCGCTGTCGAGGAGGTCGGCGGCCGGCGCGCGGCGGCGGGCCCGGGCGGCGCGGTCGACGGGCTCGCCCTGCACGGCCAGGCGCCAGTCGTCGTCGAAGCGGCAGCCCCGGTTCAGGTCCGTCCACGGCAGCCCCAGGGTGCCGGGTGTCCGGACGCACATTTCTGGCATGAGCATGCCTTCGTGTCTGCTTCCGGACAGTCCGATCGGCGACAGCCGGAACGTCTTTTCGAGGGGGTCCCGGAACGGCGAAAGTAGTGATCGCCGCCAGGGAGAACAAAAACCGGGTGGTGACCGGAAGAGGGTCAACCGCGGGACTCCTCGACCGGACCGGCCAGCCGACCCCCCGTCACATCCGAAGGAAGACCACCATGATCAGCACCCGCATCGCCAAGACCGCCGCGGTCCTCACCGTCTCGCTCGGCGCCCTGCTCCTGACCTCCGCCACCGCTGCCACCGCCTCCGCCCCCGACGCGGCCGCGGTCTCCACCACTCCCACCCCGCTCCCCTCCGCCACCACCGACAGCCTCAGCTGGGGCTGACACCCTCTTGGACGTCGTCCACGCAAACCTGCGGCGCAAAGAGCCCGGCCCCGCCCCGGCACCGGAGGCGAGCGAGGTCGTCGGGATCCTGTGCGCCCACGCCAGACCCGCCGACGCGCTCCAGCACATCACCGTCCGCTGCGAGTTGGAACAGGTCGACCTGCTGCTCTACCTACTGACCCGCCCCACCACCGCCGCTGCTCCTGCCGCCGGCGGCCTCCCGGCCCGGGCACCTTCTAACACCGGACCGAAGGATCCGCTGGCCGTCGCGCACGACCTGATCACCCGCAGCCACGAGGCATCGCCGATACTGCGCCGGCGCTACCAGCCGCCGATCCCGCCCACTGCGCGCTGACCTCTCACCCCGTACCGCCCGACCCACCCTGTACGCCGTACCTCTCGCTCCCTGTACCCGTACTTCCCAGGGCAGACCGCTGCCGGCCGACCGCCGCAGTCACACCCGCCCCGCCCCTCTGCCGCTGCACCACACCGACCGCTGCTCCTGCAGGGCAGCCGTCCGCCGCCGATCCGGCGGCCGCGATCCCCGGGCGCGCCCGCTCTTCTTCTCGGCGCCCTACCACCGCCGCCATCCCTGCGAACAACTGCCTTTCCGCCTGTCCTTCGCTCCGCCTGTCCTTCACTCCACCGGTTCGCGCCGATCCCGGCGGCCAACCGCGCAGTGCCCGGCGTCCCGGCTGTTCCTGCAGGGCAGCCGTCCGTACCGGGTCGGCCTCATCCCACACATCTGCCTTCCTGACCGCGTGTCAGGACTTCTTCTCGACGGAGATCCGCCATCATGTCTGTTCGTAAGCGCACTGCCGCCGCTGTCGCCGTCCTCGCCTCGACCGGTCTGGCCTGCGCGGTCCTGTCTGTCCTTCCCGCCCATGCTGACACCGTGGTCTCCTCCTACCAGTCGGTGACGTCGACTGGCACCCTGGGCAACGGTGCGGCCCCGGGCGGTACCGTGTCCCGCTCGCAAGCCCTGCAGCGGGCCCAGGACTGGGTCAACAACGCCGTTCCGTACAGCCCGTACGGCCTCAACTCCCCCTACGGCTGGTGGGCCGACAACGCGACCGGCGGCCGCTACCGCGAAGACTGCTCCGGCCTGGTCTCGATGGCCTGGCAGCTGAGCAGCAGCCTGACCACCGACAGCCTGCCCAGCGTGTCGACCCGGCTCGGCAGCTTCGACGACCTCAAGCCCGGCGACGCGATCAACAGCTCCACCCACGTCGTCCTGTTCGCCGGTTGGGCCGACAGCGGCCACACCACCGCCAACGTCTACACCGAGTCAGGCACCGCCTACCCGACCCGCTACGCCCAGTACTCCCGCTCCTACCTGTCGAGCAACGGCTACTACGGCCTGCGCTACAACAAGATGGTCGACTCCTCCGCCCCGGCGGGCTACCCCGACCCCGCGACCCTGGCCACCGGCACGCTGGTCAAGTCGCCCAACAACGCGCTGGTGAAGCTGATCATCAATGGCGCGGGTCTGCCGATCGCCGGCTCCGATGTCACCCCCGACGGCTACAACCTGGGCAGCGTCGTCACCGTCGACGACGCCAAGTTCTGGGCCCTGCCCAACTCCCTGCCGGCCGGGACCGTGGTCCACGACCAGGCCGGCGGCGCCGCCCGCTACGTCGTGGTCGGCGGCGCTGCCCTGCCGATCGACGGCACCGAGTGGAACGCCGACGGCTACAACACCCGCCCCGACATGGGCGTGCCCACCTCCTGGCTCCAGCAGGCCCTGCGGAACACCCTGCCCACCGGCCTGGTGGTGATGGACCAGTCCGGCACCGACAACAACCGCTACGTCATGGTCAACGGCGCCGCCCTGCACATCTCCGGCGCCGAGTGGACCGCCGACGGCTACAACACTCAGACCCTCATGGGCGTCCCCGGTATCTGGCTCAAGGGCGCGGCCGCCAAGGCACCCTCGACCGGGACCGTGGTGATGGACCAGTCCGGCACCGACAGCAACCGCTACGTCATCATCGGCGGCGCCGCCGTGCACATCTCCGCCGCCGAGTGGACCGCCGATGGCTACGCCGGGCAGTCGCTGATGGGCGTGCCCGGCGAATGGCTCGCCGGCCGGACTGGCGCCGACGTCGCCGACGGCACTCTGGTCAAGGGCCAGTCCGGCGCGGACCCGAGCGTCTACGTGATGGCCAACGGCACCGCCCTGCTCCTGACCAACGCCGAGTACACCTCGGTGTTCGCCTCCGGCCCCGTAGCGGGCGTTCCCGAGGCATGGGAGGCCACCGTCGTCGCCCGCCCCCTCAAGGACGGCACCGTCATCAAGAACGCCTCCGGCGCCGACCCCTCCATCTACGTCATGGCTGGTGGCAAGGCAGTCCCGCTCACCTACGCCGACTACACCGGCCTCGGCTACGACAAGCAGCCCCTGCGCGGTGTCCCCGGCACCTGGGAGGCCACCGCCGTCGCCAAGACCGTCCCCGCAGACGGCACCCTCCTGAAGTCCTCGGACACCACCACCGTCTGGCA
This sequence comes from Kitasatospora sp. NPDC092948, assembly GCF_044754805.1. NCBI lineage: Bacteria > Bacillati > Actinomycetota > Actinomycetes > Kitasatosporales > Streptomycetaceae > Kitasatospora > Kitasatospora sp. NPDC092948. The sequence continues at coordinate 33,855 of NZ_JBIVPU010000020.1, read as the reverse complement.
GGTCGTCAACGGCGGCAGCAAGAAGGCTGCCGTGGCCGGCAGCTACAACACCGCCGACGTGGTCGCGGTGCCCACCGCGCTGACCGCGCAGCTCCCGACCATCCAGTAACCACCGCCCGAACCGGGGCAGCCCCGCCGCACACCGGGCTGCCCCGGCCGCACCGCCCGGCACCCGACCGCAGACCGACCGCCGCCGCCCAGGGGGAACCCGCCATGACCGCCGCCACCCGTACTAAGAAGTCCGCACTCGTCATCGCCGCGACCGCACTGCTCGCCCTCGCCACCCCGCTGGCCGCCGGCGGCCAGGCATTCGCAGCCTCGGTCTCCACCTGGGACAAGGTCGCCCAGTGCGAGAGCAGCGGCAACTGGTCGATCAACACCGGCAACGGATACTACGGCGGCCTCCAGTTCTCCGAGAGCACCTGGCTCGCCTACGGCGGCAGCCAGTACGCGCAGTACCCCCACCAGGCCACCAAGCAGCAGCAGATCCTGACCGCCGAGAAGGTCCTCGCCGCCCAGGGGCAGAACGCCTGGCCCACCTGCGGCCCGCTCGCCGGCCTGGGCAGCGACCATGCCGTCCCCTACCCGACCACCGCCACCTACCCCGCCCCGTCCTCGCTGCCCAGCGGCACGCTGGTCAAGTCGCCCACCGGCCCCGCCGTCAAGGTGCTGATCGGCGGCGCGGGCCTGGCGGTCGCCGGCTCCGACGTCACCCCTGACGGCTACAACCTGGGCAGCGTCGTCACCATCGACGACGCGGCATTCAACAGCCTGCCCACCGCGCCGCCGGCCGGGACCGTGGTCCACGACCAGGCCGGCGGCGCCGCCCGCTACGTGGTCGTCACCGGCGCCGCCCTGCCGATCTCCGGCACCGACTGGACCTCCGACGGCTACAACACCCGCCCCGACATGGGCGTGCCCACCTCCTGGCTCGCGAACGCCGCCGCCGGCACCCTGCCCACCGGCCTGGTGGTGATGGACCAGTCCGGCGCCGACAACAACCGCTACGTCATGGTCGACGGCGCCGCCCTGCACATTTCCGGTGCCGAGTGGACCGCCGACGGCTACAACACCCGCACCCTGATGGGCGTCCCGACCGACTGGCTGAAGGCCGCCGCCGCGAAGACCCCCTCCAACGGCATCGTGCTGATGGACCAGTCCGGCGCCGACAGCAACCGCTACGTGATGGCTGGCGGCGCCGCCCTGCACATTTCCGGTGCCGAGTGGACTGCCGACGGCTACAACACCCGCACCCTGATGGGCGTGCCCGGCGAATGGCTCAAGGCGACCGCCGCCCGCCAGGTGGCCAACGGCTCCGTCGTCAAGGACGCCTCCGGTGCCGACCCGAGCGTCTACGTGATGGCCGGCGGCATGGCCGTCCCGCTCACCTACGCCGACTACACCGGCCTCGGCTACGACAAGCGCCCGATCACCCCCGTTCCCGGGGCCTGGGAGGCCACCGCCGTCGCCAGGACCGCCCCGGCGGACGGCACCCTGCTCCTGTCGCCCGACAGCACCACCGTCTGGCAGAGCGTCAACAACGGCAGCAAGAAGGCCCTGGCCGCCACCGATTTCGGCCCGGGCAAGCTCAGCCTCGGCGACGTGGTCAACGTCCCCACCGCCCTCACGGCCAAGATCCCCACCGTCACCCAATAACCGACACCCGCACCACCAGGAGGGATGCCCGGGCCCACGGCCCGGGCATCGGCGTCCCATCCCGCCCCCGGCCGAGGCCTGCAGCGAACCCCCCGGTCGGGAGACGGAAAGACCGGACCCCGGGCTGCGCGGCGCGGAGGCTGGCACCAGCCCGAGGGAGTCCTGCGCGCAGGAACCCGAATCCGGCCAGGCCGCCGAGTTCCTCGGCGCAGTCGGCGAAGCCGGCGGTGGTCCGAAGCCAGGCGGCGAGAGCCAGTGCGGTGACCGGGTCGAAGCCGGCGCAGTGCGCGGCAGCCGCGAGCGCCCCCCTCGGGGGCGTACCGATCGGGGTGGTCGGCGTAGGCGTACACGGCCACGGTGCCAGTGCTCACCAGCTCGCCGGGGACTGCGTCCTCGGGACAGTAGGACGCGAGCACCAGCGCACCGTCGTCGCCCTGATCGACCATCCACCGCGTCCCGGGCTCGTCCGCGGCCGCCGCCCGCCACTCCAACACCTTCGCCGCCTCCGACACCACGACCACCCGCTCCTACAGCCCGCGCAGCGCCCGCTCGCACTCCGGGCACCGGACGGTGGCGAACGCGGGCGGGTACCAGGGTTGTCCGGGGGCGGTGCGCTGGTAGTGGGCGTGCTCCATGGGCGCGGTATCGCGGCCGCAGAGCGTGGCGGGCAGCGGGTCCTCGGGTACGTCCGGGTCGGATCCGGCGACGTGCACGGCGGTCACGACCGGCCCGGTGCCGTCCAGCCCGGTATCCCGGTCGGGCCGGACCTCGAACAGCACGATGATCGCCATGGTGTCGAGCCTCGCCCCGCCGACTGCGGGCGGCCACCTGGGAGATCCGTCCGGTCAAAGGGGGGGGTGACATCAGGTCACATCGGGTCTACGGTCGCCTGCACACGACCCACCAGCACCACAGGAACGAGGCACACCATGCGGCGCACCGACAGCATCTGGGGCTACCGGACCGACAGTACGCGGGGCGGCGTCATGCCGACGGGGGAAGTGTGCTGGGGCACGCTGGCATCCGACAGCAGCTGGGGCGGTGCCACGTCGAACGGTGACACCCATTGGGGAGGCCTGTTCGGTGACACGTATGGGGGCGGTCTCCGCCCTGTATCCGACTCCGGCTGGAACTGACGGACCCCCACGAACCCGCCCGGCGGACATGAGCGAGTACGAGGCGAAGCACCGCGACTTCGTGGACCTGGCCGTGCCCGTGCTGCTGTCCCGGCCGCTGACGGCCGAGGAGTTCCTGACCGCGCACTGGGACCCCGGGGAGAAGCCGCCGCAGACGCCGGACGGACTCCGAGAGCTGATCGGGGACAAGTACTCCTCCCGATGGCTGGACCTTGCGGTGCGGCTCGCGTTGGAGGACCTGGGCGACGACCTGCCGGATCGGAGGTGGGCGCTCTTCCATGTCGCCCGGTGGCACTGGCCGGAACTGTTCGCCCACTGGAGAGACCGGCGGAATCCGCCTCCGCCGAGAACCTGAGAGGGAGAACCCCGGGGATATCCGGTTCTGCGCGCCGGCGGGAGTCAGGCGACGCGTCATGTGCGCATGTGACGCGCGGTCGGTGCTCACAGCTGCGGGAGGCTGGCCCGCCGGTCGGTGACCAGGGTGCGCCAGCGGGTTCGGACGGTCTGCTCGTCGTCGCTCCAGCGGGCGGCCGGGGGGATGTCGGGGTCCTGGTCGGCCATGTAGTGGGCGATGTCGGTGTAGTAGGCGTAGTCGCCGGCGCGGGCGAGGTCGCGCAGGCGGGCGACGGCGGCGGTGTGTCCGGCGTCGTCGCGGCGGATGGCGTGGTGGAAGGCGGCGGCGGCCTGCGCGACGGTGATGCCGGAGGCGCGGGCGTCGGCGCGCAGCGTTTCGATGCGGTCGTCGATGCGGTCGGCACCGGCGTCGCGCAGGAGTTGGGCGGTGTGGACGGCGAGGGTGGTGGCGCGCAGGTCGAGGCCGGTGAGGAGTTGCTGGGCGAGGTCGATTCCAGCGGTCGAGCCAGAATCCGTTGACCGTACCTGGAGACGGTCGGTGCTGCTCGTGCTACGCCCCGCCGAGGGACCAGTCACGCGCCCCGGATATCCGGAGAGCCCCGCAGAGCCGTCGCACACAAGTAGGCACGCTGCACAGTCGCACCGGCCGACCGGCACAACGTGCGCCGTCGCGCTGTCCTAGGTGCACGAACACCCTTCGTGCGCCCTGTCATGCCCCTGCCCAGTCTCGTAGGTTGTGGCCGCATCGCCTCAATCTGCGGCGGTGCAAGGGCCTTCGAGGGGGAACAAATGCCGGTGGGGGGCGTGGTGCAGTCGGATCCGGATGTTCGCGGTCTGCGTCGGGGTCGCGGCCGCAAGTGTCCTGGTCAACGGCACCGGCTTCCGGTGCGACTGGTCGGCTGACGACGCCGACTGGCAGGCGGGCTCGCTGGTGTGCGGCTGGTCGTCCACCACCCGAGTGCAGTCCATCTGCAACCACGGCACCTCGGCGCGCCGGTGGCCACCATTCCCGACGCGAACCACACCGGACGGCGGGGCCGGCGTCTTCATCCGCTCCTGCACCTGGGCCTGCTGACAGTCGAACAGGCCGGAGTCGGCCTTCTCATCATCCCAATTCCAGACGTTGATAGGGAAAGGACAACAATGTCTCGTATCTCCAGGTCCCTCGGCGCCGCGGTCGCCGTCCTGCTCTGCGCGGTGACGGCCCCCGCCTACGGTGCCCCGAACGCCACTGCCCAGCCGGACTCGCGCGCGGACGTCGGCTCGGCGGCCAAGCGGCTCACCCCCGCACAGTTCGCCCGTGCACAGGAGTCGGAGTCGGGCCTCATGCCGGACGCCACCCTCTACAGGATCGTCAACGGCAGCGGCAAGTGTCTGGCGATCGGGTCGAGCAGCACCGACAACGGCGCCCACGCCATCCAGTGGGACTGCCTCGCCAACAGCCCCGGACAGGTGTGGTACTTCAGCGGAGACCACATCGTCAACAACCACAGCGGCAAGTGTCTGGCGATCGGGTCGAGCAGCCCCGACAACGGCGCCCACGCCATCCAGTGGGACTGCCTCGACAACAGCCCCGGACAGGAGTGGTACCGCATCGGATCAGAGATCGTCAACGGCAGCGGCAAGGACCTGGCGATCGGGTCGAGCAGCACCGACAACGGCGCCCACGCCATCCAGTGGGACCCGACGGGCAGCCGGGGACAGACCTGGACCGAATCGCGGGCGTAACAGGGTGCCAGACGCCGTTGCCGTACCAATCTCGGTGAGCATGGGTAGAACACGGCGGCTCGGCCGGGCGACCTTCGGTCTGTCCAGGCACCAAGACAGGGCCTTCGGTGCAGCTCGGGGTTCTTGAGAGGCCGCCGGGGTCGACCGGTGACGGCCGGCCAGCACGATGGGGACATCGGCGCGGCGTCCAGCACTGTACCCACGACGCTGATCGCAATCCGAGCACTACTATTACTACTTGCTCCAGCACCTCCACGTGCGATCGCAGGACGGGCCTTGGCCGCCGGCACCGGCCGTCCGCCGCAGCGTCTCCGCTGCTCGGGCGAATACGGCCGCACGGCCGTCTGCTTACACGAAAGCGACGCCGCGTCCGTGTCCGAGGGGGCGGCACCGCTGATGCTGCGTCACCCGGAGTGGCGCGACTGGTTAAGCGCTGCGACGGGCGACCCCGTCCCACCTCAGCAGCCGGCGAAGCAGCGCCCGGCCGCCCGGCCCCGGGCAGCGGCGCGAGCCCCCGCCGTGCTTGGCCGGGTCAGGGCGGCGGTAGGTCGCCCGGTGCGAGGTCGGTGCGGACGCGGTAAGCGCGGACGGGGTGGCGCCAGCGCCTGGTGCTGTCGCGGGCGGTGTCGGCGGAGATCTCCAGCACCACCTCGGGATCGACGAGGCGGACGTCGAGGGTCTCGCGGCCGCCCCAGCTGGCGGAGAACGTCCACCCGGTCCAGGGGTGCCTGGCCTGGGCGGGCGTCAGCCAGCCGCCGACGTCGCGGGCCAGGACCGGGTTCAGGGTGATGGTGCGGCCGACGTAGCGCAGGTGTCCGTCCGGGTCCCGGCGGCCGAGCAGCACCGTGCCCGGTGCCGCGATGCTGCCGGTGACCGCGCCGATGATGGTCTCGGCGGTCGTGCGGACCTTGTACTTCCGCCAGGCCCGTCGGCCCGGCAGGTACCGCTCGTCCGATCGCTTGAAGCACAGGCCCTCCAGCCCGGCCGCAGTCCACCCGAGCCACTCGTCCGCCACCGCTGGCTCGGTCGTCGACGGGCACAGCGCCAGCGGCCCCGCCGCCGGCAGAGCGGCGAACAGCCCTTCCAGCGCGGCCCTGCGCCGCCAGTACGGCCACCCGGTCAGGTCCTCCTCGCCGTCGTGCAGGAGATCGAAGGCGACGTAGTGCGCCGGCCACTCCTTCGCGGCCTGCTCCGCCCGCGCCCCGCGCGAGGCGAGCCGGTGCCGCAGCCGCTCAAACGCCAACCGCCCGCCCTCCCACACCACCAGCTCACCGTCCAGCGCGCACCCCTCATCCAACTGCCGGGCGGCCCGCACGATCTCCGGGAACGCCGCCGCCATCTGCGCGCCGCGCCGCGACCGCAGCACCACCCGACCGCCCTGACCGGTCGCCAGCTGCGCCCGGTACCCGTCCCATTTCGGCTCCGCCGCCCAGCCGGCGGGCAGGTCGGGGCTGCTCACCGGCTCGGTGAGCATCGGCTCGGGCAGCGCCCACGACGTCATGGCTCCCAGGATCAGGGCGCAAGCCGGCGTGCGCAGCCGGTGTCGCCCCGGTTGGGGCGGCGGGATTCGGGCGGCCTTCGGAACGTCAGCGTCTGCTGCTCGCTCGGTTGTTACTGGTTGCAGGTGTCGAGCATTTCGGTCAGGGCCTGCTTCTCGGTGGCGGTGATGTTGAGCCGGTAGTGGCTCTTCACCTCGATCCATGCCCGTGAGTAGGTGCACCAGAAGGAGTGCAGCGGGGGCTTCCACGCGTCGGGGCCCTTGTCGGCCTTGGACCGGTTGCTCACGGCGGAGACGGCGACCAGCTGGGGTTCGGAGAGGTCGTTGGCGAAGGCCTTGCGGGTTTTGGTGTCCCACAGGTCCGCTCCGACTGGCGGGGAGCGTCATTGCGGAGGTGCGGTATTCCCCGCCGTGAGGCTCGGGCCAACGGTTCCGGCCGGGCATCGTTACACAGCAGGCTCGGTCGGCAGTGGCCGTCGCGGCCGTCCGGGGACGAAATCGGATCGACAGGGCGGGTTGTGTCACCAGGTGAGGACGATCAGCCCGTTGTGCCCGGCTGCTCCGTCTTCCCCGGGGTCACCGGAGAGGCCGTTGGCACCACTCCCCTGACCGCCAAAACGATCGACCGCTGCACCGTAGGCTGTTCGGTCGCCGTTGCTGTCGCCACCGTCGCCCCCGCCTCCGCCGCGGCCCGCCGAGCACACGCTGTTGAGAGTCCTGCACTTGGCGTGGGGAATCCTGACCTGCACCGAGGCCTGCGCCGCCTTCGCCGCTCCTCCCTCAGCGGACGTTCCTCCCGCACCGCCCAAGTCGAACGCGCCTGAAGGGGCGGACTGGTGGCTGCCTCCGTTTCCGCCGTCGCCTCCGGATGCGCCGGCATTGCCGAGAGCGGCTGTGGCCGGAACGACTGCGGCGTTGCACTTCCCGGCGACGGGCCTGGCCGTCGCCGCCACCCCGCCGGCACCGCCCTTTCCGCCCCCGCCGCCCGCACCTCCGCCACTGCCGCCACCGCCGGGCTTGCCGCCCTTGCCGCCGCCCGAAGCGCCCTGCCCGCCGCTGGCGACAACGAGACCGCCGACCGAGCTGGCCTGGCCGGCACCGCCGGGCTTCCCGTCCGCGCCCGCTTTTCCCCCGCCGCCGTCCGCCCCGAACTTCGACCCCAAGCGGCTCACGCCACCGTTGCCGGCTGCTCCGCCGGTGCCCTTCGCCCCGGCGGCGCCGCCCTTCCCGACGGCGAGCGGCAGCACCTGGCCGGGCGTCACCGACAGCACGCACCTGACGTAGTTCCCGGTCTGGCCCGCGGCTCCGGCGCCCCCGCCGCCGGCACCGCCCCCGCCTCCACCGGCGACGCCTCCATTACGGGAGCCGCCCGCACCGCCGCCGCCCCCGCCGCCCCCGCCACCCGCTCCGCCGCCACCCCCGGCGCCCGCACCCCACACCCATGCCGTCACCGTGATCACCCCGGCCGGCACCGTGAACGTGTGCGCGCCGACACCAAACAGCTTGTACCTGTGAACGGCCCGCACCTGCGCCTGAGCAGCCGGTGCCTGAACCCCCGTCAATCCCAGAACGGCCGCCACCGCGGCCCCCAACCCCGCAACCCGAACCCGGCCCGACATCACCTGCACCACATCCCTTCGGCACTGCGACCGGAATTCCCTCCCCAGGTCGCGTCCACGCCGCACGAAGGCCCCCACGACACAGTGCCCGCGCCGCTGCCTGCCGGCGGCCTTCGACGGACCCGGTGCCGGGCCGTCGACGAGCGCCCGGGTGAGGGCGAAGAACCCTGCCGCAACCGGCCGTGGTCACGCGCGCCGACCAGGCCGTACTCCAGCCGGTGCCGAACGGCGCACCGGCTACCCCGGCGGTGCGGTGTGCTGTGGACGGCGTTCTGGTCGGGGCGCTGCCGGCCCCCGTGCGAAGAGGCGCCACAGGGCGTGAGGACGATGACTCGCAACGAGCGACCGTCCCCACGCCCCCACCCGCGACCGCGCCGGCGCTGATCCCGCACCCGAGGCCCCGGTTGCCGGCAGGGGCCAGGGCTCCCGAAGGCCGGGCGGACGGTCTGCGTGCCCGATCCCGATGAGGCGGTTTCGAGGACGGCCTCGCGGGCGCCCTCGGGCTCGGCCTCCGCGTCGGGGCCGGGCCAGGCCACGAAGACGCGGCGATCGGGGAGCTTTCACCGCCAGGGCGGCCGCCGTGCGAGTTGACTCGGCCCACCGGCGCGCTGTGTCGGGCCCGGTCCCGGGAACGAGTGACAACCCGGATTCCACCGGGTCGCTCCTGAAGGGAACCTCAAATGATCAAGCGCGTTTCACTGGCCGGTCTCACCCTGATGACCGCGGCACTGACCTCGATGCTGGCTCCGGCCGTCTGCGCCTCCGCCGCCCCGGCCGCGGCCCCCGGCTACCTCTGTTCCTTCCTCACGTCCGACGGCGGGGGCCAGTGGATCGGAGCCGATGACTGCACGCCGACGGGCGGCGCACCGGAGACCGGCCCCATCCAGGGCACCTTCACCATCACCGGTCGTTCGTCGGGCACGACCGTGACATGCACTCAGCCGCCCGCGTCGTTCCTGTCGGGCACCGCCGAGACCCCGGAGAGCGTCACCGGCTACCAGTGCGCCCCGGCGTGACCGGGATGTGACGGCCGACTGAACGACGTCCGCGCACGCAGCGGCGACCGTGAGCGCGGACACGCCGGCCCGCCCGCCCACCGGCACCAAGGGCGGGCGGCGCTCAGGCTTGCACCACCGGGACTGTCGCTGTTCTTCCGACCGACCGATCCCAAGCGGCCGGTCAACGCGACACTGTGTCGGACCGGCCGGCCGCCTTGCTGTCGATGGAGGCGGAGAGGGCTGCGCTCGTGGTACCCGTCGGCGCCGCGGAGCCGTTAGGACAGGGTGTCTGCGGCCACGATGGAGCCGCCCTGGACAACCCACTGCTGGTTGGAGTTGGTGCTGCCGCACTGCCAGAGGTGGACCAGAGCGCCGTTGCCGCGGGTCTTGCCCATGTCGAGGCACATCTCGCGGTTGGTCCCGAGCGTGTCGGCGATGACGAACTGCCCGTCGCGGATGACCCAGTTCTGGTTGGCGTTGGTGCTGCCGCACTGCCAGATGATGACCTGGTCACCGTTGTTGCGGGTACTCCCGGCGTCCAGGCACATCTCCCGGGCGGTGGCGACCGTGTCGGCCACGTAGACCATGCCGCCGGCGATCACGAAGAACTGGTTGTTGTTGGTGGGACCGCACTGCCACAGGTGAGCGCGGTCGCCGTTGTTGCGGGTCTTGCCGATATCCAGGCAGGAGGGGCCGGCAGCTGCGGGTGCGGAGAGCGAGGCGTCCCGCTTGGCGTTCTCGGAGGTGCCGCGCGGTTTCGCGGTGCCGGCCGCGGCCGCGTGTGCCGTACCCGCGAGAGTGAGCAGTAGCGTCGCGGCGGCGAGGGCGCCGAGGCGACGGTGGGTGGAGCGGGGCGAATGCATGGCGAGTCCTCGATCGTTCAAAGGCGTGGGCAGGAGGCCGGAAGCAGCCCCATGGTTCGCGCACATCCTGACTGCTTGCGGTGGCCCCCTGGAATGCTGGTCACCGCATTGCCCCCGTCCGGCCCATCGCGACCACGCGGGCGCCCCAGTCGTAGGACCGGACCGACGGAGCAGGCCGATCACGTCCGCTACGCGCAGGTGTCGAGCATCTCGGTGAGCGCGTTCTTCTCGGCCTGAGTGGTGGAGAGGCCGTAGATGTACTTGATGTCGGTCCAGGCGCGGGAGTAGGTGCACCAGTACGACCTGAGCGGCGGCCGCCACTGGTCCGGTCCCTTGTCGGCCTTCGCCCTGTTCGAGGCGGCGGAGACCGCGACCAGCTGCGAGTGCTCCAGGTCGTTGGCGAAGGCCTTGCGCTTGTCGGTGGTCCAGGTGTCGGCGCCCGCCCGCCAACTCGCCGCCAACGGGACCAGGTGGTCGATGTCCAGCTGCTTCGCGTCGGTGAAGGTTTTGTCGTCGTAGGGGCTGGTCCAGGTGCCGGAGACGGCGCGGCATTGGTCGTCCTGGACGACGTTCTGGCCGTCGCGGGCGAGGACGACCTCGCGGGTGTCGCAGGTGTCGTACTGCTTGATCCAGTGCGGGAAGCGGTCCCGCGAGTACCCCTCCATGGAGTGCGGGGCCTCGACGACCAGCTTGTCCAGCTCGGCACGGGCCTGCTCGGCAGGAGGTGGTTCGGGCAGCTGACGGTGTTGGACAACAGCGGCGGCGGGCGCTGCTGCCGCGGCCGGAGTTGCCACGGGGACCAGCGAGAGGGCGAGTGCGGCGACGGTGGTGGCGCTGCGGCGCCACCATGCAGAGGTGATCATGATGCAAGGGCTACCGGCCAGAATGGGACGGTCGTTGTACCGTCACCCGGCGGTCGGCGCGCCGCCGCTCACGTTGACGCGGACCGGCCGGAGCTCCGGGCCTGGAGGTAGGCGGTCCAGTCGGTGGCCGCGCGAGCGCGCCACCGTGTGAGGGTGATGAGGTTGAGGCCGAGCATGGGGGCGAGGACGGCCGGGGGCATGTCCTGGGCGAGCTGTACGAGGGCGGCGGCCCGGGCCGGGCGGCTGGGGATGCCGTGGGCGGTGAGGCGGCGGACCAGTGAACCGCCGGTGACGTGTCGGCCGGGGTCGGTCGAGGGGAAGAGCCAGGGGTTGGGGTGGTTGGCTGCCCAACCCGGTTGCCGCGGCCGGTCGGCGAAGTCGGTCAGGAGCCGGGCCAGAGGGGCGGGCAGGCGGATGGGCACGCGGTCCAGGACGAGGACGGTCTCGCTGGCCCGCACGGTCACGGCGTTGGTGGGCAGCGCGGCGATCCGGGTGACCTCCTGTCCGAAGAGCAGGAGGATCGCGCCGGCGGCGCGGACGTCCAGGGGCAGGTCGGTGTCGGTCAGGCACTGGTGGAGGACCTCCCAGTGGGAGTCGTCGTCCAGGGCGACGGGGTCGGGCCGGGGCCGGAGCGGGACAGTGAGGTCGCGGCTGTGGCCGCGGCGGCCGGTCCAGAGGAGGAAGTCGCGGACCTCGTAGCGGGTGCTGCGGCCACCGGTCAGCCACCGGTCGAGGTCGTGCTGGGTGACCTCGGCCAGGGCGATACCGGTCTTGTCCACGGTGGCCAGGAAGTCGGCGGCGGTGTTGATTCTCTGCTGGGCCCAGCTGAGCCGGTTGGCGAAGGCGTGGTCGCGGTGCTCTCGACGGCGGGCGCGGGGCAGGAGCGACCAGCGGACGTAGGCCCGCAGCAGCACGGCGTGCTGCTTGGGACGTCGGAGGAGGACGCGGGCGAGGTGACGTTCGATGCGGGCGGGGAGCTCGTCGCGTTCGGGCAGGGCCTGGTGGGCGAGCAGGATGCCGCGCAGGTAGTCGACCATCCGTGCACCGTCGCGATCCTCGGCGGCCGCCAGGCCGTCCAAGTCCTCGTGGGTCAGCTTCCGCCCGTCGGCGAGGACTTTCGTCAGGAGGGCGGCGGAACCGGAGTTGCGCAGCCAGTTAAGCGCGGTCGCCGGCCGGTCGCATGCGGCCAGGGCGGAGCGCATCCGCGCGTACTGGTCCTCTGGCCCCGCAGGCCGGCCGTCGAAGAGCCCGGCGAGGTGGTCGTGCAGGGTGCAGCGGTCGCACAGACCCCGGACGTTGTAGGAGCGTGGGTTCGAGCAGCGGGGGCAGGCGTACGGATCGGGGTGGCCGGCGCACGGGCCGCAGACCCGCGGTCCGTTCTGGCGGGCGATCAGCACGCGGGTCTTCTCGCAGGCCGGGCAGGTGCCGGGGTGACGGCGGGCCTGGCGGTAGCAGGTTTTGCAGACCGGGCCGAGCGGCCAGCGCGCGTCCACCGGCGCGCTGGTGGCGCACAGCGCGCACGGCGCCAGTGGCCTGGGGCGGCATGTGACGCACGGGTCCATCGGGGCGGACTTCCCACAGGCCGAACAGGACCGGGTGGCGGCGACCTGGAGGCGCCGGCAACGGGCGCAGATCTGGTGGGAGGGTCGGGGGCGATCCTCGCCGCAGACCGTGCAGGGGCCGACGTTGCCGCGCTGGGCGAGGGTGCCCTCGCAGCCGAGGCAGACTCGGCCGCCGGGAACCGCGCGCCGCAGCGGGCGGACGCGCCCGCAGCGCAGGCAGGCCGGCTGCCGGACGCCGGGAACCTCGGCCTCGGCGAGTCTGATGATCAGGGCCTGGACGGAGCGCGGGGCGTCCGACGCCCCGCTGACGAGGGCGTCGGGGTGGCGGATGAAGTGAGCACGGGTGCGGCCGCGGGCGGACGGTGTCATCCCGGCGACGATCCGGGCTGCCGCCTCCCCGGACAGGCCTGGCAGGAACGCGGTGATCCGGTCGGCGAGTTCCACCCACTCCGGCGGCGGCCCCGCCCGGCGGGCACTCACAGGCCCTCCGGGCGTTGCACCCGGACCCGCCGCGCGGGCGGTACCTCGGCCGCGGAAACGGTCTCGCCCGAGGCCGCCGGCTTCGCGACCTGGCGGCGGACCTCCTTCACCGTGATCAGGTCTCCCGGAGTGCAGCCCAAGATGCCGCAGAGCGCGGCGAGGGTGTCCATCGACAGCCGCTGCGGCGGCTGGGTGACCAGGCGGAACACCTGCTCGCGGGACAGGTGCACCCCGTACTCGGCCAGCTTCGGTACCAAGTCCGTGGTCTGGTACATGTCCTGGCTGGCCATCAGCCGGCGCAGGTTCCACTCGAAGCCCATCCTCTTCATCACCGCGGCTTCAACCCCTCTGTGTTCGTGCGCTCCAGGCGTCGGGCCATCGACGCCTCCAGCAGCCGGTTGCGGTACTCGTCCGACACCCAGGTGTACAACGCCGTCGTCGACGCGTAGACGTGGCCGACCTGCTGCTGGACGAACCGCTCCGGGTATCCGAACTCGATCAGGTGCGTGATGTAGGTGTGCCGCAGGCAGTGCAGCTCCAGCTCTTCCGGCAGCCCGGCGTGGTCGCGAGTCGCGGCGAAGACCTCGTCCAGGCGCCGTACGCTGATCCGGCCGCACCGCTCGGTCACCCACAGCGCCGGGTGCCCGCCCGGGGAGAAACCGGCGCGGACCTCGTCCACCCACTCTTCGAGGACCGGGACGATCCAGTCGACCTCCGGCACCGTGAGCACCGTACGGCGCTTGGGCGGGCTGCCGCGCGACGCCTTGCCGAACCGCACCTCCAGCGCGCCGAAGCGCCCGTACTGCTTCGCCCGCGGGTTGTGCCGCAGGTCCGGCAGGTCGAGCATGGCCGTCTCGCGCCGTCGGGTGCCGTAGGCGTAGACCTGCTTGATCATGACGGCGTCCCGCCACGCGGCCAGCATTCCCTTGCGGCGGCTCCTGCGCTTGAGCTCGACCAGGTCGTCGGCGGCGTCGAAAAGGTTCTGCAGCTCGTCGTAGGTCAGCGCCCGCCGCCCGGGCCGGCCCTCGTACTCGGCGACGTGGTCGGCGGTGTTCCAGTCGTGGCACACCTGCACCGGGACCTGGCCGAACGCCTCCTCGCAGGCCGCCGCCCAGCCGTACCGGCCGTCCGTGATGAACGCGCAGAACATCTGCAGGTCGCCCTGCTGCCCACGCACCGTCGAGTGCGCCAGCGGCGAGGCACCCGAGAGCTGGTGCGAGAAGTACTCCTCGACGTCCTCTGCGGTCCACTCCCACGGGTACGTCGCCGTGAACAACGCGAACCGCCGTACCAGGCTCAGCCGATCGCCGATCGTCTTCTTCGTCAGCAGCCTGCTCTGCTGCTGTTTCTCCCACCCGCGCAGCATCGCGTCGAACATCGCCGGCGCCGGGTCCAGGGCCCGTACGTTCCCCGGCATGACCAACCGGAACGCCCCCGGCACATCAATAGCCCCCACGACCACCCCACGATTGCATCAGGTGCAACATCGTGGCGTTGGATAGTGATCAACCAAGGTCAGAAACCCAAACACCATCCGAACAAGAAACTACTCGCGCGCCTTCGAGCAGGTCATCACCGTGCCCAACCAGCGCGACATCGATGCAGCCAACGCAACACCGCCTACTTGCTTCGCCAGGCGTTGGCGAGGGGGACGACGTGGTCGATGTCGAGCTGCTTGGCGTCGGTGAACGACCTGTCGTCGTACGGGCTGGTCCACAGGCCCGCGACGGCGCGGCACTCGCTGTCCTGGACGACGTCCTGGCCGTCGCGGGCGAGGACGACCTCGCGGGTGTCGCACTGCCCGGGCTGGGTCGCCCAGTGCGGGAACTTCTCCCGGCTGTAGCCGTCCATGGAGTGCGGCTCGGACACCGTGAGGCCGGCCAACTCGTCGCGTGCGACGGACAGCGCGGGCGGCTCGGGAAGCGCACGATAGGGGGCAACGGCCGGTGCGGTGGCGGCCTGCGCGGGCTGGACGGCGGCCGGGACCAGCGCGGCGGACAGGGCGACCAGGACGGCCGAGGCGCGGCGCCAGGAGCGGCGGGGAGCGATCATGCGGCATACGTACCGGTTACCTCCGCCGGTGTCCGAGACCTGCCCCCGATAGTGGGCGCGCCGGGGCCTGCGGATTGACCCTCGGCATCAGACCGCTCGTCGGGCCGTCACAGGGTTCGCCGAGTATCTGCGGCCGGACAGCTGAGCGGACACCGCCCGGCAGTCCACTGTGGTGGCGGGCGCTGACGGCACCGGGCCCGTCGGCGGCGGTGACGGCGCCGGTCTCCGAGGCGTCCACCGCGGTGGGCACCGGCATCCTGGTCGACGAGTTCGACCCGGGCGGGGCGACGTGACCGGCCATGAGCCCCCCTGTGATCGCCGTTGCCGCTTGTTGCCGTCCTCCGTTGCGATGTGTTGCGGGGCGCGCAACGCGATTCGGCTCCGCCATGCTTCTGCCAACTCGGCGGTCCTGCCGATGGGATGGAGACCGGCCCGGGTGGCCGGCATGTTATGGAGGTCCGGGTGCGGCATTCGCTGCTGTCCATGAGGTCGGCGCTGGTTCTCACGTTGGCGGTGCTCACCGGAATCGGTGCCGGTGTGCTCTCGCGCCTGGCGGGTGCACCCGCCGCGCTGTGCGCCCTGTACGCGGTCGGGGCGTTCGGCTTAGCGGTGCCGTTCTTCGACGGGCTCGTCGCGGCGCCGGGAGACGACGAACCGGGATCCCCCTCGTGACGGGACACGATCGCGAGAACATGGGGCGGGTGCTCGAACGGGCACCCGAGGTGGGGGACATGCCGGCCCGGAAGGGGCGGGCCGAAAGGGTGGGGATGGGCGGGCTCCAACCGCTGGATGCGGGCCTCAACAGCGAATGCAGGGCTTTCGCCGAAGAGTTGCGCGGGCTGTTCCTCGAACTGGACGTGACGGTGCGCCGCTACGCGACGCGATGCTTCATCAATCCCGGGACGCTCTCCCGGTACCTTGCCGGCAGCCGCATCCCACACTGGAAGTTCGTCGCAGACCTTCTCGGCCATGTTGCCGTCGACCGCGGGATCCATGTCGACCACATGGAGCTGAGCCGCATCAAGGAACTGCACTTAGCGGCCCTGCGCACCAACGCGTCGATCAGCCAGGCCGTCCAGCAGCTGGAAGGCCAGTTGAAAGCCGCCGACGAAGAGGCCCGCAAGACCACCGCGAAGGAAGAGCAGCTCGACCACGCCGTCGGCGACGCGCGCCACCTCATCGCGGACCTGGACGACCGACTCAAGAAGCTGGAGACGGGCCTCGAGAGCCAGTTCTTCCTCCACCCGGAACCGGCTGCGGACCACGCCGCGATTCTGGAAGAGCGCAACACCCTCGCCGCAGGACTCGCCAGGATGGCCGCCGAGCTCGAGGAGACCCGCCGCCGAGCCGTTCTTGCCGAAGCCCGCTGCGAACTCCTCGAGCGTCAACTCGTCCTAGTTGAACAACAACAGGGCACCGTGCTGCCCGCCCCCGAACTCGTCAGCCTCGTCGACCCCCTCGACACCCCCGCGCTGGTTGCAGGCATCCACCCCAAGATCCTGCTGGTCGACGACCAGGGAGCCAACCTTTTAGCCCTGGAAGCCGTCCTCGGGGTCCACGGCTACGACATGATCAGCGTCTCCTCCGGACCCGACGCCCTCCGCGCCCTGCTCGAGTCCGACGACTTCGCCGTCATCCTGCTCGACGTGCAGATGCCCGTCATGGACGGCTACGAGACCGCCGCCCACATCAAACGCCGCGCCCGCACCCGCGACATCCCGATCATCTTCCTCACCGCCATCGGCAATGACCCCGAATACTCCATGCGCGGCTACGCCGCCGGCGCCGTCGACTTCATCGTCAAACCGTTTGATCCCTGGGCGCTGCGCGCGAAGGTCGCGGTGTTTGTCGAGTTCTACCTCCAACGACGTCTCCCCACCCCGCAGCGCTGACACACCGCCCGCTCACCGGACCTGTCGCCGAGGAGGAGTGACGGAACGGCGCACCCTCGCCGTCCTTCTCGGCCACAGAAACTGACGCCCCCTCCGGCCGCCCGGCCGGGCGGACACGGATGAGCTCGCCGATTCGCCTGCACCGGCGAAGACCCGGCCACCGACACGGAACCGGCCCGGGGCGGTTCCGTGAGCGGACGGCAGGGGGCAGCCGCCCGCGCGATGGGCCAGGCACCTCCATCGGATCCCCCGATGCTGCGCTGCCCCGACCGGTCACTCGCCGCGGTGGGTGTAGATGTCGGTGAACTGCAGCGCCGGGCCCAGCAGGGGTGCCGCCGCGTCCTGGCCGCCCAGACGGTCGACCTGGACGGCGAACCCGGCCAGCGCGTCCAGCAGCGCGGCTAGCGTGGTCGCCGCCAGCGGGTCGAGCGCCGCCGCGTGGGACGCCGTCGCGAGCGCCCGGGCGTGGGTGTGCCGGCCCACGCTCTCCGGGTAGGCGAACCACGCCAGGATCGCGCTGCTCACCGGTTCACCGGGCCGGACGTCGCCCGGCCGGTAGGCAGCGAGGACCAGGCCGCTGTCGTCGTCCTGGTCGACCATCCTCCGCTGGTCCAGGTCCAGGTCCAGGTCCAGGTCCAGGTCCAGGTCCTGTTCCCGGTCCCAGTCCCGGCCTGCCGCGCGTTGGCGCGCTGCCGCAGTACCTCCGCCGCGACGTGCAGCACCTCCGCTGTGTCCACCGCACTCACCACCATCCGTGCTGTACCACCAGCCTCCCACCGGTGCCGCCTGGGTGCCGATGGCGTCGGCAGGGACCCACCTCCACCGCCGCGGACGCGCTTGCCGCCGACCTCACTCTGCTGCAGGTGCCGCACCAAATCCTGCGCGCTCCGGCTGCCCCGAATGCCGGGCCGCCCGCCCCGGCCCGGCCCGGCTCCGCCGGCCACTGCCGATCGGGCGGGAACCTCGCCTGCAACCGCTGCTCCCACTCGGCCAGTACACCTGGCCTGTATGGCCCGCTGACGGCCAATCAGTGCCCCGTCGGGCCATAGCACCGGCCCCGGCGGTGGGCCCGCAGTGCAAGCCGCGCGCACAGCGTGTGGGGGCCGGGAAGATTTCTGCCCTCCGGTGTCGTCCGCGGGCCCTCCCGGACCCCACTAACAGGGGGAAGGGCCGAAAATCGGCCCGAAGACAGGAGCCAGCCGTGACCACCGCCCCCGAGAGCCCCTCCCGCTCGGCACCCGCCGACCCCGCCGAGGCCGCAGCCCAGGACAGGTCGAAGAAGCCCTTCGGCGCCTTCTACACCGACACCTTCGGCCAGGTGACCCGGCGCATCCAGCGGAAGGGCAACGTCAGCCACGCCGAGGCCGAGGAGCTCGCCCAGGAGACGTACATCCGGATCCTGCGCACCTACGGCGACCGCGAGCAGGACCGCCACAAGATCGTGTCCGCCGTCGCCGACCGGGTGGTTGCCGAGCGGATCTGCCAGCAGCAGAGGTCTCTGCCGATCGCGGGCGGGGTCGAGGTCCCCGAGCAGCCCGATCCCGCCGGTGAGGATCAGCTGCGCCGCGTCGAGGACCGCGACCAGATGGAGTGGGCCCTCGACCAGCTCCCGGAGAAGACCCGCCACTACGTGCGCGAGCACAAGGCCAACGGCCGCCCCGCCGCCGAGGTCGCCGCCGAGGACGGCACCAGCCCCTCCACCGTCAAGACCAGCGCGGCCAGGGGCATCGCCAAGCTGCGTACCTTCAAGCTGCTCTGGCGGATCGCCAAGGCGCTGCTCGTCGGCGGCTCGGTGACGCTGATCTCCGTCACCCACCACGTCATGGTGTGGATGGCGGAGATCAAGCGCTGGCCCGCCCGTCGGCGCACCACGCCGGCCACCGCGAAACGGCCGGGGTCGCCACCGATCCGGTGGCGGCCCCGGCCGTTTCGGCGCCCGCGCTCATCCCTGCGCCGCCTCCTCGGTCTCCCGCCGCACCAGGGCGAGTTCCGCGGCCCACGCGACCCCGGCCCGGCCCAGCAGGCGCAGCTGCTCGAAACCGAGCCGCGCCCGGCGTGCGTGTCCCGCCGCGGTCTCACCCAGTACCGAAACCGCCCCGGCCTGAGGCGATGAGCACCACATGTGGTCATTAGTGAGATATCTGTGCGATCAAAAATGTGCGCTTACAGCGGTGTTCTGTGCTATCTTTCCGGATAGGAGGTATGTGATGTCTGAGATTTTCGCGGCGGTGGACGCGCTGCTGGCCAGGGCCCGGGACGGCGGTGACCTGCCGGAGCCGGCGGAGCGGGAGCGGCTGCGCAAGGCCGCGGGTCTGACGCAGGTCGAGGTGGCCGAGGCCCTGAGCACCCGGCGGGAGACGTTCGCCAAGTGGGAGAACGGCACCGCGCAGCCGCGCGCACCGAAGCGAGGCGCCTACGCGTTCCTGCTCGCGGGCCTGGCCGACATTCACGGCACGCAGGGCCCGGACGGCTGGCTCACCCTCGCCCGCCAAGCCCGCCCCCTCGACACCAACGCCGACGTCACGGAAGGGAAGTGACACCCTGATGGACCGCAGGACGTACACCGCCGAGCTCGCCGGCCTGCGCGAGCTGCGCACCGAGATCACGGCCGCCGAGAAGACCGTCGCCGCCGCGCAGAAGGAGCTGGACAGGCTCACCGCCCAGCGCGCGCGCCGCGTTGCCGGGCTGGCGGGGTACGAGGGCGCCCAGGCCGCGCCGGTCGCGAAGGCCTCCGGGCTGTCGGTCGGCGACGTCGTGCGGATCGCCCCGCTGCTGGACCCGACCCCGGCCGCCGTCCGCGCCGCCAAGACCGACGACCAGGCCGCCGCCGTGCCCGCTCCGGCCCCGGCTCCCGAGCCGGTCGACGAGCCCGCGGCTGCGGCCGCTCCGGCGCTGACCCGCCCGGCCCCCGTCCTCGAGCAGCCGGCCCCGACCGCCCCGGCGACCGAGGTGCCGGTCGAGGACCAGGCCGTCGCCGAGCAGCCCACCCCGGCAACGCCTGCCGTTGCTGCGCCGGTCGTCCCGGCGGTCTCTGTCGCTCCGGTCGCTGCCGCGCCGCGCCCGGTGGCCGAGGCCGGGCCGCGTGAGCTGCCCACCCTCCTGGAGGGCCCGGCCGGTGCCCGGTTCGAGGCCGTCACCACGGGCCTGGTCTCCAAACGCCCCAACTTCACGCAGCAGGCCCGCTCGACGGTGTTCCTGGACGCGGCCGCCGAGATGCTCGCGGTCCGCGACCAGGTCGTCCGGGTCGACCTTGGCGCCCGTACCCCGGGCGAGATCCTGGACGCCGTCCTGCACGCCGCGCCCGGTACGGAGCGGATCTACATCACCGCCGGCGCCCCCTGGCACGACGGCGCCGAGCGGTACTCCACCCTCAAGGACGCGGTCGCCGCCTGGCTGAACACCCCCTCCGAGCGGTGGACCACCGCCGTCGGGGCGGGTCGCGACAAGTTGGCAGGACACTTCGTCCACCAGCGCCAGCCCGTCGGCCGCTACGCCCCGGCCGTCGCCCCGGACAGCGCCACCACCGAGATCCGCTCGATCGGGGAGTGGTTCGACGCGGACGGCGCCGACGTCGCCATCTGCCGCCAGGCGTTCACCCTGCTGTGGCAGGCGCTGCGCCGGCACTGGGACGACGTCGTCCTGATGGGCTCCCCGTCGCAGACCGGCCGGGACCTGTGGACCCGCACCATCCCCACCAAGGGCAAGTGGGCCGGGGGCTACCCGGTCCTCTCGGAGGAGCTGCGCGGCCTGCTGCACGCGACCGGCGGGCAGGGCCGCACCGAGCTGATCCTGCCGC
Organism: Kitasatospora sp. NPDC092948; assembly: GCF_044754805.1. Lineage (NCBI taxonomy): Bacteria > Bacillati > Actinomycetota > Actinomycetes > Kitasatosporales > Streptomycetaceae > Kitasatospora > Kitasatospora sp. NPDC092948. The sequence continues at coordinate 13,358 of NZ_JBIVPU010000020.1, read as the reverse complement.
CGCGCGTCCCCGAGCAGCTGCCCGCCCTGGTCGAGTACGACCGCACGTTCGCCTACGCCAAGCACCTGTGGAAGTCACCGGTCGGCACCCCGCGCCGCATCACCGCCGCCGCGTTCGCCGCGATGACCGAGCAGGAGCAGGTGAAGGCGCTGATGTCGTGCTCGCACTGGAACGTGCGCGTGACCGTCCCCCAGGGCTGGGATCACGTCGGGCTGCTCCCCGCCCCGGTGACCGGTGACCGTGCCTGGATCTACCCGGCCACACCGGGGACGACGTTCACGACGTGGGCGGGCGGCGCGGAGGTGCACCTGGCGCTGTCGAACCACCTGATGCCGTGGAAGGTCGAGATCTTGGGCGGGCTGCTGTTCGAGGACGGCAAGCCGCTCGACGAGTGGGGCAAGCGCCTCAAAGCCGCGTGGGCGGACCTGACCAACCTCTCCAAGCTGCACGGCGACGAGCGCCAGCGCACCGCGGCTTACCTCGCGTCCCGCGCGGTGCGGTCGGTGCTGCTGTTCGGCCTGGGCGGCTTTGCGCAGCGCCCGCGCCTGGTCTCCGGCACCACCCCGCTCGGCGAGGCGCTCCCCGCCGGGGTCGAGATCCTCGGCCAGGACGACACGGTGGTGACCTGGCAGCGGCAGGCCGGTTTCTCCCGTGACCCGTACGCGCACCCGGAGTGGGCCGCCTACGTGTGGTCGGGGGCGCGGGCGGCGCTGCTGGACATGAAGTACCGGCAGGGCAAGGAGGTCATCGGCTACGCCGGGGCGCTGCACGCGAAGCCCGGCACGGTCGTGTACTTCGGCACGGACGGCATCGCTCTGACGGAGCGCCAGCCCTGGCCGTACCGGGGCGAGCCGGGCGACTACCTCCTCAAGGGCCACTTGACCGGCCCCATCGAGCACCCGACCTCTCAGGAGCAGTACTTGAAGCTGCGCGGCCTGGGCCGCGCCGAACTCGCCGCCGCGGAGAAGGGAGCTGAGCCGCAGTGAGTCCGGTTGACCCGAACAACCCGAACGAGGCCGCGAGGCTGACCCAGGAGTTGCTGGACCAGGGCTACACCAAACGCCAGATCGCCAAGATGCTCGGCCGCGACGCCTCCCTGATCTCCCAGTTCTTCACCAAGGGCAAAGGCGCGAGCATGGTCGCCGCACTGCGCCAGCTGGTCCGCGCGGTACGCGGCGGAGAACGCGACACCGAGACGCTGTCCTCCATCGCCGGGGCGAACACCAGCCGTCGCCGCACCAGGACCGGCCAGAAAGCCCGGGTGCGCGGCAAGGACACCGTCGGCGAGGCGGGCGGGTCGATGGCCGGCCGGGCCGGGAAGCAGGCCATCAGGTCCGGCGCGAGCCACCTCGCCCCGGTGGTGCACGCCACCGGCCAGGCGGGCGGCCGCCTGGCCTTCACCGTTCGGATGAAGGCCGACCAGTACGTCTACAGCGCGGGCTCGGAGAAGGACTCCGGCGGCGTCCGGCGCGGCTTCATCCCGCGCGCGGACGGCACCGAGGAGCGCACCTACGGCTCCGCCAGCACCGGCGGCTTCGACGCCGCCGAGTGGTCCCAGCGGGTCGCGGACCACCACGGCGACGTCACCGAAGCGATGCGGGACTGGCTGGTGGAGACCGGCCGCGCTGTCGAGGGCGCCGACATCGCCTACCTCGAGGTCAGAGGTTGGATCCCCGAGGACCAGCAGTAGTCCGGTCGGCCTCTCCCCATCCATGACCTGGCCCCGGGGAGAGGCCGACCGCCCCTGACCCTTCCACAGCGCCGCCTGTACCGGCCCCGCCGTCTCAGCATCCGAAGGAGAAGCACCGCCGTGGAGACCACCACCGCCACCGAGGCCGACGTGCCGACCGCGTTCCGAGCCCAGGCCGTACCGGCGCAGCCGTCCGGCACCGCCACGGTGAACCCGCTGCCGCTGCACTGGTTCCAGAAGGACGCGGTGGCGGCCGCGGTGCGCGAGGTGAGGGACGGCGGCCGCGCCACGGTCGTGGCCGCGACCGGCTCCGGCAAGACGCTGATCGCGGCCGGCTGCGCCCGGCGCGTGGCGGCGAAGGGCCGGGTACTGGTGCTGGTGCCGACGATCGAGCTGCTGGAGCAGACCGCCGAGGCCTGGTCGCTGCGGGGCGGTCGCCGGGGCCTGGCGGTGGCGGCGTGTTCGCGGGAGGAGGCGCTGGAGAGCGCGGAGGCCGGCGGCCGAGTCCACGCCCAGGTCACCACCCAGGCCCCACGGATCGCCGACCTGGTCGCCAAGGAGAAGGCGGGCGAGCCGGTGACCGTCTACGCCACCTACGCCTCGCTGGAGCGCATCGTCCAGGCCCACCGGCAGTTCGGCCTGCCCGAGTGGGACCTGGTGGTCATCGACGAGGCCCACCGCACGGCCGGTGCGGAGGGGAAGGCGTGGGCCGCGATCCACGCCGACGACCAGGTCCCCGCCGCGCGCCGGCTGTACTTCACCGCGACGCCGCGGATCGCGGACGACCGGCGCGCGAAGGACGGCCTGGCCGACCTCACCGACGCCGACGGCGCCGAGAAGTTGCCCGTGCTCTGCTCCATGGACTCGGAGGAGATCTACGGCAAGGTCTGCTTCACCTGGACGCTCGGCCAGGGGATCGAGCACGGCTACCTCGCCGACTACCGCGTCCTCGTCCCCGTGGTCACCGACGAGGACCTGCGCGAGCTGCTCAACCTCCCGGCCGTCGCCGACCTCCGCACCCAGCGCAGCAACGAGGAGCTGCTGCGCCTGGCCCTGCAGATCGCCGTGCTGCGCGCGGTCGCCGACCTCGGCCTGCGCCGGGTCATCACGTTCCACTCCCGGGTCACGGCGGCGCGGGAGTTCGCCGGCACCCTGCTGGAGGCCTCGGAGCTGCTGGAGGACGCGGAGCGCCCCGAGCGGATCTGGGCGAAGGCGGTGGCCGGCACGGACCGGCTCAAGGACCGCCGGGCCGCGTTCGCCGACTTCAAGGCCCACACCGGCGAGGACGGCGAGGAGTGCGGCATCCTGTGCAACAGCCGCCTCCTGACCGAGGGCATCGACGTCAGAAGTGTGGATGCCATCTGCTTCGCGGACCCGAAGTCGTCGGTCATCGACATCGTCCAGGCAGTCGGGAGGGCGCTGCGCCAGTCCTACCGCGAGGGCAAGGTGTCCTGGGTCGTCATCCCGGTGTACCTGCCGACGCCGGAGGTCGGCGACGACACCGCCACCGCGGACCCGGCCGAGGTCCACGACGCCGGCGAGGCCGTGAAGGCCGAGGCCGACGCCGAGATCGAGGCCAGCTCGTTCCGCACCATCTGGCGCGTGCTCCGGGCTCTCGCGGCCCACGACGCCCGGGTGGTCGGCCGGATCACCGAGCTGCGCGCCTCCCGCTCGCAGGGCACCGCGCACACCACCGCGGCCAAGCCGGCCGAGGGCGAGGCCACCGAGGCCGGTGAGGGCGAGCAGCAGCCGGCCCCGGTGGAGTCGCCGATCGAGTGGCTGCGGATCAACGCGAAGCAGCACGCGGCGAAGATCCTCCAGACCGTGAAGTTGCGGGCGTTCAACCCGCGCGCGGTCGAGTGGCAGCGGATGCACGCGGTCGCCACCGCGTTCCACATCGAGCACGGCCACCTCGACCCCACCGACAAGACGCGTTACGCGGAGCTGATCTCCTGGCTCGCTCGCCAGCGTCACCTCCACGGACAGGGCCTGCTCGACCCGGCCCGGGGCAGCGAGTTGGACGCGCTCGGCATGATCTGGTCGAAGAACGCCAACGCGTGGGAACGCGGCTACGCCTACGCCGCCGCGTTCCACCGCCAGCACGGCCACCTCGCGATCCCCGCGACGGCGAAGCTGGACGACTACGCGGTGGGCGCGTGGATGCGCCGCCAGCGCAAGGCCGCAGGCCTCACCACCGACCAGGTCGCCAAGCTCGACGCGTTGGACGAGCTGTGGCGCCTGGAGCCGGACTGGAACAGGTCGTACCGGCGCCTGCTCGCCTACCTCGCCGCCGGCGGCACCCTCGACGGCCCGGCGAACCGCACCGGTCTCGGCGACGACCCCGCGTTCCGGCCCGGCACCTGGTTGCGCAAGCAGGCGAAGGCCCGCACCGACGGCAAGCTGACCGAGCAGCAGACCGCGCTCCTGGACGCGCTCACCCGGCACGCCGAGACCGTCGCCGGCTGACCCGGGCCGGCCCCAGTTTCCGAGGAGAGGCCATGACGATCCGACAGCACACCTACAAGCCGTCGACCGTGAACTGGTGCGCCGACTGGTACTGCGGCGACTGCGGTAGCACGGGCGAGGCCTGGTTCGAGGACGCCACCATCGTGGACGCCGGCCACGACTGCGATGGTGACCAGATCGGGTGGGCAGGCCGCGCCGAGTGCGGGGAGTGCGGCTGGACACTCGACACCGACTTCGCGGACGGCGACTACGTCGAAGCCGGCCACGACTGCACCACCGACCAGTAGCACCACCGCCCCCCGGGGCGGCCCGCACACCGGGCCGCCCCGCTCGCTCCTCTGGAGGCCGCGTTGCACGGCTACGGCCGCACCTTGCTGACCAAGCTCCTCACGGCCGCCGGCCACACGCCCGAGCAGGCGTCAGCCGCCATCTCCTGGCTGGAGTACGACGTCCTCGACTGGGCCGTGGCCGTCGCCGAGAGCACCACCTGGCGCTGCCCCGACGGGCGCGGCGACGACTTCGGCAGCGGCTGGATGGATGGCTGCGATGCCGCGCAGGCTCACCTCGCCGAGCGCGCCGAGCGGGCCCGTGTCGAGGCCCGCGACGGCGGTCTCGCCGTCCCGCCGGGGCCGCCGCGGCCGACCACCTGTTCCTCGCACCCGACACCGGAAGGCACCGCGCGATGACCGACACCACCCGCCCCCAGCCCGCCGCCGTACCCGACCGGCTGGAGCTGGCCCCGCACAGCAGCCGGCCCGCGCCGGTGGACCGGGACCTGGGCCGACCGATCCTCGATTCCCCGCTGGTGCGCGGCGCGGTGTGGCTGCGCTGGACCCGGCATGACGGCATCCGCACCCTCCACCAGGGCGCCGGCCTGGCCCGCGGCTGGACCGAGAAGGACGTCGACGGCCTGGACGGCTGGGTGGTCCTGGTGGAGGGCCGGGTCGTCCTCGGCGCCCAGCCGGGCACCCTGCCGGAGCCCGTCGTCCATGGTGAGGCATGGGAGGCCAGCGTGACGCTGTACGCCGCCCTCGCCCAGCACCCCGCCGCCCGCGTTCCTTTCAGCCAGGACGAGGACGACGACCAGGACGACGACCAGGAGGACGGGCTGCTCGGCGATGTCCGCGGCCGGGTCCGTCGCCGGGCGGCCGGGATGACCCTGGAGGACCTCCAGCAGGCCCTGGACCGCGCCCGGGAGGACGAGCGCCACGCGGATCGGTACGCCGACGCCGGCCACGAGGCCGCCTACACCACCGCGGCCGACGCCCTGGCCGAGTGGCAGCGCGTCCACGACCACACCGCCGCCACCCGGGCCGAGCGCTACGACCCCGACCACGACACCGCCCTCCAGCACGCGCTGCGCCGTGAGCGCCACCGCCAGGACGTCGCCGCATGCGCCCGCGAGGCCGCCCACCAGGCCCGCCAGAGGTCCGACACCGCCCACCGCCGCCTCGCCGGCACCGCCGCCCAGCCCCTCTACACCGCCCTCGACCGCGCCGGCCTCCACCACCTGACCGACGACGACCACCAGGCCGTCCGTGAGCTCACCCGCCACCTCGACCCCGCCACGCTGCGCCAGGTCGCGGGCTGGCTGGAGCGCTCCCGTACCGCGGCCTTCGCGCCGCGCGGCACCGAGCAGGCCCCGCCCGTCCGGCCCGTCGTACGGCGCCGCCAGTTCTGACCGACCGCACGGGCCCCCGGGCCCGCTGCCCCTTCGGTTGCGCGCCCCAGCCAACCCCGGCCAGGGCGGCGCCATGACGACGAAGAAGAGGACCACAGCGCCCTGCCAAGCTCACGCCGCCGACAGCTGGGGCAAACCGCCCGGCCGACGGCCCGCTGAGCCTGGACTACCGGTTTAGCCCGGACGAGACCACCCGGCGGGCGGAGAGTTGCCGAACCCCGCCTGCCCCGGCGACCGGTGGGGAGAGTCATTCCGGGGTGCGGTAGGGCCATGACGCGGGTCGACCTTGGTCTGTTCAATCAGTGGTCGACCTGTTCAGACGCGCCCGACTGCGGTCTATTCCATTGAGGGGAGTTGGTTGCCGGAGCTCTGCGGGCCGCCGTTCTCCTCGACGATGTCAGAGGCCGTTTTGAAGCTGCCCGCGAGCTGGCCTGCCATTCGTTCCTGGGCCTGCCGAGGCTGTGCTCGGAACCATGCCTTCTGCTCGTCCGACAGCCATCCGGTGAACTCGTCGATGACTCCCTGCTGGGGATTTCCCACTACTTGCCTCCTTGCTCGGCGCCGGGGCTCAGTCGGTGAAGTAGGCGCTCTGGCCGAATTCGAAGGTCTGGGTCTGGCCGGGCGGTACGACGCCGATGACGTCCCCGGTGCAGTTGGGCTCGTCGAACACGATGGCGGGCGCCTGCGTGTCGTTGGTGACGACGAAGGGGAACCGGTCGGCGTTGACGCAGCCCTTTGCCTGGGCCGCCCGTGTCTGGGCTGCGGCCGGAGCGTGGTCGGGCCGCCGGAGGGTGTCCGCCGACGCGGTGGTGCTCGCTGCGAGGAGCGCCGCGCCGAGGGATGCCGCGACAAGCATGCCAATGCGATACATGGGAACCGCCTTCGAGGTCAGGAATTGTCGCTGCGGTACATGTCGACAACTGCGTCGGGCATCATTTTGACGCTCATTTCAGCCCAGCCTCTGATAATTTCGTCCCGTGTCGCCTTGGGCTGCTGGTTGAACCAGTTCTTGCGATCCCCTGTCAACATGGACAGGAATTCATCTTGAGCTCCTTCGTAGTTCGGCGTCATGAGATCGGAAACGAGTTTCTCTTCTTCCCCGCTGCCTGCCATCGTTGACCTTCCGCTATGTGCTGAAATCCTGGTGATCCGATTGAGGGCATTCCCCTGCTTTTCGCGTTCAATGCCCGCAGAGCAGGGCTGCGCTCGCTGTCAGCGTCTCATTTCAAGTGGCCGCCCGCACCTGTACGGAGTGGCGCGATTGCGCTCCGTAGTCGGTAGGGTGGGTGAGACCGTGCGCCTGTCAGCGTTGAAACGGAAGGGTCCGCGCCTCGCGCGGTTCGGACTGACCCGTCTTCCCCCGGGTCTGTTCGTGGGCCGTCGACGCGAGTCGCGTCGACGGCCCACGAACGCTGGGATCCCATCGCGGCAACCGCCTTGAGGCAGTCCCGGCTCGCCTGCTTCCGACGCCTGCAAAGGCTGGCTGCCGATCACGGAGGGGCCGGCGGCCCGGGGCGCGCGTAGGACGCCGCGCATGCCGAGCAGCGAGGACCCTCCGTTCCCGCGCGCGGCACCGGCCCCGCGGGCGGTGCCGGCCTGCGACTTCTGCTCGCGTCCAGGGGCGATCGTCTTCTTCCGCACCGTTGAGTTCGTGCTGCGGTTCGACGGTTTCGACTGGGAGTCCGGCGACCGGTTCTATGCCTGCCCGTCGTGCTGCCCTGGTTGACGCGGGTGACTGGCCCGGCCTGATCGCCTATGCCGGACTCGGGTCCCGCGGCGTCCGGGTGGTGGGGCCTTCCGTGACCATCATGTGCCCGGCGCCGTTGTGTTCGAGCCGGGAACAGATCCCGAGCGGGGCCGCTGAACAGCCGGTCCGAAGTCCAGTAGGGAGAACTGCTCCCCGGTGTCTCGGAACGTGCGAGGTGCCGGCCGACGTGGTGCTGGCCGGCACTTCTCTTTGGGCTGGCGCCGCTCGGGGCCGGGGCGCGTGCGGGCCGGCCGACTTCGCCGTCTCAGGTGGGGTGGGTCGGCGTGGTCGCGCTCAGATCGCCGGTACCTGCGGGGGACGGCGTTCTGGCCGGTGTCGCATTCCGGTCATACCTGGCTGCATTGGTAGCCGGTGACGGTGTCCGGGGTCTCGGCGGTGCCGGACAGGAACGAGTTGGCCGGCTGGGTGCATCTGACGGTGGAGGCGGGGGATCGGCCGGTGATGGTGAACGTGCCCTGGATGGGGCCGCTCTCCGGGGCGCCGCCCACCGCGACGCAGTCGTCGGTTCCGATCCACTGCTGTCCGCCGTCCCACGCCAGGTAGGAGCAGCGGTATCCGGGGGCTGCGGCCGGGGCGGCGTAGGCGGCCGGGGCCAGCATCGGGGTCAGTGTGGCGGTCATCAGGGTGAGACCGGCCAGTGCGGCACGCGTGATCATCGGGGTTCCCTTCGGGAGCGGAGTCGTGGGTTGCCATTCGTTCCCGGGACCGGGCCCGACACTCCGCGCCGGCGGGAGAGCCAACCCGCACGGAGGCGCTCCGGCAGCGAACATCGCCTGTTCGCCGTGTCCGGCGTGCGGCACCGGGCTCGCCGGGTTCACCGAGATTGGATGCGCACCCTCGCCTGCGTCGACTGCGGTGATGTCGGTCGCCTGTCGCCCCACACGGTCGCCGGGCCCCTAGCCGCCCCTTCCGGCGGGCCCGGCCCGCCACGGGTCCGCGCAGCGCCCCTCCGACCCGCCTGCGGCCGGCCGGGCGGTGGCGGCCTGGCCGTCGAGCACCTGGGCTCGGCGGCCCGCCGGACGCTGGGTCCTGACGCGCATTCCGGCGTGGGTCCTGATGCCGGTCCCCTGGTCTCGGTGGGAGCCGGGCGTGTGTGCAGCTCGGGGCCCCTTCCGGGGGGCCGGTAATTCTGACATCCCTGTCTTGGCCCCTCTTCTCCGCTGTGGTGGTGGGTGGTGGTGCTGGGCGGGATCGGTGGCGCTGCGCTGCGCACCTGGTCGGCTCGGCCGGGCCGGAGCGTGACGACCACCAGGCCGCTGCCGCGGCTGGCAAGCTGTTCCTCGCACCCGGCATCGGAAGGCACCGTTTGATGACCGGCACCACCCGCCCCGACCCCGCTGCCGCTCCTGGCTGGCTGGAGCTGGCTCCGCGCAGCGGCTGGCCCGCGCCGGTGGACCGGGGCCTGGGCCGCCCGATCCTGGATTCCCCGCTGGTGCGCGGCGCGGTGTGGCTGCGCTGGACCCGGCATGACGGCATCCGCACCCTCCACCATGGTGCCGGCCTGGCCCGCGGTTGGGTGGAGGAGGACGTCGACGGCCTGGACGGATGGGTGGCCCTGGTCGAGGGCCGGATCGTCCTCGGCACCGGCACCGGCTCCGGCGGTGGCCTGCCCGAGCCCGTTGTCCACGCCGAGGCGTGGCAGGCCGGCGCGACATCGCACGCCGCCCTCGCCGGACGCTCGGCTACGAGATTTTGACGAAGCGCCAGTGTCGAGAGTTCTCGGGAAGGACGTCGGCCCATCCGCAGTAGCCCTCGTCGTACATCACCGGGTTGTAGCCCATAGCGCCGGTGTTCGTGCCAGGGTAGTCATCGCTCGTGTGTACTCGCACCACCAGGTAGCCGAGCCCGTCGCCGTCCTGCTTCGGGACAAGAGTCCACCAGTAGTGTTCGTGGTCGCAGTCGCTGGTGACGCGCACGTGTGAGCCGGAACCGTCGTCGGAGCCTACGACGTAGTCCCCGTCGTGGTAGCCCGCGACACCCTTGATGTGAAAGAGCAGACGGTTCTCGACGGCCAGACTGTTGAGGTCCATCTGGACTCTCGCCCAGTGCGCGTCCGCGATGGTCCATTCACTGGTCCGGTCGGGCCGGTCGGGCAGATCCTTCATGAAGAAGCCCTCGAACGGACCGTGGGGATAGGGCTTCGCAGTCATTACGACGGGCTGGTCGCTGCTGGTGGGTTCGACGATGACGAACGTCTTCACGGAGTCGGAGGTCGGGTCGACATCGCTGCCCTTCCACCAGAACGTGTCGCTGCACCCTCTCGCGAGAAGCTGGATCCAGGCCGCAGCGGCGCTCCCCCAATCGCGTTTATCCTTCAGGGCTTCACCGAGCACCCCCTGCCAGTACTTGCAGTCGTCACCCCCACTGGTGTCGGCGTCGGAGTCGGCGCGCTTCTCGGGCTCGGTCATCCCACTCTCCAAACATATGGTTTCCGACGGTGTGGCACGATCAAGTACCGCAAGTCAGGCGCGGCATGATCCCGGCCGGGCCGCTCGCCACCGGATGGAATGAGCCGAAGCGGCCAAACGGCGCCGCAGGACGTACTTCCGTGCGTGGGCAGCGGTACACCGTGCACCGGGACGGCGACGGGTGGCGTGAGTGCGACGACGCCGTGCCCGTCGTCGTGACCATCCTGGAGCTGCTGGCCGAGCACGGGCCGCTCGGGCCCATCTGGTGGCGCTTCGGCGGCTCGGGCCGGCACTCCCTCATCGAGGCGCTGGAGAACCCGGACAACCGGGCTGCCTACGACCTGCGCCAGGCCGTCCGCGAGGACGAGCAGCACAAGGTCCATCAGGAGCTGATGGACTCCCTGGTCTGCGCCGGCTGCGGCGACGTTCCCGAGGAGGAGAGCACCTGGCACTACGGCCCCGACGGCCGCCGCGTGGAGTGGACCCGCCGTCCCGGCGGCCGCTGCTGGCCTTGCCACCAGGAACACACCGAGCGCCTGGAGTGGGAGGCCGAGGAGCGGTTGGAGGCGGCCCTGGGCGGTGAACGCCGTGCTGCGTCCGTGTTGGTCGTGTCGGGGCTCGATCGGGGGGAGGGAGGGCTCGGAGCTGGAGCTGCGGGAGCCGGTCGGTCCGGTCCGGTTGGAGTGCCCCGGGTGTGTACGGGCCTGTGCCGCGCGGGAGTTGGGCCCGTTGGTGGTTGCTGCGCGCGGGGCTCTGCCCGGTGAGGGGCTGCGGGGTGTGACCTGTTGGTGGTGTGGGTGTGGAATGGCCGTTTTGGCTTGGTTGTCTGGACCTTTGGTTGTGGTTGTTGGGGGTGTCTGGCGGGTGGTGTCGGGTGGCTGGTTTGGTGACTGTGTGTGGTGGTGGGTGGGGTTGGGGGGTGGGGTCGGGGCCGCTCGGGGGTCGGTGGGGTGTTGTGGGTCTGTTTTCGGGGTTGAATTCCGCCTGGTATTTTGCCGGGTTGTTTTGGTGGGTTGGTTGACGGGTGGTGGTGTGGATTCGGGTCGGTTTTGCGGGTCAGGGGGTGGTGGTGGGGGTTGGTGTTCGGTTTCTTCCCGGGCCGGGCCCGCCGTCGCCGTCCCGCCGTCCCCGGCGGCCGTGTCCGTCCCGGCCGTGCTGCGCCGTCCCGCCGTGCTGCGCCGTCGTCCGGGTCTGGCCGGGTGCTGTGTCGCCGGGGCGGTGCGCGGGCGGGGCGGCCGTCCGTTGTTCGGGTGCTTGCTGCTGCCGTCGCCGTCCACTGCCGTGCTGCGCTGTCGTCCGGGCCTGGTGCGCCCCCTGCTCGCCCTTCCCGCCGTTCCGGGTTCGCCGTCCTGGCCGTGCTCGCTCTTCCCGCCGTTCCCGGTGCCCGGCGCCCTGCCTGCCTCGCTGTGCCGCGGTTCCGGGCCCTTCGTCCCCGGCGCCCTGCCGGCCTGGCTGTGCCGCCGTCGCCGTCCCGCTGTCCGGGGCCGTGCCCCGTCCGGGTCGCGTCGCGGTCCAGGCCCGCCGTCGCGCTCCGGGCGGTGCTGCGCCGCTGTCCGGGTCGCGCCGCCGTCCAGCGGGGCCGGCGCGCTGTCTGCCTGGCTGTGCCGTCGTCCCGGGCCGTCCGTCGTCCTGCTGCGCCGCTGTGCGGCTGCGCCCGCTCGCTGGGTGGCTGGGTGGCCGTCAGGCCGCGCTGGAGGTCGCGGTGGTGGCCGTGGGTGCCGTCCTGGGGATGGTCGGCGGTCGGTCTGGGGTGGCCGGCGGGTTGTTGCGCCCTGCTGTCGTGTTGCCTGTCGCGTCGGGGTGTTGTCGTGTGTTGTGACGTGGGCGGATGCCTCTGATTTCCCTGTGTGTGGTGGGGTGCGACGGGTGGGTGCGACAGGGGTGTCGGAGGGTGGGGCCGTGGCTGCTGCTCGGCGGTGGCCGTCTCCGGGCCGGCGGCCGCCGGGTGCTGGTGGTCCGGGCCGCTGTCCGGGGCGCGCTGTCCGGGTCGGCGGGGCACGGTCGGGTGCTGGTGGCCGTCAGGGAGGGACGGTCTTGTCGGGTGGGCTGGTCCTGGTGGGCGGTCGTCTGGTGGCGGGCGGGGGCCCGCTGCTGCCTGCCCGCGTCGCCCGCCGTCGCGCTCGGGGCCGGCCTGTTGTCGGCACTGGTTCTGGTCGGTCGTCAGGCCGTCCCGCTGTGCCCGTCTCGGCCGGTCGTGCTCGGCCCGCCGTGGTGGTGTCCGGCCCGGTGCCGCGCCCCCGGTGGTCCGTCGCCGGGGCCCTGGCCGTCGTCCTGGCCGCCCGGTGCCGAGCCCCGCTGCGCCCCGCCCTTGTCCGGTGTTCGGTTCGGTGTCGCTGTTCCGGGGATTGCCCGGGTGGCGCTGGGAGGGGTTTTCTGGGCGGTCGGGAAGGGTGGTCGCCGTGTCGGAGGCGGGGGCCGTAGGCCCCTTTCCGGTGTGCCTGAATTCGATTCCTTACCGCTGCGCCCGGAAATGGGTTCGGATTTCCGCTGGAAAGGGAGCTGGAGGGGATTCGGATTCCTGCCGGGAGTGCGGCGGGATAGAGCCGTGATGGATATTTTCCGCGAGGTTGCCTGTTCGCCTCAGACATCCGCCAGGGAACGGCATGATAGAGCTGCACGGAAGCCATGGGAACGCTTCCGTATTCGCTGCTGATTCCAGTTTGGAGTCTGCGGTCGAGGGCCGGTCAGTCACCGTCGCGCGGGGCGTCCGTGAGGGTCCGCCACCGGGGCCGGGGGAGACCGAGCCGGACCGGCGGCCCGGAGGTTGCCCCCGAGGGCCGCAGGCCCCGCCCCAGGGACGCCGGATGGGCCGTCAGCCCAGCAATCAGGCGGCGGACCGGCCACCGGCCAGGACCGGGGGAGGGGCCGGGAGGGGGAGGTTGTGACTGATACCGGAAGTCCGCGACACATCGTCAACGCCGAGGGCCGCAGGCCCCGGCCGGCACCCCGCCCGCCCGGAGGGACGGGCCACTACCCGAATTTCGCGTCACATCGTCAACGCCCACTCCCGGGCGCAGCCCGGGAAACCCTCCCAGCCAATCGGCCCGTAGGGCCGTGAAAACACCGGCCCAACAAGACCGGAAAGCCGACCGGTTGACGGGCCGTAGGCCCGGAGAAAGGCCACCGGAAATGCGGAGCGCAGCGACGCCAGACGCCCGCCACCAACCACCCGCACAAGCTCGACGTATTCGCCGCAGGCGAATACCCGCCACCACCCACCCACCCGCCGAGGCGCAGCCGAGGCCACACCACGCACGGTGACGGCGCAGCCGTCACCCCCGCGCCTGACGCCGCGTCAGCGGCGCTGCTCCCGCGCCAGCGGGAGCTCAAGCCGCAGGCTTCCGC
>NZ_JBIVPU010000019.1:0-131095 GCF_044754805.1 Kitasatospora sp. NPDC092948 | reverse complement strand
CCGCGGCCCGACGGCTTCCTCCTCGCCGGCCGTTACACCCTCCTCGACCACGAGCACGCCCTCCAGCGCCTGCTGCCCCTCGCCCAGGAGCAGGGCGTCGACATGGTCGTCGGCGGCCCCTACAGCTCCGGCGTCCTCGCCGGCGGCACCCACTTCGAATACCAGCCCGCCCCGCAGCACATCCTGGACAAGGTCGCCCGCCTGAAGGACCTCACCGCCGAGCACGGCGTCTCCATCAAGGCCGCCGCCCTCCAGTTCTCCCTCGCCCACCCGGTCTCGGCCGCCGTCATCCCCGGTGCCACCCGGCCCAGCCGCATCGCCGAGGACATCTCCGCCCTGAACGAGACCGTCCCCGCCGCGTTCTGGCACGACCTGCGCGCCGCCGGCCTGGTCGGCCCGGCCGCCCCGCTGCCCACCGGCGCCTGACCCTCCACCTCCGCACACCACCCTCACCGCAGTACAGCAGGAGAAAAGATCATGGCCTCCACCTCCGTCAGCCGCACCGTCCCCGCCACCCCCGAGCAGGTCTGGAACCTCATCGGCGGCTTCGACGCCCTGCCCGACTGGCTGCCCTACATCCCGGAGAGCGTCGCCGTGGAAGGCGGCCGCGTGCGTCAGCTGAAGAACCCCGAGGGCGACGTCATCGTCGAACGCCTCGTGGACTTCAACGAGACCGAGCGGCAGTACAGCTACGCCATCCTCCAGGCACCGTTCCCGGTCGACGGCTACGTCTCCACCATCCGCGTCCACGCCGTCCCTGGCCGCGACGACCTCGCCGAGGTCCAGTGGTCCGGACGCTTCAACCCCGTGAACGCCACCGAACAGCAGGTCGTCGACCTCTTCCACGGCATCTACGCCGACGGCCTCGACGCCCTCCACAGCACCCTCACCGCCTGAGACCCCTTCCACCCGCAAGCCCGGATACGCCCCTCGCGTACCCGGGCTGCCGGTCGTCCCGGTGTCCGGACCCTCCGCCCCTGCCGGCTGTGACAGGGGGTGCCGAGGGCCCGCCCGGGGGTGCGATCGTGACGGCTGGAGTGCCGTGCTGCCCGGCCCCTGCCGGGTGTGGGTTCAGGCCTCCACGCCGTAGTACTGGGCGAGGAAGCCGATCACGTCGGCGGCGTGCGGGAGCAGTTCCGGCAGTTCCCGGGCCAGGGTGGTGCGGGTGGCCTCGGCCAGTTCGGGCAGGCCGGTGGCGGCGGACTTCACGTAGGGGTCGAGGCGGCGGACGAGTTCGTAGTTGCTCTCCACGTCGAGCTGGCGCATGGCCTTCTCCAGCGGCGGCGCGTCGGCCGGGGGGATGTCGGGCAGGACCCGGCTGACGAAGGTCACCCGGTGCAGGACCCGCCAGCACGGCGGTTTGCGGTCCGACTGGCGGGCCTGGCGCAGCGCCGCCGCGTTGGGGTCGTGCCCGTTGTTCAGCCAGGCCGGGTCGACCACCTTGTGGAAGAAGCTGTCGAAGTGCTCGCTGTCCTCGCCGAGGTAGAAGCTGAGGAAGCGGTAGGCGTCCACCTTGCCGGGCACCTTGACGGGGTTTCCGTCCCGGTCGAAGACGGGGTTGCGGTCGCTGTCGTAGCTCTGGAGGTTGCTGCTGGGGGCGACCTCGATCTCCAGCCCGAAGGAGCGGCTGGCTTCCTTGCCGCGGGCCCGGGTGGCGGTCATGCCGCCGCCGACGGAGGCGTCGAGCTGGGCGCCGATGCCGATGCCGGCGATCTGGAAGGAGGTGCCGATGGAGGTGCCGACCGAACCGGAGAGCGAGTACGAGCCGGCGGTGGTCTCGCTGACCACGTCGGTGGTCTCGGTGGTCTCGGCGAAGAAGCCGCCGGCGGCCGTCCACACGTAGGTGTTGACCAGATCGCGGCGGGAGAAGCCCTGCCCG
Source organism: Kitasatospora sp. NPDC092948 (assembly GCF_044754805.1). Classification (NCBI taxonomy): domain Bacteria; kingdom Bacillati; phylum Actinomycetota; class Actinomycetes; order Kitasatosporales; family Streptomycetaceae; genus Kitasatospora; species Kitasatospora sp. NPDC092948. Next base: position 129,216 of record NZ_JBIVPU010000019.1, on the reverse strand, counting down.
GTGGCGCTGTCGGTGGCGTCCCGGCCGCGGGCCGGGGCGGCGTCCGCGCCGATCGCACCGCCGAGCACCCGGCCGGCCTTCTGGGCGAGCGGATCGGGGGAGTGGGTCTCGGTGGAGACGCTGTCGTAGTAGCTGTGCAGCCGCTGCTGGTCGCGCTGGATGCGGCGCTTGAGCGCGTACGCCTCGCGGGGCTTGAAGTAGCTGTACTCGCCGCGCTCGAGGCCGCCCCGGTAGTCGGGGTCGGCGACCTTGCCGCGCTCGTCGAAGCCGACGGTGCCGTCCAGGGTGCCCTGCTTGGTGTAGCGGGGGTTGATCGGGAACGGGACGACGTTCCAGTCCTTCGGGATGTCGGGGTTGGGCTGGATCCGGTAGGCCACCAGGGCCCCGCTGTGCGCCAGGCGCAGGGCGAAGACGTCGGCGGTCTGGGACTGCACGACGGCGAAGCCGGTGTTGGCGGGGACGTAGCGGCGTCCGGCGGTGGGGTTGAGTACCTTGCCCGGGTCCTCCCAGTGGCCGGTGAGCGAGACCTTGGTGGTGCGGGCGGTGTTCTCGCCCTGGGAGACGGCGGTGTCCTCGGCCCAGCTGTTGGAGAACTCCAGGTTGCCGCGCACGCTCGCCGAGACCCCGCCCTTGGCGATGGACTTGGCGATGCCGAAGCCGAGCGGGGCGGTGATCATCCAGACGTCGACGTCCACCTCGTTGGAGAGCGCGAACCCGAAGGCGGCGTCCACGCTGCGTTCCTTGGCGGAGGAGAGCGAGCGGACGACCTGTTCGGCCTCGGTGAGCTTGACCGTGGCGGCGCCCTCGAAAGTGTCGCTGCCGGGGTCGGTGAGCCCTGCGGTGAGGTTCTCCGAGGGGATCGGCGGGGCGCCCTCGACGTAGCCGATCAGCTGGGGGTCGAACTGGACCTGGCTGACCCACTCGCTGACGAGCTCGCCGACCTTGTAGCCGGTGATCAGGTGCCAGCGGCCGTCCTGGAGGTAGCTGTAGGCGCGCTTGAGCACGCCGAACGCCTCGCCGCGCGAGCCGTACTGCATGTCGGCGTACTCGGCGACCGCCGGGGCGGCGGAGATGCTCTGGTGGAACGGGGTGCGCAGGCCGGCCAGGGCCGAGCGGACCTGGGCGGCGTCGTTGGAGACCGGGGCGCTGGACAGGACGGTGCGCGGGCGGGTGGCTTCGGGGCCGAAGTCGAGGTGGTTGCCGCGCAGGCCCTCGTCGCGAACCTGGGCGGCACTCGCCTCGGTGGAGTCTCGGTCGAACGGCCAGTAGGCGACCAGGTCCTCCTTCTCGCCCTTGAGCCGGGTGAACAGGTTGTCCAGCAGCTGCTCGTGGGTGCGGGCGGTGCGCCAGATCCGCACCTCCTCCAGCACGCCGTCGAACGCCTCGGCGGGCTTGCCGCCCTTGAGCACGGCGCCCAGGGACAGCTGCGGGTCGCCGCTCTCGGCGAAGGCGGCGGTGTCGGGCAGGCCCGGGGTGCCGGCCGGGTCGCAGGCGACCGCGACGCCGTTGCGGTGGAGCCGGAAGACGCTGCCCTGCGGGTCGGGGTTGCGCATCCAGCGGGCGCCGCGCAGCCGGGCCGGGTGCGAGCCGGTGGCGTCGGCCGTGGTGCCGCCGGCGTTCTCCTCGAAGCGCCAGTGCGCGACCAGGCCGCGGTCGCGGGCGGTGACGGCGGTGCCGAGCCGGGCGGCGTCCCGGGCGGCGCCCCAGATCCGGACCTCGGCGAGCACGCCGGTCAGCTGCTGGACGGCGGCGCCCTCGCGGGCCCGGCCGAGCTCCAGCGGCGCGTCGTTGCCGCGCGGGCCGGGGCCCTCGTAGCGGGCGGCGCCGATCTCCCGGCCGTCCAGGTGGAAGCGGATGTCCTGCCACTCGCGGACGGCGAGCGACTCGACCATCTCGACGCTCTGGGTGACGGGCTTGCCGTCGGCGCCGACGGCGGTGATCTGCTTGGTGCCCTTCTGTTCCTGCATCGAGCGGCCGCCCTTGCGGACGACGGCGATGCGGTGGAACCGGCCGGCCTGCACTCCCTCGGTGGAGGTGAAGCGCACGGCCCGGCCGTCGGGCTCCTCGAACGCGAACTCCAGCCGCCCGTCCGGCAGTACGGCCAGGCGGTACGGCACGCTGCCGCCGACGCCGTCGGCGGTGCGGCCCTTGGAGAGCAGGCCCTGGGTCTCGCCGAGACGGTCGACGCGGGCGAACACCTCCAGAGTCAGATCGTCGGCGATGTCCAGCGCGTCGTCGTCCGGCACTTCCAGGTACGCGTCACCGGTCAACTCGACGGCCCAGGACTGCTGGTAGGCCAGGGCGAGGTGGCTCCACTCGCGCAGCGGGAAGGTCTCCCGGCTGACCACCCGGCGGTCGCCGACATGCGCGACGACGCGGAAGCCGCCGTCGGCGATCGGCGCGCGGGCCGGGGCGGGAGTCGGCATGCCGCGCAGTTCGGCGTGGCGGTTGTTGCCCGAGCGGTCGGCCAGCACGGCCTGCGTGCCGGGGGCCGGCGCCGTGTACGTCCAGTAGCCGAGCAGGCCGGACTCGGAGCCGCTCAGCCGGCGCCCCTGGTCGGCCCGGAGCTCGTCGCCGCCGCGGGCCTTGGACCAGAGCCGGACCTCGTCGATCCGGAGGGAGGCGAACTTGCCGGGCTGGCACGGCACCGAGCCCAGTGACAGCCGTCCCTGTCCGCGGTACGCGGCGTTGGCGGTGCGCCGGGCGATCTCCTGGCCGTCCAGGTAGATCACCTGCTGGAGGGTCTCGCGCTGGAAGACGCACGCCCAGTGGTGCCACTTGGTGTCACCGAAGGGCTTGGCGCTGTCCAGGTCGTCGCCGTAGAACGCGAAGGTGAAGCGGCCGTTCCTGCGGAAGCCGATGTGCAGGCTCTCGTTGTCCCGCCCCTGGTCGCCGCTGTGGCCGAGGACGTAGTGGTCCCGGTCGTCGATCATGGTGCGCTGGGCCCAGAACTCCACCGTGAAGTCGCCGTCCCCGAACCCGAAGGCCCCGGGCACCACGGCCGCGTCGTCCACACCGTCGAAGACCAGCCCGGAGACGGCCGCGGTGCCGAGCAGGCCGAGGCCGTACGGGGTGTCGCCCGGGTTGGCGTGCAGCAGCCGCACCGGGCCCTCGGCCCGCTCCGGGTTGATCCAGGTCTCCAGGGTGAGGTCCCCCGGGGTCGCGACGCGGGGGAGCTGCCCGGCGGGCAGGGCGAGGAAGCGGCCCTTGCCGTCGAAGGCGTAGGCACGGCCCGGCATGTCGGCCCGCCAGCGCCCGCCGTGGCCGCGCACCAGGCCGTCCGCGCTGCCCAGCGGCAGCTCGGCCGGGCCGCCCGGGTCGACGGTGATCAGCCGGGAGCCTTCGGCGAGCGTGCTGCCGGGCTGCGAGGAGGTGGACCAGCGGTGGTCGTAACGCACCCGCTGGACGCTCATCCCGGGCTTCAGCAACGTCAGTTCCGCGCCCGTGCCCAGGCGCAGCGACTTCGACCCGGTGGGGTGGCTGCCGTCGAAGCGGAAGCCGTGGCCGCCGACCGTCACGAAGCCGGGGCCGGCCAGCGGGGCGAGGGTGCCCTCGGTGAACTGCACGACGTCGCCGTCGATGCGCAGCACCGTGCCGATCGTGACGGGCTGCTCGGCCGCGCCGTTCACCACGGCGGCGAAGTCCTCGGCCCGGCGGGGCAGATGGAGCCACCGTTCGGTCTGCCCGTTGTGCTTGATCGTCAGGGAGACCTGCGCCGGGGTGTCCCCCTCCGCGATGCCGATCTCGGTGGCGGCGAGATCGGTGGCCGCGTCCCGGGCCGTGAAGGAGACCGTCCGCTCGCCGTCGGCCAGCAGCCGGGAGGAGCGCAGCACCTGGGTGTCGTAGTAGGCGGCGAAGAACTGGCCGTTGGCGCCCCGGAAGTAGAGCACGACGTTGCCGGTGGCGCTGTCCAGCAGGAACGGGCGGTCGGCGGCGCGGGCGAAGCCCAGCAGCGCGCCGGAGCCGCTCAGGCCGGTGCGATCGACAGTGAGCTGCGGCACCGGCAGGGCGATGTCGTCGGAGCCGCGCACCCCGCCGGTGAGCCGGCCCAGCTCGTCCTGCTTGGCGGCGAGCGCGGCCTGTTGGGCGGCCAGGTCGCGGCGCAGCTGGGCGAGGCGGTCCCGCTTGAGGCCGAGGAGCTCCAGGCGCTGGGCGAAGTCGGAGATCTGCTGGTTCAACCGTTCGGTGACGGCGTTGGACTTCAGCGAGTTGGCGATCCGTTCCAGGATCAGGATGCTCTCGCCTGAGGCGTTCACCGTCGCGTACTCGTACTGCACGATGCGGTCGCCCTGGCTGTCCCGGGCCGCGATCGGCTTCCGGCTGTGGCGGGGCACCAGGCTGTTGCCGTTCCAGGTGTCGAGCGCGAACTGGGTGGCGGCGTTGTCGGCCTCCCGGGAGTACTGGATCAGGGGGCCGCCGTTGTCCATGGAACGGCCTTCGACGTTCAGGTCGTGCCCGGAGTTGATGTTCTTGACGAAGTAGCAGGGGAAGCCGTTGAAGGCGGTGCCGGCCGACTCGAAAGTCCAGAGCGTCGACGAGGCCTGCTTGTTTGCGGTGCGAACGATCGGGGCGACGCGGTCCTTGCTGTCGCCGTTCACGGCGAGGTACTGGTCCTTGCCGTCCCGTTGCAGTTTGAACCGCAGCCGGTAGTTCCAGTTGGTGACGTCGTCCTCCAGCGCGGCGCGTGCCTGGGCGTGCTGGCGTTCGACGTCCGGGAGTTCGGCGGTCTCGGTCTGGAGGCGGGTGATCTCGGCCTCGGTGGCGGAGACGTCCCGCGCCAGCTTGGCCACCTGGGCGTCCACCGCGCTCGCCGCGTCCACGTTTCCGCTGGACTCCGGGGCGGCCAGCACCGGCAGGGCCACCTCCTCCGGGAGCTGCGCCAGCCGGCCGTCCCGGCCGACCCCCAGGTCCAGGGTGGCGACGTACGCCTCGTCGGTGGCCTTGCCGGTCACCGGGTCGGGCCCGTCGGTGGCGCAGGCCAGCAGCACCCTGGCCTGGCGCTTGACCGGCTTGGCCGTCCGGTCGTAGCCGGCCGGCGAGGCCTCCTGCTGGTGGTGCAGCAGGGCGGACAGGCCGGAGACGACCCGGCGTCCGGTGAGGGCGAAGCTGCTGCGGCTCACCCCGGGGTTCTCGCCGATGGGGGCGTCGGAGGCGACCCAGGCAGGGCCGCCGTTCAGGGCGGCGTGCCGGGCGTGGTCGGTCTGGTCGTGCAGGGTGGTGCCGCGGCCCTCGTCGAAGCGGAAGTAGGCGGCCAGGCCGGGCTCGTTGCCGATCAGGCGGCGGCCGCGGTCGGCGGCGATCTCCGCAGCGCCACGGGGGCGGTGCCAGATCCGCACCTCGTCCAGCTCGCCGCGGCCGTACGCGCGGATGGCCCGCCCGAGGGTGAACGGGCCGGTGCCCGCGTAGGGTGCGGTGGCGGTGCGGCGGCCGACTTCGACGCCGTCGCGGTAGACGATCTGCTCCCGGGTGCCCCGGACGAAGACGCAGGCCCAGTGGTGCCAGTCGCTGTCCGTGGTGCGCTGCGGAACGTTCAGGTCGTCGCTGTAGAAGGCGAAGGCGAAGGTGTCGTCCGCGCGGAAGCCGATGTGCAGGGTGCCCCGCTGCACTCCGGCGGGATCACCGTGGCCGATCAGGAAGTCCGTCCGGCTGCCGGTGGCGGTGCGGCGGGCCCAGAACTCCACGGTGAAGTCACGGTCGGCCAGGTCGAGGGCGCCGCCCGGCAGTTCGGCGAGGTCGTCGACGCCGTCGAAGCGCAGCGCCGTCCCGGCCCGGTCGCCCTCCTCCTCGGCGGGCACCAGCGGGCGGCCGGTGAACGGGCAGCTGCCGGGCGCGCTCTCGTAGACCGCGCTGCGGTAGCGCGGGTCGGGGCTGGTCCAGGCCTGGGTGCCCTGGGTGTTGAACAGGCCGTCGCGGCTGCGCTCGACGCTGAAGGCGTCGATCCGGCCGGTGGCGTCGTTGTGCGCGAAGATCTGCCAGCGCTCGCGGCCGTGCACGGCGGTGGGCACCAGCAGGGCCGTGAAGCGGCCGGCGGAGAGGTTCCGGACGAAGGACAGCTCCTGGGTCGGCTCGACGAACGGCAGCCCCTCCATATCCTGGGTGCCGAGGCTGTCCTTGGCGGAGTCCGGGCGGCCCTTGTGCCGGCTGCGCCGGTAGCGGACCTCCAGCACCGGCTTCAACTCGCCGCCGGCCAGCACGAACCGGTCGCACAGCAGGGTCGCGTCGACCACCGGGACCTTGCCCCCGCCGTCCTTGGCCAGGTAGTCGCCGCGGGCCGGGTCGGCGGAGGAGCCGGTGCCGTCGGCGAGCCGGAACACCGCGTCCGCGGGGTCGGCCCGGACGGACTGGCGCAGCACGTAGACGTGCGTGCCGTCGGAGACGACGTGGAACGGGGCGGCGGCGCCGAGCCGGGCGGTGCTGGACAGGAACCCGTCCAGCTCCTCCTCGCCGAGCCGCTCCGCCGCGTCCGCCTCCACCCGGCCGCCGCGCTTGACCACGGGCATCCGCACCGAGCCCGCCACCGCGTAGCCGACCCGGGCCACCTCGGTCGGGAAGCGCAGCGGCAGCGGATCCTCCGACCAGTACGCCGCGTCCGCCTCGCCCTTCGCCTCGTCGTGCTGCGACAGATCCAGCACGCTGTAGACGATCCGCCGCCGGTCGTCCATCGCGAACGCGACCGTACTGCCCTGATGCCGCACGGTCGTGGTGTGCACGTAGGCGCGGTCGCTGTAGACCTTCGCCAGGTGCTGCATCTCCGTCAAGCCCGACACCTCACTGCCCGGGGGCCGCGTCCCGACAACCCCACGATCAACACGGAACGCGGCCACGGTTTCACCGTGCGTGATGATCGAGCAAGGCATTTTTCCGCCAGGACACCTCGCCGAATCGCGCCACGCACGGGATCGCCGCAGGTCACCCACCCCGCCACCGCCGCCGGATTCACCCGATCGAGTGAGACTGAGGGTGGCTCAGACCGGGCGGCAGCCGGCCAGCAGGACCGCGACGTCGTCCCGGGCCGGACCGGTCTCCGCGAGGCCGACGACGCGGTCGGCCAACGCCTCGAGCGCCGACCGGACATCGGCGTCGCCCCCGGACAGCGCCCGTGCGGCGGCGGCGAGTTCCGCCGTCAACCGGGCCATCGCGGTGTCGTACGGGACGCCGGGCCGCTCGACCAGCCCGTCGGTGAACAGCACCAGCGCCTCCCCGGGCTCGAACGGCACCACCTGGGCCGGATACCGCTCGTCGGGATCGACGCCCAGCACCAGGCCGCCGGCGACCGCGAGCACCCGACAGGAGCCGTCCGCGGCCAGCAGCAACGGATCCGGGTGACCCGCCCGGACGACCGTGGCACGGCGGGCCGCCGGGTCGAGCTCCGCGTAGCAGGCGGTCGCGAGCAGCTCCGTCTCCAGGTCGCACAGCATCCGGTTGGTGTGCGCGACCACGTCCGACGGGCCGTGCCCCTCGGACGCGTACGCGCGAACGGCGGTGCGCATCTGACCCATCACGGCCGCGGCGCGGGCGTTGTGGCCCTGCACGTCGCCGACCACCACGCCGGTACGGCTGCCGGGGAGCGGAATGACGTCGTACCAGTCCCCGCCGACGTTGAGGCTGTCGGTGCCGGGCAGGTAGCGGACCGCCACCACCGTCCCCGCCGCCGGGCGGAGGCTGCGCGGCAGCATCATCTCCTGGAGATCGGACATCCTGCGCTCGTTCTCCTCCACCAGCTGCGCCCGGGCCAGCGACTGCGCCAGGATGCCGGTCAGGCCCTCCAACTGGCTGCGCTGCTCGTCGTCGAACCGCTGCGGGGCGGTGTACGACAGCGTGCACGTGCCGACCGGGCCCATCGCCGTGCTGAGCGGGACGATGGCCCACGCCCGGTGCTTCGGCGCGGGACGCAGCCCCCGCTCGGGGTAGGCCGCGAGGTACTCCCCGGGGGTGCGGATGAACTGGGTGACGCCGCTGCGCAGCGCGGTCGAGAGCGGCGCGGCGGCCTCGGCGGCGGACAACCGCTCCAGGGCCTCGGGCGGGTAGCCGCGCGCCGCCGCCAGGGTGAGCCGGCCGTCGTCGTACAGGTGGATGGCCAGTGCGCCGCAGGCCAGCTGCGGCAGGACGGTGTCGACCATGACGTCCGCGACGTCGTGCACGTGCAGCGCCCCCGCGAAGCCCGCCGTCGCGGACCTGGTCAGCTGCCGGCGCTCCTCGTCGACCGTGCAGTCCCGCACCACTCCCGCCACCGCCAGCGGCCCGCCCCGGCCGTCGAAGCGGACCTTTCCCCTGGCCTCCACCCAGCGGACGGCGCCGTCGGGCCGGACCACGCGGTGCCGGGCGGTGTAGTCGCCGCCGCGGAACGCCGTCCGGACGGCGGCGTCGACCACGACCCGGTCCTCGGGATGGACCGCGCCGGTGAAGTCGGAGATCCGGCCGCGGACGACCCGCGGGTCGCGGCCGAAGATCCGGCAGGTGCGTTCGTCCCAGATCAGCGTCCCGGTCTGGACGAACCACTCGAAGGTGCCGAAGTCGGCGCTGGTCATGGCCTGTTCGAGGCGGCTGTGCCGGTGGTCGACCCGCAGCAGTCCGGTCCGGGACGCGAGCGGGGCGGCCGCCGGGGCGAGGCGGGTGCGCACGGTGGCGTGGTGCGCGCACACGGTGGCCAGCGCGGCCATCGTGGTCCGGTCGGCCGGCGACGGGGCGTCGGTGGTCCCGAGTTCGAGCAGGAGCGCTCCGGCGCACCGGCCGTCGACCATGAGCGGAAACGCGGCGAACGAGACGTGCGAGGCGCGTGCTTCCGTCCCGGTGGCGGCGACCGTCGCCGCGCTCTGGTGCACCGGCCGCTGTTCCCGGGCGGCGATGGCGACCGGGTAGGGGGAGTCGGGCGGGAGCGTGCGGTAGGCGTCCGCGTCGGCCCGGTCGTAGCCCTGGGCGGCGCCGAGTTCGAGCCAGCCGTCCGGTTCGGTCAGGTACACCATGCTCGCGGTCGCGCCGACCCGGTCCAGGACGGGCCCGGCGGCCTTCAGCAGCTCGTCCAGGTCCGGCGCGCCGAGCAGTTCGGCGACCTGGGCCAGTGCGTCGTCCGTTGCCATGGAGCCACCTCGCCGCGGGTACCTCAGGCGGTGCCGGCGCGGCAGGCGCTGCCCCCGCCGGCGGTGCCGGTCTCCAGGACCGCGGCGGCGAAGAACGGCGGGAGACAGCCGAACCCGAGGCCGACCGGCCCCGGAACGGCCCGGAACAGGGCGCTGACCTCGTCATTCATCGGGCGACCTTGTCGTTCATCGGGCCTCCTCGGTGGCACCTCGCCCTCATCCTCGTTCCGGTCCGGTCGAGGTGCCACCGGGGGCTGACGGCCCGATCCGGCCGTCCGGAGGCACGCCCGGGGCCGCGGCGACGAGCCGGCGCAGCGGGGCCGGGGCCTCGGCGGTCGGTCAGCTGCGGTCGGTCAGCTGCTGGCGGGCGCGTGCGCGGTCAGGAAGGCGCGAACGTCCGGGAGAGCGCCGTCGTTGAGCAGCAGGTAGCCGTGGTTGCTGCCGGGGTAGGTCTTGAGCTGCTTGACGGGGGCGACGGCCGTGTCGTGGAGCCCCTTGGCGAACTCGGGGTAGCGGCCGTCGCCTTCCTCGGCGGCGAAGAAGGTCGGGACGATGCCGGTGAGGACGGCCTTGGTGGCGCCGGACGCGCCGCGGGCGGTCTCGGGCGAGCTGAGCGAGACCACGGCCTTGATCGGCAGCGGTGCCGTCGCCTGGTCGGCGGCGGCCTCCAGCGAGGCGCTCGCCCCGTCGGACGCGCCGACCAGGGCGACCGAGGTGACGCCCTTCGACTTGAGCAGGCCGATCGCGGCCCGCACGTCGGACGCCCCGCCGCCGTTGACCATCCAGCCGACCACCGCGTACCCGGCGGCGGTGAACTCGGCGTAGTGCGGCTGCCAGTCGCACAGCGAGCCGCCCGCCTGGGGCGCGAACACCACGCCGACGGTGGCCTTGCCCGCGTCCGAATCCTGGTAGTACGCGCCGACGTCACCGCCCTCGACGGGCAGCCGGGTGGATCCGGCGGTCGCCTGCTCGGCGGTCAGGCACCCGAAGGTGTCGGCCTTCGCGGCGGGGGCGGCCTCGGGCTTCGGATCGGAGCTGCATCCGGTGGCGGCGAGCAGCAGGACTGCGGCGAGCCCGGCTGCGGGCATGGCGAAGCGCTTCACGTGTGTGTTCTCCCGTGGGGGTGGGGCCGCGAACGAGCCCGGCCCCGTGGATGTGATCGGAATCTACGGAGGTCCCGGGGAACCCGTCAATGGTCTGTACCAAAGCGTGAGGTTCGGTCACATACCAGCGCTCGCAACGAAGTTGACGCAGGTCGGGCCGAGGATGCCGCAGCTCGGGCCGGGCCGTTGCGAAGCCGACTGTCCCCGCCCGGCCGGCCTCGACCGGTGCACTGCTGCCCGCACCGGCCCGGACCTGTGGTCGTTTCCGGCGCGCCCGGCGGCGGTTCAGCCGGGGTAGTCGATGGAGTTCAGGGCGAGGTCGTCCATCACGCGTTCCCTGAAGAGCCACCTGCCGCCGACGCGGGCCACCCGGTCGTTGAACCGGCTGTAGGACGCGACGTGCGGTGTCTGGGTGCGCGGCTCGAACGCGGCGATCACCAGCATGTAGCTCCAGACCGTCGCCGTGTCCCCGTCGACCTCGGTGATGATCGTGTTGGTGCTCATATGCCGATTGCCGACGCGGCTCGGGCCGTAGTCGTCGAGCCACTGCGCGAGCGCCGCGCGGCCGGTCGTCGTCCCCGTGTAGTTGGTGAGGCTGCCGTCCTCGGTGAAGGTGGCGCCGAAGCCCTGGAGATCGCCCTCGTCGACGGCTTTCCAGTAGCGGGCCAGCAGTTCGTGGATCTCGAAGCGGTCGGCGGCGGTGATGGCGGACATGGACGTGCTCCCTGTTCGAGGGCTACCTGAGGTTTCCACGGGCGTAGGCGGCGAAGACGCCCTCGCTGCCCATGGCGTCGAAGAAGGCCGCGGCGTGCTCGCTCTGCCAGCTGCCGAGCAGTCGGGTCATCGCCGGAACGACGGTGAGCAGCTCCGCCCCGGCCGCCTGCATGGCGTCGCGGCTGTTGACGGCGGCGGTGCGCGTGCCGGCGGCCGACACGTCGAGCAGGACACCGACGCCGAAGCCGTCCTCGATCGCCGACAGGACCGGCGGCACCAGGCACACCTCGGTCGTCAGGCCGCCGACGAGAAGGTTCCCCCGACCGGTCGCCCGGACGGCCCCGACGAACGCCGGGTCGTCCCACGCGTTGATGACGCCCGCACGGCGCACCCGGCCGGCGTACTCGGTGGGCACCAGGGCTTCGAGGTCGGGAAGGAGCCGGCCCTGCTGCTGCTCCTCCAGGCTGCTGGTCAGAACGACGGGAATACCCACCGCCGCCGCGAACCTCACCACCGTGCGCACCCACATCCGCAGCTGCTCGCGCTCGTCCTCGCCGGCAAGCTCGCCGGCCCACGCGATGGTGCCGACCTGGTGGTCGATCAGGACGAGCGCGGTGTCGTCGACGGTGAGCGGGAGTCGGAGCGCGGTCATGACACCGGCAACCTGCTGGGCCGATCCCGGTCGATTCCGGTCGGCTCCGCCCGGGCTGGTGCGTTTGCGCTCATGCGCACACGCTAGGCGACAGTCACCGATTGTGCTCGGTGCGGCACCTGTCGTCACCGCCTGTGAGCGGCCCGACGGGCGAACGTCGTACCGGCCAGGGCAGGCGCCGCCGCGGTGGTCGGGGTTCTTCGTCGGCCATCGGGCCTCCCGGTGTCCGGATCGTCCCGTCCATCTGCTGCCCCACCGCCGTCCTGCGCTCGGACGCCTGACGCGTCGTCACGGGTGGGTCGGGCCCGAGCGCACGCGCCGGGATCCCCGGCAGGCCACTGCGGCAGGGCTTCGCCGCTACGGGGCCCGGTGGGCGAGGTCGGCCACGAGCTGGTTCGCGAGACGCTCGGAGGAGGCCGGGTTCTGGACGGTGTACAGGTTGCGGTCGACCACCACGAACGGCATCAGCGGCAGGCGCGCCTTGACGTAGCGTGCGCCCTTCTCGCGCAGGCGGTCCTCGACCAGCCACGCGGCCTTCCAACCGAAGGTGTTGAGCTTCTCCTCGACGTCGGACAGCGCCGTCATCCGGTACCCGACGAACGGCCACGAGCCGTCCTCGTTCTCGGCCGCCAGCGCGGCGGCCGGAGCGTGGCAGAGCAGCGCCAGCGGCTTGCCGGAACGCAGCGCCCCGGTGAGCAGCGCGCCCGAGACCGGATCGACGGCCAGGTCCTCCATCGGGCCGTGGCCCCCGGGGTAGAACACCACGTCGTACTCGTCCGGGTCGATCTCGGCCAGCCTGCCGGGGGTGTCCAGCTGGGCCTTGATCGACTCCAGATAGCGGGCGACCTCACGCAGCCTGCTCGGGCGGCCGGCGGTGAACGACATGCTCAGCCGGTCGAGCGTCGGTGCCTTCCCGTCCGGGGTCGCGATCGTGATCTCCCACCCGGCCGCAGCGAAGACCTTGTGCGGCACCGCCAACTCCTCGCCCCAGAACCCCGAGGGGTGGGCCGTCCCGTCCCGCAGCGTCCAGCGATCGGCCGCCGACACCACGAACAGGACCCTGGTCCTCGCCATCCCTGCCTCCCAGCCGGCCGTTCCGCCCCCGGACGGGATCGACGCTACGGCGAGGCGGCCGCCCCGGCGACCCGCTGCGGGGGGTCCGTTGGCCTCGGCGGGGAAGCCGATCACGTCGGCGGCGTGCGGGAGGGGCTCCGCCGGCTCCCGGCCCGGCGTCGTGCGGGCGGCCTCGGCCGGCCCGGGCGGGCTCGCCGCCGGCGGGTTCGCCCGGTCGAGCCGTAAAGCTGTTGGGACGCGGGTGACGAGAAAGTGCGCACGCGAGCCATTGAGCCCGGCGTCAAAAGACCCGAGGCGCCGTTGGATACGCCGTGGGGCAGACCTGCTGCGGCCCGGGGGCGTATCGGTCGGTGGGATTCCTCGTCCCCGCCGGCGATCAGGGTCGGACGGACACGCGCCGGGCCTGACCGATCAGCCCCGGGAGTTTCGGCCATGTCCTTGAAGACCACCGTCCCAGGCCCCTCGAGCCATTCCGCCGGCGTCAGGCCAGAAGGTGCGCATGCCCGCGGCGCGGGCGGCCGCGACGCCGTACCTGCTGTCCTCGACGACGACGCACCGGCAGGGGTGCACGTTCATCCTGGAGGCGGCGTGCAGGAACAGGTTCGGGGCGGGCTTGCCGTCGGAGACCTCGCTCGCACTGAAGATCCGCCGCTCGAAGCGTGGGTGGAACGCCGGTATGGCTCGGCGCGGCGTGGGGCGAAGCCGCTCGTGGCTGCTGCTCGAGGCGACACGGGTGGGAAGGCTGATCATGTCGAGGGCCTCCACGATGTTTTCCTCCCATGTCATCGTCTTCGCCTTGCCGTGGCGCGGCGTCGTTCGCGGTCGCCATGGCGGGTTCGGGCCGGGGGCGGATCGGCGGGCCGGGACCGGTGCTTCGGGGTGGCCTTCGAGGTGGTGCGGCGTTTCGTGCAGTGGGCAGTTGGTGCGGCGGTGGTCGAAGTTGGCTGTGCGGGCGAGTGGGGAATGGCCGTCCGGCGTGTTGATGGGACGTTGGGTCGGGCCGCCGATACCTTCCAGGCCATGCGTCTACGAACCACCGTGCTGGCCGTGACCTTGGCTGCGACCGCCGCCCCCACGGCAAACGCCGCCCCCGCCGCTACCTACTACCTCGACTGCCAGAGCGGCGCCGTCGGCGCCACCGGCACCTCACCCGCCGCGCCCTGGCGCACCCTCGCCGAGGCCAACGCCCACACCTACGGCCCCGGTGAGAGTCTTCTCCTCAAACGCGGGACGAGGTGCGAAGGCGTCCTCGCGCCCAAGGGGAAGGGGGCGGACGGGGCGCCCGTCCTGATCGACGCCTACGGGAGATCGAGCGACGGCAAGCCGCGCATCGAGGGCGGGGGAGCCCGCGCCGCGCTCCTCCTCACCAACACCGAGCAGTGGGAGATCCGCAGCCTGGACCTCTCCAACACCGGTCCCGACACCACCACCGACCGCCGCGCGGGCCTCTACGTCGAGCTCACCGACTACGGTGTCGCCCACCACTTCGTCGTCGAGGACATCGACGTCCACGATGTCAAAGGGGCCGAGTTCAAGGACCCGGACCCGAGCGGGGGGATCCTCTTCGCCGTGAAGGGGTCCAAGACCCCCACCCGGTTCGACGACCTCAGGGTCGGCCACTCCACCGTCCGCCACGTCGACCGCACTGGCATCGCCAACACCTCCACCTGGACGCGCGCTGCCGGGGCCGCGCAGATCCAGTCCACCGGCGTCGTGTTCACGGACAACGACGTGTACGACGTCGGGGGCGACGGCATCGTCGTGCTGACGTCGCGCGGCGCCCTCGTCGAGCGCAACTACGTCAACGGCTTCAACATGCGGTCGAACGACTACAGCGCCGGCATCTGGGCCTGGGACTCCGACGATGTGCTGTACCAGTACAACGAGGTCACCGGAGGCCACGGGACGAAGGACTCCATGGCGTACGACATCGACGGCGGCAACAACCGCAACGTCTACCGGTACAACTTCAGCCACGACAACGAGGGCGGATTCCTGCTCGTCTGCAACGCCAAGGACATGGTGAGCGACGGGAACCGCGTCCACGACAACATCAGCATCAATGACCGCAACACGTCCACGCCCTATGGCGTCGTCTCGGTCGTGTGCGGAGGCGTGACCACCGACACTCGCGTCTACCGCAACACCATCGTCACCAACCGGTCCGACACCGCGCTCGTTTTTGACAACGGCCCCACCGGCGTCACCTTCGAGGACAACGTGTTCGTGGGTGCAGCCGGCGGTCAGGGCTCCCCCATCCACGACACCGTCAGCACCTATCACAACAACCTCTACTGGCACACCGATCAGCCACGTGACACCGCGGGCGTCCGCGCCGACCCGCTGTTCAGGACCGCCGTGTCGGCCACCCCCGACGACGTGCGCCTGAAGAGCGGCTCGCCCGCGCACGGGGCCGGGTCCGTGAAACCGGGCGCGGACGGGACCGTGAACGACTACTTCGGGAGCCCGATCCCGAACCCGCCCAACATCGGTGCGGATCAAGGCGACTGAGCGGAGAACGAGCGGCTCGGGCGGACCGCGTCCGCGGGTAGCCGAGGCTGCCGCACCGGCTTGTCCGCGATCTTGCGGTACTTCCGTGCCCACCGGGACGGCGCAGGCGGATCGGCCCTCATCCGGCCGTTGCTCCGGCCGGAACCGCGCCGCAGTACTACGACGACGCGCTCGGGGCGGGCCCAAGAATCCGGCCCGATCATGCCGAACGATGAAGGAGACGACGACCATGGGTACCTGGACTTCCGTATCAAAGCTGACGGTGGTTCTCGAGACCGGCCAGCATCAGGGGGCACTGTTCGGGGGGCAAATCGGCGTGGTGATCAGCATCCAGCCGACGGACGACACCGGGAACGCAGTTACCGTCACCACCGATGATCTGTACAGCAAGGTGCTGCTCATTGATTTCGTAGACGCAAGTCCCATTCCCGAGAAGGAAAAGACCACCTTGAACTGGTGCTGGGAGAGAGATAAGAAGTTCAAGCCGACTCCGGGTATGACGCCGCAAATCAAATACACCGTGGAGCATGCCGACTCCAACCCGGACAGGCGTGTCAGGTCGTTCGGTGTCCGAGTCGATCTTCCGAACGGGAATACCCTCTACAGCTCCCAGAACGGCACCTATCAAAGCTCTGTCCAGGTCGAGGCGTGATGACAGACACCGGCCCGGTTCGACTTCCTCGGCCCCTGTCGAGCTCGATGAGGAGCATCGAAGTGGTCCGTCGAACGGGCGGACCAGGAGCCCGCCATGCGGGGAATCTCGGAGCGGTCGCTCGGCGAGTCCCATGAAGCCGGACCTTTGGGTGGGCATTGTGGAGCCGCCGACCAACAAAACCTGCGGGCTCCCGGAGGGACGCAACCCCGGCCCCGCCTGCCTGGATTCATCGCGCGGGAATCCACTCCAATAGTGCACAAACTCAGGAGAGAAAATGTCAGCCACGGCGTACGGCATCGTCAACGCAAACGGCAGCAAGAGGAGCGGCGAAGGGTTCTCGTCGATCAAAGTCGACAACGGGCATTACATGATCAGCTTCGTTCCCAAATTCTCGACGCCCCCCTCCGTCGTTGTTTCTGTGGTGGAGGAGGGATTCTCCTGGAACGCGGTCGTGCTGGCGGTGACGGAGGACAACTGCAGGATCGAGACGGGAAATCCGAGAAAGGGGGGCGACGCGGCCGATGACATCCCCTTCAGCTTCATCGCCATGGGCTGACCGTCGGCCGAGGAGCTCCATCGCCGATCGGCGGTCGTGCCGACGCTGAAAGCCGGTCGAGATCACGGGACAGCTCCGCGGCGGGAAGTGTGGACGCGACCACGTGCCCCGAGTACGGGTGCGCCGGGCGAGGCCGAGCGTCGCCGGCCTGTGCCCGGCCTCCTGCTGTTCGGTGAACCGCGCCTCGGCGTCGACGAGCGTCTCCAGGCGTCGGCCGGCCTTGTCCCGCTCATCGGCCCCGATCGGCACTCCCGCTCACCGTGCGCCCGTACGGTGCGAAGGAACCGGCCCGCCCAGCTGCAGTGCGACGCCTGGCTCTTTGGAGGGCCGGTCATCGTCGGTGCCGCGCGCCAGTCGGTTGGTGGTCCGTGGTGCGCCGGTCGGAGGCATCGTCCGGTGCGTCGCGGCGGTTGGCGGTGGGCTGCTGCCGATGATGCCGAGGACAGGGGCATGCGGGTGGCTGCATCGCTGCGATCGGCGCGACGAAGGCGTGGCCGGATGCCCGGTGACTTCCGGAGGCAGAAGGTTCTGGCGTGAGTCCGACTTCCCAGGTGTTCAGCCATGCCATCAGCAACTTCTCCAGCGTGGTGTCCGGCGGTGTCGATCCCCGGACGGGGCTGTTCGGTGTGCGGATCGGGCTCGGCGAGCTCGTCGGCAACCGCGCTCTCGGCCCGACGATGCCGCTGACGCTCTCGTACTCGCCGCTGTCCCGTACCGACATGGGGTTCGGGCAGGGCGTGTCGTTCGGGCTGACCACGTACGACGTCGACGAGCGACTGTTGGTCCTGTCCAGCGGCGAGCAGTACCGGGTCGAGGAGACCGGGACGAAGGTCGTCCTGCAGCAGCACAAGCTCGACACCGTGCACGTCGCCCGGGACCAGGAGAAGAACCGCTACCGGATTGTGCACAAGTCCGGTGATGTCGAGGAGCTGACCGGGCCCGGGAACGGCCACAGCCTCAAGGTGCCGACCGCGCTGCTGACCCCCACCGGGCACCGCCTGGACCTGAGCTGGGACTTCGCCGCCGGCCCGCAGCCCCGCCTGACGGCGGTCAAGGACGAGCAGGGCGCGTACGGCGAACTGTTGACCGTGGCCTACGTCGGCCAGTCCAAGACCACCCTCCACGTCCTGCCCGGGCAGGAGGAGGGCTACGACGTCGAACTGTGGTTCCGCAATGGTCTGCTGGGGAGCGTGCACCACTTCGGGGCCGGACCGGACAAGCCGCTGGTGTGGGAGTTCACCTACACCGCGGTCGGGGACGAGGGGGAGTGGGGTACCTGGATGACCGGTGTGAGCATGCCGGGCGGAATGACCGAGACCGTCTGGTACCGCGACGACGGCCACCGTTTCCCCGCGACCGCCGACATGCCGGCGCTTCCCTGTGCATACCGGTACGTCCTGACGCCGGGCGGGGGACAGCCCCCGATCGAGGCGGCGTACGACTACACGGACACGAACTTCCTCGGCGGCCATTCCGACGTGGACTGGGACAGCTCACGGGACTGCCTGTACGACGTCCTGACGGAGTACACCTACGGCTCCACGGAGTCGCGGACCTGTGCGGGCCAGACCACCCGGACCACCCGGAGGTACGACACCTACCATCTGCTGACCACCGAGAAGCAGCAGCAGAACCACTGCTCGCACCTGGTGGAGACCCAGTACTACGCGGTGACCGGAAAGCCGTTCGAAGAGCAGCATGCGCAGTTCCAGCTCCCGAGGAAGCACACGGTCACCTGGTCCGACTTCCGGCAGGGAACGTCGCGTGTCGACGTCACCGAGACCACCTTCGACACGGAGGGCAACCCGCGGTCCCAGACCGACCCCGACGGCAGGCTGACCGAGTGGACGTACTACCCGTCGCAGGGCAACGACGACTGCCCGCCCGATCCCAACGGGTTCACCCGCCTGCTCAAGAGCGTCGTACACAGGCCCTCGGACGACGCGGGCGCCTTCCCCGACGCACCCGTCCGCACGACGACCTACCGCTACACGGCCCATGACGTCCCGGCCGAGGACTCCCCGGTGAAGAAGACCGTGCTGAAGTCGGAGGAGAAGCACTACGCCGGAACCGACCGGCTGCTTCAGGGCAATGCGTACTCCTACAGCACCTCGGACGCATCGGAGTTCGGCCGTCTCACGGGCCTGGTCGAGACGGAGTACGACGACACCGGAGCTGCTTCCTGCGGGACGGCCCACACGTTCACCTTCTCGGTCGACGGGGACGCGCTGGTACAGGCCGACACACTGGTCGTCCAGGTGCTCTCCCAGGACCCGCTCACACTGACGCGTTCGCAGAGACGGTCACGGTTCACCGAACGCCTGCGGTCCGAAACCGACACGCAGGGCGACGTGACGGAGATGACCTACGACCGTCTGGGGCGACCGCTGACGCGCACCACGAATGCGAAGGACACCACGTACAAGGCGACGGAACAGCACGCCTACGAGGTGGGAGGTTCCTTCGCGTTCACCGCGCAGTCCACGGACGTGCTGGGCAACCGGATCCGCGACGGATACGACGGAGCGGGCCGGCTCATCCAGCGCGAGCGCAGCGACATCGGCGACGACGGCCAGAACCACGACTGGTACGTCGTCCAGCGGCAGAGCTACGACGAGCAGGGCCGTCCGGCGTCGGTCACAGTGCTGGACCAGCTCCCGGACGGTACGGAGCAGACCCGACTCACCCGGACGTTCGTCTACGACGACTGGGGGCAGCTCAAGGACACCGTCGACAGCGACGGACTCACGCACCGCACCCTGACCGACCCGGTCACGCTGACCACCACCACCCAGCTCCTGGCCGCGGGCGGTGTGAGGACCGGCAGGAAGGTGACGACCTGCAACCAGCGGGGCGAGCCGTTGAGCGTGGAGCGGTTCGACCTGGACGAGAAGTCCGCGGGGAAGCGCTCCCTGAAACGCGACGGCTGGGGACGCCTGCGCAGCGAGACCGACGAGATGCAGCACACCACGCACTACGACTACGACCTCCACGACCGGCTCGTCACCACGACGCTGCCGGACGAAGCGACGGTCACGCACACCTACGCGCCCTTCTCGTCGGAGGCGCTGGTCACCGAGGTCCGGGTGAACGGCGCGCGCTACGGCACGCAGGAGTTCGACGGCCTGGGTCGGCTGAGGTCCTCCACGTCGGGCGGACGCACCTGGGCCTATCACTACACGGCGGACCACGACCCCCTGCCCGCTTCGGTCACCCTGCCCGACAAGAAGACCACACACGAGTTCCGGTACATCCGGCAGGTCGGCAACGCCCTGTCCCAGGTGACGGCGGACCGGATCTGGCAGAAATACGAGTACGACCCGCTCTCCGGCGCGCTGCGGCAGGCCAGCGAGGGGGCGAAGGACAGCGACGCGAGCGTCACGATCACCCGCACCTACCACCGCTCGGGACGGCTGCACACCGAAACGCTCTCCGGCCAGCCCGACCGCACCGCGACCTGGGACTACACCGTGGGCGGCCGCCAGCACAGCTACCAGGGAGTGGACGGCAAGACCCAGCGGATCGCCCGGGACGCCTTCGGCCGGCTCGCCAACGCCGTCGACCCGGACATGGAGGCGACGCCCCAGTACGACCCCCTCGGCCGCGTGGTCAAGCAGTCGGGTACGGACACGCAGACGAAGGACACCCTGACCACGGTGCTGGACCTGGACGCCTTCGGACGCGAGAAGACGCGCACGATCACGGACGGCCAGGGGACGACGTGGACGCTGGAACACACCTGGCAGCCGAACGATCTCCTCGGCCGCCGAACGTTCAAACGCGGCACCACGACGCTGAGGGACGAGACCTTCAGCTACAGCAAGCGCAATCAGCTCACCGCCTACACCTGCACGGGCGACGCGCCCCCGACGGACGGCCAGCACAGGATCACAGAACAGACGTTCGTCCATGACGCCTACGGCAATGTCACCGAGTGCACGACCGCGTTCGCCGACGGCACCAGCACCAAGGCCGAGTACAAGTTCGACAAGGACGACCCGTGCCAGCTGACCCGCATCCACACGGCTTCGGGGCAGACCGATCTGAGCTATGACACGGCCGGGCGGCTGATCAAGGACGACGCCGGACGCGCACTCACCTACGATGCCCTGGGCCGGCTGCGCGGGGCGGGCCCGGCGAGCACCTACGGATACGACCCGCTCGACCGGCTGCTGACCCAGGACACCGCCGGCACCACCAGCACGCTCCACTACCGCGGAGCCCGGCTCGCCCTGGTGGTCGAGGGCGACCGGACCACCCGCCTGCTCCACCTCGGCGCGGCCTGCGCGGCCCAGCACCGCAGCGGAGGAGGCCAGAGCGAGACACGGCTGCTGGGCACGGACGGCAAAGGCACCGTACTCATCGCCGCCGCCGGGAAGGACCATGAGGAATCCGCCTACACCGCCTACGGACAGCGCACGGCGGGCGGCGGGACGAGCGTCCTCGGCTACGACGGCCAGCGCACCGATCCGGCGACCGGCTGGCTGCACCTCGGCAACGGCTACCGCGCCTACCACCCCGGACTGATGCGGTTCACCACCCCCGACAGCCTCAGCCCCTTCGGTGCGGGTGGGATCAACCCCTACGCGTACTGCCTCGGCGACCCGGTCAACCGCACCGACCCCACCGGCCACCTCAGCTGGGGCACCTGGCTCAACATCGGCATCGCCGCGCTGGGCGTGGGCCTGGCGGTCTTCACCGGCGGCCTCTCGATCGCCGCGGCCGCCGGCATCTGCGCCACCGTTGCCGCCGTCACCGCCACCACTCTCGGCGTCGTCTCGGCCACCACCGCGGTCTTCGCCGCCGCCGAAGAAGAGCGGAACCCCCGGACCGCCGCCGTCCTCGGCTGGATCTCCCTCGGCACCGGCGTCGCCGAATTCGGGGTCGGCGCCGGTGCTGCCGGCGGCCGCCTCCTCGGTGCCGCCGGGCGCAGGCTGTCCCGATTCGCCGCGCGGAGCGGCCGCTCCACCATGCCGGCGGAGGAGCGGGCCGCATTTGCCCAGGGGGGAGCCGCCTACAGGCGGTATCTCAACTCGCTCCCGGAACACGAGTTCGGCGGACGGGGCAGGCCACGCGTCTCGAGAAACACCACCCCCCAGGCAGCCGAACCCGATCCCGTCGCGGGGCCCTCCGGGCAGGCTGCGGCCGCAGTCGAACCGAGCACGGACCTCCAGCCCCCGCCGCATGAGACATTGTTCCACTACACAGATGCCGACAGCCTGAAGAAAATCCTCGCCTCCCAGAAACTGAAGGCATCCAAGGTGGGGGTGCCAGGCCATCACACGGTACACGGCGGCGGGAAATATCTGACACCTCTGAAGCCGGACGAATGGGATGTCTTCGAGGTATCGAGCAAAATCGCGCACACCGAAAACATCAGCCGGTACACCCATTTCTTGGAGATCAGATCAGCCGACCTGAACGTGGTCCAGCCGGTCAAGGGGCGTCCTACTGTCTACATGATCAGGGGAGAAGAGGACCTCGACCTGACAGGCAGAATCGTGAGCTGGAGTCCTTATCCTTAAGAGTGGGCCGGAATGCGGAGGAAAGCGCGGTGTCGTCGAACGTGCTGCGAGTGGGTGATACGGCCGATGCCGAAACCGGGGACGGAAGGTTGTACCCGGCGACGGTCATCGATCTGTTCTCGTGCTGTTTTCCGTGCTGAGTGATCGGCGCCCACCACGGCATCGGCCCGGTGGAGCGCCGCCGACACCCGTCGCTGACACCCCCCCAGGGGATTGACAGTCAGGGCTGCTGTTGTCTGTTGCGACCCGTCCGCTCGGCCGGAAGGTTCGTCAGGCGCCACCGTGCCGCCGGCGCGGTCACCGGCCGCACGACAGCCACCACTGAACAGGCGGCGTCCACCGGGCTTCGATACTCGATCCCAGCGTTGGGGCTGGCAGGCACAGGCCGGTCCGGATGCGAGCGGCTGGCCCTCGCAACCGGTGTCCGTGACAGCCGGGCGGCTTCGGCATGGCGGGTCCGGTCGGGGGAGTCCGGCCGTTCGGCCAGTGTGTCGGCCGTCCCGCGGGGCTGTGGTGCGGTGGGGTGTACGGACGACCCATCAGTACCTGGAGGAATCATGCGGCTTCGCAATGCGACGGCCACCGGGCTCGCCGGGCTCGCCCTGGCCCTCGCCGTGCCTGCGGTCGGGCACGCGGCCGGCAGCGTCCGGCAGATCGGCACTGGTGGCTCCCAGTCCGACAGCGTCGTCATCACCGGCCATGGCCTTGCGACCCCGGGATCTCTCATTTGGGACGGGAACGACACCGGGTCCGCCACCGTGGGTGGAGAGGACTGACCGAGCAGGGATCCGGATGGCTGCGGGTCCGGCCGAGCGGCCGGACCCCGCGAGGCTCGGCACCCTCCGAGCGGCCGACGCGGGAACGCTCGGCCAGTCCGCGTCCAGCCGTCGCATCGAGGGAAGGCCGCTGCCGTCGGCCGGACCACGCCGGGTTGTAGCGCAGCCGCCACGTTCGCGCCGCGTGGTTCAGGGCGCTTCGCAGCATGGCTTCCGTGCGGTGGACGGTTGTTCGCCGGCGGCCGGCGGCGAGCTGCGCGCTCACCCGGGCGGCGATGTGCTTGGGGTGGAGGTCGAGGAGCAGCATGCCGCCGAATGCGGGGACCAGGTCGCGCTCGAGGCACGCCCGGTAGCCCGCCCGGGTGCTCGGGGCCGGCGCCGGCCGCCTCGACTCCGGCTGCTTGTGCAGGAGCAGCCCGACGCGCAGCGTCCGTCCTCGTGCACACCCTGTGTTCGGTGTCCATCAGCCGCGCCGTCTCCCGGGCCGCCTCGGCCCGGCTCGCGAACGGTCCCCCCGCCTGCTGACGACCTGTCAGAAAAGTCAGCAAAAGGTCAGCATTCATCCGCCCACAGCGTGCAAAACCCGCCTGAACGTGGGAATCGGCGAGGTGCTCGCGACTGCTGGCGAGGGGTCAGTCGGCGGCGCTCATTGCCGTCTCGCCCGGAGCCGAAGGCGGTTGTGAGCCGCCTCGCAGAGGCTGATCGCCGCGACCGCCGAGTTTGGCATTCGTGCAGGTCAGGCTTGGTTTCCTCGCGCCTTGAGGGCGACGTTCGGAAGCTCCGGCGCGGGCAGCCGGTCGCCCGGGTAGCCCTGGACCTCGCCGAAGCGAACCCCCTTCTCCCAGTCGAGTCGGGCTTGCACGATCTCCTCGCCGGATCGGCCGATGAAGTTCCACCACATGACGATCTGCTCGTCGAAGGGGGTGCCGCCGAGGAGGATCAGGCGGGCGGGGGTGGCGGAGGGGTTGGTGAGGGTGAGGGTGGTGGGGCCGGCCGGGAGGTAGCCGAGGTCGGCGGGGTGGAGGGGGGTGCCGGCGAAGGTGATGTCGCCCTGGTCGACCAGGAGGCCGTGTTCGAAGGTGGGGTCCACGTCGAGGGTGACGGTGGCGCCCGGGTCGAGGGTGAGTTCCGCGCCGAGCAGCGGGCTGAAGGTGGGGACCGGGGAGGTGTCGCCGGCCAGGGTGCCGAGGAAGACGCGGGCCTCGCCGCCGTCGACGGTGACCGGGGCGGGGACGTGGTGGTGGAAGTCCCGGGCGGTGTGGCGGTGTTCGTCGGGGAGGGCGACCCAGAGCTGGACGCCGTGCAGGACGGTGGTGGCCGCCGTGGACGTCTCGGAGTGGGCGATGCCCTGACCGGCCGTCATGAGGTTGAGTTCGCCGGGGCGGACGAACGCGTGCACGCCGAGAGTGTCGCGGTGCTCGATCTCGCCGCTGAACAGCCAGCTGACGGTCTGCAGTCCGATGTGCGGGTGCGGGGCGACGTCCATGCCGCCGGTGACGGCGACGTCGTCGGGGCCGTAGTGGTCGATGAAGCACCAGGCGCCGATCAGGGTGCGCTCGCGCTGGGGGAGGGTGCGACGGACGGTCATCGCGCGCGGCCCGCCGAGCGGGACGTCCCGCGGCGGGAGGACCCTGGCGGTGGTCGGGCGGGGCCCGTTCTCGGTGGTGCTCATGGTGATGCTCCCTCCCGTGCCGCCCGAACCCTGCCGGGATTCCGGACGACTCGTTCCGCTTGTCCTGCTCGATTCGGTCGGTCTGCTCGGCGCGCTGGACCCTCGCGGGGCCGGCCGTTCGGCAAATCGTTTCAGCTTCAACTATTATGGACGATATCGTCGGACAAACACCAGCGCGCATGCGGAGGAGCTCCAGGTGACCGAGGTGGCGACCATGACGAACGACCGGCGGGTCTACATCGACAAGCAGCACCCGCGGGCCTTCCGGGCCCTGCTGTCCACCGCCGAGACGGTCCGCGAGGCCGCCGCCGAGGCGGGACTCGACCGCCGCCTGGTCGAACTGGTCAATCTGCGGGTCTCGCAGCTCAACGGCTGCGCGTACTGCCTGGACGTGCACACCAAGGCCGCGTTGCAGGCGGGCGAGAGCGTGCAGCGGCTCGGCGTGCTGAGCGCCTGGCGCGACACCGCACTGTTCGACGAGCGCGAGCGGGCCGCACTGGCCCTGGCCGAGGCGACCACCCACCCCGCCGACGCCACCGCCCAGGAGACGGCGTACGCACAGGCCCGGGCGGTGTTCGGGGACGAGCAGATCTCCGCCGTGATCTGGGTCGCGGTCGCCATCAACGCCTTCAACCGCGTCTCGATACTGAGCAAGCACCCCGTCAGGCCCGCCCGGGTGCCCGTGACGGACTGACGACCCGTCGGAGCGGCGCCCCTCGGTAGCCGCCCGCCCGTCCGCCCGAAAATGCATGGCCGGCGGACCCGGGCGGGTGGCAGGGTCGGAGAATGGCCCACCAGCCCGGCTCGCCCCGCCACTTACCGCCCCGTCCCTCGCTGTCCGGTCACTCGCTGTCCGGTCACTCGCTGTCCGGCGCCGTGTCGCCGCGGCGTTCGTCGGCCCCGCGTTCGCCGCGCGGCCCCGTCGCGGCCGGGCAGCCGTCCGAACTGCACGCCGTGCGCGCCGACTTCGACGACAGCACGATCGTGGTCTACCAGGCGTACGCGCCGGCGATCGCCGAACCCGCGCTGCGCGCCGGGCGGTTCGTCGCGCCGTTCTCGTTCCGGCGAATGACCTGGATCAAACCCTCGCTGCCCTGGCTGCTGCACCGCAGCAACTGGGCCACCAGACCCGGGCAGGAACGCATCCTGGCCGTCCGGATCACTCGCCGGGGCTGGGAACGCGCGCTGGCGGCAGCCGAGTTGACCACCGGGGACCAGCAGCGGCTGGCGGCGGCCGAGGTGCATGTCCAGTGGGATCCGGAACGGTCGCTGCGCGGGGCGGCGCTCAACCACTACAGCATCCAGGTCGGCCTGGGGCGGGAGACCGTCCGTACCTTCGTCGAGGAGTGGATCGTCTCCCTCACCGACCTCACCCCGCAGATCCGGCGCGCCGCTGGACTGGTTCGCGCCGGCCGCGCCGAACAGGCCCGTCGGCTGCTCCCGGACGAGCGCCGCTACCCGCTGCCCGCCGAACTCGCCGCGCGCCTCTGCAGAGTCTGAAATCCCCCGAAATCCGGCACGCAGAGCGGCCTGGGGGAGTGGCCGGGGGAGTGGTGGACGGTGCGGGAGAGGGGTCAGGGCAGGTCGGCGGGGCGGATCCGGTAGACCTGGAGGTTCAGGTCGTAGTACTTGGTGGTCTCGCCGACCCAGCGCATCCCGAGCCGTTTCGCCACCGCGTGCGCCCGGTCGTTCTTCGGCCGGGCCACCGCGAAGACCTCCTCGACGTCCTGGGTGAACGCCCACTCCAGCAGCGCCAGGCCCGCCTCGGTCGCGTAGCCCTGACCCCAGGCGTCGGGGGCGAGCTGCCAAGTGATCTCCAGATCCTCCTCGTAGGGCGGCAGCGGCCGGATGCTGAGCCCGCCGACGACCTTTCGGTCCTCCCTGCGCTCCACCGCCCACCGCCCGCGCGGCGGCAGCAGCCCGGACTGGTCCTGCCCCCAGGCCTGAAGCACCGCCCGCATCGCATCGACATCCGCGACCCGGGTCATTGCCGGCGTCAGCCAGCGGGCGACGTCCGTGGAGCCGTACACGGCCAGTGCGTCCTCGGCGTCGTCGGGCGTCCAGTCGCGGACGACGAGCCGATCAGTGGTGATGCTGATCCCCATGGCCGGGTCCTCCTTCATTCGATTGGCGGACGTCTCCTTTCCCGGAGTGTGCGCCCCCGACCCGCCCGAGTCGAGCCGGAGAACCGGCCGACACCGCCCGTCATCGACCGGTCACCGACCCGTCGCGCCGGCCGCCCGACACGCCGGTCGGAAGGCCCGGCCGGGACGGGTTCAGCGACGGCCCGCCAGCGGAATGCACACGCCGTCCGAACCACCGGCCCCCACGGTCAGCGCAGTGCCGATCTCCTCGGGCAACGCCGTCAGCCCCAGCACGGCCAGCGCCAGACCGGCCGCGGTGCGGTGCCAGTCGCCGGCCCGGCGCATCAGGGTGTGGCCGCTGCCGAACACCCGGTAGCCGGCCACCCGGGCGCCGTGGTCGCGGGCCCGCAGCGCGAACAGATCGGTGTCCGCGGGCGGCGTCACCCGGTCACGGTCGCCGTGCAGCATCAACACCGACCTGCCCCGCAGGTGCTCGGTCGGCTCGTCCCGCGGGCACCACGGCGCCAGCGCCACCACGCCCCGCACGCACGGGTGCGCGGCCGCGCGCAGCGCCGCCCGGCCACCCATCGAATGCCCGATCAGCACCGTCGGCACCGGACCGAGCGTCTCCGCCAACTCCGCCAGCGCCGCCTCCGCGTCGCGCGCCGCGTCCGCGCGCTCGCCGTTCCAGCCCCGGCACCGGTAGTGCACCGTGCCCACCGCGAGCGACCGACCCACAGCCCCGTCCCCGCCGTGCCGCACCGCCCGTTCCACGGCCCGCGCGAACGGGCGCATCCGCAACCCCGGCAGGTTCAACGCCGGCACCGGCTCCGCTCCGAACTCCCGCCCGCCGTGCAGCACCAGCACCGCCGCATCCGGCGCCGGCGGCCGCACCCGCCAGGACAACGCCCGGTGCGCCGCCTCCGCCCCGACCCCGCCGGAGTGCACCGCCAGCCGCCCGTCGTCCATCACACCGTCCCGTCACCGCGCCGACCTGGGCTGCCACTGTACGCGGACGCCACCACCGGCCGGGAGCACAGGGGCCGGCCCGGTGCGCGGGCACGGGAGGCGGTCGGCGTGCGGAAACTCGCGGGGTGGGCGGCGCTCGGGCACGAGGTGGCCGGGGGTGAACGGCGAGTGGGTCGGCAGCGGGGTCGACGCCCAGGTGCGCGACGTGGCCCGGGTGCGGGCATGCAGGCATGCGGCCGGAACCACTCAGGGCCGGTACGGGACGGCGGCCCTGGCCGCTCGTAGGGTGGCAACGTGCCCACGGCGGGCCGCATGCCTGCCGGACAGCACCCCAGCCGCAGACCCGCCGGGTCGTGTCGGGCCGTTGGCGGGCCCGCGTCCGACCGGCAGAGCCGAGGAGAGCCATGGCCGACGTCCAACCGCCCCGCACCGACGGCACCCCGACCGCCGAACTCGGCGTCATCGGCGGATCCGGGCTGTACGCGCTACTTGAGGACGTCACCGAGGTGCACGTCGAGACGCCCTACGGACCGCCCAGCGACGCCCTGTTCATCGGTGAGGTGGCCGGCCGGCGGGTCGCCTTCCTGCCCCGCCACGGCCGCGGCCATCGGCTGCCGCCGCACCGCATCAACTACCGCGCCAACCTGTGGGCGCTGCACTCGCTCGGAGTGCGCCAGGTCCTCGGCCCGTGCGCCGTCGGCGGGCTGCGCCCCGAGTACGGCCCCGGCACGCTGCTGGTGCCCGACCAGTTCGTCGACCGCACCTCCGGCCGGGTGCAGACGTACTACGACGGCCGGAGCCTGCCTGACGGCTCGATGCCGGAGGTGGTGCACGTCTCGATGGCCGACCCCTACTGCCCCGACGGCCGGAACGCCGCATTGGCCGCGGCCAGCTCGCTCGCCTGGGAACCGGTCGACGGCGGGACCCTGGTGGTGATCGAGGGGCCACGTTTCTCCACCCGCGCCGAATCCCGCTGGTTCACCGCCAACGGCTGGTCCGTGGTCGGCATGACCGGCCACCCTGAAGCCGTGCTGGCCCGCGAACTCGGGCTCTGCTACACCTCGTTGGCACTGGTCACGGACCTGGACGCCGGGGTGGAGGCCGGCGAGGGCGTCACTCACGCCGAGGTGCTGGAGGTCTTCGCCCGCAACGTGGACCGCCTGCGCACCGTCCTGTTCAAGGCCCTCGAGTCGCTGCCCGCCACTCGCGACTGCCTCTGCTCGCACGCCCTGGACGGCGTGCAGACCGGCCTGCCGGGCGTCTGACCTCGCCCCGGGCCCGAGCCCCGGGCCCGATGCCTCGGCGCCTTCGAGGCCCTGGCGACCTCGGGGGCATCGCCCCGCGACGTTGCCCTGCGACGTCGGTCGGCCGACGCCCACCGTTCTTCGGCGGTGTGTCGGCCGACCGAGAGGTCTGCTGCTCTGCTCTGCTCTGCTGTGCTCCGCTCCACGCGGGGCGGGCGGGGCGGGTGTGCCCGCTCCCACCTACCTACTGCGGGCCCCGGCTGCGCCGAGTGAAGCGCGCCAGTGCCAACAGGGCTGCCAACGCCGTGCCCCAGGCCGCCACCACGGCGACCAGCAACGTCGGCGCCCGCAGTGCCACCGCCAGTCCCAACAGTCCGAATGACACGGCCAGACAGCATGCGATCACCGCGACCACCGATCGTGGCCTGGCGGCCAGTGACCGTCGAAACCGCGCCAACCTTGCCGGCCGCATCGTGCGCAGCTCGCGTTCCAGCTCCAGATCGCTCCCCAGCTCGGCCTCGATCTGATGAAGGATCAGGAGCTCACGCGGGGAGAGTGCCGGTCCGTCCATCAACCACCTCCGCGCCGCCAGGCAGGCGCGCCCGGCCTTCCCCGCCGGCGCGTCCCTACGTCCCAGGTAGGAACACATCTGCCCGCTGGACGCCGGTTCTAACATGCGAACGTCGGGCCGAACCGCCGTGCTGCGACCGGCGTTTCGGCCCCTGGCACCCCAAATTCCCCGCGCGGCGCGCCCGCCTCATCGGCCCCGGTCGCACCCTTTCCTGCGGCTTGCACACGACCGGTGGGGCGGCGCGCGACGTACATGGGAAGAACCGATTCGCCGCCGGGCCCCCTCACTACGGTGGTTCGCGCCGGGCCGGACCCGCCGGCCGCGCGCTCGATCGGAAAGGCCGTACCACCCCCATGCACCTGCGTCACACGGCTGCCGCCGCCGTCGCCTCGCTCGCCCTGCTGTTCGCCACACCATGCCCCGCCGCCGCGGCCGTTGGCGAGTTCCGCTACACCTACTACGACGACTTCGGCAACCGCGCCGCGGGCATGCTCGTCGACCCGGACAGTCGCGTCTGCGTCACCCTCCCCGAGGTCGCCGACCCCGACACCACCGAACCCGCCTTCGCCCCGCAGAACTTCACCGGCTCCACCGCCACCATGTTCACCGGCCCCGACTGCGACGGCGACTACTACTCGCTGCGCCCCGGCGGCCGCGCCTCCGACCGTCTCAAGCTCCGGTCCGTCGTCTTCTCCTGACCCAGCCGTCGCCCGCACCCACCGCCGCGCGGCCCTTCTCCCAACTCGGGCCGCGTGTCCGGGCCGTGCGGTCACGGAGTTCCCGCGGGTATGGGGACCGAGCAGGCGTCAGGATGCCTTGCGCGTCGCGGACTTCTTGGCGGCAGCCTTCTTCGCGGGTGCCTTCGCGGTCTTCGCCGCCGCCCCGCTTCGGTCTGCCGCCCCGCTCCGGCTCGCGGTCGCCTTCCGAGGCCGCTTCGACGTGCCGCCGCCCGCCGCCGCGCCGCCGCCCGCCGCCGCGCCCTGGTCCGCCTCCGTTCCGGTGGCGGTCGCCTCCTCGGTGTGCGCTGCCGACCCGCCTGCGGCCCGACCGCCCTTGGCGCCTCGGCCGTGCTCACCCTTCGCGGCCTTCACGCTGCTGCGCAGCACCGCCATCAGGTCGATCACCTCGGCCCCGCCGCCCTCGGTCTGCTCCTCCAGATGCGGGGCCTCGACCCCGGCCAGCTTGGCGTCGATCATTTCCTGGAGCGCCTGCTGGTACTCGTCGTGGAGCGCGGACAGGTCGAAGTCCTCCGACAGCGTGTCCATCAGTGAACGCGCCATCTTCAGCTCCTGCGGACGGACCGTCACCTTCTCGTCCGGCGCCATCCCCTGTGCCGAGCGGACCTCGTCCGGCCACAGGCAGGTCTGCAGCACCAGGGTGTCCTCGTGCACCCGCAGCACCGCCAGCGACTCCCTGGTCCGCATGGTCACCTTGGTCACCGCGATCTGCCCCGACGCGCGCAGCGCGTCCCGCAGCAGTACGTAGGGCTTCGCCGGGGACTTGTCGGCCGTGGCCACGTAGTAGGCCTTGGAGTACACCAGCGGGTCGATCGACTCGGCCGGGACGAACGCCAGCACGTCCACCACCTTCTTGCTCGGCAGCGGCAGCTCCGCCAGGTCCTCGTCGTCGAGCACCACCTGCCGGCCGTCGGGGGACTCGTACCCCTTGGCGATCTCGCTGTACGGAACCTCCTTCCCCTCCGCCTCGCAGAACCGCTTCAACCGGATGCGCGAGCCGTCCTTCGCGTGCACCTGGTGCAGGGAAGGGCCACTGTGCTCCTCCGTGGCGGCATACAGCTGGACCGGTACGCTGACCAGCCCGAACGTGATGACGCCTTTCCAGGTGACCTGTGGCATGGCAAGGCCCTTTCGCGGGGATTTCCCACGGTATGCCCGAGCGACAGGTCACGGAAGTCGAGGGCCGCCGCCTGGTTCTCTCTCATCTTGACAAGGTGCTGTGGCCCGCCACGGGGTGGACCAAGGGCGAGGCCCTCTACTACTACGCGCAGATCGCCCCCGCGATGCTGCCGCACCTGCGCGGCCGCGCAGCCAGCTTCCTGCGCTTTCCCTCCGGGATCGGCGAGGAGGGGTTCTTCGCGAAGAACCCACCACCCGGCCTGCCCGCCTGGGTACGCACCGTGACCGCGCCCAGCCACGAAGGACCCAAGCAACGCGTCGCCGTGGACGACCTGCCGACACTGATGGTCGTCGCCAACGGCTACGCCCTGGAACTGCACGTCCCGCAGTGGACCGCCGAGAGCGGACCCGACGCCCACGACCGCCTGGTCGTCGACCTCGACCCCGGACCCGGTGCCGACCTCACCCACTGCTGCCAGGTCGCCCTGCTGATCCGCGAAGCCCTCGCCGCCGACGGCCTGGTCTGCCGGCCCAAGACCTCCGGCAGCAAGGGACTGCACCTGTACGCCGCACTGCGCCCGGCTCCCGCCCGGCAGGTCAGCGGCTATGCACGCTCCCTCGCCGAACGCCTCGCCCGTGAGCACCCCGCCCTGGTCGTGTCCCGGATGACCAAGGCGCTGCGCCGGGGAAAGGTGTTCGTCGACTGGTCGCAGAACGCGACGGCGAAGACCACCGCCGCGCCTTACACCCTGCGCGCCACCAGCGTCCCGGGCGTATCGGCCCCGGTGAGCTGGAGCGAGGTCGAGCAGTGCACCGACCCGGCCGAGCTGACCTTCAGCCCGGAGGAGGTGCTCGACCGGTTCACCGAGCAGGGCGACCTGCTGGCCGAGCTGCTCAGTGACGACCAGACCCTGCCTGCACCCGACGGCTGACCGAGCGATCGGTCGACCGGGGGTGGGTGGCCGGCCCGAGCGTCGGTCCCGCGACGGGCTCGGGCAGTCGGCTGCGGCGGGCTCGCAGACACCGTGCGGCGGCGAGGTGACGTCAGGACACGGCAGCCTCCGCGGCGGGTTCGGCGATCAGAGCGGTGCCGATGCGGCGGAAGCCCACGCTCTCGTAGATCCGCGCCACGGCGGCGTCGCTCGCGGACAGGAAGACCGTGCGTATCCCGGTCGACCGGGCATGCTCGACCAGGTGCGCGGTGATCCGGCGCGCCAGACCCTGCCGGCGCAGGGACGGGAGCGTCGCCACCGCGACGATCTCACTGACCTCGCCGACCGGCTGGTGGCAGCCGGAGGCGATCGCCAGGCCGTCCGGCCCGGCTGTCGCGGCGACGACCGTGCGGCCGGCCTCCATCCGCCCGGTCATCCGTGCCACCTGGCCGTCGGCGATCGCCGTCCGGGTCGCCTCGGCAAGCTGCTCCACGCCGGCCTCGCCGACCGCGGTACCAGGGTCGGCGAAGGCGAGGTGCGGAACGGCGACGGCGCTCGGCAGTAGCGGGTCGTCGGTCGTCAGCACCCGGACTTCCGGGCCGTCCCCCGTCGCCGGGGCGGCAGCCGACGAGCCGTCGAGCTCCAGGGCCAGCAGGGGGTGCTCATGCACCTCCAGGCCGGAGGCCTCGACCGCAGCACGCAGACCCGGCGAGGTCTCGTGCACCCACTCGAAGCTCTCCGGCGCGCCCAACTCGCGCTGGCGGGCCCGGACGCGGTCCACCTCGGCCGCGGTGAACTGCCCGTCGCCGCCCAGCGTCGGGCGTCCGTAGTAGTGCCAGCCCGACCCGGTGCGGACGAACAGGGTGAACGGGCCGTGCTCCTCGGCGGTCGCGGAGAACCGGGGAACAGCGTCGTAGAACTCTTCGAGCCGGGCCAGGACGGCCGACGGCCCGTCTGCCCCCACCCCCTGGTCGGGGACGAGGTCGTTGTCGTGCAGGGTGTCGCGCATCGTGCCGTCCAAGGTGTGGTGCGTCCTCTCGTGGAGGTTGATCACGCGGAATCAAATCAGCGGGATCGGACGCGTGCACCTGCTTTTTCGAACCCTGCGCATCTCGTGTTCGACCCGGTCAGCCGGTGTGGGCGGCAAGTGCAGAACCGATTCTGTATGCGGCAGTTGACCAGTTTGGGAGTAGAAAGGAGGTGCCATTGCCTCCCGCGGGTGGCGTCGAGAGGGCCTCCAGGCCCGAACAGGGCGCCGTTGTTCACTCGGGGGAGGGAATGTGAACTGCGGTCCGCTGACGTACTGTCAGGCCTTCCACACGTCGGCGAGGTGGGAGATCAGCAGGTCGGCCACCTCGGCCGGGCGCTCCAGGGCGGGCAGGTGACCGGCCCACGGGAGTTCGCGGTGTTCCCCGGCCGGCAGCACGGCCGCCGTATCGACGGCGATCCGACGGAAGTCGTCCACGTCGTACCGGCCACCGAACACCAGCGCAGGGGCGACGGCGTTGCGCAGATCCACCTCGAGCCGGGTCGGCTCGATCTCCTCCTCGACCGCGAGCTGCACCTCGTAGGCGTTGCGCTGCATCAGTCGGACCTTCGCCTTGGCGGCCTCGTCCGCATCCGGTCCGAGCCAGGTGTTCACATTCAGCTCGACCGCCTCGTCCAGCCGGCCGGACTCGACCAGCGAGACTTCGCGCTCGCCGTACTCCACCAGCTCGGCACTCGGCTCGTGCGTCGAGCTGCCCGGGCAGAGTAGCGTCAACGAGTGCACGCGCTCCGGGCGCAGGGCCGCGAACTGCGCGGCCATGTTGCCGCCGAAGGACGCGCCGATGAGCGAGACCCGGTCGATGTCGAGCTCGTCGAGCAGTTCTTCCAGGTCGGTCAGGTTGCTGTAGGGCGCGTCCGCGCAGGGGGTCTCCCCGAAACCACGGAAGTCGCACCGAACGACTCGGTACCCGGCCTCGCGCAGCGCGTCCCACTGGCCGTCCCACATCCGCCGGTCGCAGACGGAGGAGTGCAGCAGGAGGACCGCAGGGCCGGTGCCGGCCACCTCGTGAGTGATTGTCATCGCGCCAACCTAAGACAGCGGAACGCCACCTGACGAGGATATTTCCTACCAGCAGAGGCGGCGGGGGCAGCCCGGGACGCGGTGTCCGTGACGGGCGGCATGATGGGGGAGTGCCCGAAGGAGACAGCATCTACCTGGTCGCCACCCAGCTCAACCATGCCCTCGCCGGCGCGGTGTTGACGGTGGCGGACCTGCGCGTGCCCGCCCACGCCACCGCCGACCTCACCGGCCGCCGAGTGCTGGAGACGGTGCCGCGCGGCAAACACCTGCTGACTAGGTTCGAGGGCGGCGTGACGCTCCACACCCACCTGCGGATGGACGGCCGCTGGCAGGTGTTCCGGCCCGGCGAGCGCTGGCGCAGCGGGCCCGCGTTCCAGATCCGGGCGATCCTCGGCACCGAACAGGGCACCGCCGTCGGCTACCGGCTGCCCGTGGTGCAGCTGCTGCGCACCGCTGAAGAAGCCCGGGTGGTCGGCCACCTCGGCCCCGACCTGCTCGGCCCGGACTGGGACGTCGCCGAGGTCCGCCGCCGTCTGCTGGCCGCCCCGCAACGCCCGATCGGCGCCGCCCTGTTGGACCAGCGGAACCTGGCCGGCATCGGCAACGTGTACGCGAACGAGCTGAGTTTCCTCGCCGGAGTCACCCCGTGGCTGCCGGTCGCCGAACTGCCGGACCTGGACCGGCTGCTGCACCGGGCGCACCAACTGCTGGACGCCAACAAACTGCGGCACGGCCACATCACCACCGGCGACACCCGGCCCGGCTGCCAGCACTGGGTGTACGGCAGGGCCCGCCGCAACTGCGTGCGCTGCGGCACACCGATCCGCACCGCCGCCCACGCGCAGGACCGCACCGCCTACTGGTGCCCGCGCTGTCAGCGAGGCCCGGCGCCGACGAGATGACGGAGCAGCGGGGTCGACGGGCCGTCAGTTCTCTTCGACCAGTGCCGGGTGGCGAGGGTCGTCCACCCGGACGGTGAGGTCGGCGAGTGCGGCCGGGTCGGTCTCGGTGCGGTAGCGCTCGTGAGCGGGCAGCGTCCAGTGCTGGTCGGCAGGCGTGCGACGGGCGAGCGCGGCCGGGGACTGGGTGAGGTGCACGGTGAGTTCGAACGGTAGCCAGCGGCCGAGCAGGAACGGGCCGTTCAGCAGCAGCACGCCGCGCGGCGGCAGCTCCAGGTAGCCGGCCCGGGTGGAACGGTCGGTGGCAGGATCCCAGAAGGTGGGAAGAATCCGGCCGTCCGCGCCCGGCTCCAGCGGGTCGAGGACCTCACGCAGCAGCGCCCCCTCGTCCAGCCACAGATCGTGGAACGCATCCGGATCCTGCTTCCCGTACTCGAAACGGACCGAGGCGGGGCGCAGAAAGTCGTCCGCCGACACCCGTTGCACCGGCCGACCGAGCAGCCGCAGCGGCTCCACCAGCGCGTCCGCCAGCGCGCCCGGGCGGGCGGCGGCCGCGCCGTCGATCGCCACCCGCAGGCGGCGGTCCGAGTCGCCGGGCAGTCGGTGGATCCGCTCCGCGAGCAGGCCGACCAGGCGCTCCGGGGAGATCGGGGTCACCCGCACCGTACGATCACTCCCTTTCCGTCAAGCGGACTATATTTTCCGACACCTGATCGTCGCTCATCCCTGGGGGACCTTGCCGTGCGTTCGCCCACCCTCGCAGAAGTGGACGCCCTTGCCGCCCGCGCGCACGCCGGACAGCGCGACCGGATCGGCGTCCCCTACATCGAACACGTTCGCGCGGTGGCAGCGGGCGTCGCGGCGTTCGGCACCGGGCTGCAGATGGCCGCGCTGCTGCACGACGTGCTGGAGGACACCCCGACCCGCGCCGACGACCTGCTCGCCGCCGGTGTCCCCATCCCTGTGGTCGCCACCGTCCGCCGGGTCACCCGGGCACCGGGGACGGACTACCGGACGATGCTGTTCGACATCGTCGCCGACCATGCCGCCACTCTCGTCAAGATCGCTGACAACGCCCACAACTCCCGCGCCGACCGGTCCGCCCAGCTGCCCGAGGCGGACCGCGCCCGGCTTGCCGCCCGCTACCGGGACGCCCGAGCCGTGCTGTGGCCCGCCGTCGCCGAAGCCGACCTGCGGGTTGTCCTTGCCGCTGTCAACCCCGGGTTGCTGGCCGAACTCGACTGAAACGTTCGGTGGGAGCAGGCTGGAAGGAGCAGTGGGGGCCCGACCGCGAGGAGCCGAGGATGTCCGAGATGAACGACAGGCTCAACGACAAAGCGAAGCGCGACGAGGACGACGCCCGCGCCGCCGACCCCGAGGAAGGCATCACCTCCTACCAGACCATGCACGCCTGGGAGGAGTCGCAGGCGGAGGGCGACCGGCTCGCCGAACCGCCCCAGCAGGAGAACGAGCGGTGAGCGGCCGCGCCGCGGTGCCCGAGCCGCACATCTCCGAGTGGTCCGTTCGCCTCCGGCTGGTCGAAGTCGGTGACCTCACCGAGGCGCACGCCGTCCTCGACACCGGCCTCAACCTGATCGAGGTCGACGCCGAGGCCCACCGCAGCGCCCAGGACCCCGCCGACCCGGCGATCGGTGACGAACTCGCCGTGGGTCGGGCTCTGGCCGCCCTCGGGCAACAGCTGATCCACCGAGGCTCGACTGCTGCGGAAGCCGTCGAATCGGCCCGCCGTCGCGACACGCCGTGACCGGCGGTCATCGGGGTGGGGCGGGGCGGGGCGGGCGGGGCGTCGCGGTTCGATGAGGTGAGGGTGCCGGTGGCGTGATGTGGTGAGCGGCCGTGACAGGCGGTTGCTGTGCGGTGCTGCGTGAGGGCGCCACGGAAGGAGCCGTGCGGCGCGGCCGGAAGCCGGAACCGACCTGGCGGACGGCGCCGAATCGAGGCCAGGCCGAAGAGCCGAGTAGAGGCAGACCGAAGCCGGGTGGGCAGGCCGGGACCCGGGCCGCGCGGTTGGCTGTGCCACGGGCCCGGGCCGGGTTCGGAGGGAGTCAGGACTGCGGGGCGGTCGCGCCACCACCCGTCTTCACTGCCTCCACCATGTGCTGGTGCACCTCGCGTGCCGCCGCCTCGTCCGGCGCGACCACCGGGCTGCCCTCCACGGTGAACCAGTCGAGCGCCCCGCTGTACTGCACTGTCAGTCGCGCCTCGCCCTCGATCCACATGGTGTGCACCGTCAGATCACCGGTGATGACACCGATCTCCACGGTCTTCACCCCACCATGGCCGGACAGAATGCCCTGCGTGGTCCAGGTTGCCCAGGTATTCACAAACCCGCTCCCATCCGCCGCCCTACGGGCGGCTCGGTCCCGACCCCACAGGTACCCAACCCGTGGCGGCCGTCTTCCACTGTCACCCGGAAGGCCGAAAACCGCCCCCCGGGCGGGTGCTCGGCACTGGAAGCGGCATCGGTGCCCGGGTGGGAGAGGCGCGGTGCTCGCGGTGCCGAACACGGTTCGCGAGACCGACAGCGACTCGGGCATCGTCGCGCCGATCGGCGCGTGTCCGTGTGGCAGCGATCCCGCCGGTGCCTTCGTGCCAGCTGATCCCCGGGGCTTCTGGCGGTACACGGGGGCTACGGGGGCTTCTGGTGGTACACGCGAATGCGGGTTGGCGACGGCCACGGTCGCTGCCGGATGGAGCGAATTCGACGGGCGAATGCTCGCCGGCCGGCGGCTGGAGCACTTGATGGTCGTGCCCGTACGAGGCGGTCAACCGGGCCGAGGATCTCCGGCTGGGCCACACGACGGCCGTCAGTGCGTCAAGCCGTGGAATGCGCCGGTTTGCCGAGGGGGCGGAGCTCGGCCATCTTTCGCAGGCGCATCTCGCTGTCCTCGGGCTGGCCAGGACAGTGCTGCCACTCACCGGCGTCGGCGAGTTCGATGATGTGCTTGACTGCGTTGACCGAGTAGATCTGGCCAACCGGGTGGACGGGGCTGCGGAACACCATGGCGGTGCCGTGGGCTCACCTCGGTAACCCGCCGCCGGCATCCTGCCCGGGCAGCGGCCGTGCCAGGAGCCGTCGGGGACTCGCCCGGGCGTAGTCGCTGCTCGACCCCGATGGGCTGCGTGCGGTGTGTCACCCTGGTTGGATTTGCCCAACTGGGATGTTCCCCTGGGAAGTTGATGACCCAGTGGATGTCGTAACGATAGGTGGCATGCACCTATCAATTCTGGGAGTTTGCTGGCAATCTGCCCCTCGGCCGGGGCCCCCACAGACCCCGGCAACCGAGAGGAGCACCGATGAGCGACAGACTCCGCGCCCTCGCCACCCGGGCCGCCGCGCTGCTGAGCACCACCGTGCTCGTTGCCGTCGGCACCGCGACCCTGGCTGCCCCCACCGCTCAGGCCGCCCAGGGCAACACTGCTACGGCAGCCGCGAGTTGCACGGCGACCCAGGTGATGGCGAACGGCGGATTCGAGTCCGGCACCACGCCGTGGACTTCGTCCAGTGGCGTGGTCACCAGTGGGGGGAGCCAGAACGCCCACGGCGGTACGTACTTCGCCTGGCTGAACGGCTACGGGTCGGCCCACACCGACACGCTTGCGCAGACCGTCACCCTGCCCGCGGGCTGCACCACCGCCAGCCTCAGCTTCTGGCTGCACGTGGACACCGCCGAGACCACCAAGACCACGGCGTACGACAAACTCACCGCCAAGATCGGCACCACCACTCTCGCCACGTACTCCAACCTGGATGCGGCGGCCGGCTATGTGAAGAAGACGTTCGATGTGTCCGCCTACGCCGGGCAGACCGTCAGCGTCTCGTTCAGCGGCGTTGAGGATTCCGCCCTGCAGACCAGCTTCGTGCTGGACGATGTGGCGCTCGACGTCTCCGGCGGCGGCACCACCCCGCCGCCGACCACCGATGCCACCCGCACCCCGGCACCCAGCGGATACACCGTCAACCTGACCAGCGACGCCAGTGGCGCCAACTGGTCCGGTCACCAGAGCATCGGCTTCACCAACCCCTCGGCAACCCCGCTGACCGAGGTGTACCTGAGGCTGTGGGACAACTACCACGGCAGTTGCCCCACGACGCCGATCACCGTCAGCAACCTGACCGGCGGCACCGCCGCAGCGCTCACCGTCGGCTGTACCGCGCTCAAGGTCACCCTGCCCGCGCCGCTCGCGCAGGGTGCCGGCGGCAGCGTCGGATTCGACCTGTCCATCGCCGTCCCCTCCGGCGCGGACCGGTTCGGACGCGACGGCGCATTCAACTTCATCGGCAACGCGCTGCCCGTGCTCGCCGTCCGTGACGCGGCCGGTTGGCACCTCGACCCGTACACCAACAACGGCGAGTCGTTCTACACGCTGGCGTCCGACTACACGGTCACCCTCGACCACCCGAGCAGCCTGCTCGTGCCTGCGACCGGCACCTCGGTGGACACCCCCGGCAGCAGCGGACGGACCATCACCACTGCCACCGCCAAGAGCGTCCGTGAATTCGCCTGGGCGGCCGGTCCGTTCAGCAGGATCTCCGGCACCTCGCCGGCCGGCGTCGCCGTCAATGTGTATTCCGTCAGCGGCATCAGCTCCTCCAGCGCGCAGTCCATGCTGACCACCGCCAAGTCCGCTGTCGACTCGCACGCCGCCCGCTTCGGCGCCTACCCCTACGGTGAGCTCGACGCGGTGATCGACAACAACTTCTGGTTCGGCGGCATGGAATACCCCGGTTTCGTGCTCGACCTGGTCTCGACCACCGCCCTCACCCACGAGATCGGCCACCAGTGGTGGTACGGCATCGTCGGCGACGACGAATACAACAGCCCCTGGCTGGACGAGGCGTTCACCGACTACGCCACCGACCTCGCCCTCGGCAGCACCGGCACCAACTGCTGGAACAGCGTCTCCTGGGCCTCCTCCGCCGAGAAGATCACCAACTCGATGGCCTATTGGGACGCCAACTCCTCCCGCTACTCCACGGTCGTCTACAACTACGGCAAGTGCGCCCTGCACGACCTGCGCCGCACCATCGGTGACACCGCGATGACCACGCTGCTGCACGACTACGCGGCAGCACACTGGTACGGAGTGTCCACCACCGCCGAGTTCAAGGCCGCCGCGCAGGCCGCGACGACCGTGGATCTGACGTCGTTCTGGACCCAGCACCGCATCGAGGGCTGAGCGCCCCAGTCCGTCTCTCTCACCCACCGGCCCGGCTCGGACCTTCATGGTTCGGGTCGGGCCGGTGTGCGGGTGCGCCCGGCGTGCAGTCGGGCCGGGATCGGCATCCGGGCCCTCGGAGCAGCCGTTGAGCGGCACCGGCATCATCAGGACGAGTCGGGACATCACTGCCTCCCGGGGCATATGGGATCAACGTGGCGTGCGCCAACGTACCCGGGTAATCGGGCGGCCTAACGGGGAGCGGCGCTCGGGAGAGCGGAAATCTCCTGTCGGTTGACATCGGGTCAACCGATCGGCTGATGGTCCATCAACTGAACGGCCGGGAAGGGACAGCCGATTGTCTCGAGAGGGCTTCGGAGCGGCCGGGCACACTCCAGATATCGCGGAACATTGGGTGCGAACTTCGCGCTGGAGTCGAAAGGGGATCAACATGCGTGAACTGCAGAGCATGCTGGAGCGCCGGGTCGCGGACGGCACGGTGCCGGGGGCAGTGGCCCTGGTGGCCCATGGCGGAAGGTCGGAGGTTGCGGCGGCCGGTGATCTGACCAGGGAGTCCCTGGTGCGGATCGCATCGGT
The DNA here is from genome assembly GCF_044754805.1 of Kitasatospora sp. NPDC092948. Lineage (NCBI taxonomy): Bacteria > Bacillati > Actinomycetota > Actinomycetes > Kitasatosporales > Streptomycetaceae > Kitasatospora > Kitasatospora sp. NPDC092948. The sequence goes on along the minus strand of NZ_JBIVPU010000019.1, from coordinate 88,500 downwards.
CGGGAAGCCGATGACGGCCGCCGCGGTGCTGCAGCTGATCGACGACGGTGCGTTCGGCCTGGACGACCCCGTCGAGCACTGGCTGCCGGAGCTCGCCGATCGGCAGGTGGTGCGGACACCGCGGTCCCCGGTCACCGACATCGTGCCGGCGGAGCGACCTGTCACGGTGCGGGATCTCCTCGAGTCCCGGGCGGGGTACGGCTTTTCTGCGGACTTCGCGCTGCCGGCGCTGGCCCCCTTGGCCGACGAGTTGCTCCAGGGGCCGCCCCAGCCCCAGAAGGTGATGCCACCGGACGAGTGGCTGGCGACGCTCGCCCGCATCCCGATGCTCCACCAGCCGGGCGCGGCGTGGTTGTACAACATCTGCTCGGACATTCAGGGTGTGCTGGTGTCCCGGGCGACCGGGCAGCCGCTCGAGGAGGTGTTGGCCGAGCGGTTGTTCGAGCCGTTGGGGATGAGTGACACGGGCTTCTCCGCACCGCCGGGCGAGGCCGGCCGGCTCACTCCGCTGTACCGGCGGGGCCAGGACGGGGCGCTGACCGTGACGGATCCGCCGGAAGGCCAGTGGAGCAGCCTGCCGGCGTTTCCTTCGGGGGCCGGTGGCCTGGTGTCGAGCCTGGACGACGTGTTCGCGTTCCAGCGGATGCTGGTGTCCGGTGGCCGGGCCGACGACGGGCGGCACGTTCTGACCGAGAGCGCCGTCTGGCAGATGACGACCAACTACCTGACGCGGCAACAGCGTGCGGACAGCGAACTGTTCCTGGAAGGCCAGGGTTGGGGCTACGGCGGATCGGTGGACGTGGAACGGCGCGAGTCGTGGAACGTGCCCGGCCGGTACGGCTGGGTGGGCGGTACCGGAACGGCGGCCCACCTGGTCCCGACGACGGGCCTGATGACGATCCTGCTCACCCAGCAGGAGATGGCCAACCCCTCCTCGCCGCCGCTGATGCGGGAGTTCTGGCGCTATGCGGCAGGCGGCTGACTCTCCGGAGCAGCGGAAGCCGAGGCCCGCCGGTAGCTGGACCCGTCGCGGGTGCGGGTCAGCAACCGGGCCTCGATCAGATAGCGACGAAGCATGGAGGTGTCGGCGTGGACGGTGAGGAGCGCCTCATTGACCTCGCGCTCGCTGTACGAGCGGTCGGGCTCGAACAGAGACTGGGCGAGGTGGTCGAGCAGGGCGGTGCGACGGGCCGGTTTGCGCGGGATCGACGTCAGACGGCCCTCGGTGAAGAAGGCGGCAAGGGTAATCGGCGTTTCGTTGGTGGACATGAGCACGCAGCCTTGCAGGGCAGTTGCTGGACGGACAACCGGATTTCGCTGCGGGACGCCGGCCACGGGCCGGCGTCCCCGGCGGAGGAGGACACGCATGCGTAGGAAGAACGAATGGCGGGCGCTGCTGCGGAGACTGCTGCTGCGGTGCGGCCGGAGCGCGGGATCAGGCCAGGCCGAACCAGCCGAGGACGGTCTGCACCAGCAGCACGGTGGACATCAGGGCGACCCCGGCCACCACAGTGGTCGCGGCGATCCGGTACCGCCGGCTGTTCGCGGCGTCGCCGAGCAGCGAGCGGCGGTTGGTGAGTACCAGCAGGTACACCAGCACGATCGGGCTGATCAGTCCCTGGAGTACCTGAGTGCCGATCAGCAACTGGATGACGTCCACGGGCGTCAGGGCCATGACCGCACCGAGGGCGATCTGCGCAGTGAAGAGACCGAGGAACAGCGGTGCGTCGCGGAACCGTCGGGAGACCGAGCGTTCCACCCCGGCGGCCTCACCGATCGCGTAGCTGGCGGACAGCGGAACCACCGCGCCTGCCAGGGCAGAAGCGCCCAGCAATCCGAAGGCGAACAGCAGTTCGGCGCCGGGCCCGGCCACCGGCTCCAGAGCACGGGCCGCCTCGGCCGCGGACTGCAACGGACCGGTGCCGCCGATCGCCGACGCGGTGGCCACGATGATGGTCAGGCTGATGACGCAGGCGAACACCGCTCCGAGCACGGCATCGGCCCTGATCAGCTTGTAGTCCTCGGGCTTCGCTCCCCGGTCCACCACCCCCGCGGCGGCGTAGAACTGCATGTAGGGGCTGACGGTGGTTCCGATCAGAGCCACCGCGAGGAGGATGAAGTCGCTGGACGGTTCGACGTGCGGCACGACCAGGTTCTTGCCGACCGCGCCCCAGTGCGGGTGGCCGAGGATCATCGCGATCGGGTACGCGAAGAACGCCAACGACATCACCAGGAAGATCCGCTCGGCCCACCGGTAGGAACCGAACAGCACCAGTGCCCACAGCAGCACGGCGGCCGGCGGGATGACCACCCACTTCGGCACGCCGAGCAGATCGAAGGCCGCGCCGATTCCGGCGAACTCGCTGACCACCAGGCCGGTGTTCGCCAGCAGCAGGCAGCCGACCGCCACCGCGGTCAGCCGGAGACTGAACTGCTCGCGGATCAGGGCACCGAGGCCCTTGCCGGTGTACGCCCCGAGCCGGACAGCCATCTCCTGAACCATCACCAGGGCGATGGTGACCAGCACCATGAAGAACAGCGTGCCGTACGTGTACTGGGATCCGGCCGAGGCGTAGGTGGCGATGCCGGCGGCGTCGTTGCCCGCGTTGGCCGCGACCAGGCCCGGCCCGGCGATCATCGCCAGAGCGGCGATCCGGCGCAGCCCGCGCCGACGTCCCGGCGGTGCCGGAGCGGCGGGCGGCCCGGAGGGCACGACGGGGACGCCGAGCTCGACCGATGCGGTGACGGTCGGGGCCGGACCGGCCTGCGGAGCGGCCGGTCCGGGGGCGGCGGGGTCGACGTGGGCGTTCACTGGCGGAACCTCCGGAAGTGCAGGCGCCCGCGTTCGGGCAGCAGGGCGTCGAGGATGTCGTCGGCGAGGATGCGGCCCAGGGGCCTTCCGTCCTCACCGACCACCACGAGGGAGGACTTGCGAGCCGCCATCAGCTGGTCGGCGGCCTCGGCGAGCCGGGTGTCCGGGGTGAGCGTCACCGGCGGGCCGAACTGGGCCAGCCAGTCCGTCAGATCGGCGATCCGGGTGGAGTCCTCGGCCACCGCGAGCTCGAACAGCGGGATGTCGGCGACCAGTCGCCCGTGGGTGTCGAGCACCACCACGGCGTCGATCTCGGCGCGGTGGTCGGTCTGGGCGGCCAGGTCGGCCCTGACCTCGGAGACGGTCTGTTCGAGTCGGACGGTGACCAGACGGGTCGTCATGGCCCCACCGGCCGTGCCCTCCCGGTGGGAGAGCAGGCTGCGGAGCTCGGCGGCCTCCCCGCTGGGCATACGCTCCAGCAGCGTCTCCCGCTCGCTGGGCGCCAGGTCGCGCAGGGCATCTGCGGCTTCGTCGGGCTCCATCGCATCGATCAGGCGTGCGGCGTCCTCCGGGCGGGCCTCCCGCAGCAGGTTCTCGAGTTCGGCGGGCACCATCTCCTCCAGGGCGTCCGCGGCGTGCTCCGGCTCCAACCAGTCCAGGAGCTGCTGGCGTTCGCTGCGGCCGAGGTCCTCCAGGATGTCGGCCAGATCGGCCGGGCGGAGTCGGTGCAGCGCGGACCGCGAGTCGCGCAGGCGGACTTCCGTCGGGCCGTCGGTGGCCTCCTCGCCGAACGGGGCGACGGACTGCCAGTCGAGGACCCGCTCCGGGGTCGGGCGAACCTGCCAACGGCGCGGGCCGAGGCGGCGCAGCAACGTCGGCAGTGAGACGTCCACTCCGACCAGGACCACTCGACCCACCAACGGGGCCAGGTACAGATCGGCAGCCCTGGTCACCTGGACGCCGTCCACATCGACGAGTTGATGGTCCAACACATCGCGGGCCAACAGCACCTCGCCGGGGCGGCGCTGGAAGTCCCGCAGGTCGACCCGGGAGGCGCACAGGCTGACCTGTCCGGCCGAGAGTCGTCCGATGGCATCGGCCGGCAGGAAGGCCCGGCGGCGTCCGATCCGCAGAATCAGGCCCGTCATCGGCGGATACGGGTCCGGCCCGTACAGCCGGGCGACCACGTCGGCGAGCCGGCCGATCTCGGCACCGGCCTGGTTGGTGACGGGTGCTCCGATCAGCCCCGCCAACGAGACAAGGGAGGAACGGACCGCACGGCCGGCGATGGTGCGGTGGCCCAGGTTGATACGACGATCGCGAAACCTGGAGGTGGTCGAGTGGAAAAGTGTGTTGGTGGCCATGGCGAACACCCCTCTGCCCCGGAGAGACGGGACGGACGGGCGGTTCTGGACAGTTCCTTCTGAGCTCCGGTCGGCTTCCGTGACCGGCCCGCTCCGTGGCCCCGACCGGTTCGGTGAGTCGCGCTGCGGCGGGCCGGCCCGGTCCAGGCTGCGCCGGCCCGGCGGCAACGGTCCGGGCGGGCGCGGACGTTCCGATCCGGGCGGCCCCGCCCCAGGCGCTCCACCGGGGCCCGGCGCGACGGGCTGCCGATCGCCCCGTGGCACGGCGGAGCGAAGGCGCGGCGGAACGCCTTGGTGCGGTCGGACCGGATCGGAGCAGGGCTCGGTCAGGCGCAGGTGTCAGCCCGGTCGTGCCGCAGGAAAGGGCAGCCGGGTCGGCCGCGGGCCGGGCACCCGACCGCGCTCGGCCGAGCAGAATCACGGAGTCAGTGAAGGAGGAACTGCCTCGAACCGCAGAACAACGGCGAGGACGAATCGGGAAGGGGCTGATCGTGCCCCGGACTACTGCAGTCCATCTCGCCTCCTCCCGGTTTTGGCCGACGAGTTCCACTCGCGGGCACGCGGCAGGCGACCGAGCCATGACGGCCCGGCACACCCCAACTCGTCAGAGCTTTGGCACTCCACGGCGTGTCCCCGCGCAGGGGAAGCCACTTGGGGTCACCCCTTGGGCCGGGGAGACCTGTCCTGATCCGGAGCGTCTCTCGACGGGTGGGATCAGTGGCCTGTGTCCGTGAAGACGCCTCACCGAACGAGGTGTCCTTACGCGACCAGGATAGGGCCCCCGGAACCCCCGCTACCGCACCTTTGACCAGGGTTTGACTCCAACCTGGCCGGACCCTGGCCGAAGGACCGGCACAGCGCCCAAAGGGCGAAGGGGGAAGCAACGGCACCTGGTGGGGGCGGTGGAGGCGGCCGGGCCGGTGGGGCTTGTGGCCGAACCGCAATCCGCCGGACGGTCAGGCGCGAAGGGAGACCGGAGATGATGACCGACACGGGGAGAGGGGGATCGACGTGAAGGGAACGTCGGCACGCAACGGGTATGTCGACCTGCTGCGCGCAGCGGCGATCGTGCTGGTGGTGGTCGGACACTGGTTGATCACCGCACTGGAACGGAAGCCCGACGGGTCGCTGGCAGCGCCCGAGTTGATGGTCACCGTGCCGTGGACCCAGTGGCTGACGCTGCTCTTCCAGATCATGCCGGTGTTCTTCCTGGCCGGCGGCTACGCGGCGGCCGGGTCCTGGGGCGCCTGGCACGCCGAGGGCGGTACCGCGGCCGGTTGGATCCGCGGGCGGGCCCTGAGGCTGCTGCTGCCCACCGGCGCCTACGTGGTGCCGGCGCTGGGTGGTCTGCTGACAGCGGCAGCCTTCGGAGCCGACCCGTCGCTGCTGGCAATGATCGGCTGGGCGCTGGCCATGCAGTTCTGGTTCCTGCCGGTCTACTTGACGATCAGTGCGCTGACGCCGTGGCTGTACGCGGCGCACCGGCGGTGGGGTCTTCGCCTCGCGGCGGCGACGGCCGTTGCGGCCGTCGGTGTCGACCTGATGGTGCTCGGTGCCGACGGGGACCGGGCAGGGCAGCTCGGCCGGCTGAACTACCTGCTGGTGTGGGCGGTGGCGTACCAACTCGGCTTCGCCTGGAAGGACGGCGGTCCGACAACTCGGCCGTGGTTCGGGGCCGTTCTGGCACTGGGCGGCGCGGCGGGCTACGCGGCGCTGGTGGGGTTGGGGCCTTTCCCCGTCAGCCTGGTGCTGGTCAGCGGCGAGGAGGTGTCCAACACCGATCCGCCCTCGGTGGCGATGCTGGCGTGGCTGCTCGCCCAGTGCGGGCTGTGCCTGCTGCTTGCTCCGTTCGCGGAGCGGGCGCTGCGGTCGGCGCGCCGAATGCGCCTCGTCGGATCGCTCGGCCGGGTCAGCATGACGCTCTACCTGTGGCACATGGTGCCGGTCCTTGCCGCCGGCGCCGTGTTCTACCTGACCGACCTGGCTCCCGAGCCGGAGGTGGGATCGGGAGCCTGGTGGGCCTGGCGACCCGCCTGGATCCTGGTGCTGGCCGCGCTGTTCTGCCTCCTGCTGGTGGCCCTGCGGCCCGTGGACGGCCTGCTGATACGCCTGGCCCGGCGGGCCCGACCAGGAGCTGAACTCAACGGGGTCTGGCGGTCCCTGTGCCTGGTCGCCGGCCTGGCCGACGCGGTCTGGGCGCTGACGCAGTGGGCCGTGCAGGGCCTTGCCCGGGAGGGATCGCCGGACTGGCCGACGGTACTCGCGTTCGCCGTCGGCGCAGCCCTGGTCGTCTCCGCCGCCACCCGGTGGGCAGCGGCGGAGCGGCCGGAGGCGGAGGTGCGGCAGGCAGGCTGACCGGACATCAGGACGGAAGCGGGAGGCGGAACTCGGCGGAGCGGTACGTGGTGCGGTAGCCGAGGGCCCGGTTCACGGTGATCATGCCGGTGTTGTTGTGTGCGGTGTCGGTGAGGAGACCCGTGATCGCGGGCTGTTCGGTGCGAGCCCACCGGACGGCCTCGGCCTTCATGACCCGGGCGAGGCCCCGGCGGCGGTGGGCGGGCAGGACACCGGTGCCGTAGTGCTGGGCGTCGCCCGACCGGTCCGCCGGAAGGACGAGCTCGGTGAAGCCGACGATGGTGCCGGTGGACTCCTCCACCGCCGCCACGGTGTGCAGGAGTTCACCCCGGTCGGCAACGGCCTTCGCCGCGGCGAGGACCCGGGCCTCGTCCCAGGCGACCAGGCCGAAGTCGGTGTCACCCATCGGCATGTCGTCCATGGCGGTGCGTGAAACGGTGAAGGTGGCCAGCCACTCGGCCGGGCAGCTTCCGAGCCACGAGACCAGCCGATAGCCGGGGTGCAGCGGCGCTTCGTCGAGGGCCGGCGGGGCGGCGGGAACGGTCAGGTCGAGTCGGGCGTACACGAGGACCAGCGCCCGTTCGAAACCCCGCGCGGTGAGGAAGGCGTCGCCGGGGGAGCCCTCGACCGCCGGGGAGAGCAGCCCCCGGCGGCCGTCCTCCCCGGCTGCCGCAGCGGCGGCGGACAGCAGCGCCGAGCCGACGCCGCGTCGCCGTTCGGCGGGATGGACGTTCAGCGTCAGGGAGGACAGATGGGCCTGGCCGGGTGAGGTGAACAGCCCGAGAACGGCGGTTCCGAGCGGAGTGCCGTCAGGGTCGGACGCCAGCCAGGTGAGTCGGCGGGTGAGGGGCGGCGGGGCGGAATCGGTGAGGGCGGTCAGACGGAATGTCACGGGTGGTGAACTCCAGGAGGGAGGCGGCAGGGCGAAGAACGTGCACGCCGCACCGAAGCAGGCGGCCCCGGTCGGCGCAAGCGATTTCGGTCCGCTGTCGGGAGCCGACCAACGACGGTGGGCGGCCGAAGCGAGGCTCTTGGTGCGGAGACGTCGTCGAGGTGATCAGGAGGTGGGGGAGGGATGAGCAGGTTGGTGATGACTCGTCATATTGCTTGTACAGATGATGTTCTGACGATGAATCAGTTTCGACCGACACGCGCGCGGCCACTGGTGCGGGCAGGTCCGGGGCGGGATCATCGTCGCTGTGGTGGTCGGCGTCCCGGCATCCGCACGGGGTGCCGGGACGCGCACGGGCGGCGGAGCTGGAGGGCGGATGACCGACGCGCGACTCACGGTGGAGCGCCTGCGCAGCCTGGTGGCCGAAGGCGCCGTGGAGACCGTGGTGCTGGCCGTCACCGACATGCAGGGGCGACTGCAGGGCAAACGGCTGGCGGCGGAGTACTTCCTGAACGAGGTGCTGGCCGGCGGCGCCGAGGGCTGCGGCTACCTGCTGGCGGTGGACGTCGAGATGAACACCGTCGACGGCTACACGGTCTCCTCCTGGGAGACCGGCTACGGCGACCTGGTGTTCCAGCCCGACCTGTCGACGCTGCGGATGGTGCCGTGGCATCCCGCCACCGCGATGGTGCAGTGCGACCTCGCCCACCAGGACGGCAGCCCGGTCGCAGTGTCGCCGCGTCAGGTGCTGCGCCGCCAGCTGGAGCGGCTCGCCGGCTACGGCTGGCAGGCATACGTGGGCACCGAGCTGGAGTTCATGGTGTTCCGCGACAGCTACGAGCAGGCCTGGGAGAAGCGCTACCAGGACCTCACGCCGGTCAACCAGTACAACGTCGACTACTCGATCCTCGGCACCGGGCGGATCGAGCCGCTGCTGCGCAGGATCCGCACCGAAATGGCGGGCGCCGGGCTGGTGGTGGAGTCGGCGAAGGGCGAGTGCAACCTCGGTCAGCACGAGATCGCCTTCCGCTACACGGACGCGCTGACCTGCTGCGACGACCACGCCGTGTACAAGACCGGAGCGAAGGAGATCGCCGCGCAGGAAGGCGTCAGCCTCACCTTCATGGCCAAGTACGACCAGCGGGAGGGCAATTCCTGCCACATCCACCTGAGCCTGCGTGATCAGCAGGGCCGCCCGGTGTTCCCCGGGAGCGGCGCGGGGGAGGCGCAGCCCAGCGGACTCTCCCGGACGATGGAGCACTTCCTGGCCGGGCAGCTCGCCTGCCTCGGCGAGTTCGCGCTGCTGCTCGCCCCGACCGTCAACTCCTACAAGCGTTACGTGGCGGGCAGCTTCGCCCCGACCGCGATCGCCTGGGGCCGCGACAACCGGACGTGCGCGCTGCGGGTGGTCGGGCACGGCAACTCGCTGCGGTTCGAGAACCGGGTGCCCGGCGGGGACGTCAACCCGTACCTTGCCGTGGCCGCCCTGATCGCCGCCGGGCTGCACGGGGTGGAGCACCAACTGCCGCTGGAGGCGGAGTTCACCGGCAACGCCTACGCCTCCGACGCCCCGAGAGTGCCCGCGACGCTGCGCGAGGCGATCGAGCTGTTCGACCGCAGCGAGGCCGCGACCGTGGCGTTCGGCAAGGAGACGGTCCGGCACTACGCCCACGCGGGACGGGTGGAAGTCGCCGCCTCCGACGCCGCAGTGACCGACTGGGAGCGCCGTCGCGGCTTCGAACGGCTGTAGGCGCAGGCATGAGGCCCGTCGTGCAGGCACCACCGCCGGACACCGCAGCCCGAACACCGCGGGGCGCGCCGCCCGTCGGCGCCGCAGCGCGGACACCACAGCAGAGGAGAGCGCCGTGACCGACCAGCCCGACCCGTACCAGGTGGTCAACCCCGCCACCGAGGAGGTCATCGCCACCGTCGAGCTGGCCGGTATCGAGGCCACCGACGCCGCAGTCGCCCGAGCCAAGGCCGCGTACGAGAGATGGCGGGCCGTCAGCCCGGGCGACCGGGCCCGGCTGCTGCGCCGGTTCGCCGCCGAGGTGGACGCCGACCGCGACCACCTGGCGGAGCTGGAGGTGGCGAACGCGGGCCACACCATCGGCAACGCCCGGTGGGAGGCAGGGAACGCGCGCGACGTCATCGAGTACTACGCCGGCGCGCCCGAGCGGCTGTTCGGCCGTCAGATCCCGGTCGCCGGTGGCCTCGACGTCACCTTCCACGAACCGCTCGGCGTGATCGGCGTGATCGTCCCGTGGAACTTCCCGCTGCCGATCGCCGCCTGGGCCCTCGCACCCGCCCTCGCCGCCGGGAACACGGTGATCGTCAAACCTGCCGAACTCACCCCGCTGACCGCGCTGCGCCTCGGTGAACTCGCCCTGCGCGCGGGGCTCCCGGAAGGCGTGCTGCAGGTCCTGCCCGGCCGCGGCCCCGTCGTGGGGCAGCGCTTCGTCACCCACCGGGACGTCCGCAAGGTGGTGTTCACCGGCTCCACCGCCGTCGGCAGGTTCGTGATGGCCGGCTGCGCGGCCCAGGTCAAACCCGTGACGCTGGAACTCGGCGGCAAGAGCGCCAACATCGTCTTCGCCGACGCCGACCTGGACAAGGCCGCCGCCACCGCCCCGTACGCGGTGTTCGACAACGCCGGACAGGACTGCTGCGCCCGTTCCCGGATCCTGGTCGAAGCGAGCGTGTACGAGGCGTTCATGGCCAGGCTGGAGAGCGCGGTCCGGGCCGTGCGGGTCGGCGACCCGGGCGACGAGAAGACCGAGATGGGGCCGCTGATCTCGGCCGCGCACCGGCAGCGGGTCGCCTCGTACGTCAACGGCGACACCGAGGTGGCGTTCCGCGGCAGCGCCCCCGAGGGGCCCGGGTTCTGGTACCCGCCGACGGTGCTGGCGCCGATCGAGCCCGAACACCGGGCGTTCACCGAGGAGGTGTTCGGGCCGGTGGTCGCGGTGGTGCCGTTCCGCGGCGAGAGCGACGCGGTACGGATCGCCAACGCCACCGACTACGGCCTGTCCGGTTCGATCTGGACCCGCGACGTGGGCCGGGCGCTGCGCGTCGCCCGCGCCGTCGAGGCGGGCAACCTGTCGGTCAACTCGCACTCCTCGGTGCGCTACTGGACACCGTTCGGCGGCTTCAAACAGTCCGGCCTGGGCCGCGAACTCGGCCCCGACGCCCTGCACGCCTTCACCGAGACCAAGAACGTCTTCATCGCGACGGAGGAATGAACCCCATGACCAAGCGACTCGACGGCCGGGTGGCCGTTGTCACCGGCGCGGGCAGCGGCATCGGCCTGGCCACCGTGCGCCGGTTCGCCGCCGAAGGAGCGAAGGTGGTGTGCGCCGACATCGACGAGGAGACCGGCGCGAAGGCCGCCAACGAGGTCGGCGGCCTGTTCGTGCGCACCGACGTCAGCGAGGAGGAGCAGGTCCGGGTGCTGTTCGACACCGCCGTCGAGCACTACGGCAGCCTCGACGTGGCCTTCAACAACGCCGGCATCTCGCCGCCGGACGACGACTCGATCCTGGTCACCGGGCTGGAGGCGTGGAAGCGCGTCCAGGACGTCAACCTGACGTCCGTCTACCTGTGCTGCAAGTACGCGATCGGGCACATGCGCCGCCAGGGCAAGGGCTCGATCATCAACACCGCGTCCTTCGTGGCGGTGATGGGCGCCGCGACCTCGCAGATCTCCTACAGCGCCTCCAAGGGCGGTGTGCTGTCCATGAGTCGCGAGCTGGGGGTCGAGTTCGCCCGCGAGGGGATCCGGGTCAACGCCCTGTGTCCCGGGCCGGTCAACACCCCGCTGCTGCGGGAGCTGTTCGCCAAGGACCCGGAGCGGGCCGCCCGCCGACTGGTGCACATCCCGCTCGGCCGGTTCGCCGAGCCCGAGGAGATCGCCGCCGCCGTCGCCTTCCTGGCCAGCGACGATTCCTCCTTCATGACCGCCAACACCTTCCTGGTGGACGGCGGTATCTCCGGCGCCTACGTCACCCCGATGTAGCCGTCGGAGCGCTCGACGGGACGGCCGGGCGGGCCGCGAGGACACCGCCCGGCCGTTCAGGCCCCGACAGCCCATGGCTGGCGGGGAGTCACCGGCATGATCACTCCGCGGAGACGGCGTCCCCGTCGACGGCGATCGCGCTGCCGTCGTAGGCGAGGGCGCTGCCCCCGACGGCCGCCGCGTCGCCGCCCAGCGCCTCGGCGTCGCCGTCGACGGCCAGCGCGTCGCCTTCCTCGGCCCAGGCGTCGCCGTCGACGGCCGCTGCGTCACCGCCCAGCGCGCCCGCGTCGCCGCCGACGGCCGCCGCGCTGCCGTTCTGGGCCCACGCGTCGCCGTCGACCGCCGCCGCGTCACCGTCCTGCGCCACCGCTTCGCCGCCGACGGCGATCGCCCCCTGCGGGTGGTCGTGCGCGGACGCGGTGCCCGCCGCGCCGAACAGGGCGAGCCCGGTGAGGAAGGTGGCGGTGGTGAACTTGGCAATGCTGGAACGCATCGATTCCTCCATGGTTGATGCCGAACGCGACCGATCGCGACCGATCCTGGAGGAGGGCCGACCCGCGGCGCCCGTCTCCCGCCGTGTCATCACCCGACCGGGGCAACACGACTGCCGTGACGGGTGATTGAGGTACCGCCGGATGCCGTACGCGGTCACCGATTCGTGGATTCGCCCGGTTGGAACGGGAGTTGAGGCAGGTCGGTACGACGATCGGATCAGTGGGCCGGGAGTTCCATCTCGAACCAGACCACCTTGCCGTCCCGGGTCGCCCGGCTGCCCCAGCGGTGCGCCAACTCGTTGATCAGCTGCATGCCCCGCCCGCCCTCGTCGTGCGGACCCGACGGCCGCAACCGCGGCTCCCGACTGTCAGCGTCCGACACCTCCACCGTCAACAGCGTCCCCCGGAACAGCCGCAGTTGCAGGGGCGAGCCGGCATGCATCAGGGCGTTGGTCAGCAGCTCCCCGGTCAACAGCACCACCGGCTCCACCAGCGACGTCAGGCCCCAGCCCGTCAGCGTCCGCCGAGTGAACTCCCGGGCGTGCCGCAGCAACGCCGGGTCGCCGGACAACGGCAGCGTCGCCAGCCGGTCCTCGCCGACCGGGCCCGCATACGCCATGATCACCGCCACGTCGTCCTGCCCCATCGTCGCCCCGAACGCGTCCAGCACCACGTCGCAGCCCCGCTCCAGCGTGCCCTGGCGGTGCGTCACCGTCTCGCGCAGCAACTCCAGGCCCTCGTCCAGGTCCTGGCCGCGCCGCTCCACCAGCCCGTCCGTGTAGAGCACCAGCAGCCCGTCCTCGCGCAACGGGAACCGGATCGACTCGAACGGCACCCCGCCCACGCCCAACGGCGCCCCCGGCGGCGGCTGGATGAGCCGCGCCTGCCCGTCGTGCTCGGACACCACCGGCGGCAGATGCCCGGCCGAGGCGAGGACGCACTCCTCGTCCACCGGGTCGAACACCGCGCACACGCAGGTCGCGAACTGGCCCTCGCCGAGCTGCGCCGTCGCATCGTCCAGCCGGCGCAGCACCCGCGCCGGATCGAGGTCCAGCGTGACCAGGGTGCGCGCCACCGTGCGCAGCTGGCCCATGGTCGCGGCCGCCCGGATGCCGTGGCCCATCACGTCGCCGACGATCAGCGCCACCCGGCCACCGGTCAGCGGCACCACGTCGAACCAGTCGCCGCCGATCTCGTCGCCCACCGTCGAAGGCAGATAGCGGTGCGCGATCTCCAATCCCGGCGTGCGGTGCACGTCCTGCGGCAGCAGGCTGCGCTGCAAGGTCAGCGCGGTGTCCCGCTCACGCCGGTACAGCCGGGCGTTGTCGATGCACACCGCCGCCCGCGCCGCCAACTCCTCGCCGAGCGCCAGGTCCGCCGCCGTGAACGCCTCCGGATTGGCCATCCGCGCGAACTCCACCCCGCCCAGCACCTGCCCGCGCGCCAGCAACGGCACCATCAGGTACGAGTGCAGGCCGGCCTCCAGACTGGGCTTGACCCGTTCCGGATAGGTGACGATCCGGTGCAGCGCGGACTCGTCCACGTGCGGCACCAGCACCGACCGGCCGGTGCGCATCGCCTGCGCGTACAGGTGCGCGGAACGCGAGGACCCGCCGACCTCGTCCGCCGCGCCCACCAGCTTGGCGTCCTCGCCGTCACCGGTGCGCTCGCCGACCGCCACCGCCCGCAGCAGCACCGAACCCGACTCGGGCACCGGCTCCGGCTCCTCGTCCGCCATCACCGCCTCGCGGATGTCGACCGTGACGAAGTCCGCGAACCGGGGGATCACCACGTCCACCAGCTCCTGCGCGGTCAGCTGCAGGTCGAGCGTGGTGCCGATCCGGGTGGACGCCTCGTTCAGCAGAGTCAGCCGCTGCTGGGCGGTCTCGGCGGCCTCCAGCGCGCGCTGACGCTGCTCGGCGGCGTCCCGCTCCCGGGTGTAGAGCAGCGCGTTGTCGATCGACACCGCGGCCCGTCCCGACAGCTCGGCCGCCAGCGCCACGTCCGCGTCGTCGTACCGGGCGTCGGTGCACGAGCGCAGGAACGTCGCCGTGCCGATCGCCGAACCCCGGGCGATCAGCGGTACCACCATGAACGACCGCACCCCCTGTTCGCGGATCGCGGCAGTGCGCACCGGATCGTCGGCGAACCACTTCATGGCCGGGGCGCCGGCGTCCGGCACCAGCACCGACCGACCGTGCGCCAGCGCCCACGCGAACGGGCTGCTCGGCTGGTAGCGCTGCACCGCACCGACCGGGCCGATCGACCACATCCCGCTGCCCGGAACGGTGTGGAACGCCAGCCGGCGCAGCACCGCGGAACCGTCCGAACGGTCCGGCAGGGTGACGGCCTCGCCGCGCACCATGGACTCCAGCACCTCGACGACCACGGTGTCGGCCAGCCGCGGCGCCGCCGTCTCGGCCAACTCCCGGGCGGTGGTGGCCAGGTCCAGCGTGGTGCCGATCCGGGCGGACGCGTCGTTCAGCAGCGCCAGCCGCTGCCGGGCGGCCGCGGCGGCGGTCTCCGCCTCGAACCGGTCGGTGATGTCCACCACCGTCACGCAGACCCCGAGCACCTTGCCGTCCGGCTGGTCCAGCCGGAAACACGCCACCGACCAGGCGTGCTCGCGCTCCGGGTCGGCCGGCGTCCACCCGCGCGTGCGGGCGTCCAGCACCGACTCGCCGGTGGCCAGCACCCGGGCCATCATCGCCTCGACCTGCTCCCCGTCGATGCCCGGCAGCACCTCGGTCAGCCTCCGCCTGACGCTCTGCTGCCGCGGCACCCCGTTGAACCCGGCCAGCGCGTCGTTCAACCGGACGAACCGCAGATCGGTGTCGAACACCGCCATGCCGACGGGGGACTGGGTGAAGAAGCCGTCCAGAATGGCCAGGTCGGAGGCCAGCTTGCGCACCGAGCTGACGTCGGAGGCCACCGCCAGCACCATCGGGCCACCGTCCGGGCCGACGATGGGAAACGTCCGGAACTCGAGCCGCACCAGGTGCCCGTCCCGGTGCCGGACCGGAAAGACCCCCGAGAACGGTTTCCCGCCGAGGATTCGGGAGAACAGCTCCAGCACCTCCGGGCGCCGGTCCCTGCCCACCAGCAGATCCGCGGCGCGCGCGCCCACCGCCTCCTCGGCAGGGAAACCGAGCAGCGTCTCCGCGTCCGGACTCCAGTGCAGGATCCGGCCGTCGGCCGCGATCAGTGCGGTCGCCACCGGAATGGCCAGCAGGCCGTCCGGCAGCTGTGCACCACCCTCCGCGAACGGGGAGGTGGGGCGGGTTCGGTGATTGCCCTGCTTGTCGGTGTCCATCTGGCCACCTGCCGATCCGGGGGCGGGTACCGCCATGCCATCGTCGCACGCCGGGCCGCCCGCGCCCAGACGTGTCTGCGACCGCTATCGTGGACCGGATGTGCACCCGTCGGACCGACCCCCAGGTGGCGCCCGGTGGCGCGTAGGCCCCCCGCCCCCGTGAGCCCGCTGCCGCAGCGCGACGGCATCGACCCCGTCCACGTACGCCTCCCGCTCGACGGCACCTGGCCGACCGTGCGGGCCTACCTGGAGGAGCGGTACGGCACCGCCGCCGGGCCGGGACGGATCGCGGCGATGCTCGCCGCCGGCGAGTTCGTCGGCCCCGACGGACCGGTCGCCCCCGACGAGCCCTACCGGCCCGGCAGCCACGTGTGGTTCCACCGCGAACCCGGGCCGCCCGAGCCCGTGGTGCCGTTCCCGGTCGAGGTGCTGTACCGCGACGAGCGGATCGTGGTCGCCGACAAACCGCACTTCCTGGCCACCACACCGCGCGGCAGCCACGCCACCGAGACCGCGCTCGCCCGGCTGCGCCGCGACCTCGGCCTGCCCCGGCTCAGCCCCGCACACCGCCTGGACCGGCTCACCGCGGGCGTGGTGCTGTTCGTCGCCGACCCCGCCCGCCGGGGCGCCTACCAGGGACTGTTCGAACGCCGGGAGGCCGTCAAGACGTACGAGGCGATCGCCCCGTACGACCCCGCGGTGACCCTGCCGACCACGGTGCGCAACCGCCTGGTCAAAGACCACGGCCGGCTGGACGCCTACGAGGTTCCGGGCGAGCCCAACGCGGAGAGCCGGGTCGAACTGCTGGAGGCCCACGACGGCCTCGGCCGCTACCGACTCTCCCCGCACACCGGCCGCACCCACCAGCTGCGGGTGCACATGAACGGGCTCGGCCTGCCGATCCTCGGTGACCCGATCTACCCCGCGCTGCTGCCCGAGCAGGACCCCGAGGACTACCGGCGTCCGCTCCAACTGTTGGCGCGCTCGCTGGAGTTCACCGATCCCGTGGACGGCACACCGCGACGCTTCGTCAGCGGACGGGTGCTGGCGGCGTGGGCCGATCCGGCCGGCTGGCGAGGCTGACGGACCCTCGGACCGGCGGGCGGCGGTTCCTTGTGCGCAGTGTATTGACGGACAGTCTAATAACTTCTACCTTCGCGGCAGTGGCACCGTTCCACCCTCGTCGACCCTCGACTCCGCCCCCACCGCGAAGGAGCCGGCATGCCGCCCCAGCCCGCCGCCACCACCGGCGCTCCCGACCGCCAGCGCACCAACCCCGACCGGGAGCGCACCGCCGAACGCCTGCTCGCCTCCTCCGCGAAGCTCTCGTTCAACCCGCTCAAGGACATCGACTGGGACGCCGACCCCGTCCCCGGCGCGTACTACTGCCCGCCCCGCCACGTCTCCCTCTACGGCACCGACCTGTGGGAACGGATGACCGAGGACGAGCGCGTCGAACTCTCCAAGCACGAAGTCGCCTCGATCGCCAGCGTCGGCATCTGGTTCGAGGAGATCCTCATGCAGATGCTGCTGCGCCACGCCTTCGACCGGGACCCCACCAGCAACCACGTCCAGTACGCACTCACCGAGATCGCCGATGAATGCCGGCACTCCATCATGTTCGCCCGCATGATCGCCAAGATGGGCGTCCCCGCGTACGGCGCCGGATTCGTCGCCCACAACCTCGGCCGCCTGTTCAAGGCCATCTCCACCCACAGTCAGACCTTCGGCGGCACCATGTACGTCGAAGAGATCCTGGACGCCTTCCAGCGCGAAGCGATGAACGACGAAACCCTCCAGCCGCTCACCCGGCAGGTCTCCCGGATCCACGTCATCGAAGAGGCCCGCCACATCAGCTACGCCCGCGAAGAACTGGTCCGCAAGCGGCTCGGGCCGCTCCAGCGGCGCTGGGAGCAGCTCTTCCTCGGCGTGGTCATCTACTTCGCCACCACCGCGCTGGTCCACCCCCGGGTCTACGCCGCCGTCGGCATCGACCCGAAGGTCGGCAAGGCCGTCGCCCGGGCCAATCCCCACTGGCGCAGCACCAAGACCGAACTGGCCCAGAAGGTGATCGGCGTGCTGGACCGGGCCGGACTGGTCGGCCGCACCAACCGTTGGCTGCTGCGCGCCGCCGGGGTGGTCGGCTGAGCGGAGCCGGTGGCCCGTTGTCCACGGCCGGCTGCCGCGGCATCGACTTCAGGTCCGACGGCCCTTCCGGCGGCCGTGCCGCCGAGGTGAACTCCGCACTTCTGGGCCTCGACCGTGCGGTGCAGGCCGCCCGGCGATGCTCGGGGCGGCCTGCGTGGCGGTGCCCGGCCGGCCGCCGTCCCCAAGAGACGGCGGCTCGGACGGGCGGTCGTCAGCCCAGGTTCAGCACCTGGCCCGGCTGGATCAGGTCCGGGTTCCCGCCCACCACCTGCTGGTTGGTCTTGTAGAGCTCGGCCCAGCCGCCTTCCAGCCCCTGGGTGCGGGCGATCTTCGCCAGCGTGTCGCCCGGGCCGACGGTGTACGGCTGCGCGGCCGGAGCGCTGCTTGCCGGGGTGCCCGTGGCCGGGGTGTCGGTCGTCGCGGACGGGCTGGTGGGCGGTGTCGAGCTGTTCGGCGCCGGGGTGGTGGCAGCCGGGCTCGGGTCGGCGGCGGGACCGGTCGGACCGGTGGGCGGGGTGGAGGGTGCGACCGACTGGTTGCCCCCTCCGTTGCCGTCCTGGCTGTTGCCGTTGCCGTTGCCGTTCGCGTTCCCGTTCTCGGCGCCGTTCCCGGTTCCGTTGCCGTTCTGGTTGCCGGGGGGCGTGGTGGGGCTCGGGCTCGGAGTCGTGCCCGGGTCGGTCGGAGGTGTCGGGGCGACCGGGGAGACCGGCGCGGTCGGGGTGGCCTGGCCGTCCGGGGCGGTGGTCGGGGACGGCGCGGGCGTCGAGGGCTGAGGGTAGGTCAGCTGGATGTAGCGCTCGTACAGGCTCTGGTGGCTGGTCCAGAACCAGCCGCCGTTCTTCTGGTACCAGTAGACGTGGTACACGGGGTCGTAGCCGGGCAGTCCGGAGAACACCGGGGCGGCGTTCGGGGTGGCGACAGTACCGTCCGCGGCGGTGTTGGCCCTTGCGGCGCCTCGGGCACCGCGCAGCGCGCCGGCCTCGCTCGCCGAGTCGTTGTCGTCCACCACGCCAGGGGCGCTGACCGTGCGAAGGTCCGCCGGGTCGGCGCACGAGGCCCAGGGCTGCGGGCCCTCGGTGGCCAGGATGCGTTCGGCGACCGCGATCTGCTGGCTTCGGGTGGCATCGCTGGGCAGCGCGGCGTACTGGGTGCCGCCGTAGTCGACCCAGCGCTGGGCGGTGATCTGGAGTCCGCCGTACACGCCGTCGCCCGAGTCGAGACTCCAGTTGCCGCCGCTCTCGCACTCGGCGACCCGGTCCCAGACCGCGCTGGGTGCGGCGTGCGCACCTGTCGCGGTGAGTAGTGGCAGTGCGATGCCGGCACCGACGACGCCGGCTGCGGCGATGGCCCGCTCGGCGGCTTTCTCCGCCTGGCTCTGCCGACGGTGGCGCCCGGAACCCGTGAAGAGCATGCCTGATCCTCTCCGCACGCCTGCGAGGTGAGCTGTCGGGTTCGGACCCGGAGGGAGGCCCGGCCGCCGCATGCCGGCCGGAGCCGGTGCGGGCGACTTCACCCCTAGCCGTGGGGGCGGCGACGTACCTGGTTCCCCCGTCCCTGTCCAAGGGTTGTGGCGGTCGACCCGGTAGCGCGGCGGACAGGGTTCGGCGTTGCCGCGCGCGGGGCCCGGTGGTCCGGGCTGGGCCGAGCCTATTCACTCGAACGGAGCAATCACAAGCTCATCGCGCCGGCATCACAGCCGCGTCACGCCGACCCGAGGGGGCTCGGACACGGACCGTCCTTGCGGCGGGGGGAGAGTGCGGCGGCTGTGCGTGGGCGACCTGTTGACGGGCGGTCGAGGGCGGTCGGGCGGCGGTGTGGTGCGGCGGTGCGGTGTGGCGGTGCGGCGGTCGGGCGGCGGTGCGAGGCGGACGTCCGGCGACTGTGCGAGGTGGAGGTCGGGCGATCGGGGGAGCGGGAGGTCGGCGGCCCGGATGCGAAAGTCTGACCGATCGGTGGGATTGGGGCGCGGGCAGCGGGGAAGGTGCGCGGCCGGATCTCTCCATTTGGCAGCTGAATTTGCATCAACTGCCTTAGGGGAACCGGAAGTTGCTTCAAGTCGGGACATTACTGGCGTTGCGGATAAATCGCGCGACAGCTCGTTCGGAGGCTTCCTACCATCGCGGTGATCGCTGTTCCGACCTGCTGTGGAGGTGCCCGTGGCTGTGCCGATTCCCGAAGTGCTCAGGGTGGAGCGTCAGTTCGCCCGTCTGTTCGTCGGCCAGTCGCTGTCCGTGCTGGGCGACAGGGTGTCGTTCGTGGCGTTGCCGTTCGCGGTCCTGTCGATCGGCGGGTCGACCGCCGATGTCGGCCTGGTGACCGCGGCGGGCCTGCTGCCGGTGCTGGTGTTCATGCTGGTCGGCGGAGTGTGGGCAGATCGGATACCCCGGCAGCGGATCATGCTGGTCTCCGATCTGGTGCGGTGCGCGGTCCAGACGGCCATTGCGGTGCTGCTGCTCACCGGGACGGCCCGGGTCGGGGTGCTGGCGCTGCTGATGGTGGTGTTCGGGGTGGCGGACGCCTTCTTCCTGCCCGCCTCCACGGGGCTGTTGCCGCTACTGGTGTCCGGCGAGCGGTTGGGCGAAGCGAATGCGTTGCGCGGGTTCGTCCACTCGGCGGGGTTGGTGATCGGCCCGGTGCTGGCCGGTGGGCTGGTCGCCCTCGCCGGGCCGGGCGGTGCCCTGCTGGTGGACGCCGTGAGTTTCGCGGCCAGCGCCGCCGTGCTGGCGAGGCTCGGTGCGGTGGGCGGGCGGGCCGTCGGGGAGCGGGCCGAACGGCTCGGCTTCCTGGCCGAACTTCGGGTCGGCTGGCAGCAGGTGCGTGAACGGTCCTGGGTGTGGTCGGGCATGCTCGCCATGGCGGTCTACCACGTGGTGGTGCTGCCCTCGGTGTTCGTGCTGGGTCCGGTGCTGGCGGCCCGCGAGTGGGGCGGGGCGGGCGCCTGGGCGGTGGTGGTCACCGCCTTCGGCCTCGGCTCGATCGTCGGCGACGTCTGCGCCTACCGCCTGAAACCGGCCCGCCCGATGGCGGTGGCGGCTGTTGCGATGGCGGTCGCCTCCTGCCAGGCGCTGATCATCGGCTCCGGCGCCCCGGTCGCGGTGATCGCTCTGCTGGAGGCCTGCACGGGAGTCGGCGTCTCCCTGTGCTTCGTGTTGTGGGAGACGTCACTCCAGGTGCACATACCCGAGCAGGTGCTGTCCCGGGTCAGCTCCTACGACCAGCTGATCGCAGTGGCGCTGATGCCGCTCGGCCTGGTGCTCGCAGGCCCGCTCGCGGACGGGATCGGCGTGCACCGGACGCTGTTCGGCATGACCGCGCTGGCGGTACCTGCTGCCCTTGTTCTGCTCGCCCTGCCGGCGGTTCGGAAGCTTCCTGCGCGGCCGTCCGGCGACATCGCCTCCATTAATCCATAAATGATTGGAATATGATCGCCATGTGCCACCGCACGATCGACGCCCGCGGAGCACCGGCCCACGCACCACATGTCACGCACCACGTATCACGCACCACCCGGGAGACACCCATGTCCGTTCAGCCCCAGCGGCCACTGCCGCCCCCGGCAGCCGTGCCGAGCCCTGCTCCGCGCACCGCCCCGGCCGGCGGGTCGACTGCGGGCCGGCCGATCCGGCTGGGGCTGCGCGCCAACCTCGCGCAGTTCGGCCTGCTGGTGGCGGTCAACGCGCTGGTCGGTGGGATGCTCGGCCAGGAGCGGACGGTCCTGCCGCTGCTCGCCGACCAGGTGTTCCACCTGTCCGCCTACACGGGGGCGCTGACGTACATCCTGGCGTTCGGCGCGACCAAGGCGGTCACCAACTTCTTCGCCGGGACGCTCTCCGACCGGTACGGACGCCGACCGGTGCTGATCGCGGGCTGGCTGGTGGCACTGCCGATACCGGCGATGCTGGCCTGGGGCCCGACCTGGGGGTGGATCGTCGCGGCAAACGTGCTGCTCGGCGTCAACCAGGGCCTCACCTGGTCCACCACCGTGATCATGAAGATCGACCTGGTCGGCCCGGCCCGGCGCGGCCTCGCGATGGGCCTCAACGAGGCGGCCGGCTACCTCGCGGTGGCCGTCACCGCGACCGCCACCGGCGCGATCGCCGCCCACTGGGGCCTGCGCCCGCAGCCGTTCCTGCTCGGCGCGGCCTACGTCGCGCTCGGCCTGGGCCTGACAGTCGCCGCCGTCCGGGAGACCCGCGAGCACGCCCGGGCCGAGGCTGCCGCCCACCGGGCCCCGGCCGATGCGCAGTTGGAGGGCAGCGCCGACGCCACGCACACGGACACGACGGTCGCCACGGCGGAGTGCGCGGTTGCCGCCACCCCGGCGGGCACGGACGGCACCGCGTCCGAGGGCGCCGCCGCCGGCGCGCCGGCGGCCGGGGGCGACGATCCGGCCGGGCTCAGTACGGCCCGAATAGCCCGCACCACCAGCCTTGGCGACCGGGCGCTGTCCAGCGCCAGCTGGGCGGGCATGGTCAACAACCTCAACGACGCGCTCGCCTGGGGCATCTTCCCGTTGCTCTACGCCGCGCACGGCCTGGAGCTCGGTCGGATCGGCATCCTGGCCGCGCTCTACCCGGCGGTCTGGGGTGCGGGGCAGATGCTCACCGGTTGGTGGTCCGACCGGATCGGCCGCAAGCACCTGATCACGGCGGGCATGCTGCTGCAGGCCGCTGCGCTCGGCCTGGTCGCGATCGGGACCACTTTCCCGGTGTGGGCCGCCGCCCAGGCCCTGCTGGGTGCGGGCACCGCCCTGGTCTACCCGACGCTGCTGGCCGTCATCGGCGATGTCGCCCACCCCGCCTGGCGGGCCCGCGCCGTCGGCGTCTACCGGCTCTGGCGGGACGGTGGCTTCGCGGTCGGTGCCCTGATGGCGGGCATCCTCGCGGACGCGTACGGCGTGACCACCGCGATCTGGGCGGTCGCCGCTCTGACAGCAGTGGCCGGGATCACCGTGGCGGTGCGGATGTACGAGACACACCCGCGCCACTGAGCGGCCGCGGACAACCGCCGTCGACACCGGCGCGATGCTGCAAGCGGGAGAGACCCGAGCAGGGAGGAGCTACTTCGTGAGGCCGAACTCGCTTCGCAGGGCCGCGAGTTCGGACGGTCGAGCGCCGTGGGAGCGCAGGTGTTCGTCCAACGTGCCGTGGTGGGACCGGACGGAGAGCAGGGCGCGCCGGAGGTGGACGGCCGCGACCGGGCGGGTGGCGTGGCCGGGGACGTGAGGGTGGGGCGCGGTGAGTCCCAGCGCGGTGTTGGAGCGCAGGAAGTCGGCGAGGATTTCCGGCTCCCCGGCGCCCAGCAGCGACTGCAAAAGCGCCACCACCACCCCGGTGCGGTCCTTGCCGGACGCGCAGTGCACCAGGACGGCCCGGCGCTCGGCGGCCAGCAAGGCCCGGAGCGCGGCAACGGCCGGGCGTCCGGCGAGCTCGGCCATCAACGGGTACAGCTCGGCCTGCTCCTCGGGCCAGCGCTGCTCGGCGAAGACCGGAACGTGCAGATAGCGGATGCCGCTGTCGCCGAGCGCGTCGGGGCGGGCCGCGGTCTCCGGCGTGCTGCGGAGATCGACGACGGTCCGGACACCGAGGTCGAGCAGGGCGAGGGCTCCGTCGGCTGTCAGGCGGTCCAGCGCGCCGGAGCGGTACAGCACCCCGCGGGGAAGTGCCCCGAGCCCGCCCGCATCCCGGAGGTTGCGCACCTCGGGGACGGCGGGCCCGTCCGCTCCTGCATCCGTCGGTTCGTCCGTGATCATGGCGGTCATCCTAGGTTGCCCAGGTCGGCGGACCCTCTCGGCCAACCAAGGGGCAGGAGGTCGGTGCCCGTCGAGGGTTCAGCCCGGGAGGACAGTCGCGGACGGGCACCTGGCGTGCAGGCCCGGGCCCGCGGCTGGGGATGCCGCGAGTCCGGGCCAGGGCGCAGGGGAGAGCGGGAGGTCAGCCGAGGGTGATGCCGGGGTAGAGCGGGTGCCCCGCCAGCAGGTCGACGGCGCGCTTGGCGACCGCGTCGCGGACGGCGGCGTCGAGGACGTACTGAGCCTTGGAGGAGCCGGCGGCAGAGGTTGCCGACAGGACGGTGTGGATCAGGTCCGCCACCTCGTCCAGCTCGGCGGCGCCCAGGCCGCGGGTGGTGAGGGCGGGAGTGCCGAGTCGGACGCCGGAGGTGTACCAGGCACCGTTCGGGTCCTGCGGGACGGCGTTGCGGTTGGTGACGATGCCGGAGTCCAGCAGCGCCGCCTCCGCCTGACGGCCGGTCAGACCGTAGGAGGAGACGTCCGCCAGCACCAGGTGGTTGTCGGTGCCGCCGGTCACCAGCCGGGCGCCGCGCTTCAACAGGCCTTCGGCCAGTGCGTGCGCGTTGTCCACCACCTGGCGGGCATACACCTGGAACTCCGGACGCCGGGCCTCCGCGAACGCGACGGCCTTCGCGGCCATCACGTGCGACAGCGGGCCGCCGAGCACCAGCGGGCAGCCCCGGTCGACGTGCTCGGCCAGCTCCGAGGTGCACAGCACCATGCCGCCGCGCGGGCCGCGCAGCGACTTGTGCGTGGTGGTGGTGACGATCTGCGCGTGCGCGACCGGGTCGAAGTCCCCGGTCAGCACCTTGCCCGCGACCAGGCCCGCGAAGTGCGCCATGTCGACCATCAGGGTCGCGCCGACCTCGTCCGCGATCTCCCGCATCCGGCGGAAGTTCACCAGGCGCGGGTACGCCGAGTACCCGGCGACCAGGATCAGCGGCTTGAACTCGAGGGCGATCCGCCGGACTTCGTCGTAGTCGACCAGCCCGGTCACGGGGTCCGTGCCGTAGCTGCGCTGGTCGAACATCTTGCCGGAGATGTTCGGCCGGAAGCCATGCGTCAGGTGACCGCCCGCGTCCAACGACATGCCGAGCATCCGCTGGTTGCCCAGCTCGCGGCGGAGTTCCGCCCAGTCCTGCTCGCTCAGGTCATTGACATTGCGCACGCCCGCCCGCCCGAGAGCCGGGCTCTCCACCCGCTGCGAGAGCACCGCCCAGAACGCCACCAGGTTGGCGTCGATCCCGGAGTGCGGCTGCACGTACGCGTGCTCGGCGCCGAACAGCTCACGGGCGTGCTCGGCGGCCAGCGACTCCACCGTGTCGACGTTCCGGCAGCCCGCGTAGAAACGGCGGCCCGGGGTGCCCTCCGCGTACTTGTCGCTCAGCCAGTTGCCCATCGCCAGCAGCACGGCGGGCGAGGCGTAGTTCTCACTGGCGATCAGCTTCAACGAGGCGCGCTGGTCCTCGATCTCCGCCCCGATCGCCGCGGCGATCCGCGGCTCGACGGCGCGCACCACGTCCAGGGCGCTGCGGAAAGCGGTGTCGGCGGCAGGGCTGCCGAAGGTGTGCTGGGTCAAGGACTCGGCCAAGGCGGTCTCCTCGTTCGGAACAGCGACGATTCGGACGGCCCAGGCGCTCGGCTACAGCACGTCGGAACCCGCAGGTTCCGTGCGGAGCCGCTCCCCGATGGTGAAATCCATCCCAGCGCGCCAGTCACGGCTCACCGCGATGCTATCAACCGTCCGCACCAGGTCCGGCGCAACCCCGACCCGGGCGAACCATCCGACACCGGGTCGACCTGGGCGAACCTCCGACACAGGGCCGACCCGGAGCGCGTGGCGAGGGCCGGTGAGGGCGCCGACCTCGACGTGCTGGACCCGGCCCGTGCCGAACAGGAGCACATCGACGGGGTCGGCGGCGCTTGATTCAGTGTGTCCGAGCAGCGTCCGAGCCGTGCCAGAGCCATGCCAGAGCCGCGCCGCAGCAAATGCCTGATCGGTGCCGAAGTGCCGTGCGGGGAGCGGGGAATGAGGCCACCCCGATCGAACGGTCAGTCAGATGACCGGATAGCATACCGAGTATGGGACCTCTCGAACCGAATGTGCCCGAGCTGATCCTCGGCCTGATTGTCTTCTTCCTGCTGTTCGCGGTGCTCGGCAAGGTCTTGCTGCCGCGCATCGAACGGACTCTTGCCGAACGCCACGACAAGACCGACGGCGGTCAGGCCCGGGCGGAGGCCGCCCGGGCCGAAGCCGAACGGATCCGCGACGAGTTTCATGCCGAGCTGACCGCAGCCCGGCACGAGGCCGCCGCGATCCGGCAGGCCGCCGCCGAGGAGGGCGCGGCCCTGGTCGCCGCGCTCCGCGCCGAGGGTCTCCAGCAGCGTGAGCAGCTGGTGGCCGAGGGGCACGTGCAGCTGGCGGCCGACAAGGTGCTGGCCGAGGCCGAACTCCGCGAGGACGTCATCAAGGTGGCGACCGAGCTGGCCTCCCGGGTGGTCGGCGAATCGCTCGCCGACCTGCCCTCGACCCGCGCCATCGCGGAGGAGTACCGCAACCGCGCCACCGTCTGACGTCCTGTCGTACCGGCAGCCGCAGACACGGACGGGCCGTCCGCCCCCAGGAGTTCTGGGAGCGGGCGGCCCGTTCGGCGTTGTCGGACGGGTGACGAGCAGTGCGGCAAGCAGTGCAACAGGCCGTGCGAGCGGCTGCGTGGAACGGGTGCAGCGGGAGCCGGTCGGGCTCAGGTGCAGGGGCCGTCGTCGGCCCACACGCCCCACTGGCCGCTGCTGGACGGGTTCTCGTTCAGGGTCCACCACTTGGCGTGGTAGTTGTGGCCGTTGTAGCTGGCTTTGTCGCCGCCCACGTAGGTGGTGGTCGGCAGCCAGACCGGGCTGCACGTGGTGGTGCCGGTCGAGGAGCTGGAACTGCCGGAGGGCGAGGGCGAGGCCGGGCCGGTGGGCGGGGTCGCGCCGGCGAACCTCACGGTGAACTTGGTGAAGTCCCAGTCGTTCTGCGCCACGCTGGAGCACGACCCGGACAGGCCCGGGTCCACCGTGCCCGGGCACTGCCGGTCCCGGTTGACGGACCAGTAGGTGTAGCGGGCCAGGCCGTGCGCGGTCGCGAAGTCCAGCACCGTCTGGAAGTCCGCCTGCTTGAAGTACTCGGCGGCGTCGGTGCGGCCGTTCATCATCGACACGCCCTCGTGGGCGTACGCGGTGGCCTCGTTCCAGCCGAAGGTGCTCTGCAGGATCTGGTTGAACTTCGTCAGCGCGTCGGTCTGGGCCGCCGCTCCGCTGAAGCCGCCGTCGAACGGCATGATCGAGAAGTTGTTCGGCGTGAACCCTTGCGACTTGGCTTCCTGGAGCATCTGGGTGCCGAACCAGCCGGTGCCAGCGTTTGTGCCCGCGGTGGTGACGGAGATGTAGATGCCCGGGTTGTTCTGCTGGAGGATCCGGGCCGCGCCGATCTCGTTGTGGATCGCGGCGGTGTTCTCGTACTCCGGCTCCTCAAGGTCGAAGTCGATCGCCTTGAGGTTGTACTTGGTGACCACCTGCTGGTAGGCGGCGGCGGTCGCCTCCGGGGTGCCGCAGGTCTGGCCCAGTTTGGTGCCGCCGTAGCCGCCCACCGACACCGAGACGTCGCCGCCCTTGTTGCGGATGGTCTGGATGACGGCCGGCATGGTGGTGTCGGAGGTGATCGGGGAGGTGCCGCCCCAGGCCGGGGTGCAACTGCTGCCCTGGGCCAGGATGAACGCCAGTTGGAAGGCCTTCTGGCCGGTGGCGTCCATCACCGCGGCGGCGTCCGGCGGGCTGTTGTCCTCCGGCATCAGGTACGGCGCGGAGGCGTACCAGTTGGAGCCGATCCCATCGGTGGTGGCGGCGTTCGCCGGCCCGGACGCGGTGACGGCGGCCACGCCGCCCGCCAACAGACCGAACACGGACAGTGCCACCGCGAGGGCGCGGCGCGGCCGACGGCGGCGCGGCGGCGCGTCGACGGCAGGGGGGTGTGGGGGGAGTGCGCGTTCCATCGAGAACCTCTCCAGGAGGCGGCGAGGACGGCGGCCCGGGGCGCGAAGTGGGGGCGCGCGGCCGGGTCAACGGTCGGGTACCAAGCCGAGGTTGACGTGACTTGCCACTGGTATAGACCTGTGCCGGATCGTCGTCAACCCTTGCTGACACCCGCCGGTCTCCCGCTCGGTTTCCCGCTCGCTCGACTTCCCTCGCTCGGCTCCCTCATGATCGGCGTTCGCACGCTCGACGGCAGCCGGCCCGGTGCCCTCCCGCCAGATGCCCGGCGGCCCCGACGCCCCGTCAGCTGCTCGGGCCCTCGGCTCCGGCCGCCCCGCCCGCCGGGCCGTGAAAGGACTGCTCGCCGTCGGACACCGGGCCGGGACGTCCGGTGCGTCCGGTGCGGCCGACGTGGCCGGGGGCTGCCGCGGGAGCCGGCGCGTTCGCCGGCAGGAAGGATTCCAGGCCGCGCAGGAACACCTCGATCTTGAAGGCGTACCGCTGGTCGCCGTCGCCATCCACCATGTTGTCCGCCATGCGCTGAAGAGTCGGGAAATGCTCGGCCGGCAGGTCGTGCAGGTAGCCGCGCAACTGGTCGAAGTAGGCGCCGAGGTCGGTACCCCGGGCCAGCCGCTCGTGGTACACCCAGGCCTCGTACGCGTCGGTGTCGATCAGTTGGCCCAGGCCGTCCAGCGCCCAGGCCGCCACCTGCGGCGGCAGGCCGACCTGCAGCAGCAGATCGAGCAGGAACTCGGTGATCCGCAGCTGGCTCTCGCCGACGGGGATGCTGCCCAGCGACACCAGCGCCACGTCCCGATGGGCCGTCATCACCCGCTGCGCCTCGAAACAGATCTCGGTGATCTGTTCCTTCCAGCGTTCGGGCTCCGGCCGGAGCGGCATTCGGATCTCTGCCACGACCCGCTCCAGCATCAGGTCGAACAGCTCCTCCTTGTTGGAGACGTGCGCGTACAGCGAGGCCGGGCCGGTGCCGAGTTCCTGGGCGACCCGGCGCATCGTCACCCCGGCCAGGCCCTCGGCGTCCAGCACCCGGATCGCCGTGTCGACGATCAGCGAGCGGCTGAGCGGCTGGCGCGGGTCGGCCTTGCGTGGCTTGTGCCACGGGATCGCGGGCATCTGCGCGGGCATCGGGCACCTGCTTTCGCTGAACGTTGTCCCGTCGATCATCGTACTCGGGACGAACGCCGTTCGACCCGTGGGCGAAGGATCCGGATCAAGGCCGATCCGCCGGGTGCTCCGGGGCTGGTAAGCGCCCTCGGGAGTTCTCAGGGGCGGGTCCGGGGCGGACTCGGGGAGAAGTCAGGGTAAAACCGTTTGACGGGAACGCCGCTCGACTCGTAGAACAGTGTTCGTTGGAAGAAACACCGTTCACTGCGCGGCCCCCGTCCACCGCGCCCTGGCATTGAGCAGGAGTTTGCAAATGACCGACGCGGTCGGACTCTCACCTTCGGCGACACCGCCCTCCGCGGGCGAAGCCGAACCCTACCGTTGGCGCTGGGTCGCGCTGTTCGTCATCCTCGCCGCCGAGGTGATGGACCTGCTCGACTCGCTGGTGACGAACATCGCCGCGCCCGCGATCCGGCAGGACATCGGCGGCGGCGAGTCCACCATCCAGTGGCTCGGCGCGGCCTACACGCTGGCGATGGCGATCGGCCTGATCACCGGCGGTCGGCTCGGCGACATCTTCGGTCGTCGCCGGATGTTCATGCTCGGCGCGGCCGGGTTCACGCTCGGCTCGCTCGCCTGCGGCGTGGCACAGGAGCCCTGGCAGCTGATCGCCGCCCGGGTCGCGCAGGGCCTGCTCGGCGCGGTGATGCTCCCGCAGGGCCTCGGCATCATGAAGGAGATCTTCTCGCCGAAGGAGCAAGGCGCGGCCTTCGGCATGTTCGGCCCGGTGATGGGCCTGTCCACGGTCGGCGGCCCGATTCTGGCCGGCTGGCTGATCGACGCCGACTTCGCCGGCACCGGCTGGCGGATGATCTTCCTGATCAACATCCCGCTGGGCCTGTTCGCCCTCATAGGCGGCCGGGTCTTCCTCCCGGCGCAGGCGGAGGGCCGGACGGTCCGGCTCGACCTGGTCGGTGCGCTGCTCGCGGCGGTCGGCGCGGCCACCGTCATCTACCCGCTGGTGCAGGGCCGTGAGCACGACTGGCCGCTGTGGGCGTTCGCGCTGCTGGCGGTCGGCGTGGCGGTGTTCGGTGTGTTCGGGTGGTACGAGTCGCGGCGCAAGGCCGTGGGCGCCGACCCACTGGTCGAGCCGAGTCTGTTCGCCAAGCGCGGCTTCAGCGGTGGCATGGTGCTCGGCCTGATCTTCTTCACCGCCATGACGGGCTTCTGGCTGACGTTCAGCCTCTACACCCAGCTGGGCCTGCACTACACCCCGCTGAAGTCCGGCCTGGCCGGGGTGCCCGCCTCGGTCGGCATGGTGATCGCGTTCGTCGCCTCGCAGGCGCTGCAGCGCTTCGGCCGCAAGGTGATGCACGTGGGCCTGCTGGTGATGCTGGCCGGCGTGCTCGGCCTGATGTACACGCTGCACGGCGAGGGGGCCGGCGTCACTCCGTGGCAGACGGTGCCCGCGCTGGCGGTCACCGGTCTGGGCATGGGCCTGGTGATGGCTCCGTTCTTCGGCATGGTGCTGGCCTCGGTGGAGGCGCACGAGACCGGTTCGGCCTCGGGCACGCTGACGGCCGTTCAGCAGCTGGGCGCCGCGCTCGGCAGCGCCATCCTCGGCACGGTGTTCTTCGAGCGGCTGAAGACCGCCGACTTCGCCAGCGCCGAGCAGGTCACCCTCTGGTTCGAGGTCGGCATGCTGGTCGTGGTGTTCGCCGCGATATTCCTGCTCCCCAAGTTCGCCCGCCCCGAGGACGACGAGGGCGTACATGAGGGGAGCACCGACGCCGCGGCCGCACCCGGTTCCCACAAGGCGGAGGAGCACCAGCCGGTGTGACGTTACGTCAATGACCGGCCGACCGGCCGCCCTCGGGCACCAGGTGCCAGGGGGCCGGCCGGTCGGCCAACTCAGAGTCTCAGCCGTTGTAGGCGGCGAACATCTTCGAGAACTGGTAGGGGGTCTGCGGAATGTTGGTGCACTTGGGCAGCGAGCCGGTGCAGGCGTTGGCGTCCCGGGTCATCTCCCAGAATGCCAGCTCCCCGAGGTGGTTCTGCTGGGCGAAGGTGAGGAGCTGCTGGGCGTCGGAGATACCGAACACCTCGGAGGAGGTGTCGTTCTGGCCGAGCATCGGGGTGACACCGACCATGGCGTAGGCCTGGGCATCCGTCAGGTTGGTCCACACGGAGCGGATCTGCGCCTCGGTGGACTGGGCGGACTGGATCGCGTAGGCGCCCATCTTGCCGGCGGGGCTCGGGGCGGCCCAGTCGCCGAAGTCCATCGCCATGACGTTGACCAGGTCCACGGACAGGCCGGCGTTCTTGGCGGACTGCAGGATGTACACGCCGTCGGTGGTGAGGCCGCTGGGCAGCACCGGCAGGGTCAGGCTGACCTTCAGGTCGCGGCCCTTGGCGCGCTGTGCGGCCTGCACCTGGGCGAGGGCGGCGGAGCGGCGGTCGACGGAGGCATGGTCGGTGACAGCGGTGCCCTCGATGTCGAAGTCGACGCGGTCCAGCGCGTAGACGTCCACCACCTTCTGGTACTGGGCGGCGAGCGAGGCCACGGTGGTGCAGGACTGCGCGAGCTCAGTGCCGTTGGCGCCACCGAACGACGGGCGGACGTCGCCACCGGCGGCCCGGATGGCGTCCATGTCGGCCTTGTCCCAGCCGGTGGCGGGGTCGTACGCGCCGAACCAGCTGGCGGTGCAGGGCTGGGTGCCGTTGATGATGAACGCCAGCGAGAACTCCTTGAGTCCGCTGGCGGCGGAGAGCGCGGGCAGGCTGGGCGTCGGGTAGGCGCCGAGGTCCACGTAGGGTGCGGCGGTGCCGGGCGTGGTGCCGGTGCCGGCGGTGGCGGTCACGGCGGCGGAGGCGGCGGACTCGTTGCCGGCGGCATCGAACGCGCTGACGGTGAAGGTGTGGCTGCTGCCCTGGAGCAGGCCGCGGACGGTCGCGCTGGTGCCGGTGGCGGTGGCGACGACGGTGCTGCCCTCGCGCACGTGGTAGCCGGCCACGCCGACGTTGTCGGTGGAGGCGTTCCAGCCGAGGGTGATGCTGCCGGGTCCGGTTCCGGTGCTCTGCAGGTTGCCGGGGACGGTCGGCGGAGTGGTGTCGGCGGGTCCGCCGGCACACGGCTGGTTGTTGATGGTGCAGTTGGCCGGCGCGGTCTGGGTGGCGCCGGTGGTGACGCCGAAGCCGACGGCGGGGGCGCTGGTGCCGGGGGTGAGCGGGGAGGCCCAGGTCGGCGAGGTCACCGTGTAGTGGGTGCCGGTGGAGGTGCTGGTGGAGGTGAGGGTGCCGTTCCACAGGCTGGAGACGGTCTCGCCGGCCGGCAGGTCGAAGGAGAGCGACCAGTTGTTGACGGTCGAGTTGGTGTAGTTGGTGACGGTGTAGGTGGCCTGGAAGCCGTTCGACCAGCTCTGGGTCACGGCGTAGTCGGCGACCAGTCCGGAGACTCCGGCGGCGTTGGCCGTGCCGGCCGAGGTGGCGGCCAGCGGCGCGACGAGCAGGGCCGCGGTGGCGGCGAGAGACAGGGTGACGCGCCTCATGGGCGGGTTCTCCTCGACGGTGTGGGGGGGGTGGGGGTGGTGCGCTGGTGCTGGGGGCGCACTCAAGATGGTCCAGACCAATTGGGGCCGTCAAGGTGGAGCCCTGCGGTTTTGCAGAGAGTTGACGGTTCATCAAGCTGCCGGTGCGGCAGATCGCCCGGGGTCGATCGAGGCCGCGCGGAGCTGATCGAGGCTGATCGGGGCTGCGCAGCGCTGATCGAGGGCGCTCAGGGCCGGTCGGGGCTGCCGAGCCGGGAAGGCCGTGGGCGACGGGGCGCGGTGCGGGAATACGCGGGAGTGCGCGGGAATACGAGGGAATGCATGTCCGCGGAGGCGGCGGAGGCGGCGGAGGTCGTGGCGACGGGCGGCCGCGGCAAGGGGAGCGGCGGCCGGGGAACGCCGTGGTCAGGCAGGGCCGTGACGGCGGAAGGTCGCGGCAGGGGAGGTTGCGGCAGGGGAATGCCGTAGCAGGGAAGGCGCGGAGGTGGACGGCTGTGACGACGGAAGGCGCGGCCCCCGAACTGTGGGGGATGGGGCCGCGCCACCCGCCTGGCCCGTTCGGGTCAGGCGTTCATGGGCCGTCAGGCGGTGACGGCGGCGTTGCGCATCCGGCGGGCCATGAAGACGCCCGAGGCGGTGGCGGCCAGCAGGCCGGCGCCGGCCACGCCGAGGAGCAGGTTGTTGCTGTCGGAGGTGTGGACCGACGCGGCAGTGGTGGTCGTGGAGGTGCCGGCGGCGGCCTCCTGGGCGGTCAGCGCGTCACCGCCGTGGCCGTAGTGGGAGACGGAGGAGTGCGCGGCGCCCGCACTGATCTGCGCCTCGGTGGGCGCGGACGGGGTCTGGGCGGCGAACGCTCCGGCCGCGGTCTTGGTGCCCGAGCCGAAGTCGACGTCGGAACAGCCGAAGAACGCCTCCGGGCTGTCGGTGCGCTGCCACACCATGTAGACGATCTGGCGGCCGGTGCGCTGGGGCAGGTTGACGTTGACGTTGTAGTAGCCGTTGTCCGAGGTGCGCGGGCTGGCGAAGGTGGCGATCGGGTTCGCCAGGTCCAGGTTGGACCACTTCAGCGGCTGGGTCGGGTTGTAGCTGCTGTTGGTGATGTACAGCGACATGACGCCCTGGTGGGGCGCGGTGACGCGGAAGTTGAAGGTGTTCGCGCCGGCCGTCACCGAGGTGGCCGGCCAGTCGGTGCGGGCCCAGTCCAGGGCGCGGTACTTGTCGCGGTTCGCCGAGCAGAGGTGGCCGTCGGGGATGATCTGCTGGGCCTGCCCGTTGGCGTTGGCGATGTTGACCTCGTTCCAGTCGTACAGCGGCTGGGTGCCGCTGTCCGCGACGAGGTCCTTGCAGACCTGGGACTTGGGGGTTTCGGGGCCCTCCGCGTAGCAGGCGGCGACGCGGCTGGCGGGGCCGAACATGGCGCCGTGGGCTCCGGCGGTGCCGGCGGCGAAGGTGGTGGCGACCAGGGCGCCCGCGCCCACCGCGGACGCGGTGAGCAGACGACGGGACCAGGACATGGTTCTCCTCGGAAAAGTGCCGGGTCGATTGTGGGGGAAAAGAGGCGGACGCACGTCCGCCCGACGCCCAGGGAGCGACCCAGGGCGGCGCGGTGTGGACCCGGCACACCGCGATCGGACCGAAGGCTACGATTGGCCTATACCAATTGACAAGTGTCTGCCAGTTTCGGCCGGAGCGCCGGTGGCGGCATTCGGCCACCCACAACGCCCGTGCCGAGCCCCGGACCTGGCGCTACGTCAGAACCCGCCGACCGTCCGCTCGATGAAAAGCACCAGCGGAATCGGCCTCCGACCAGCCCCGTAACCTACCGCCGCCGTACCCGCCCGGCTACGTTCACCCGCCCGTGCGGCTACCTTCACCCTCCGCCGGGGGTACGTGACGGCTCCGGCGGATAAGGAGGTCATAAGCCGCCGATAACCGTGAGCCAAGCCGTCGACAGCGACCCCGACGCGCCGCCCACGCCGGGGCAGGTGGAAGGTCGTGTTCGGCCGGGCGATGAACTTCACCTTCGTCCGCCACGCCACCGCCACCGCCACTGTCACGGCCATCGCCGCTGCCGCTGCCGCCGAGTGCGGACGGTCGTGGGTGTGGACGGTCGTTGGTGTGGACGGGTGTGGGTTCGCCGGGCGTTCATGAGGGGAACAGGTGGCGGTGGGGCTTCGTTGGGGCGGGGTCGGGAGGTTGGTCCGCGCCTGTCCATACCGACCCGAGGGACGGAAACCGTGATCGAACCGCGCGCCCCCAGGTGGCGTCGTCGCCTCGCCCTGCTGCTGGCTGCCGTAGCTCTGCCGGCCGTCGGCGCGGGAGTGCTGACCGCCCCGCCCGCTGTCGCCGCGCCGGCCGACGACATCCGCCTCAACGAGGTGGTGACGACCGGGTCGGTGAACGACTCGATCGAGCTGTACAACAAGGGCACTTCGACGGTCGACCTGTCGGGGTGGATC
Source organism: Kitasatospora sp. NPDC092948 (assembly GCF_044754805.1). Lineage (NCBI taxonomy): Bacteria > Bacillati > Actinomycetota > Actinomycetes > Kitasatosporales > Streptomycetaceae > Kitasatospora > Kitasatospora sp. NPDC092948. Next base: position 54,173 of record NZ_JBIVPU010000019.1, on the reverse strand, counting down.
CTCAAGGACGACAACGACGGCAACAAGTACAAGATCGCCGCAGGCACCAGCCTGGCCCCCGGCGGCTTCAAGGCGTTCGACGTGCACGGCAGCTTCGGTCTCGGCTCCGCCGACAGCGCCCGGCTGTACCTGGCCGACGGCACCACCCTGGTCGACTCGTTCAGTTGGACCGCGCACTCCAACCCGTCCTGGTCGCGCTGCGCCGACGGCACCGGAGCTTGGACCCAGGCCGCCACCCTGACTCTCGGCGCCGCCAACAACTGCGGCGGGAACAGCGGCGGCGGGACCGGCGGTTCGGCCACCCCGGTGGCCTGGCCCGGCAGTTCGGCGATCACCACCGCCGACGCGTCCAACGTGTTCGGCACCGACCTGTCCGGCCTGTACCAGGAGGGCGGGGTGATGTGGGGCGCGCAGAACTCCGGCAAGCTGTGGCGGCTGGTCCCGGACGGCTCCGGCGGCTGGACGCCCGACACCGCGAACGGCTGGGGCTCCGGCAAGGCGCTGCGCTTCCCCGGCGGCACCGGCACCCCCGACGACGAGGGCGTCACCCTGACCGGCGCGGGCTCGGCCGGCGGCGTGTACGTCTCCAGTGAGCGCAACGCCGATGCCTCGTCCACCAGCCGGCTGTCCGTGCTGCGCTACGACGTGTCCGGCACCGGCAGCACGCTGACCGCCACCCGGGAGTGGAACCTCACCGCCGACCTGCCCGCCACCGGCGCCAACCTCGGCCTGGAGGGCGTCACCTGGGTGCCCGACAGTTACCTGACCGGCGCGGGCTTCAAGGACGCCGCCACCGGCGCCGCCTACGACCCGAGCCGTTACGCCGCGCACACCGGCGGCGTGTTCTTCGTCGGCGTCGAGGGCTCCGGCACCGTCTACGGCTACGTGCTGCTGGAGGCCGGCGGGTTCACCAAGGTCGCCACCGTCAGCAGCGGCATGGCCGGCGTGATGGAACTCCAGTGGGAGCCGCAGGCCAACCGGCTCTGGGTGGTCTGCGACGACACCTGCTCCGGCCAGCACCGGGCCTTCCGGGTGGACGCGAGCGGCGCGTTCGCGCTCAGCGCCGTCTACAACCGCCCGGCCGGCATGCCGAACATCAACAACGAGGGCTTCACGCTGGCCGGCGCCGACGAGTGCGTGGGCGGCAGCAAGCCGGTCTACTGGTCCGACGACAGCAACACGAGCAAGCACGCCCTGCGCAAGGGCAGCATCACCTGCTGACGGACCGTCGACGGGCGGGCGGGCGGGCGTCGACGGCGAGCGGATGTCGACGGACAGACGTCGACGGCGGGCGGGCCCGGGCTGCGAGAAGCGGCCCGGGCCCGCGTGCGTGCCGGGTCAGAGATCGGTGGGCGGCGGGGTGTCGGCGGCGGGGCCGAACTCGGCCAGGCCGGTGGTGGATCGGAGCCGGTAGCCGTCGGCCTCGCAGGTCAGCGTGAGCTCGGAGAGCCGGCCGTCGGCGTCGAGCAGCAGGTCGGCCGTGCAGTCCGGTACCCGGTGCTGCGTCAGCCGCTCGCGGGCGGCGGCGTCGAACGCGCCGGTGACCGCCGTCAGCGGCAGTCGGCCGACCAGGTGGAAGCCCATGCCGCCGCGCATCGTCCGGATCCTGGCCAGGCCCCGGAAGGACGCCGGGTCGCTCTGCAGCAACGCCTGCGCCATCGCCCGGTGATCGGCGAACAGCGGTTCCGGCGAGCGCGGCGACCGCACCCACGCCCGGTCGGAAGTGCGGGTGAACGTGGCGTCCCGGGTCACCGTCAGATAGGCCCGGTGCTCGGTCTGTTGCTCCACCGAGACCAGGCCGAGCGCGCCGGTCTGCAGGCCGTCCGACACGTTGACCACGCCCTGCCGTCGCGCGGTGAGCGTGCCGTCCGTGAGCTCGACGGTCAGCACCGCGGAGAACGGTTGCGGCGGCGCCTCCAATGCCGTCCGGAGCTGGGCCAACTCCTGGGCGGGGTCGTTCGGTTCGAGCGCGGACGCGGCGGTCCGCCCCGCCGCGGTCGACAGCCCGGACGGCGCGGGCGGCGCAGACGGCCCGGACGGCACGGGCGCCGGCTTCGGCGCAGGGGCGCCGGCCGAGCATCCTGTCAGCGTGGCCGCCAGCACCACCGCGACCGCTCCGGCTCGGCGCGTCAGTACGGATCCCACTCCCACCCCTACCCCCAACGTGATCAACTTCCGTCACATTGCCGCAGGTCACGGGCGGAGCGCAAGGGTTTTCGAGGCGCGGACGGGGGTCGGCTCAGGAGGTGAATCCGGCGTGCACGTGGTCGTGGTGGGTCGGGTCGCTGAAGAACTGGTTCGGCGTCTGCCCGCCCGTCAGCAGGCGCGGGCCGCCCACGTTGTACGAACCGGCGGCTGCGGCGGCGCGCATGAAGGAGTCGACCAGGTCGGTCGGGGTGGCCGGGTCCACCACCGGGTGGCCGTCGATCTGCCAGGTGTCGAAGGCCTTTCCCAACGGGTGGTCGCTCGGCCGGTCGGTGCCGAACACCAGCAGCGGATGGCCGGAACGCACCACGCTGACCTGGAAGCTGTACGGCCCGGCCAGCGTCAGCATCGCGTTCAGCACCGAGTCGTGGACCTGCCCGCTGCGGATGTCCGCCGCGGCGGCCGGCGGCAGCGTGATCCTGGACTGGGCGAGCACCCGGGTCGCCGGGTCGGAGAGGGTGGCCGCCGGCGGGCCGGGATCCGCGGGGTGCAGAGCGGTGACGTCCCAGCGCGGGGCGGCCTGCGACAGCCGCACGTCCACCGTGGTGCCGGTGGACTGCGGCGCGCCGTCCGACCCGGCCACCCACTGGCGGCACACCACCAGGACGCTCGCCGAGTCGCTCAGCAGCCCGCCGTACTGGGCGTCGATCACCTCCACCGCCGCCTGCGAGGCGTCCGCCAGCAGCGGCCCGCCCTGTGCGGCCAGCCCGGCCGGAAGTCCGAGCGCCGCCACCCGCTGCCCGGCCGCCGCTGCGCCCTGCCCGCCCGGCGGCCAACTGCCGATCGCCTCCACCACCTGCACGGCCCGGAGTTTGACGTCCGGTTGGAGCTCGCCCGGTCCCGGCTGCCAGGCGGCGGGGGACGGGAACGCGGACCCGGTCGGGGACGGGGACGCCGAGCCGGCGGACCGGGCGATCGGATGGGAGGCGGAGCAGGCCGTCAGCGCGGCGCAGCCGAGCCCGCCCAGCAGGACGGCCCGGCGGGGGAGACCAGGTGTGCTCATCCGCCCACTATCGTCGGACGTTTGGCGTGGCCAGAAGTTGACTCGCCGTCAGGTCGACAGATGGCCGGCCGGGTGCCGTCGTGCGACGTGGGTGGCGGCGGGAGTTCCGGGGGCGGCAGAGGCCTTTTCAGATACCCCCTGGGGGTATATGGTTCAGGTGTTGGGAGGGCGGGAGCCCCGAAGGCGCAGTATCTGTCCGAGGAGATGCCATGAGCAGCCACGCCGGCCACGACCACACCGCACATGCCGCACATGCCGCACACACCGTGCACGCCGCGCACGACCACGCGGGCCACGAGGGCGACGCAGGCCACGCGGGCCACAGCCACGGCGGCGCGCAGGCCGGCGGTCTGTCGGTGTCCGAGAGCGGGTACACCCTCGAACTCGGTGCGACGATCCTCGGCGCCGGTCCGCAGACGATCACCTTCCGGGTGGTCGGCCCCGACGGGCAGCCGGTGACCGAGTTCGTGCCCGAGCACGAGAAGGAGCTGCACTTCATCGCCGTGCGGCGGGACACCACCGGCTTCCAGCACGTGCACCCGGTGCGGGACGACAGGGGCGTCTGGACCACCGGGCTGACGCTGACGCCGGGCGACTGGAAGTTCTTCACCGACATCCACCCGGCCGCCCACACCGGAACCCTGACGCTGGGGGCCGATGTCGCGGTGGCCGGCGCCTACGACCCGCGCCCGCTCCCGGAGGCCACCGGGATCGCCCGGATCGGCGGCTACGAGGTCACGCTCGACGGCGAGTTGCCGGCCGGAGAGGCGGGCGAGCTGACCCTCACCGTCCGCCGCGACGGCCGCCCCGTGACCGACCTCGAACCGTACCTGGCCGCGTACGGACACCTGGTGGCGCTGCGTGTCGGCGACCTCGGCTACCTCCACGTGCACCCGGAGGGCGCCCCCGGCGACGGCATCACCGCACCGGGCCCCGAGATCTCTTTCATGGCCGTCGCGCCCTCGGCCGGCACCTACCGCCTGTTCCTGGACTTCCAGCACGAAGGCACCGTGCGGACCGCCGAGTTCACCGTGCGCACGGCCGCGAAGGCGACCACCGCCGCACCGGAGCACGCGCACCACGGGCACGAGGGACACGACGGGCACGAGGGGCACGACGGGCACGAGGGGCACGACGGGCACCACGACACCCACGCCCACCACGGGCACCACTGACGGCGCGAGCGCGCACCCCCGCCGGCCCTGCGCCGGAAAGCGCCCGCCTGCCGACGAGACGTCAGGAAGGGCCAGGAGGCGCCAGGAGGCGTCAGGTCAACATGTAGACCAGGGACCCGATCAGGCTGAGCACGAGGGCGACGACGGCCACCACACCGGGCCGGTGCAGGAAACCGTCCAGCGGTTGCGGCAGCCGGCGGCCCGGGGCGAGGAGTTCGACCAGCTGGTTGCAGGCGCCGGACAGTCCGATGCCGGCGAGCGCCGCTCCGGCGAGGGGGAGCAGCAGGGCCAGGATGTGCCGGCCGACGGTGGGCCGGTTGCAGGTGCCGTCGGGGGTGCAGCGGACCGTGACCACCGCCCCGATGGCGTACTCGTCGGGCGTGTCGTCGTACCGCCACGTGCCGGTGGTGACGCCGGAGCTGCCGGGCCGGCCGATGCCGACGCAGTCGGTGGTCGCGTGCTGGGTCCGGCGGGTGGTCTCGCAGTGCGTGACGGTCATCAACAGGTCGGGGCTGTGGTGCTGCTGCCGCAGTTCCGTCAGGTTCCCCAGGCCGCCGACCAGCATGGCGGCGCCGAGTGCGAACACGAACAGCAGGAGTCCGACGGAGGCCCCGGACGGCGGGTAGCGATCGTTCCATCTGTAAGCCTGCTCATGCGACATGACGATCGGTCTCCCCCGAATGTGATGATCGGCGCACAACCTACCGCTTAGGTCGTAGGCGTCGGAAGGGTGTTCGGCGGGGGCGGCGCGGTGTCAGGTGAGTACGTACGTCAGCGACCCGGCGAGGGTGAGCGGCAGCAGAACGGCGAGCGCAAGACCCAGCCGGACCGCGAAACGGTGCAGGTGGAGCGACGTCATACGGTGCGAGGCGGCGAGATCGGCCAGTTGGAAGGCCACGATGCCCAGACTGATGGTGATCATCGCCACAGCAGCGACCGGGAAGGCCAGGAAAGCGAGCCGGTAGACGGGGAAGGCGGCGCACGCGCCGTCCGAGGTGCAGTGGACCTTGACCACCGTCCCGGGGGCGTAGTTCGGAGCGTTGTCGATCCGCAACGCGTCGGCGGTGACGCCGGAATCGCCGGACTGACCGGTGCCGGTGCATTCGGCGGTCCGGGTACGGGCCTGGCGAATGATGTGGCACTCCGTGATGGTCATCGACCGCTCGGGGCTGTGGAGCTGTTCGCGGATCTTGGGTATGCCGACCAGGCTGGCGAACATTGCGCCGAGGCCGGCCGCGGCCAGGACCAGCGGGAGTACGACGGTGAGCGTCCTGGGGAGCCGTCGCGGCGTGCGCCGCCCGACCGGGCTGTCGGCGTCACGCGGCGGGGTTGTCCGGAGCCCGGTCCGGTCCGCCTTCTCGCTCGAACTCCGGTTCGGTGTCGGATGTGGCTTGTTCGACATGACGAAGCTGCCCTTCCCCCCGGAGGCGACCGTGTGGCACCTAAGTTACTCGCCCGGCCACGCCCGTCGGCAGGGGGCGCGCGAACGGGCCCGGACCGCCGCCGCAGTCCGGGCCCGCTCAGTGACGTGGCGTCAGATCAGGCCCTGGGCCAGCATCGCGTCGGCGACCAGCTCGAAGCCGGCGATGTTCGCGCCGACCACGTAGTTGCCGGGGCTGCCGTACTTCTCCGCGGTGGTGAAGCAGGAGTCGTGGATGTGCTTCATGATCTCGCCGAGCCGGTTCTCGGTGTGCTCGAAGGTCCACGAGTCGCGGGAGGCGTTCTGCTGCATCTCCAGCGCGGAGGTGGCGACACCGCCCGCGTTGGCGGCCTTGCCGGGCGCGAAGGCCACGCTGGCCTCCTGGAAGACCCGCACCGCCTCCGGGGTGGTGGGCATGTTGGCGCCCTCGGCGACGGCCTTCACGCCGCCGCGGACCAGCGCCAGCGCGTCCGCCTCGTGCAGCTCGTTCTGGGTGGCGCAGGGCAGCGCCACGTCGCACGGGACGCTCCAGACGCCGGTGCCCGCCACGTACTTGACGTGCGAGCCGCGCGCCTCGGCGTAGTCGGAGACCCGGCCGCGACGGCTCTCCTTGATCTCCTTGAGCAGGGCCAGGTCGATGCCCTTCTCGTCGACCACGTAGCCGGTCGAGTCGGAGCAGGTGAGCACGGTCGCACCCAGCTGCTGGGCCTTCTCGATCGCGTAGATCGCCACGTTGCCGGAGCCGGAGACCACCACGCGCTGCCCGGCCAGGCTCTCGCCGCGGACCCGCAGCATCTCCTCGGTGAACATCACGCAGCCGTAGCCGGTGGCCTCGGTCCGCGCCTGCGCGCCGCCCCAGCCCAGGCCCTTGCCGGTCAGGACGCCGGACTCGTAGCGGTTGGTGATGCGCTTGTACTGGCCGAACAGGTAGCCGATCTCGCGGCCGCCGACGCCGATGTCACCGGCCGGGACGTCGGTGTACTCGCCGAGGTGGCGGTGCAGCTCGGTCATGAAGGACTGGCAGAAACGCATGATCTCGGCGTCCGAGCGGCCCTTGGGGTCGAAGTCGGAGCCGCCCTTGCCGCCGCCGATCGGCATGCCGGTCAGGGCGTTCTTGAAGATCTGCTCGAAACCGAGGAACTTGACGATTCCGAGGTTGACCGAGGGGTGGAAGCGCAGACCGCCCTTGTACGGGCCAAGGGCGCTGGAGAACTCCACCCGGAAGCCGCGGTTGACGTGGATGTCGCCCTTGTCGTCGGACCACGGGACGCGGAAGATCAGCTGCCGCTCGGGCTCGCAGACCCGCTCGATGATCCGCGCGTCGACGAGCTCCGGGCGCTGCAGCAGGACCGGGCCGAGCGTTTCGAGGACCTCACGGACCGCCTGGTGGAACTCGTTCTCGCCCTGGTTCCGCCGCAGGACTTCCTGGTACAGCGGCTCGATCAGGCGGGCGCCGGCGTCGGTGGACGCGGTAGAGCTGTGGGTGGCCGGCATCAAGGCACAACCTTCCGTGAATCGGATGGTGCACGAGGGCGCCCCGTCCCGGGGATCGCCCTTGGTCCTCCTCGCCGTTGAGGATCGCCGCCGGGCACGTCTGACACGTGCCGCGCGACGGGGTGGGACCTATGGTCCACACCATTGTCCCAGTGCAGACCGGTATTCATCGACAGCGTGTCCAGCATGTGAACACTCGATCAGGTGATTTCGGTCGGCAGGCGGCCTCCGAGGGGCGAAACTCAAGGACTTGTGCAGGTCCAGCGGGGGTTCGGGGCGCGGACGGTGCGCGGGTTTCCGAACCGGCCCGCCCTCGCCGACCACACGGGGCGGGCGAGGGCGGGCCGGGTGGCGTGGCGTCACATGCGGGGCTGGATCCACCAGGCGGTGGTGGCCGGGGGGAGGACGTCGGGTGGGCAGGCGGCGGAGGAGATGAGGGGGGTGCCGGAGACGGGGGCGAGGGCGGGGGTGGTGCCGAAGTTGGTGGCGACCAGCAGGCCGTCGCCGCGGGTGAAGGCGAGGACGTTGGGCGGGGTCTCCAGCCAGCGGAGCGTGCCTTCGCCGAGCTGGGGGAGCAGCCGGCGCAGGTGGAGCGCCTCGCGGTAGAGGTGGTACGGGGAGGTGTGGTCGGTGAGGGCGCGCTCCGCGGTGTGCGCGGCGAAGGACGGGGGCTGCGGCAGCCAGCTGGCGGCGGAGCCGTCGGGGCTGAAGCCGAACGGGGCCTCGGCGCCGGACCACGGGAGCGGGACGCGACAGCCGTCGCGGATGCCCTTGCGGCTGCCGGTGCGGTGGAAGATCGGGTCGGTGATGACGTCGTCCGGCAGGTCGTCGACCTCCGGCAGGCCGAGCTCCTCGCCCTGGTACAGGTACGCCGCGCCGGGCAGGGCCAGCATCAACAGGGCTGCGGCGCACGCCCGTTCGGGGCTGCCGAAACGGGTGGTGGTGCGGACCTGGTCGTGGTTGTTGAGCACCCAGGTGACGGTGGAGCCGGTGGCGGTGATGTCGCGCACCGCCGCGTCGATCACCTGGTGGAAGTGCTCGCTGTCCCACGGCGCGTGCAGCAGGTGGAAGAAGAACGCCTGGTGCAGTTCGTCCGCCCGGACGTACTTGGCCTGCTCGGCGGGCGTCGGGACGGACGCCTCGCCGACCAGCAGCCGCTGCCGGCCGTCGAGTTCGGTGTACTCCTCGCAGATCGCCCGCCAGGCCCGCCAGATGTCGTGCACCTCGGGCTGGTTCCAGGCCAGCGGGTTGACCGAGTCGCGGGTGCGCTCGTCGGCCTCCGGGTCGGGGGAGTCCGGGAGTTCGGGGTGCTTGTACAGGCCGGCGGCGACGTCGATGCGAAAGCCGTCCACGCCGCGGTCCAGCCAGAACCGCAGGACCTTCTCGAACTCGGCCGGGACCTCGGGGTTGCGCCAGTTCAGGTCCGGCTGCTCGGGGGTGAACATGTGCAGGTACCACTGGCCCGCGGTGCCGTCCGGTTCGGTGATCCGGCTCCACGCGGGGCCGCCGAACATCGCCCGCCAGTTGTTGGGCGGCAGTTCGCCGTCCGTGCCGCGGCCGTCCGCGAAGTGGAAGCGCGCCCGCTCGGGGCTGTCGGGGGCGGCGAGCAACGCGTCCTGGAACCACGGGTGTTCGGTGGAGCAGTGGTTGGGCACGGTGTCCAGGACCAGGCGCAGGCCGAGCTTGCGGCAGTCCTCGACCAGCAGGTCGAAGTCCTCCAGGGTGCCGAACATCGGGTCGACGCCCTTGTAGTCCGCGACGTCGTAGCCGTGGTCGTGCTGCGGCGACGGGTAGAACGGGTTCAGCCAGACGCCGTCCACGCCGAGGCGCTTGAGGTACGGCAGCCGGGCCCGCACGCCCGGCAGGTCGCCGATGCCGTCGCCGTTGGAGTCCTGGAAACTGCGCACGTACACCTGGTAGATCACCGCGTCGCGCCACCACAGGGCGTCGGGTGCGACCGGAGCCGGCTGCTCGGCCGGGAGTTCGCGTTCCGCGGGGGCGGCGGCGGACGGGCCGGGGAGCTGGGCGGGGCGCGGCGGGTCGCCGGGGACGACGGACGTGATCATGCGTCACCTTCACGGGAGCGCGCGAGGGAGGTCGCGCTGGCAGGTGTGGGAACCGGCTGACAGGCCGTCAGTTCCTCTGGAATACCTGCATGTTAGGTATAGGCCAAAGTGTGTGTCCAGGAGACTGGGGGGACGGTTGTCACTTCCTGCGCCTCAGGGTGCCACCACCAGGACCGATTCGGCTCGACTTCCCGACGAATAACCGGGCGCGCATCGGGGTAGGGCCACGCCCAGGAGCGCCGCCCGGCGCACGGCCGACCCGGCCAGACCGCCCGGCGCACCCCCCTGAAGTTCAAGGAGGAACCCGCGTGCGGCTACCCCTGCTCGCACTGCTCGCCATGGGCCCCGCGCACGGCTACCAGCTCCGCCGGGCCCTGGAGACCACCTTCGGTCCGGCCTACCCGCGCACCAACGACGGGCAGGTCTACATCACGCTGGGCCGGCTGGAGAAGTCGGGCCTGATCGAAGGTCAGGCCGTCGCCCAGGACGGCCGGCCCGCCAAGCGGGTGTTCGCGCTCACCGACGCCGGGCGGCACGAACTCGTCGACTGGTTCGCCCGGCCGTCCGAGGGCGCCAAGGTCCGCGAGGAGTTCTTCCTGAAACTCGTGCTCGCCCCGCAGACCCGGCTCGCCGACCGGCGCACCCTGATCGACCTTCAGCGCTCGCACTGCCAGGACGCCCTGCGCGGCCTGCGCGCCAGCGCCGACCAGTCCCGCGAACACGACGTGTCCCGGCTGCTGATCGAGGGCGCGGTACTGCAACTGAAGGCCGAACTGGACTGGTTGGAGCGCTGCCAGCAGGAGTTCACGTAGCGGGGCCCGCGACGCCGGCCGTCATGCCGGCCAGCATCCAGTCCAGGGCGCGGTGGAACTCCCGTTCGCGCAGCAGCCGTTCCGACCCCTCCGGCCGCTCGGTCACGAGGCCGGACTCGGCGACCCCAGGGATCGCCAGCACCGCCTCGGTGATGTCCCCGATCAGGCCCTCGACGGAGGCGCCGGCGGCCTGCGCCTTCTCGTCCCAGTTGACCTCGGTCGCGGTGAAGCCGTACGTGTACTGGAAGATCGCCGACAGGGCCGCCATCGCGTCGAACTCCGGCAGCGGCGAACTGCGCGCCACCTCCAGCGAACAGGCCGAGAAGCGCATCGAGTTCGGTCCGATGTTCAGATAGTCGTGGTAGATGCGCACCGCCCACGGATGCGCCAGCATCGCCGCCCGCCAGGTCACCGCCAGCGACCGCAGGCCGTCCTGCCAGTTCAGGCCGTCGCCGGGGCGCGGGAGTTCCATCTCGCCCGCCACCACGTCCAGCGCCAGCTCCAGCAGGTCGTCCTTGTCGGAGACGTACCAGTACAGCGACATCGGCGTGACGTCGAGCCGGGCCGCCAGCCCCCGCATCGAGAACTTCGCCTCGCCCTGCTCGTCCAGCAGCCGCACCGCCGCCGCCACGACCACCTCGCGGTCCAGCCCGCCCGCGCCGCCGCCCGCGCCGCCGCCCGCGCCGCCGGCGGCGGTGCCTGCCGCGCGGGTGCTGCGGCGGCCCCGGGCGGGCTGCGGGGTGAGCCACACGCTCTTCTTGACCTGTGAGGCGCGCTTGACGGCCACGCTGCTCCTTCGCGTTCCGGGGACGGGGCTGGACGGTGCCACCACGGTACGCGCCCGGGCCCGCGCGAGGTGCGCGGGCCCGGGGGTGGTCAGCTCGGCGAAGCCGCAGGTGAGGGCTCCGCCGCGGGAGCCGGGGCGGGTGCGGCGGGCCGGCCCGCGCGGTACAGCAGCGCCGCCGAGACCGCGCCGCCGAGCAGGACGGCCGCCGCGCCGATCAACTGACTGGACGTCAGGCCGTCGGCGAACGCCGTCCGCACCGCCGCGCGGACGCCGTCGTCGGGCGCCGCGGCCAGCGCGTCCGGCAGCGACTTCGCGGCCGAGCCGGGAATTCCGTCGGGCAGGCCCGTCGCGAAGCGCGAGCCGAGCACCGCGCCCAGCACGGCCACGCCGAGGCCGCCGCCGAACTCGGTGGCGGTGCCCTGCACGCCCGCGCCCGCGCCCGCCCGCTCCGGCGGGATCGCGCCCATCAGGGCCGAGGCCATCGCCGGGCTGGCGACCGCGATGCCGGTGCCCATCAGCAGCAGGCCCACCAGCAGGCCGCCGTAGCCGTGCGAGGAGCCCGTCAGCGCGATCAGCACGAGGCCGCCGGACAGCAGCGCCATGCCGGCGGCGACCGCGCCCGCGAAGCCGAGCTTCGGCAGCAGTCGGGCGCCGACGCCCGTCAGGTTGAGCAGCACGATCATCAGGGCCAGCGGCGTCATCCGCAGGCCGGCCTCCAGCGGGCGGTAGCCGAGCACCAGTTGCAGGTACTGGGTGAGCAGGAACAGCGAGCCCGCCATGCCGAAGGCGACCAGAACGCCGCCCGCGGCCGCGCCGTTGAACTGGCGGTTGCGGAAGAAGGCCATGTCCAGCATCGGCGCCGGGGTGTGGGCCTCCCAGGCCGCGAAGCCCGCCAGTGCGGCCAGGCCGACCGCCGCGGACAGCAGCACCCTGCCCGAGCCCCAGCCGTCCACCGGGCCGGAGATGATCGCGAACACCACACCGACCATGCCGACGGTGGACAGCACCGCGCCCGGGATGTCGGGCCGGCGGCCGGCCGGATCGCGGCTCTCCGGCAGCAGGCGGGCCACGGCGACCAGGCCGATCAGCGCCACCGGAAGGTTGATCAGGAAGATCGAGCCCCACCAGAAGTGCGCCAGCAGCACGCCGCCGAGCAGCGGGCCGCCCGCGAAGCCCAGCGAGCTGACAGCCCCCCAGACGCCGATCGCCTTCGGCACCTCCTCGCCCTGGAAGACCTGCATCACCACGGCGAGCGTGGTGGTCATCAGCAGCGCGCCGCCGATGCCCATGCCGGCCCGGGCGGCGATCAGCTGGCCGGTGGACTGGGCGAACGCGGCGGCGGCGGAGCCGATGCCGAACAGCGCCAGCCCCGCCAGCAGGGCGCGCTTGCGGCCGTACCGGTCGGCGAGGCTGCCGGCCGTCAGCAGCAGGCCGGACTGCACTAGCGAATAGGCGTTGATCATCCACTGGATGTCGGCCGTGCGCGCGCCCAACTCCTCGGTCAGCGACGGGATCGCCACGTTCAGCACGGTGTTGTCGAGCAGCACCACCAGGGTGGCGAGGCACACCACCGCCAGGATCACCCAGCGACGCGGGTGCGGAGCGACGGCGGGAACGGACGTTTGTGACAAGAGGAACCCCCTGGAACGGACGCGGACAGGCCCGGCCGGGGCCCGGCCGAGCATGCGTTGTACACCGTAGAGGAAACTCTTCTACGGTGTACAGCGAATACTCGCGGCGCTGGTCAGCGGCGTTGACGGCGGCTCACCGCCCGGCAGTCGCCGCAGCCGGTGAGACGCCGTCACGGTCGGTCGGTGGGCCGGCTCCGGTCGGCCGCGCCGTCGCAGTGCCACCGGGCGGTCGCGGTGCCGGCCGAGCCGCGAGTCCTGCGCGGAACCCGCCGACCGGTGGCGTCAGCCGGCGTCCGGTTCCAGCGCCGGCCCGAGCCAGGCCAGCAGCTGCCGAAGCCGGAGCCGGCTCTGCTCTCCCAGCCCGGGACGGTCGATCATCTCGCGGAGCCAGGAGGCCGCCTCCGGGCCGGCATCGGCCGCCAGGAGGTCGTTCAGCAGCGCCAACTCCTGGTCGCTCGGCAGCCAGAGCACGTCGAGGGCGTGGCGCCAGCACTCGAGTGCGGCCTCGCGCTGGCCGTTGGAGGCCAGGAGCCGGGCGAAGCCCCGGATCTGCGAGACGGAGAGATGTGTCCGGGACTTGATGGTGTCGATCGCTTCGGGAAGGGACCCGAGCCCCTCCACGGCGATCAGATCTCCGAGGGCGGTGGTGATCCGCTGGCCGTCGGCGAGTGGATCGGCGAGCAGCCGGCGCGCGAGCGTGGACACCAGTGGGGGCGGGAAGGCCGTCGACGACCTGAACGCCGCGAGGACGCCGGCCAGCCAGTCCACGCTGGGTTCCGGATCCTCGGCCAGAATCTGTTCCACCACCGGACCGAATTCGGCGGGGCGGGCCTTGACCAGAACGCCGGCGGCGTCCTCGTAGTACGACTCCTCCCACAGGGGCGACCGCAGGGCGAGCGTGGCCACGACGGCGGCTTCGGCGGTGGCCCCTGCGTCGAGCAACTCCTCTGCGCACCACGCGCGTTCGGATGCGCTGAGGTGGGTCCCCTGGTGAATCAGCGCCATGATGGCGGGCGCAGCCGCGCTGCCCTCGGCCGTCAGCCAGGCGGTCACCACCGGGACCGCTCTGGTGGCGGGAAGCTCGGGTGCGGAGAGGGCTGCCGGGCCCACTCGGCGGCCAGCTCGGTCTCGCCGGCCTCGGCGGCCGCCCGGGTCAACCAGGCCGCCAGGTGTGATGGTTGGCTGCCTGCCGGGGTGGCGAACCGCAGCGCGTCGAGAATGGCGTCGGATCGGTCCTTTCCGTGGACCCGTGCCCAGATGTCCGCGGCGTTCTTCAACTGCCGGGCCGTGGCCCGGCCGGTACGGAGCGTGTGCTCGGCGAGGCGGGCGGCCGCGGCCGGCTCGCCGGCTTCCTCCAGCGTCCGCGCCAGCAGGTCGCGGGCGTCCCGGTGGAGGCCGGGCGTCTCCACGAGTTCGTCGGCGCACCCGCCCTGGGTGGCCTTGAGCCAGGCCCGGGCAGCCCGTTGAATGTCACCTGCGCGGGCCGAACGGTCGGCGAGGACTTCCCGGGCCAGCTGCTCGACCTGGTCGGGCTTTCCGAGTACCTCCAGAGCCTCGGCGGCGATCGCCGTCTCCCAGGAGTCGGCCCGGATTCCCTCCCGGACCGAGTGGCTGCGTGCCAGAACCGCCGCCTGGGCGGCGGTGCCGACGCCCAGCGAAATGCGGGCCGCCGTCGCTAGTTGGCCATAGGCGTCGGGCAGGATGTCCGCGAGCAGGGCCTCCGCTTCCGACGGAGCGCTCACACGGCTCAACGCGTCGAGCGCGCCCAGCCGTTGGGACACCGTGAGGACGCGGCTCGCCGCCAGGCGCCGCAGTCGGTCGGCCGTTCCCGGCCGGTCCGCCAGCGCCGACAGCGTGGTGAACGCCTCCGACAGGTCCGACTCGTCGGTCGTGTTGCGGACGGTGTCCTGGAGCCGCTGCAGGATCTCCGACCACTTCTGCCCGCTCACTCGCACGCCCTCGGCGACCAGCAGACCGGCCAGGTTCACCGGGTCCCGCTCGTCGACGGTCCGGCGCAGCAGGTGATCGACGATCAGGTCGGCGTCGCAGTCCGCCCGTTCCGCCCACAGACAGAAGGTGAACAGGGCCAGCGTGTGCTCGGCCTCGCCGAGGCCTTTCGCCGCCCAGCTGTCCAACTCCGGGAAATCGGGCGGTATCTGCCCGGCGTACGACCGCGCGGCCAGGAATTCGGCGAACGAGTGGTGCAGGAAGCGCAGGTCGTCGCCCTGCGGGACGAGCAGGCCGGTGCCGAGCAGCAGGTGTCGGAGTTCGGCCTCCCAGCGGCCGGTCAGCGGCAGGTCGGCAGGGCGGTGGTCGTGGACCCACTGCCGGGCCGCGCCGGTCAGTGAGCCGTCGCTCTCGATCCGGTGCCGGGCCAGCGATTCGACGAGCTGCTGACGGACCTGGCCGATCCAGCCGGTGAGTTCGCCGCCCTGCTGCGGACGGCCCGTGCTGCGGCTCACCAGGTGGTCGTGGAACAGCTGGTAGAGGCTCAACCGGTTGGCGGGCAGCGGCCGGTGCGGGTCGACGGTCGCGCTGACCGCCGCGATGGTGGCCAGCAGCGGGTTCTGCACCAGCTCGCTGAGCCGGCCGTCCTCGGTCTCCTGGAGGAAGCGCGCCGCCGCGGCCTCCGTCTCCACCGGGCCGTGGCCCTGCGCGCGGAACCACTGGGTGGCGAAGTTGCGCAGCTCGGCCCGGCTGAACGGCTCCATCCGGTACGAGCTGAAGGAGGCGCCGCGCAGCGGGGTGAGTTCGATCTCCGGCAGCGGACGGGTCGTCACCAGGAAGCGGTAGTCGCCGTCGGACCGGGCGTGCTGGGCGATCACCCGGATCAGCTGGGCCCGGGCCTGCCGGTCGGTGATCTCGTCGAGCCCGTCCACCATCACCAGCCACTGGGCGCCCTGGACACGGCCGGTGAACAGGCCCGGATCGGCCTCCGCCACCAGGCTGTGCCCCATGCTCTCCTTGGCCGCGTGGCACAGCGCGGCGCTCCACGACCCGGAGTGCTCGACCAGCGCGCGGGCGGCGATCCGCAGCGGCACCAGCGGCTCGGTGGCGGGCGCGTCGAGGCTGCTCTCCTGCCGCAGCCAGATCCGGGCCAGCAGCCAGGTGACATGGTTCGTCAGGGTGGACTTGCCCGAGCCGGGTTCGCCCGTGACGAGGAGGTGGCCGGGCCGCTCGAAGATCTCGGTCAGCGGCAGCACGGTGTCCCGGTCCGGCGAGGAGGCGTGCGCGTGGGGGCTCTCCGGCCCGGTCGTGGGGGTGCCGTGGGCGCCGGGGCCGCCGGTGTCGCGGGACGGCGGCAGCGCCGCCCGCATCTGCTGCCGGACGTAGATCGCGGACAGCGGGGGCTCCTTGACGTCGAGCACGTCGTACGGGAGGCGGTCCGCGGACCGGGACTGCGCCTCCAGGAGGTTGCGCAACGCGAGTGCGGGCAGCGGGAGTTCGGCCCATGAGGTGAGACGTGGACGGGTCGACTGCTGTTCCGCGGCGGTGGCCCGGTCGCGGGCGTCCTTCGCGCGGGTCCAGATCGGGACCACCTCGGCCGGATCCCGGCCCAGCGCCGTCGCCAGCGCCTTGGTGAACTCCAGGGTGAGCAGCCGGGAGGCGTTGTGCACGCCGTACACCGCGGCCTTCCCGGCGAAACCGGTCCGGACGAAGGCGTTCGGGGTGCCGTAGCCGGCACTCACCAGCGCCTGCCGGAACCAGGAGGCGAGCTCCGTCAGCTCCGGGTAGTGCTCCTGCTCGTCCTTCGGCGGACGCCCCGCTGGCATGTCCTCCCCGTCCGGTCGACGACTCGGGATTCCCCGAATTTCCGTAGCCTAGTGGGAAATTGAGGCCCCGCAAGAGTCTGGAATCCGGCCGTCCGGCCACCGACTCACGAGCGGGGAGACCGACCATGGGAGTGTTCGACACCGGCCATCCGGTGGTGCTGACCGTGCTGGGCGCGGCGAGCGCGGCGGCGGCCGTCGCCCGGGCCTGGATCCGCCATCGCACCGCGGTCCGACTCGAACAGGAACGCACCCGGCGGGTGCTCGGCGCGCTGACCGGCGCCACCCGACAGGGCCGGGCCGACGTGGTGCGGGCGTGCGCGGAACTGGAGGGGAAGGCGGCTCGGCCGGGTGACTCCGGCGGTGCGTCGGGGCGTTGAACCCGGGCCGGCGCCGGTGCCGGTGCCAGTGCCGGCGCCGGGCCCGAGGTGGGCGGTCGGATTCGGCCGCAACCGATTGGCGCAGTCGGCAAGCGTTCGGCGGGGCGGCGTGCCAGCGTGGCCTGCCGGGGGTGGTTCAGAGAACGTTCACGGGCCGCGGCCGCCGGTCGTGCCGGCCGGGCCCGCTCCTCAGGAGGCAGTACATGAGACTTCGGGCATGCTCGAGTGCGCTGGCGACCGCCGCGCTGACCGTCGGCCTGACCGCCGCCGCGTCCCCCGGCCAGGCCGTCGGTCCGCGGCCGTTCCTCGACCGGCTGCACACCGTGACGCCCGTCGCGTCCACCGTGCCGGGCAACGGCGACGTGAACCCGTACGGCACGTTCACGGTCAAGGAGAGCGTCGGGGACCTGCACCGGGGCGACGTCCTGGTCAGCAACTTCAACAACTCGGCCAACCTGCAGGGCACCGGCACCACCCTGGTGCAGGTCGCCCCGAACGGCGCCGTGACGACGTTCGCCACCATCGACCCGGCCCACCTGCCCGGCCCCTGCCCCGGCGGCGTCGGCCTCACCACGGCGCTGACGGTGCTGCCCGGCGGCTGGGTGGTGGTCGGCAGCCTGCCCACCGCCGACGGCACGGCCGCCACCGCCCAGGCCGGCTGCCTGCTGGTGCTCGACAAGCACGGCGCCGTCCGCGAGACGATCGCCGGGGGCGGCATCAACGGGCCGTGGGACCTGACCGCCGTCAGCCGCGCCGGGCGCAGCGAGCTGTTCGTCACCAACGTGCTCAACGGCACCGTCGCCGGGAACGGCGCGGAGGTCGACCACGGCACGGTGCTGCGGATCACCCTGCACGACCAGGGCGACCAGCCGCCGCAGCGGGAGACCACCACCGTGATCGGCTCCGGCTTCGCCCAGCGGACCGACCCGGCCGCGCTGGTGATCGGCCCGACCGGCGTCGGCCTCGGCCGCGACGACACGCTCTACGTCGCCGACAGCGTGAAGAACCGGATCACCGCCATCCCGCACGCGCTCACCCGCGACGACAACGCCGGCACCGGCCGGACCGTCACCTCGGGCGGCAGCCTCAACGGCCCACTGGGCCTGGCCGTCACACCCAGGGGGGAGATCCTGACGGTCAACAGCCAGGACGGCTTCATCGTCGAGACCACCCCGGGCGGGCGGCAGGTTGCGAGCAAGCAGATCAACAACGAGGGCAGCCCGGCCGGCGCGGGCGCGCTGTTCGGCCTCGCCCTGGACCTCGACCACGACGCGGTCTACTTCGTCAACGACGCGGACAACACGCTCGAAATCCTGCACTGAGGATCGGACCCGACGGGTCGGGGAACTTTCCGGCAGGAAGCGGGAGTTGACCCCGACATGGTGGCACTGGTGGCGGTGATGGGCAGCCTGGTGTTCCCCGCGGCACTGGTGCTGCTGGGGTTCGCGGCGTCGGCGGCCCGGCGGGTGACGGCCCGCTGGGCCGGTCCGGCGGGCGCCGGGCGCGGCGTCGGCGCGCAGGCGGGGGAGGAACTGCACGCGCTGCTGTACGCGGGCAAGCGGGTGCAACTGGAACAGCGCCGGATCGAACTGGTGCTGCGCGACGACGAGCACGACGGCGCGCCCCCGCGCACCGGGATCGACCTGGCGGCGGGAACGGCCCGGATCCGCGCGGACTGACGACCCATCAGGTGAGTTGTCAGGGTGAGGCGATCCGTAGGCGTGGGCGGCGTGGGCGGTGTGGGCGCGGGACGGTGGTCTGCGGGGCGGGTTGGGGGTCGGGTTTCGGGGCGAAGTGGTGGTGGGGGTGGCTCGGGTCCGCGTTGGCTGATAGCTGCTCTGGGGTTGTCAGGGCGGGGCGATGCGCAGGCGTAGGCGGCGTGGGCGCAGGACGGTGGCCAGCGGGACGGGCCGGAGGTCGGCGTCGGGCTCGGGGACGAACCGGTGGCGGGAGAGCAGGGTGGCCAGCGCGAGGACGCACTCGGTGCGGGCGAACAGGTCGCCGACGCACTTGCGGGCACCTGTCCCGAACGGCAGGAACGCCTGTCGGGCGGCCGGGGTGACCCGCTCCGGCCGCCAGCGGTCCGGGTCGAACTGGGCCGGTGCCACGAACGCCGCCGGGTGCCGGGACACCGCCGCCGGGGAGACCACCAGGGTGGTGCCCGCCGGGAAGGCCCGGCCCGCGAGCACGGTGGGCGCGGTGGTCACCCGGGTGAACAGCCAGCCCGGTGGATGCAGGCGCAGCGTCTCCGCCACCACCCGGTCGACGGTGCCCAGTTGTGCCAGATCCGCCCAGCCCGGGGCACGACCGTCCGGCAGGACCTGCGCCAGCTCGGCGCGTACCTGCTCCGCCGCGGCCGGGTGCTGGGACAGCCGCCACAGCACCCAGGTCAGGGTGGCCGCGACGGTCTCGGTGCCGGCCGCGAGCAGGGTGATCACCTGGTCGTGCACCTCGGTGTCGGTCAGCCGCGCCCCGTCGTCGTCGCGGGCGGCGAGCAGTGCGCCCAGCAGGTCGGGCTCGGCGCCGCCGGGCCGGACGGCGGCGCGGTGGGCGGCGATCAACCGGCGGGTGGCGTCGTGCAGATGGGCCAGCGCCCGGCGGTAGCGCAGGTTCCCCGGCAGCGGCAGGCGGCGGACCGGCGCGGGCAGGAACATCTGCCGGAACAGCCCGTTCAGCACGGTGTCGAAGGACTGCTCCACGCTGCGCGCCAAGTCCGCGTCGATCGTCGTCGAGTAGAGCGTCCGGCCAAGGGTACGCAGCGCGATCCCGTAGAAGGCGGGGAAGGCGTCCACCACCCGGCCGGGCTGCCAGTCGCCGGAGGCGGCCGCGATCTCTGCCTGCATGGCGTGCGAGTAGCGCTCCAACTGCGACCGCCGGAAGGCGGACTGGACCAGTCGACGCTGCTGCCGGTGGTCCCGGTACGGGCAGGTGACCAGGCCGTTGCCCGCCACGTCCCGGGCCCGGTCGTAGAACACGCCGCCCTTGTCGAACACGCGGTGGTCGGCCAGCACCTGGTTCAACAGGTCCGGGTGGCACGGGACCTGAGCGGTCGTCGGCCCCAGCCGCACCGCGACCAGGTCGCCGTGCCGATGCAGCGAGGACAGGTACCCCGCCGACCCGCGCAGCAGCCGGTGCCCGTGTCCGAGCAGCGGCAGGGCGCCCGGCGCGACGGCAGCGGAGTAGGTCGGTGGCTGCGACGACTGCGGCATCCCTCCACGGTAGGCAGCGCGGACCGGCCACAGGTTGCGACGCGCGGGCCGCGGCCCGGCGGACCGGGCGGGGGTCGGGAGCGACAAGGGGTGACGAATACACGTTCGCAGGGTGGTCGGCGGTGTGTGAAGTTGACGTTCCGTCAGGTGCGTTGACGACGGGAGCGGCCGAGGAGGCCGGAGCCGAGCCGGGCGGACGGGCCGCGGCCCTCCGGGGCGAACGGGGCTTCGGGGGCGGGGCCGTGCCGACCGGCCGTCGGGGTCTCGTGGGGGTGGGCGGTGCGGGTGGGCGGACAGGTGTGGAGCGGGGCGGGGTTGTCGGCGTCGGGGAGGGTGTGGTGGTCAGGAGCGTTCGTGCGGTGCGGCGTTGCGGGGCCCGTCCTCTTGGTGGGTGAGCGGGACTTCGGGGGCGGGGCCGTGCCGACCGGCCGTCGGGGTCTTGTGGGGGGGTGGGCGGTGCCGGCGGGCGGTCGGGTGGGGTGGGCGTCGGTGGGCGGACGGGTGTGGAACGGGATGCGGTTGTCGGCGGCGGGGAGTGCGCGGCGACCAGGAGGGACGGCGCACCGCAGCGCTGCCGGAGCCCCCTTGGGGTCGGGCGGGCCGGCGGTGGAAGCCTGCGGCGCGGCGCTCCGCCCGAACCCGCTGCCACCGGCCTACCCTGAACAGCACGGAAGGACGTGGCGAACGTGGCACACCGGATCGACGGCAGCGCGGGGGACGTCCTCACCGCACGCCTGCGTGAGCAGACCGCACGGCTCGTCGCCCTCGAACCCGACGTCCGCGCCGACCGGCCCGACGCCGTCCACCAGATGCGCATCGCCGCCCGCCGCCTGCGCAGCGCGCTGCGCACCCACCGCCGTCACCTGGTCGGCGACCACAGCGGGCTGGAGAGCGAGTTGCGGGTGCTCGGCCAGGCCCTCGGCCGCGCCCGCGATGCCGAAGTGCTCGGCGAACGTCTACTCGCCCAGGCGCACGACCTGCCCGACGGCGGCGACCGCGAACGCGTCCTCGCCGAACTCGCCACCTGGAACAGCCGGGAGACCCGCGAAGGCCGCGCCGCCGTCCTCGTCGCACTCGACAGCCGACGCTTCCGGGACCTGCTTGCCGCCCTCACCGCCCTCGCCGAGAACCCCCCGCTCAACGCCCGCGCGGCCAAGGCCGCCGGCCCCGAACTCACCCACATCCTGCGGCGTGAACACCGCCGCACCGTCGAGCGCCTGGCGGCCGCCGAAGACACCCCCGAGGGCCCCGCCCGCGAACACGCCCTGCACGACGCCCGTAAAGCCGCGAAGCGCGCCCGCTACGCCGGCGAGACCGCCGGCCGCCCCGCCCGCAGCTTCACCCGCCGGATGCGCGCCCTGCAGGACGTCCTCGGTCGGCACCAGGACGCGATCGTCGCCCGCGAGGCGGTACGGGGGCTGTCCGACGGTGGGTTCGGGTACGGGGTGCTGTTCGGGCGGCAGGTGGGGGAGGCGGCGTTCGCGCGGGAGTTGCTGCCGGGTGCGTGGGGGAGGGCGGCGCGGCGGCCGAGGCGGATCCGGTGACGGGGTGGCGGGGTGACGGGGGCTGACGGGGCGTCAAGGGTTGAGGTGGCGGAGGGTGAACTCGGGCAGGGCGAACGAGCCGGCCTGCGGGGAGGCGGGGGCGGTGGGGTGCGCGGCGCCGGGGACGGCTGCGGCGTGGGACTCGGCGTTGTCGAGGGGCGTGTAGTCGAGCACGGCCGGGTCGGGGAGTTGCCAGAAGCGGCGGGTGTTGGCGGAGACGGCGTACGCGGTGGCGAAGCGGACGGCGGGTGGGGCGGCCAAGGCGGCGAGCAGGAAGCCGATCGCGTCGCGCGGGCTGAGCCAGGTCGCCAGGTGGCGGGGTTCGGTGGGCGCGGGCTCGAAGCTGCCGATGCGCAGGCAGACGACGGAGAGGCCGAACTTGTCGGAGTAGAGCCGGCCGAGGGCCTCGACGGCCGCCTTGCTCACGCCGTACAGACCGTCGGGGCGCACCGGGTCCTGCGGGTCGGTGACGTGTTCGACGGGGTAGAAGCCGGTCACCCGGTTGCTGCTGGCCAGCACCACGCGGTCGATGCCGGTGCGGCGCGCCGCCTCCAGGACGTGGTGGGTGCCGAGCACGTTGACGTCGAGGAGTTCCGGGAGCGGGGCCTCGTCCGGCACGCCGCCCAGGTGCAGTACCCGATCGGCGCCAGCGAGGGCCGACTGCACGGCGGCCTGGTCGCGCAGGTCGACGGTGTGCGCCTCCTCGTTGTCGGCCTCCGGTCGCAGCGGTACCCGGTCGAGCAGGATCAGTCGCGTCGCTTCGGCCCGAAGTGCCTTGCGAACCACGGACCCGATGTTTCCCGCCGCGCCGGTCAGCGCCACCGTTCCCAGCTGCATCGGGCCTCCCAGGACGATTCCGACCCCCGCATTCTCGTTGTCGGACTTGCGCCGATCAAGGGCCGGCGGAGTCGGTCCGGTGCGCGTCGGAGCCGGCCGCGGGAGCGTTCGTCGGCAGGCGACTCGTCGGCCTCGTGGTCGGCGACGAGGGCTGCGAGGCCGGTCCGCAGCTCCGGTGCGAGGTGGCTGAAGGCGGTGGTGAACGCCCTCCGGTCGGCGGTGGTGCCCAGCAGGGCCGTCGGGGAGCCGAAGGGTCTGGCCGCTGTGGTCGTGGGGGAGGCGCAGGAGGTCGGCGGCAGCGGCGATCGTACCGTCGACCGGACGAGTTCTTCCGATGCGATCAGTGGTCGTGGGCGACCAGGGACCGGATGACGGGCTGCCGGGTCGGGCGGTTGTGTCGGATCGCTGAGGCCGGCCCGAGGGCGCGCCGGGCGACGCGGACGGCAATGCCCTCGAAGGTTCGGCCGCCGTGCTGTTCCAGGTGGCCGGACGCCGTCACGCGGCGGGCGCCTGCGGGTGGTAGAGGGCGTGGGCGAGAGCCAGGTCGACCGGCCCGTCCTGACCGAGGTCGAGGAAGTAGTTCACCTGCCATGCCTGTGTGCTGCGGGCCTGCCGGTTGGTCGTGGTCACCCACGGCGGGTAGACGCGGAATCCGCGCTTCCCGCCGGAGCCGTCGCGGGAGACGATGCCCCGCTCGTACAACGCCTCGCACGGGAACACGAACTGCCCGAAGCCGTCGTCGTCACGGCTGCTGACGACGAAGAGGTCCACTCCGTCGTCCGTGTCGAAGGGCCGGATCGGTCCCGCTTCGGACCGCTGCCACAGGGTGACGAACTGCCCCACCTTCGTCGGGGTGGTCTTGGCCACGCGGAACCGAACCGACCGGCCGTCGAACGTGAACGCGCAAGCCGCGTACTCGGCGCTCTCCGGTTCGGGCACCGGCAGCGAGCAGCCGAAACCGCTCGGGTCGTACACCGATGCCTTTGCTGCCAGCAGGTCACCGTGAAGCCCCGCCCACGGCTGATTCGAAACCATGCCGCCATCCTGCCACCGCACCCCGTACGCACTGCTTCGGCCCCTCATCCCGCCGGACGCGCACCGCCGCCCCCGAACCCGAGCTGCATCCTTCGGACGGAGCCCGGCGGGTTCCAGTGAGGATGACGATGAGATCGGAGACCGCCGATGGCCGGGTCGCCCGCCCCGGTCGGCGGACTCCGGGCTCGGCTGCCGCGCTGGTGCCCAGGCGATGGCGGGCGAAGCAACTCGTCCAGGTCCGCAAGGGCGCCGCGGCGGTGGCCGGCCTCCTGGCCGGACGGGCTCGTGGGGCGGGTGGTGACGGTTCGTCAGGGCGCGGGCGGGGGCGGGGTGGTCGGGGTCAGGCCCGCTGTGGTGGCGGCGGTGCGGAGGAGGTCGTCGACCATGGCGGGGGTCAGGCGGCCGGTGTAGGTGTTGCGGGGGCTGACGTGGAAGCAGCCGTAGAGGTGCAGGGCGGGGCCGCCGTCGGTGGCGGGGAGGACGGCGTGGGCGCCGTGGCCGAAGGCCGGGCGGGGGCGGGGGACCTGCCAGCCGGCCGCGGCGAGGGCGGGGAGGACCGCCTGCCAGGCGAAGCCGCCGAGGGCGACCACGGCGCGCACGGTCGGGCGCAGGTACTCGAACTCGCGGACGATCCACGGGCGGCAGGTGTCGCGTTCCGCGTTGGTCGGCCTGTTCTCCGGCGGGGCGCAGCGGACCGGGTCGGTGATCCGCACCCCGAACAGCTCCAGGCCGTCGTCCCGCCAGGTGGAGTGCGGCTGGGAGGCCAGGCCGAGCCGGTGCAGCGAGGCGTACAGGAGATAGCCGGACGGGTCGCCGGTGAAGATCCGGCCGGTGCGGTTCCCGCCGTGCGCGGCGGGGGCGAGCCCGACCAGCACCAGGCGGGCGTCGGCGGGGCCGAAACCCGGGATCGGCCGCGCCCAGTAGTCCTGCCCCTGGAACGCCCGGCGCTTGACCCGGGCGGTCTCCTCCCGCCACTCGACCAGCCGCGGGCAGGCCCGGCAGCCGACCACCAACTCGTCCAGCTCGGCCAGCCCGTGGACCCGTTCGACCAGTGCGGAGGGCAGTTCCATGGCCCCGATCCTACGGGCGCGCACCGGCCGTGCGGTGGAGCGGCGATTTGCGGCGGGAAAGCGCTTTCCGGTTGGTGTCGCGGCCGTCGCGGCCGTCCGGCGGTGGCCGCCGCGTCGCGGAGTAGCGTGGAATGCGAGTCTGTGTGCCGTACAGGTCGAGGTGACGGCGATGATCGTGGTCGATGTGGTGATTGCGCTGGTGCTGGTCCTGGCGGTGCTCGCCGGGCTGAGCGTGCGCATGGTTCAGCAGTACCAACTCGGGGTGGTGTTCCGGTTCGGCCGGGTACTGGACGAGATCCGGCGGCCGGGGCTGGTGCGGATCGTGCCGATCGCCGACCGGCTGCGCCGGGTGAACGTGCAGATCATCACCATGCCCGTCCCCGCGCAGGAGGGCATCACCCGGGACAACGTGACCGTCCGGGTCGATGCGGTGGTGTACTTCAAGGTGGTCGACCCGGTGAAGGCGATCGTCAACGTGCAGGACTACGCCTTCGCGATGTCGCAGGTCGCACAGACCTCGCTGCGGTCGATCATCGGCAAGAGCGAGTTGGACGACCTGCTGGCCAACCGCGAGCCGATCAACCAGGGCCTGGAACTGATGCTGGACAGCCCCGCGCTGGGCTGGGGCATCCAGATCGACCGGGTCGAGATCAAGGACGTGGCGCTGCCCGAGTCGATGAAGCGCTCGATGGCCCGGCAGGCCGAGGCGGACCGGGAGCGGCGGGCCCGGATCATCACCGCCGACGGCGAGTTCCAGGCGTCCGCGCGTCTGTCGGAGGCCGCGAAGGTGATGTCCGCGACTCCGGCCGCGCTGCAACTGCGGCTGCTGCAGACCGTGGTGGAGGTCGCCGCCGAGAAGAACTCCACCCTGGTGCTGCCGTTCCCGGTGGAGCTGCTGCGCTTCCTGGAGAGTTCCACCGAGCGCAACACCGCGCAGGCCGTCGAGGCCACCGAGGTCGCGGCGCAGCTCGCCGAGGCCGAGCTGCCGGGCGGGGACGAACCGCAGGCGGGAGTCGAGCAGTTGGAGCTGCCGGAGGTCGCGGCGGTCGCCGACGAGACCGCGCTCCCGGAGCGGCCGTTGAACGTCGCGCCCCCGCAGGCGGCTTCGCCCCCGGCGGCGCCGAACGAAGCTCCGCGGCACGCGGCGTGACCGGACGGGCGGGGTGCGTGGCCGCAGGGCCGGCGAGTGCGGTCAGCGGTGGCGGACGGTCCGCGGGCAGGGCCAGCATGGAAGACGGCCAGTGGACACAACCAGCTCGGGAGGTCCGGCCATGACCACCGCGAAAGAGATCATGCACCCGGGAGCGGAGTGCGTCACCGGCGAGCAGACCCTCGCCGACGCCGCCCGGATCATGCGCGAACGCGACGTCGGCGCGCTGCCGATCTGCGGCGAGAAGCAGCAGCTGCTGGGCATCGTCACCGACCGGGACATCGTGCTCAGGTGCATCGCCGAAGGGCGCGACCCCGGCTCCGTCCAGTGCCTCGAACTCGCCCTGGGCCGCCCGATGGTGATCGAGGAGGACGAGGACGCGGAACTGGTGCTGGAGGTGATGGAGGACCACCGGGTGCGCCGACTGCCCGTGATCAACCACCCGGACCACCAGCTCGTCGGAATGATCAGCGAGGCCGACATCGCCCGGCACCTGCCGCAGGAGCGGCTGGCGGAGTTCGTCACGGCCGTCACCGCCGCGCGCTGAGTCCGGCGCCCGCTGACGCCGCCGCGCGCTGAGTCCGGCGCCCGCCGAGTCCGCCGCGCGCCGAGTCCGGTGCCTGCACATTCCGGACGCAGCGGTGCTGCTCCGCCGCACTCGGGTGCGGCGGAGCAGTGGTCCGACGGTCCGTCAGTGCATGTACTGCTTGGGCAGGTTGGCGAGGAAGGTGTCCGCTATCACCTGGTAGCCCGCGTCGTTGGCGTGGATGTCGCCGCGCGCCATGTTGGTCCACTGCATCACCCGGGCTACGTTCAGCGGCACCTGCTGGCCGCCCAGCGGCACCAGCGGCGCGAACGAGGTGGTGTCGAACGCCGCCGCCACGTCGGCGGTCGGGACGCGGTGCCTGGCGTCCACCGTCTCGATCACCGAGTTGAGGCTGTTCGCCAGCGGGACCGACGCCGTCGCCATCGCCTTGCCCTGGTCGCCCGTCATCCAGGCCGCCAGGAACGGGTCGTACAGGTTCATGCCGACGATCCGGGTGTGCGGGCCGGCCGCGGCCTGGAGCTCGCCGAGGATCCGGTCCAGCCCGGTGCGGACCTGCTCGATGCCGTTCAGCGCACACGGCAGGTCGAGCGAGCCGCCCGCCGCGCAGCGCTGCACGTCGTTGGCGCCGATGTCGATGGTGACCAGCACCTCGTCCTTCCAGTGCGCCTTCAAGTAGGCCACCGCCGCCTCCAGTTGGGAGCCGCCGAAGGAGTGCGGGTACGGGCAGCCGCCGTTCGCCATGGTGCCGGTGGTCTCGCCCGGGCAGCCCAGGTCGGTGAACTCGAAGGGCCGGCGGTCGTCCGCCGCCCGCTCACCCAGCGTCCGGGCCAGATCCTGCGCATAGCCGCGGCCCACGAGGTGACCGCCGGTCGGCGTGGACTGGTAGCCGGCCGCCAGCGAGTCGCCGACCGCCAGGTAGTACGCGGTGGCGTGCTGCCCGCCCGGTGCCGCCGAAGCGGGAACGGCCGCTGCGCCGGCGAGCGTCAGAGCGGCGAGCGCGGTCGCAACGAGCGCGCGGCGGCGGGGGATCGGGCGCATGGAGCCTCCAGGGCGAATGATCGCGATCAGACGGATCAGAGGAGGCTACTGCTCAGTACGCCGTCAGGGACAGGGGTGTGCACGCACCTCGTCGACCGGGTGGGGATCAGCCCGGGAAGGCGTAGACGGTGGTGGCGTGCGCGACCGGGTCGTCCGGGGCCTCCGGCGTGGCGAGGGTGATCTCCGCGAACGCGATCCGCCGGCCCAGCTTGGTCAGCCGCGCCGTCACCAGCAGCTCGGTGTCGCGGGCCGCCCGCTGGAAGGTGATCGACTGCTGGACGGTGGTCATCGGCGCGAAGCCGCCCAGCGCCGAGGAGACCGCGACGACCGTCGCCGTGTCGGCCGCCGCCATCATCGCCTGCCCCGACAGCCCGCCGCCGTCCCGGGCCAGCCGGTCCGACCACGGCAGCCGCAGCACCGCGTGCCGCGAGCCGGTCTCCACCACCGACAGGCCCAGCTCCCGCACCCACGGCGCGAACCGGTCGGCGAGGATCAGGTCGCCCTCGGCGGGCGTCAGGGCCTTCACAGGTGCGGCACTTGCACCGGGCGCGGCGTCCGGGGAGGTCGTCATGGCGCGATCGTAGAGGCCGCCGACGACGCACCGCCACACCCCGCGCGCGGAGCGTCCACCGGGTCGTGGGCGGACCCGGCGCGAGGCATGGTGGTGGGGTGGGAGTGCGGCGGAGTCTGGCGGAACTGCGGAGCGAGTGGCGCACCGGACACCTGCTGGTGCTGCTGCCGCTCGGCCTGATCGTGCTGATCTCCGTCGTCGACATCGTGATCTCCCCGGACATCCACCTCGGCCCGCTGCTGGCGGTCGCCCCCGCGATCACCGCGTCGTTCGCGGGCACCCGCCTGACCGCCCTGGTCGGCGTCCTCGCCCTGGTGGCCCAGATCCTCATCGCCCGGTTCCACGGCGGCCTGTTCACCGCCAACCATCTGACCCAGATCGGCGCGCTCGCGCTGGTCACCGCCGTCATCGTCGCCTTCTGCCGGATCCGCGAACGCCACGGACGCGAACTCACCCGGGTCCGCACCGTCTCCGACGCCGTCCAACGCGTCCTGATGCGCCCGCTGCCCGAACACGCCGGCCCGCTGCGGATCGCCACCCGCTACCTCGCCGCCGACGACGAAGCGAACGTCGGCGGCGACCTGTACGCGGCCGTGCGCGCCGGACCCGCGACCCGTCTGCTGATCGGCGACGTCCGCGGCAAGGGCCTGGCCGCCGTCGGCGACGCCGCCGCGCTGCTCGCCGCGTTCCGCGAACTCGCCCACCGGCACGAGGACCCCGCGCAACTCGCCGACGCGCTGGAAGCCTCCTACCAGCGCCACCTCGCGGAAGTCGCCGACGCTGGCCAGGACGTCCGGGAGAACTTCGCCACGGCGCTGGTACTCGACCTGCCCGACGACCGCCCCGTGATCCGCCTCGCGGACTGCGGACACCCGCCGCCACTGCTGCTCACCCCCGCCGAGACCCGTCTGCTCCCCGTGCACCGCGCCGGCCCCCCGCTGGGCATGGGCGACCTCGCCCCCGTCGACCGCCGCACCGAGGAGTTCGCCTTCCCGCCCGGCAGCACCCTCCTGCTGTACACCGACGGCGTCACCGAGGCCCGCAACCGCGACGCCGTCTTCTACCCCCTGCCCACCAGGGCCGCCCGGCTCACCCCGGCGGCGACGCCGTGCGAGTTCCTCGACCGCCTGCGCCGCGACCTGCTCGGGTACGTCGGCGGCCGGCTGCTGGACGATGCGGCGCTGGTCGCCGTCGGCCGGGAGGAGTGACGCGGGGCGCCACTGGCCGGGTGATGGCCGGGCAGGGGCGGGGCACCGGCCGGCCGGTCGCGGCGCTGCGCGTGTCCACCCACGGTGACGGTTGCCCCCGGCTGGGATGATCGGGGGCATGGCCTCAGATCTCGCCCGTGCCCTCGCTGCCGCCGTCCGTGGCGAGGTCCGCTTCGACCCGGCCGAGCGGGCCGTGTACGGGCAGGATGCGTCCAACTACCGGCAGGTGCCGCGCGGGGTGGTGAAGCCGGCCGATGCGGACGACGTGCGGGCGGCGGTGGCCGTGTGCCGGGAGTACGGGGCGCCGGTGGTGGCACGGGGGTCCGGGACGAGCATCGGCGGGCAGGCGATCGGGCCCGGGGCGGTGGTGCTGGACTTCCGGCGGCATTTCGGCAAGGTGTCGGCGGTGGATCCGCAGACGCGGACCGCGCGGGTCGAGCCCGGCACCGTGCTGGACGAACTCCAGCGCGCCGCCCGGCCGTTCGGGCTGCGGTTCGGTCCGGATCCGTCAACCCACAGCCGGTGCACCATCGGTGGGATGATCGGGAACGACGCCTGCGGCTCGCACTCGCTCGCCTGGGGGCGGACCTCCGACAACCTGCACAGCCTGGACCTGCTGCTCGCCGACGGCACGGAACTGACCGTCACCGGCCCGCTGCCACCCGCCGAACGGGCCGCCCTGGCGGCCGCACCCGGCCGACCCGGAGTCCTGCACCGGGAGTTGCAGGCCCTCGCCGCCGACAATCTGGCGCTGCTGCGCCGCGCCGTGCCGGTCCTGCCGCGCCGCGGTTCGGGCTATCCGCTGGACGCGCTGCTCCCGGAGCGCGGATACGACCTGGTGCGCGCCGTCACCGGCACCGAGGGGACGTGCGCCCTGCTGCTCGGCGCCACCGTCCGGCTGGTGCCCGAACCGCCGCACCGGGCCCTGGTGGTGGCGGGCTACCCGGACGAGACGGCCGCTGCCGACGCGGTGCCGGGGCTGCTGCCGCTCGGCCCGCTGACCTGCGAGGGGATGGCTGCCGACCTGATCGCCGCACTGCTCGCGGCGGGGCCGCGCCCGTCCGTGCTCGACCGGCTGCCCGACGGCGCGTGCTGGCTCTTCCTGGAGACCGGCGGCGCGACGGCCGCCGAGGCCACCGACCGGGCCCGCCAACTCGCCGACGCGGTACGGCGGGAGCGCACCGCGACGGCCGCGCTGGTCACCGACCCGGCCGAACAGCGGGCGCTGTGGTCGATCCGGGAGGCCGGCGCCGGCATCGTGACCCGCCTGCCCCCGGCCCCGGACGGCACGCCCGGGGGCGCGG
Organism: Kitasatospora sp. NPDC092948; assembly: GCF_044754805.1. Taxonomy (NCBI): domain Bacteria; kingdom Bacillati; phylum Actinomycetota; class Actinomycetes; order Kitasatosporales; family Streptomycetaceae; genus Kitasatospora; species Kitasatospora sp. NPDC092948. The sequence continues at coordinate 23,917 of NZ_JBIVPU010000019.1, read as the reverse complement.
CCTGGCCGGGCTGGGAGGACTCGGCCGTTCCGGTGGAACAACTCGGCTCCTACTTGCGGGAGTTGAGGTCGCTTTTGCGGCGGCACGGCCTGCGCGGCGTGCCGTACGGGCACTTCGGCGAGGGGTGCGTGCACCTGCGCCTCGACTTCCCGGTGCGCGAACGGCCGCAGGCGATGCGGGAGTTCCTCGTCGAGGCGGCCGATCTGGTGGTGGCGCACGGCGGTTCGCTGTCCGGCGAGCACGGCGACGGGCAGGCCCGGGCCGAACTGCTGCCCCGGATGTACCCGCCGCAGGTGATCGACCTGTTCGCCCGGTTCAAGCGGATCTGGGACCCGGACAACCTGCTCAACCCCGGCCTGCTGGTCGACCCGCGCCCGCTGGACGCCGATCTGCGCTTCCCCGGACGGGAGTTGCCGCTCACCCTGGCCTACCCGCAGGACTCCGGCAGCCTGCTGAACGCCGTGCACCGCTGCGTCGGCGTCGGCAAGTGCGTGGACACCACCAGCGGGGTGATGTGCCCCAGCTACATGGTGACCGAGGAGGAACGGCACTCCACCCGAGGCCGGGCCCGGCTGCTCGGCGAGATGCTGCGCGGCGAACTCGTCACCGACGGCTGGCGCTCCCCGGAAGTCCGCGAGGCGCTCGACCTCTGCCTGGGCTGCAAAGGCTGCGCGAGCGACTGCCCCGTCCAGGTCGACATGGCCACCTACCGGTCCGAATTCCTGTACCACCACTACCGGTTCAGGCCCCGACCGGCCGCCCACTACTCGCTCGGCCTGCTGCCGCTGTGGCTGCGCCTCGCGCACCTCGCACCGCGTGCGGCGAACGCCGCCCTGCGCGGCCGGCTCAGCGGCGCGCTGCTCAAACGCCTCGGCGGCATCGACCCGCGACGTGCCCTTCCCGCCCTCCCGCCCCGCCGCTTCACCTCCTGGTTCCGCAGCCACCGCGCCGCCCATCCCGCGGACCTCGGCGCCCCCGCGGTGCTGCTGTGGCCCGACTCGATGTCCGAACTCCTGGACCCCGCACCGGCGATCGCGGCCGTTCAGGTGCTGGAACGCCTCGGCTTCCGGGTGCAGCTGCCGACCGGCCCGGTGTGCTGCGGACTCACCCTGATCGCCGGCGGCCAACTCGGCCTGGCCCGGCGGGTGATCGCCCGCAGCCGGCGCCACCTGCCGCCCGACCTGCCGGTGATCGGCCTGGAGCCGTCCTGCACCGCCACCCTCCGCGGCGACTGGCCGAAGCTCCTCGACGGCCCGCTCGAACTCCCCGCCCGGGTCCGCACCTTGGCCGAGTTCCTGGACGAACGCGAGGTCGTCCTGCCGCAGCTGACCGGGCCGGCGATGACCCAGGTGCACTGCCATCAGCACGCCGTCCTGGGCACCGCCGCCGATCAGCGCATCGCGGCGCGCCTCGGCCTGACGAACCGTCAACTCGACGCCGGATGCTGCGGGCTGGCGGGCGCCTTCGGCTTCGAACGCGGCCACTACGAGGTTTCGGTCGCCATCGCCGAACGCGCCCTGCTCCCCGCGGTCCGGGCCGCCGACCCCGACACCCTGCTGCTCGCGGACGGCCTCAGCTGCCGCACCCAACTGACCCAACTGGAGCCGTCCGCACGACCGTTGCACCTCGCGCAGGCCCTGCTCCGGGCCTTCGAGCAATCGGAGCAGGGCGGCCGCCCGCCGGGATAACGCCACCCGCTGCGCGGGGCGGGCGGGAGGGCGGTGGGTGTACCGGGGAACTTGCCGGGGGCGATCGGCGGGTGTCCGTTGCATCGGGCCTTCGTGCTGTGCGGGGTGTGTTGGGGGCCGCTGGGGGTGTCCGGTCGGTGGGTGCCTGGTGCTCAAGGCTTTCGGGTTGCCGGAGCGGAGCGCTTATTCGCCGGGGTAGCGGACCCCGATCCGGTCCCGCACGGTGTCCAGGGTGCGCATGACGGCGAGGGTGCCGTCGAGCGGGACCAGGGGGGATTCGGTGGCGCCGGTGCGCAGGCAGTGGACGACCTCGGCGGCCTCCAGGCCGTAGCCGTGGCCGGCGGGGGTCGGGCTGTGGAAGGTTTCGGGGGCGCGGCCGTCGCGGTGGAGGGTGAAGCCGGCTGGGCAGAAGAAGTCGCGGTCGATCTCGATGCGCCCCAAGTCGCCCTGGACCGAGGCACGTTGGCCGCACTGGACGTCGAGTGAGCAGGACAGCAGAGCGGTCGCACCATTGCGGTGGCCGAGCAGGATGCCGGTGTGCGCGTCCACGCCGCGGTCGGTCAGCCGGGCGTGGGCCTGTACGGTCTCCGGCTCGCCGAGCAGCAGGTGGGCAAAGGCCACCGGGTACACCCCGAGGTCCAGCAGCGCGCCGCCGCCGGTCGCCGGGTCCCACAGGCGGTGGTCCGGGTCGGTGGGGCCCACGAAGCCGAACTCGGCCTGGACGGAGCGCACTTCACCGATCGCGCCGTCCGCGATCAGCTCGGTGATCCGGCGGACGGCCGGGTCGAGGTAGGTCCACATCGCCTCCATCAGGAAGACCTCGCGCTTGCGGACCAGCGCGACCAACTCGGCGGCCTCCCCGACGTTCAGCGTGAACGGCTTCTCGCAGAGCACCGCCTTTCCGGCCTCCAGCAGCAGCTTCGTCGCGGCGAAGTGCGCCGAGTGCGGGGTGGCCACGTACACCACGTCGACCTCGGGGTCGGCGGCGAGCTCCTGCCAACTCCCGTACGCACGCCCGATTCCGTGCCGCTCGGCGAACGCGCGGGCGGACTCCTCCCGCCGGGACGCCACCGCGAACACCTGCGCGCCGGGTACGGCGGCCAGGTCTTCGACGAAGGAGTGGGCGATGCCGCCGGTGGCGAGAATGCCCCAGCGGACCGGACGGTCGGTGATCGGCTGCACGGGAGTCCTTTGCGACGGCGGGGCACGGGCTCGTTCAGCCTAGCCATCGGCCCACCAGCAGGAACACCCCGGCCGGGTCCGTCCGTGCCGGGTGGGCGGACCGGGTCGGGGAGGGCACCGGCCTGGCGGCGACGATCTCGGACCTCGCGACCACGGCCGCCCTGCCCGGTCCGGCGGCCGGATCCGGTGGCCGGATCTGATGCGGGCAGGAGCGATCCTCGGCCCGGCCACCCGCGTGGCGTGGCCGAGGCCGCCGATCGGCCGGCCGCACCGGCCGTACCCGCCGCACCGGCCGACTTGCGGTGGGGCGGCGTCGGCAGGCGGCTACCTCGGCGGTCATGGAAACCGAACATCGCCTGGTCCGTGACGTCCGGCCGGAGTTCGTGGAGGAACCGGCACTGCTGCTGGAGGCGGAGGACGAGCCGGAACTGGCCGCCGGCGCACGGGAGCTGAGGCTGGTCGCGCAGTGCGACTGCGGCGACGACTTCTGCCGGAGCTTCCACGCCGCTCCGCACCCGCCCGGCCTGCCGTACGGTCCGGGCCACCGCTGCCTGCCGTTGCCCGCGACCAGCGGCATGGTCGTGCTGGACGTGGTGGACGACCGCATCATGTACGTCGAGCTGATCGACCGCCCGCCGCTCCGGTGAGGCCGGACGGGCGGGCGGCCCGATGCCACGTCAATCCGTGGATGCCACCGGGGTCCTGCTCCGACGTGCGGTCAATCGGCCGGCCGTCGGGTCAGGCGGATTCGGACGGCGCGGTGGCCTGCTGGGGGATGGTGATCGCGGGGAGGTCGGCGGCCTGCGGCTTGGCGAGGGAGACGTCGGGGCCGGCCGGCGGGGCCGGTGTCGACTGGCCGGTCGGTGAAGTCGGAGCCGTGGCCTGGATTTTGTCGTCGCGTTCGTCGTCGCCCGCCCCGTCGCGGGTGGTGAGGACGGTGTCGAAGACCTCGCGGAGCTTGTCGGTGGCCTGCTTGGAGAAGAGGCCGCACAGGCCGGCGATCCCGGCGAAGCCGTACGGGTTGGTGGCGGTGCCGTCGGTGCCGTTCGCGAACAGGCCGCCGCGGAGCAGGAAGTAGACCAGCAGCGCGAGCGCTCCGCCGATCGCCGTGCGCAGCAGGTACCAGGGCAGCCAGCTCGGCAGGAGCTGGCGGTTGCCCGCGTAGGTGGCGAAGGACGTCGCGGCGTGCACGAAGCTGCCGAGTCCGCTGGTGGCGAGGACGGCGATCAGCATCGCCGTGTTGGAGGTCAGGCGCCAGGGGCCGAGGCCGAACACCGACCACGGCTCCGGGGAACCGGTCGGGGCGTGTTCGGCGGTCAGGGTGGTGAGCGGCGTCCAGACGCTGATCAGCGCGGCCACGCAGACGATCGCCTCGGCCAGCAGCAGCAGACCGAGCAGCAGGACTGCCCAGCCCGCCATCTGCTGCTGGGGCGGGAGTTGGCCGGTCGGATCCGACGCGGGGCCGCCGTTGGAGGCGTACGGGTCCGGGGCGGAGTCCGGAGTGGCAGCCGGGGCGGAGGTCGGGGCCGAGGCCGGGGCCGCGGTCGGCGACGGGCCGGCCGCCGGGGAGACAGGGGGAGTCATCGAGGAGTTCGCCTTCCGGTCCGGTGGTGCACGGCAGAGGGTGCACGGAGGGTGGCGCGGCAGAGCCGGTCGCGGGGAGGGACTCTACCGTCCCGGCCGGTTCGACAGTCCGTCAGGAGGCCCGGGTGGAACGCGAGATGGCGTCACCCGGGAGTGCGGGCGGCGCGACGCCACCGGCCCCTGTCGGATCGTGTACCCGCCATGGATCGTGTACCCGCCGCGGGGCGCGGGGAAGCGTCGGCGGGCGGGGACGTACCGGCGGGGTGGGGACGCCTCGGCGGGGCGGGGGAGCGCCGGCCGGCGGGGTTCAGCGGCGTACGCCCGCCAGGCGGGAGAACTTGGCGACCTCGAAGGTGGCGTACGAATTCGACGCCAGCAGGGAGAACTTGATGCCCTCGCGGCCGTCGGGGCGTTTGTAGCCGTCCGGGAGGAAACGTTTGTAGTGCTCGGCGGCCCGCTGGAAGAACTGCGGGCGCTCGGTGCGGGTGAGAGATCCCGGCAGGTCGAAGACGAACAGGTAGTGGCGGACCATCCGGGTGAACAGGTGCGCCCGGATGCCGGGGTCGACCGGCGGAGCCTCGGCGGGCTGCGCGTCCAGCAGCTCGAAGGTGCTCTCGTAGCGGTCGAACAGGTCGAAGTGGCTCGCCCCCTCGCTGCCCTGCGGGTGCAGGGTGTGGCGGCGCCGGATGGTGACGCACTCGCGGTCCAGCACCGCGATCCGGGTGGCGGCCAGCAGCGAGCGGTGCACCGCCGGGACCTCCTCGTAGAACCCGTCCGGGAAGGTCGGGGCGGTGCCGGTGCGCACCAGCCGGTCCCAGATCAGCGGCGGCGCGCCGAACAGTTCCGGGTGCTCGGCCGGGGCGAACACGTCCGGCCCCGCCGCGGCCAGCAGCTCGGCCGCGTTGCCCGGCCACACCTTGCCCCGGTACTCGCGGTTGTGGCCGAACAGCAGCAGATCGACCTCACCGGTCTCGGCGAGCCGGGCGGCCATCGCCTCGAACGCGTCCGCCGGCAGCAGGTGATCGGCGTCCAGGAACAGCAGGTACTCGCCGCGCGCGTGCGCCGCGCCCGCCATCCGGGCCTGCCCGATGCCGGGCTCCGTCTCCAGCCGCAGGACCCGCACCCGGGCGTCGCGCAGCTCGTACGCCTCCACCAGCCGCTCCTCCGGGCAGTGCGGGGAGGGTGTCCGGACCACGATGATCTCGAACTCGCGGAAGGACTGTCCGAGCAGGGAGTCGAGGCACTCCTTCAGTTGTTCCTGCTCGTCGTAGGCGGGAAGCACGACGGTGATCAGTGGTGGGGCCATGGGCGGGAGGCTAGGGGCGGGGACAGCCTCAGGCAAAGGTCGGAAGCCGCTCGAAAGTGGCCATTCCGGACAGGAACGACGGGAAGTTCGCTGAATCTTCACCAAACGAACACGAACGTGCGATGAAATGTCCGGATAGGGGGCAGAACGCCGTGACTTGCTGACGTATCGTCAGATGTACGCATGGTGGCGGAGCTGCGCACACACCGTGCCCAACCCCACCGAGAGGTGTGGACCACAGCCCTCAGTACCAGGTGTGCGCCTGCCAGAACGACCAGGCCGCACACGGGCTGCCGTACGTCTGGTTCATGTACTGCAGGCCCCACTTGATCTGGGTCGCCGGGTTGTCCCGCCAGTCCGCACCCGCCGACGCCATCTTCGAGCCCGGCAGCGCCTGCATCAGCCCGTACGCACCCGAGGACGGGTTGGTCGCGTGCACGTTCCAGCCGCTCTCGCGCTCCACGATGTTGTTGAAGCACTGCAACTGCCCGGCCGGCACGAGCTGCGCCGCGATCTGCTGCGGCGTTCCGCTGTACGTCTTCGCGAGCGGGGACGGGGAAGCCGTCGCGGACGGGGTCGCGGAAGCCGTCGCGGGAGCGGTCGCGGACGGCTTGCTGCTCGGCAGTGCCTGGCGCTGCTGCGCCCGGGATGCGGCCTCCGCCTCCGCCCGCGCCTTCGCCTCCGCCGACGCCTTGGCGTCCGCGCTCGCACTCGCGTCCGCGCTCGCCTCGGCCTCCGCCCGGGCCTTCGCCTCTGCCTCGGCCTGCGCGTCGGCGCTTGCACTGGCGCTGGCACTCGCGTCGGCGGCAGCGGCCTGCGAGGCCAGGGCGTCCGCCGCGAGCTGCTGGTCGCCCACCGACATGGGCCGGGCCGCGGCGTCGGCCGGGGTCGAGTGCTGCGGCAGGGCGATGGCCAGCGCGGAAGCGCCCGCGACCGCGAGAGTCGCCACGCCCGTCACCACGGCGTGGCGGTGACGGCGGAACTTCCCCGAAAGGCTGGACGGACGGCGATGCGACATGGAGATCTCTCTTCTTGTGCGGGCCGGACGGCCGGTGGGACACGGCGGCCCGCCGACCGGCACGCACCCGGCCGCCCCGCCGTCATGGGGGTACGGCGCGGCGGGCGGTCGAACGTGGCAGCGGGGCAGTGGCCGGCGAGACCGGCCGGACTGCCCGACGGACGGGGGACATTCTTGACAGATCACGGAGAGTGGCTCAAAAAGCCCCGCCACTACGGCGCGTAGTAGCGGGGCGGCGACGGGCGGGCCGCCCGCCACCCTCCGGCGGCCTGGCGAGAGGGTTGGTCCGGACCATCCCCCGACGGCCACCTGATTGCCGCTGACCTGCGAAATTGCGGTAGCCTTCGGTGGTCGGACGGCGAACCGCGAGCGCCACCCGACCGGCACCTCGGCACATCCACTATCGAGGACCGTAGAAGCCCACCACGCTGTGGGAGGGCTCACAGGAACCGAACACGCCCGGGCACACCCCGTACCCGGACGGCCACGCCCGGTGGGACGGAACCGCACCCCGGTCACAGCCCGCGATCACCACGCCCCGATACTGGCCACATGGTGATCGCGGTGGTGGGGATTGCGGCGCTCGGACTGCTCGGGGCGGCGCACTGGTACGTATGGCGACGGCTGGTCCGCGACGTCTCCGGCCCCGGCAGCCGGTACCGGCGCGCAGGCACCGTACTCGTCGTCCTGCTGCCCGTTCTCTCCGTACTGGCCCTGATCGGCGGCCGGGCCTTCCCGCTCGCCGTGGAACGCTGGTTCGCCTGGCCCGGCTACCTCTGGCTCGCCGTTCTGCTCTACCTGCTGCTCGCGCTGCTGGTCGGCGAACTGCTGCGCCCGCTGCTGCTCCGCTTGCCGCTGCTCCGCCTTCTGCCGCTGTTCCGCTTTCCGCGTCGCCGCGAGATCCGGTCGGCGGCGGAAGTACCGGCGGAACCCGCGGCGCCCGTCGTGCAGGAGGAACCGGCGGCCGCCGAGCCGTCGCGGCGGCTGTTCGTGTCGCGGGTGGTGGCCGGGACGGCAGCCGGCGTCGCCGCCGGCGTGGTGGGCAACGGCGCGTACGGGGTACTGCGCGGGCCGCGGGTGAAGCAGGTGACGGTGCCGCTGGCGAAACTGCCGCGCGCCGCGCACGGCTACCGGATCGCCGTGGTCAGCGACATTCACCTCGGCCCGATACTCGGCCGGGCGCACACCCGGCGGATCGTCGACACCATCAACGCGACCCAGCCCGACCTGATCGCCGTGGTCGGCGACCTGGTCGACGGCACCGTCCCCGAACTCGGCCCCGCCGCCCGCCCGTTGGCCGACCTGCGGGCCAAGGACGGCGCGTACTTCGTCACCGGGAACCACGAGTACTTCTCCGGCGCCGCGCCGTGGGTCGACTTCGTCCGCGAACTCGGCGTCCACCCGCTGGAGAACGCCCGCGTCGAACTGCCCTGGTTCGACCTCGCCGGCGTCAACGACATCGCCGGCACCTCGCAGGGCCAAGGCCCCGACTACGAACGGGCATTGGGCGACCGGGACCGCGGCCGGGCGGCCGTCCTGATGGCGCACCAGCCGGTGACCGTCCACGACAGCGTCCGCCACGGCGTCGACCTCCAGCTCTCCGGCCACACCCACGGCGGCCAGCTCTGGCCCGGCAACTACCTGGCCGAGCTGGCCAATCCGACCGTGGCCGGCCTGGAGCGGTACGGCGACACCCAGCTCTACGTCACCCGCGGCGCGGGCGCGTGGGGCCCGCCGGTCCGGGTCGGCGCGCCGTCGGACATCACGGTGGTCACGCTCGCTTCGCTCCGAGTCTGAGCCGCGTCAGCGCTGCGCAGCGATCCCTGTGGTCCCTGTGGTCCCTGCGGTCTCTGCGCTGTTCCGGGACGGGGGCGTTCCTGCTGACAGCTGCTCACGGGTGCATGCGCGCCCCCTTGAGCACCTTGTCCACGGCGTTGCGCGGCCCGTGCAGGGCCAGCCCGACCAGATCGAGCGCCGCCGTCGGGACCGCGCGGACCGCCGCCCGGTTGTCCCGGTCGTTGCCGGTGCCGAACAGCTCGGCGGTGAACACCGCCACCGGCAACGAGCGGGACAGCGCCCGCGCGTGGGCGGACGACAGCAGCTCCCCGGCTCCCTCGAACACCAGCACCGGCTGACGGAACATCGGCAGGTACGCCGTCCCGTCCGCGTCCGCGTACGGCTCACCGATCAACTCCGGTACGGCGGTGCCCAGTCCGCTCACCAGGAAGGCCGTCACGTTCAGGCGCTGCCAGGGTTCGAGGTCCTCGCGGAGCAGAACGGCGATCTTGGTGTCGAAACGGGGGGTGACGGGGGCGCTGGTCGGAGTGTGCGTGTCCATGGAGTGAGCGTGCCGGTCGGGGCGCGGCGCGGTCTTGTACGTTCTTTGCATGGCAGCGGCGGCCCGGCAGCAGATCACCGCCTGGCGACCGCGCGTCCCCGGCGTCGTCGAGGTGCTGCACGCGCACCTCACCGAACACCGCTACCCCATGCACGTCCACGACGCCTGGACGCTGCTGATCGTCGACGACGGCGCCGTCCGCTACGACCTCGACCGCCATCGCCGCGGCACCCCGCACGACACCGTCAGCCTGCTGCCGCCGCACGTCCCGCACAACGGGTCGCCGGCCACCGAGGCGGGCTTCCGCAAACGCGTCCTTTACCTCGAACTCGGGCAGCTCGGCACGGAGTTGATCGGCCCGGCGGTGGACGGCCCCGACCTCGCGGACGCACTGCTGCGAGAGCGGGTCGGACAGTTGCACGCGGCGCTCGGCACACCCGGGGAGGAATGGGAGGCGGAAAGCCGGCTGGCGCTGATCAGTGCGCGCCTGCGAGAGCTGCTCCGACCGCGAACGGCGGTCCCCGCCAGGCCGGTTGACCAGGGCCTCGCGCACCAGCTGCGCGACCTGCTGGACGCCCGCCTCACCGAACGCACCACCCTCGACGAAGCCGCGGGGCGACTGCACGCCCACCCCGCGCACCTGGTCCGCAGCTTCACCGCCGCGTTCGGCTTGCCCCCGCACCAGTACCTCACCGCCCGCCGCATCGACCGCGCCCGACACCTCCTCCTCGACGGCCACCCCCCGACCACCGTCGCCACCACCCTCGGCTTCCACGACCAGCCCCACCTCACCCGCCACTTCCGCCGCATCCTCGGCACCACCCCGGCCCGCTTCGCCCGTGGCGGGCGGTAGGGAGGTTGCTGTGCGCGCGGGCGTGCGGGTGTCGCGCTGCGCGCGGCGGCTGGGGGGAGTTGAGTGGGACGTCGCCCCGGCCCGCTTCGCCTGTGGCGGGCGGTAGGGAGGTTGCCGTACACGCGGGTGTGGGGGTGTGGCGCTGCGCGCGGCGGCTGGGGGGGGAGTTGAGTGGGGCGTCACCCCGGCCCGCTTCGCCTGTGGCGGGCGGTAGGGGGTGCGCGGGGGTGTGGGGGTGTGGCGCTGCGCGCGTTAGGGGGTGCGCGGGGGGTGTGGGGGTGTGGCGCTGCGCGCGTTAGGGGGTGCGCGGGGGGTGTGGGGGTGTGGCGCTGCGCGGCGCTGGGGGGAGTTGAGTGGGGCGTCACCCCGGCCCGTTCGCCCGTGGCGGGCGGTAGAGGGGGTGAGCGGGGTGGTTGGGCGTGTGGGGTTGGGTGCTGTGCGTGGCTGTGGGGGAGTTGAGTGGGGTGTCGCCCCGGCCCGCTTCGTCTGTGGCGCGCGTTAGGGGGTGCGCTGTGCGCGGGGGCGTCATCCCGGCCCGTTTCGCTCGTGGCGGGCACCGGAGGGTGTGCTGCGCGCGGGGGCGGGGGGCGTTGAGTGAGGTGTTCTCCGGGGGTGGCGGTCGCTCGGGGGAGGCGGGTGGCTGGTGGCCGGGGGTGAAAGTTTCATGGGGTGGGGTGGGGGGTTTCGGGGCTGGAGGGGCGGGGGGTTGACGGGGTGGTGGTCGGGGTGGGTGCATGGCGGCCTTCGTCGGGTGTCGAGTTGGGGTGGGAGAGGGCTGCCGTGCGTCGTCGGTTGTCGCGTTGTGTGCGGGCCGTGGTGGGGCTTGCGGTGTTGTTGGGGTCGGGGCTCGGGGTGGCGGCGGGGCCCGCGGGGGCGGCGGGGCCGGGGCTGGGGGCGGGGACGCGGTTCTATGTGGATCCGGACAGCAGTGCCGTCCGGCAGGCGTGGGCGGATCTGAAGGCGCACGACCTGGTGGGGGCGGAGGCGATGGCCGAGCTCGGGTCGTGGCCGGTGGCGCAGTGGTTCAACGGGACGTCGACGGCGCAGCAGACCACGGACGCGATGGCGGCGTTGCAGCGGAAGGCGGCGGTGGCGCGGCAGGTGCCGGTCACGGTGGCGTACAACGTGCCGGGGCGGGACTGTTCGCAGTACTCGGCGGGCGGGGCGGCGAACAGCGCCGAGTACGCGGCGTGGATCGACGCGCTCGCGCGGGGCATCGGCGACCGGACGACCGTGGTGGTGCTGGAGCCGGACGGCCTCGCGCTGTCGCCTGCGTTCTGCGGCGGCACTGCCGCCCAGCAGCAGGACCGGCTGGCCGAGATCGGGGCGGCCGTGGACCGGCTGACGCGGCAGCGCGGGGCGCTGGTGTACCTGGACGGCGGCCACAGCGGGTGGCAGAGCGTCGGCACGCAGGCCCGGTTGCTGATCGACGGCGGGGTGGACCGGGCCCGGGGCTTCTTCCTGAACGTGTCGAACTACATGACGGACGCGTCGCTGATCCGGTACGGCACGCAGGTGGCGAAGTGCGTCTGGTACGTGGAGCACACGCCGGGCGCGGTCGCCGACAGCTGCGCCAACCAGTACTGGCCGGCCGCCGACGCGGACACCTGGTACGCGGCGCACGTCCCGGCGGACGCCGTGCTCACCCACTTCGTGATCGACAGCAGCCGCAACGGCCAGGGCCCGTGGACCCCGCCGGACGGCAAGTACACCGGTGACCCGCAGACCTGGTGCAACCCGCCCGGCCGCGGCCTGGGCACCCGTCCGACCGCCGACACCGGCGTCGCCCAGCTCGACGCGTACCTGTGGGTGAAGGTGCCGGGCGAGTCCGACGGCAGCTGCACCCGGGGGACCGCCGGGCCCACCGACCCCGAGTACGGCATCGTCGACCCGGCCGCCGGCGGGTGGTGGCCCGAGCAGGCGCTGACACTGGTGCGCAACGCCACGCCGAGGTTGGGCTTCAACATCCGGCATTGAGGTGGTGGGCCCGTAACGCCGAGGCCGAGCTCAAGAAGCTTGTTGTACCGATCACGGTGGACGAGGGTTCGACTGAGGGAAGCTCGGTCGGGCGATCTTGTCGTCCGCCAGGTGTGAAGGCAGGGCCTCCGGTGCAGCTCGCGGTTGTCGAGACCGTGAGCACGCCAGGAGGCCCTGTTGTCGCTGTGGCGTGCCCTCGCGCCTGCGGGCTCCGATTCCGCGGCCCGTACGTGCGACTTGTCGCGCTCATCGGTTCGGGAACGCCGGGGACGGGCCGTACAGGCGGCCGAGGTGTCCGTCCGACACGAGCGACGAGGGGTGGGCCGTGGTGCGTGACGCGATGCCCGTGCCCGCATGACTCGAGGGCAGGGGCGGGCAGCCGGAGGGCTGCTGCCATCGGCGGACGGTCGAGGTGGTGCGCTACCTGGCGGGCGATGCCGGGGGACTTCCCCTTCTGGGATCGCGTCCACGCGTTCTTTCGGCGCTGGAGGAACATGCAGAAGGTGACCGGCGGGGTGCTCCAGGTACAGCTGTCTGTTGATCGTGATCGAGCCGTAGGCGTTCACGATCTCGCGGAAGTCGGCGGGGAATTCGATGCCGAACTCTCGCTCCATTTCGATCCACGGCGCCGGATCCGACCAGTTGAACCGGGGCTCGCCCAGCAGGGCCCTGACCTCCGAAAGCGTTGCCACCACCAAGCCCCTTCCCCATGTTCCGGCCGTCCCGGCCGCGACCCGCGACCCGGTAGCCTACGGGCCACCGACCCGGCCGACCGCACGCCCTCAACCCGAGTGACTGGCCCCGTCCCGACGCCCCACCAGCGACCGGCTGTTCTGCCACGTCTACGGGGGAGGTGGCGGCAAGAGGGGCCCGTACTCCTTCGCCCCCGCGCTGGAATCCGGGCGCACCTCCTGGTCGGCCTACCGGCCGCTGTGCGCCTGGGGCCCGCCGCCGACGCCACCGCGGTCACCGGCCGAGCCGGGCCCGGGGCGGCCTCCCGGGTCGAAGGGCAAGCAGCGGGCCACACGCCACGACGTCGGAAAGCACGGTCAAACGCGCCGGGACGATCAAGGAGCACCAAGTCCGCCGAGGACAAACGACAAGTCAGCCCTTGTAGACCAGCCCGGTCAGGTCGGCGTGCGCCGTCCAGCCCAGCGACTCGTACAGAGCCTGGCCCTCGGCCGTCGCCCCGAGCACGGCGAGCTCCGCGCCCTGCTCCAGCGCGGCATTGCCGAGCGTGCGCATCACCAGCGAGCCCAGCCCCCGTCGCCGGTGCGTCTCGTGGGTGGCGACCCGGTCGACCGCGGCCACCGTGCCCACCACGGCGGTGTACCCGTCGGCCGCGAGCTCGCCCGCACCGGTTCGCACCCGCACGTGGACGACCCCGTTCACCACCTCGGTGCTCACCTCGTACCCGCCCGCCACCCGCGCCTCGGCCGGGCGCAGCGGAGCGGTCATCATCATCTCCGGCCCGCCCAGCTGCCAGCCCGGCCCGGCCCACTCCAGCGCGCGCTGCGGGTCCACGAACGCCTTGATCCAGGTGTACGGCACCTGCTGTGCCGCCTCGGCGGCGGCCCGCACCACGTCCTCGCGCGGGTCGAGCAGCACGTGCCGCGCCTTCTCCCGCGAACGCGGGGTCTCCACCCGCAGGCCCCACGGGTGCTCGACCGGCCCGGTGTCCTGCCGGGCCTTCGCCAGCCCCCTGATCCACCCCAGAAACAGCTCGGTGTCCAACACGAGCACTCCCCCTCGGTTCCCGATCGAACGGCACAGGCTACCCGCCCGTCCCGGAACGAACCGCGGTTCAGCAGGTCAAGTGCCCCCCAGGTCAAGTGCCCCCAGGTCAAGCGCTGAGCCCAATGCCGGTCACGGGCCGGGCGGGCCCGCCGTGTGGTGGCGGGCGACGAGGGCCCGCATGGACGTCAGGAAGCCCTGGACGGTGGCGAGTTCGGCGGGGGAGAGGTCGTTCACCAGGGCGACGGCGTCGGCGATGAGCGGGCCGAAGAAGCTCTGGCCGAGCGTCATCGCCTGCTCGGTGACCTCCAGCAGGACGCGGCGGCGGTCGTCGGGGTCGCGGGTGCGGCGGACATGGCCGAGGCGTTCGAGGCGGTCGACGACGGCGGTGGTGCCGGCCGAGTTGAGGCGCAGCTCGCGGCCGAGCAGGCCGGGAGTGGCGGGGGTGCCGGAGCGGGCGGCGTCCAGCAGGGCGATCAGCGCGCGCAGGTCGGTGGGGTGGAGCCGGTTGCGCCGGGCGAAGGCTGCGGCGAGCAGGTCCAGGTCGACGGTGAGGGCGCGGAGCTGATGGACCGTCTGCAGGCCCTGACTGTCGGGGAGTTCGTCGGTCATGCGGGGCGGCCTTTCGACGGGGCGCCTGCCGGGGGCGGATGCGTGGCGGCAGGTATGGCTGCATAGTATCTCGCTGAGCGAGATACTTGTTCAGCGAGAAAACTCTGCCTGCCGGAGGCTGCCGCCATGGCGTTCGACCGTTCCGCGTTCCTGTCCGCGTACGACACCCTGCTCGACCGCTGGCCCGTCGAGGTCGGGCGGATCGACCTCGAAACCCCGTACGGCACCACCCGGGTGAACGCCGCCGGACCGGCCGGCGGGCCGCCGCTGGTGCTGATCCACGGCGGCGGCTCCACCGCGGCGAGCTGGTGGGCGAACGTCGGCGAACTCGCCCGCCGGTCACGGGTGTTCGCAGTGGACCGGATCGGCGACGCGGGCCGCTCCGCGAGCGGCGGACCGCAGCCGCTGCGCAGCGTCGAGGACCTGCACGGGTGGCTGGACGCCGTCCTGGACGGGCTCGACCTCACCGCCGCCGACCTGTGCGGGCACTCCTACGGCGGGTGGATCGCGCTGAGCTACACGCTGAGCCGGCCCGACCGGATCGACCGCCTCGCGCTGCTCGACCCCACCGGGTGCCTCACCGGCTTCTCGCCCCGCTACCTCCTGCGCGCGGCCCCCGTGCTGGCCCGCCCGACCGAGGCCCGCGCCCGGTCCTTCCTCGGCTGGGAGACCGGCGGCATCCCCCTCGACCCGGACTGGGCCCGCCTGTACGGCCTCGCCATGAGCTTCCCCGCCGCCCGCCCCGTCACCGGCCCGCGCCCCGCCGCCGGGGCGCTCGCCGCGCTACCCGCCCGCTGCCTGCTGCTGGCCGCCGCCGACAGTCGCGCCCACAACCCGCGCACCCTCGTCGCCCGGGCCTCCCGGCTGCTCCCGCAGGCCGAAGTCCGCACGCTGGAGGGCGTCTCGCACCATGCCCTGCCGTACACCCGGGCGGAGGAAGTGAACGCGGCGCTGACCGGCTTCCTGGAGCGGTAGGGCCGCTCCGCCGGGACCGCCTCCGGGGTGGTCGACGTTGTCCGAAAATCGGATGGCAACTCCTTCCCCGGCCCTGCTGTTATGAGCACCTCAACCGCAGGAACAACTCAAGGGGGAACAGTCATGGGCAAGGTGCTCAAGCGCGCCGCCGTCTCCACCGCCGCTCTCGTCGCCGCGGCCACGGCCGTGGTCGGCGCCGGGGCCGGCAGCGCCCAGGCCTCGGAGGTCATCGGGCTCGGCAACACCTACAGCGCCGGCGTCTACTCCTCGCCCAGCGCGAGCTCCGCCAAGGTCGCCGGCGTGCCCGACCTGCACCCGGGCGACTCGGTCGCGGTGAACTGCTGGACCGTCGGCACCAGCGTCGGCAACTTCGGCAACGTCTGGTACCACGCGTTCCAGGAGATCTACGCGGGCTCCCCCTACCTCCAGGCCGGCGGCTGGGTCTTCGCCCCGTACGTCGACGGCGCAGCCGCGTTCCACAGCGGCGCCATCCCCAAGTGCCCGTGACACCCACGTAGTTACCCGTCCGGGCCGGTGGTCGCCACCGGCCCGGCGGCGTGCTACCAGCCGGTGCGCAGACGGTAGGACGGGGTGAGGTCGCGGACCTCCGCGGAGCGGACCACCTCGCGGCCGAGGACGGGCCGCAGGTGCTTGTCGAGCAGGCGCAGCACCTCCTCGGACAGCCGGGCCTTCAGCCCCTCCGGCCGGCCCGGCAGCAGGCCGATCGCGATGTGCACGAAGGCGGTCAACTGGCCGTCGACGTCGTCCACCCAGGTCTCCGCCGCCTGGCGGAAGAAGGTCTTGCACACGCCCCGGGACGCCACCCACTCGCGCACCATCGGGTGCAGTTCGCGGACGAACCCGGGGCGGTCGAAGGAGTCGGCCAGCTGGGGGGAGTAGTCGACGGTGATGTGGGGCATGGCGGGACCTTCTTCGCGCAGATGCTTGGCTTCTACACCTGCCATCTAATCCCCATCTCCGTCCGGCCTCGCGCCCGGGGGCCCACATGCTGGACGCGGCGGCGGGCTCAGCCGCCGGCGGGAGCGGGCCCGGCAGGGGCGTCGCGGATGCCCAGGCGCAGGTGTTCCACGTGGTGGAGGGCCTGGTCGAGGAGCTCGGCGACGTGGTTGTCGTGCAACGCGTAGACGACCGAGCGGCCGTGCCGCCGGCCGGTGACCAGACCGAGGTGGCGCAGCAGCCGCAGCTGGTGCGAGCAGGCGGAGGCCTCCAGCCCGGCGGCCTCGGCCAGCTCGCCGACCGAGCACGGGCCCTCCTGGAGCCGGGCCAGGATGTACAGCCGGGACGGGGTGGCGAGGGCCTGGAGGGTGGCCGCGACATCGGCGGTCCCGACGGCGTCCAGACGTTCGCGGACGGTGGCGCTGCCGGCGGGGTCGGTTCCGTGGCCCATGGGCCCATCGTAGCGAGGTGACCTGAAGACCTGTTCAGATGCTCAGATAGGGTGGGCGGGTCGTCCTCCCCGCTTGCGAAGGGTCGCCCGCCATGGCCTCCGTCCCGGACCGAAACGCCGCGCAGCCCGCCGTCGGGCCCCACCGGGCGAGCACCGGATGAGCGCGCGGGACGACCGCCCCCGCCCGGCCCCGGCCCCGGCGCCCGAGGCCCGCTGCACCGTGACGGTCTGTCGCGGATGCTGCTGCGGCGTGGCCGGGAAGATTCCCCGGCTCGACCACGAGGCCCAACTCGCCGAACTGCGCACCGCGCTGGCCGACCTCGCCACCGTCCGGCGCAGCGAGTGCCTGGACGCCTGCGAGCAGGCCAACGTCATCGTCGTCCAGCCCTCCGCCGAGGGCCGCCGGGCGGGCGGGCGTCCGGCCTGGCTCGGCCTGGTCAACGACCGGGACGCCGCCGCCGACATCGCCGACTGGATCGCCGCCGGCGGCCCGGGCCTGGCCGAGCCGCCGGCCGTGCTCGACCTGTACGCCTTCCGGCCCCCGCGCCGGGTGCGCGCCGAACTGGAGCGCCGGTAGCGCTGCTGCGGGAGCGCCGGCAGCCCCGTTGCGGGAGACCCGGCAGCCCCGCCGGGGGAGCGCCGACGGCCCCGTCCCCGCGGTCGACATAATGGCGCGTTAAAAGCGGCACATCAGCGGGGGAAATCCGGGCGCGGCCATTGGCCCGGCCGGAGCCGGGAGTGTAGGAATGGGCGTATGACCCGGTTTCGGGCAGCACCCGGCGGACCTGGCGCGGCGGGCCACACCTCCCCGCGCCGGGCGTCCATGGCCCACCGCCCCGCACCCCCGTCCGCGGTGACGTTCCCCCAGGCCGGACGGTGCGGATGAACCGGGAAGCGCACGGGACGCACCCGTTGGCGGGCGCCGAGGCGGCCGTCGTCCGGGAGGGCCTGCTGCTGATCGACGCCGACCGGCGGCTGCTGTACGCCAACGACGAGGCCCACCGGCTGCTGAAACTGCCCGCCGACTGCGAGGGCCGCCCGGTGCGGGCCCTCGACCTGCCGGACGGCCTGATCGGCCTGCTGGACGGCGAACGGGACTTCAGCGACGTGCCGATCGCCGTGCACGGCCGCACCCTCGGCCTCGATCTGCGGCACACCGCCGGGGCCGGCGGTTCGGCCTGCCGGGTGGCCACGCTGCGCGACACCGCCGTCCTCGCCGATCCGGACACCGCCCGCCGCCGCCTGGAACTGCTCTACCGGGCCGGGGCCTCCATCGGCACCACCCTCGACATCACCCGCACCTGCCAGGAACTCGCCGCCGCGCTCGTCCCGGACTTCGCCGACTACGCCTGCGTCGACCTCTGCCAGGGCGTCCTCGACGGCGGCGAACCCCGCCCCGGCCGGCACGGGGCGATGCACCGGGCCGCGCTCACCGGGATCACCGCGCTGCCGCCGCTGCTGCCCCCGGGGGCGGCCGTGCCGATCGTCCCCGGCACCCCGCGGGCCCGTGCCGTCGCCACCGCCCGGGCCGTGGTCGAACCCGACCTGTCGGCGGCGCTCGACGTCTGGGACGAAGTCAGACCTGGCACCGTCGACGCCATGCGCGACGAACAGGTGCACACCCTGATCGCGGCGCCGCTGTGCGTCGGCGACACCCTGCTCGGGGTCGCCACCTTCTGGCGGGCCAGGCCGCGGCCGGCCTTCGACGAGGAGGACGGCGCACTCGCCGAGGAACTGACCGCCCGGGCCGCCGTCCTGGTCGACAACGCCCGCCGCTACACCCGCGAACACACCATGGCGGTGGCCCTCCAGCACAGCCTGCTGCCCGCCGAACTGCCCGAACAGCAGGCCCTGGAGGTCGCCTCCCGCTACCTGCCCGCGCAGGCCGGCGTCGGCGGCGACTGGTTCGACGTGATCCCGCTGTCCGGCGCCCGGGTCGCCCTGGTGGTCGGCGACGTGGTCGGCCACGGCGTGCACGCCGCCGCCACCATGGGACGGCTGCGCACCGCCGTGCACACCTTCTCCTCGCTCGACCTGGCCCCCGAGGAACTGCTCGGCCACCTGGACGCGCTGGTCAACCGCCTCGACCAGGAGAACCCCCGCCCGGACGTCGTCGAACGCCCGATCACCGGCGCGACGTGCCTGTACGCCGTCTACGACCCCGTCACCCGCCGCTGCAGCTTCGCCCGCGCCGGGCACCTGCCGCCCGCCGTGGTGCACCCCGACGGGCAGGTGGAGATCCCCGACCTGCCCGGCGGGCCGCCGCTGGGAATCGGACAACTTCCCTACCAGACCGCCGAGTTGGAACTCCCCGAAGGCAGCCGGCTGGTGCTGTACACCGACGGGCTGGTGGAATCCCGGACGCACGACCTCGACCACGGGATGAAGCTGCTGCGCGCCGCGCTCGCCCACCCCGGCCGCAGCCCCCGGGAGACCTGCGACGACCTGCTCGACGCCCTGCTGCCCGCCAACCCCGCCGACGACATCGCCCTGCTGGTCGCCCGCACCCGCGCCCTGCCCGCCGACCACGTCGCCGACTGGGACGTCCCCGCCGACCCCGCCGCCGTCGCCCGGGTGCGCGCCGCCGTCACCCGCCGACTCGACGACTGGGGCCTGACCGAGCAGGCCTTCGCCGCCGAACTCGTGCTCAGCGAACTGATCACCAACGCGATCCGGTACGCCAGCGGACCGATCCGGGTCCGGCTGCTGCGCGACCGCGCCCTGATCTGCGAGGTCTGGGACGGCTCCGCGACCTCCCCGCACCTGCGGCACGCCACCGACACCGACGAGGGCGGGCGCGGCCTGTTCCTGGTCGCCCAGCTCGCCGAGCGCTGGGGCACCCGCTACCCCGCCAGCGGCAAGGTCATCTGGGCCGAACTACCCATCGGGGCAAGCGAGTCGCTCACTCCTCGCACAACTGCTTGAACAGCTCCAGATCGGTCCGCACGGCCTCCTCCACCGCCCTGCTCTGGGCGAACCCGTGCGGACCGCCCAGCGCCTCCTTCAGCTCGTCCGGGTCGTACTCCAACCGGATCTGCACCTGCGTGTGCGCGGCGTCCAGCGGGCGCAGCGCGAAGGTGCCGCGCAGCGGCGGGCCGTCCACCGTCTCCCAGCTCATCACCCGGCCCCGGCCGTGATCGGTGAGCTCGGCGTCCACCTGGTGCCGCTCGCCGCCGAACTCCACCTCCAGATCCGCGTGCCGCCGCCCCCGTGCGGTGGCGTGCACCACCCCGCCGACGAACTCCGGATACTCCGCCACCCGGTGCAACTGCGACCACGCCGTCCCCACCGGGGCGGTCACCTCGATCTGCTCCTCCAGGGTCCGCATCGCGCGCACCTCCGCATCCTCGGCGCTCCCTCCAGCCTGCCAGCGCCGACAGCGCACCGCCCCCGCCGGGCGGTACCCGGCGGGGGCGGTGCGTGCGGACCGGTCGCTCCGGTGGGAGCCGGACCGGTCGGCCGTGCGGGAGACGGACCGGTCAGTCCTGCGGGAAGGCGCCCTCGAACGCGGCGGCCAGCCGCAGGTACGGCACCGCCTCGGCGTGCCGGCCCTGGCGCTCCAGGACGCGGCCGAGGACCAGGTGCGCGTAGTGCTCGACCGGGTCGAGCTCGATCACCGTGCGCAGCTCCTCCTCGGCGCGGCGCAGCTGGGCGGAGTGGTAGTACGCCCGGGCCAGCAGCAGCCGCGGGCCGACCTGCTCCGGGGCCTCCTCGACCAGCTCGACCAGGATCCGCGCGGCGTCCGCGTACGCCTTGGAGTCGAAGAACAGCTGGGCGCGGGCCCAGCGCTCGGCGACCGTCCCCTCGTGGAGGCTCGCCTCGGGCCGCAGGCCCGCGGTCTGCGGGCGGAAGTCGGTGGTCATGCCCTGCTCCTTCCCGTCCCCGGGTCCGTCCTCGGATCCCCGGTGCCGGACCTCCGCGGCCCGACAGGTGGTTGAACATTCACCCACCGGGGTCTATTCCGCGGTCGACGACGGGGCGATCAGGACCCCGTCGCCAGGTCCAGCAGCCGCAGCATGAACTCCGCCGGCAAGGCCGGATTCGCCGCCGCCACGCCCGGCCGCGCGTCCGGCTCCAGCAGGCCCAGCAGCACCTCCAGCGGCAGCCGGGGATCGCCCGCCGCCGCCCGCGCCACCGCCTCGTCCGGATCCTCCGCCAGCCGCGCCAGCACCTCCGGCGCCAGCTCCGGATCGCGCAACGCCGCCAGCCGCAGCGCCGCCTCCGGCCGCTCCGCCCACCCCGCCAGACCCGGCGCGGCGAACCGCTCCAGCGCGGGCAACGAGGACGGGCCCAGCAGCTCCGCGTACACCGACCGCAGCAACTCGCCCGGCGCATCCGCACAGTGCTCCGCCAGCGCCAGCCGCACCACCGGCTCCGAGTCCTTCGCCAGCAGCGCCACCACCTCGCCCGGCAGGTGCTCCAACGCCGCCACCGCACGCCGCACCAGCGGATGCGCGGAGCGGGCCAGCCGCAGCAACTCCGCCGGATCGCCCTGCCGCTCGGCCACCCACGGCAGCTCCGGCGGCGCCGCGTCCGACGTCCCGAAGTCCACCGCCGAACGCTGCTGCTCCGTCAGATCCGGCCGCAGCGACACCGCCAGCCGCACCGCCGCGTCCGGGTCGACCGCCAGCGCCAGCGCCAGATCCGTCGGAAGCTGCGGATTGCCCGCCGCCGCCCGGCGGATCCTCGGGTCGTCGTCCAGCACCAGCCACTCGCCGAGCGCCCGCTCCAAGGCGGCCCCCGCCGCCGTCCGCTCCCGGCGCACCGGATCGCTCTCCGCGATGTACCCCGCCAGCGTCACCGGCAGCGGGCGCTCCACCCGCAGCGCGCGCTGCACCGCCGCCCGCACCGCCGGATCCCGGTCCGCCCGCAGCGCCGTCCGCACCCGGGCCGGCAGCCGGGCCCAGCTCTCCGCGCCCACCGCCGCGGCCCGCACCAGCGCCGAGCCGTCCTGCGCCAGATACACCAGCAGCTCCTCCGGCAGCCCCGCGCACCCCGGCACCCGGCGGCGGGTGTCCGGATCGCGGTCGCCCGCCAGCGCCGCCAGCACCTGTTCCGGCAGTGGCACCCGGTGCGCCGCCGACGCCGCGGCCCGGCGCACCCGGCGCTCGCGGTCCGCGGCCAGCACCGCCAGCACCGGCGGCTCCAGCTCCGGCCGCTCCGCCAGCGCCGCCCGGACCCACCAGTGCGGGTGCCGCAGCGCCGTCTCCCGCACACAGCCGGGCAGCTCCGGTCGGCGTGCCAGCCAGCTCGCGCCCGCGCCGTCGGCCGTATCGTTCAGCAGCCGGACCAGCACCTCGGACGGGGCCGCCGGATTGGCCGCCAGGCCGGCGCGCCACTCCCTTCCCGGCGGCGGGCCGGACAACGGTCGCCAGACGGCGGCCGGCTGATGGGCGCTCAGATCGAGCACGTGTAGTACCTCCCCCGGAACGGCAAACGTCACCGACCCTACCCGCGTGGTGGCGCTCCGTGCACGGGATCGCGCCAGGCCTGCACCTTTGGACCGCAGGATGGATCCCAGGATGTGGGAAGTATGTGCGCGGTGCGGACCGCCGGGAGAGGAAGCGGCTTGATGGGCCGCCCTCTCGTGGCACCCGGTGCCACGAGAGAGGGGGTGGCGGTGCGTCAGGAGCGGGGAACCAGACGGAAGGTGAGCACCCGGCCACCCTCCTCGCTGGCAACCAGCTGCACCCGGGCCCCGATCGGCACCGCGCCCGGCAGCCCGCCGAGCACCGACGCCTGCACGGTGAAGCCCTCGTCCAGCACGATCAGGTACGGGCGGCCCAGGTGCGGGCCCCGACGGGTCGGACGCAGCAGGCGCTGCACCGTCCCCTGCCCGGACGCCACCGCCGGCTCCAGGTCCGCCGACCCGCACACCGGGCACAGCAGGCAGGTCGTCGCACTGGCCGAGTGGCACCAGTGGCAGCGGCGGTAGCGCAACTCGGTCTCGGCGACCGGGCGTTCGGGGCGGACGTCGGGTCGGACGTCGGGGCGGACGTCGGGGCGGACCAGGAACGCGGGCGGGGCGAAGTGCGGGCCGAACTGCGGGGCGAACGGGTCGGCGGCGGTGTCTGCGCCGGTGATGGTCGTCGTCGGGGCCGTCGTCGGCGCGGCCGGGGCGAGCGTGGGGGTCATGGCCGTCTCCTTGCTGAGCCGGTGTGCGCCGCCGTACCGCCGCCTGGGTGGGGCGTGCGGTCGGGGCGGTCTGCCAGAAGGGACGGTATGGCACTCAGTGCCCCGTGTAAAGGTACCGAGTGCCAGTCGGTACGTCAGATCATCGGCGTGGCGGACGAGGGCCGACCGGACAGCCGGGACAGCGGCCGATCACTGCTCCAGGGCCGCCTCGACACCCTGCACCACCCGCCACATCGGCGTTCCCCGGCGTGCCACCATGACGACCACCTCCTCGTCCTGCGACTCCGACCGGCCCTCCGCGGCGCCGTCGCCCCAGGTGTCGATCACCAGCTGCAGCGCCTCGTCCACCGCCGCGCCCACGTCACCCTCGCCGCCCGAGCGCAGCCACGACCGCAGCGCGAAGTTGTGCGCCGCGACCACCGCCGCCGCGATCACGTCCGCGCGCAGCGCGCCGTCCGCGCGGGCCGCGTAGCGGGTGCGCAGGTGGCCGGCCAGCGTGCGCTCGTAGCGCCACACCACGGAGAGCTCGTGAGTGCGCAAGTTCGGTACCTGCTTGGTCAGTTGGTAGCGCCCGACAGAGAACGCCGGGTTCCCCGCGTACATCCGCAGCACCAGCCGGGCCGCGTCGCAGACCTGCTCCACCGGGTCGCCCGCCGGGTCGGCCTGCTCCAGCATCGCCGTCATGTCCGCCAGGCAGCCGTCGTGGTCGGGGAAGACCACCGCCTCCTTCGACGGGAAGTACCGGAAGAACGACCGCCGGCCGACCCCCGCGAGCGAGACGATGTCGTCGACCGTGGTCTGCTCGAAGCCCCGCTCCGAGAACAACTCGAACGCCGCCTCCACCAGGGCGTCCCGCATCGTCGGCCGGGTCGCCGTGGTTCCGCCCTGCTCATGCACCTCGCTCATACCCGGACGGTAGCACCGACCCGGGCCGGAAGGCTGGGCGAGACGATACTCAGTGTGCATAATCGGGGGTACTGAGTGCCATAACCGAGGAGACTGCCATGACCCAGGACTTCGACCTCTACCGGCTGGGCGAGGAGCACGAGATGCTCCGTGAGTCGGTGCGTTCGCTGGCGGAGGCGAAGATCGCCCCGTTCGCGGCGG
>NZ_JBIVPU010000018.1:0-134210 GCF_044754805.1 Kitasatospora sp. NPDC092948 | reverse complement strand
TCCAACGCCACCAACGACGACGAACACGCCGTATCCACCGTCAACGCCCGCCCCCGCAACCCCAACACATACGCAATCCGCCCCGACGCCACACTGAGCGCGGAGCCTGTGAGCAGGTAGCCGCCCACCGACGCGTCGTCGGCCTCGTGCAGGCGCGGCGTGTAGTCCGACGGGCTGGCGCCGATGAAGACGCCGGTGTCGGTGTCCTTCAGCGCGTGCGGATCGATCCCCGCCCGCTCCAGCGCCTCCCAGGACACCTGCAACAGCAACCGCTGCTGCGGATCCATCGCAGCGGCCTCGCGCGGGGAGATGCCGAAGAAGCCCGCATCGAACTCTGCGACGTCATGGAGGAATCCGCCGCGCCGAGTGGCGGACGCACCGGCGAACAGCGCCTCCAAGTCCCAGCCGCGGTCGGTCGGAAAGTCACCGGTCGCATCCGCCCCACTCGCCACCAGCTCCCACAACTCCTCGGGCGAGGACACCCCACCCGGGAACCGACACCCCATCCCCACGATCACCACCGGATCGTCCGAACCACCGGCCGACACCGCCGCGGCGGACGGGCGCGCCGCTACGGGCGCGCGCAGGAACCCGGACAGCGCAGTCGCGGTCGGGTGGCCGAAGAGGACGCCGGCCGGCAGCTCACGGCCGAGCGCCGCGCCGAGACGGTCCCGGAACTCGACCAGTCCGAGCGAGTCGAGGCCCAGATCCTTGAATGTGGTGTCCGGGTCCACACGCGCCGGATCGGTGAAGCCGAGCGTGGCAGCGAGCTCCGCAAGCACCAGGCGGTCGATCACGCCGCCATCCGGGGCGGCCGGCAGCATACGGGCCGCGAGCTCGGCCGGCGGCTCGGCGGCCGGGGCGGACACCGGTGCTGCGGTGGGGGCGGACTCCGACTGTCCGCCGCTGTTGTCGAGCCAGTACCGCTCTCGCTGGAACGCGTAGCCGGGCAGCTCGACCCACCGCCCGTCGGGGTTCGGAAGGGCCTGCCGCCAGTCCAGCTCCACCCCGCTGGTGAACAACCGGGCGAGCGCACCGTCGAGATCACCGTCCTTGCCCAGCACTGGAATGTGCGCCGTCGAGCCGGTGATCTCCCGGCCCAGGCCGCTCAGCACGGTGCCGGGTCCCGCTTCGACGAACGCGCCGACACCCAGCTCGCGCAAGCACCGCAGGGCATCGGCGAACCGCACGGGGCGTCGGGCGTGCTCCACCCAATGCTCCACCCAGTCGTGACCGGCCGCCGCCTCGCCCGCCATCAGCTCTCCGGTCACCGTGGAGACGAACGGCAAGCTCACGTCATTGAACGTCAACTGCCGTAGTTCCTCGCGGAATTCGTCGAGCATCGGCTCCATCAGGGGCGAGTGGAAGGCATGGCTGACGGCAAGCGGCCGGGTACGCACGTTGCGCGCATCGCACTGCTCGGCCAGCTCTACCAGCAGTTCCTTCGGCCCGGCGACCACCACCGACGACGGGCCGTTCACCGCCGCGATGGCCACCGAATCGCCCAACGAAGCGATCATCGCCGTGACGTCGGCTTCACTTGCGCCGATGCCCAGCATGCCACCGCCGCTGGGGAGCGCCCCCATCAACCGGCCCCGGGCAGCGATCAGGCGGGCGGCGGAGGGGAGGTCGAGCACGCCGGCCAGATGTGCGGCGGCCACCTCACCGATCGAATGTCCGGCGACGAAGGCCGGTGTGACGCCGAGCGAGGCCAGGTAGCGCGCGGTGGCTACCTCGACGGCGAACAGCGCAGGCTGCGTGTACTCGGTGCGGTCCAGCAGAGCGGCCTGCGGACTGCCGGGATCAGCGAACAGCAACCCCTCGACGGGTTCGGGCAGCCAGGGGTCGAGCACCTCGGCCGCCTGTGCGAGGGCCGCCCGCCACACCTGCGACTGCGCACCGGCCAGCCGCGCCATCCCACCCCGCTGACTGCCCTGCCCCGGGAAGAGCAGCGCGACCGTTCCCTCCCCGTGCGCACTCCCGCTCAGCACCCCTGCTGCCGGGCGCCCGTGGGCCAAGGCATCCAGCGCGGACCTCAGACCGGCGGCATCCGCGACCCCGGTGACGGCGGCCCGCTCGCGGAACGCGGTGCGCCGGGTGGCGAGGGCGTACGCCAGACCCGTCGGCAGCAGGCGGTCCTGCCCCTCGCCCGCACCCCCCTCCGCGTCGGCCGTGCCCTCGTCCACGCGGAGCCCGGCGCCGCCGTCCAACGCATCCCGCAGGCGCGCGGCCTGGGCGCGCAGCGCCGGCACGGTGCGGCCGCTCAGCAGGATCGGACCCAGCGATGCGTCGGTCGCACTCGCGGACTCCACGGCGCGGGGTGCCTCGCCCAACACCACATGGCAGTTGGTGCCACCCATGCCGAACGAGCTGACGCCCGCCAGCAGCGGTCGCTCCGGTCGGGGCCAGGCGCCGAGCCGGGTGCGGACCCGTAGACGCCACCCCACCAGGTCGATCTCGGGATTGGGGTCATCGTGGTTGAGCGTCGCGGGCAGCTCGCGGCGGGCCACCCCGAGCACCGCCTTCAGCAGCCCGGCAATGCCCGCCGCGCCCTCCAGGTGCCCGAGGTTGGTCTTCACCGAACCGACATCCAGGACCTCCGGTGCGGTCTCCCCATCCACCGGGCCCGCGCCCTCCGCCCTCGCCAGCCACAGCCCGCGTGCCTCCAGCGGGTCTCCCACCGGTGTGCCCGTCCCGTGCAACTCCACGTACTGGAGGTCGCCCGGCGTCACCCCGGCGGCCGCGCACGCCTTCCGGATCACTGCCGCCTGTGCTCGCTCGCTCGGCACGGTCAGACCCGTGCCGCCTCCATCGTTGTTGACCGCGCTTCCGAGGATCACCGCATGCACCCGGTCGCCGTCGGCGAGCGCGGCAGCCAGCGGTTTGAGCAGCACGAGCCCGGCGCCCTCGGCACGCACATAGCCGTTGGCCCGCCGGTCGAAGGTGTAGCACCGGCCGTCCGGGGAGAGACCGCCGAACTGGGCGACGGCGACACTGCCGAGCGGGTCCACGATCAGATTGACGCCGCCGGCCAGGGCGAGTGCGGCCTCACCGCGCCGCAGACTCTCGCAGGCCAGATGAACGGCGACCAGGGACGAGGACTGCGCCGTGTCGACCGCGATGCTCGGGCCACGCAGGCCGAGCGTGTGGGAGACCCGGTTGGCGATGATTCCCCGGGTGGTGCCGGTGAGGGTGTGGCGGCCCGGGCCGGCGGCGCGTGAGAGAGCGGCGTACTCGTCCGCAATGGACCCGATGAACACCCCGGTGGCGCCCCCGCGCAGCGCAGCAGGCAGCAGCCCCGCGTCCTCGATCGCCTCCCAGCTGAGCTCCAGGACCAGACGCTGCTGGGGGTCCATCGCGGCCGCCTCACGCGGCGAGATGCCGAAGAACTCGGGGTCGAACCCGTCGATCGCCGGCAGATAGCCGCCGAAGCGCAGTCCCGGGTGTGCCTGGGCCGCCGCGCCGTCAGAGTCTCCGGTCCGGCCGACCGGGCGCTCGGTCACCGCACTGCGCCCCTCGCTGAGCAGCTTCCAGAGTCCGTGCGGGTCCGGTGCCCCGGGTAGTCGGCAGGCGAGACCGATCACCGCGATGGGCTCGGCCGCCCCCGGTCCCTGCACCACTGTGTCCGCCGCCGTCGAGTTGCTGCTCACTGCCATCACATCTCTCTTTCGGGCCAGGGGTGTTCGGTGCCGTCGAAGCCTGCGGAACCCTCGTCAGCCGCGCTGCGGGACAATCACCGAGCGCAGGCTGTCCACTACGTCCGGCAGTCGGGGGGTCAGGTAGAAGTGGTCGCCGGGAAACACCCGGCAGCTGAACGCACCGGCAGCATGGTTCTGCCAAAGCCGTGCCTGGGCGACCGTGACCAACGGGTCGCGGTCACCGACCAGGACAGCGATCGGACAGCCGACACGCGCGCCCGGATCGACCCGGTAGCCGCCGAGCGCGCGATAGTCCGCCCGTAGCGCAGGCAGGACCAGGGCACGCAGATCCTCGTCCTGCAAGACCTGCCGAGTGGTGCCCCCCAGCCTCACCACCTCCTCGACCAGGGCGTGGTCGCTGTGCAGCAGCGCCGGATCCACCCTGGTCTGCGCCGGTGCCCGGCCACCTGAGACGACCAGCGCCTCCGGGGCAGGTCCGTCGCCCCGCTCGCCGATCAGCGTGGCCTCGAAGGCGACCAGCGCGCCCATGCTGTGCCCGAAGTAGACGATCGAGGCGTCTATCTGGCTTTTGGTCAACTCCCGGACCGCTTGCCGGGCCAGCTCCCGCAGGTCCGGTACCGCCGGTTCGGCACGCCGTTCCAGACGGCCCGGGTACTGCACCGCGAGCACCCGCACGGCCGGGGCGAGCGCCTTGGCCAGCGGGGCGAAGTAGCCGGCCGCGCCGCCCGCGTGCGGGAAGACCACCAGGGTCGGCGCTCCCGGATTGGCAGGAGCGTATTGCCGCAGCCAGTCTCCGACCGTCACAGCCGCGGGCGCGGTCATGCGCGCGCCGCCGATCCGGCCGATCCCCGCGGTCGGGCACCTGCCGACCGGATTCCGGCCAACGCCGCACTCAGCCCCGCGACCACGTGCGGGGCGGCATCCGGACGCATCTGCTGGACGGCGAGCAAGCTCCACAGCGCGGTTTCCCGAAGGTGGCCGGGCGCGCCGTGCAC
This sequence comes from Kitasatospora sp. NPDC092948, assembly GCF_044754805.1. Classification (NCBI taxonomy): domain Bacteria; kingdom Bacillati; phylum Actinomycetota; class Actinomycetes; order Kitasatosporales; family Streptomycetaceae; genus Kitasatospora; species Kitasatospora sp. NPDC092948. The sequence continues at coordinate 129,556 of NZ_JBIVPU010000018.1, read as the reverse complement.
GTCGTCGTGTTCCAGCAGCCGCAGGTCCGCCACGCCGCTTCGCAGCCGCTCGGCGTCGCCCGGCGGGATGATCTCGTCGCGCCGCGCGACCACGGTGGCCAGCGGTATCCGCAGCTTGGCGGGCGCATCCTCGTCGAGCGCCCATTCACGCAGCCGGCCATGGATCTCGGGGACAGGGACGCCCGCCAAGTGGGCCAGGGTGTCCCGGGTGATCCGGGGCATCCGCCGCTGCCAGTCGGTATCGGTGAAGAAGTCCCGCACCGGCATGCCATTGCCGACGATCCCGCGGATCCGCTCGTCACCCAGTGCCGCACTGATCGCCAGGTGGCCGCTGAAGCTGAGTGCCAGCAGATAGCTCTGCTCCACCAGCGCGCGGTCCACGAACGCGTCCAGAATCGCCGAGAAGAGCCGGCTGCCGTCATGGCCGTAGCGCATCGGGTTCTCACCGACGCCGGGCAACTCGGCGACCACACCAGCCATCCCGAGGGACGCGATGTGGGGAAGGTGGGGCCCCCACTGCTCCTTGGTGCTGACGATGCCTCCGGTCATCACCAGCAGCGGCCGCGGTCGGTCGGCGGACAGGCCGATCGCCCAGACCCGGACCGCCGTGCCGTCGACATCCACGACCTCCGCGGTGATCTCCGGCTGCTCGGCTCGCCGCCAGCGCTCGAAGGCGTCGACGGCGTACCGCAGGGCCCGCTCCCGACCCGGACCGTCGACGAACGGGAACCGGCCGAGAGTGTACGACTGACAGGCTCCCAGCAGATCGCCGGCCGCCTCGCGCGCCTGTCCGGCCAGGATCCACTCATGTGCCCAACTGCCCGGGCCGTCACCGGAGTCAGTGGTGATCCGCACCAGGACGCCTTCGTACTCCTCGCTCGGCAACTGCTGCGATATCGCGTGCGCCACCACGAACTGCTTGAGCTCCGCCAGGTCATTGCTCATTGCACGGCCTCCAGCGCTTCCTTGATCTCGGTCAACACGCCGGCGGCCTCCGCACCGTCGATCACCCGGTGGTCGAAGGTGAGCGACAGCCGCATCACCGGCGCCACCACGACCTTGCTGTCCCTGACAACCGGCCGGTCCACGATCCGTCCGACGCCCAGGGTCACTGTGGTGCCGCCGACCGAGTGAAAGCCGTCGACAGCGGAGTTGCCGAGCGAGGTGACGGCGAAGGTGCCGGTGACGGCCGGGCGCAGCTCCAGCCGTCCGGCCGCCGCGCGGAACCGTTCCAGGGCCTCACGCCAGGGCAACCGGCGCAGCGCCCGGATCGGGGCGAACTCCGGTGATTCGTTCGGGTCTTCGGCGGTCACTCGGTCCAAGTGGGCCTGGACGTCGGCGAGCGTGGCTCGCTGCAGGTCGGGAATCACGGTGGCCAGCACCACGCGTCGGCCGTCCAGTTCGCGGTCGAGAGTGACCTTCGCGCTCACCGTGTCGAAGTTGGCGACTTCGGGGTCGAGTCGCCCTTGGATGGCACTGTTGGCCTCGGGATGCCTGGCCAGCACCCCGGCGGCCGCGAACACCACATGGGCGACCACCGAGCGTCGGCTGCCGGCCTCGCGGGCCTGCTGCCGAACGGCCGTCAGCGCGGTGGCGTCGACCTCGGTGTCGAGGTGCACAGGGGCGAAGTCGCGGATCTGGTCGAGGAAGAAGAGCGTGTGGCGGCGTTGCGAGGGGAACGGCGTCACACGGGTCCCGCCTCGGGTGGACTCGCTCTGACTCACTGGTTCACCAATTCATAGACGGTCTCCAGGTTTCGGACGTCCAGGAGGTCAGGAAGCGACAGCTGTCGCGCCACCCGGCGTTCCAACAGCACGAGGAGCGACAGGAGCTGGACGGAGTCCCAGCCAGGCAGCTGATCGAAGTCCAGCGCGAGCTCGCTCTCCGTCACCTCGATCCCGATCTCGTCGCTGACCAGGGCGGCGAACTCCGCCCGGGTGATCACGGTGGTCATATCAGCTCTCCTCCATCGCGCTTGTCCCGCTCGGAACGTTCGTCTCCGCCCGGACCGGTGCCGCGCTCCAGGGCGAGGCCCGCCCGAATCCACTTGCTGGACTCGACGGCCACCGCCACCGCCCGGGATGGTGCGGCCATGTCCGCGAGAAGCTGCTCCAGTTGGAAGAAGAGCAACGCGTTTCCGGTGTTGCCGGTGTCTGCGACCCGACTGACCTCGACGGCGTCCGCGAAGTCCAGCCGCTCGGTGATCCGGCGGGTCATGGTGACCGAGAGCTGGGGCGGCAACAGGTAGTCGACCTCCTCGCGCTCCCAGCCGAGTTCGTCCAACAAGTCCTCGACAGCCTGCTCGGCCAGAAGCGGCACCCACTCCTCGATCGCCTTGTAGTCCTCATGGGCCGGTGCCACCTGTGCGGTGCTCCGGTCCGCCTGGCCGTACCAGTTGAGGACCTGCCCAGGCGTCCGGTCCAGACCGGACAGCCGAGTCACCACGGCCCGCAGTGCCGGCGCCTCGGGGCGGTCGAGAGTGCTCAGCACGGCGGCACCGGCGCCGTCGCCGAAGAGCACGTAGTTCACCAACTCCCCCGGCGGCAACGCCCCGAGGTCTGCGGTCACGTCGTAGTGCTTGGCTATCACGTCGCCGCCGATCACCAGCGCCGTACGGTAGCGTCCGGTGCGCAGCAGCGCGGCTGCCACATCGAAGGTCTGAACCGCTCCCGAACAACCGGACTGAAGCTGGAAGGTGGGGATGTCGTCGATCCGCAGCCGGTCGGCAATGACGTTCACGGTGGCGGGCATCAGCTGATCCGGCGTCGCGGTCCCGAGCACCATGACGTCCACGTCCTGCGCGGACAGCCCGGCCCGATCGAGCGCCGCACGGGCTGCCGTCTCTCCGAGGTCGGCCAGCGACTGGCGCGGCTGCCCGGATTCCAAGTCGATCGCCAGATGGCGGGTGCGGGTGCCGATGAAGGCATCCACCCACTGTTCCCAGATCCCGTCCATCCCGAAGCGCCGGGCCAGTGCCCCGGTATCGATGGCCGGGCCGGGCAGTGCCGTCCCCGCGGACAGTATTCGCACCACAGACTCACCCACAGGTTTTCCCCCTTGTCGCGGCTTGAACGGTCGGCCGCTCACTGCCGGCGCCGATCCTGCGAGGGGACGGTAGGAGCGCCGACTAAACCAGCTCTAAGCCGTCGCGGACGAGGATGCTCGGCGCATGGGAGGAAGCACGTGGTGAGAGACAGGAAGCGCCACTGCGGTGACCATCAATCCGCTTCCGGTGTGCCACCGCCCGGTCAGGTCGGGGCTGCCGAACTCTTCGGTGGGAACCAGCAGTCGGGCCCGGAAGCTGCCGGCCGGGTCGATATCCACGTCGGCCTGGTCGAAATCCAGGAACCGCCCGGTGCGGGGGTACCACGCTTTGTAGACGCTCTCCTTCATACTGAACAGCAGTCGGTCCCAGGGCACTTCGGGTACCAAGCTGCGCAGTCGGGCCAGCCGCCGAAGCTCCTCGGGTAGAGCGATGGCCGCCAAGACGCCATCGGGCAGCGGTCGCAAGGACTCGGCATCGATGCCGATGGCACGGTGTGTGTCGGCGCACGCCGCCGCTGCGGCCCGGAAGCCGACACAGTGGGTCATGCTGCCCACCACGCCCGGCGGCCAGCGCGGCGCACCGCGCCGACCAGGAGGGATCCCGCACGGCGAGGCCCCCAGTCGTTCAAGCGCCCGGCGGGCGCACCAGCGCACCGAGGCGAACTCCCTCCGACGCGCCTCGACCGCATGACGCACCGCCGCCGCTTCCTCGGACGCGAGCTCCTCCTCGGCTCCTGGCGGGTCGCCGTAGTACTCCACACCGACCACCCCCGGCGGAAGGATCCGCTCGATCACCGGAACCCCCGCACGGCCGCACCTTCTCTCATGCCGGCATCATCGGGTGGCCCGCTAAAGCCACTCTGAGGCGGTCCACCGTTGCGGTCGGTCCGTCGTTGACGAAGCGGGGAATGTCCTCCATGCTCCTCGGGTGAGCGGATCTCAGGGCCTCACGGCGCGTCTGTACATCGATATGGACGGCACCCGATTGTTCTCCGCCGGATCAGCCGCCGCCCCGGGCTGAGGTCGTTCCACCGTCGTCCGTTCCCGGAATCCGTTCGAAGTGGCGCCGCCTCGCCGCACGATCAATCATCGCGGCCGACCGCTCCGGGCATCGCGATGCGCACTCTCCACCGCACGCAAGCGCCTGCGGCCAGTTCCCGAGCCTGGAGCAGCAGATGCCATCCGTCCTCGCCATATCCGGTAGTCCGTCCGTCGAATCCCGCACCGCCCTGGCCGCCGGGCACCTGGTGGACCTGCTCTCAACGACAGGCATCCAGGCACAGCAGCTCACCGTACGCGAACTGCCGGCGGCAGATCTGCTCGCGGGGCGGACGGACAGCCCAGCCATCCGTGCCGCCATGGACGCGCTTGCCGCAGCGGACGGGGTCGTCGTCGCGACACCCGTCTTCAAGGCGTCCTACAGTGGCCTGCTCAAGTCCTTCCTCGACCTGCTGCCGCAGACGGGTCTGGCCGGCAAAGCCGTACTGCCAGTGGCCACCGGTGGAAGCCTCAGCCATCTACTGGCGATCGACTACGCCCTCCGCCCCGTGCTGTCGGCCATGGGCGCACGACACGTCGTCGCTGGTTGCTTTCTCATCGACAAGGACATCACGCAGCTGGCCGACGGGACGGTCCGGATACAGCCCGAAGCCGAACTCCGGCTCCTGGATGCACTCGATGGATTCGTCAACGCACTCACCATCACGACCGACCTGGGCCGGCCCGGCCCAGCCGGGCAAACCTCGATTGCACGAAGCCGGTCCCGCGTCAACTTGCGAGAGCCCACCTGAAGAAGCGTCAGGCCCCGGACGGTCGGGTCGGACGCGACCGGGCCGAACGGGGCGGGCTCGGCCCGCAGCACCGCTACTGAACTTGATTGAGTGATGTCGGAGTCGTTCGCCCGACAGCGGTCGGCGGGCTCCAGTAGTCCTTGATTCGTGAGATACCGCAGGGCGACGGGCTCGCCGACGCCGAGAGGGTCGCGCGGGAGCGGATCCGGCTGCAGGCCGTGGAACGCCTCGAGGACGGGGAGAAGAACAGGGAGGTCACTGCCGCGCTGCGAGTGTCGGAGCGGTCGGTGGAGCGGCGGCGCCGGGCCTGGCGCGAGCGCGGAGAGGCTGGCGTCCAGCCGAAGGGATCGCCGGGCCGCCCGAGGCTCGGCGAGGCCCAGATCGCCAGGCTGGAACGGGAGTTGGAACGCGGACCGCTCGCCCACGGCTGGGCGGACCAGCGGTGGATGCTCGCGCGGATCGAGACGCTGATCGGTCGGCTGTTCCACGTCTGCTGCACGGTCGAGGGCACGTGGCAGCTGCTCAAGCGGCACGGCTGGTCGTCGCAGCGGCCCGCCCGCCGGGCGATCGAGCGCGACGACGCGGTGGTCGAGGTGTGGAAGAAGGAGACCTGGCCGCGGGTAGGAGCACCGCGGCGGCGTGCGGCGGCTGGCTCGTCTTCGAGTTGCGCCGCGAGGCGCTGTGGTTCGTGTGGAGGTTGGAGACCTTCACCGCCTGACCTGTCGTAGCAGGTTCGGTCGACACGGTCGTGTGCATCGTCGATGCCGACCCCCGCTCTTCACTGCGCCTTCGGCGACGGTGGGTAACCGGGGATGGTGGGTTCTGCGATACCGCCGGGCGGGTGATCCCCCGAGGTCGGGGCGGTGGGAGCGATAGGAGATTATGTCGCGACCGGTTGCATGGTCGCCCACCAGGGTTTCGCACGGTAGAGCACAGAGACGAGGCAAGGACATGAAGGTCGCGTTCGGGTGGAAGCTGCACGGGGACGGCCGCGCCCCGCAGCCCGGGGCGGTGGTGAAGCCGGACGAGCGGCTGTCGTGGGGGCGCACGATCGGGCTGGGGGCGCAGCACGTCGTGGCGATGTTCGGCGCCACCTTCGTCGCGCCGGTGCTGATGGGGCTGGACCCGAATCTCGCGGTGATGGTCTCCGGTGTGGCGACGATCTTCTTCCTGCTGGTGACGAGCGGCCGGATCCCGTCGTACCTGGGTTCCAGCCTGTCGTTCGTGGGTGTGGCGGCCGTGATCAAGGCGCAGGGCGGGGACGCGGCGACGCTGACCGGTTCGCTGCTGGTGGTCGGTGCGGTGCTGGCGGCGTGCGGCGCGGTGGTGCAGGGCTTCGGCGCGAAGGTGATCCACGCGGTGCTGCCGCCGGTGGTGACCGGCGCGGTGGTCATGCTGATCGGCTTCAACCTGGCGCCGGTCGCGGCCGGCACCTACTGGCCGCAGGACCAGTGGGTGGCGCTGCTGACGATGTTCTTCACGGGGCTGGCCCTGGTGGTGCTGCGCGGGTTCTGGTCGCGGATCGCGATCTTCCTGGGTCTGGTCTTCGGCTACCTGGTGTCGTTCCTGTTCGACCGGGTCTTCGGCAAGATCCACTCGCCGCTGGGCGGCGCCGAGGCCGTCGACCACTGGCGCCTCGACTTCTCGGGTGTCGGCAAGGCCGACTGGATCGGCCTGCCCTCGCTGCACGCCCCGAGCTTCTCGCTGTCCGCGATCCTGGTGGCGCTGCCCGTGGTGGTCGCGCTGATCGCCGAGAACGCCGGTCACGTGAAGGCGGTCTCCGAGATGACCGGTGACAAGCTGGACGACAAGATGGGCACCGCGATCATGGCGGACGGCGCGGCGACCGTGCTGTCCACCGCGGTCGGCGGCCCGGCGACCACCACGTACGCGGAGAACATCGGCGTGATGGCGGCGACCCGGGTGTACTCGACGGCGGCGTACTGGTGCGCGGCCGGCTTCGCGATCCTGTTCGGCCTGTGCCCGAAGTTCGGCGCGGTGATCGCGGCCATCCCCGGCGGTGTGCTCGGCGGCATCACGGTGGTCCTGTACGGCATGATCGGCCTGCTCGGCGCGCAGATCTGGATCCACAACAAGGTCAACCTGACCAACCCGCTGAACCTGGTCCCGGTCGCGGCGGGCGTGATCGTCGGCATCGGCAACGTCACGCTGAAGATCACCGACAACTTCGAGCTCGGCGGCATCGCCCTGGGCACCCTGATCGTCCTGACCGGCTACCACGCCCTGCGCGCCATGGCGCCGGAGCACCTCAAGCACCCGAGCCCGGCCAACGGCCCGCTGCTGGACGAGGGCACCAGCACGTACGACGACAGCGACCGCTCGGAGAGCTGAACGAGATGACGCCGCGCCCGTTGAACCCCGCCGAACGCGCGGTGCTGGAGCACCTGCTGTCGGCGGAGTTCGACGGCGCGGCCGAGCTGCGCGCCCAGCTGGACCGCACCGAGGTGGTGGGTGCCTGGGCCCCGGACTCGGTCAGCGTGGACCTGCGGGTGAACGAGCCGGGCCGGCACACCGGGCCCTTCCGGCTCGCCCCGGTCGGCGCGGCCGTCCACGACGAGGACGGCGCGTACATCGGCGAGTTCCTGCTGTGGACGGACGACGACGGCCGGACGCTGTCGGCCCTCGAGTACGCCTGGGTGACCGACGACATGCCGACCGTCCTGCCGCCGGTCGAACACATCCGACTGGTGTGACCACCCTGCCGTAGGCCCAACACGCCCGGCCGACGTGACGCCCCTGTCGCAGGCCCAACACGCCCGGCCGGCGTGACCACCCTGCCGTAGGCCCAACACGCCCGGCCGACGTGACAGCCCTCCCGCCGGCCCAACACGCCCGGCAGGCGTGACGCCCCCTCCCGCCGGTCGACCACGCGGGGCCGGCCGGACTGATGGTGCGTCAGCCGGACAGGCCCGCGTCCCGGGCGAGCAGTGCGGCCTGGACGCGGTTGCTGACGCCGAGCGCGGTGAGGATCCGGCTGACGTGCGCCTTGACGGTGCTCTCGCGCATGGCGAGCCGCTCCGCGATGTCGGCGTTGGCGCGGCCCTCGGCCAGCAGCGCCAGCACGTCGCGTTCGCGCGGGGTGAGCCGTTCCAGCCGGGCCCGGGCCGCGCCTGCGGCGGTGCGGCCGGTGGCGTGGTAGCGGTCGATGACGCGGCGTGCGGCGGCCGGGTGGAGCATCGCGGAGCCGGCCGCGACCAGGTGGACGGCGCGCAGGATCTCCGCGGGGTCGGTGTCCTTGAGCAGGAACCCGTCGGCGCCGGCGGCCAGCGCGTCGTAGACGTACCGGTCGAGGTCGAAGGTGGTCAGCGTGATCACCCGCGGCGGATCCGGCAGCGCGCGCAGCCGGGCGGTCGCGGTGATGCCGTCCATCCTGGGCATCCGGATGTCGACCAGTGCGACGTCGATGCGGAAAGCGCTTGCCCGTTCGATCGCCTGGAGGCCGTCCGCGGCCTGTGCGACCACCTCGATGTCCGGGTCGCCGTCGAGCAGATCGGTCAGGCCGAGTCGGACCAGCGCGTCGTCGTCGACCACCAGGGTGCGGATCATGCGGAGCCGTCCTTCGGCGAGTGGGAGGGAGGGCGCCTGCCGGTTCGGCCGCCCGGAAGGGCCGGCGCGGGAGCGTCGTCCTTGCGGGCGGGGTGCGGGAGGCGGGCGGACAGCCGCCAGGAGCCGGTGCCGGCCGGGCCGGCGTCGAGATGGCCGCCGAGGGCGGTGACGCGTTCGCGCAGGCCGATCAGGCCGTAGCCGGAGTCCACGGCCGACTCGGCGACCCCGGCGGCGCCGGGGCCGTTGGCGGCTTCGACCCGGGTGGCGGGCGGCCGGTAGTCGACCCGGATCTCCACCGCCGCCCCGGGGGCGTGCTTGCGGGCGTTGGTCAGCGCCTCCTGGACGATCCGGTAGGCGGCCAGCCGGTGCGTGGTCGGCGCGTCGGCCGCCCGGCCGGTGACGGTCAGCGCGACCTGCTGCCCGGCGCCGCGGGCGTCCGCCACCAGCGCGGCGACCTCGCGGACGGCGGGCGCGTCGGCCGGTGCGGCGTGCGGGTCGTGGAGTGCGCCGAGCACTTCGCGCAGGTCGGTGAGCGCCTCGACGGAGGTGGCGCGGAGCATGGCCAGCCGGTCGGCGACCGGGCCGGGCAGAGCGGCGCTGCGGGTGGCGAGGACGCCGGTGTGCAGCGCGATCAGGCTGAGCCGGTGGGCGAGGACGTCGTGCATCTCGGCGGCGATCCGGGACCGTTCGGCGGCCCGCGCCGCGTCCTCGCGCAGCCCGGTCTCCACCCGCAGCTGGTCGACCTGCCCGGCCAGGGTGTGCAGCAGGCGGCGGCGGTTGCCCTGCCACAGGCCGAGCACCAGCCCGAACAGCAGCACCGTCAGCGTGGACAGCCAGCGCTGCCCGAGCCACACCGACGCGGCCCGGACCCCCGCCGCGTTGCCCGCCAGCGCCAGCGCCGCGCAGAGCAGTGCGAGCCGGGTGCGGCGGGCCACCGCCAGGTCGAACAGCACCACGGCGAGCAGCAGATCGACCAGCCAGCCCCACCACGCGGTGACCGCGACCGCCGCCAACGGCGCGACGGTGAGCCGCAGTCGGGGGACCACCAGCATCACGGCGCACACCACCGCCGCCGCGGTGACCGTCAACTGCTGCCGCCCGTCGCCGAGTTCGGCGCTGTTGGTGTTGATCGTCACCACCAGGAACGCCAACGCCAGCGCCCGCCCCAAGGTCGCCCACGCGGGGCTCTGCCACCACCTCACGACGTCCATGCCGGACATCCTGCCCGACCTGAGGACCGACGAACGGCCGTGCCCACCACCGACTTTGGTCGGTGCGGACGGCCGCCGGAGGGCGGATCGCCCCCGGCCCGCCGATTCCTAACGTCGAAGCCATGACCGAGCAGACCTCTCCCCCGCCGCGGCCCCGGGCCGACGGCTGGGCGTTCCTCCGCGAAGCCGTCCGCGACCTGCGCACCACCGGCGCGGTCGCCCCCAGCAGCCGGGCCCTCGCGCACGCCCTGGCCGCACCCGTCCGGGCCCGCGCCCCGCACCCGATCGACGTCCTGGAGGCCGGCGCGGGCACCGGCGCCGTCACCCGCGTCCTGCTGCCCCAACTGCCCCGCGGCGCAAGGCTGGACGTGGTGGAGGCCAATCCGCGCTTCGCCGCCCGGCTGCGCGACCTGGTGGCCGCGCAGGGCACCGCCCGGGTGACGGTGCACCAGGCGTACGTGGAGGAGCTGGTCACCGACCGACGCTACGACGTGATCGTCTCCGGCCTGCCGCTGACCAACTTCACGCCCGCCCAGGTCGACCGCATCATGGCCCGCTACCTCGAACTGCTGCACCCGGGCGGCACGTTGACCTGGTTCGCCTACCTGGGCACGCACCGCGCCCGGGCAGTGTTCGCCACCCGGGCCGAGCTGCACCGGCACGCCGCGGTCGAGCGCGTGCTGGCCGCCCACCTGCGCAGCGGCACCACCCGGTCCCGCACGGTGCTGGCGAACCTGCCGCCGGCCCGGGTCTGGCAGTTGCACCCGTCCGCGTGAGCCGCTGTCAGCTGCCGCCCCCGACCAGGGCCCGTACCCGGGGCACCACCTCCTCGCCGACCCGGTACGCCTCCTCCAGGTGCGGGTAGCCGGACAGCACGAACTCCTCGACGCCCAGGGCGTGGTACTCGGCGAGCCGGGCGGCCACCTCGTCGTGCGAGCCGACCAGGGCGGTGCCCGCACCCTCCCGGACCAGGCCGATGCCGGCCCACAGGTTGGGGGCGACCACCAAGTCCCGGCCGGTGCCGGCGCCGTGGCCGTGCAGGGCGGCCATCCGGGCCTGGCCGGTGGAGTCCATGGCGGCGAACCGCTGCTGGCTGGCCCGCACCGCCGCCGGGTCGATGCCCGCGAGGATCCGGTCGGCCTCCGCCCAGGCCTGCTCGGCGGTGTCCCGGCTGATCACGTGCAGCCGCAGCCCGTACCGCAGGGTGCGCCCCTGCGCGGCGGCCAGCGACCGCAGCCGCCCGATCCGCTCGCCGATCGCCGCCGGCGGCTCGCCCCACAGCAGTTGGACGTCGGCCCGGCGGGCGGCGACCTGCTCGGCGGCGGGCGAGGCGCCGCCGAAGTACAGCGGGACGGGGTGCTCGACCGCCGGGTCGACCAGCTGCGCGCCCTCCAGCCGGAGGTGGGCGCCCTGCCGGTCGACCCGCTCGCCTGCCAGCAACTCCCGCAGCGCGGCCATCAGTTCGTCGGTGCGGGCGTAGCGTTCGTCGTGCGCGAGGTGGTCGCCGTAGGCGCGCTGTTCGGCGGGGTCGCCGCCGGTGACCACGTTCAGCCGGAGCCGCCCGCCGGCGAACCGCCGGAACGCGTCGGCCTGTTGGGCGACCAGGGTGGGGCTGGCCAGGCCGGCCCGGAAGGCGATCAGGAAGCCGATCCGGCTGGTGTGCCGAGTGAGCGCCGCGCCCAGGATCCACGGGTCGACGCAGCCGAGTCCGACCGGGGCGAGCAGCGAGACGAACCCGGCCTGTTCGGCGGCCTGCGCGACCTGCGCGAGGTAGCCGACGTCGGCGGGCCGCCGGGTGGCGGCGCCGGTGCGGGCCTGCACGGCGGTGACGCCGCCGGGGTCGCGGCCGTCCCCTCCGGTGGGCAGGAACCAGTGGAACACGGGGGCACGGTCGGACAACGGACGATCCTCTTCTGCGAAAACAGGGCGCACGGTGCAGGGACAGCGCGCGTTCTGCGGAGACGGGGCGCGGCAGGGCCGGGAAGGCGGGGAGGCCGCCGCGGACTGGTCACACGGCAGGCGGGGGGAGGTCGCTCAGGAGCGGCGACAGGCAGCGGAACACACCCGGAGGAGGTCGATGTGACCCCGGGTGGTCAGGAAGAGTCGCTGCGGCACGCGGGGAAGCTACCACGTTTGTGCAGCGCACGGCGTTCCTGTCCGGCCCGACCTCTTGACCGTGCCCGGTACGGCGCTATCGTCTCCCTCGGCATCCGGTCTAGACCTATGGCCGCCTCCCGGCCCGCCCCATCGGCGTCGGGGGGAATTCGCCCTGACCCCACATCAGGAAGGCACGGAACATGAAGGCAAACAGAAAGGTGACCGCCGCGATCGGCGCGCTGGTCGCCCCGCTGCTCGGGCTGACCATGTCGGCGGGCACCGCCAGCGCCCACGGCTGGGTCACCGACCCGGCCAGCCGTCAGGCGCAGTGCGCCAACGAGGTCGTGGTCTGCGGGCAGATCAAGTACGAACCGCAGAGCGTCGAGGGCCCGAAGGGCCTGTTCAGCTGCAGCGGCGGCCACTCCGAGTACGCGGAGCTGGACGACGACTCCAAGGGCTGGCAGGTCGCCAACGTGTCCTCCACCCAGACCTTCAGCTGGCACCTGACGGCCCGCCACGCCACCGCGAACTGGCAGTACTTCATCGGCAGCCAGCTGATCGCCCAGTTCTCCGGCAACAACGCCCAGCCCCCGGCGGACGTCAGCCACCAGGTGAACTTCGGCAGCTACACGGGCCGGCAGAAGGTCCTCGCGGTGTGGAACGTCTCCGACACCGCCAACGCCTTCTACTCCTGCATCGACGTCAACATCGGCGGCACCGGCGGCGGCAACCCCGGTGGCGGCAACGGCAGTTGCGCGGCCGCCGCGTGGGACCCGGCCCGGGTCTACAACGGCGGCGAGAGCGTCTCCTACGGCAACCACAACTGGCGCGCCAAGTGGTGGACCCAGGGCGAGCAGCCCGGCTCCACCGGCCAGTGGGGCGTCTGGGAGGACCTCGGGGCCTGCAAGTAGGCCCTCACCGGCCGCCCGTAAGCCGTAAGCCCGTAAGCCCGTAGTCCGAAACGCGCACGACCGCCCGGCGGCTCCCTGTGGGGGAGGGCCTCCGGACGGTCGGGTGACCCGGAAGGGCGACGGCGCGTCAGCCGTTCAGCTTGGCCATCAGGTTGGCCCACCAGCCGCGGCGCTGCGCCGACACGGTGTGCGCGGGCTCGGCCGGCGGGGCGGCCGGGGCGGGCTCGGGTGCGGTGACCACCGGGGCGCTGGTGGTGGTGGTCGGGTCCTGCGGCTGGAACGCGACGCGCGGCGTGAAGCGGGCCGGCAGCTCCGTCAGGTGTCGCGACATCCAGTTGCCACGCCAGACCAACTCGTCCTCGGTGAGCGAGAGTTGGAGGTCGGGAAGCCGGGTGAGCAGGATGTCGATGCCGGTCTCGGCGATGGCCCGGCCGATCTCCTGGCCGGGGCACTCGTGCGGGCCGCTGCCGAACGCCAGGTGCGAGCGGTTGCCGAACAGCGGCTTGTTCAGGTCGGGCCGCACCGCCGGGTCGGCGTTGCCGGCGGCCAGGCCGATCAGCAGCATGTCGCCGGCCTTGATCTGCTGGCCGCCGAGCTCGGTGTCGCCGGTCGCCCAGCGGCCCGGGACCAGCATGAACGGCGGGGAGTCCCACAGCACTTGGTCGAGCGCGTCGGGCAGCGTCATCTGGCCGCCGGACAGGTGGGCGCGGAAGCGGCCGTCGGTGAGGACCATCTTCAGCGTCTCGGAGATCAGGTTGATGGTGGTCTCGTTGGCCGCCAGCAGCACCGAGCGCAGGTGCTGGAGCACCTCGTCCTCGCTCAGCCCGGACTCGTGCTGCATCAGCCGGGTGATCAGGTCGGGGCCGGGGTCGGTGCGCTTGCGTTCCATGGTACGGCGCAGCGACTCGACCACGTACTCGTTGGAGGCGACGGCGGTCTCGGTGCCGCGGACCAGGTCGCGGGCGGCCTCGACCAGCCGGGGGCCGTACTCCTCGGGCATGCCGACGAGTTGGGTCATCACCAGCATCGGCAGGTGCTCGGCGAACTCGGCGACCAGGTCGACCTTGCCGATGGAGCCGAACTCGGCGATCAGCTGGTCGGCGAAGCGGGTGACGTAGCGTCGCATGCCGCGCCGGTCGAAGCTGTTGAGGCCGTCGGTGACGGCGGTGCGCAGTCGGCGGTGCTCCTCGCCGTCGACGAACGAGCAGGTCGGCTGCCAGGCGATGACGGGGAGCACCGGGGAGTCGGGGGCGACCCGGCCCTCCTGGAACTCGGTCCAGCGCCGGGAGTCGCGGGAGAACCGGGACGGGGTGCGCATCGCGGTGAGGTTGGCGGAGTAGCCGAGCACCAGCCAGGCCGGCAGGTCGCCGTGCAGCAGCACCGGCGCGACCTCGCCGTGTTCGGCGCGCAGCTTCTCGTACAGGCCGGCCGGGTCGGCCTCCGCCGCGGGCCCGAACAGCCGCCGCAGGTCGTCCTGTTGGAGGGGGGTGGCGCCGTGGGCCGGGCAGCCGGGCGGGGGAACGGCGCCGTTGTACGTGCGCTCTTCGGGGATCACGGGAGGTCTCCAGGAGATCGGGGCGGTGCGGGGCGTCAGCCGACGGGCTGGGCGGCGAGCTCGTACAGGTAGCGCATCAGCGCCATCAGCACGTCGCGGCTGGACTCCCGGGTGCGGGCGTCGCACTCGACGATCGGGACGTGCGGCGGCAGGTCGAGTGCGCCGCGCAGTTCGTCGAGCGGGTAGGCCGGGGATTCCGGGAAGGAGTTGACGGCGACGACGAACGGCACGCCGCGGTCCTCCAGTCGGCCCAGGACGTCGAAGCTGACCTCCAGCCGGCGGGTGTCGACCAGCACGACCGCGCCGAGTGCGCCTTCGAACAGGCCGTTCCACAGGAACCAGAAGCGTTCCTGGCCGGGGGTGCCGAAGACGTACAGCACGAGTTGGTCGCTGATGGTGATCCGGCCGAAGTCCATCGCGACGGTGGTGGAGCTCTTGCGTTCCACCCCGGCCAGGTCGTCGATGCCGACGCCGGCCTCGGTCATGGTCTCCTCGGTGGTCAGCGGGCGGATCTCGCTGACCGAGCCGACCAGGGTGGTCTTGCCGACTCCGAAGCCGCCGACGATGACGACCTTGACGGCGGCCGCCACCGTGGCCGGGAGCAGGTCGGCCTCGCGCGGCCCGCGCACCGGTTCAGAGCCGCTGAAGTCCATGGATCACTGCCTCCAACAGGGAAAGGTCGGGAAGGGCGGCCTGCGGAATGGGAGCGCGGGCCTCGATCTTGTGCATGCCGATCAGGTCGGCCAGCAGGACGATGACCAGGCTGTTCGGCAGCCGCAGGTGTGCGGAGATCTCTGCCACCGACAGCGGCGAGCCGCAGATGCGCAGGATCGCCGCATGCTCGGGCTGCATGGTGGGTTCGGGCCGGGAGCGGGCGATGATCAGCGTGACCAGGTCGAAGCCGGTCGCGGCGTTCTGCCGGTCGCGGCCCCGGGTGATCACGAAGAACCGCTCGGGGCCGACCTCTTCCCAGTTGCTCATCCGAGTCCCCGGCTCACGCGAGTTGTTCGCCGGTGCGGGCGGGTGTGGTGAGGTGCTCGCCGATCCGCGCGACCAGGTCGCGCATCCGCTGGCCGACCAGTCCGGCGTCCACGCCTTCGTCGGCGAGGACCGCGAGGAACGCCCGGGAGCCGGCCGCCATCAGGTAGAAGAACCCGCCGCCGACCTCGATCACCACCAGTCGCATCCGGCCGTCGCCGTGCGGGAATTCACTGCCGACCGCGTGCGCCAGGCTCTGCAGTCCGGCGCAGGCCGCGGCCAGCCGGTCGGCGGTGTCCGGGTCGGTGCCGTGCTGGGCCAGCCGCAGGCCGTCGGCCGACAGGACGATGGCGTGCCGTGCGTGCGGGACGCTCTCCGCGAGGTCCCTGAGCATCCAGTCCATGTTGGTCCGTTGCTGAATCACTTGTCGCCTTTCCCTGCTGACTCTTCACTGGCGTGGCGGCCGTCCGCCGGGGCGCCGGGCGTGCTGCCGTTGACCCCTTCGGTGAACGCGGCCAGCCACAGGCCGGGTTGGACCGGCTCGGCGGCGGGCGCGGGGGCGGGTGCCTGCCGCGGCCGGGGGGCCGAAGCGGCCGGGCCGCGCAGCTGCGCGGCGTGGCGGCGGCGCTGCGGCAGGCCGTTGGCGGTGCGCTCGGTCACCACCGGGTAGTCGTCCTCGGCCGGGGACGGCGCGGGCACCCGGGGGTGGCTGCCGGCGGACGGGAAGGCCGCAGCGGCGGCGAATCCGCCGGACGGCGTGTGGGTCGCGGCCGGTTCGGCGGCCGGCGGGGACCAGACCGGGTCGTCGTTGTGGCTGGGGGCCTGGTTGTGGATCACCGGCTGGCCGGTGGCCATCCGGCCGATGCCGTGCGCGCGGCTGGGCGCGGGCGCGGTGGTGATGTAGCGCTGCGGGACGATCAGCACGGCGCGCACGCCGCCGTACGCGGACGGGCGCAGCGACACCTGGAAGCCGTAGGCGCGGGCGAGTCGGCCGACCACCGCGAGGCCGAGCCGCGGGGTCTCGCCGAGGTCGTTGAGGTCGATGCCGGACTGGGCCTCCTCCAGCATCCGTTCGGCGCGGGCCCGGCCCTCCTCGCCGAGGCTGAGGCCGCCGTCCTCGATCTCGATCGCGATGCCGGTCTGCACCTCGACCGCGGTGAGGTGGACGTCGGTCTGCGGCGGCGAGTAGCGGGTGGCGTTGTCGAGCAGTTCGGCCAGCGCGTGGATCAGCGGTTCGACGGCGGGGCCGACGATGGCGACCTCGGAGACCGGGTGCAGTTCGACCCGGCGGAAGTCGAGGATCCGGGAGATGCCGCCGCGCAGCACACTGAACAGCGGGACGGGCCGGCTCCACTGGCGGCCGGGGCGGGCGCCGCCGAGTACGGCGATGGAGTCGGCGAGGCGGCCGATCAGCGCGTTGCCGTGGTCGAGGATCAGCAGGTCGTCGAAGACCGAGGGCAGGTCGCCGTGGCGTTCTTCCATCTGCCGCAGGTCGACGGCCTGGCGGTGGACGATCGCCTGCACGCGGCGGGCGATGTTCACGAAGGCGCGCTGGGCGGACTCGCGCATCGCCTCCTCGTTGTCGACGGCGTCGAGGACGGCGCGCAGCACGGCGTGCCGGGCCTCGTGGAAGTCCTCGCCGACGTCGGCCGCGTGGCGCTGCTCGTAGGAGCGGAGCACGTCGGTGATGAACTCGCCGCGCTGGAGCCGGTTGACCGCCTCGGGCAGTTCGTTCTTGGCCAGGTCGAGCATGCCGGCCTGCTGGCGGGCCAGCCGGGCGCGCAGCTCCTGCTCCTGCTTGGCGCCGTCCTCGCGGGCCTGCTCCAGGGCGTTGCCCCGGGCGACCGCCACGGCTCCGACCGCCGCCACGGCCGCGGCCCCCACCACACCGCACAGCACGCTTCCCCAGATCGCCTGCCCGGGCTCGGCGGTCCTGGCGAGAGCCACCGTCACGCCGATCACGACCGCGGGCAGCAGGCCGACGAGTACGGCTGCGGGCAGCCGGGTTCCTGGCGACGATCCGGGTCGAAGCATCGGTGTCCTCATACGGTCGGAGGGATGGGAACGCGGGTCCGGGCGGTGCGGCGGGGCCCGGGCGCGAAGCAGCATAGCCGGTGCACGACAGCTCCGACGGTTCGTCAGCATCCCTTTCCACCAGCAGAGTTGCCCCTGGTCGAAAGAGGTGTCGAACACTCGGCAGAGCGGTCGGTGCGCCCCTCGCCGGGGCTCTTAGGCTTGTCGCACCGCGTACCCCGCAGCAGCCTCCCGCCGCGGATTCACCCGGACGAGCGGCAGTCGCGGCGTTCCTCGCACCGCGAGCCCCTGAATAGTGGTAGGGCCGCGTTCGAGGACCGACAGCGACACGGCCCGCGCCCCCGGACGGAGGAACGAGCCTTGGACGGCATATTACTGACGGATGATCAGTTCGTCATATTCACTCTGGGCATTCACCTGCCGTGCGATCCCCGCACGCCGAACGTCCGGACGACTTTCACCACCTCTCCCCCCGCCGGTGGGCCGCACCTCACCGCCGGTTCACCCCCTCGGGCAGGCATCCGGGCGACCCGCCCGCCGAAGCCCCGGAGAACGCCATGCCCGAACCCCAACTCCCCTCCCCCGACAGCCCGTTGCCGGGCCGCCGCGCACTGCTGCGCACCGGCCTGGCCACCGGCGCCGCAACCGCCCTGACCGCAACCGCCCTGACCGCAACCGCCGGACGTGCGCAGGCCGCCACACCCGCCGGCGACCAGGTGCTCACCCTCACCGGCCAACTGCCGACCGGCGCAGCGGACTTCGTCCACCTGCCCTTCGAAGTACCGCGCGGCGTGCGGGAGATCGCGGTCTCCTACGGCTACGACCGGCCCGCCGTCCCGGCCGGCACCCCCGGCAACTCCTGCGACATCGGCATCTTCGACGAACGCGGCACCGCCCTCGGCGGCGACGGGTTCCGCGGCTGGTCCGGCGGGTTCCGCACCGAATTCAGCCTGTCCCGCGAGACCGCCACGCCCGGCTACCTGCCCGGACCGGTCAACCCCGGCACCTGGCACGTCGTCCTCGGCCCCTACCAGATCGCCCCCGCCGGACTGAACTACACCGTGCAGGTCACCCTCCGGTTCGGCAGCCCCGGCCCCGCCTTCGCCCCCGCCTACCCGCCGGAACGGGCCCGCGGCCGCGGCCGGGCCTGGTACCGCGGCGACTGCCACCTGCACACGGTGCACTCCGACGGCCGCCGCCTGCCCGCCGAGGTCGCTGCCGGGGCACGCGCCGCCGGCCTCGACTTCATCGTCTCCACCGACCACAACACCTCTTCCTCCCACGGGAGTTGGGGCCCACTGGCCGGCCCCGACCTGCTGATCGTCCCCGGCGAGGAGATCACCACCCGCAACGGCCACTGGCTGGCCCTGGGCCTCGCCCCCGGCCAGTTCGTCGACTGGCGCTACCGCGCCCGCGACGGGCAGTTCCCGCGCTTCGCCCGCCAGGTCCACCGCGCGGGCGGCCTGGTCGTCGCCGCCCACCCGTACTGCCCCTACGTCGCCTGCCAGTGGAAGTTCGGCTACCAGGACGTCGACGGCGTCGAGGTGTGGAACGGCCCCTGGACGTACGACGACGAATCCGCCGTCGACACCTGGGACGCCGGCCTCGCCACCGCCCTCCGCGAGGGCCGCGACTGGCTCCCCGCCCTCGGCAACAGCGACGCCCACAGCGCCCCGCAACCCATCGGCGCCCCGCACAACGTGGTCCTCGCCGACGACCTCAACCGCACCGCCATCCTCGCCGGCCTGCGCGCCGGCCACTCCTGGCTCGCCGAATCCGCCACCGTCCACCTGGAGTTCACCGCCACCGGCCACGGCCGCCGGGCCGGCATCGGCGAGCGCCTCACCGTCCCCGCCGACGCCCCCGTCGACATCCGCCTCACCGTCTCCGGCGTCCCGAACGGCACCGTCCGCCTGATCACCGACGAGGGCCAACTCCACCAGGAGTCCCTGCCCGCCGAAGGCGCCGGCACCGTGACCTGGCGCACCACCGCCTCGCTGGCCGGCTACGTCCGCGCCGAAGTCCGCCACCCCAAACCGGACGGCACCCCCGGCAAGGGCAACTCCATGGGCCCCGACCTGCCGTGGGGTCCGATGGCCGCCCTCACCAACCCGATCGTCCTGCACATTTCTTGACCATCGGTCAGCTGCGGTCGGCCCGGACCACCACGGCGGCAGGGGATCAACAGCCGCCGGCCCCGAGGGTGCCGGACACCCGGAACGCGTCACCCTTGCTGCGGCAGAGTCGGGCCGACCACGCCAGGGCGTCGTCGAACCCGACCTCCGCGCCCGCCAGGCGCGCGGCGGCGAGGTCGGCCGGCGCATTGCCCTCGTCCAGCAGCACGGACCACTGCTGTGCGGCTCCGCCGCTCGCCGTCCCGCCCACCGCGGCTCACCGCACCGGCGCCGATGTCACATCAGTTCCACCACCTTCCGCCCGCAGCGCAGGAAGACCCGCCGCCGGGCGCTCGCGCCCGCCAGGTCGTGGGCGCCGAGCAGCACCAGCAGGCGTTCGTCGGCGTCGGCGCGGGACAGCGGGACGGTGCGCTGCCCGCCGTCGACGGTCTCCACCAGCAGCTTCAGGCCGCCCGCGTCGGCGACCCGGCGGACCTGGTTGAGGCCGGGCAGTTCGCCGGTGACCTTCACCAGCAGTTCGGCGGGCGTGGCCGCGCCGTGCCGGGCCGCGTCCACGGCGGGCAGCGGGCCGGCGTCGGAGAAGCGGCGCTGCGAGAAGCGGGCCCGAAAGGCGTCGCGGGCGGCGAGGGCGGCCGGGGCGCCGTGCACGGCGGCGGTGACGGCGGCGGCCAGCAGGGTCTTCACCGCCATCGGGTGACGGCGGCCGTCGGCAGCCTGGGCGAGCAGCGACTCGACCTCCTCGTCGACGAGTTCGGTGAGCAGCCGGAGGTAGTCCGGGAGCAGCCGGTCCGCGCAGGCCATCAGCCGGCCGAACATCTCCTCGGCGGGGAAGGCCAGTCCGACGTAGTTGTTCCTGGACTTGCTCATCTTGGCGCCGGTGCCGTCGGTGCCCTCGATCAGGCCCGTCGCCAGCACCACCTCCGGCTGCTGACCGTGCACCGCCTGCACCCGGCGGCACATCTGAAGGTTCAACAGCTGGTCGAGGCCGCCGAGTTCGATGTCGGCGACCAGCGCCACCGAGTCCAGCGCCATCACCACCGAGTACACCAGCTCGGCCAGCGTCAGCCCGCTGCCCTCGGCCAGCCTGCTGCGGAAGTCCTCCCGCTGCAACGCCGCCGAGGCGGGCAGCCGGGACAGCACGCCGAGGAAGTCCGGCAGGGAGAGATCTCCCAACCATTCGCCGTTGAACCGGAATTCGGCGCGCTCGAAGTCGAAGAACGGGCCGACCTGCTCGCGGTAGGTCGCGACGTTGCGCGTCACGTCCTCGGCGGTCAGCGGCGGCCGCTCCGCGCTGCGCCCCGACGGGTCGCCGATCCGCGCCGTCACGTCCCCCACCAGGAACACCACCCGGTGGCCCATCCGTTGCAGCCGGCTGGCCAGGATCATCGGCACCGCATGCCCGAGGTGCACCTCCGCCCCCGTCGGGTCGATCCCGTACTTCACCGTCAACACCCGGCCCTGTCCGAGCAGTTCGGCCAACTGCCGCTCCCCCGGCAGCACCGCCGCGGCCCGCGCCCCCAGCAGCGCGGCCTGCCGGCTCGGCGCCAGCCCCGACAGGTCGGCCCGCTGCCGCTCCGCCAGCACCTCCAGCCACCGGCCGAGCGCCGGGCCCTCCCTCAACTCCTCGTCCTGCTCGATCAGTTCACTCATCAGCTCAATGCTGCGGTCGAATGCGGCGGCGGCCATGGCCATCCTCTCGGGGACACGGGAACAACGGACGATCGAACACATCCGCCCGGCACGAAAGGCACCACCAAACGACGACGACCGCACCCGCGCACACGCAGGCACCACTCACGAGTCGTCCAGGAATCCGGAGGCCCGGCCGCCGCTGAAACAGGCAGGCCGGAGGGCGGTGGGACCGCCACTAATATCGCTTCACCACGCGAAACCTCCGGGAACAGGAAGCGGCGGAACCCTCAGCCCCACCGCGAACCCCCATCCTGCCGCACCCCGCCACCGACCCGCACCCGGTTTTTCACCCGGCCACCACGGCCGGCCGCCACGCCCGGACGCGACACCCGGCCACCACGCCCGGCCACCACGCCCGGCCGCCACGCCCGAACGACTCAGGCGCCGGCCGCCTCCTGGAGCGCGCCCACCAAGACGTCGACCTCCCGCGCCGTGTTGTACACCGCGAGCGACGCGCGGACCGCACTGGTGACCCCGTACGCGGCCAACGCCGGTTGGGCGCAGTGGTGTCCGGCGCGGACGGCGACACCCTGCCGGTCGAGCCGGCCGGCGAGGTCCACGGGGTCGGCGCCGGCCAGCAGGAAGGTCAGCACGCCGATCTTTCCCGGTGCAGTGCCCAGCAGCCGGATCCCGGGCACGGTGGACAGGGCGCGCGTCGCGTAGGCGGTGAGCTGCTCCTCGTACCCGGTGGCGGCCTCGCGGTCCAGGCCTGCGAGGTACCGCAGTGCCGCCCGCAGGCCGGCCACGCCGGCGATGTGGCCGGTGCCCGCCTCCAACCGGTGCGGCAGCGGCGCGTAGGAGGTGCCGCCGAAACCCACCGTGTCGATCATGTTGCCGCCGCCCTGCCACGGCGGCATGGCCTCCAGCACCTCCCGCTTGCCGAACAGCACGCCGATGCCGGTGGGCGCGAACACCTTGTGCCCGGAGAAGGCGTAGAAGTCCGCGTCCAACTCGGTGACGTCCACCGGGAAGTGGCACACCGCCTGGGCGCCGTCGACCAGCACCCTGGCTCCCCACCGGTGGGCGAGTGCGGTCATCTCCGCCACCGGCGGGACGGTGCCCAGGGTGTTGGAGGCATGGGTGAGCGCCACCAACTTGGTCCTGTTGGTCAGCAGGTCGCGGTAGGCGTCCTGGTCCAGTTGCCCGTCGGGCAGCAGCGGGATCGGCACCACCCTGGCGCGGCGCTCCCCGGCGATCAGCTGCCAGGGGACCAGGTTGGAGTGGTGTTCGGCGACCGACACGAGGATCTCGTCGCCCACGCCCAGGTTGGCCCGGCCCCAGCTCTGCGCCACCAGGTTGACGGCCTCGGTGGCGCCCCGGACGAAGACGACCTCGCCGGTGTCCCGGGTGCCGAGCAGTTTCGCGGCCTCCTCGCGGCCTTCCTCGTAGACCTCGGTGGCCTGCTTGGCGAGGGTGTGCGCGCCTCGGTGCACGTTGGAGGTCTCCCTCGCGTAGTGCTCGCCGACCGCCTCGGTGACCTGACGGGGTTTCAGCGTGGTCGCCCCGTTGTCCAGCCAGACCAGCGGGTGGCCGTTCACCTCCCGGTGCAGCTGCGGGAAGTCCCGTCGCACCGCTTCGACGTCGAAGGCGGCGGGGTGCGGTGCGGGGGCCGTCGCCACGGCCGGCGCGGGCTGCGGGGGCAGCCAGTACCGGGCGCCGGTCACCGCGTGCGAGAGCGCCGAGGGGATCGGGAAGGCCCCGGTCGGGAACGGGTCCGCCGCCGGAAAGCCGACCGGGCCGCCCCGGTGGCCGTCAGGAGTAGTCATGGTAGGTCGAGACCTCGACGCCCTGGAGCACGCCGATCGCGTCGTCCACCAGCGCCGCCGTCGAGAAGTAACTGGTCATCAGGTACGAGGTGATGGCTTGCAGGTCGACGCCCATCGCGCGCACCGCCAGGCCGGGCTCGACCTCGTCCGGCACCTTCGCCGGCCGCAGGCCGACCACGCCCTGCCGGTCCTCGCCCACCCTCATCAGCAGGATGTTCGTGGTGCCGGGCGCCGAGTTCGCCGAGCCCTTGAGGTCGAGCTTGTCCGAGGGCAGCAGCGGCACGCCTCGCCAGGTCAGGAACGGGCTGCCGAACAGCTCGACGATCTGCGGGGGCACTCCGCGCCGCGTGCACTCGCGTCCGAAGGCGGCGATGGCCCGGGGGTGGGCGAGGAAGAACGCGGGCTGCTTCCACACCCTGGCGAGCAGCTCGTCGAGGTCGTCCGGGGTGGGCGCGCCCTTGCGGGTGCGCACGCGCTGGGCGGGCGCGATGTTGTTGAGCAGGCCGAACTCGGGGTGGTTGATCATCTCCCACTCCTGGCGTTCGCGCAGCGCCTCGGCGGTCAGCCGCAGCTGGGCCTGCACCTGGTCGATGGTGGAGTTGAAGATGTCCGAGACGCGGGTGTGCACCTTGAGGACGGTCTGGGCGACCGCGAGTTCGTACTCGCGGGGGCGGTCCTCGTAGTCCACGAAGGTCTGCGGCAGGTAGGGCTCCCCGGTGTGGCCGGAGCGGAGCTCGATCGGCGGTTCGCGATCGGTCCCGGCCGGCCCCCGGGCGTCGAGGATGTCCAGCTGGGCGCGCAACGCGGCTTCGCGGTCGGCGAGTTCGAGGAGCATCCGACGGTCGGCGGTCAGCACGGTGCAGTCGGTGACGGCCTTGACCCGGTAGGGCATCGGCGAGCCGGTCGCCCACGCGTGGGCGTCGAAGAAGTCGCCCTCGCCGATGACGGCCACCAGGGCGTCCTGTCCGTACTCGCCGGTGGCGCGCTTCTCGGCCCGGCCGGCGGCCAGGACGTACAGCTGTCCGGCGGGGGCGTCGGCGTCCACGATCAGCTCGCCGGACGCCACCTCCCGCTGCACGAAGCCCTGTGCCAGCGCGTCGAGCAGCGCGCTGTCGAGCTGGCTGAGGAACCCGATCTCGCGCAGGTCCTCGGCGATCACCCGGGCCCGGCCGTCGCCGCCGACGCCGGTGCTGATCAGTCCGTCGCCGAGGATGAAGCCCCGACGGCGGTTGACCCGGTAGACGCCGGCCTCCAACTCCACCCAGGGCAGCACCCGCAGCAGGTAGCGGGGGGTGATCCCGAGCATCTGCGGCACGGTCTTGGTGGTGGTGGCGAGGTTCCTCGCGGCGGACGTACTGAGACTCTCCGGGCGCTGCAGGGTGGTCTCGGCGGTCACGGCTGATCCGCTCCTCACTGGGGTCCGGCCTGGGGCTGGCCACAGCATCGGGCACCGCGCGGCCCCGAAGTGCGTCGGACGGCCGGATTCCGGCGGAGGTTCAGCCGGTCGGACGCCCCTGGGGTGTCCGCTGCGGCACCGGTCACCGTCGATCGCGAGCACGAGCGACTTCGCGGAGGGCCGGCTCGAACGTCCCGGACGGCGGGTCCGCCGGAACCGGGCGGCCGGTCAGCTCCGCCCGTCGGCGCCCGCCGGCGCCTTCGGCAGCACGATGACGGCGCGGCCCGAGCCGAGGTCGACCCTCGAACGGGGCGGTGCGGCGTCGCCCTCCTCGTCCCGGCGCATCGCCTCGGCGGAACGTTCCTCCAACTCGGCCGCCTTGCCGGTGTTCACGGCACCGGTGAAGACGTCCACGGCCACGCCGGCCGGCGAGCGCCCGGCGGGCCGCCCGGCCGGCCCGCGCCACCGTTCCGGCAGCAGGGTCGAACGGGCGAAGCGGCGCACCATCGTCGAGGCGATCCAGAACAGCACCACCCCCACCGCCAGCCCGGGCAACGTGAGAGCGAACGCCAGGCCCATCATCCACCACCCCCTGCGGCACGATCCGCCCCGGATCGCGCACCGACCGGCCAACGGCTGTGATCCGCAAGGGAGTTCCCCGAGTCGGCCGACAGCCGTCCGGTGGCCCCCGTCCCGCGCCCGCGTCTCCCGCCTTGGCAGGTCGTCGACCCCCTGCCATCGTTGGCACATCATCTGCTTGTCGGTCTGCCATACCGAGGGAGGATGGATATCCATGACCGCACCGGTGCTGACAGTGGATCAAGTGATCGACCGGATGGTGGGGATCGCAACGGAGTTGCCCCTCACCGATGGCGTGGCCGTCTTCAACGCGATGTACCTGACCGTGACCCGCCTGGTCCGCGACCACCTCGCCGTCGCGTACTTCGACGACCCGGCGACCATGGCGGAGCTCGACGCCGTGTTCGCCGCCCGCTACCTGACCGCCGTCGACGACGACCGTGCCGGGCGGTCCCCGGCGGCCTGCTGGCAGCCGCTGTTCGAGCTGCGGGCCGCCCCGCACGTGCACCCGCTGCAGTTCGCGCTGGCCGGGATGAACGCGCACATCGAGAACGACCTGCCGCTCTCCGTCCTCGGCACCTGCCGGCTGACCGGCCGCACGCCGGAGCGGCTGCACGCCGACTACCTGCGGATCAACGCCCTGCTCGCCCAGGTGGAGGCCCAGGTCCGTGCCACGCTGCTGCCGCTCGGGGCGGGTGACCCGCTGCTGCACATCGTCGGCGTGTGGAGCATCGACCGGGCCCGCGACGCCGCGTGGGCGTCCGTCCTGGCGCTGTGGGAGCTGCGCCGGGTGCCACCCGCGTACCGCGCGGTCGCCGATGCGCTGTCGGGGTCGGTCGGCATGGTCAGCCGGGCGCTGCTCACCCCGCTCTCCCTCGGCTGAGAACGGAGCGGGCCCCCGAGGGTCTCGGGGGCCCGTCCGTGAAAGACCGTCAGGCCCAGCTGGAGTGCAGCGGCTTGCCCTCGGCGTAGCCGGCGGCGCTCTGCAGGCCGACGATGGCGTTCCGGTGGAACTCCTCCAGGTCGGAGGCGCCCGCGTAGGTGCAGGAGGAGCGGACGCCGGCCACGATCGAGTCGATGAGGTCCTCGACGCCGGGGCGGGTCGGGTCGATGAACATCCGCGAGTGCGAGATGCCCTCCTCGAAGAGGGCCTTGCGGGCGCGGTCGTAGGCGGAGTCGTCGGCGGTGCGGTTGCGGACGGCGCGGGCCGACGCCATGCCGAAGCTCTCCTTGTACTGGCGGCCGTCGGCGGTGGTCTGGAGGTCGCCGGGGGACTCCAGGGTGCCGGCGAACCAGGAGCCGATCATCACGTTGGACGCGCCGGCGGCCAGCGCCATGGCGACGTCGCGGGGGTGCCGGACGCCACCGTCGGCCCAGACGTGCTTGCCGAGCCGGCGGGCCTCGGCGGCGCACTCCAGGACGGCGGAGAACTGGGGCCGGCCGACGCCGGTCATCATCCGGGTGGTGCACATCGCGCCGGGGCCGACGCCGACCTTGAGGATGTCCGCGCCGGCCTCGACCAGGTCGCGCACACCGGCGGCGGAGACCACGTTGCCGGCCACGATCGGGACCTGCGGGTCGAGCGAGCGCACCGCGCGCAGTGCGGTGATCATCGACTCCTGGTGGCCGTGCGCGGTGTCCACCACCAGCACGTCGGCGCCGGCCTCCAGCAGAGCCTCGGCGCGGCCGGCGACGTCGCCGTTGATGCCGACGGTGGCGGCGATCCGCAGGCGGCCCGCGGCGTCGACGGCGGGGGTGTAGAGGGTGGCGCGCAGCGCGTTCTTGCGGGTGAGGATGCCGACCAGGGTGCCGTCGGCGGCGACCACGGGGGCGAGCTTGCGGTGCGCCTCGTTGAGGCGGTCGAACGCGGCGCGCGGGTCGATGTCCTGGTCGAGCAGCAGCAGGTCGCGGGACATCACCTCGGAGAGGCTGGTGAACCGGTCCACGCCCTGGCAGTCGCCCTCGGTGACGACGCCGACGGGCTTTCCGCCCTCGACCACGACCAGCGCGCCGTGGGCGCGCTTGGGCAGCAGCGCCAGCGCGTCCGCGACGGTGTCGCCGGGGCCCAGCGCGAGCGCGGTGTCGTGCACCAGGTGGCGCTGCTTGACCCAGCCGATCACCTCGGCGACGACCTCGATCGGGACGTCCTGCGGGATGGCGACCAGTCCGCCGCGGCGGGCGACGGTCTCGGCCATCCGGCGTCCGGCGATCGCGGTCATGTTGGCGACCACCAGCGGAATGGTGGTGCCGGTGCCGTCGTGGGAGGAGAGGTCGACGGCCTGCCGGGAGCCCACGGCGGAGCGGCTGGGGACCATGAAGACGTCGTCGTACGTCAGGTCGTACGCGGGCTTGAGGTCATTCAGGAAGCGCATGAAGGGGCTCTCTGGCTGGGGAGGAACGTTTCACCGGGGTGCCGGTGAAGAGGTACGGCGGTACGGCGGTACAGCTGTGCCGTGCGGCGCTCTCGGGCCGCGCCGGACCCAGCGTTCAATCCTTGGGGATTTCCCCGCCGGAGGCCAGCCGACGCGGGAATCCTGAAGATCGACACAACCGGACGGACGCCCTTCCACAAGCGGTTTGGAGGAAGCTACAAGATCGTGGAGGCGAGGCGGCGGCCCTCCGCCAGGAACGCCGTGGTCGCCGACAGGCCGCCCAGGTCGGCGAGGGTGCGGGCCGCGCCGAACGGGGCGTTCCAGAACGCGCCGGAGCGCGGCGCCGGCGGGCCGACGTACGCGTACGGCTCGGCCAGGTAGGAGTCGCCGGGCGAGACGCCGTAGTTCACCTCGTCCACCGTCACCGCCAGGTCGAAGTGCTCGGGCCACAGCACCGGATCGGCCTGCGCGAACAGCGCCCGCAGCGCCGCGTCGCCGTGGGCGAAGCAGGCGGCGACGGCGTCCGCGCCCGCCGTGTCCAGCTCCAGCGGCTGGTCGAGCGCGACGCCCGAACCGTCCGGGTACAACCCCTCGGGCCGGCCGGGGACGATGCCGGCGGCCGCGCCAAGCTGCGCGCAGGTCGCGCCCGGGAGGTCCAACGCCCGCCCGGCGCTGAACAGTTGGGCGCTGCGGACGCGCAGCCGGGGCTCGAAGCGGGTGGCGAACCCGCCGGGGTAGGCGCGCAGCCGGACGGTGCCCGCGGACCGGTACTGCGGACCGGCCAGCAGGTGTTCGGCCACCGCGTGCAGCGCGGTGCGGGCCCGGGCGAACCGCTGCGCGTCCATACCGCCATCCTCGCGCGCGACGCGGGCCGCGGCCAGGGGCGACGGTCCCGGGCGCCCGGTCGACCGGCTACCCGCCGGGCCGGACCAGGCCGGTCTCGTAGGCGAGGACGACGGCCTGAGCCCGGTCGCGGAGGGCGAGCTTGGCGAAGATCCGGGCGACGTGGGTCTTCACGGTGGCCTCGCTGAGCGTGAGCTGCCGGGCCAGTTCGGCGTTGGACAGGCCGCGGCCGAGCATGGTCAGAACCTCTAGCTCGCGGGGCGTGAGCGCCGCCAGGTCGCGGTGCACGGCCGGGGCGGGTCGGGCCGGGCCGGTGGACCCGCCGGGTCCGGTGCCGGGCGGCGGGTCGGCGGCGAAGCGTTCCACCAGTCGGCGGGTGATGGAGGGCGAGAGCAGCGCGTCGCCGGTGTCGACCAGTCGGACCGCGGCGGCCAGGTGGGCGGCCGTCACGTCCTTGAGCAGGAAGCCGCTGGCGCCCAGGGCCAGCGCGGCGTAGACGTAGCGGTCGAGGTCGAAGGTGGTCAGCATCAGCACCCGGCACTCCGGCTGCCGGGCCAGGATCTGCCGCGCGGCCCCCAGGCCGTCCAGCACCGGCATCCGGATGTCCATCAGCACCACGTCGGGGCGCAGCCGGGCGGCCAGCGCCACCGCTTCGGCGCCGTCGGCGGCCTCGCCGACCACGTCGATGCCGCGGGCGGTGAGGATCAGCCGGAAGCCGGTGCGGATCAGCTCCTGGTCGTCGGCGATCAGCACCCGGGGCGACGGCTCGTGCGTGCTCATGCGGCGCCCGCCAGCGGGATGCGGGCGCGCACCCGGTAGCCGCCGCCGAGGCGGTGCCGGGCGTCCAGGTCGCCGCCGTACACCGCGACGCGTTCGCGCAGGCCGAGCAGTCCGCGCCCGGCGCCGTCGGGTCGGCGGCCGGGTGCCGGTGCGCCGTTCAGGACGCTCGGGCCGCTGTTGAGCACCTCCACCCGCAGGTAGCGGTCGGTGTAACGCACCGTCACCTCGGCCTTTCCGCCGTCGCCGTGGCGCAGCGCGTTGGTCAGGGCCTCCTGGACGATCCGGTATGCCGTCAGGTCGATGCCGGCCGGCAGCGGCCGGGGCTCGCCGGAGATTCGCACCTCGACGGGGAGGCCGGCGAAGGCGACCCGGTCCACCAGGGCACCGAGCGCGCGCAGGCCGGGCTGCGGGGCGAGGTCGGTGTCGTCGTCCTCGTCGCTGCCGTCCGCCGCCGGGGCGAGCAGGCCCAGCAGGTGCCGCAGCTGCGTCATCGCGTCGCGTCCGGCGCCCTCGACCGCGCCGAGGGCGGCGGACGCGGCGTCCGGCATGGTCGCCAGCACCTCGCGGGCCGCGCCGGCCTGCACCACCATCAGGCTCACGTTGTGGCTGACGATGTCGTGCAACTCGTGGGCGATCCGGGCCCGTTCGGCGTCCACGGCGGCGCGGGCGGCGCTCTCCCGCTCGCGTTCCAGCAGCCAGCCGCGGTCCTCCAGCGCCTTGCGGTGGCGGCGGCGTTCGCGCAGCAGCGCGACGCCGAGCCAGCCCGCGGCGGCCAGTGCGGCCAGCAGCGCGCCGACCAGCAGACTCCCCCGATGTCCGTACACGCGGCCACTCTGGCAGAGCGGCCGGCCGGCGCGCATCATCCGCCGGATCCAGCGCCGTACATCGCCAGGATGACGGCGGCGCGGGGTTGCATCCGGGGAGGGACGCCGGGGCCCGGCGGGGTCGGGCAGGCTTCGGTGCCATGACGGAACAGGGCAAGCGGGAGGGCGTGGTCGTCCGGTCGGGCGACGGACGCGGCGGTGCGGGCAGGCAGGGGGAGGTGGTCGTCCGACTGGACGGCGTGCGCAAGGAGTTCGGCGAGACCGCCGCGCTGGACGGGGTCTCGCTGGAGATCCGGGCCGGCGAGGCGGTGGCGGTGATGGGGCCCTCGGGCTGCGGCAAGTCCACGCTGCTCAACATGGTGGCCGGGCTGGACCGGCCGAGCGCGGGCCTGGTGGAGGTGAACGGCGAGGACCTCGGCCGGCTGACCGAGACCGGGCTGGCGCTGTACCGGCGCCGCCGGATCGGCATGGTCTTCCAGTTCTTCAACCTGATCGACGACCTGCCGGCGCTCGACAACGTGGCGCTGGCCGCCCAGTTGACCGGCAGCTCCGCCTCCCAGGCGCGGCGGCGGGCGCTGGAACTGCTGGACGAGCTGGGCATCGCCGACCGGCGCTCGGTGTACCCGGCGGCGCTCAGCGGCGGCGAACGTCAACGCGTCGCGGTGGCCCGGGCGTTGATGAACCGTCCGGCGCTGCTGCTCGCGGACGAGCCGACCGGCGCACTGGACAGCCGGGCCGGCGAGCAGGTGATGGACCTGCTGATCGACCTCAACCAGATCGGGCAGACCCTGCTGATGGTCACCCACGACAGGCGCCTGGCCACCCGCTGCGCCAGCCGGCTGGTCGAGCTGGCCGACGGCAAGGTGGCCCGCGAGAGCGCCCTGGAGCGGCCGTGAACAACTCCCTTACAACGCAGGCCGGGTGGGCCGCATGAGCGCCGTCTGGGTGGCCTCCCGCGCGGCGGTGAAGCGCCGCCGGTTGCAGACCTTCGTGATCGGCCTGGTGGTCTTCCTGTCCGCCACCACCCTGGTGGTGGCGCTCGGGCTGATCGACGCGGCCAGTGCCCCGTTCGACAAGGCCTTCGACGCCCAAACCGGCGCCCAGCTGACCGCCGCCTTCGACCCGGCGAGGGCCACCGGGGCGCAGCTCGCCGCGACCATGCAGCAGCCGGGTGTGACCGCCGTGGGCCCGTTCGGGCAGCTCCACGTGGACCTGGAGGATCCGACGGGCGAGCTGCCCGACCAGCCCGCCACCCTGGTCGGCCGGGCCGACCCGGGCGGGCCGGTGGACCGGCTGGACGTCTGGAAGGGCCGCTGGGCCACTGCTCCCGGCGAACTGGTGCTCAACCTGCCGCGCGGCGCCCACCCGCCGGACTCCTTGATCGGCTCCACCCTCACCGTGGCCGGCCGCGGCAGCTTCACCGTGGTCGGTGTGGCCAGCAGCGTCACCGGCACCGCCGACGGCTGGGTGACGCCCGCCCGGCTGGCGGAGCTCCACCCCACGGCCGTCCAGGTGCTGTACCGCTTCTCCCACGCCGGGTCGGCGGCCGGGATGGACGCCGCCACGGCCTCGGTCACCCGGCAGTTGCCGCCCGGATCGCTACTCACGGGGCAGTCCTACCTGAAGGTCAAGGAGCAGGTCGGCCGCGGGGCCGAGCTCTTCGTCCCGCTGCTGATGACCTTCGGCGTCGTCGGCCTGGTGGTGGCCGTGCTGATCGTCGGCAACGTGATCGGCGGCGCGGTGGTCTCCGGCTTCCGGCACATCGGCGTGCTCAAGGCGATCGGCTTCACCCCGAACCAGGTGGTCGCCGTCTACCTGACGATGCTCTCCGTGCCGGCCGTGGCCGGCTGCGTGCTCGGCACCGTCACCGGCAACCTGGCGGCCGTGCCGCTGGTCACGCTGTCGCTGCGCGGCATCGTCGGCACGACCTACGTGATCAGCCCCTGGGTGGACGCCCTGACCCTGCTCGGCCTGCCCGCCGTGGTGGTGCTGGCCGCCCTGGTCCCGGCGATGCGCGCCCACCGGCTGTCCGCCGCCCGGGCGATCAGCGCGGGCAGCGCCCCGCGGGCCGGCCGGGCCCTGCGGGTCCAGCGCCGGCTGGCCGGCGCCCGGCTGCCGCGCTCCGTCAGCCTCGGCCTGGGCCTGCCGTTCGCCCGGCCCGGCCGCACCGCGCTGACCCTGGCCGCCGTGGTGCTCGGATCGGCCGCCGTCACCCTGACCACCGGGCTGACCAGCACCATGACCAAGTACGGGGACGCGGTCGAGCACGCCGGCCAACAGCGGGTCGAGATCGACACCGGCCAGAGCCGGATGCGGCAGACCGCGCCGGCCCTGCCCAACCCCGAGATCGAGGCGAAGCTGCGCGAACTGCCCACCGCCGCCGAGGTGATGGTCAACTCCTACGTGCCGGCCCAACTGGTCGGCGACCCGCAGCCGGTGACCGTCGACGCGATGCGCGGGGACTTCCAGCAGCTCGGCCCGCTGCTCCTGAAGGGCCGCTGGTTCGGCGGGCCCGGCGAGATCGTCGCCTCGGCCGGCTTCCTGCACCAGCGCGGACTCGCCGTGGGCGACCAGGTGACGCTCTCGGTGGGAGACCGGCAGGCCCGGGTGACCGTCGTGGGCGAGGCCCTGATCTCCGCCCCCACCCTGGTCTTCGCCGACTGGCAGGGCCTGCGGACGCTCGCGCCGGACAGCAAGTCGCTCGACCGGGCCCCGCAGTACGTCGTGCAACTCGCACCCGATGCCGACCCGGCGGGCTTCAAGGCCGCCGTCAAGGCGATCGACCCCGGGCTCTACCCGAACGCCGGAACCACGGTCAACGCCGGTTCGGTGACGGCGATCAGCACCTCCGGCATCCTCACCCTGCTGCTCGGCGCGGTCACCGCGCTGGGCGTCTTCAACACCGTGGTGCTCAACACCCGGGAGCGCCGCCGCGACCTCGGGGTGTTCAAGGCGATCGGCATGACGCCCCGCCAGGTGACGACGATGATGATCACCTCGATGGCCGCGGTGGGCCTGGCCGGCGGACTGATCGGGCTGCCGCTCGGCGTACTCGCCCACCGCCTGCTGGTGAGAGTCACCTTCGGCGCGGCCGGGATCGAACTCCCCGGCTGGATGGTGCACATCTGGTCGCCCCCGACGCTGGCCGCGCTGAGCCTGGCGGGCATGCTCATCGCCGCGGTCGGCGCGCTGGTCCCGGCCCGGGCGGCGGCCCGGCTGACGGTCGCCGAGGTGCTGCGCAGCGAGTGACCCTCCCGGTGCCAGGACCCGGTCCCGGTGGCAGCCGCCTCCGGGACCGACGTCACGCCCCGAGGTAGCGCAGCACGGCCAGCACCCGGCGGCTGTAGCCGGCCGTCCGGGGCAGGTCGAGCTTGTCGAACAGGGAGTTCAGGTGCTTCTCGACGGCGCTCAGCGACAGGTGCAGCCGCTCGGCGATCGCGGTGTTGGTGTGGCCCTCGGCGAGCGCCTCCAGCACGGTGCGCTCGCGCGGGGTGAGCCGGGCCAGCGGGTCGGCGTGCTCGGTGCGCACCACCAGGCGGCGCACCACCTCGGGGTCGATCACCGTGCCGCCGGAGCCGACCCGGGCGAGCGCGTCCAGGAACTCCTCCACCTCGGCCACCCGGTCCTTGAGCAGGTACCCGACCCGCTCCGCGCCGGACGCCAACAGCCGGGCGGCGTAACCGCGTTCGATGTGCTGGGAGAGCACCAGCACGCCGACCTCCGGCCGGCTGTCCCGGATCCGCACCGCGGCCCGCACCCCCTCGTCGGTGTGCGTGGGCGGCATCCGGATGTCGACCACCACCACGTCCGGCGGCTCCGCGTCGACCGCTGCCAGCAGCGCCTCGGCGTCGCCGACGGCGGCCAGCACCCGGTGCCCCTCCTCGGCGAGCAGCCGGACCAGGCCCTCCCGCAGCAGCGTCGAATCCTCGGCGACGATCACCCGCATGGCAGC
This sequence comes from Kitasatospora sp. NPDC092948, assembly GCF_044754805.1. Classification (NCBI taxonomy): domain Bacteria; kingdom Bacillati; phylum Actinomycetota; class Actinomycetes; order Kitasatosporales; family Streptomycetaceae; genus Kitasatospora; species Kitasatospora sp. NPDC092948. The sequence goes on along the minus strand of NZ_JBIVPU010000018.1, from coordinate 96,029 downwards.
TCCGCAGTGACGACGGTGGGGCCCCCGGCGGGGCTGTGGACGGACAGTGTCCCGTCGAGCGCGGCGACCCGGCCGCGCAGCCCGGACAGGCCGCCGCCCGCCGGGTCCGCGCCGCCCCGACCGTCGTCCTCGACCCGGACGGTCAGCCGCTCGCCGTCCCGCTCGACGGCGACCTCGATCGCCCCGGCCGAGGAGTGCTTGGCGGCATTGGTGACGCACTCGCTGACCACGAAGTACGCGGCGGTGAGCACCCGTTCGGGCAGCGGCCCGGCCACCGGGCAACGCACCCGCAACGGGATCGGACACCGTTCGGCGAGGCCCGCCAGCGCCTCGTCCAGCCCCAGGGTGTCCAGCGCGGACGGATAGACCCGCCAGGCGACTTCGCGCAGCTCCGTGAGCACCTCCGCGGCCTCCCGGTGCGCCTGCCGCAACAGCTCGTCGGCGCGCTGCGGGTCGCCGCGCCGGGCCCGGCCCAGCAGCAGGCGCAGCGCCACCAGCCGCTGCTGGACGCCGTCGTGCAGGTCGCGTTCGATCCGGCGGCGCTCGGCGTCCACGGCGTGCAGCACGGCGGCCCGGCTGTCGGCGAGTTCGACGATCCGCCGACGCAACAGCTCCGCCTCGGACGGGCCGAAACACTCCCGGGCCAGCCGGGCGTCCGACTCGGCCAGCGACGCCAGGCCCTGAACCGCGAGAAACAGCAGGACACCGCCCAGCAGCACCTGCCCCAACAGGTCCACGACACTCAGCGTGCCCCGCAGCGCCCCCGCCGCGAGCAGCACCACCAGCACGGCCCCGAACCCGATCAGCCCCAGCACCAGCCCCGCGACCAGCCCCACCCCGCTGCGCCGCGCGACGTACCGCACCACCTTCCGGTCGTCGGCCCGGTACCGCTCGGGAAACCGGTCCCCGAACCAGACCACCCGCCGGACCCGCTCGACACCCGCCAACCGCACCACCCCCGCCCGCCACGCCCCCCGCGCCCACGGCCGGAGCAACAGCGGCCCCAGCACCAGGTACACCACCGCGACAGGCGCGGTCGCCACCCCCAGCAACCCGCCGACGGCCCGCCGCGACCAGCGCGGCACGATGGCGTTCGCCGCCATGATCGGTTCCTCCCCCATGGGATGCGAGCCTACTGTCCGTCATGACCGGCTGTCGGCCGACGACTTGACGCAGCGCCAGGAACCCGGGTTGGCCCGCCCGGTCGACGCCAGCTGCCTGCGACGGCGAGCCGGACCGCGGTCGACGACGCGACGAGAACGGCACCCGGCGGGCCGCGACCGACCTGCGTCGCTCCGAGATCTTTGGCAGGGCCCTCTGCGTGGCCGCGGCGAACCTGCTGTTCGGCGAGGACCCCGACCGGGAGCCGTGGAACCGACGCCCCCGAACGGCCTCCGCGCGTCGGCGACCGGACCGGACACCGGCGACTGCCCGCGAGCGCCACGCTGCCGCCCGTCACCGTCGCCCCGGCGCTGCCATCCGCCCGACCTGCCGCGATCACCCCACCGCGCCGGAGCCGGCACCCGCCGGAGGCCCGGCGGCCGGCCGTTCAGCGGGCGCCTCGGCCCGGCCCGGACGTCCGCCCGACCTGCCGTGACCGCCCCACCGCGCCGGAGCCGGCGCCCGTCGCAGGCCCGGCGGCCGGCCATTCAGCGGGCGCGGCGGTGTCGGGCGTCGCGGCCGCGCAGGCGCAGGCCGAGGTAGGCGGCGATGGCGATGAGGGCGAGGACCAGGACGATCTTCGAGAAGATGCCGACGTAGCCCTCGACCATGTCCCAGCGGTCGCCGAGGAGGTAGCCGGCCATGATCAGCACGGTGTTCCAGGCGAGGCTGCCGACGGCGGTGAGGGCGGTGAAGCGGGGCAGTGGCATGCGTTCGACGCCGGCGGGGACGGAGATCAGGCTGCGGAAGATCGGCACCATCCGGCCGAGCAGCACCGCCTTGGTGCCGTGCCGGGCGAACCAGGCCTCGGTGCGGTCCAGGTCGGAGACCTTGACCAGGGGGAGTCGGGCCCAGATCGCGCGCATCCGGTCGCGGCCGAACACCGCGCCGAGGAGGTAGAGGGCGAGCGCGCCGGCCACCGAGCCGGCGGTGGTCCAGCCGAGGGCGGAGAGCAGGCTGAGAGTGCCGCGGCCGGCCGCGAAGCCGGTGAGCGGGAGGATCACCTCGCTGGGCAGCGGTGGGAACAGGTTCTCCAGGGCGATGGCGAGGCCGGCGCCGGGCCCGCCGAGGGTGTCGACGAGGTCGGCCGCCCAGCCGGCGACGCCGCCGGTGGGCACCTGCTCGGTCGCCAGGGAAATGAGCTGCATGGCCGGGGTCTCCTCACGGTGGGCACGTCCCGGGCCGTCCGCCCGGGGTCGTCACTCATCCTGGAATCCGCAGCTCAGCGGCGGTACGCGGTTTCCCACCCAGCCCGATTACGGGTTTCCGCACCCCCGGACCGGGCCCGGACGTGCCGCGGCCCCCCGGTGGAGGATCCACAGGGGGGCCGGGCGGCAGATGGGGCGATTTAGTAGCCGCGCCAGTTGGAGCCGTAGCCACGGGCGGCGGCCATGTTGTCCATGGAGCCGTAGCGGGCGTCGCAGTAGCGCGAGCTGGCGATCAGGTTGTCGACGGGGTTCCGGATGTCGGTGTGACCGGGCAGCGCGTAGGCGCGGAAGGTCGGCTGGATCATCTGGGTCAGGCCGATGGACGGGGTGCCGTTCTTGGCGTTGATGTCCCAGTTGTTGATCGCGTTCGGGTTGCCGGAGGACTCGGCGATCGCCGCGGCGCGCATCGCCTTCGCGGACGGGACGGGCTTGCCGGCGGCGGCCAGCACGTCACGGGCCTCGGCGATCCAGCCGTCCAGGTTATTCGCGTAGGTCGGCTTGGCGGGGGCCGGGGCGGGCGCAGGAGCCGGGGCCGGGGCCGGGGCCGGGGCGGGCGCCGGCTCGGGCTGCGGCTGCGGGTCCTGCGGCTGCTGCTCGGGCTGGGGCTGCTCGGCGGGCTGCTGGTCCTGCTGCGGCTGGTCCTGCGGCTGCGGCTGGTCCTGCGGCTGCTGCTGCTGGTCCTGCGGCTGCTGCTCGGCGTTCTGGCCGTCGGTGGCGACCGCGGCGGTCTCGGCGCGGGCGGACGCCGGGGAGGCGATCGCCTGGCTCATCGGCAGCAGGGCGCCGACGGCGATGGCGCCGGCCAGGCCCACGCCGAGGAAGGCGTCGGGCATCCGGTGGTGGCCCATCCGGATCTGGCGGATCTGCGGCAGTCGGCCCAGATTGGTCTTGATGCGTCGCATGTCGAGTACCTCCGAGAGTCGTGTTCCAGGTCACGCCGCACCCGGGCTGGACATGGCGGAACTCCGCGGTACTGCGGGGTTCCTCGGCCCGGGACGGCCGGCCCGGCGGCTCGTGCTCACCGGGGACGCTGCGCCGCACTCGTTCTCGCGGCCTGCTGCGTCGTGAAGCCCCGTGAGCATCGGAACGGCTCGGGGCACAACCACGACATTGCCTGAGCGCCCAACCCGGCTGCAAACACCCCGAAATGGGACGTCCCGGGCCTGCCGACCGGCCTGCTCCCCTTGCGCGACAAGGGAATTGGCAGCCCTTCGAGGCCGAAATTCCCAGCCGCTTATGAGCAGGCTCACAGGCCGCTCACAGGAACCGCCAACCCCGCCCGGGGCCACGGAATTTGGGCCCGCGCCCAGTCCTGCCAAGGCCTCCGGGCCACCGCGTCGGCGCCGTCGGACCGCGACGGCCCGACCCGCCCTGTGACCCCGACCACCGCCCGTCCGCTGTGACCCGGCTCCCACCCCGGACACCCACCGCAGCCGCCCCGCCACCGGCCGCGCCCGCCCTGTGACCGGGGCCACCGGCACCGCCGCCAACGCCCCCTGCCTGCCTGTGGTCCAGGCCACCCGCCGCGCCGCGCCGCTGTGGCCCGGACCACCCGGATCCCCGACCGCCTGTGGCCCGGGCCACCCTCGCCCATCGCCCGCCCGCCGCCCGTCCGCCGCCCGCCTGTGACGGGGGCCACCCGAGACCCCGGCGAACGACCGTTCGGGCACGCCTGGTTGACTGCGGCGGGAGGTCGGGGTGGAGGCGTTGGTGGCGGCGTTCGCGCCGATCTGGGTGCTGACGGCGGTCGGCTGGCTGGCCGGGCGGACCGGGCTGCTGGGCGGGGACGCCGAGGCGGTGCTCGGCCGGTTCGTGTTCCACGTGGCGATGCCGGCCGCCCTGTTCACGGTGGTGGCGCGCACCGATCTGGCGGGGTTCGCCAACACGTCGATGCTGGCGTTCGTCGCCGGGACGGTCGTCGCCTCGCTGCTGGGCCTGCTCGCGGGCCGCCGGTTCTTCCCGCGCGAGCCCGCCGCCCGCACCGTGGCGGTGATGGCGGCGGGCTACGTGAACTCGGGCAACCTCGGCATCCCGGTGGCCGCGCAGGTGCTCGGCGACGCGTCCTTCGTCGCGCCGGTGCTGCTGTTCCAGGTGCTGCTGGTGACCCCGGTCATGCTGGCCGTGCTGGACACGGCCACCGGCTCGGCCGCCCGACCGGTCGATCGGCTGCGCCGCCTGGCGCTGCTGCCGCTGCGCAACCCGGTGATCCTCGGCGCGGGGCTCGGCGCGGTGTTCTCGGCGGCCGGCTGGCACCTGCCCGGCCCGCTCGCGCACTCACTGGACCTGCTGGGCGGCGCGGCCGTCCCCACCGCGCTGGTCACCCTCGGCCTGTCGCTGCACACCCCGCCCGGTGCGGCGGCGCGGCGCCCGGACCGGGCCGAGCTGGCCGTCACGGTGCTGCTGAAGACCGCTGTCCAGCCGCTGGCCGCACTGGCGGTGGGTGCGCTGCTGCTGCACCTGCCGGGCCCGCAGCTGCTGGCGGTGGTGCTGCTGTCGGCGCTGCCGACCGCGCAGAACGTGTACGTGTACGCGCGGCTGTACGGGGCGGCGCCGGCGTTGGCACGGTCCTCGGTGCTGGTGTCGACGGTGCTGTCGATGGCCACCTTGTCGGCCATCGCCTGGCTGCTGGGCGGGCGTTGACCTGCGACGGCCTGTGCGGCAGGTCACAGGCTTCGCCCAGGTCGGGCCTGCTCACGTAGAGTTCGCCGGTACCGATGGGGAGATTGAGGAAGCATCCGCAGTGACGAACGCGCAGACCGAGCCGGGCAGCACCCCGGTCGAGGACGACATCGACTACGGCAAGGGCATCGACCCGGACCGCCTTGAGCTGTGCCTGAGCGTGATCGCCGAGCTGGACGAGATCCACGTGGACCACCCCGACGCGATCCGGATCCGGATGGCGGTCGGCGGGATCTTCCGCACCCTCAAGCAGCGCCGCCGCCAGGAGACCCGGGCCCGCAAGACCGCCAACGACCGCGCGGTGACGTCCCGGACGGCGACCGGTGCGCCGGGCCGGATCGACGACGAGACGGCGGGTGTGTTCGGCCTCACCACGGAGACCACCACCGAGCTGGCGGGCATCCTGGAGCGCGCCCGCTCCTGCTACATGTGCAAGCAGCGGTACACCGAGGTGGACGCGTTCTACCACCAGCTGTGCCGCAACTGCGCCGCGCTCAGCCGTTCCCGCCGGAACGCCCGGGCCGACCTGACCGGCAAGCGCGCGCTGCTGACCGGCGGACGCGCCAAGATCGGCATGTACATCGCGCTGTGCCTGCTGCGTGACGGTGCGCACACCACCATCACCACCCGCTTCCCGAACGACGCGATCCGCCGCTTCTCGGCGATGCCGGACAGCGCCGAGTGGATCCACCGCCTGAAGGTGGTCGGCATCGACCTGCGCGACCCGGCGCAGGTGATGGCGCTGGCCGACGAGGTCGCCGCGGACGGCCCGCTGGACATCCTGATCAACAACGCCGCGCAGACCGTGCGCCGCTCCCCCGGCGCCTACCGGGAGCTGATCGCCGCCGAGTCGGCGCCGCTGCCCGCCGGGGTGCTGCCCGCGTCCACGGTGATCGGCCGGTTCGGTTCGGGCGCGGTGGACGTGCCGGCACTGCCCGGGCAGAGCCGGGGCGAGCAGCCGGCGGTGAGCGCCGAGGAGGTCACCTCGCTGGCGCTGGTGACGGGCTCGGCCTCGCCGGAGCGGATCGCGGCGGGCACCGCGATCGACGCCGGCGGCCTGGTGCCGGACCTGGCGGACACCAACAGCTGGGTGCAGACGGTCTCCGAGGTCGGCCCGATCGAGCTGCTGGAGGTGCAGCTCTGCAACTCCACCGCCCCGTTCATCCTGATCAGCCGGCTGCGCCCGGCGCTGGCCGCGTCCAAGGCGCGCCGCAAGTACGTGGTGAACGTGTCCGCGATGGAGGGCGTGTTCGACCGCGGCTACAAGGGCGCCGGCCACCCGCACACCAACATGGCGAAGGCCGCGCTGAACATGCTGACCCGCACCAGCGCGCAGGAGATGTTCGACACCGACGGCATTCTGATGACCGCCGTCGACACCGGCTGGATCACCGACGAGCGCCCGCACCCGGACAAGATGCGCCTGCACGAGGAGGGCTTCCACGCCCCGCTCGACCTGGTGGACGGCGCGGCGCGGGTGTACGACCCGATCGTCCGCGGCGAGTTGGGCGAGGACCTGTACGGTTGCTTCCTGAAGGACTACCAGAAGGGCAAGTGGTGACGGACGCTCGACTCCCGGTCGGCCCGCACTCCGTGCCGCCGCTGGTCGGCGCGGGCGTGATCGTGCCGACCGGGGACGGCCGGGTGCTGATCGGCCGGCGCACCACCGCCGGCGAACCGCCGACCTGGAGCCTGCCGGGCGGCAAGGTCGACCACCCCGGCGAGTCGTTCGAGCAGGCCGCGGCCCGGGAGTTGGCCGAGGAGACCGGCATCGTGCTGCCCGCCGAGGAGATGCGGGTGCTGGCGGTGCTGCTCGACCACGAGTTGGGCCGCACCCGGGTGACGGCCGCGGTGCTGGCCCCGCCGAGCCTGGCCGAGGCGCTGGTCACCGAGCCGCACGCGTGCGCCGGCTGGGAGCGCCTCCCGGTGGACGCGCTCCCCGAGCCGATGTTCTATCCATCCGCCCAGGTGCTGGCCGCCTGGCTGCCGAACTACTCGGCACCGGAAGGCACTTGGCACTACCCGGGCTGACGGTTCGTCAACTCCGCCCGACCGTCGGGGCGCCTCGACGATCGCCCTCGCGGTGCACCAGCAGGATGAACGTGCGGGCGTAGGACTCCCCGGGCTCGTCCTCGGCGAACCGCGGCCAGTCGAGGGCGGCGAGCGCCGCGGACGCGGCAGCGTGCTCCTCCCCGCCCACCCGGACGTCCGCGGTGTCCATGCCGTCGCGGCTGCCGAAGACCACCTTGACGCCGACGAGCTGGTCCCGGCCGAGGTCGCCGCCGAGCGCGGGGGCGAGGGCGGGCAGCAGCGGGTTGCGCAACAGCCAGTCCTGGACGACGTGGTGGCGCTCGCCGACGCCCCAGCCGACCGTTCCCCCGTGGATGGCGTGCCAGCCGGGCATGCCGTCCGGGTCGTGCGGGTCGAGGTGGCCGGCGAACCGGCCGTTGTGGGCGACGAGTTCGATCAGCGACACGGCGGTGGTGGCCGCCCACAGCTCGATGCCGCGGCGCAACGGGTAGTCCTCGCCGCCGCGGGTCCTGTTGACGCAGTCCGTGACGGCGGTCTCGGGGCGGTCCCGGTCGACCAGGAACACCAGATCCAGATGCTCCGCACGCGTCCTGTGCGGTTCTCCGATCCGGACCGCGAGGGCCCCGGGCCCGCGGACTTCGAGCCCGTCCGCCTCCTCGACCCGCCACGGCTCGCCGTGCAGCGCCGACAGTTCGTCTGCCACTGCACCCAACACGGCCTGCGCGGACGGTCGTTCAGCTTCTCTTGCGGTGCCGCCGGAAACGGACTTGGGCCGTCCGCGCCACCATGATCCCCATGCCATGCGCACACCGTAATGAGGTCGCGGTCGGTCGACAACGCGGGTAACACTCGGGTTTGGCAGGTGGTCGGCGGCGTGCGGTATGTGTATCGTCGCAATGCGCTATCAGGGACTTACCGCGGGCAGCAGCTGGGGGCGGCCATGGCAATCCAACTACCACCGGGGCTCAACGCCATCGTAGGCCTACTGGGCGTACGGTTCCCCGGTGCCAATGAAGACGAACTGAACCGGCTGGCAGACCAGTTGGAGAAGTTCTCCGGCGCTTTGGACTCCGCCCAGATGACGGCCGACAGAGCACTGACGATGCTCCACGAGGTGTACCAGGGCACCTCGGCCGATCGGCTGGCGGAACTGTGGAGCACCATCACCAAGTACTCCAAGGTGATCGTCGAGGCCTGCCAGACGATCGCCAAGGTCCTGCGCGCCGCGGCCCTGGTGGTCGAGGGCGCGAAGACCGCTTCCATCGTTCAACTGGCGTCCATCCAGGCGAGCTTCGCGGCCGCCTCCTCGACCGGCCCGTGGAGCTCCGCGGCAGTCCTGCGGCTCGGCCGCGAACTGATGAACCAGCTGCTGTCCCAGGCGGTCAGCCGCCTCGGCAACACGCTGCTCCAGCCGATCGAGGACATGATCGTGAAGACGGCGCAGCAGATCGCGCCGACCCCGGCCAACAGCTCCAACGGCCAGGGCTTCACCATCAATCTCGAACAACTCGCCTCCTGCGCGGCCGATCTGCGCCGCGGCGCGGACGACATCGAGTCGCACGGCATGGACTTCAAGCGGATCGCGTCGGGCCTGAAGATGGGCGAAGGCGGCGACCCGTTCGGCAAGTTGGCGATCCAGGTCGCCGAGAAGATCGTGCAGACCATCGTCGAGGACGTGCTCAAGCGCATCCTGGGCTCGTTCCGGGACACCGCCGGCAAGATGGACAAGCTGGCAGGCAACCTCAACGAGAACGAGGACAGCAACCGGATGTCGCTGAACGGCATCGCCTCCATGGTGGCGAACCCGCTCAGCCCGAACCTCTCGCCCGGCACCGGCCTCGCCTCGGCCGGCACGCCGCGGATCGGCGCGGCCGGCGGCTCCTCCGACGCCGGGATGGCCGCGTTCGCCGCGCTGATGCCCAAGCTGGGCCCGGTCGGCAGCTCGCTCTCGCGCGGCGGCAGCGGCGGCAACGGGGTCGACACGCTGGGCCTGAAGGAACCGAACCTGAAGGGCTTCAGCTCCGCGCCCGGCGGCCACAGCGGCGGCGGCGGCGGGGCGGGCCACGGCGGCAGCCCCTCGGAATCCTCCGGCAGCGCCGGTCCGGTCGGCTTCGCCACCCGACTCGCGGTGCCCGGCAGCAGCTCCAAGGACGGCAGCATGCGCCTGGGCACCAGCCTCGAGGGCGATCGCCACGACGGTGCGGCCGGCGTCGGCGGCGCCGGGGCCGGCTCCGGCGGCCCCACCGGCACCACCACCCAGGGCCTGGCCGGCCGCCCCCCGATGGGCATGATGGGCGGCGGCATGCACATGGCCGGCGGCGGCAGCTACGGCCCCGTCGGCGGCAGCGGCATCCGCGGCGCGCAGCGCCGCACCGGCGGCCCGCTCGGCAACGGCGGCGCGGGCGGCGAGAACGGCGAGAACCCCGCCGACGGCGTGATCTCCGACGGCAGCTCGGCCGCCGCGAACTCCGCCCTGATGCTCGGCCGGGTCGCCCCGGCCCGCCGCGAGCCCGGGGAGGAGCGCGCCGAACGCGACGACCGCTACGACGACGACTTCGACGCGGACCTCTCCGACCTCCCCGACTTCACCGAATTCTCCGACCCCGCCTGACCCCATCCGACCCCACCACACCCAAGGGCCCCAAGCCCGGGCACCCACCCGGACTCGGGGCCTTCGGCGTTCCCCGCAACACGAGCGACCGGACGTCCCCCGAGACCCTGACGCCCCATCAACCCCAAGCGTTCCCCCACCTCCACCCCCATGTTTCCTCCGTGCCACATCCCATCCCTCTCCCCCTCCCGCCCCGGCGCAGCCGGGTGCCCCCTTCCCTGACGCACCATCAACCCCAAGCGTTTCTCCACCCCCACCCCCATGTTTCCTCCGCGCCACTTCCCTTGAATTGACCGTGAACGGTAAACTTTCCCTCTCTGTGGTATGGACCACGAACGAAGGCGGTCGATAGGGTCGATTCCGGCCCGCACCCTCGAATCTGCGACGGGACATGTCCGTGACCGACACTCTGGCGGCATCCGACGCCGACGGCGCCCGCTACGAGGCCGACCGGCTCGATGCGACGGCCGCCTGGGTGGCCCGGCACCGCCCGCCCGGCAGTGGCGCGCTGGCCGAACTCGGGGCCCGCGACGGCGCGTTGACCGGTCGGCTACTGAAGGCCGGCTACACCGTGCACGCCGCCGAGCCGGACCCGGCCCTGCGTCAGCGCCTGCTCTCGGCGTTCGGCCGCCGCGCCCGCCTGCGCCTGAGCGCGGCCGACCTGGCCACCCCGCCCCCGGTGCGCCGTCGTTTCGGCGCGGTGCTGCTGATCGAGGCCCTGAAGGCGGGCCAGGACCTGGAGTTGCTGCACAACCTGCGCACCGACCTGCTGTTCGTCGCACTCGCCCCGTCCGCCCTGGACGGCCGCCTGCGGCCGTGGCTGTCGGCGCAGCAGGGCTGGCTGCTGGTCGAGGAGATCGATCTCGCGGTGCCGCGCAGCGCCGCCTGCCGCCCGGACGCCCCCGGCAGTCGCGGCATCCTGCTGCGCCGCGCCGGCTGACACCCCTCACCCGAGGCTGATCCCGTGTCGCACCCCGAACCCGCCGCCTTCCCCGAACTGGTGCTCCGCGCCGTCGAGTTGGCCGACCGTCTCGGCTTCGACCGGTCCTGCCGCCCGGAGCACGGCCGGCTGCTCCAGGCACTGGCCGCCGGCGCCGCCGGCCGGATCGGTGAGACCGGCACCGGTTGCGGCGTCGGCCTGGGCTGGCTGTTGGCCGGGCGGCGGCCGGGGGTGCGGGTGGTGAGTGTCGAGCGGGAGGCCGAACGGGTCGCGGCCGTACGGGAGTTGTTCGCCGATGTCGCCGATCTGGAGATCGTGCACGGCGACTGGACGGCCATCGGCGCGCACGGCCCGTTCGACCTGCTGGTGCTGGACGGCGGCGGCAACGGCAAGCAGTCCCCGCCCGCCGACCCGGACGTCCTGCTGACCCCGGGCGGCACCCTGGTGGTCGACGATCTGACGCCCCTCACCGCCTGGCCGCCGACCTACCGGGGCCGCCCGGACACCGGCCGCGCCGTCTGGTACGACCATCCGTCGCTGCTGACCACCGAGGTCCGGCTCGCCCCGGACCTCGCCACCCTGCTGGCCACCCGCCGCCCCTGAGGCGCCGTCGGAGCGGCTCAGTACCCGGCGGCCTCCCGGAGCAGCAGCACGATGCCCTGGGTGAACCGGGTCGGCGCGTTGAACACCACCAACTGGTTGACGGCGCTGGGCACGCCGTAGGCGGCCTCGGTGCGGGCGCTCTCCAGCGGGAGGGCGTGCTCCTCCAGGCGGCGCAGCGCGGCGGGCAGGTCGGGGACGACCTTCTGCGCTCCGACGATCCAGATCGCCCGGGCGGCGCCGCCGGTGTAGGCGGGCAGTTGGCTGCCGCTGCCGGAGGCGACCAGCAGGGAGCCGGTCTCGGTGACGGCGGCGACGCTGCCGATCACCACGTCGGGGGTGGCGAGCAGGCGCCGGATCTCGTCGGCCTCGTGCTCCCGGTCCATGATCAGCACCTGGGGCTTGACGGCGCCCGGGTACCGGTCGCTGTTGAGGTCGTCGTCGATGCCGGACAGCCGCAGCGTCTCGCTGGCCGTGGTGTACACGCTCGCGTCCTCGGCGACCAGTTCCCGGACCCGGGCCCGGGCGGCTTCGGCGTCCGCCAGGATCTCCACGCCGAAGCCGCGGGCGGCGAGCGCGTCGGCGGCCCGTTCCAGGCGCTGCGCGGAGGCCGGCTCGGCGTACCGGGCCGCGGGCTCCTCGGCCTGCCCGGCCCGCTCAGCCAGCCCGTCCCGCTCGGCCAGCCCGTCCCGCTCGGCCAGCCCGTCCCGCTCGGCCTGCTCGGGTGCGGAGCCGCCGAGCGGGCCGGCGTCCAGGTAGCGGATTTCGTAGACCCGCTCGGTGAACCGCCAGCCGTCCGCGGTGCGCCGGTAACGGTCGTGGTAGATGGCGTAGTTGAGGCCCTGAAAGCCGTTCCGCAGGCGGGCGATCTCGTGCATGTGGGCGCGGCCGGTGGCGGTGTCGCCGTCGATCACGATCGCGCCGGGGTGAGTGTTCTGCACGAAGAACTCCCACTCCTCCTGGAGCTTCTCGCCGCCGAGCCGGATCTCCTCGGGGCCGGTGAGCTCGATCGGGATGTTGGGCATCCGCAGCACCCCGTCCGCGGTGAACAGCGCGGCGACGCGGGCCCGGTCCCGCATCATCGCCGCATCGGTGAACTCGGCCTGCAGCGCCTGGATCTCGACGCGGTCGGCGATCGCCTGAAAGTCGGTCATCGGATTCTCCGTTCGTCTTCTTCCTGCCCACTACGACCGGACGGCGGCCCGGAATGTGAGGCGGCGTCGCGACGTCACATTCCGGCGCCCTGTCCGGTCGTACTGGTGGGAGAACCCCTCGACAAGGAGACGGACGCGTGCGCGACAGCGTGAACGGGACCCACGACGACGAGCCGGCCGACGCGATCATGGGCGAGCGACGCCGGCTGACCAACCTGGCGTACCGGCTGCTCGGTTCGCTGGCCGACGCCGAGGACGTCGTGCAGGAGACGTACGCCCGCTGGTACGCGCAGTCCGAGCGGCAGCGGGCCGCGATCGAGTCGCCCGGCGGGTGGCTGACGACGGTGGCCGGGCGGATCTGCCTGAATCTGCTGGGCTCCGCGCGGGCGCGCCGGGAGCGCTACGTCGGCGAGTGGATTCCGGAGCCGCTGCCCGCGCACCGGGAGGGGGACGGCGGGGCGACGGCCGACCCGGCGGACCGGATCACCCTGGACGAGTCGGTGCACATGGCGTTCCTGGTGGTGCTGGAGTCGATGACGCCGGCGGAGCGGGTCGCGTTCGTGCTGCACGACGTGTTCCAGTACCCGTTCGCCGAGGTCGCCGAGGTCCTCGGCCGATCCGCCGCGGCCTGCCGCCAGTTGGCGGCCTCGGCCCGCCGCCGCATCCGGGCCTCGCCGGCGCCGGCCACGCCGACCGGCGCCCAGGCGGGCGTCGTGCGGGACTTCAAGCGGGCCTGGGAGTCGAAGGACGTCAGGTCGCTGATGGACCTGCTCGACCCGGACGCCACGGTGATCGCCGACGGCGGCGGCCTGGTCGGCGCCCTGCTGAAGCCGCTCACCGGCCGGGAGAACATCGTCCGCGCCTACCTCGACACGGCCCGCTTCGTGCCCGGGACGACCTTCCTGGAGCGCACCGTCAACGGCCAGCCGGGCCTGATCGCCCAGCAGGACGGCGTCACCGTCACGGTGTTCGCGTTCCGGATCGTCGACGGCCTGATCACCCACATCTGGGGCGTGCGCAACCCGGAGAAGCTCCGCCCCTGGACGGCAGACGGAGCCGACGTCGGCTGACGCCCCGCCCGCCGGGCCTCCGTCCGGTTCCGCGGGCCCGCCGGGTCAACGGCTGATGTGCAGCACGCAGATGTCGTCGCGGCGCGGGCGCGGGGTGACCAGGGCGTCCTGCACGCCGTCCAGGAAGCGGTCCAGGCCGACGCACCCGGTGGCGACCCGGGCGAGCCGGTCCAGGCCCCTGTCCAGGGTCTCGCCGGGGGACTCGACCAGTCCGTCGGTGTAGAGCAGCAGGTGGTCGCCGGGCAGCAGCCGCAGGCTGGACTGCGCGTAGTCGGGGGCGGTGGTCGCACCGAGCAGGATGCCGTCGGGGGCGGGCAGGTAGCGGGGCTCGCCGCCGCGCAGCAGCAGCGGCGGCAGGTGGCCTGCCTGGACCCAGGTCAGCCGGGACGCGGCCGGGTCGTAGCGGGCCATGATCATGGTCGCGGTGCCGAACCCGCGTTCCGAGGTGTGCAGCAGCAGCGCGTTCAGGCGGGCCAGGATGGTCGGCAGCGGGGTGCCGGTGATCGCCATTCCCTTGGCGGTGAACCGCAGTTGAGTCATCGTGGCGACTGCGCCGAGCCCGTGGCCGGCCACGTCGCCGATCACCAGCAGCGCACTGCCGTCCGGGAGTTCGATCGCGCTGTACCAGTCGCCGCCGACGCCGATGCCCCCCTCCAGCGGCTGGTGGGCGACGTCCACGGTCAGGCCGGCGAGCCGGAGCGACTGCTCGGGCTGTGGCAGCAGGGCGTGCTGGAGGGCCGCGGCGAGCGCGCGTTCGGCGGCCAGCTGGCTGCGCTGGGCCAGTGCCGTCCGCTCGTGTTCGAGCAGTTGCTGCGCGGCCCGCTCGGCGGCGGTGCGGTCCTGGAGGAAGCCGTGCACCTCCACGGGCGCGCCGTGCCGGTTCCGCTCGCTCTCCGCGACGAACCGCACGTGCCGCAGCTGCCCGTCCGGCGCGGCGATCCGGAACGTCCGGTCGACGGGCTCACCGGCCCCGAGCAGGCGCCGCACCGCCTCGGCCAGCGCGGGGGCGTCCTCGGCGACCGCGCACCGGGACAGCTCCTCCAGCGCCAGCGGGCCCGCTGCCTTCGCCCGGCCGAGAATCGCCTGGACGGGCTCCGACCAGGTGATCACGTTCTGCATCAAGTCCCAGTCGGCCCAGCCGAGTTGGCCGAGCCGCTGAATGGTCGCCAGCCGCCGCCGGTGCCGCTCCCCGCTGTCCAGCCGGGCCCAGGACACCGTCAGCCCGCCCCCGGACGCCGAGGCCCGCACCGCGAACCGGGACGGCCGCAGCGTCCCCTCGTACACCCCCTCGTACCGGCCGCCGGTGGCCAGCGCCGTCACGCAGCCGTCCCACACCTCGCTGCCGGCCACGGCCGGATACGTCTCCAGCACGCGCAGGCCGACGAGTTCGCGCCCCCGGCGGGACAGCAGATCGGCCGCGTCCGGCGACGCGGCCGCGAACCGGAAGTCGGCCACCGCCCCGTCCGGCCCGAACTCCGGCACCAGGAACGCCGCCGACCCCGGCAGGCCGTCCAGCACCTGCTGGACGGCCACCTCCGGGCCCGTCCCGTCCGCCTGCACAGGAATCGGCCGCCGGCGCGGGCGACGACCGGACGGGGACGCCGCGCCGGCGCCCGCGCCCTCGTCCAAGCCCGCTCCGGGCACTGCCAGTTCTGCGCCATCGGCCATGGGAGGAGCATGGCACGCCGCGGCCCGCGCGCCGCGCTACACGCCCGTGCGTCCGTCCAGCAGTTCACGCACGATGTCGAGGTGGCCGTTGTGCCGGGAGGTCTCCTCGATCAGGTGCAGCAGGATCCACCGCAGGTCCATGTGCTGCCCGCCGCGCATCGGGCGGACGGCCTTCGCGTCCAGCGCGTGGTCGGCGACCAACTTCCGGTAGCGGACGCTCTGTTCCTCGTACTCGGCGAGCAGCTGCGCCAGCGGCACGTCGACCGCCGTACGCATCTCCGGGTCCGGGTCCTCCTCGGTGGCGTCCACCAGCGGCCCGGTCTGCTCCGCCCCGAGGAACACCACCTCCAGCCACCAGTTCTCCACCCACCGCAGGTGGCTGATCAGCCCGCACACCGTCATCAGCGGCGAGCCGGGCAACGGGGACCGCCGGGCGTCCTCCGCGGAGATCCCCTCGCACTTGGCCTGCGCGGTGGCCCGGGCGTAGTCGAGGAAGGTGGTCAGCTGCGTGCGCTCGTCCCAGGCGGGAGGCGTGTCGGTTCGCTCAGTCATCGCGCGCAGTCTGCCGGACGCCCGACGATCCGTCGACGGAATATCGGCCGCCCGGCGGCGGGTTCGGCGGGTCCCGGTCCGGCGGCGCCCCGCCCCGCTCAGGATTTCGTCAACACGCGTCACGGCGAAGCACCCGCAAGTGATCTTGCCAGCGTCAACATTCCTGTGACTTTCTGGAGTTGATGGGCAACCGTCCGCAGCAGGCGGCCGGTGCGCGGCGAAGGGATGACGATGAGCAGCGCCCAGGAGCGGTCCGACGCTCCGATCAGCACGGTCGCGGGGGCCGGAGTCGCGGGGTTCGACGGGGACAACGGGCCTGCCCTTTCCGCCGAGTTGAACCACCCGTACGGGATCGCGGTGGACCGCAACGGCACCGTCTGCGCCGCCGACAGCGGCAACCACCGGATCCGGAAGGTCACCACCGACGGGAGGATCACCACGATCGCGGGGGACGGGACCGCCGGCTTCGGGGGCGACGGCGGCCCGGCCGCCTCGGCCCGGCTGAACTCTCCGCGCGAGGTGGCCGTGGACGGCGCGGGCACCCTCTACATCGCCGACAGCGGCAACCACCGGATCCGGAAGATCACCACCGACGGGAGGATCACCACGATCGCCGGCACCGGCACCCCCGGCTTCGACGGCGACAATGGCCCCGCCGCCTCCGCCCTGCTGAACCACCCGTTCGGGGTGGCCGTGGACGGCGCGGGCACCCTCTACATCGCCGACAGCGGCAACCACCGGGTCCGGAAGGTCGCGGCCGACGGGAGGATCACCACGATCGCCGGCACGGGCGCCCCCGGCTTCGACGGCGACGGCGGCCCGGCGGACCAGGCCCGCCTGAACCGTCCGTCCGGGGTGGCGGTCGACGGCGCGGGCGACGCCTACATCGCCGACGCCGACAACCACCGGGTCCGGAAGGTCTCGGCCGACGGCACGATCAGCACCGTCGCCGGCACGGGCACCGCGGGCTTCGACGGCGACGGCGGCCCGGCGGACCAGGCCCGCCTGGACCTTCCCCTGGGGCTGGTGGTGGACAGCACCGGCGCCCTCTGCATCGCCGACAGCGGCAACCACCGGATCCGGAAGGTCGCGGCCGACGGCACGATCAGCACGATCGCCGGCACCGGCACCGCGGGCTTCGACGGCGACGGCGGCCCGGCGGGCCAGGCCCGATTGAACGGCCCGTGCGGGCTGGCCCTGGACTGCGTCGACGCCCTGTACATCGCCGATGCCGGCAACCACCGCATCCGCCGGATCCCGTCGGCGCTGACGGCCGCGCTGCCCGAGTCCGGAATGGTGGTCGCCTGGGCGAACGTCCGCAGCAGGCTGTGGCTGGGCGTCCGGCGCGAGTCCACCAGGGACGGCGCCGAGGTCCACCAGTCCCCCACCACCCGCCGCGAGTACCAGCGTTGGCGGCTGGTCGTGGCGGACCAGGACAACGGAAACGTCCACTACACCATCGAGAACGTCCGCAGCGGCAAGGTCCTCGAAGTCCCCGAGGCACTGGCGGTGCAGGGGACGGTGATCGCCCAGCGCGCCCCCGCGGGCGCCGACGCCCACCACCAGCAGTGGCGGCTGATCCCGGTGGGCTCGCCGACCGACAGCCCGCGGGTGTACGAGATCGCCAACCGCAACAGCGGCCTGCTGCTGCGGGTCGAGGCCACCGTCCCGACCGCCGTCGAGCAGCACCGGGCGGACGGCGACCACCGCAACCGGCAGTGGCAGCTGATCCCGGTGTGACGTACCCCGCCTGACGTGTCGTCAACTCCCGCCACCGCGAACCACCCGGAAGTGATCTTGCCAACCCGACACCCCTGTGACTTCCTGGAATCATCCGATAACCGTCCGCAGCGGACGGTGGGGCGAACGGCGAAGGGACGACGATGAGCACTGCCCAGGAGCAGTCCGATCCTGCGATCAGCACCGTGGCGGGGAACGACGGGCCGGGAGGGTTCAAGGGCGAGAACGAGCCCGCCGCCACGGCCCAGTTGAACCGCCCGCTGGGAGTGGCGGTGGACGGCACGGGCACCCTCTTCATCGCCGACTACAACAACCAGCGGGTCCGGAAGGTCACCACCGACGGCCGGATCACCACCGTCGCCGGCACCGGGGTCGCGGGTTTCGCCGGCAACAACGGCCCGGCGGACAAGGCCCAGCTGAGCCAGCCCCGCGGGCTGGCGGTGGACGGCGCGGGGAACCTCTACATCGCCGACGCCGGCAACCACCGCCTCCGGAAGATCACCGCCGACGGGAGGATCACCACGATCGCCGGCACCGGCACCGGCGGTTTCGTCGGCAACAACGGTCCGGCGGTCTCGGCCCAGCTGAACTACCCGTTGGCGGTGGCGGTGGACAGCGCCGGGGTCCTGTACATCTCCGACTTCAGCGGCCACCGGATCCGGAAGATCACCGCCGACGGCCGGATCAGCACCGTCGCCGGCACCGGCACGGCGGGCTCCGGCGGCGACGGCGGCCCGGCGGACAAGGCCCAGCTGAACGGCCCGCGCGGGCTGGCCCTGGACGGCGCGGGCAATCTGTACATCGCCGACGCCGGCAACAACCGGATCCGGAAGATCACCGCCGACGGGAGGATGAGCACCGTCGCCGGCACCGGCACGGCGGGCTTCAGCGGCGACGGCGGCCCGGCGGACAAGGCCCAACTGAGCGCCCCCCTCGGGGTGGTGGTGAACAGCGCCGGGGAGGTCCTCCTCTCCGACTACAACAACCACCGGGTCCGGAGGATCGCCGGCGACGGAACGATCACCACGGTCGCCGGCACCAAGGGTGCGGGCTTCAGCGGCGACGGCGGCCCCGCGAGCGCGGCGCAGCTGAGCAACCCGACGGCACTCGCGGTGGACTGCGTCGACACCCTCTACATCGCCGACCACGTCAACAACCGCGTCCGCAGGATCGCCTCGCCGATGCTGACCGGCCTGCCCGAGTCCGGCACCGTGGCCTCCTGGGCCAACGTCCGCAGCAACCTGCGGATGGGCGTGCTGCGCGAGTCCTACCACGACGGCGCCGAGATCCACCAGTCCCCCGTCGCCCCTCGGGAGCACCAGCGGTGGCGGCTGCTCGTGGTCGGCCAGGAGAGCGGCGACGTGCTGTACACGCTGGAGAACGTGCGCAGCGGCAAGGTCCTCGAGGTCGCCGGAGCGGAGGACGCCGCCGGGGCACTGATCGCACAGCGCACGTACCAGGGCGCCGACGCCCACCACCAGCAGTGGCGGCTGATCCCGGTGGGCTCCCCGGCCGACAGCCCGCGGGTGTACGAGATCGCCAACCGCAACAGCGGCCTGCTGCTGCGCGCCGACGCCCCCGCCCCGGCGGCGATCAGGCAGCGCACGGCGGACGGCGACCACCGCCTGCGGCAGTGGCAGTTGCTCCCCGCGTGATCACCCCGTGCGCCCCGGGTGACGAACGGGGGGCACAGGAGGGGCCGGGGGCACTCGCCCCCGGCCCCTCGAACACCCCGGTGCTACTTGGGATTTGACGGCTTGTCGGCGGTCGGCTTGTCGGCGGTCGGCTTCTCCGCGGACGGCTTGGACGCCTTCGGCTCGTCGGCGGACGGCTTGGACGCCTTGGGGGGCTGGTCGAAGTCGCTCCTGCTCGGCCTGGTCTCCAGGTCCGCGTCCTTCTGGAGCCCGCTGTAGTCCGTCACGGTCGGGCTCGACGACTTCATGCCGTCCGCCGCCGCCGTGGACACCGAGCCGGGGTCTGCGGCGTACGCGGCCTGGGTGCCGGCCGACTCCTGGGTGGTCCGGACGAAGGACCCGAGGAAGCCGAGGACGGCCCGGGCCTCGGGCGACTGCTCCTGCACGATCTTCGCCCGGTCGTTGGCCCCGTGGATCCCGCTGGTGAACAGGCTCGTGGTCGTGTCGTCGTAGGTGTAGTCGTCGGCGTCCTCGAAGTCGACGTCCGCCCCCGGCTGCGGCTTGGTCCCGCCGCTGTTCACCGAGAAGAGCCCCGCGCCCTTGCCCGCGGATCCGAAGATGTTGCCGAACACCATGGTCTGTCACCTCTGGTCGTGGTCGTGGCGGCGCCCGGTGGGCCCGGTCACGGCTGCTTGTACAGGCTCTGTTCACGGTCCGTCAGGCTCTCGCCGTCGAACATCGTGTGGTCGACCTCCAGGGCGGAGACCACCTCGGCCAGCCCCTTCATCCGGAAGCCGTCCGGCACCAGGTCGAGGTCGGCGATGTCGCGGGCGACCAGCTTGGCGAGGCCGGGGTACGTCCCGGGCTGCGGGGGCGAGAGGACCGCCACCGGCTCGTCGTACAGCACGGCGAGCAGCCCGGAGAAGGTCACCGGGATCTCGTAGGTGTACTGCTTGCGGGTCCGCCGCTGGCTGACCAGGGTCTCCACCCGGGAGCCGGGCGGGACCTTGCCGGAGATCTGCGAGTTGGACATCCAGCTGGTGGTGAGGGTGCCGCCGACGGAGCCCATGATGCCCAGCATCAGCTGGGCGTTGAGCTCGGCGGTGCCGGTGGCGCTGCCGGTGGTCGAGAACGCCACCGAGTTCGTCACCGAGGTCTGCACGCTGTTCGAGGCGGAGTTGGTCATGCCGTTGGTCGTCGAGTTCGTCACGGTGTTCTCGTTGCCGTTGGCGACGTCGACGCCGATGTCGTCCTTGCTGTTCTCGTTGGTCACGAGGTTGCTGAGCTTGTTCTCCAGGTCGTTCTGGAGCTGGTTCTGGATCTCCGTCCCGAGCTCCGCCCCGAGCTGGGTCTGGAGGTCCAGTTGGAGCTGGCTCTGCAACTGGAGCTGGAGCTCGGCGCTGACGCTGCCGCCGAAGGTGAGCTGGGACTCGCCCTGGAGCGTCCAGGTGATCTCGTTCGACACCGTGAACTCGACCTGGTCGGTGAAGTCCATGTCGGCCGTCAGGCTGCGGTTGACGTAGCTGCGCGAGGAGAACATGTCGGGCGGCGGCTGCTGGATGTCGCGCCGCTCCTCGATCAGCGGCTCGCCGAGGTTCATGTAGGCGAGCCAGCCCAGCTCGTACGCGGACCCGGGGAAGGCGCCGAAGCTCGACTTGTTCATGGAGAACCCGACCGGCCGGTGCTTCACGCCGTAGTCGTCGACGTAGACCAGGCCGGGGTGGTCCAGAACGGCCTGCCAGGCCTGCGCAATTCCCAGTTCCCGCAGGTTCTTCTTCGTCAGTGGCCGACGCTTGGCCCGATCCAGGTTGTACGCGTTGGAAGGCATTTCCTGTCCTCGAATGATCTGGTCGAAGCGCGTTCGGCGAAATGGAAACGGAATTCTTCGCACGTTCCGGCAAGCGAAGTTATCACGCGCCCCGCAGCACCGCCGGGCTCCTCCGGCCGCAACACCCGATCGGGCGACAACTGCCCGGCAGCAGCCTCGAATTGGGGCGGATCAGGTATGCCCGGAGCCCTCGTCTCGAACGTTTCCGCGACCGGGGAAATCCGTCTCGGTCATCCATTCGCTTCCGGCAAATCCGGTTGGAATTCCGGCGGCGCCGTGTGGTAGACCACTGGACCGAGTGCCCGGAGCATTGTTCTCCACACCCAGAACAGGTGAGGTTTCCGCGATGTACACCCAAGAACGCACCGCAATGGCGAATTTGGTGGTCGGCGGCCCGGTGGCGGTGAACAGCTATGACAACGCCATCGTGGCCGCGCTGCTCGAGAACCGGCCGGTCATGCTCGTCCACGCCTTCAACGGCGGCTACCTGCGGCCCGTCGACCTGAAGGAGTCGGTCCACGACAAGGGCGTCAAGCTGGCCACCGCGCTCGACCCGGACACCAAGGAGGCGAAGGGCCACCTCTGGTACATCACCCCGGGCGGCTTCTTCGGGCAGCGGCCGCTGTACTTCCTGGAGAGCGCCGCCGGCCAGGTGACGCCCAAGCCCGTCGACCCGGCCGGCACCGCCGCCGGGCGGGGCGACGACGGCCTGCCGAAGCCGCTGCGCCGGCGGATCAGCGTCCACCAGGACGCGCCGAAGGCGGCGACCGCCGACACCGTCCAGCTGGGCCTGCCCGACAAGGTCGGCGAGAAGTGGCGCGGCCGCAACGGCGCGCCCGAGGACTCCCAGCTGTGGGTGGTCACCGTGACGCCGTGGGGCGGCATCACCTTCGTGCCGATCACCCACCCCGACGCCATCCTCGGGTTCAAGGACAGCGCGGTGACGGCCGACGCCGAGGTGCGGCTGACGTACAACTGGGGCGGCGACTTCACCGGGACGATCATCAACACCTTCTACCCGCGGCTGCCCAGCGAGTGGAACGTCCCGTACCACCACGTCTTCACCTGAGCCGCGGCCGACGCCCGCAGCACCCCGTCCCGAGCCCGCCCGCACCGTCCGGAAGAGGCAGCACGATGCCCGTGCCCACGGAAGAACTGAAACTGGAGATCGTCAACGCCGCCACGGGGAAGACCCTGGGCCCGAAGGCGGCGGCGAACACGGACGGGCCGCTCGTCGTCCGCGACGTCCCCGAGGACGGACCGGACCCGGCGCAGTGGCAGTTGGCCCCCATCACGATCGTGAAGGGCGGGTTCGAACCGGACGACCAGGCCTACGTGATCCGCGGCGCGGCCGGCGGCAAGGTGTTCGACGATCCCGCCGGCAAGGACCGTGCGCTGCGCCAGGCGGCGGCCGCCGCCGGCCGGAAGGGCCAGCAGTGGCACGTCGTCCCGATCGAGGGCGAGGTGGGCCTCTACTTCATCGAGTGCGCCACCGACGGCGCCGTCCTGGACCTCGGCGAGCCCGCCGAGGACGGCACCCCGGTCGTCCTGCGCGAGTACGACGACAGTTCGAAGAGCCAGCGCTGGCGGTTCGTCACGGCCGAGCCCGAGCGCACCGGCGACCCGGTGCTGCGGTTCGCGCACCGGGACCACTGGAACGGCCGCCGGTCCTGGCCGCTGGTCCGCTCGACCGCGCTGCGGCCGGCGCCGGGCGCGGCGCCCTCGTTCAGCGACATGCTGCTGGTCCTCGAACGGTTCGGGACCGACAAGGCGGCCGGCGAGTGGGAGCCCAAGGGCGTCAACCGCGTTGCCGGGCAGCCGGGTTGGTGGGCCGGCGTGGGCGCCCGCTTCCTCGCCGACACCACCGGCAAGGGCCGCCACGACCTCGTGGGCCTGCGGCCCGTGAAGGGGGCGGTGACGTCCGCCGGCCGGGGCGACGGCACCTTCGAGGAGGACGAGCAGGTCCTGCACAAGCCCGCGAGCACGCTCGTCGCCGAGGACCTGTGGACCCTGGCGGACGTCACGGGCGACGGCACGCCCGAGGTCGTCGTGCTCGCCGGCGACGGTGTCCGGGTGGCCGCCCGGGGCAAGGACGGGGCGTTCCCGGCGGGCGAGTTGGTGGTCAGGGCGTTCGGCCACCACAAGACCGCGGGCGGCTGGCTGGTCGACCGGCACCCGCGGTTCCTGGCCGACACCACCGGCGACGGGCGGCTCGACGTGGTCGGCTGCCACGACGACGGCGTCTGGGTCTCCCGCCAGGCCGAGGACGGGACGTTCGCCGAGCTCGGCGAGGAGCCCGCGCTGCGCGCGTTCGGCCAGGGCGAGGAGGCCGGCGGCTGGCTGCTCGACCGGCACCCGCGGTTCCTGGCCGACACCACCGGCGACGGGCGGCTCGACGTGGTCGGCTGCCACGACGACGGCGTCTGGGTCTCGCTCCAGGCCGAGGACGGGACGTTCGGCGAACCGGCCCTGGTGCTCGGCGAGTTCGGCACCGCCCAAGGGTGGGACTCGGCCGCCGAGCACCCCCGGTTCCTGATCAGGACCGCCCCCGACGGCCCGGTGGACGTCGTCGGCTTCGGCCCGCAGGGCGTCGCCGTCTCCCGCGGGCGCGGCGACGGCACGTTCGCCCCCGCGCAGCTCGTCCTGAACGACTACGGGACCGCCCAGGGCTGGACGCCCAAGAAGCACCTGCGGTTCCTCGCCGACGTCACCGGCGACGGTGCCCCGGACATCGTCGCGTTCGGCGACGAAGGCGTCTGGGTGTCCCACGGCCTCGGCCAGGGCCGGTTCGAGCAGGCCCAGTTGGTGTGCCGCGGGTTCGGCCACAACAACGACGCGGGCGCCTGGCGGGTCGACCGCCACCCCCGTTTCGTCGCCGACATCACCGGTGACGGGCGCGTCGACCTGGTCGGCTTCGGCGGCCCCGGGGTGTACGTGGCGCGGAACCTGTTCCGGCGTTTCCGGACCAGGTAGCGCAGCCCGGCAGGGGTCGACGACCCGTCGGCCCCTGCCGCCTTCCGACGCCGAAGGCCGCGTCCGGTCAGCCGAGTCGGGCGACACCGCCGTAGCAGCCGGCCTGCACGTCGGTGACCGGCGCGTCCTCGGCGCCGGGGTTCCACCGGGGGCTGGCGACGACGCCCGGGTCGAGCAGGCGCCAGCCCTGGAAGAGCGTGCCGACCTCCTCGCGGGTGCGGGCCTGGAGGTCGGTGCCGGAGCTGCGGTAGACGTTCTCCATCCGGGCGGTGGCCTCGGGGTCGAAGTCCGCGGTGAAGTGCGTGATGACGAGGTAACTGCCCGGCGCGAGCTGCGAGGTGAACGCCTCGACCACGTCCAGGGCGTTCTGCTCGGGCCGGTCGGCGACGAAGTGCAGCACCGCGACCATGCTGAGCGCGACCGGCCGGTCCAGGTCCAGCGTCCGGGCGGCCGCGTCCAGGATGGTCCGGGCGTCCCGGATGTCGCCCTGGACGTAGTCGGTGCGGCCCTGCGCGGTGCCCTCCAGCAGCGCCTCGGCGTGGGTGAGGACGATCGGGTCGTTGTCCGCGTAGACCACCCGCGCCGCGGCGTTGACGCCCTGCGCGACCTCGTGCAGGTTCGGCGAGGTGGGGATGCCGGTGCCGATGTCCAGGAACTGGTCGATGCCGAGTTCGGCGATGGTCCTGGTGGCGCGGCGCATGAAGGCCCGGTTGGCGTGCGCGGCGAACCGGGCGTTGGGGAAGGCGTCGAGCGCGCGGCCGGCGGCCTCCCGGTCGGCGGGGAAGTTCGTCACGCCGCCCAGGTAGTAGTCGTACATCCGGGCCGAGTGGGCCTGGTGGATGTTCAGATTGATGCCGATCTGCGGCATCTGGTGAGCGGTGTCGTCCGCCATCGCGCGTCCCCCCTGGTCGCTGAGCGTTCTCCGGCCGCCCCGCCCGGTCGGCCTGCCGTGGCACGCGCCTCGGGCGGGACGCATCGGATCATGCCCATATGATCACGCCCGTGAACCGGCCCGGCAACCGCCCTGGTCCCGCCCCGCGCCCTGCATTCCCACACCGGCCCGGGCCAACCCCCGCGGGACACGCCGACCGGGTCTGGTTGCTGACGGAGCCTCAACTGGCTGTCCGACTTTCACTTCTGTGCTCCGGATGTTCGCAGAGTTCCGTTTTCACCACAGGGATCCCGATACGCTGAAATGGTGGTGTGAGAGGGGCACAATCCCCTCGTCAGGGCATCGGCGTCCGGCACGGAGGAGGCGGCGGGGCCCGCGATCCGATCGGCGCGGGAGAGGTTTCTCCCGCTGGGAGGGGTGACGGTGGACCCGGAGTTCGGATTGGCGGTACCGCAGCGACGCGACCAACTGACCTTCGACGCGTTCTGCGAGACGCACGAACAGGCGTGGCTCGCGGCGGCCCGGGCCTGCCGGCTGTCCGACGAGCAGGCCCACGCGGTGGTCGACGCGGTGCGCGACTGGCTGTGGGGCGACTGGCAGATGCTGCTGCGCGAACCCGCCCCGGCGGCCTCGGCGTGGAAGGTCCTCAAGGACGAGATCGCCAGGGCGGGCACGGCGGCCACGGCCTGCGGCGACGACCACGGCGACCACGACGACCAGGGGCAGTGGCGGACGGCGATCCGGACGGCGATGCACCGCATGCACATGGAGTTCACCCCGGACGTGCCCGGCGCCTACGAGGCGATCCTGTCGCTGCCCGAACGCCAGCAGGATGTGATCATCCTCCGCTACGCGTTGGACCTGCGGGACGAGACCGTCGCGGAGTACCTTGACTCGACGGTGGTGACGGTGCGTTCCAACGCCCGCCACGCCGAGAACCGACTCAAGGAGAAGCTCACCCGGAGGAACCCGTGAGCGGAAGATCCGCGGCCGCCAGAGTGATGCTGGAGCGCAGCCGGGGCGCGGCCCCCGCGCCGCTGCGCCTGGCGCACCGTCAGGCCCGGCACGAACTCGCCATGCTGTGCTCGCTGATCCTGGCCAACCCGGCCGCGGCCGGCTCGCTCGCCAAGCTCGTCGACAGCGACGTCGAACGCCCGGACGGGGCCCTGGTGCTGGGCGTCCTGCTGAACCTCTCCGGCTACGAGGAGGGCGCCCGGTTCTGGTGGGAGTTCGCGGCGGGCGGCGGCAGCCACCTCGCCGCGTCCTGCCTCTGGTTCTGGCACCAGTCCCGCGGGGAGCCCAAGGACGCCGACTTCTGGCGGCTTCAGGCCGAGTCGCTGGCCGAACTCCCGCAGCCGGACTGGACGTTGTCCTCCCCGGACCGCCCGCTGGTGTCCCGCAGCGTGCGCGCGGAGATACTCGCCCTCTGCAAGCAGGGGATGTCGCCGCGGCTGCCCCCGCGGCTGGCCGCGGTCCTCAAGTCGCTCCCGGTGGAGGACGACAACGGCGACTGGCCGGAGATTCCGCACTGGAGCCCCGATGTCGTCCACCACCTTCGCGCGGCCGCCGAGGACCGCTGACCGTCGGTCAGGCGCGGGTGGCGTCGGCGGCGATGCCCCGCAGGACCGCCTCGATGCCGTTGCGGAGGCTGGCCAGGCGGGTGTCGAGGATCGCTTCCTCCTGCTCCGGGTGCGCTTCGACGAGGGCGTGCACGGGGGTGCGCAGGTTGCCGATCCGCATGCCGTGGCGCAGCCGGGTGCCGGCGCCGTCGGGAGTCAACTCGTAGTGCCAGCAGGCAAATTCGTCGCCCTGGACGGTGGCGACGTCCGGCAGCACCGACCAGGCGAAGCGCCGGTTCGGGGTGAACTCGGTGATCCGGTTGACGGTCTGCCACCGGTACCCGTCCGGCCGGGCGTTGTGCCCGGCGAAGTGGGCGCCCACCGCCGGCCGGTCCGCGCCCTGGAGCCATTCGGTGCGCTGGAGTTCCGGGCTGAAGCGGGGGGAGGTGGAGATGTCCGTCACCAGTTCCCAGACCCGGTGCGGCGGGGCGGGGATCGTCACCTCGACCACCACGCCGGGTTCGTCGGAGAGTCGCACGGTTGCCTCGTTCCTGTTCGTGCCGATCGGCCCGGCCGACGCCGGGCTGTGTGTCCCGGTAAGAGTGTCATGTACGGCCGGAACGGAGGGAGTTGGGCCGGTCGGGGCGGCGGTCCGGGAGCCGGTCGGCGGGCGGCGCTGCCCCGAACGGGTGATTCCGACCCCTCCCCCGCCGTTCGCGGCGTGGCGTCCTCGGGGCGGGCGAAGAATCGAGGCGGTTCGCCCGGGAACTTCCGGACTGCCGCTCCGGACGGCCTCCCCCGCGAGAGGAGCGCGATGACGGTTCCCGCCGTGACGAAGGAGGTCGCGGAGTTCGTCGACCTCCGTGTGCCGCTGACCGGCTTCGCCGCGTTCGACCTGTACGCCACCGGCATGGCCGAGCGGTACCTGGACACCGCCCGGCGGCCTCCGCCGAGGCCTTCGCCTGAGCGCACCGGAGGCGGCTGCGGGCCGCGCGGGGCAGCGTGCGGGGCTGCTCAGCGCGGCAGCAACTGCACCGGCACGGTGAAGTTGTCCAGGGCCGGGACGGAGTCGATGACGGCGCGGTGGAGTTCCTGGAGGGCGGGGCCGGGCTCGACGGAGAGTTCGGCGGCCATGTCGGCGCGCAGGCGCTGGAAGGCGCTCAGCGCGTCGAGGCGGCGGCCGGAGCGGTAGAGGGCGACCATCTGCTGGGCGCAGAGGCATTCGTTCGTCCGGTCCTGGACGGTCAGGGCGGCCAGCTCGCCGAGGAGTTCGGTGTGCCGGCCGATCGCCAGGTCGGCCTCGATGCGGCGCCCGGTCAGCGCCGAGCGGCTCAACTCCAGTTGCTGGGCCTCCGGTTCGAGGGCCGGGCCGCGCTCCACGTCGAGCAGGGCGCCGGGGCCGCGCCACAGGCGCAGGGCCTCGCGGAGCAGCCGGGCGGCGTCCTCGTGGGCGCCCAGGGCGGCGGCGCGGTCGCCGAGGGCGGCCAGCGACCGGTACTCGTGGACGTCGAACGCCTCCGGCGGCACCTCCAGGCGGTAGCCGCCGCGCACGGTGCTGATCAGGCGGCCGGACAGGCCGGCGCCGCTCAGTCTTCGGCGCAGTTGGAAGATGTAGGTCTGCAGGGTGGCGGCGGCGCTGGCCGGCGGGTGGCCGGACCACACCTCGCGGATCAGTGCCGGCGCGGGCACCGCCTGGCCGGGCCGGACGCTCAGCAGCGCCAGCACGGTGCGCGGTTTGCTGGCGGTGGGCACCACCGGGCGGCCGTTGACGGTGACGGTGAACGGGCCGAGGAGCTCGATGCGGATGCGGCCGGGTACTGCGCTGGTCATGACGGTTCTTCTCCCCCGTTGCGTGGTGGTGCGCGGCTGTTCGTCAGTCGCCGCCGGGCGGCCGGCGGGCCGCCGCCTGCCGCTCCCGGAGCACCTGGACGGTGTTGCGGTCGAGGGCGGTGGCGAGTCCGGTGTCGGGGGTGCGGCCGCGGCCGTCGTCGCGGACGGCGACCCCGGCGAGGTAGCCGTCGGCGAGCCGCCGGGTGTGGAAGGTCCACCCCTGTTCGTTCACCGGGTCGCCGTCCGGGCGCAGCAGCCGGGCCCGGCCGCAGGAGTCGGGCAGGTCGACGCCGAAGTGCCGGAACGGGAACAGCAGTCCTTGGCCGAGCGCCTTGGTGTAGGCCTCCTTGAGCGTCCAGCGGCGCAGCAGTTGGAGGTTGCGCTCCGGCTCGGGGGCGTGGGCGAGGCGGCGCAGCTCGTCGGGGGTGCACATGGCCGGTTCGATGCCGCTGCCGTACACCCGGCGTTCCTCGTGTTCCAGGTCGACGCCGATCAGGCCGAGCGAGGTGACGCCGACCAGCGCGATGCCCTTGGTGTGGCTGAGGTTGAGGTCGATCTGGTCGCAGCCGCGCACGTAGAGCCGCCCGGTGAGGCCGTAGGCGAGTTCCAGTTCGTGCGGGTGGGCGCCCACCGCGGTGGCGGCGACGTGCTTGATCAGCATGCGGGTGGCCCGGAACCGGTCGGCGTGCGGGCGTCCGGCCAGTTCCCGGTAGCGGGTCCAGTCGCGGCCGAGTTGCCGGCGCAGTTCGCTCTCGCCGCCCGGTGGGGCGGGCCAGTCGGCCAGGCGGCTGTGGACCAGGGCGACGCCGTGGCGGTCGAGGTCGGCGCGGACGGGTTCCCAGGGGCCGTCGGCCCCGGTGACCTGCCGCGGTGGTGGTACCAGGCCGGAACCGCCGCTCATCCGGCCAGCTCCAGGGCGTACAGGTCGAAGCCGACCGCGCCGCGGGCGCGCCGCAGTGCCTCGGCCGCGAGTTCCGCCTCGACGGCGCCCGGCACCCGGGGCCCCAGGTGGCCGAGCCGCCGCAGCAGCCGGTCCAGGGCGGCCACCAGCCAGCCGGGGCGGGCCGGGAAGGAGCCGGGGTCGGCGCACCGCCAGACGCCCAGGCAGGCGCAGGCGACCAGCAGCAGGGCGTAGCGGTCGGTGAGCGGGAACGCCGAGGTGTCGGTGACGAACCGGCCGTCGGGGCCGTCCAGGGCCGGGCAGCCCTCCCGAATCTCGGACAACTCGGCGTCGAGCAGGTCGAGTTGGTCGGAGAGCAGGCGCAGCAGCGGGGCGTCGGGGTCGCCGGGCGGGGCCGGTTGCCGCTCCTGGCGGCAGCGGGCGATCCAGCCGATCAGCCCGTCCCGGCCGCCGAACACGGCGAGCCGTTCGGAGGACAGCGGGGGCAGCGCGCCGTCGGTGCGGAACAGCTCGGCGGGGGCGGCGAGTTCGGCCGGCCAGTCGTGGGCGAGCAGGCCGGGCAGGAAGGGCGCGATGGTGGACTGGCAGATCGCGCTGCTGACGTGGCCGAAGTTCACCATGGTCAGGTCCCGGACGTGCTTCTGGAAGATGGCGTGCTCGCCGCTGCGGGTGTGGAAGGCGTCGCCGAGGAGCGCCGAGAGCCGGTAGAAGGTCTCCCCCACGATCTTGGGGACCAGGTACTTGGCGGCGGCGGCCAGCACGCTGCACTCCTCGGGGAGCACGTGCAGGGCGCGGGTGGCGGCGAGCGCGATGCTGTCGCAGGCCAGCAGGTCGACCAGGGCTCCGGCGATCGCCCCGCGGGCCGAGCCGGAGAGTTTGACGGGGCCGCGGTGGGCCGAGCCGCCGGCGACGAAGCGGATGGCGGTGCGCAGTCCGGTGTCCGCCATGCCGAGGATCATCGACGGGACGACGGCGTAGTTCACCTGGAGGGCCCGCAGGCCGAGTGCGATGCCGTCGCCCCAGTCGCCGAGCAGGACGTCGGCCGGCGCCGGGCAGTCCTGGAACCGCAGTCCGGAGATCTGCAGGCCCTGGGCGCCCTCGGTGCGGTAGCGGGGCAGCCGCTCGCAGGCCTCGGCGGGCAGCGCGTCGGGTTCCAGCAGCAGCAGCGAGTAGCCGTCCGCCGGGTCCTGCGGGCCGACGGTGCGGGCGTAGGCGAGCATCAGCCCGGCCCGGTCGGCGTTGTTGACGGCGGCCTTGCGCCCGCCGAGCAGCAGGCTGCCGTCGGCGGTGCGCCGGGCCCGGAACTCGTCGGCGACGAAGTCGTTGCCGTGCCTGAACTCCTGGTAGGCGACGGTGGCCCGGCCGCCGTCGAGCAGCATCCGGGCGGTGCGCCGCTGCTGTTCGGCGTCGCCCACCAGCCACACCGCCATCGCTCCCATCAGGGAGGTGAGGGCCTCGCCGACGGCGAGTGTGGCGTCGCGGCGGAACAGCGGACGCAGCATCAGTCCGAGGGTGTCGATTTGCTCCAGCCGGCCGCCCAGCGGGGCCGGCACGTACTCCGCGTTCAGGTTGAGCGAATGATATAATTCGGTTGCTGCGCGCGGCAGTTGGGCGCGATCGTCGGCTTCGAGCAGGGCCGCGAAACCGGTCGGGTTGGCTCTGTCCCACGGATCCCCGTACGCCGCCTCGACCGCCGCGTGACGCGCTGCGGCGGTGGTGGTGTCCTTGCTGAGATCCGTCACTGCCGCTCCCAACGACGCATGATCGGGCGGGTGTTCGATGCTTCCGCCGCCCGGTGGAGTGCCGATGGAGCGCCGCTGGACCGGGAGCCCGCCGCAGGTCGGGAGGGCTAACACGGGGTGGCGCCGGGCCGGCAGGGGCGGAGGTGGCCCGGCGGGTCGGAGCGGTCGAGGCGGGCGGGGCGCGGCGCCCGGGGCACCCGCGACAGCGTCGCCAGCATGCCCAGCAGGGATCGCGGCGTGTCGGCGTCCTCCAGCAGGTCGCGCGGCACCGCCAGCCCGAACTCCCGCCCGACCCTGGTCAGTAACTGGGCCACCGTCAGCGAGTCGTGGCCCAGTTCGTACAGCGGCACGTCCAGGTCGCCCGGCCCGATCGGCTCGCCCGGCTCCGCGCCCCCGCACTCGCGCAGCAGGCGGGACAGCGCCGCCACGTCCATCGGCTCGTCGGTCATCGGTGTTCCCTCTCTTCCCGGTGGCTCCCCGCCCGCGGCGCGGATGCCCGTCCGGCCGGGTCCGCCGTGGGGATCGGCCGTCCCGGTCAGCCGATGCTTCGAATCGCCTCGAAGTCGAGGTGATGGCCGCTCAGCCACAGGCCGGCGGCGGCGGACAGCGCGGCCCGCTGGTCGTCCGCGCCGCTGCCGGGCCGGGCCCGCAGCGTGCTGAAGGTCTGCGCCGCCTCGATGGCGGCCGCCGGATGTCGACGGACCACGGCGCCGAGCCCCTGCCCGGGCCCGGACTCCACGCACGCCCAGTCGCCGTCCGCGAACAGGGCGTCCAGCGCGTCGCGCAGCCGCACCGGGGCGGCCGTGAGGCCGGTCCAGTGGCGCAGGTCCTGGGCGGTGCCGGCGGTCAGCACGGCGCCCATCGACGGCGAGTAGAGCGGCAGTCGGGGCGGTCGCAGGGCGATGGGGGGCAGCCGCTCGGCCACCCGGGCGCAGGCCTGCGCCAGGTGCGGGGTGTGGTAGGCCGCCCCGGTGCGCACCGGCAGGCACTCGTACCCGGCGGCGGTCAGCCGCTCGGCGGTGTCGGCGAGGGCGCGTCCGGGGCCGGCCAGCACCGTCCGGGTCGGGCCGTTCAGGGCGGCCACCATCACCCCGTCGGCCAGCCGCCCGCGCAGCTGCTCCAGGCCGGCGGCCACCGCCAGCATCCCGCCGGGGGCCAGCGCGGCGGCCTCCTCGGCCAGCAGCGCCACCAGCCGCACCGCGTCCTCCAGCGCCATCACGCCGGCCAGCACGGCGGCGACCAGTTCGCCGATCCCCTGGCCGAGCAGCGCGGCCGGGCGCACGCCCCAGCCGGCCAGCAGCCGGGCCGTCGCGTAGTCCACCGCGAACAGTTGGACCAGCGAGTGGTGGATCCGGGTGGCGCGCTCCGCACCGAACGCGTCCGCACCGAACGCGTCCGCACCGAACGTGTCGGGGCGGGCGCGGGCGGCGGGTTCGGCCAGCCAGTCCGCGCGGGCGCCGCGGCCGGCCAGCGCGAGCACCTCGTCGGCGGCCCGGGTGAAGACCGGGTCCCACCCGTAGAAGCCGCGGGCCATCCGGGGCCGCTCGGCGCCCTGGCCGGGCAGCAGCAGCACCACCGGCAGCGGCTCGGCGGCGACCTGCCGGACCTGCGCGGCCCCCGGCGACGGGGCCGACGGGTCCGGCCCGCCCAGCAGCGCGAGCGCCTCGGCGCAGTCGGCGGCCACCACAGCCCCGCGCACCGGGCCCGGTTCGGCCCGTCCCCAGGCCTGCGCCACCTGCGCGAAGCCGGTCTCGCCGCGGGCCTCCAGCCAGCGCCGCAGCGAGCGCCGGAGGTCCTGCTCGCCCTGCGGGTCGGCCGCCGACCAGACCATCAGGCGCGGACGCCGGGCGGCGCCCCGGTCCGCCGGCCCGGGTGCGGGGCCGCTGAGGCCGCCGCCGCGGACGATCTGCATGACCCCTGCCCAGCCCTCGGTCAACCGGTCAGTTCGTGGACCGATCGGGCCGCCGGCCAGCGCCCGACGCCGTCCAGCTCGGGCGAGGACTCCAGGATCGCCCGCTGGAGGTGCTGGAGCCGGGCCGACGGCTCCAGCCCGAACTCCTCGATCAGGGTGGCGCGCAGCCGCTGGTAGATGTCCAGGGCGCGCCACTGCCGGCCGCAGCGGTACAGCGCGATCATGTGCAGCGCGTGCAGGTTCTCGTGCCAGGGGTGCTCGGCGGCCAGCACGGCCAGCTCGCCGAGGAGCGCGTGGTGGCGGCCGAGGCGCAGGTCCGCCTCGATGCGGCGCTCCAGGATGCCCAGCCGGGTCTCCTCCAGCCGCATCACCTCGATCGCCAGCCGCGGGCCGGTCTGCACGTCGGCCAGCACGGGTCCGCGCCACAGCGCCAGCGCGGCGCCGAGCAGCCGGGAGGCGGCCTTCGGGTCGTCGGCCTCCTGGGCGCGGCTGCCGGCCGCCGCCAGCCGCTCGAACTGCTGGACGTCGGTCTCCTCGCCGCGCAGGTCCAGCAGGTAGCCGTTGTAGCGGGTGGCCAGCACGGTCTTGGCGCCGGCCGCCGGGTCGCTGTGGCCCTGGGCGGCGAGCGCCCGCTGGAGCTGGCGCCGCAGCTGGAGGATGTAGGTCTGCAGGGTGGTGGCCGCGCTCTTGGGCATCGAGTGGTCCCAGAGCTCTTCCATCAGCGAGGTCACCGGGACGACCTGGCCCGCCGACAGTGCCAGCAGCGCGAGGATCTGACGGGGCTTGGCAGCGCTCGGCGCGACCGATCTACCGTCCTCGGTGGCCTCGAACTCGCCCAAGACACGGACCTTCATGGCGTACCCCCCGTAGCTCCCACAGTCCTCGGGGTCCCGTTCTCGAAGGCCCTCGGCCCCCTATTGTCGGAGCCGCGGGGTCGTCACGGACAGTGTCAGGGTCATCGGAAGACTGTGATTCCGTCACATCCGCGCCCGGTCGTCGATCACAATCCGACAGCGCGTCACCACCGTGCGGCGCACTCGACGGGAGCCGCGGGGCCTGCGGGAGCGCGCCGGGCCGCCGGTCTTGAGCAGGTCTCTAGCACCGACGCCCACCCTTCATCCACGACCACCCACGAAGGAGGCGGCATCGTGCCGTTCCGCGTCTTCCTCTACCTGGCCACCGTGTCGGCCGGGCTGTTCGCCGGTTTCTGCTTCTGCTACGCCGTCGTCGTCACGCCCGCCCTGGGGCGGCTCGACGACCAGGCGTACGTGACGACGATGCGCCGGCTCAACGAGGCGGTACCGGGCGTGCTGTTCTTCCTGGTGATCGTGGGCTCGGTGCTCTGGCCGCTGGCGGCGTTCCTGGTCCGCACGCCGTGGCGCGGCGCCGACGCCCGGGTCTGGCTGATCGGCGCGGCCGCCGTGCTCGCCCTCGTCGCCTTCGTGGTCTCGCTGGGCGTGGAGGTGCCGATGAACACCGACCTGGCCAACGCGGTCACCATCACCGCGGACCAGTTCCACCAGGCCCGGGCGGCCATCGAGCACTCCTGGAACAACTGGCACCTCGTGCGCACCGTCTGCGCGGTGCTCTCGACCCTGCTCCTGGTCGGCGCCTGCCTGGCGCCGGACCGGGTCGGCAGGGCCTGACCCGCGGCCGGGAGCACCCCGGCCGTCCGAAGCAAGTGAAATGACGCCCCGTCAATGTGAAAGGGCCGAGCGCCCATGCGACTGATAGACCTCTCCTCGCCCGTGGACGCCTCCGGCTGGGAACCCGAGCCGGTCGAGCACACGGTGATGTCGGCCGCCGAGGGCGCCCGGCACATGACCGACGGCATGCGCAAGAACTTCGGCATCGACCTGCGCCCGGAGGAGCTGCCGGGCGGCGAGTTCCTCACCAACGACATGCTCTACCTGTCCTCGCACACCGGCACCCACGTGGACGCCCCCGCGCACTACGGCACCCGCGCCGACGGCGAGGTGGCCCGCACCATCGACGAGATGCCGCTGGACTGGTTCGACCGGCCCGCCTTCGTGCTGGACGTCCGGGACAACGCGGGCCGCACCGTGGACGCGGCCGCCGTCGAGCTGGCGCTGAAGGCCATCGACTACCGGCCGCAGCCGATGGACATCGCGCTGTTCCGCACCGGCGCCTCGGAGTGGGCCGGCAGCCAGCGCTACTTCACCGACTTCATCGGCCTGGACGGCTCGGCCGTGCGGTACCTGATGGACCTGGGGGTGCGGGTGATCGGCACCGACGCCTTCAGCCTGGACGCCCCGTTCGGCGCCATCATCGAGAAGTACCGGGCCACCGGCGACCCCGGGGTGCTCTGGCCGGCCCACTTCGCCGGCCGGGAACGCGAGTACTGCCAGATCGAGCGGCTCTCCAACCTGGAGGCGCTGCCGGAGCCGCACGGCTTCTCGGTGACCTGCTTCCCCGTCAAGATCCGGGGCGGGGGCGCGGGTTGGACCCGCGCGGTGGCCCGGGTCGCCGACCCGGCGTGACGCGGTAGCCCGACCCCCCACGCGCAGGTGCCCGGTACGGCTCGCAGCCGTACCGGGCACCTGCGCGTGCTCGGGAGAGCACCGGCGCTCCGTCAGTCGCGCGGCGGCAGGTCGTCGCGCAGCACGTGCCGGCTGCGGATCCGCCAGCCGCCGTCCGTCCCGCGCACCAGCACGTCCTGGCACGACGTCATGCAGTAGATGCCGGTGGGCTGCCCGGGCAGCGTGCTGAAGACCGCGACGTAGGAGCGGGTGCGCACCACCGTCGCCGCCTCGTCCTCCGGCTCGACGGCGAGCATGGTCATCACGTGCCGCCGGGTGACGCCGGTGGAGCTGCGGGCCTCCTCGGCGGCCCGGGTCGCCGACTCGATGGTCTCCCGCCCGGAGACCGGGGCCGGGAGGACGTTGCTGTCGAAGACGCCGTCCTCGGTGAAGCCGAGCGCCCAGGTCCGGGCGTCGCCGTCGTCCACGGCCTGCATGTGGCGGGCGTAGAAGTGCTGGATCGAGGTGTACAGCTGGGCGTCGGTGCTGCTGCCCAGCGGCGCCACGGGATTGAACAGGTCGGTCATGCGGGCTCCTTACGAGGGTGGGCGGGCGGAACGGGGCGAGCGTGCCAGCCCGCGCTGGAGCCGCAGCGGAGCCGGGGCGGCTCCGGCGGCGGTCGAGCGGCTGTCGAGTGGGCTGCCCGACGATGGCGCGGAGGTCCGTCCCGTGTGCCGCAGGAGGCGAACATGGCCGAAGTCACCGCCCTACCCGAGACCGCCGCGGCGGTCAGCAGCGGTGGTCCGCTGCCCGACGTCCCGGCCGGCACCGCCGACCGGTTGCTCTCCCGGGCCGCCGCCGCCCGGCCGGACGCGCCCGCCGTGATCGTGCCCGGCGGCGCGGAGTCGACCTTCGCGCAGCTGGACGAGCGCGCCGACGCCTACGCCCGGGGCCTGCGACGGCTGTTGGGCGACTCCGGCGCCGTGGTGCTGCTGTCCGCCGCGCTGGTGCCCGACTTCGGCGCGCTGTACCACGGCATCATCCGCAGCGGTAACACCGTCGCCCCGGTCAACCCGTTCTATCCGCCGCACCTGCTGAAGCACGTCGCGGCCCTCTCCGGTGCCCGGGCCGCCGTCCTCACCCCCGAGGCGCACGCCCAACTGGCCGCGCTCGGCGGCGAACTGCCGCAGCTGGAGCACCTGTTCACCATCGGCGGGAGCGCCCGGGAGCTGCTGCGCCAGGACGGCGCGGCGGCCGGCGACGGCGCCGGGACGGCCTGCCTGCTGTTCACCAGCGGCTCCACCGGCAGCCCGAAGGCCGTCCGGCTCAGCCACCGCAACCTGCTGACCGGCGCCGCCCAGCTGGCCGCCGCGCACGGCCAGGGCCCGGACGCGCTGGTGCTCAACGGCCTGCCGATCTACCACCCGATGCACCTCAACGCCTCGCTGCACGCGGGCGCCGCCCACGTGCTCTCCGGCCACGACATCGGCGACTCGCTGCGGCACGCCGACGACTACCGGGCCACGCACTTCTACACCCTGCCGTTCCGGCTGGTCGCGGCCGCCAACGCGCCCGAGCCGCCCGGCCCGGCGCCGCGCGCGCTGCGGATGCTCTCCACCGGCGGCGCCCCGCTGCGCCCCGCCGTGCTGCGCCGGCTGGACGAGCGGATCGGCGCGCCGGTGCTCCAGGGCTACGGCCTGTCCGAGACCTCCTCGTTGGCCACCTCGGACCGGCTGGACACCCGCTGCCCCGGCTCGGTGGGCCGCCCGCTGCCCGGCAGCCGGCTGCGCGTGGTCGACCCGCGCACCGGAGTCCCGCTGCCCGTCGGCGAGTTGGGCGAGATCCAGATCCAGGGCCCGAACGTGATGCAGGGCTACCTGACGAACCCGACGGCGGTGGACGCCGAGGGCTGGCTCTCCACCAGCGACATCGGCCGCCTCGACCCGGCGGGCAACGTGTTCTTCCTGGACCGGGTGCGCGACGTCTTCGAGGCCGCCGACGGCGCCCTGGTCTCCCCCGGGCAGATCGAGGCGCTGCTGGACGAACTGCCCGAGGTGGCCGAGAGCGCCGTCGTCGACGCCCCCGCGGACGACCGGGTGCTGCCCGTCGCCTACCTGGTGACCCGCGGGCCGGCCGACGCCGCCGACCTGCTCGGGCGCGCCAACTCCGACCTGACGAAGCATCAGCAGCTGTCCCGCGTCCAGCTGGTGGACGCGCTGCCCCGGCTGCCCAACGGCAAGCTCGACCGCTCCACGCTGCGCGGGATGGCCCGCGGCACGGGAACGACTGAAAGGATCGCAACCGCATGAGCATGAGCAGAACCGCGCGCACCTCGCTGATCACCGGTGTCGTGGTCTTCATGATCTCGCTCGACAACCTGGTGGTGACGACTGCGCTGCCGCAGATCCGCGAGCATCTGCACGCCGGCATCGACGGCCTGGAATGGATCGTCAACGCCTACACCCTGACGTACGCCGTGCTGCTGCTGACCGCCTCGGCGGTCGCCGAGCGGTTCGGCCGGCGCCGCTTCTTCATGATCGGCATCGGCCTGTTCACGGCCGGTTCGCTGCTGTCGGCGCTCTCCACCGACGTCGGCCTGCTGGTGGCCGGCCGGGCCGTCCAGGGGCTGGGGGCGGCGGTCCTGCTGCCGCTCACCCTGACCCTGGTGGCGGCCGCCTACCCGCCCGAGAAGCGGGCCGCCGCGCTGGGCATCTGGGGCGCCGTCGGCG
This sequence comes from Kitasatospora sp. NPDC092948, assembly GCF_044754805.1. Taxonomy (NCBI): domain Bacteria; kingdom Bacillati; phylum Actinomycetota; class Actinomycetes; order Kitasatosporales; family Streptomycetaceae; genus Kitasatospora; species Kitasatospora sp. NPDC092948. Next base: position 58,135 of record NZ_JBIVPU010000018.1, on the reverse strand, counting down.
GACTGGCGGTGGCCATCGGCCCGCTGGTCGGCGGGCTGATCGTCGAGCAGGCCTCCTGGCAGTGGATCTTCTGGATCAACGTCCCGATCGGCGTGGCCACCCTGGTGCTCACCCCGGTCTGGCTGAGCGAGCAGCAGGGCGAGCCGCGCCCGCTGGACCTGCCCGGCACGGTGCTGGCCAGCGCCGGCCTGCTGGGCGTGGTGTTCGGGCTGATCCGCGGCCCGCAGGCGGGCTGGACGTCCGCCGGGGTGCTGCCGCCGCTGGCCGCCGGCCTGCTGCTGCTCGCCGCGTTCCTCTGGTGGCAGCAGCGCACCCCCACCCCGATGCTGCCGCTGCGGCACTTCCGCAACCGCACCTTCGCCGCCGTCAACGCGGTGTCGCTGCTGATGTACTTCGGCATGTTCGGCTCGATCTTCCTGATCACCCAGTACCTCCAGGACGTGCAGCACTCCGGCCCGCTCGGCGCCGGCGTCAAGCTGCTCTCCTGGACCGGCCTGACCATGATCGGCGCGCCGCTGGGCGCGGTGCTGGCCGGCCGCTTCGGCGGGCGGGTGCTACTCACCACCGGCCTGGCGCTTCAGGCGGCCGGGCTGGTCTACCTGGCGCTGGCGACCGGCACCGACACCGGCTACCTGGCCCTGGTGCCCGGCTTCATGCTCAACGGCTTCGGCATGGGCCTGTTCTTCGGGCCCAGCGCGGACGTCGCGCTCAGCTCGGTGGAGCGCTCCGAGGAGGGCATCGCCTCGGGCGTCAACAACGCGATCCGCGAGCTCGGCGGCGTCTTCGGCGTCGCGGTGCTCTCCTCGGTCTTCACCTCGCACGGCGGCTACGGCACCGCCGCCGCGTACGTCGACGGGATGCGCCCGGCGGTCTGGATCGGCGCGGTGGTGGTGGCCGCGGGCGCCGTGGCGGCCCTGTTCATCGACCGGGACGCCGCCCGGTCGAAGGCGCCGGAGCCGGAGACCGAGCCGAAGGCCGAGCCGGAGGACCACCCGGTCGGCTACCTGGCGATCATCGGCGACTGACCCGCCGCACGACGAACGGAACGAAGGGGGCGCGGACTTGTGGTCCGCGCCCCCTTCGCCGTGGCCGGCGGGTCGGTGTCCCCTCCGGCACGGCCGGCGGGTCAGTGCCCGAGGCCGCCGTCCACCTCGATCACCGCGCCGTTCACGTAGGAGCTCTCCTCGCCGGCCAGGAACGCGGCCACCGCGCCGATCTCCTCGCCGCGCCCCGGGCGGCCGGAGGCGAGCTTCGGCAGGAACTGCCCCCACAGCCGCTCGTTCGCCGCCAGCGCCTGGCCCATGCCCCGGTCGGTGACGCCCGGGGAGAGGCAGTTGACGGTGATGCCGTCGGCGGCCACCTCCAGGGCGGCCACCCGGGTGAGCGCCTCCACCGCCGCCTTGGTCGCGCAGTACGCGCCGGCGCCGGGCATCGGCCGGGAGGAGAGCGCCGAGGAGAGCGTGATGATCCGGCCCCAGCCGCGCTCCCGCATCAGCGGTACGGCGGCCCGCAGGCAGTGGTAGGTGCCGCTCAGATTGATCGTCACCGCCTCCGACCAGGCCTCCGGCGAGATCGCGGCCACCGGCCCCGGCGCGTTGACGGCGGCGTTGGCGACCACGATGTCCAGCCCGCCGAACCGGTCGACGGCGGCCGCCATCGCCCGCTCCACCGAGTCCGGGTCCCGCACGTCGGTCTTGTGGAAGAGCACCCGGTCGCCGCCCAGGGCCAGCAGCGGCTCGGCGGCGGCCTCGTCCCGGGCGGCGCAGACCACCCGGGCGCCGCGGGCCAGCAGCGCCTCGGCCACCGACTCGCCGAGGCCCCGGTTGGCGCCGGTCACCACGGCGGTGCGGCCCTTCAGGCTCAGCGCGTCCATGCCGCCCCCTGCTGCTCCGCGGCCTGCGCCGCGACCTGCTCGGCGAACTCCTTGGCGTGCCGCAGCGTGGTGCTGCTGTTCGCGCCCAGGCTGTGCCGGACCCGGGCCCGGGCGTCGGCCGGGCTCACGTCCGCGCCGAGCAGCCGGGCCACCCCGTCCATGTCCAGCGTGACGCCGTGCCAGGAGGTGATCCGCACCCCGGTGCCGTGCGGCTCGACCGTCCAGCGCCCGGTGTGCGAGGCCAGCGCGCCGGGCAGCACGGTCTGCTTGTAGACCAGGGTGTGCTGCTCGGGGCGCACCACCCGCAGCGAGACCGTGGTGTGCTCGGAGCTGTCGGGGGCCAGGGTGACCATCTCCATCCGCTGGACGTCGCCCTGCTCGGTCAGGTCGAGCCGGCTGACGTGCGGCAGCCGCTCGGGCCACAGCTCGGCCCGGGCCAGGAACTCGAAGACCGCCTCGGCCGGCCCCTCGGCGTCCACCGAGTCGGCGAAGTCGAACCGCAGCGGCTCGCCGTCCGGGCCGGGGGTCACCGCGCGGCTCAGCGCCGCCAGTTCGGCGGTGCTGTTGCGCTCCACCGCCTGGCCGATCCAGTCCGCCGCCGCCTCGTCGTCGTCCACGGCGGCGAAGTCGTGCAGCAGGGTGACCTCGGCGCCGCCGTCCGGCGCCGCCTCGATCAGCCACTCGCCGCCCATCGAGGCGACCGGCGGCGAGGAGACCACCTGCCGGAAGGTGATCCGGCGGGCCGCCGGATCCAGGGTGCGGCGCGAGGTCCAGTCCCGGACCTCGCCGTTGGCGAGCGCCCACAGGTGGATCAACTGCTGGTCGCTGTCCGGTACTTCGGTGACCTCGGCGTGCACGGTCGGGGTGAAGATCTGCGGCCACCGGCCGGCGTCGGCGAGCAGCGCGTAGACCTGGTCGGGGTCGGCCGGCACCGTGGTCCGGTGCCGGGTGGTGCGGATCCGTGGTTCAGACACGGCGAACCTCCTTGGAGTCGGGTCGGTCAGTAGTTGCCCAGGCCGCCGCAGACGTTGAGGGCCTGGGCGGTGATCGAGGCGGCGGTGCGGGTCGTCAGGTAGCCGACCAGGCCGGCCACCTCCTCGGGGGTGGAGTAGCGGCCGAGCGGGATCTTCGCGTGGAACTTGTCCAGCACCTGCTCCTCGGTGATCCCCCAGTGCGCGGCGTAGCCCTGCCGGACCCGCTCCGCCATCGGGGTCTCCACGTAGCCGGGGCAGACCGCGTTCACGGTGATGCCGCTGCCGGCCAGCTCCAGGCCGAGCGCCTTGGTGAAGCCGACCACTCCGTGCTTGGACGCGGAGTACGGCGCGGCCAGCATCACGCCCTGCTTGCCGCCGGTGGAGGCGATGCTGATGACGCGCCCGTGCCCCGCCTCCCGCATGCCGCCGGTGGTCAGCACCTCGCGGGTGACCCGGAAGACCGCGGTGAGGTTGGTGGCGATCACGTCGTCCCAGAGCTCGTCCGGGATGTCGGCGGTGATGCCGCCGCCGCCCCGGCCGGCGTTGTTGACCAGGATGTCCAGCGGGCCGTACGCGGCGACCGCGGCCTGCACCAGGGCGCGCACCGCGGCGCCGTCGCGCACGTCGGCGGCGCTGCCCGCGACCTCCAGGCCGCGACCGCGGAGCTTCTCCACGACCGCCGCGACCAGATCGGCGTCACGGGCGCAGAAGTACACCGGGTGCCCGGCCTCGGCGAGTTGCTCGACGACGGCCAGGCCGATGCCGCTGGTGCCGCCGGTGACCAGGGCGGGCCGGCGTTGGTTGGTGCTCTCCTCGAGCATGGTGGGGCTCCTGGGGGGGTTGGGGTCGAACTGTCGTCAAAAGCCTTCGGCCGGAGCCGAGTTCGGGAGGGGGCTCAGCCCACGGCGGCGGCCGGCACGGGCTGCTCCAGGCCGAGCGGGAGCACCGGGTGCCCCTCCTCGACCAGGGCGCGGACCGCCCGCAGCACGTTCAGCCGGTCCGCCTCGGGCTCCCGGGCCCGGGTGCCGAGCAGCGGCACCACCGCGCTGCGTCCGCTCGCCACCTCGCGGTGCCGGCGGGCCAGTGCGGTCAGGCCCTGTCCGGGCCCGGCCTCCACCAGCAGGTACGGGCGGCGGCGCAGCAGCGAGTCCAGGGCCGGGGCGAACAGCACCGGCTCGGCGGGCTGCATCGCCCAGAACACCGGGTCGCAGGCGTTGCCCGGGTCGAGCTCCCCGCCGAGCCGGCCGGAGTGGACCGGGATCCCGGGCGGGGCGAGGCGCACACCGGCGAAGCCGGGCAGCGCGCGGCGGCAGCAGTCGGCCAGCGACGGGCTGTGGAACCCGCTGACCGCCTTGGCCCGCATGCAGGTGTGGCCGTCCGCCCGCAGCCGCTGCGCCACCTGTTCCAGCTGCGGGTCCGGGCCGGCCAGCAGCACCTGCTGCGGCCCGTTGACCGCGCCGACCACCACCTCGGCGGTCAGGTACGGCGCCAGTTGCTCGGGGGCGGCGGCGACCGCGAGCATCCCGCCGGGCGGGGCGTCGGCGATCAGCTCGACCCGCTCGGCGAGCAGCCGGGCGGCGTCCGGCAGCGACATCACGCCGGCCAGCACCGCGGCCACCGCCTCGCCCGCGCTGTGCCCGACGAACGCGGCGGGCCGCAGCCCCCAGGCGGTCAGCATCCGGGCGAGCGCGTAGTTCACCGCGAAGATCAGCGGCTGGGCCCGGGAGACGTGGTCGATGTCCACCGCGGGCCGCTCGGCCAGCCAGTCGGCGAGCGCCTCCTCGCCGAGCGGGCCGAGCAGCCCCAGCACCTCCTCGAAGGGCTCGGTGAACGCGGGCACCTGCCCGTAGAGGCCGCGCGCCATGTTCGGGTACTGCGAGCCCTGGCCGGGCAGCAGCAGGGCGACCGGGCGCGGCGGCCGCAGTGCGGTGTCGGTGTCCACCGGGTCAGACGAGTTCGGCCGACGGCAGCTCCGCGCCGTTGACCAGGGCGAGGAACTCCCGGGGCGTCTCCGCCGCGGCGGCGTCGTCGTCCAGCTGGACGCCGAAGTCGCGCTGGATGACGCCGATGGCCTGGAGCAGCGCCAGCGAGTCGTAGCCGAGGTCGGGGAACGGGGTGTCCAGGATGTCGCCGGACAGGTCGACGGACTCGTCGGCGCCGGCGTTCTCGCGCAGGATCCGGGTCAGGGCGGGCAGGTCGAGAACGCTCATCGGGGGGTCTCCTCGGAATCGGTGGTGGTGTCGTTGCAACCGCGCAGCACCAGCGCGGAGTTGAAGCCCCCGTAGCCGCGGGCCAGCACCAGGGCGGTGCGCAGCCGGGCCGGGCGGGGCGCCCCGGTGACCAGGTCGATGCGGTGCTCGGTGGCCGGTACGTCGACCGGGGAGGTCGGCGGGATCAGCCCGTCGCGGATCGCCAGCAGTGCGGTGGCGGTGTCCAGCGCGGCGCCGGCGAAGAGCCGGCCGGTCATGCTCTTGGGGACGGTGACCGGCACCCCGTACGGGCCGAACAGCTCGGTCAGGGCGTCGGATTCGATGCGGTCCAGTTCGGGCACGGCGGCGCCGTCGGCGAACACCACGTCCACCTCGTCGGGGCCGATCCCGGCGTCCTCCAGGGCGAGCCGGATGGTCCGTGCCAGCCCGGGCGGGCGTCCGCTGTCCGGCGCCGGGTCCAGGGTGGCCGCGTACCCGGCCACTTCGCCGTACCGGCGGGCGCCGCGGGCGCGGGCCTGCTCGTCGTCCTCCAGGACCAGGATGGCGCCGCCCTCGCCGGGCACGTAGCCGCCCGCGTCGGAGGCGAACGGCAGGTAGGCGCGGTCCGGGTCGGCCTCGGTGGAGAGCAGCCCGGTGGCGATCTGCGGCACCCAGCCCCACGGGCAGAGCGCCCCGTCGACGCCGCCGGAGACCACCACGGGGGTGCCGCGGCGGATGTGCCGGCGGGCGTGGCCGAGCGCGTCGATGCCGCCGGCCTGTTCGGTCACCAGCACCCCGCTCGGCCCGCGCAGGCCGTGCCGGATGGAGATCTGGCCGGAGTTGACGGCGTAGAACCAGGCGAACGACTGGTAGGCGCTGACGTGTTCCTTGCCCTGCGACCAGAGCGCCTGGAGCTCGCGCTGGCCGAACTCGACGCCGCCGCCGGACGCCGCGGTCACCACTCCGGCGCCGTAGCGCGGCAGTTCCTCGGGGCGCAGGCCGGCGTCGGCGATGGCGCCCTCGGCGGCGAACAGGGCCAGCCGGGTCATCCGGTCGGTCTGCGGCAGCAGCCGGCTGGGCACGTGCTCGGCGGCGTCGAAGTCGACGATCTCGCCCGCCACTTGTGACGGGTAGGCGGAGGCGTCGAACCGGGTGGTGCGGCGCAGTCCGCCGCGGCCGGCCAGCGTGGCCCGCCAGTAGGCGTCGGTGCCGAGGCCGTTGGGGGCGGCCACCCCGATGCCGGTGACGACGGCGGTCATGGCGTTCTCCGATCGGGACGGGCCAGCACCATGGCGCTCTGGAAGCCGCCGAACCCGCTGCCGACGCTGAGCACCGCGTCGGTGCGCTGGACGCGGGCCTCCAGCGGCACGTAGTCCAGGTCGCAGTCCGGGTCCGGCTCGTGCAGGTTGGCGGTGGGCGGCAGCACACTGTGTTCCATCGCCAGCGCGCAGGCGGCGATCTCCAACGCGCCGATGGCGCCCAGCGAGTGACCGATCATCGACTTGATCGAGCTGACCGGGGTGCGGTAGGCGTGCTCCCCGAGGGCGAGCTTGAAGGCCGCGGTCTCGTGACGGTCGTTCATCTTGGTGCTGGAGCCGTGCGCGTTGATGTAGTCCAGGCCGTCGGGGCCGAGCCCGGCGTCGTCCATGGCGGCGGTGATCGCCGCGGCCATCTCGACGCCGTCGGCCTTGAGGCCGGTCATGTGGTAGGCGTTGCAGCGCGAGGCGAAGCCGGCGATCTCGGCGTAGATCCGGGCGCCGCGGCGGCGGGCGTGCTCCAGCTCCTCCAGCATCAGCACGGCCGAACCCTCGCCCAGCACCAGGCCGTTGCGGGTCCGGTCGAACGGGCGGGAGGCGTGCTCCGGGTCGTCGTTGCGGGGCGTGGTGGCGTGGATCGCGTCGAAGCAGGCCGAGGTGATCGGCGAGATCGGCGCCTCGGTGGCGCCGGCCACCATCACGTCGACGGAGCCCTCCCGGATCAGCTCGGCGGCGTGTCCGAGCGCGTCCAGGCCGGAGGTGCAGCCGGTGGAGACCACCGCGGCCGGGCCCTCGGCCGCGGCCAGCCGGGCCACCTCCACCGCCATCGAGCTGGGCACGAAGTGGCGGTACAGGTCGCGGACGGCGTAGCTGTGGTCGACCTCCCAGTGCCGGCCGCCGTCGCTGACCACCACGTACTCCTGCTCCAGGCTGGTGGTGCAGCCGACCGCGCAGCCCAGTGTGGTGCCGATCCGGCCGGGGTCGAGCGCCGCCGTGTCCAGGCCGCTGTCGGCCAGCGCCTCGCGGGCCGCGACCACCGCGAACTGCGCGGCCCGGTCCAGGCGGCGGATCTCCTGCGGGGTCAGGCCCTCGCGGACCGGGTCGAAGTCGACCTCGGCGGCGACCCGGGAGCGGAACGGCGAGGGGTCGTAGTGGGTGATGGTGCGGGTGGCGGATCGGCCGGCGGTGAGCAGCTCCCAGTACGCCTTGACCCCGATCCCCCCGGGGGCGACCGCCCCCAGGCCGGTGATCACCACCCGCCGGTCCGGTCTTCTCTCTCGGTGACTCGTCACGCTGTTTCCGTGCCCTTTCCGCTCGGGCGCGGCGGCCCGAGCACTTCGATGACCGCGCAGGACCAGGTGAAGCCGGCGCCGATGCCGACCAGCACCAGCAGTTGGCCGGGGCGCAGCGCGCCGCTGCGCCGCAGGTGGTCCAGGCCCGCGAACTGGTCTCCGGCGCCGAGGTGGCCGACGGTGCGGCTCCACGGCCAGGTGGACCGTTCCGGGTCGATGCCGAACGGGGTGAAGAAGGCCGCCTCCAGCCGTCGCCGGCCCAGGTGCGGCAGGACGAACCGGTCGACGTCGGCGAACTTGACGCCCGCCTCGTCCAGCGCCGTCTCCAGCGCCCGGCGCTGCCCGGCCGAGACCAGCGCGGTGCACCGGCCGACCCCGGTGCGGGCGAGGAAGGCGCGTTTGGTGGTCTCCATGTCGACCACCGGGCGGTGCGCGAAGGGCGCGACGCCGAACGGGTCGTCACCGCGGTGCATGCCCTCCAGCTCCGGGGCGGAGACGGTGGTCAGCGAGCGCAGCCGGGCGAAGCCGCCGCGGTTGGACAGCAGCAGCGCGGAGCCGCCGTCGGCGTAGTGGGTGCCCGGGTCGCTGGTCCAGCGGTCGAACCCGGGCGCCTCGAACCGGTCGCCGGCGGTGAGCAGCGCGTGCCGGCGTTCGGGCGCGGCGCTCAGGTAACCGGCCGCCAGCTCCAGCGCGGCCATCCCGCCGTTGGAGAGCTGGCGGATCTCGACGGCGGGGCACGGCAGGCAACCCGGCGTGTCGGCCAGCACCTCGCGCTGGATGTAGGAGGCCGGCGCCCACAGGTCGTGGCCCTGGTGGTAGACGGTGGCGTGCAGCAGCAGGTCGAGCCCGGGCGAGCCGGCCTCGGTGTACGCCCGGCGCGCGGCCCGGGCGGCCAGTTCGGGGCCTGACGGGCCGTCGGACACGGTCACCGCCAGGGCCTCGGTGCGGTCGGCGGTGCGCCGGTCCAGCCGTCCGGCCGCGACGGCGGCGCGGACGTCCTGTGCGGGCGGCAGCTCGGTCGCGCCCCCCGCGATGAAGATCTCCGGGTATCTCACGCCCAGACCTCCCCCGTTCTTGAGCAGTGCGGTCGTCGCACGTCGCGGTCGTCGGGCGGTCCGGCCCGGATGCCCGGCGGCCGGAGCCCGGAAAGATCCGCCGGTCCGGGGCGCTCGCCCCGCGCTGCGACGGTTCCGCCATGGTGGGCACGGATCCTCGAACCCGACTGGATTCCCGTCGGAGCCCGTCGATCACCGGTGCCCGATTACGCGGGTGGCGCGACCCGCGGCGACCTGTCACTGGACGGGAAGGTATGCGGCCCTATGCTTCGGAGGGTCGCAAGATCGACAGGGACGTCAGGCCGCCGCGGGACAGATGGGGGAACCGTTGACCGGACGCACTCGACACACACGGCCGGCCGGCCGCCGCCACGGGGACGGGCGGGCCTCCGGCGATGGGCGGCTGCCCGACGGGCTGGACGGGGCGGCCGCGTCGTCCGCGCTGCTGGCCCGGCTGATGGGCGGGATCCCGCCGCGCCGGCTGGCGCTGGCGCTGCTCTGCGTCATCATGGCGGGCTTCGTCGCACTGAGCGTGGTCGACATCCTCACCTGCAGCGCCGGGCCGCTCCAGGTGGCCGTCCTGACGGTCGACGTCCTGCTGGTCGCCGGGCTCCAGGTGGTGCACTGCCTGCCGTTCGCGGCCGGCCTGCGCTGGCGGTTCGGCCGGTGGACGCTGGCGCTGCAGGCGGCGCTCGCCTTCCTCCCGCCGTACCTGGCGGGGTGGAACACCGGCGCGATGATGGGCTTCGTCGGGGCGTCGCTGCTGCTGGCGCTGGCCGGGCGGGCCGCCTGGATCGGGTACGGCGTCTTCCTGCTGGCGCTGGTGCCGAGCGGGCCGGTCCTCGGCATGCCGTCGTCCGGGTCGGTCTACCTGGTGGTGGCCAACGGGCTGTCCTCGCTGGTGCTCTACGGCATCACCAGGCTGGTGGAGCTGATCGACCGGCTGTACGAGGCGCGCTCCGCGATGGCCACCAGGGCGGTCGAGCAGGAGCGCCAGCGGTTCGCCCGCGACCTGCACGACCTGCTCGGCTACAGCCTCTCCACCATCACCGTGAAGTGCGAGCTGACCTCCGCGCTGATCAAGGTCCGGCCCGAGCAGGCGCTCTCCGAGCTCACCGACGTGCTGGCGATCTCCCGGCAGGCGCTGGCCGACGTGCGCACGGTGGCCCGGGGCTACCGGGAGATGTCGCTGCTCACCGAGATCGAGTCGGCCCGCGGGGTGCTGGCGGCGGGCGGCATACGGGCGCACGTCAACGTCTCGGCGCCGGCGCCGTCGGGCGAGGCGAACACCGTGCTGGCCACCGTGCTGCGGGAGAGCGTCACCAACCTGCTGCGGCACAGCAAGGCGGAGGTCTGCCGGATCGAGTTCACCGCCCAGGGGCCCGACGTCTGCCTGCTGGTGGCCAACGACGGGGTGCGCACCGAACGCGCCGTCACCCGGGAGCGCGGCACCGGCCTGGCCAACCTGGCCGACCGGATCGCCGCGGTGGGCGGCCTGCTGGAGGTCGGCGCCGCCGAGGGCTCCGACTGGTTCCGGCTGACCGCCCGGGTGCCCTCGCACATCTAGGCGCCGTCCTGTCCCGGCAGGACCGACGGTCAGTGCCCGTGGTGGTCGATCCAGCCGGCCTCGCGGGCGATCCGGACGGCGTCCACCCGGTTGCGGGCGTTGAGCTTCATCACCGCCGACGTCAGGTAGTTGCGCACCGTGCGGACCGAGAGGAAGAGCCGGTCGGCGATCTCGTCGGCCTCCGCGCCCTGCCCGGCCTGCCGCAGCACCTCGGTCTCCCGCTGGGTCAGCGGGTTCTCCGCCCCGGCGTCGAAGGCGGACAGCGCGAGCTGCGGGTCGACCACCCGCTCCCCGGCCGCCACCGCCCGGATCGCCTCGGTGAGTTGACGCGGCGGCACGTCCTTGAGGATGAAGCCGGAGACCTTGCACTCCAGGGCGCGGCGCAGGGTGCCGGGCCGCCCCAGGCTGGTCAGGATCAGCGCGCGGCAGTCGGGGACCTGGTCGTGCAGCTGCGCGGCGGCGCTCAGGCCGTCCAGGCCGGGCAGGTCGATGTCGATGACCGCCACGTCGGGCCGCACCCGCAGCGCCTCGGAGACGATCTGGTCCCCTCTGGCGAGCTCCGCGACCACCTCCAGGTCGTCCTCCAGGTTGAGCAGGGCGACGAGCGCGCCGCGGAGCATGGACATGTCCTCGGCGAGCAGAATCCGGATCACGCGTGTCCTCCCCGGCCCTGAGCGGGCACCCGACCTAACCGACCTCGCCCTCAGGGTACGAGATCCCGGACCGTCCGGAGCCCGGGTGGCCGCAGAACCGCTCGAGCGCCGCTAGAGCCGCCCTGGAGAATTCCTGGAGAGTTCCTGGTGAATTCCCTCCGGAACCTGTTCCCCAGGCATTATCTGACTTACTCTCGGAGCATGACGGACACTCTTGCAATGGCGGGAACGTCAATCGGACTGCGCCGTATCGACCATGTCGGTATCGCGGTCCCCGACCTCGACGACGCCATCGAACGGTACGAACGCGTCTTCGGAATGCAGTGCGTGCATGTGGAGGAGAATGTCGAGCAGGGCGTGCGCGAGGCCATGCTCGCGGTCGACCCGCTGGACGCCGACGGCAGCCGCCTCCAGCTGCTCGCCCCGATCTCCCCGGACTCCGTCATCGGGCGCTTCATCAGCAAGTCCGGCCCCGGACTGCAGCAGCTGGCCTACACCGTGACCGACCTGGACGCGGCCTGCACCGAGCTGCGGGCCCGCGGCGTGCGGCTCCTCTACGAGACCCCGCAGCGCGGCACGGCGGGCTCCCGGATCAACTTCGTCTTCCCCAAGGACGCCGGCGGTGTGCTGGTGGAGCTGGTCGAGGCGGCCGGCTGACCCCGCACCACCTGCACGACCTGCGCCACCTGCGCCGATCCACCCCACACGTCTGCACGCGAGGCCCCGGGCGACTGCCGCCCGGGGCCTCGCCGTTTCCCCGGGCAGCCATGACCCCGTCAAACTACTGAGCCGCTCCGGCCGTCCCCGTCCCACCAGGTGTTGACTGCCCCGGCCGCGTCTCAATCATTTGGTTGAGTTCCTGCTCCAACTGAACCAAACGGACGACGGAAAAAGGTTCGACCGTTATACCGAAGACACCCGACAAAGTGCGCCAATAAGCTGCCGTCGCCGAAGAGCGGGGATTCTTGGACAGCCCGCCGGAGGCATCCAGTGGGCACCCCGAATTCCTGGAGCGAAAGATGGCGAAGGCCGGGCACCGCAGCGAACACACCACACTCGTCGACCACTACCGGGCGGTTTTCCTGGAGAACCCCCAGGACCGGACGTACCGGTTCCTGCCGGACGGGGAGGGCGACCCGGTCTGCCTGACCAACGCCGAACTCGACCAGCGGGCCCGCGCGCTCGCCGTGCTGCTGCGCGAGCGGGTCGGAGCCGGCGAGCGGGCGCTGATCGTCTGCCCGCCCGGACTGGACTACGTGGTGTCGTACTACGCCTGCCTGTACGCGGGCGTGATCGCGGTACCCGTCTACCCTCCGGATCCGACCCTGCTCAAGCGCACCCTGCCCCGGCTGATCGGGGTGGTGGAGGACGCCAGACCGAAGGCGGTGCTGGCCCCGGCGTCGGTGACCGCGATGGCGGACGAGTTCGCGGTGCACGTCCCGTCGTTCGCCGAGCTGCTCTGGGTCAGCGTGGACCGGATCGACCTGGCCGCGGCCGACTCCTGGCAGCGGCCCGACATCACCGGCGACTCGCTGGCCTTCCTCCAGTACACCTCCGGCTCCACCAGCCGCCCCAAGGGCGTGATGGTCGGCCACGCCAACCTGGTGCACAACCTGGCCGCGCTCAACCGCCGCTTCTTCGACGCCACCCCGGACGACCACCTGGTCATCTGGCTGCCGCCGTACCACGACATGGGCCTGATCGCCGGTCTGCTGTCGCCCGCCTTCGGCAACTACCCGGTCACCTTCATGCCGCCGTTCGCCTTCCTGAAGCGCCCGCTGCGCTGGCTGGAGGCGATCTCGGCGGCCGGCGGCACGCTCAGCGGCGCCCCCAACTTCGCCTACGACCTGTGCGTGGCCAAGAGCACCGAGGAGGAGCGGGCCGCGCTCGACCTCAGCAACTGGCGGGTCACCCTGAACGGCGCCGAGCCGGTCCGGGTGGAGAGCATGGACCGGTTCGCCCGGGCCTTCGCGCCGTCCGGGTTCCGCCGCCAGGCCTTCATGCCCTCCTACGGGCTGGCCGAGGCCACCCTCGCCGTCACCGGCGGGCAGCTCGACGGCCAGCCGGTGGTGCGCCGGCTCCAGGCCGCCGCGCTCGCCGAACAGGGCATCGCGGTGGACGCCGCGGACGGCGAGGAGTTCCGCACCGGCATCGGCTGCGGCTGGTCGCTGGAGGACCAGCAGCTCGCCATCGTCGACCCGGTGACCCGGCGCCGGCTGCCGGAGGGCAGGGTCGGCGAGATCTGGCTGGCCGGCCCGAGCATGGCGCACGGCTACTGGGAGCGCCCGCAGGAGACCGAGACCATCTTCCGCGCCACCGTCGACGGCACCGGCGAGGGCCCGTTCCTGCGCACCGGCGACCTGGGCTTCCTGGACGGCTCCGAGCTGTACGTGGCCGGCCGCGCCAAGGACCTGATCATCATCGACGGCCTCAACCACTACCCGCAGGACATCGAGCGCTCCATCGAGTCGGTGGACCCGGCGCTGCGCCCGGGCTGCGGCATCGCCGGCACCCGCGAGATCGACGGCGTCGAGCGGCTGATCATCGTGCACGAGGTGGGCGGCCGGCCGCAGGACCTGGACGCGGAGAGCATCTTCGCCGCCGTCCGGGCCCGGGTCGCCGAGGTGCACGGCATCCCCGTGCACGCCATCACCCTGGTGCGGCGCGGCGGGGTGCCCAAGACCTCCAGCGGCAAGCTGCAGCGCTCGCTCTGCCTGGACACCTTCCTGGCCGGCGGCCTGCCCGCGCTCGCCGCCTGGACCGCGGACGGCGGCACGCCCGCCGCCGCTGCCGGGCCCGCCGCCGAGGAGGTGCCGGCCCCCGACGCCCGGGAGATCGAGGCCTGGCTGATCGAGCGGCTGGCCCGCACCCTGGGCCAGGACCCGGCCGGCATCGACCCGACCGCGCCGATCGCCGGGCTGGGCATGCGCTCGGTCGACCTGGTCTCCCTGATCGGCGAGCTGGAGCGCCACCTGGACCGCACGCTCTCGGCCACCCTCGCCTGGGCCTACCCGACCGTCGAGGCGCTCGCCGCGCACCTGGCCGGCGCCGGGCCCGCGCCGGCCGAGGCCCCGCAGGCCCCCGAGGAGCCCGCCGAGCCCGCCGCCCTCCCCGCGTTCCTGACCCCCGCCGCCACCGCCGAGTACGCCGCCGAGCCGATGGCCGTGGTCGGCATCGGCTGCCGCTTCCCCGGCGGCGCCAACGGCCCCGAGGGCTTCTGGCAGCTGCTCACCGAGGGCCGCGACGCCGTCACCGAGGTGCCCGAGGACCGCTGGAAGCTCGCCGACTACGCCACCGACGACCCCGCCGAGCCGGGCCGCACCACCAGCCGCTGGGGCGGCTTCCTGGACGACGTGCACGGCTTCGACGCGCAGTTCTTCGGCATCTCCTCGGCCGAGGCCGCCCGGATGGACCCGCAGCAGCGGCTGCTGGCCGAGGTCGCCTGGGAGGCGCTGGAGGACGCCGGCCTGCCCGCCGAGCAGCTGGCCGGCACCGCCACCGGCGTCTTCGTCGGCATCTCCAGCTTCGACCACGGTGTCCAGAACTTCCACGAGATCGAGAAGATCGACGCCTACACCGGCACCGGCAGCGCGCTGAGCATCGCCGCCAACCGGCTCTCCTACCTGTTCGACCTGCGCGGCCCCAGCATGGCCGTGGACACCGCCTGCTCCTCCTCGCTGGTCGCCGTCCACCAGGCCGCCGCCGCGCTGGCCTCCGGCGAGTGCACGCTGGCGCTGGCCGCGGGCGTCAACCTGATCCTCTCCCCCGCGCTGGCCGTCAACTTCTCCAAGGCCGGCGCGATGGCCTCGGACGGCCACTGCAAGGCCTTCGACGCCCGCGCCGACGGCTACGTCCGGGCCGAGGGCTGCGGCGTGGTGGTGCTCAAGCCGCTCGGCCGGGCGCTCGCCGACAAGGACCGGATCTACGCCGTGGTGCGCGGCAGCGCCGTCAACCAGGACGGGCGCAGCAACGGCATCATGGCCCCCAATCCGCTCGCCCAGGAGGAGGTGCTGCGCGCCGCCTACGACACCGCCCGGGTCCGCCCCGACCAGGTGCAGTACGTCGAGGCGCACGGCACCGGCACCCTGCTCGGCGACCCGATCGAGGCCCGGGCGCTGTCCGCGGTGCTCTGCGCCGACCGCGCCCCGGAGCAGCCGATGCTGATCGGCTCGGTCAAGTCCAACCTGGGCCACATGGAGGCGGCGGCCGGCATCGGCGGCCTGATCAAGGCCGCGCTGGCGCTCAGCCACCGCTCGATCCCGGCCAGCCTGCACTTCGAGACCCCCAACCCGCACATCCCGTTCCGGGAACTGGCGCTGCGGGTGGTCGACCGGGCGCAGCCGTGGCCCGTCACCGCCGGCCCGGCGCTGGCCGGGGTCAGCTCCTTCGGCTTCGGCGGCACCAACGCGCACGTGGTGCTGGAGGAGGGGCCGCGCACCCGCCCGGCCGCGCCCGCCGCCGGTGACGCGGCCGTCCAGCCGCTGCTGCTGTCGGCCCGCGACCCGCAGGCGCTGGCCGAACTGGCCGGGCGCTACCGCGAGCTGCTGGAGCGCCCGGACGGCGCGCCGCTGACCGCCACCGCCGCCACCGCCGCGCTGCGCCGCACCCAGCACCCCGAGCACCGTCTCGCCGTGCTGGGCAGCACCGCCGAGGAGTGGCGGGCCGGACTGGCCGCGTTCCTGGCCGGCGAGGAGCACCCGGCGCTGGTGCACGGCAGCCGGGTCCTCGGCCGCACCTCGCGCACCGCGTTCGTGTTCTGCGGCCAGGGGCCGCGCTGGTGGCCGGTGGCCGCCGACCTGATGGACGAGCCGGTGTTCCGCTCCGTCCTGGAGCGCTGCGAGGAGCTGCTGCGCCCGCACACCAACTGGTCGCTGCTGGCCCAGCTCGCCGCCGACCAGCAGGGCTCCCGGCTCACCGACACCGCCGTCGGCCAGCCCGCGCTGTGCGCCGTGCAGATCGCGCTGGCCGCGCAGTGGCAGGCCTGGGGCGTGCTGCCGGACACCGTGGTCGGCCACAGCGTCGGCGAGATCGCCGCCGCGCACGTCGCCGGGGCGCTCACCCTGCAGGAGGCGCTGCTGGTGGCGCTGCACCGCGGCCGGGTGCTGCACTCGGCGGTCGGCCGGGGCCGGATGGCCGTGGTCGGCGTGGGCTTCGACGAGGCCGAGCGGCTGGTCGCCGGCTCCGGTCTGGCCCGGGTGTGGGTCGCCGGGGCGAACGGCCCGCAGTCGGCGGTGCTGTCCGGCGACGGCGCCGAGATCGAGGAGCTGGCCGCCCGGCTGACCGCGGACGGGCTGTTCTGCCGGGTGCTGGAATCGGTCGAGTTCCCCTCGCACTGCCCGCTGATGGACCGGCCCGCCGACGACCTGCGGCGCATCCTCGACGGCCTGGCGCCGCGCCCGACCACGGTGCCGTTCCTGTCGACCGTGCACGGCCGGGTGCTGGACGGCGCCGAGCTGGACGCCGCCTACTGGGGCGCCAACCTGCGCAGCCCCGTGCTATTCGACCAGGCGGTGTCCGCGCTGGTGGAGTCCGGGCACGACGCGTTCGTCGAGATCGGCCCGCACCCGACGCTGCTCGGCCCGATCGCGGACCGGCTCGGCGCCGACGGCGCGGAGGGCGTCGCGGTCGGCTCGCTGCGCCGCGACGAGCCCGGGCGGCCCGCGCTGCTCGCCGCACTGTCCCGACTGCACTGCGCCGGCCGCCCGGTGGACTGGAGCCTGCTGCTCCCCGCGGACGGGCCCAACCTGGCGCTGCCGTCCTACCCGTGGCAGCACCAGCACAGCCGGCCCGCCGACGGCCCGGCCCTGCGCCGCCGCACCGCGGGCGGCCACCCGCTGCGCGAGACCGCGCTGCGCTCCGCGGTCGAGCCCCGCACCCTGCACTGGAGCGCCGCCGTGGACCGGGCCGGCTTCGGCTGGCTGGCGGACCACCAGGTCGGCGGCACCGCCGTGCTGCCCGCCGCGCTGCTGCTGGACGCCGCGCTGGCCGCCGCCCGGGAGGCACTGGGCGAGCAGCGGGTGACGCTGGAGAACGTCGCGCTGACCGCCATGAACGTGCTGCCCGACCAGGCGGCCGACGCCACCTGGCAGTTGGTGCTCCAGCCCGGCGCCGGGAAGGCCGGCTCCTTCCGCCAGCTGTCCGCGCCGGCCGGCGCGGCCGCGGCGGACGGCGGCTGGACCGAGGCCGCCGCGGGCCGCTACCGGGCCGCCGACGGGGCCGCGCCGGCCTCCGTCGACCTGGACGACCTGCGGGCCCGCTGCGCCGAGCCGGTCGGGACCGAGGGCTTCTACCGGGCGCTGGAGCGCGCCGGGATCCACTACGGCCCCGCCTTCCAGGGCGTGCGCACGCTGCGGCGCGGCGCCGGCGAGGCGCTCGCCGAGCTGCGCGACGCGGCGGAGCTCACCGGCGAGAACGCCGCCCACCTGGTCCATCCCGCCGTCCTGGACAGCTGCCTGCAGGCGCTGGCCGCCGCGCTGGACGGCACCCTCGACGGCACCGCCACCCATCTCCCGGTCGGCGTCGGCTCGTTCACCCTGCACACCGCCCGCGCCGTGCCGGCCTGGGCGCACGCGGTGCGCGGCACCGCCGAGCCGGACGGCTTCGCCGGCTGCCGGGTGGAGCTGCTGGCCGCCGACGGCGCCGTCCTCGGCACCCTGGACGGCATCACCCTGCAGCGCCTCGGCGGCGCCGCGGACACCGAGCCGGGAGCGGAGGCCCTGCTCGACCTCGTCTGGCAGCCGGCCGACGCCCCCGCGCCCGCCGAGGACGTCGAGCCGGACGGCTGGTGGCTGCTGCTCGCCGACCGGGACGGCACCGCCGACGCGCTCGCCGCCGAACTGCGCTCCCGCGGCGCCCGGGTGGTCACCGCCACCGCCGGCGAGCAGGCCGAGCGGCTCGGCCCGGACGCCCACCGGCTGCCGCCGCTGGCCCCCGACGCCTTGCCCGGCCTGCTCGCCGAGCTGCGCGACTCCCGCCCCGGCAGCTGCCTCGGCGTGCTGAGCGCCTGGGCGCTGGACGCGCCCGAGCCGGAGGCGGACGGCGGCGAGCACCTGCTGTGGACCGGCCGGGACGCGGCCACCGCCGCCGCCCTGCACGCCGTGCAGGCGCTGGCCGGCGCCGGCTTCGCCGCCCCGCCCCGGCTGGCGCTGCTCACCCGCGGCGCCCAGCGCGTCCCGGGCGACGAGGCGGACGTCGCGCTCGCCCAGGCCCCGCTGTGGGGTCTGGCCCGGGTGGCCGTCCTGGAGCACGCGGAGCTGCGGCCGCTCGTCGTGGACCTGGACCCGGCGACCGCTCCGGGCTCGGCCGTCGAGGCGGCGCTGCTCGCCGACCGGCTGCTCGCCGAGTCCGGCCCCAACCAGCTGGCGGTGCGCGGCGGGACGTGCCTGACGCCCCGTCTGGAGCCGCGCCGCGCGGTGGACGGCGGCGCCTGGCCCCGCCGCCGCTACGACCGGGCCCGGGACACCAACCTGCGGGTGCTGGCCGAGCGGCCGGGCATCCTGGAGAGCCTGGTGCCGACCGTGTGGCGGCGCACCGCGCCGGGCCCCGGCCAGGTGGAGATCGAGGTGGCCGCCGCCGGCCTGAACTTCAACGACCTGCTGAAGGCGATGGGCGACTGCCCGGGCGTGCCGAACGGCGTGGTGCCGCTGGGCGGCGAGTGCGCCGGCCGGGTGGTCGCGGTCGGCGAGGGCGTGGACGACCTGCGGGTCGGCGACCCGGTGATGGCGGTGGCCGGCTCCACCATGGCCGAGTTCACCACCACCGGCCGCCACCTGGTGGCGCCCCGCCCCGAGGGACTGACCGACGAGCAGGCGGCCGGTGTGCCGATCGCCTTCCTCACCGCCGTGTACGGCCTGGAGTACCTGGGCCGGCTGGCACCGGGCGAGACGGTGCTGATCCACTCCGCCGCGGGCGGCGTCGGGCTGGCCGCGATCCAGGTGGCCAGGCGCTGCGGCGCCGAGGTGTTCGCCACCGCCGGCACCGAGGAGAAGCGCGAACTGCTGCGCTCGCTCGGCGTGGCGCACGTGCTGGACTCCCGTTCGCTGGAGTTCGCCGACCGGATCGCGGCCGCCACCGGCGGGCGCGGCGTCGACGTGGTGCTCAACTCGCTGGCCGGCGAGGCGTTCGCCCGCAGCATGGAACTGCTCGCCCCGGGCGGGCGGTTCGTGGAGATCGGCAAGCGCGACGTCTACGGCGACACCCCGCTCGGGATGCGCCTGCTCAGGGACAACCGGTCGTTCGCCGCCGTCGACCTGGAGTACTCCTTCGCCGAACAGCCCGCCCTGGTGCGGCACCTGTTCGCCGAGGTGGCCGAGGGCTTCGCCCGCGGCGAGTTCGGCGCGCTGCCGGTGACCGCCTTCGGCTACGGCGAGGCGGCCGAGGCCTTCTCCTTCATGGCCAAGGCCAGGCACACCGGCAAGATCGTGCTGCGGCCGGACGAGCGGCCCGAGGTCGCGGTCCGCGCGGACCTGCCGCCGGTCGGCCCCGGCGCCAGCTACCTGGTCACCGGTGGTCTCGGCGGCCTGGGTCTGGCCACCGCGCGCTACCTGGCCGACCAGGGCGCCCGGCACCTGGTGCTGGTCGGCCGCTCCGCCCCGTCCGCCGAGGCCGAGGCCGCGATCACCGAGCTGCGGGAGCGCGGGGTGTCCGTCCTGGTGCGCCCGGTGGACGTCTCGCGGCGCGCCGAGCTGGACGCGCTGCTCGCCGAGGTGGACGCCGAACTGCCGCCGCTGGGCGGCGTGGTGCACACCGCCGGTGTGCTGGACGACGGCCTGCTGCCGCAGTTGGACCAGCAGCGCTTCCAGGCGGTCGCCCGGCCGAAGGCGGCCGGTGCCTGGCACCTGCACGAGGCCACCCGGGAACGGGAGTTGGACTTCTTCGTGCTCTACTCCTCGGCCGCCGCGCTGCTCGGCTCCGCCAGCCAGGCCAACTACGCCGCCGCCAACGCGTTCCTGGACGGACTGGCGCTGCACCGCCGGGCCCGGGGCCTGCCCGCGCTGAGCATCGCCTGGGGCCCGTGGTCCGAGGTGGGTCTGGCCGCCCGGCCCGACCGCGGGGGCGCGCTCTCCACCCGCGGTGTGCTCAGCCTGAGCCCGGCCGACGGCATCGCCGCGTTCGACCGGCTGATGCGCACCACCGACCCGTTGGCCTGTGTGCTGCCGCTGGACCGGGAGCGCCTCGCCGAGTCGGCGGCCGGCGGTCTGCTGCCCGCGCTGCTGCTCGACCTGGTCACCGACCGGGCGGGCGCGGCCACCGGGGCCGGCGCCCGGCAGGCGTCCGGTGAACTGCGCGGCCGGCTGCTGGCCGTGGAGCCGGGCCGGCGCCGCCGGACCCTGCTGGTGCGGCACTGCGTCGAACAGGCCGCCAAGGTGCTGGGCCTGGAGCAGTCGCTGGTCGACCCGGCGGCGCCGCTGGTCGGCCTCGGATTCGACTCACTGATGTCCCTGGAGCTGCGCAAGCGCCTGGAGGCATCCACGGGGACCGGCCTGCCGGCCACCCTCACCTGGCGCTTCCCCTCGATCGAGGTGATGGTGCCGTTCCTCGCGGAGCAGATGGAGATCGCCCTGGAGGCCGCCGCCGGGCAACCGGCGCCGGCCGCCGCCGAGTCGGTCGCCGAGGCCGAGCTCGACGAGCTGTCCACCGAGGACCTCGAAGCCCTCCTCGCCGCCAAGTCCGCACAGTTCGAGCAGATTCACGAAGGGCGTTGACCATGACCGCGACGAACGACACCCTCAAGCGCGCCTATCTGACCATGGAGAAGATGCAGCGCCGCATCGACGAGCTCGCCGGCGCCGGCGCCGAGCCCATCGCGGTGGTCGGCCTGGGCTGCCGGTTCCCCGGCGGCGCCCTCGACGCGGACAGCTACTGGGAGGTGCTCCAGCAGGGCATCGACGCGGTGAGCGAGATCCCCGCGGACCGCTGGGACGCCGACGCCTTCCACCACGAGGGCGAGCCGCGCCCGGGCCGGATGGC
This sequence comes from Kitasatospora sp. NPDC092948, assembly GCF_044754805.1. Taxonomy (NCBI): domain Bacteria; kingdom Bacillati; phylum Actinomycetota; class Actinomycetes; order Kitasatosporales; family Streptomycetaceae; genus Kitasatospora; species Kitasatospora sp. NPDC092948. Next base: position 37,307 of record NZ_JBIVPU010000018.1, on the reverse strand, counting down.
CACCCGCTGGGGCGGCTTCCTCGACCAGGTCGACCGCTTCGACCACGACTTCTTCGGCATCTCGCGCCGCGAGGCCCTGCTGATGGACCCGCAGCAGCGGATGAGCCTGGAGGTGACCTGGGAGGCGCTGGAGAACGCGGGCATCGCGCCCAGCTCGCTGGCGGGCTCCCGGACCGGCGTCTTCATGGGCGTCTCCAGCTGGGACTTCGCCACCGAGCACCTGCGCGGCCCGCTGGACTTCAGCGCCTACGCCAGCACCGGCTCGGCGCACAGCGTGCTCACCGGCCGGCTCTCCTACGTGCTCGACCTGCGCGGCCCGAGCGTCGCGGTGGACACCGCCTGCTCCTCCTCGCTGGTCGCCGTCCACCAGGCCTGCCAGGCCCTGCGCAACCGCGAGTGCGACACCGCCCTGAGCGGCGGCGTCAACGCGGTGCTGTCGCCGCTGCCCAGCGTCTCGTTCACCCAGTTCGGCCGGATGGTCTCGCCGGACGGCCGCTGCAAGGCCTTCGACGCCGACGCCAACGGCTATGTCCGCAGCGAGGGCTGCGGCGTGGTGGTGCTCAAGCGGCTGTCCGACGCCGAGCGCGACGGCGACACCGTGCTGGCCGTGATCCGCGGCGGCGCCGTCAACCAGGACGGGCGCAGCGCCGGCCTCACCGCCCCCAACGGCTCCGCCCAGCGCGACGTGGTGCGGGCCGCGCTGTCCGCCGCGGGCGTCCGGCCGGAGCAGGTCTCGATGATCGAGGCGCACGGCACCGGCACCCTGCTCGGCGACCCGATCGAGGTGGAGGCACTGGCCGACGTCTACGGCCGGCCCGAGGGCAGCCCGGTCTACCTGGGCTCGTGCAAGACCAACATCGGCCACCCGGAGGCGGCGGCCGGCATCGCGGGCCTGATCAAGGTGATCCTGGCGCTGCGCAACGACGAGATCCCCGGCACGGTGCACTTCAAGAAGCTCAACCCGAACGTCTCGTTCGACGGCACCACCTTCGAGGTGCCCACCGGCCGCACCGCCTGGCCGGCCACCGGCGGCCCCCGGACCGCGGGCATCAGCGCCTTCGGCTTCAGCGGCACCAACGCGCACCTGATCGTCGAGCAGGCCCCGGACCGCCCGGGGACCGGGCCGGACGGGCAGGACGGGCAGGACGGCGCGGACCGCCCGCTGTCCGTGCTGCCGCTGTCCGCCAAGAGCGACGCCGCGCTGCTGCGCCTGGCCGAGCGCTACCGGGAGCGGCTCACCGCGCCCGACGCCGCCCCGCTGGCCGACCTGTGCCACTCGGCCGCCACCGGCCGCTCGCACTTCCGCCACCGGCTGGCCGTGGTGGGCGCCGACCGCGCCCAGGCCGCCGACCGGCTGGCCGAGCTGGTGAAGGACGGGCTGCCGGCGACCGCCGCGACCGAGCCCTCCGAGGTGGTCTTCCTCTTCACCGGCCAGGGCCCGCAGCGCCCCGGGATGGCCCGGGCGCTCTACGAGCAGCAGCCGACGTTCCGCAGGGCCGTCGACCGCTGCGACGAGATCCTGCGCCCGATGCTGGACCGCCCGCTGCTCTCCTACCTCTACCCCGAGGAGCAGGACCGCGAGCTGATCCAGCGCACCGGCTACGCCCAGCCCGCGCTGTTCGCCGTCGAGTTCGCCATGTCCGAGATGTGGCGCTCGTGGGGCGTCGAGCCGGGCGCGGTGCTCGGGCACAGCCTCGGCGAGTACGTCGCCGCCTGCGTGGCCGGCGTGATGAGCCTGGAGGACGGCCTGATGCTGGCCGTCGAGCGTTCCCGGCGGATGGAGTCGCTGTCCGGCACCGGCGCGATGGCCACCGTCTTCGCCTCCGAGATGGAGGTCGCCGAGGTGCTGATGGAGATCGCCGACGACCCCGACCGGATCGCCGTCGGCGCCGTCAACGGCCCCGCCAACACCACGATCTCGGGCGCCGCCGAGCTGGTCGACCTGGTCTGCGCGCACTTCACCGCGCTCGGCGTGCAGGCCAAGCGGCTGCACATCACCACCGCCTCGCACTCCCCGCTGATGGAGCCGATCCTCGAACCGCTGCGGCAGGCCGCGCTGCGGGTGGACTTCCGGCCGCCGCAGATCCCGCTGATCTCCAACGTCACCGGGGAGCTGTGGGACTGGGCGGAGGCCCCGGACGCCGAGTACTGGGTGCGGCACGCCCGCCGCGCGGTGCGCTTCGCCTCCGGTGTCGGCACCCTGCGCAAGCTCGGCTACCGCACCTTCGTCGAGATGGGCCCGGCGCCGACCCTGCTCGGCCTGATCAGCGACAGCCTGCCGGCCGACGACGACACCCTGCTGCTGCCCAGCCTGCGCCCCAAGCACGACGACTGGGAGGTGCTGCTGAACAGCGTCGCCGAGCTGTACACCCGCGGCGCCGACCTGGACTGGCAGGGCTTCGACCGCGACTACCGGCGCGCCCGGGTCGCACTGCCCGGCTACCCGTTCGAGCCCACGTCGTGCTGGCGCGAGCGCCGCCCCGCGGACGCGGCGGACGCGGACGCCCCGGAAGGCGCCGAGGAGCCGGCCGCCGAGCACGACGAGGCGGACGACGACAGCCTGCTGTACCGCCTGGCCTGGCGCCCCGTCGCCGAGGCCGACGCCGAGGCCCCGGCCGCCGACGCCCGCGGCTGGGTGCTGCTGGCCGACGGCTCCGGCTTCGCCGAGCAGCTCGCCGAGGCCGCCGCCGGGCGCGGCGAGCCGTGCGTCCTGGTCCGCTCCGGCGCCGGCTACCGGCATGCCGCCGGGTCCGGCAGCGCCGAGATCCGCGCCGACCGGCCGGCCGACCTGGTCCGCCTGCTGGACGAACTGACGGTGCCGCAGGGCGGCCGCGTCGAGGTCGTCCAGCTGGCCGGCCTCGACGCGCAGGACCCGGCCGACGGCCGGTGGACCGGCGTGCTGGACGCCGTCCGCACCGCGCAGGCGCTGGACGGCCGGGCGGCCCGGCTCTGGCTGGTCACCCGCGGCGGCGTCCGGGTCGGCGGCGAGCCGACCGGTCCCGCCCCGCTGGCCGCCGCCCTGTGGGGCCTGGGCCGCTCGCTCCAGGCCGAGCAGACCGCCGCCTGGGGCGGCCTGGTCGACCTCGACCCGCGGCAGCAGCCGGCCGAGGGCGCCGAGCAGCTGCTGGACGCCGTCGTCCGCCGCGACGCCGACGGCGAGGACCAGGTCGCGCTGCGCGACGGGGTGCGGCACGCGGCCCGGCTGGTCCGGGAACCCGCCGAGTCCGGCCCGGCCCGGCCGGTCCGCTGGCGCCGGGACGCCTCCTACCTGATCACCGGCGGTCTGGGCGGCGTCGGCCTGGCCACCGCCCGCTCGCTGGCCCGGGCCGGCGCCCGGCACCTGGTGCTGGTCGGCCGCTCCGCCGTGCCGCCGCGCGCCGAGTGGTCCGAGCTGCCGGCCGGGCACCCGTTCGCCGACCGGGCGGCCGCGGTGCGCGAACTGGAGGCGCTCGGCGCCGGCGTCCGGCTGGTCTCGCTGGACATCGCCGACGAGGCCGCCGTGCAGGCCTTCCTGACCCAGGAGGAGCGCGAGGGCCGCCCGCCGATCCGCGGTGTGCTGCACGCCGCCGGCATCGGCGCGATGGTGCCGCTCGCCGAGCTGGACGCCGCCGAGCTGGACCGCCAGCTGCGCCCCAAGGCGCTCGGCGCCTGGGTGCTCCACCGGGTCTTCGCCCAGCGCGAGTTGGACTTCTTCGTGCTGTGCTCCTCGACCAGCGCGGTGCTCAGCTCCCCGTACGTGGCCGCCTACGCCGCCGCCAACGCCTTCCTCGGCGCGCTCGCCGAGCTGCGCCGGGCCGACGGCCGGCCGGCCCTGACGATCGACTGGGGCATCTGGGAGAACACCGGCATGGCCGCCCGGAAGGCCGAGGAGACCGCCGGTCAGAGCCGCGGCATGGGCACCCTGCGCCCGGCCCAGGCCGTGCGGGTGCTGCACCGGCTGCTCGGCCGCGACGCCGCCCAGCTGGCCGTGGTCCCGGTGGACTGGGAGGAGTGGGGCCGCCGCTACCAGGAGGTCTCCGGCTCGCACCTGCTGGCCGAACTGGTCGGCGCCGCCGACGGTCCGGCGTCCTCCCGGCCCGCCCGGCGCGGCGCCCCGGTGCTGCCGGGCCGCGAGGAGCTGGCCGCGCTGCCCGCGCCGGAGCGCTCCGGCGTGCTGGCCGCGCAGCTGCTGGCCGCAGTGGCCTCGGTGCTCGGCGCGAACCCCGAGGCGCTGGAGCCGCAGGCCGCGCTGATCGACCTCGGCCTCGACTCGCTGATGGCCGTGGAGCTGCGCAACGCCATCGTCCAGGCGCTCGGCATCAACCTGCCGATCTCCGACTTCCTCAAGGGCGCCACCGTGCGCTCGCTGGCGGAACGCCTGGTCGCCGAGGCGCTGGCCGGCGACGAACCGGCCCCCGCCGCCCCGGCGATCGGCCGCGCCGCCCGGCTGGAGGACCTGGCCGACCAGTTGCTCGCCGAGATCGACAGCCTGCCCGAGCTCTCCGCGGAGGCTCCGGGCCGAGGAGAGACCCGATGACCGACACCCTGGACACCAAGCTCGACGCGCTGCGGCGCAAGCTGGCGGCACTGCCGCCGGAGCAGCGCGCCAAGTACGAGCGGCTGCTGGAGGAGCAGGCCGAGGCGGGCGCCGTCTTCCCGCTGTCCGTGACGCAGCAGGGCATCTGGTTCTTCGAGCAGCTGCGCCCCGGCAACCCGGCCTACACCATCCTGGGCGCGGTGCGGCTGCGCGGCGCCCTGGACACCGCGGTGCTGCGCTCGGCGGCGGCCGAGGTGGTGCGCCGGCACGAGTCGCTGCGCACCGTCTTCGCGCTGCGCGACGGCCGCCCGGTGCAGCAGGTCCGGCCCGAACTGCCGCTGGACTTCGCCGAGTTGCCCGCCGCCGACGGGCAGCCGCTGGAGGCGGCGATCGCCGCGGCCGTCGACGGCCCGTTCGACCTGGCCGCCGGCCCGCTGCTGCGGCTGCGGCTGCTGCGGCTGGGCCCGCAGGACCAGGTGCTGGCCGTGGCCATGCACCACCTGGTCTCGGACGGCTGGTCGATGGGCCTGCTGATCACCGAACTGGGCACCCTGTACGACGCGTTCGCCGCCGGCCGGCCGTCCCCGCTGCCGGCCCTGCCGATCCAGTACGGCGACTTCGCGGCCTGGCAGCAGAAGCAGGCCGAGACCGCCGACCAGGCCGAGCACCTGGCCTACTGGCGCGAGCATCTGGCGGGCGCCCCGGCGCAGTTGACGCTGCCCACCGACCGGCCGCGCCCGTCGGTGCAGGGCTTCGACGGCGCCTCCTGCCCGGTGGAGCTGGAGCAGCCGCTGATGGCCGGCCTCACCGCGCTCGGCCGGGCGAACGGCGCGACCACCTACATGGTGCTGCTGGCGCTCTTCCACGTGCTGCTGCACCGCCACAGCGGCCAGCAGGACGTGGTGGTGGGCGTGCCCACCGCCGGCCGGGAGCGGGCCGAACTGGAGCCGCTGATCGGCTTCTTCGTCAACACCCTGCCGGTCCGGGTCGGCCTGGACGGCGACCCGTCGTTCGCCACCGTGCTGGGCCGGGTGCGGGAGGCCTGCCTCGGGCTGTACGCGCACCAGGACGTGCCGTTCGAGCGGCTGGTGGAGGAGCTGCGCCCGGAGCGCGACCTCAGCCGCCCGCCGATCTTCCAGAGCTGCTTCTCCTACCAGGACGACCCGGTGGCGGCCCGCCCGATCGGCGGGCTGCGGCTGGAGCGCCTGGAGCTGCCCGCCCAGGGCGCCCGGTTCGACCTGGAGTTCCAGTCCTTCACCCGGGACGGCGCGCTGAGCGGCTGGTTCGAGTACGACCGCGACCTGTTCGAGCCGGCCACCATGGCCCGGATGGCCGGGCACTTCCGGCGGCTGGCCGAGCTGGTGGTCGCCGCCCCCGACACCCCGGTCGCCGAACTGGAGCTGCTGGACGCCGAGGAGCGCCGCCAGGTGCTGGCGGCGGGCAGCGGCGCCGCCACCGAGTGGCCGGACGCCGGCTGGATCCACGAGATCGTCCAGGAGCAGGCGCACCGCACCCCGGACGCCGAGGCGGTCCGCTTCGAGGGCGAGAGCCTCAGCTACGCGGCGCTCAACCAGCGCGCCAACCGGCTGGCGCACACCCTGATCCGGCTCGGCACCGGCCCCGACTCGCTGGTCGGCGTGGCCATGGAGCGCTCGGTCGAACTGGTGGTCGCGCTGCTGGCGGTGCTCAAGGCGGGCGGCGCGTATGTGGCGCTGGACCCGGGCCTGCCCGCCCAGCGGCTGGCCGGCATGCTCGAGGACGCCCCGGTGCCGGTGCTGCTCACCCAGCGCCATGTGCGCGGCCGGCTGCCGGACACCGGCTCCGCGACGGTGCTGCTGGTCGAGGACCACGCCACCGACGGCGCCGACACCGACCCGAACGTCGAGCTGTCCGGCGAGCACGCCGCGTACGTCATCTTCACCTCCGGCTCCACCGGCCGTCCCAAGGGCGTGGTCAACGTGCACGCCGGGATCCGCAACCGGCTGCTGTGGATGCAGGACGCCTACCGGCTGGACGGCACCGACCGGGTGCTGCAGAAGACGCCGTTCTCCTTCGACGTCTCGGTCTGGGAGTTCTTCTGGCCGCTGATGGCCGGCGCCACCCTGGTGGTGGCCCGCCCGGACGGGCACCGCGACCCGGCCTACCTGGTGCGCACCGTCCGCGAGGAGTCGGTGACCACCGCGCACTTCGTGCCGTCCATGCTGCAGGCGTTCCTGCAGGAGCCGGGCGTCGAGGAGTGCACCGCGCTGCGCCGGGTGGTGTGCAGCGGCGAGGCGCTGCCGCGCAGCCTCCAGGACCGGTTCTTCGCCCGCTCCGGCGCCGAGTTGCACAACCTGTACGGGCCGACCGAGGCCGCCGTGGACGTCACCGCCTGGGCCTGCCGCCCGGGCGACGACCCGCGGCCGGTCCCGATCGGCCGCCCGATCGCCAACACCCGGATGTACGTGCTGGACCGGGCCCTGCGGCCGGTCCCGCCGGGCGTCGCCGGGGAACTGCACATCGCGGGCGTCAACCTGTCCCGCGGCTACCTCGGCGACCCGGAGCGCACCGCGGAGCGGTTCGTCGCCGACCCGTTCGACCCCGCGCCGGGCGCCCGGCTCTACCGGACCGGCGACCTGGCCCGGTTCCGCTCCGACGGCGCCATCGAGTACCTGGGCCGGCTCGACCACCAGGTCAAGCTGCGCGGGCTGCGGATCGAGCTCGGCGAGATCGAGTCCGTGCTGACCGGCCACCCGCAGGTCCGCGAAGCCGTGGTGACGGCCCGTCAGCAGGCGGCCGGGGACGTCCGGCTGGTCGCGCACCTGACCGCCGAGGGCGACGCCCCGGCGACCGGCGACCTGATCTCCTTCCTCAAGGAGCGGCTGCCCGAGTACATGGTGCCGTCCGCCTTCATGGTGCTGGAGGCCTTCCCGCTGACCACCAGCGGCAAGACCGACCGCAAGGCGCTGCCCGAACCCCCCGCCGACCGGCCGGAGTTGGCGAGCAGCTACACCGCGCCCGGGGCCGGCCTGGAGGAGACCCTGGCGGGCCTGTGGCGCGAACTGCTCGGCGCCGCCCGGGTCGGCCGGGACGACAGCTTCTTCGACCTCGGCGGCCACTCGCTGCTGATGGTCGAACTGCGCGCCCGGCTGGCCGCCGACCTGGGCCACCAGCTGTCCATGGTGGAGCTGTTCCAGCACCCCACGGTCGGCTCGCTGGCCGGTTACCTGGAGCGCTCCGGCCGGCAGGACGACGCCCGGCTGAACGCGGCCCGCGACCGCGCCACCGACCGCCGCAAGCGCGCCGCCGTACGCCGCGGCCGCGCCGCCACCCCCGCAACTGACGCAAGTGACAGGTGATGGACGTGTCCGAGACTGACTTCACGCACGACGAGCAGGACGAGCACATCGCCGTCATCGGCATGGCCGGCCGGTTCCCCGGCGCCCCCGACGTCGAGTCGCTGTGGCAGCAGCTCGCCGCGGGCCGGGAGACCGTCTCCGTCCTCACCGACGAGGAGCTGCTGGCCTCCGGGGTCGACCCGGAGCTGCTGGGCGACCCCGCCTACGTCAGGGCCAAGGGGGTGCTGGCCGACGCCGACCGCTTCGACGCCGCCTTCTTCGGTTTCAGCCCCCGCGAGGCGGAGCTGCTCGACCCGCAGCAGCGGGTCTTCCTGGAGTGCGCCTTCGAGGCGCTGGAGGCGGCCGGCTGCGACCCGCGCACCTTCACCGGCCGGATCGGCGTGTTCGCCGGCGCCAGCCTCAACTCCTACCTGCTGCGCAACCTGCCGGCCGACCCGGAGGCGCTGGAGGAGAGCGGCATCTACCGCACCCTGCTCGCCTCCGACAAGGACTTCCTGGCCACCCGGGTCTCCTACAAGCTGGGCCTGCGCGGCCCCGGCATCACCGTGCAGACCGCCTGCTCCACCTCGCTGACGGCCGTTCACCTGGCCTGCCAGAGCCTGCTGTCCGGGGAGTGCGACATCGCGCTGGCCGGCGGCGTCTCGGTGAGCAGCCCGCTGGCCGGCGGCCACCTCCACGAGCAGGGCGGCATCCTCTCCGCCGACGGCCACTGCCGCCCGTTCGACGCGGCGGCCGGCGGCACGGTGGCGGGCAACGGCGCCGGCGTGGTGGTGCTGCGCCGACTGGCCGACGCCCGCGACGCCCAGGACGCCGTCCAGGCCGTGGTGCTGGGCAGCGCGATCAACAACGACGGTGCGCTGAAGGCCGGTTACACCGCGCCCAGCGTCGACGGGCAGGCCGAGGTGATCGCCGAGGCGCTGGCCGTCGCCGGGGTCGCGCCGCGCACCGTCGGCTACGTCGAGGCGCACGGCACCGGCACCGCGCTCGGCGACCCGATCGAGATCGCCGCGCTGACCCAGGCGCACCGGCTGCACCCCGAGGCCACCGACGAGACCGGCTACTGCGCGCTCGGCGCGGTCAAGGGCAACGTCGGCCACCTGGACGCCGCCGCCGGCGTCACCGCGTTCATCAAGGCGGTGCAGGCGCTGCGGCACCGGGCGATCCCGCCGATCGTCAACTTCGACGAGCCCAACCCGGGCCTGAAGCTGGAGTCCGGCCCGTTCTACGTCCCCACCGAGCTGCGGGACTGGCCGGCCGCCGCCGAGCACCCGCGCCGGGCCGGGGTGAGCGCCTTCGGCATCGGCGGCACCAACGTGCACGTGGTGCTCCAGGAGGCCCCCGAGCCGCCCGCCGCCGCCCCCGCCGCGGCCGGGCGCGCCGAGCTGCTGACTCTCTCCGGCCGCACCCCCGCGGCCCTCGCGGCCAACGCCGGGCGGCTCGCCGAGCGGCTGGAGGCCGAGCCCGACCTGGCGCTCGGCGACGTGGCCCACACGCTGGCCCGCCGGCGCGGCTTCGAGCACCGGGCGGCCGTGGCCGCCCCGGCCGGCCCGGAGGGCCGTTCGGCGGCCGTCGCCGCGCTGCGCGGGCTCACCGGCAGGGCCGCCGCCGAGGACGCCCCGGTCGCCTTCCTGTTCCCCGGCCAGGGCGCCCAGTACGTCGCGATGGCCCACGGCCTGTACCGCGAGGAGCCCGTCTTCGCGGCCGAACTCGACGCCTGCGCCGAGCTGTTCACCGCCGAGCTGGGAGCCGACCCGCGCGCCCTGCTGTTCCCCGGCCCCGACGCCGACCCGCAGCAGGCCGCCGCCGCGCTGGCCCGCACCGAGATCACCCAGCCGGTGCTCTTCCTCGTCGAGTACGCGCTCGCGAAGTTCTGGATGTCCCGGGGCCTGCACCCGCGGGCGATGGCCGGCCACAGCATCGGCGAGTACGTCGCGGCCTGCCTGGCCGGCGTGTTCTCGCTGCCCGACGCGGTCCGGCTGGTCGCCGCCCGCGGCCGGCTGGTGCAGTCGATGCCGGCCGGCGAGATGCTCGCCGTCTTCCTGCCCGAGGCCGAGCTCGCGCCGCTGCTCGCCGAGTCGCCCGAGCTCGACCTGGCCGCCGTCAACTCCACCGTGCTGTGCGTGGCGGCCGGCCCGGCCGAGGCGGTGGAGCGGCTGCGCAGGCGCCTGGTGGCCGACGGCACCGCCTGCCGCCGGCTGCACACCTCGCACGCCTTCCACTCGGCGGACATGGACGCCGCCGTGCAGCCGTTCACCGACGTGGTGCGCACCGTCGAGCTGCGCGCGCCGCGGATCCCGTTCTGCTCCGGCCTCACCGGGAAGTGGATCACCGACGAGCAGGCCACCAGCCCCGCCTACTGGGGCGAGCACCTGCGCGGCGCCGTCCGGTTCCGCGACGTGCTGGGCCTGCTGCTCGACGACCCGGAGCTGCTCCTGCTGGAGGTCGGCCCGGGCCGCTCGCTCACCAACTTCGCCCAGCAGCACGAATCCTGGAGCCCCGAGCGGACCGCGGTCGACTCGCTGCCGCACCCCAAGGAGAGCACCGACGACCGCACCCACCTGCTGGCCGGCCTGGGCGCGCTGTGGAGCGCCGGCGCCCCGGTGGACCGCTCGGCGCTGTGCGACGGCGGCACGCTGACCGCGCTGCCCGGCTACGCCTTCCAGCGCCAGCGGTACTGGATCGAGGCGGGCCCGCGCACCGCGCCGAAGCCGCGCAGCGGGGCCCTGCCGCTCGACGACTGGTTCAGCACCCCCGGCTGGCGCCGCCTGCCGGCCGGCGCCCGCGCCGGGGACGCCACCGACGCGGTCTGGGCGGTGCTCGGCAGCGAGCAGCCGCTCGGCGCCGAGCTGGCCCGGCAGCTGGAGGCCCGGGGCGCCACCGTCCGGCGGATCGGCCGGGCCGACGGCCTGGACCGGGACGCCTGCGCCACCCTGATCCGCTCGCTGGACACCACCGGCGACGCCGCCTCGATCCGGCTGGTCCACCTGGGCGCGCCCGCCGACCCCGCCGCCGGCGACGCACTCGACGCCGACCGGCTGGCCGCCGCACGGCGGGCCGGCTTCGACACCCTGGTCACCCTGGCCCAGGGCCTGCTGGACGCGGCCCCGGCCCGCCCGGTGCTGCTCGACGTCCTGGCCCGCGGCGTCTTCGAGGTCACCGGCGACGAGCCGCTGCACCCGGAGGCCGCCCTGCTGCTCGGCCCCTGCACCGTCATTCCGCAGGAGGTCACCGGGGTCGAGTGCCGGCTGCTGGACGTCGGCGCGGGCGACCCCGCCGCGGTCGCGGCCGGCCTGCTGGACGCCGCCGCCCGCCCGGAGCCGCAGCTGGCGCTGCGCGGCCGGCACTGGTGGAGCCGCACCTTCGACGCCGTCGAGCTGCCCGCGGCCGGGGCCGGCCCCGGCGGTCTGCGGGACGGCGGCGGCTACCTGATCACCGGCGGGTTCGGCGGCGTCGGCCTGGCCGTCGCCGAGCAGATCGCCCGCACCGTGCGGCGCCCGGTGCTCGGCCTGCTCGGCCGTTCGCCGCTGGCCGCCGACGACCCGGCGCTGCACCGGCTGACCGAGCTGGGCGCCGAGGTGCTGCCGCTGCGCGCGGACGTCACCGACGCCGCGCAGACCGCCGAGGCGGTGGCCCGGCTGCGGGCCCGCGCCGGGGCGGTGCACGGCGTGGTGCACGCGGCCGGCCTGCCGTCCCGCGGCCTGCTGATGGGCAAGACCCCCGAGGACGCCGCCGCCGTCCTGGCCGCCAAGACCGTCGGCACCCTGATGCTCGACCGGGCCTGCGCGGCCGACGAGTTGGACTTCCTGCTGCTCTGCTCCTCGCTGACCGGCCTGCTCGGCGGCCCCGGCCAGAGCGACTACGCGGCGGCCAACGCCTTCCTGGACGCCTACGCGCAGTGGCGGCGCCGCTCGGGCGCCCCGGTGACGGCGGTGGCCTGGGACACCTGGCGCGGCGTCGGCATGGCGGCCGGACTCGACCAGCAGGCCGCCGCCCCCGGCGCCCCGACCGCGCACCCGCTGCTGCGCCGGCTGCCCGGCGGCGGCGACGGGACCGGCCGCGGCTACACCGGTTCGATCAGCACCGCCGACAGCTGGATCGTCGCCGACCACCGGATCATGGGCCACGGCCTGGTGCCGGGCACCGCCTACCTGGAGCTGGTCCGGGCGGCCGTCGCCGACCTGACCGGGGCGGCCGGCGTGGAGCTGCGCGACGTGCTCTTCGCCCAGCCGGTGATCGTGCCGGACGGCCAGTCCCGCTCGCTGTGGACGGCGCTCGCCGCGGACGGCGAGGAGCTGCGGTTCACCGTGCGCAGCAACCACCCCGCCACCGGGCCGATCCACGCCATGGGCACCGCCGTCGCCCTCGACGAGGCGCCGCCGGTGCGCGACCTGGCCGCGCTGCGCGCCGAGTTCGCCGAGGTGGCACCGGTCGACGACGAGAACGAGCTGAAGCGGCTCTTCAAGCTCGACCTGCTGGTGCAGGGCAACGGCATCGAGTTCACCCTCGGCCCGCGCTGGCACTGCCTGCGCGGCGCCCGGGTCACCCCGGAGCGGCTGCTGGTCTCGCTCCGCCTGCCCGAGGAGCACGCCGGCGACCTGGACGCCTACCTGCTGCACCCGGCGCTGCTGGACGTGGCCGGCGTGTCGGCCCGGATCCAGATGCCGGACAAGGGCTACTACCTGCCGTTCACCTACCGCTCGCTGAAGGCGCTGGCCCCGCTCACCGCCGACCTCACCTGCGACGTCACGCTCAAGGGCTCGCCCGACGGCGGCGAGAGCCTGACCTGCGACATCGACATGCTGGCCGAGGACGGCCGGGTGCTGGTCCGGATCATCGACTTCACCCTGAAGCGGATCAACGACCTGGACGGCATGCGCGAGCAGGTCGCCGAGGCCGTGGCCGCCGGCACCGCCCCCGCCCCGGCCGCGCCGCAACTCCCCGAGGCACTGCGGCTGCTGGCCGAGGGCATCACCGAGCAGGACGGCCGGGAGGTGCTCGCCCGGGTGCTGGCCAACCCCGAAGCCCCGGCCCAACTCGTGCTCTCCCACCGCGAGTTGTCGCAGATGCGGGAGGTGGCCCGGAGCATCACCCCGGCCCTGCTGGCCGGTGGGGACGACCTGGCCGCCCCGGCGGCCGGCCGCCACCCGCGTCCCGACCTGTCGACCCCCTACCAGGAGCCGGCGACCGACGAGGAACGCGCCGTCGCGGAGATCTGGCAGGAGGTGCTGGGCGTCGAACAGGTGGGCACCGCCGACGACTTCTTCGCCCTCGGCGGGCACTCGCTGGCCGCCGTGCAGATCGGCACCAAGATCCGCAGCCGGCTGGGCGTCCCGCTCGACCTGCGCGGCTTCTTCGAGAACCCCACCGTGGCGCACACCGTCGCCCTGCTGGCCGCCGGCGGGGCCGAGGAGGACCCGGAGGACGCCATCACGGCGCGCTCCGACGACGAGTCGGCCGACCTGGACGAGCTGTCCGACGAACAAGTGGAAGCGATGCTCGCCGAGATGCTCGCCGCCGAGACCGATGACCTGGAGGACCTGGCATGACCGACAACGTCGACCTGAGCCGGCTCACGGCCGAGCAGAAGCGCGCGCTGCTCGCCCGGAAGCTGCGCCGCAAGGCCGGCCCCAAGCGGGTGCCGGCGTCCTTCGCCCAGAAGCGCCTCTGGTTCATGGAGCAGCTCGCCCCGGGCAGCGCGGCGTACAACATCCCGGGCGCGCTGCGCGTCCACGGCGCCCTCGACACCGAGGCCTGGCGCCGCAGTTGCGCGGCGCTGGTGCAGCGGCACGAGGCGCTGCGCACCGTCTTCGAGGAGGTGGACGGCGAGCCGGTGCAGGTGATCGCCGAGTCCGGCGAGCCGGAGTTCACCGTCGTCGCCTGCGAGCACCTGCACGGGCCGGACGGCGAGGAGGGCATCAAGGAACTGGCCCGCGCCGAGTTCGCCCGCCCGTTCGACCTGCGGCACGGCCCGCTGCTGCGGATCACCCTGCTGCGCCTGGCCGCCGAGGAGCACGTGCTGCTCCTCACCATGCACCACATCGCCGGCGACCTCTGGTCCACCTCGGTCGCGTTCCGCGAACTGGTGGCGTTCTACCGCGAGTTCAGCACCGGCGAGGACGCCGGGCTGCCGCCGCTGAAGATCCAGTACCCGGACTACGCGCTCTGGCAGCGCGACCGGCTGGCCGGGGACGCCCTCGGCCCGCAGCTGGAGTACTGGCGCACCACCCTGCACGGCGCGCCGCCGATGCTCGAACTGCCCACCGACCGCCCTCGCCCGGCGGTGCTGGGCAGCCGGGGCGGCTCCCGCCCGTTCCGGCTGCCGGCCGAAACCGCCGACGCCATGCGGGAGTTCAGCCGCAGCGAGGGCGCCACCCCGTTCATGACCATGCTCGCGGCGTTCCTGGTGCTGCTGCACCGCTACAGCCGGGAGGACGACATCGTCGTCGGCGTGCCGGTCGCCAACCGCGGCCGGCGCGAGGTCGAGCCGCTGATCGGCCTGTTCGTCAACATGCTGGCGCTGCGCACCGACCTCTCCGGGGCGCCGACCTTCCGCGAACTGGTCGCCCGGGTGCGGGAGACGGCACTCGGCGCCTTCGCCCACCAGGAGCTGCCGTTCGAGCGGCTGGTGGAGGAGCTCCAGCCGGAGCGCGACCTCTCCCGCTCCCCCGTCTTCCAGGTCTCCTTCATCTACCAGAACATCGAGCTGCCCCGGTTCGACGGCGTCGGCCTGCGGATGGAGACGATGGAGGTGGAGAGCGCCACCTCCCGGTTCGACCTGGTGCTGGAGGTCTTCGAGCAGCCCGACGGGCTGGGCGGCAGCCTGGAGTACAACCGCGACCTGTTCGAGCCGCAGACCGTGGACGGCTTCGCCCGCCACCTGGAGCGGCTGGTCGGGACGCTGCTGGCGGAGCCCGACCTGCCGGTCGGCCGGCTGCCGATGCTGTCCGACGACGAGAGCCGGCAGCTGCGCGAGCGCTGGAACGACACCGCCCGCGACTGGCCGCTGCCGCTCGCCGCGCACCGGCGGTTCGAGGAGCTGGCCGCCCGCACCCCGGACCGCGAGGCGCTCCGCCTGGAGGCGGCCGGCGCCCCGCTGAGCTACCGCGAGCTGAACGAGCGGGCCAACCGCCTGGCGCACCGCCTGATCGGCCTCGGAGTGGGCCGCGACGTGCTGGTCGGGATCTGCCTGGAGCGCTCGCCGGAGCTGCTGGTGGCGATGCTGGCGGTGCTCAAGGCCGGCGGCGCCTACGTGCCGCTGGACCCGGGCTTCCCCGCCGACCGGATCGCCTACACCCTGGAGGACTCCGGCCTGCGGGTGCTGCTCACCCAGCGCAGCGTCCACGACGAGCTGTTCGGCGACCTCGGGCCGCAGACCGGCGCCGAGGTGCTCTGCCTGGACGAGCTCACCGCCGAGCTCACCACCGGGGCCGCGCCCGACCCCGGCGTCGCGACCGGCCCGGACGACCTGGCCTACGTCATCTACACCTCCGGCTCCACCGGCCGCCCCAAGGGCGTGCAGATCCCGCACCGGGCGCTCGGCAACTTCCTCCACTCGATGGGCGAGCGCCCGGGCCTGGCCGCCGACGACGTGCTGCTCGCGGTGACCACCGCCGCCTTCGACATCGCCATGCTGGAGCTGCTGCTGCCGCTGGTCACCGGCGCCCGGGTGGTGCTGGCGCGCCGCGGGAGCGCCGCCGACGGCGGCCGGCTGGCCGCCGAACTGGCCGCCTGCGGCGCCACCGTGATGCAGGCGACCCCGGCGACCTGGCGGATGCTGCTGGACGCCGGATGGACCGCCGGGCACGGCCTGACCGCCCTGGTCGGCGGCGAGGCGCTGCCCGCCGAGCTGGCCGCCCGGCTGCTGGCCACCGACGCCACCGTGTGGAACATGTACGGCCCCACCGAGACCACCATCTGGTCCTCGGTCTCCCACGTCGACGGCGGCCCGATCTCGATCGGCGAGCCGATCGCCAACACCACGCTCCAGGTGCTGGACGCGGCCGGCGGCCCGGTCCCGGTGGGCGTGCCCGGCGAGCTGTGCATCGGCGGCGACGGCCTGGCCCGCGGCTACCTGGGCCGCCCGGAGCTGACCGCCGAGAAGTTCGCCGACAGCGCCGAGGGCGAACGCCTGTACCGCACCGGCGACCTGGTGCGCCGCCGCCCCGACGGCCGGATCGACTTCCTCGGCCGGCTCGACCACCAGGTCAAGCTGCGCGGCTACCGGATCGAGCTCGGCGAGATCGAGTCGGTGCTGGCCGAACAGCCGGCCGTCGCCCAGGCCGTGGCGCTGGTCCGCGAGGACACCCCCGGCGACCAGCGCCTGGTCGCCTACCTGGTCCTGGAGGACGCCGACCCGGCCCCGGACGGGCCGACCCTGGCCCGCGAGCTGCGCGCGGCGCTGGCCGGCACCCTGCCGGACTACATGCTGCCGTCCGCCTTCCTCGTCCTGGACGCCCTGCCGCTGACCCCGAACGGCAAGATCGACCGCCGGGCGCTGCCCGCCCCCGAGGGCGGCCGCGGCGAGCTGCGGGCCCCGTACGCCGCCCCGCGCAACCCGGACGAGGAACTGCTGTGCCGGCTCTTCGCCCGGGTGCTGGACCGCGACGAGGAGGCCGCCGAGGTCGGCATCGACGACAGCTTCTTCGAGCTCGGCGGCCACTCGCTGCTGGCCACCCGGCTGATGTCGCAGATCCGCTCCGCCTTCGAGGTCGAACTGCCGGTCCGGGCGCTCTTCCAGGCGCCCACCCCGGCCAAGCTGGCCGAGCGGCTGCGCGCCGCCGCGGGCCCGGTCCGCGCGGCGCTGCTGCCCGCCGACCGCCCCGAGGTGCTGCCGCTCTCCTTCGCCCAGCAGCGGCTCTGGTTCCTGCACCGGCTGGAGGGCCCGTCGCCCACCTACAACATCCCGGTGGTGCTGCGCCTGCGCGGCGAACTGCACCCGCAGGCGCTGCACGCGGCGCTGGGCGACCTGGTGGCCCGGCACGAGGCGCTGCGCACCGTCTACCCCGACACCGACGGCGTGCCCCGCCAGCTGGTGCTGCCCGCCGCCGCGGCGGCGCCCGAGCTGCACATCACCGAGCTGACCGAGGAGGCGCTGCCCGCGGCGATGTCCCGGGCCGCCCGGCACGCCTTCGAGCTCACCACCGAACGGCCGCTCCGCGCGGAGCTGCTGGTCCTCGGCGAACGCGACCGGGTGCTGGTGCTGACGATCCATCACATCGCCGCCGACGGCTGGTCGCTGGCCCTGCTCGGCCGCGACCTCGCGAACGCCTACGCGGCCCGCTGCGACGGCGCCGCCCCGCAGTGGAGCCCGCTGCCCGTCCAGTACGCCGACTTTGCGCTGTGGCAGCGCCGGCTGCTGGGCGACGCCGAGGACCCGGAGAGCCTGCTGGCCCAGCAGTGCGCCTACTGGAGCCGGGCACTGGACGGCCTGCCGGAGCGGATCGCCCTGCCCACCGACCGCCCCCACCCGACCCGCACGTCCCGCCGCGGCAGCACGCTGGAGTTCTCCTGGGACGCCGCCCTGCACGCCGAAGTCGCCCGGGTGGCACGGGAGAACGGCTCCAGCGCGTTCATGGTGGTGCACGCGGCACTGGCCACGCTGCTGCACCGGATGGGCGCCGGCACCGACATCCCGCTCGGCATCGCGGTGGCCGGCCGCCTCGACGAGGCCGCCGCCGACCTGATCGGCTTCTTCGTCAACACCCTGGTGCTCCGCACCGATCTGGACGGCCGCCCGAGCTTCCGCGAGCTGCTGGCCCAGGTGCGCGAGCGCAGCCTGGACGCCCTGGCCCACCAGGACATCCCGTTCGAGTACCTGGTGGACCTGCTCAAGCCGTCCCGCTCGCTGGCCCACCACCCGCTCTACCAGACCGCGCTGGCCTGGCAGAACACCCCCGACGCGGAGGCCACGATGCCGGGCGTGGCGGTGCAGCGCCTCACCGTGGACACCGACTCCACCCGGGTCGACCTCCACTTCGCGCTCACCGAGCGCCGCCCGGCCGCCGACGGCTCCCCCACCGGCGTGGACGGCGTGGTGGAGTTCAACACCGACATCTTCGACCGGAGCACCGTCGAGGCCCTCGCCGAGCGGCTGGGCCTGGTACTGCGGGCCGTCCTCGCCGACCCGGACGCCCCGGTGGACGACGTCGAGGTGCTCACCGACGCCGAGCGCCGCGCCCTGCCCGGCTGGAACGACACCGCGGGCCCGGTGCCGCAAGGCACCCTGGCGGAGCTGTTCGAGGCCCAGGCGGCCCGCACCCCCGACGCCGTCGCCGTCGTCTCCGCCGACCCGGAGCAGCCCGGCGAGCTGACCTACCGGGAGCTGGACGCCGAGGCCAACCGGCTGGCCCGGCTGCTGCTCGCCCGCGGCGCCGGCCCCGGCCGGATCGTCGCGGTGTCGCTGCGCCGCTCCACCCGGCTGGTGACCGCGCTGCTGGCGGTCGCCAAGACCGGCGCGGCCTACCTTCCCGTCGACCCGGGCTACCCGGTCGAGCGGATCGACTACATGCTGCGGGACGCCGCCCCGGCGCTGCTGGTGACCCTCGGCGCGGACGCCGACGACCTGCCCGACGGCCCGGTTCCGTGCCTGCTGCTGGACGCGCCGGCGACCGTGGCGCAGCTGGCCGCGGCGGACCCGACCGCCCCGGGCGCCGGGCGGCCGACCGCGCAGGACCCGGCGTACGTGATCTACACCTCCGGTTCCACCGGGCGTCCCAAGGGCGTGCTGGTGCCGCACACCGGCCTCGGCAGCCTGGTCGCCGGGCAGGGCGAGCGGTTCGCGGTCGCCCCGGACAGCCGGATGCTCCAGTTCGCCTCGCCGAGCTTCGACGCCGCGGTGGCGGAGATGCTGGTCACGCTGCTCTCCGGGGCCGCCCTGGTGGTGGCGCCCGCCGACCGGATGCTGCCCGGCGACCCGCTGGTGCGCACCTGCGCCGACTACCGGGTCAGCCACGTCACGCTGCCGCCGAGCGTGCTGGCCGTGCTCGACCCGGCCTGCCTGCCGACCGTCACCACGCTGGTCACGGCCGGCGAGGCCTGCCCGCCGGAGACGGTCGCCGCCTGGTCGGCCGGCCGCCGGATGATCAACGCCTACGGCCCGACCGAGACCACCGTCTGCGCCACCATGAGCGACCCGCTCACCGGCGGGGCGGCCAGGCCCCCGATCGGCCGTCCGATCGTCAACGCCCGCGCCCACGTGCTGGACGAGCGCCGCCGGCCGGTGCCGGTCGGCGTGCCGGGCGAGCTCCTGGTGGGCGGCAGCGGCGTGGCCCTCGGCTACCTGGGCCGCCCGGAGCTGACCGCCGAGCGCTTCGTCGACGGCCCCGACGGGGAGCGGCTGTACCGCACCGGCGACCTGGTGCGCCGACTGCCCGACGGGCAGCTGGACTTCCTCGGCCGGATCGACGACCAGGTGAAGCTGCGCGGCTTCCGGATCGAGCCCGGCGAGATCGCCTCGGCGCTGCTGGCCCACCCGGAGATCGCGCAGGCCGTGGTGGTGGTCCGCGAGGACCGGCCCGGCGTGCAGCAGCTGGTCGGGTACGTGGTGCCGGTCGCCGGCACCGCCCCGGACCCGGCGGCCCTGCGCGGCCACCTGGCCGGGCAGCTGCCCGGCCACCTGGTCCCGGCCGCCTGCGTGCTGCTGACCGAGCTGCCGCTGACCCCCAACGGCAAGGTGGACCGGGCGGCGCTGCCCGCCCCCGAGGCCGGCGCGGCGGCCTGG
Source organism: Kitasatospora sp. NPDC092948 (assembly GCF_044754805.1). Classification (NCBI taxonomy): domain Bacteria; kingdom Bacillati; phylum Actinomycetota; class Actinomycetes; order Kitasatosporales; family Streptomycetaceae; genus Kitasatospora; species Kitasatospora sp. NPDC092948. Next base: position 17,734 of record NZ_JBIVPU010000018.1, on the reverse strand, counting down.
GCCGAGCGGATCGCCCCCCGCACCGATCTGGAGCGCGCGGTCGCCGCCGCCTGGTCGGCGGTGCTGCGGGTGCCCGAGGTGGGGGTGCACGACGACTTCTTCGACCTCGGCGGGCACTCCCTGCTGGCCACCCAGCTGGCCGCCCGGCTCGGCGCCGAGCACGGGGTTCCGGTGCCGATCCGGACGCTCTTCGACCGGCCCACGGTGGCCGGCCAGGCGAGCTGGCTCGGCGAGCACCGGGACGACGCGGAGCGGGAGCGCATCACGCTCGCCGACCGCACGGCGGCCGTCCCGCTCTCCTTCGCCCAGGAGGACCTGGTCAGCTACCACCCGGTGCCGGTCGAGCACCACTTCCACAACGTGCTCACCGCCCTGGTGCTGCGCGGCGCCCTGGACCGGGCGGCGCTGCGCGACAGCCTGGACGCCATCACCCAGCGCCACGAGGCGCTGCGCACCCGGATCGGCAGCGTCGACGGCGTGCCGTGCCAGCTGGTGGACGAGGTCGGCAGCTGGCCGCTGGACGTCGTCGACCTGACCGGGCTGGACGACGAGACCCGCGAGAAGGAGCTGCGGCGGCTGCTCACCGAGCAGGAGCTCGGCTCGTTCCGGGTGGCCGAGGAGCGGCTGGTGCGCGGTGCGCTGATCGCGCTGCGCCCGGACGAGCACGTGCTGGCCCTGGTGATGCACCACCTGGTCACCGACAACTGGTCGTACGGCGTGCTGTTCCACGAGCTGCGCGAGCAGTACGCGGCCCGACTGGACGGCGCCGCGCCGCCCGAGCTTCCCGAACTGCCGGTCCAGTACCCGGACTTCGCCGACTGGCAGCAGCGCCGCCGGGCGGCCGGGGCGCTGCGCGAGCGGGCCGGGCACTGGGAGCGGCGGCTGGCCGCGCTGCCCCCGACGCCGGTCTTCCGGGCCCCGGAGCACCAGCTCCTGGAGCCGGCCACCGGCGCCACCCGCGGGTTCGCGGTGCCGGCCGCGGAGGGCACGGCGCTGGCCGAGCTGTCCCGCCAGGAGGGGGCCACCCTCTTCATGGTGGTGATGGCGGCCTTCCAGCTGCTGCTGTCCGGCTACGCCGACCGGGAGGACATCACCGTCTCGTTCCCGGTGGCCGGCCGGGAGCAGCCGGAGACCGAGAACATGATCGGATTCTTCGTCAGCCACCTGCTGGTCCGCACGGATCTGGCCAAATCGCTGACTTTCCGCCAACTTGTCGGCCGGGTGCGGGAGGAGACCCTCGACGCCTACGCCAACCAGGGGGTTCCGCTCTGGCACCAGGAGGGCATCCGGGAGCGCGGCCGGGATCCGTTCTCGATCTCGTTCAATCTGCTCAACGCCACTGTTCCGGCACTGGAGTTGCCCGGCCTGACCGCCGCCCCGCTGGACCTCCGGATCGGCGACGACTACGTCTTCCCGGAGGTCATCATCGACATGGAGGCGTCCGCCGTCGACCTGGCGCTGATCCTCCGCTGCTTCGACGACGGATCCCTGCGCGGCATGTGGCTCTACGGCCTGGACGTGATCGACCCGCGGACGATGGCGGCGATGATGCGTCAATGGCATGTTCTGCTCAGCGCATTGGCGGCCGACCCCGATCGGCGACTGGCCGAACTGATCAAGGAAATTCGGCAGAGCTGATCCACCGTCAATGGTTCGTTTACTATTCTTTTACCGTTCGTCCCGGCGGGTTCCCCCCGCCGGGACGGACCGGAGGTGATCGATGTACCCCGTCCCCGCCCCCGCACGGTCCGCCGCCCTCGCCGACACCCCGCGACAGCTTCCGCCCGGCCGGGTCCGGCTGCTCTGCCTGCCGTACGCGGGCGGAGCCGCCTCGCTCTACCGGGGCTGGGGCGCGCTGGCCGACGACCGGGTCGAGGTCTGCCCGGTGGAGCTGCCCGGCCACGGGCGCCGGCTGGGCGAGAGCCCGGTCTCCCGGCTGCGGCCACTGGTCGCCCTGCTGGCGAACGAGCTGACGCCGGTGCTCGACCAGCCGTTCGCGCTCTTCGGGCACAGCATGGGCGCCCTGCTGGCGTTCGAACTCTGCCGGGAGCTGCGGCGGCGCGGCGCGGCCGCGCCGGAGCACCTGTTCGTCTCCGGCGCCTCGGCGCCGGACGCGCCGCGCACCCGTCCGCTGATCCACGCGGCCACCGACGAGGAGGTCAAGCGGGAGCTGCGGTTCCTCGGCGGCACCCCGCCGGAGCTGCTGGACAACCGGGAGCTGATGGAGCTGATGCTGCCCACCCTGCGGGCCGACTTCTCCGTGCTGGAGACCTACCACTACCGCCCGGAGCCCCCGCTGACAGTGCCGATGACCGTCTTCGGGGGCACGGCGGACCCGTCCGTGCGGCCGCAGGCACTGCACGGCTGGCGGTCCCAGACCGACGCCCGGGCCCGCTTGGAGATGCTGCCCGGGGACCACTTCTTCCTGCACACCTCGGTGGTCGAGATCCTCGGCGCCGTCGCCGGGGCTCTGGACGCCGACCCGGTCGGCAACCTGGCGTAGCGCACGCCGGGTCGGCGGGTCCGTCCGCGGCGGGCCCGCCGGCCCGGCGGCCGCCCGGCGCGGACGCCGTCGGCTCAGGCCGTCTGCCGCAACCCCCGCTCGACCGCCCTGATCAGCCCGGACTCGTACGCGAGCGCCACCGCGTGGGCCCGGCTGCGGACGCTGAGCTTGGTCAGCAGGTTGTGGACGTGCGAGCGGATGGTGGCCGAGGAGACCGAGAGCCTGCTGGCGATCTCCTGGTTGGCGTAGCCCTGGGCCAGCAGGAGCAGCACCTCGGCCTCCCGGTTGGTCAGCGCGCCCGGCGCCAGCGGCAGGCTGCACACCTCGGGCGCCTCCGCCGGCGCCTGGATCCGGGCCATCTTCAACGGGCCGCAGGTCGGCATGATCAGCGCGTCGTCCGCGGCGGCCACCCGGATGATGTCGGGCAGCGCCTGCGGCCGGCCCCGCGGGTCGAACACCGCGGCCGCCCCACAGGTGATCAGCTGCTGGATCACGTCGGGCTGGCAGGCGCCGACGTAGACCAGCCGGCTGACCGCGGAGAGCCGCTCGACCACGTCGCCCCGGAACGGCGTCTCCGGGGAGGCGCTGAGCACCGTGATGTCCGGCGACAATTCCAGAGCGAGGGTGTGAGCTATTTCCTCGTCCTGCGTTTCGGCGACGACCGACAAATCATCGGCCAACTGGAGAAGCGCAGTAATTCCGACACGAATGAGTGAGTCCTCGGCAAGGAGGAGTATTCTGATTTCTCCGCCGAATTCTCTGGTGCGCCGATCTGACCGTCCCATGCGAACCCCCGTATGAACACGCCTGTAGCCATTGGGCGCAATGGAATCATCCCGCCGTGGTGATCTGCAAGTATTCCGCAAGACCACCCGTTCGTAACGAATAATGCCCGTATGTCCGAAATGACCGGGGGTTCGAGCGCACACGGACCGCAACCTCGCCGGGATTGCCGACCGACTCCCGCCCTCCACGACTTCCACGCATCAGCCCGCGTCATCAAACACAAGATGTCCGAGCGGTGTCTCAAACACGCCCGACACCACATGTCGCCACCACCCCCGGCCGGCCACCCGCGTGATCACCCGGCGAGACCGTACTTAAATCACCGGCATTGGCTCCACCGTCGCTCAAGTCGCCCTTCATAGCGTGCTCTTGTGACTGAAAACGCCCCGGAATCGAAGCCCCCCTCCCGCCGCACCGTGCTGCAGGGCGCCACCGCGGCGGGCGTCACCGCCATCGCCGGTGTCACCGCAACGTCCTGCGCGCCCACCACGCACTACACCCCCGGCGCGACGCCCACGGCGCCGGTCTCGCTCGGCAAGACCGGCGATGTGCCGGTCGGCGGTGGAAAGATCTACGAAGGCCAGAAGGTCGTCGTCACCCAGCCGACGCAGGGCGAGTTCCACGCCTTCAGCGCCATCTGCACGCACCAGGGCTGCCTGGTGACCAAGGTGAAGAGCGGCAAGATCCACTGCCCGTGCCACAACACCTCGTTCGACATCAAGGACGGCTCGGTGACGCACGGGCCGGCCAAGGACCCGCTGCCCGAACTCAAGGTCACCATCAACGGCGACTCGCTGACGGCCGAACCCAAGTAACCCAACTCCCCACCCCCCGACCGGCGTCGGCCCGGACCTCACCCCCGTGGTCCGGGCCGACGTCATCCCGCCGCAGCCCCGCCGCCCGCCCGAACGCCGCACCGAACACCCGCCCGATCGGCGCAGCCCCGGCCACACGTCGGACGATCCGGCGGGACGCCCACCGCCTCGGGCCGCACGAGGAGCGCCCGGTCGAGAACGCCGTACCGCCGCAGGACGACCCGACGCGCCCCGCGAACCCGCCGCCGCAGCGGCCGGCCAGCCTCCGCCTCGCCCGCGCCGATGCGCTCCGGGTCGCGCCGCCGACGGCGTCCGCCGGATCACCGAACACGTCGACCGGACCACCGAGCCGTGCGCAATGCCGAAGCACCGCAAGGAACATGCGCATCGCCGAAGCACCACAAAGAAGAGGAGCACCGCGGCGGCCCGCCGCCGTCCGCGATCGGCGTCGCGCGGCCCGAAGCGGCGGCGTTGCGTTCACCGCCCGCCGGTGCGGGCCCGCCCGGCTCCCGGCCGCCGGCGCATCGGGGCCGGGCCGCGTCCCGCGCGCACCGGCACGCCTGTGGCCGGATTCGGACACCAACGTTCACAGAAGCCTCTCGATTCGGTCATGTCCCAATCACCCCGTTGACAACTCGATCAGACCTGCGAGGATTCAAAAACCGCTTCCAGCACACCTGCCACACGGGTGCTCGTACGACGACTTTTTATGTTCCGGCCCCACACGGCCGCGCCCACCGAGAAGCAGGTGCCCCAAAGTGTCGTTACGTGACATCGAGGTCAAGTTGCTGCGCTCGCTCGTGGCGATCGTCGACGAGGGCGGATTCGCCTGCGCCGCCCGTTCCTTGCACGTCACGCAACCGACTGTCAGCCAGCAGATCCAGCGGCTGGAGTCGATCGTCGAGGCCCCGCTGTTCGAACGGACCAGACGTCCGCTGCTGCTGACCCCGGTCGGGCGGGAGGTACTGGCGCACGCCCGCCGGGTGATCCTGCTGAACAACGAGGTGCTCGACCGGATCGCGGCGCTGTGCTCGCAGGACTCGCTCAGCCTGGGATGCTCGGTCCACTTCGCCGACGGCCTGCACATCATGCTCAGCAAACTGGCCGCCGAGCGGCCGCAGTTGAAGTGCTCGATCGCCATCGGACCGAGCGCGGCGCTGGCCGACCAGGTCGGGCGGGACGAACTGGAGGCCGCGATCCTGCTCGGGATCGAGACACCGCGCTGCGAGCGACTGGGACGGCTGCGCCTGGCCTGGTACGGGCAGGCGCAGCTGCTGGCGAAGGAGCCGGTGCCGGTGGCGCTGGTCCGCGGCCGCTCGGCACTGAGCCGGCGGATCGTCGAGACCCTGGCCGAGCACAACGTGCCCTGGCGGTCGGCCCCCTGGTGCTCGGACCCGCTCGCGGTGCGGGCCTCGGTCCGGGCCGGGCTGGCGTACACCGCGCTGGCCGCGAGCGTCCACCACGGCGACCTGTCGCTGCGGCCGGTGCCGCCGGGGGTGCTGTGCCCGGAGCCGGAGCCCGTCCCGGTCTACCTCGCGTTCTCCCCGTCGGCCGGCGAGCCGGTGGTCGCCGCCGCCCGCGCGGCGGCCCGGTCCGCACTCCGGGACATCCCGCTCGACCCGCCCTGAACCACCCCTCCGGCGCTCCCCGGGCCGCCCCGGCGCTCCCCGGGCCGCCCGCCCGGCCGGAACCGGGCGAACGGCCGGGCCGAACCGGGCGAACGGCCGGGCGGTCAGTAGGACTTGCGGGCCGCGCCCTTCGCCGCCAGCTTGGGCCCGTACGGTGCCGAGTCCAGCCAGGCGCCCGCCCGCTGCCCGGCCAGCGCCACCGCCACCGCCACCCGCCGCCGCAGCCGGACCGCCGGCCGCTGGGCGACCATGTGCTCCAGCGCGGTGCTGGCGCAGCCCCGGTTGTACAGCGCCGCCTCCCGGCGTTCGGCGGCGAACCGGGCGATCTCGGCGGCCTCCCGGGCCCGCCCGCCGCCGGCCGACAGCGCGTCGTGCACGGCCCGCACCGCCCGCACCGCGTCGGGGATGCTGGAGTTCATGCCGCGGGCGCCGAACGGCGCGAACAGGTGGGAGGCCTCGCCGACGAGCAGCACCCGGTGGTGGGTGTCGGTGAAGTCGGCGGCCACCTGCTGGGCGAACTTGTAGGTCGACACCCAGCTGACCCGCTCCCCGTACGCGGCGGGCATCACCCGGGAGATCCACCGGCTCAGGCCCTCGGGGGAGGTGAAGCGCGCCGGGTCGTCGTCCACGTCGAGGTTGAGGTCGACCCGCCAGCCGCCGGCGAACGGCACGATCAGCACGTTGCGGCCGCCGGCCGCCGGGTGCTTGTAGTGGAAGACCCGCTCCAGCGGGACGGGGTTGTCCGGGTCGTCCTTGAGGTCGACCACCACGAAGGTGTTGCGCGAGCGCGGGCCCTCCAGCGGGATGCCGACGGCTTCGCGCAGCGGCGAGCGGGAGCCGTCGGCGGCGATGGCGTACTCGGCCTCCCAGGCGCGTCCGGTGGTGTCGGTCAGCCGGACGCCGTCGGGGGTGGTCTCGGCGGACTTCACCTCGACGCCGTGGTGGAACTCGACGCCGGCCTCGTGGCAGGCCGCGACCATCAGGTCCTCGGTGTCGACCTGCGGGAGGCTGGTGAACGGCGGCAGGCCGTCCTTCCCGTAGCGGGGGTAGGTGCGGGTGTAGACCTCGCGGCCGGCCCAGAAGGAGCGCTTGGTGGCCCACATCAGGCCGTGGTCGGCGATCCGCTGCCCGAGTCCGGGGCTGAGCCGCTCCAGTTCGCGCAGCGAGGCGCCGTGGATGTACGCGGCGCGGCTGCCGGGCCGCACGGTCTCGGCGGTGCGGCGCTCCAGGACGGTGGCGGGCATCCCGGCGGCGCGCAGCGCGAGCGCGGCGCTGAGCCCGGCGGGTCCGGCGCCGACGACCAGGACCGGGTGACGGGTGGTGCGTCCGTGGTCCGCCTGGGAACTCATCGGTCCTCCTCGGTCAGGTGGAGCGTGTCGGCGGTGAAGAGCATGATGCGTCCGGCGACGCCGCCGGTCAGCGCGGCGTGCCAGAGCGCGGTGCGGATGCCGGTGTTCTCGCGGCGCAGCACCACCTCGCTGCGCTCGGTGCTGAGTTCCAGGTAGTCGCCGACCGACCGGGCTTCCATGCCGGCGTCCTGGGCGGCGCGGACCACGGGTTCGAACTCCGGGACGTCGAGTACGTACAGGGCGAGTGTCATGGGGCGGGCACCTCGATGCTCTTGCGGATGAGTTCGGCCTTGCGCTGCCACATGGCCTGCACCGAGGGGTGCGGCGAGGCGGTGACGTCGATCAGGGCCCGCAGGGTGAGTTCCGCGTCGCGGGCGTCGATGCCGGACATCTCGCGCAGCGGTCGGGTGATCTCCAGTTGGAGGCCGTTGGGGTCGTCGAAGTAGATCGACTCGATCAGCTCGTGGGCGAGCGGCGTGGTGACCCGCACCCCGTGGGACTTCAGCCGCTCGCGCCAGGCGAGGAGGTCCTCCTCGGTGTCGACGTGGAAGGCGAGGTGCCGCGAGCGGTGCATCAGGTCGCTCGGCGGCGCCTCGGCCGGCAGGTCGAAGTAGTAGAAGAACGCGATCCGGTTGCCCCGGCCCATGTCGAAGAAGAAGTGCACGAAGTCCGGGTAGTCGTCGGTGACCCACCCGGTGGCCGTGATGGCGTGCACCAGCGGCATGCCCAGGACCTGGGTGTAGAACTCGTACGTCGCACGCGGCCGCCAGGTGACGTAGGCCAGGTGGTCGACCCCGTCGAGGCCGGGGGCCGGGCGGAGGCCCTGCGGCGGGACGGGCGATGGTGCGGTAGCCAATGCTCCTCCTGGAGACCGGGGGCGGATCCGGGCACGCGCTCGGGTGGGACGGGACTACTTGGCGGCGGGTGCCTTTCCACGCAGTCCGGTGGAGGTGACGACGGCCCCGAGCAGCAGGACCAGTCCGCCCGTGACCAGCGCCCAACGGGTGCCGTCGGCGCTGGACGAGGACAGGTTGAGGACGATGCCGAGGACGGCGACGCCGAGCGAGGCGCCGACCTGGCGGGCCGAGTTGAGGACGCCGGCGCCCATGCCGGCGAACTCGGCGGGGACGGTGCTGGACATGCCCGCGACCAGCGACGGCAGGGCGAAGGAGACGCCGAAGCCGAAGGCCAGCAGGCCGACCACGGTCGCGGCCAGGGCGAGCGCCGAGTTGCCGGTGAACGGCGCCTGGAGCAGCGCGCCGACGCCCATCAGCACGAAGCCGAGGGTGGCGGGCCTGCGCGGCCCGATCCGGCCGACCAGCCGGCCGGTGTAGATCGGGTTGAACGCGGTGGGCAGGGTCAGCGGCAGGAAGACCAGGCCGGTGACGACCGGCGAGTAGCCGCGGCCCTCCTGGAAGAACAGCGACAGGACGAACAGCAGGCCGGAGAGTCCGAAGTTGGCGAGCAGGCCCGCCCCGACCGCCGGGGAGAAGCCCGGGCTGCGGAACATCCGCAGCGGGATCATGGCCGCGTCGCCGGCCCGCACCTCGGCCACCAGGAAGGTGACCACGGCGAGCGCGGTGAGCGCGAAGGCGATCAGCACGCCGGTGGCGCCCCAGCCCTTGTCGGGGCCCTCGATCAGCGCGTACACCAGGGCGGCGAGCGCGACGACGGAGCTGATCTGACCGGTCAGGTCGAGGCCGCCGCGCTGCTTGAGGGCGGTCTCGGGGGCCATCTTGACGGTGATCAGCAGGCTGGCCAGCGCCAGCGGGACGTTGATCAGGAAGATCGCCCGCCAGCCGACGGTGTCGGTCAGCACGCCGCCGACCACCGGCCCGGCCGCCAGGGCCGCGCCGGTGATGGCCGCCCAGGAGCCCACTGCGCGGGCCCGCATCGCCGGGTCGGTGTAGGCGTTGGTGATCACCGCGAGCGAGGACGGGAGCAGCAGCGCCCCCGCCGCGCCCAGCGCCAGCCGCAGCGCGACCAGCACCGGCAGGGTGGTCGCCAGCGCGGAGACGCCGGACAGCACGCCGAACGCGACCAGGCCCCACAGGAAGACCCGGCGGCCGCCGAAGCGGTCCGAGAGCCAGCCCGCGGTGAGCAGCAGGGCGGCGAAGGTGATGGTGTAGCCGTTGGTGACCCACTGGAGTCCGCTGAGGCCGACGTCGAGGTAGTCGGCCATCGCCGGGAGGGCGACCGAGACGATGGTCATGTCCAGCAGCACCATGAAGTAGCCGAGCGAGAGCCCGATCAGAAGTGCGCGCGGGGGGCCTTCGGACCCCGGCTGGGTGACGGCGGGCTGAACGCCGGCCTGCGTAGCCATAAGTGCTCCTCGTTCAAGAAAAACGGCATGCCACACCGCCCGGATCGCGGACGCGCGGATCCGCCGATGGGGAGACCCATCGGTTCGTCGGGGGCGGGAAATCCCATTCTCCCGGACGCATAAGGGGAGTTGGCGTCACTGACGACCGGAATGGCCTATGAATACAATCGGCACAGCCGATAGCTCGTCAGAGGAGTGTCCACGCCATGGAGTTACGACACCTGCGCACGTTCGAGGCGGTCGCCCGGACTCTCAGCGTGACACAGGCGGCCCGGGAGTTGCATTACGCGCAGTCCAGTGTCAGCGACCAAATCCAGGCACTGGAACGCGAGTTGGGCATCGAACTGATCAACCGCTCGCAGCGCCGGATCCGGCTGACCGCCCAGGGCGAGGTGCTGTCCTCGTACACCGAACGGATCCTCACCCTGCTGGAGGAGGCCCGCTTCGCGGTCTCCCGGCCCGCCACCGAGCTGGCCCTCGGCGCCCTGGAGACGCTGGGCCGCTACCTGCTGCCGCAGGTGCTCTCGTACTACCGGGAGCTGCACCCGGAGACCAAGGTCCGGGTCTCCCAGGACAACCGCGGCGAGCTGTACCAGTCGGTGCGCCGGGGCGACCTCGACCTCTGCCTGACCTTCGGCACCCCGCCGGTCGACGCCGGGCTGCGCGCCGAGACGCTGACCGAGGAACCGCTGGTGATCATCGTGCCGCCGGGGCACCCGCTGGCCGCCCGCGGCCGGGCCGACCTGGCGGAGCTGGCCGCCGAGCCGTTCCTGGCCACCCAGCGGGGCTGCGGGTTCCGGGAGATGTACGACGGCGCCTTCGGGGCGATGCCCGCCAAGGAGCCGGTCGCCGAGGTGGACAGCATCGGCACCCTGGGCGCCTGCGTCGCGGCCGGGATGGGCTGCGCGCTGCTGCCGCTGGTGTCGGTCCGCAGCCAGGTCGACCGGGGCGAGGTCGCCCTGGTGGAGATCGGCGACACCGACCTCCGGGCGGCGATCACCATGACCTGGCTGGAGCGCAACTCGGCCAACCCCAACCTGCTCGGATTCCAGAGCGCCATCCGCAAGCAGCTGGCGGCCTGAACCTCCGGTCCGGGCGCTCCCCCGGCCGTTCACCCGGCCGCGCCCGGGTCGTCCGGGGCCGGCCGGCGGTGCCCGTCCCTGGGGCGGGGCACCGACAGGACCGGCTCGGGCGGCACGACCCGCGCCGCCGCCGGCCGGTCCGCGCTACCGGGCTCGGGGAGCGGGACGGTCCGCAGCCGGGCCCGGGCGATCTTCCCGGTGACGGTGGTCGGCAGTCGGTCGACCACCACCAGCTGCTCGGGCAGCTTGTAGGTGGCCAGGCCCTTGCGGGACAGGTGGCCGGTCACCTCGTCGAGGGTCAGCCGGGCGTCCGGGCGCAGCGCGGCCAGCAGGCAGGAGCGCTGGCCGAGCCGCGGGTCGGGCCGCGCCACCACCGCGTGCTGCGCCAACTGCGGCAGGTCGTTGAGCAGTTCCTCCACCTCCAGGGCGCTGAACTTGAGCCCGCCCCGGTTGATCAGCTCGTCACTGCGCCCCCGGTAGCCGACCGAGCCGTCCTCCTGGAGCACGGCGAGGTCGCCGGAGCGCAGCCAGCCGTCCGCGGTGAACGCGGCCGCGGTCAGCTCCGGCGCGTGCAGATACCCCTGGAACAGGTAGGGGCTGCGGTACTGCAGCTCGCCGGTGACGCCGGTCGGGACGGGTGCGCCGTCGGCGTCCACCACCCTGGCCTCGCCGCCGGAGACCGGCCGGCCGACGGTGGCCGCGGCCTCGGGCGGGTCCTCCGGCCGGGTGAACGTCCCGGCGCCGACCTCGGTCATCCCCCACTGGACGATCAGCTGGGCGCCGAGTCGGCGGCGCACCCCCTCGGCCAGTTCGCGGGGCACCGGCGCGCCGCCGGTGCGAACCTCCCGCAGCCCCGGGACGGGAGCCGCACCCCGCTCCGCTTCCTGCGCCAACAGGTCCAGCAGGTCGCGCAGTTGGGCCGGGACGGCGAACGCGGCGGTGGCGCCGGCGGCCCGCAGCGCGGCCAGGAAGCGGCCCGCGTCCCAGCCCTCGAAGAGCCCGACCGCGCCGCCGGTGACCAGCGCCAGGTGCACCGAGAGCATCCCGAAGGCGTGGCTGAGCGGGCTGGCCGACACCACGGTGTCGTCGGCCCCGAGCCCGCCGTCGGAGGCCACCGCGGCGGCATTGCCGAGCAGTCCGCCGTGGCTGTGCAGGCAGAGCTTGGGGCGCTGGGAAGTGGTGCCCGAGGAGGCCAGCAGCATCAGCGGCGCCTGCGGGTCCCGCGGGCGCTCCGGCAGCCTCCCCTCGAAGTACGGTGCCCGGTCCAGCAGTTCGCGGGAGTCGGGCAGGTCGTCCGGCCCACCGACGAGCCCACCGGCTCGGTCGCCGGTGCCGTCGGTACGGTCGGTGCGGTCGGTGCGGTCGGTGCGGTCGGTGCGGTCGGCGCCTTCGGTGCCGTCGGCGCGGTCGGCGCGGTCGGTGCCGGAGAGCCAGATGTGCCGCAGTGCCGGGAGCCGCTCCCCCAGGGCGCGGATGTCGGCGGTGCGGTCCCGGCCCCGGTAGGAGGCCCGGGCCACCAGCGCGCTCGCCCCGGACTGTTCCAGCAGCGAGCGCACCTCGTGCACGCCGTACGCGGAGTGCAGCGGCAGGAGCAGCACGCCGAGCCGGGCGGTGGCCGCGTGCAGCACCAACATCTCCCAGCTGTTGGGGAGTTGGGTCGCCAGCACGTCGCCGGCCCGCAGTCCGCGGCGGTGCAGCACGCCTGCGGTCCGCTCGGCCTGGAGCAGGCAGTCGCGCCAGCTCCACCACCGGTCGCCGTCCATGACGGCCGGTCCGGGGCGGAGCACGGCGGCGCGCTCCAGGGCTTCGCCGAAGGTCGGCAGGAGAGTCGTCGATTTCTCGGGGGGAGCTTTCACGAAGGTCCTCCATCTGCATCGGTGGTCGCGCCGGCGTCTGCTCGGGTTTCGGCCGCGGTATGCGCGCCGCCGCGCGCACCGGTCCTCGCGCCGAGGTGCCACTGGTGTCCGAGCGGACGTCCGCCGCTTTCCGCCCCGGATTCTGCGCGCCCGGTCGGCGATTCGTCCAGAGCTCCCCGATAAGGGATCCCAATTCTTCCCCGGCCGGGCCCCTCAATAAAGATTCCTAATATCCGGGGTACCCGGGGGTCGCCGGGCCCGGCCCAGCTGCGGCGGATTCGACCGGCCGGCTGCGCCGCCGACCCCGAACCGTGCGGAACCGGACTCCCGGCGGTAAGGAAAATCAATGGGAAGGGCTCCCCCGGGGCACCGGAACGAGCCAGGAGTGCGACCCCGTCCGTACCCTGACTATCGTTCGGCCAGGCCGATGGGTGACATCGGAAAGACCGAATCCGATTGTTTCCGCAGGTCACCGGCGACTCCATCGAAAAATGAGCAGGATCAAACCGGCGATTCGACCGCGGCGACCTCGGAGCAGGTTGCCGATCGACCGACGGGCACTACAGAATTCCCGGCGTCCCCGACGTAGGAGGTCGTCGATGTCGATTGCACGAAGTTTCGGTGGCACCAATGCAGAACCGGGGTCGGTGCACAGAATTTCCGGCACCGGACTCTTTTCCGGTGCCGATGCGCACAGCGCGCCCGGGGTCTTCTCGGCCTCCGGCCTGCGCCAGCTGGACGAGGTCGTCCGCAGCGCCCGGCTGTCCGCCGGGGCGGCCGCCTCCACCCTGCTGTCCCTGGTCCGGACGGGCGGCGACGCCGCTCGACTGACCGCGCAGCACTGCACGTTCGACCACTGCGGCCTGCTGCTGTTCCCCAGCACCCTGGACGCCGGCCTGCGCCGGCTGGAGGAGCTCGGCCTGTCGCCGCTGCCCGTCGTTCCCAGCACGGTGGTGCGCCGCCGGCTCGCCGAACGCCACGGCCTCGACCCGGCCGACTGCAAGGTGCACATCACCCGGCTGCGGCTCGCCCTGCCGACCGGGCGCCGGCACGCCGCCGTGGAGATCTTCCTGCTGCCGCGCGACGGCCGGGCGTACTCCCCGCAGTTGGAGCGGGCCGAGGTCGCCGCCGGCTTCGAGCAGCACACCGCGTTCGTGGTGGCCCGCCCGAGCACCGCGCTGCTGACCAAGCTGGTCGCGTCCTGGCGGACCGAGGCCGGACTGATCCCCGAGGGCGGCGGCCACAACCCGCACGAGGGCGGGCCGGCCGGCTCCACCGTCATGTACTTCGTCCGCGAGCACGAACACCCCGGCGCGCGCCGCCGGTTCGAGCTGCACTGCCCCGGCGACCTGACCTCCTTCATCGCCCGGCTGCCCCGGGAGAGCGCGGCGATCCGGCGCGCCTACGCCGCCTGGCGCCCGCTCGACCCGGCGCCGCTGAGCACCGCCGACTGACCACCGGCACCTGAACGCCCGCACCCGTACCGCCCGCCGAGCACCACCGAGCACCACCGAGCACCGCCGAGCACCCGTACCGCCCGCCGAGCACCACCGAGCACCACCGAGCACCGCCGAGCACCCGTACCGCCCGTCGAGCTCCGCCGAATGAAGACCGGTACCCGTACCGCCCCACCTCACTCGGGAGAATCCTGTGCTGCGCAACGACACGCTCACCACCCGAGGCGTGACCCTCACGCCCGAGCTGCACGACTACCTCCTCACCCAGGGCCGGATGACGCCGGACTCCCTGCTGGCCGAGCTGATCGAGCGGACCCACGCGGCCATCCCCGACCAGGCGCACATGAGCGTCGCCCCCGAGGAGGGCGCGCTGCTGACCTTCCTGGTACGCCTGCTGGGCGCCCGCCGGATCGTCGAGGTCGGCACCTTCACCGGCTACTCCTCGCTTTGCCTGGCCCGCGGCCTGCCCGCCGACGGCTCGCTGATCACCTTCGACGTCTCGGCCGAGTGGACCGACCTGGCCCGCGAGTTCTGGACCCGGGCCGGCGTCGCCGACCGGATCGAACTACGGCTCGGCGACGCGCTGGAGACGCTGCGCGCGCTGCCCGCCGAACCGCACCTGGACCTCGCCTTCATCGACGCGGACAAGCCCGGCTACATCGGCTACTGGGAGGAACTCGTCCCCCGGCTGCGCCCCGGCGGTCTGCTGCTGGTCGACAACACCCTGTTCAGCGGCCAGGTGATCGACGCGGACCCGGCGCCCAAGCCCGCCGCCGTCCGGGCCTTCAACGAGCACGCCCGCCGCGACGAGCGGGTCGAGCTGGTCATGCTGCCGCTCGCCGACGGGCTCACCGCGGCCCGGCGGCTGGCCCCCGGCGAGATGCCGTCCCGGGCCGCGTGGAGCGGGGACGAGTGGAACGGGGCCGCCCGGTGACCGGAGCGGCCCGCCCCGGCCACCCGCCGCAACTGGCGCCTGCGGAGCGCCCGTTCACCGATCTCAACGAGGAGTGGGCCCGGGAGGCCGGCGCCGCCGAGCAGCAGCCCGACTGGGGCGACCCAATCCGGGCGGCAGCGGTTCGCGCCGAACTGGCCCGGCTGCCCGGCCTGGTCACCTGGGCCGAGGTCCGCCACCTGCGGACCCTGCTCGCCGAAGCCGCGGTCGGCCAGTACCTGGTCGTCCAGGCCGGGGACTGCGCGGAGGACCCGCAGGAGTGCGAGCCGTCCGTGGTGGTCCGCAAGGCCGCGCTGCTGGACGCGATGGCCGGCGTCATGACGGCCGGCACCGGCCGCCCGGTGCTGCGGATCGGCCGGATCGCCGGCCAGTTCGCCAAGCCCCGCAGTTCCCCGACCGAGACCGTCGACGACGTCGAACTCCCGGTCTACCGCGGCCACCTGGTGAACGCGCCGGAGCCCACCGCGGCCGCCCGGCGGGCCGATCCGGGGCGGATGCTCGACTGCTACCACGCGGCCCGCTCCGCCGTGGCCTGCCTGCGCCAGCGCTCCGGCGCCTGGGGCCTGCCCGCCGGGGCGCCGGTGTGGACCAGCCACGAGGCGCTGGTGCTGGACTACGAACTGCCGCTGCTGCGCCGGACCGCGACCGACGACATCCTGCTGACCTCCACCCACCTGCCGTGGATCGGCGAGCGCACCAGGAACCCCGACGGCCCGCACGCCATGATGCTGGCCCAGGTCGCCAACCCGGTGGCCTGCAAGATCGGGCCGTCCACCCGCCCGCAGGACCTGCTCGCCCTGTGCGCCCGGCTGGACCCGCACCGGGACCCCGGCCGGCTCACCCTGGTGGTCCGGATGGGCGCGGCCGCGGTGGCAGCCGTGCTGCCACCGCTGGTCGCCGCCGTCCAGCGGGCCGGCCACCGGGTGGTGTGGCTGTGCGACCCGATGCACGGCAACACCGTCAAGGCGCCGGACGGCACCAAGGTCCGCTCGGTGCGGACGCTGGTCGCCGAGGTGCACGCCTTCCGCGAGGCGGTCACCGCGGCGGGCGGCGTCGCGGCCGGCCTGCACCTGGAGACCACCCCGTACGAGGTCGCCGAATGCGTCTGGGACGACCCCGCCGAGCTCGCGGCCGACCTCGCCGCCGCCGGCGCGCCGTCCGGCGCCGCGTCCCACTGCGACCCCCGCCTCAACCCGGCCCAGGCCGTCGAGGTGGCCCGTGCCTGGGCGGCTCCGCCGCCGGGCGCCCGTTGACGTCCTCCGATGTCCGTCGGTGAACGAGAACAAGAACGAGAACGAGAGGGAACGATTCCGATGAGCGAAACCGTCCTGCGCGAAGGCGACGGCAACATCTTCATGATCAACGTCTTCGACGTGGAGCCGGAGAACCAGCAGGAGCTCGCCCGGGTGATGAGCGAGGGCGCCGACAAGCACATCCGCAACCGGCCGGGCTGCCTGTCGGTGAACATCCTCACCAGCCGGGACGGCAAGCGGCTGCTGTACGTCGCGCAGTGGAGCAGCAAGGACGGCATCAAGGCCGCCATGGGCGACCCGGACATCCAGGCCGTCCGCGACCGGGCCGCCGAGCTGGCCAAGCCGGACCCGCACGCCTACACCGTCTACTCCCTGCACCACCCGGACGCCCCGCAGGACTGACCCTCCCGCACCGCCCCCACCCCGCCGGCCGACCCCTCGTCGCCCGGCGGGGCCCCGACCGCCCACCGGTCCGAGCCGGGCGGCCCTCCGCCTCGCCGGTGGTCCGGCAGACGTTCACCCGCCCCGGCGAAGTCTTGGACGGTCACGGCTCCCGGGGCAGGGTCCAGGCCGGGGAGTCGGCGGGCGGCGGCGGGACGATCAGCGCCCCGCTCGGCCGCTCGGGCTGGGCGACGATCCGCTGGGCGACGGCCCAGGCCGCCAGGTGCAGCGGGGTACGGGTGCCGGTCGTGGCGAGCAGCGTATTGATCGCGCCGCGCACTTCGTGCGACTGGAGACGCCGCCGCCTTCACCGACTGCGCGTCGATGATGCCCGCGGTCGACTCCGAATCACGCCCCGCCGTCTCGCGGACCCGGTCTCGCAGCCGGTCGTGGAATTCGGCGGCCAGGCCCCTGTCCCGCCGGCGCCGGAAGAACGCGTAGACGCGGTCCCACGTGGGAAAGTCCGCGGGCACCGCCCTCCAGGCGATGCCGCCCGCAACCAGGTGGCGCACCGCGTCGACCAGCTGCCGGTGGCAGTAACCCTCCGGCTGCCCACCCCTTCCCTCCAGCCAGGCGGGCACGGGCATCGCGTCACGCACGACCGCCCATTCCGCATCGGTCGTGTCCGAGGGATACCTCGGTCGTCCGTGTGGCCGGTCAACGGCGTTTCCGAACCGGTGGGCGAGACAATCGCACTCCCGGGCAGCCGAGTTGGAGCCGACCGGCACGAGGGCGTACAACTGCGACAACAGGGCCTCCTGGCGCACTCAAGGTCTCGACAACCCCGAGCTGCACCAGAGGCCCTGTCTCCATGCTCGGCACGCGGCAAGATCACCCGACCGAGCTGTTCCAGTCGAACCCACGTCCACCAAGATCGGTACGACAACAGCTTCTGACCGTAGATCAGATAGGTCGAATGGGCCGGGGCTCATCACAGCCTTCACTGGGTGTGGCGAACCCGGTTCTTCGACACCCACAAGCACCTGATCACGCGACCCGCTCGGGTGCCCTGCCGCCAAGGCCGGCCTGCGTCTGCGTTCGTGTTCTGGGCACTTCCGCTGTGGTGCTGCGCGCAGATCGACGATTTGGCCTGTGCGTCGTCGGGCCGGTCCATTGGGAAGAGCCTCTTCGTCCGGGAGATCCCGTCCTTCGGTGGGATCTCTCGTTCCCGCCTCTCGCCGTTCGATTTTGGCCTACGGTCGCACGGAGACATGTGGTGCCGTCGGGGGAGGGCGTGGCGTGGCGATCGAACTGCCGGGCGAGGTGGTGGAGTTCCTGTCGTTCATCGG
>NZ_JBIVPU010000017.1:0-141966 GCF_044754805.1 Kitasatospora sp. NPDC092948 | reverse complement strand
CAACATATCTGGCGTTGACTTTTGGCACGCTGTTGAGTTCTCAAGGAACGGACACTTCCTTCGAGCCGCATTCCTGCGGGCCCTCCGGGCGCTTCATTCTTTCGTGTTCTCAGCTTATCAGATGTTTTCCGCTCCGTTTTCCGGAGTTTCATTCAGTCCGACTCGCTTTGTTCGCCCCTCTCGGTGCGACTCCGGAACTGTACGGGGATCGGCGTCCGCAAAGCAAATCCGCCCCCGCACGCGAACGGTGCGGGGGCGGACAGCGACGCGGGGCGTCGAGGAGGTCAGCGGACCTCGGTGATCTCGGGGCCGCGCGAGAAGGGGTCGATGGAGCCGCCCGCATAGGGGGATTCGGCGTCGGCGGGGGCCGCAGCGCCGTCGGCGACCATCTGGGCGTCCTCGGGGAGCTTGAGGACGATCGGGTCGCGGGGGGCCATGGGGGCCTCGCCGCGGACCACGACGGTCTGCCGGAAGACCTCTTCGAGCAGGCCGGCCATCTCGGGCTGGACCGCGGCCTGGCCGGAGATCACACCGCGGAGGAACCAGCGCGGGCCGTCGCAGCCGACGAAGCGGACCAGCTGGACACCCTGGGTGCCGTCGGGGAGCTGCACCGGGACCTGGGCGCGGAGGTGCCAGCCGAGCGAGCCCTCCTCCTCCTCGATGGCGCCGCCCTGGCCGGTGATGCCGGTGGCGATCTCCTCGCGGACCTCGCCCCAGATGCCCTCCGACTTGGGGGCGGCGAAGGCCTGCAGCTGAATGGCGCTGTTGCCGAGCACCAGGGTGGCGGCGACGATCGCGTCCCCGGCCACCTCCACCCGGAGCTCCATGCCCTCGACACCGGGGACCAGCAGGCCACCCAGGTCGACACGGCCCTCTGCGGGCTTCTCCAGCTCGGAGATGTCCCACGGCCCGTCCGGGCGCGGGGCCGGCGGGAGGCCGACGCGGTCGGCCGGGTCGAGTTCGGTGTCGCTCTCGCTCTCGACGGAATCCTCGACGTCATCGGCCGTCTCGTCGGCGCTGATGGCGTCCTCGGCGAGCTGCTCGACAGCGTCCTCGCTCTTGCGACGACGGAACACGGTCACTGTCCTTCCCGGTCCAAGACCGAATCCAAGACCGAACGCGAATATCTGCTACCTGCTACCCACTGGACCGGCCGAAAATCGCTGCAACTGCATCGCTTCCACCCGTTCGTCGTGCGGCTCGGCTGAGCCGAGGCCGCGGCGCATGCTAGACCGCGGCGTGACCGCCGGTCGAGCCGAACCCGCCCTCGGCGCGGACCGAACCCGGGAGTTCACCCACTTCGTGGAAGCGGGCCTTCTCGACCTGCTGGATGACCAGCTGGGCAATTCGGTCGCCTCGCTTGAAGTTGACCGGCTCCCGAGGGTCCAGGTTGACGACGATCACCTTGATCTCACCACGGTACCCGGCATCGACCGTCCCTGGGGCGTTCACCAGTGCAACTCCGCAACGGGCTGCGAGACCTGAGCGCGGGTGGACGAACGCGGCGTAGCCGTCCGGTAGCGCGATGGAGATGCCGGTGGGGAGCAGCGCCCGTTCGCCGGGCTGGAGTTCGGCGTCCTCGGTGGTGCGCAGGTCGGCGCCGGCGTCGCCGGGGTGCTCGTAGGCGGGGAGCGGGATCTCCGGGTCGAGGCGGCGGATCAGGATGTCGACGGGCTGGCGGGCGGAGTCGGTCACGGGTTCACCTCGAAGGCTCGGGCGCGTTTGATCTGGTCCGGGTCGTCCAGGACCTTCTGCACGTCCTCGGGACGGCCGTGCGTGGTGAAGTGTTCCAGCTTCACCTGGACGAACAGTGCCTGGGCGCGGATGGCGACCGGCCCGTCGGGTCCGCCTATCCGGCCTTCGGCGGCGCTGTAGACCTTGCGGCCGTGGACGCCGGTCACCCGTGCGTGGATGTGCAGCACGGAGTCGACGGGGACCGGGCGGACGAAGTCGGTCTCCAGGCGGCCGGTGACGGCGGGGGCGCCGAGCAGCCAGTTGAGCGTGCCGAGGGTCTCGTCCATGGCGCTGACCAGGACGCCGCCGTGGGCCAGTCCGGGGCCGCCCTGGTGGGCCGTCTTGACGGTGAACTGCGCGGTGACGTCGAGCTGCTCGCCGGCGACGGCGACGAGCTGGAGTCCGTGCGGGTGGTGCGGGCCGCAGCCGAAGCAGTCGTCGTAGTGGGAGCCGATGACGGTGCCGGGTGCGGGGGCGAGCGGGGAGCGGGGCGGCAGGACGGCGTCCGCGGGCGGGGTGGTGGGGGTGGGTCCGTTCACAGTCGCGACCCTACCTGTCGGTAGTTTCCCGGGACAGGCGCGCCGAGGGGCCCCGGCCGCCGGGCCCGGCGTGTGCTGCGCCCACAATGGGAGGCATGTACGAGGAACGTCTCACCGTCCCGCGGTCCTGGTGGCTGCTGCCCGTGGCGCTCGGGCTCTCGCTCGGGCTGATCCTGCTCCGGTTCAGCGGGCTGGGCGCCCTGATCGGGCTGGTCGTGGGGGTGGCCGCCGGGGCGGCGGCCCTGAGCAGCTACGGCTCGGCGCGGATCCGGGTGGTGCAGGGGTCGCTGGTGGCGGGGCAGGCCCGGATCCCGGTGAGCGCGCTCGGCGAGGCCGAGGTGCTGAACCCGAAGGAGGCCGTCGCCTGGCGTTCGGTGAAGGCCGACCCGCGGGCGTTCATGCTGCTGCGCAGCTACGTGCCGACGGCGCTGAAGGTCGCGGTGACGGACCCGGCGGACCCGACGCCGTACCTGTACCTGTCGACCCGGTCGCCGCAGCGGCTGGCGGACGCGCTGGGCGAGGCGGCGGGCGGCCGGGGCCGCTGACCGGTCCGGGCACTCGGGAACAACGGCGCGGGCAGGGCCGCGCGACAGACGGAACAACGCAGACAGACCGAAAGGGACGGCCCCAGGTGGTGGGGGCCGTCCCTTTCGGTCTGTCTGCGTGCACTGCGGGTGCAGGCGCGCGGTTCGCGCTCTGCCGGGTGCGACCGCTCGGGACGGTCGCTGCTTCTGCCTCCGGCCTTGCTGCTCAAGGCCGGACGGGGCGGCGTACCGGGCCGGCGGAGGGGTCTCGCCCGCCCGGGCCAGTGCCGCGCCGTTTTCAGGCGCCGCAGTCCCGGCAGATCGGCTGGCCGTTCTTCTCGCTGTACAGCTGGCTCCGGTGGTGCACCAGGAAGCAGCTCATGCAGGTGAACTCGTCGGCCTGTCGGGGCAGCACGCGGACCGACAGCTCCTCGTTGGAGAGATCGGCTCCGGGGAGCTCCAGGCCCTCGTTGGCGTCGTACTCGTCGACGTCGACAGAGCCGGAAGCCTTCTCGTTCCGGCGGGCCTTCAGTTCCTCGATGCTGTCCTCGTTGAGGTCGTCATCGGTCTTGCGTGGGGTGTCGTAGTCCGTTGCCATGTTTCGCTCTCCCCCTTTGGGTGTGTGCGGTATCTCCAGCGCACGTAACGCCTGGGGGGCCGGTCTTGTGCCCGACCCGAGGCCGAGATTGTGCCTTACTTCAAGCCCTGTTACTCAATCGACACCCGGCCCGAGGCCCTTCGGGATGATCGAACGGGGTCCGAACGCGGTCCACCGCGTGGGTGAACCGGTCGGGGGCGCGAGTCATCGATCGTTACGGTGGGTGGCCGCCGTTCGGCGGGTCGGGCGACAACTCGACCGGGAGTAAGGGTTCTTGACGATCGGTCGAGTTGTCCGCGATTGCCCGCCATGGTGACTCAGTGCTACCGACCCACCCGAACGGGTGATCACCCCGACGAGTGGCGCGACTGGGCCGCCCGACGGGGTGTGATGTTCGTCACATCTGGCGCGAGTGCGGGCGTTTCCCGCAAAAACGGGCCTTTCGACCCGACTCCGAGCGGTCGGATTGTCCGCATACCGACCGGATTCGAACCGGGACGCTCCGCGTCCCGGCGGCCACGCTCAGGCGCGGGCGGCGGCCGCGGCGGCGCGGCGGGCGAGCAGGGCGGCCTGGCGCTCGTCGAAGCGGGTCGCCTGGGCGTTCAGGCCGCCCAGGAAGGCGCCCAGCTCGTCCTGGGCCTGCCGGCCCACCGGGCCGAGGTCGGCGATCTCCATGACCTTCAGGTGGCGCAGCACCGGCTGCAGCACGTCGTCGTGGTGGATCCGCAGGTTGTAGATGCCGCCGATGGCGATCTGCGCGGCGGAGCGCTCGAAGCCGGGCATGCCGTGACCGGGCATCCGGAAGTTCAGCACCACGTCGGCGACGGCGCGCATGGCCTGGTCGGGGGCGATCTCCAGGGCGGCCTTCAGCAGGTTCCGGTAGAAGACCATGTGCAGGTTCTCGTCGTTGGCGATCTTGGCCAGCAGCTGGTCGCAGAGCGGGTCGCCGGAGTGGTGGCCGGTGTTGCGGTGGGCGATCCGGGTGGCCAGCTCCTGGAAGGCGACGTAGGCGACGGACTGCAGCATGCTGTGCGCGTTGTCGGACGCGAAGCCCTCCGCCATGTGCGCCATCCGGGCCCGCTCCAGCTCGACCGGGTCGACGGCGCGGGTGGCCAGCAGGTAGTCGCGGATCGCTATGCCGTGCCGGCCCTCCTCGGCGGTCCAGCGGTGCACCCAGGTGCCCCAGGCGCCCTCGCGGCCGAACATGCTGGCGATCTCGTGGTGGTAGCTGGGGAGGTTGTCCTCGGTCAGCAGGTTGACCACCAGCGAGATCCGGGCCAGCGGGGTGACCTTGGACTGGTCGAGCGACCAGGCCTCGCCGCCGAGCACGCCGTCGAAGTCCCGTCCCTGGCTCCACGGCACGTACTCGTGCGGCATCCACTCCTTGGCCACCTTGAGGTGCCGGTCGAGCTCGGTCTCCACGACCTCTTCGAGCGCGAGGATCAGCCTGGCGTCGGTCCAGGCGGTCGTTGCGGTGCGCTGCACGGGGGCGATGGTCACGGCGGTTGCTCCTGCGGATGTGCGGGACGGACCTACGGCTGCGTAGGTTACGACACCGTAAGTTGTCGCGGCCGCAAATGACAAGCCGCCCCTGTCCAGCGCTTATGTCGTTCCGACAAAGGCCGAACAGGGGCGGCTGAGGGCGTTCCGGCACCGGAAAACGCCGTGGACGGGCGCAGGCGGCCCGGAGGGCGCTCCGGCGACTAAGGGATGCGGACCTGGATGCGCAGGCCTCCTCCGGGGCGGGCAGTGGCCTCCAGGGTGCCTCCGTGGGCGCGCACCACGGAGCGGACGATCGACAGGCCGAGACCGACGCCCTTGTCGCTGCGGGTGCGGTCGGTGTTCTTCAGCCGGCGGAACGGCTCGAAGATGTGGTCCAGCTCGTAGCCGGGCACCACCGGGCCGGTGTTGCTCACCACCAGCTCGCCGCCACCGCCGCGGACCGCGGTGGTGGTGATCTCCACCCAGCCGCCGGGGCTGTTGTAGCGCACGGCGTTCTGCAGCAGGTTGAGCGCGATCCGCTCCAGCAGCACACCGTTGCCGTGGGCGGGCGCGGCGGCCAGTTCGGCGCGCAGCTCCACCTCGCGGGTGCCGGCCTCCGGGCGGATCTGCTCCAGGGCCCGCTGGGCGACCTCGGCGAGGTCGACCGGGCGGCGCTCGGTCAGCTCGTTCTCGCTGCGGGCCAGCAGCAGCAGGCCCTCCACCAGCTGCTCGCTGCGCTCGTTGGTGGCCAGCAGGGTCTTGCCGAGCTGTTGCAGGTCCGGCGAGGTGTTCGGATCGGAGAGCTGCACCTCCAGCAGGGTGCGGTTGATCGCCAGCGGGGTGCGCAGCTCGTGCGAGGCGTTGGCGACGAACCGGTGCTGGGAGTCGAAGGCGCGGTCGAGGCGCTCCAGCATCTCGTCGAAGGTGTCGGCGAGTTCCTTGAGCTCGTCGTCCGGGCCGTCCAGGTTGATCCGGCGGTGCAGGTCGGAGCCGGCCACCTCGCGGGCGGTGCGGGTGATCCGGCCGAGCGGGTGCAGCACCCGGCCGGCCACCGTGTAGCCGACCGCGAAGGCGATCACGGCCAGGCAGACCAGCGCGGTCAGCGCCTTGCGCAGCAGGGTGGAGAGCGCCTCGTTGCTCCGGGTGGACTGGAAGTTCGCCAGCCACCGGTCGAGGTCGGCCTGGTTGGTCAGGTTGGTGCCGTCGTAGGCCCGCAGCGTGACGCCCTGGCCGAGGGTGAAGTGCGGCACCAGGTCGGTCTGGAAGGCCGAGCGGACGAAGTAGTACATCAGCAGCAGCAGCACCACGCCGGCCATCAGGAACATCCCGCCGTACAGCAGGGTGAGCCGGATGCGGATCGTCGGGCGCAGCGACAGCCAGGCGAACAGGCCGTCGCCGGGGCGGTAGGCGTCGTCGTCGCGGCCGGGGCCGGGCCGGCGCGGGGGGTGGTTCGGACGCGGGGGCACCTGGCCCGGGCCCGGGGTGGGCACGCCGGGGGCCCCGCCGGGGGGTGGCGGGGTGGTCATGGCCGGAAGTCCTCTCAGACGGCGGTGGGGGTTGCGGCGGGGCGGGTCAGACCCGGTAGCCGGAGCCGGGGACGGTGACGATCACCGGCGGGTCGCCGAGCTTGCGGCGCAGCGTCATCACGGTGACCCGGACCACGTTGGTGAACGGGTCGGTGTGCTCGTCCCAGGCCTTCTCCAGCAGCTGCTCGGCGGAGACCACGGCGCCGCCGGCCCGCATCAGGACCTCCAGCACGGCGAACTCCTTGGGGGCGAGCTGGACGGGCTTGCCGTCCCTGATCACCTCGCGGCGGCCCGGATCGAGGCTGATCCCGGCGCGCTCCAGCACGGGGGGCAGCGGGACGGTGGCGCGCCGGCCCAGGGCGCGGACGCGGGCGACCAGCTCACTGAACGCGAACGGCTTGGGGAGGTAGTCGTCGGCGCCGATCTCCAGGCCCTCGACGCGGTCGCTGATGTCGCCGGAGGCGGTCAGCATGATCACCCGGGTGGCCAGGCCCTGCTCGACGATGCGCCGGCAGACGTCGTCGCCGTGCACCAGTGGGAGGTCCCGGTCGAGCACCACCACGTCGTAGTCGTTCACGGCGATCCGCTGCAACGCGGCCTCCCCGTCGTAGACGACGTCGACCGCCATGGCCTCCCGGCGCAGACCGGTGGCGACGGCCTCGGCGAGCAGCTGCTCGTCCTCGACGACGAGTACCCGCACGGTGGTTTCCCTTCTCCTGGCGGCCCAGGCCGTGCTGCCCGTGCGGGCCGTGGTGCGCCGGGCGCGGATCCGGGCATGCGGATCCGACGGTGCCTCCATCCTGCCTGGTCGCGCGGTAAAGCAGTCGTAAGTCCGGTGCGCCGACGGCGAAACCGGAGGCTCCGGATGCCCCTTGGACTGTGACTCGGGCAACTTTCCGACGAGTTGAGGTTTCCCGACCCGAGGGGTGGGGAGGACACGTGCACACCGTGATGCCGCCCAGCGGCGTTTTCACGGCCACCACCCGCCGAGTGCCCCATCCGCACCGGCCTGGGATCGAGAGCCACCGGGTCGCGGCCCACGCGCCGCCCGAGCACCCGACCGGATCCTGCACCGGTCGTCGGGTGCCCGTCCGGGGTTCATCCGATTCCGTGCCGGGGGGTTGCTCGGACCGTGCCCGTCCGACACAGGAAAAGGGGGCCCGTATGGACGCCTTCACCGCCGGAATCCTTCAGCGGATCAAGAACGCCGAGCAGGATCTGCACCGCGCGATCGAATCCGGGGACGAGTTCCTGGCCGAGGTCGAGCAGTCCGAGCTGGAGGACCTCCAGCGTCTCGCCGCCGAACACGGCGTGGACCCGATGCTCGGATCGCATCGCTCCGCCGCCTGATCCCTTCCTTCGAAGCACCAGCGAGCCCTGGCACGGTCACCCGTGCCGGGGCTTTTCGCTGTCGGGCGTGCCGGGTGCTCAGTCGTGCCAGGCGCCGAGTTCCTCCAACCGGGCCTGCAGCGGCTCGAACACGCCGGGCGGGGCGGCGACGGTGAGTTCGCCGTCCGCGGGCAGGCCGGGGCGGGAGCCGGTGAGCGCGCCGGCCTCCTGGGCGATCAGTACGCCGGCCGCCCGGTCCCAGGGGGCCAGGCCGCGCTCGAAGTAGCCGTCGAAGCGGCCGGCGGCCAGGTCGCACAGGTCGACGGCGGCGGCGCCGGCCCGGCGGACGTCGCGGACCTCGCCCATCAGTGCGTGCAGCACCTCGGCCTGGTGGACGCGCCGCTCGCGCAGGTAGCCGAAGCCGGTCGCCACCAGCGCCTGGCCCCAGACCGCGGGCGGGCGGACCGCGAGCCGGCGGCCGTTCAGCTGGGCGCCGCGGCCGCGCACCGCCTGGAACAGTTCGCCCCGGGCGGGCACCGCGACCACGCCGACCACCGCTTCGCCGTCCAGTTCGGCGGCCACGCTGACGGCCCAGGAGGGAATCCCGTAAAGGTAGTTGACGGTTCCGTCGAGCGGGTCGACCACCCAGCGCACCCCGCTGGTGCCGGGGCGGTCGGCGCCCTCCTCGCCGAGGTAGCCGTCGTCGGGGCGGCGGGCCGAGATCAGTTCCAGCACCAGCTTCTCGGAGGCCAGGTCCATCTCGGTCACCACGTCCACCGGGCTGCTCTTGGTGGCGGCCACCCCGAGGTCCTCGGGCCGGCCGTCACGGAGCAGCTCGCCGGCCCGGGTGGCGGCTTCGACGGCGATGGCGAGCAGGTCGTCCAGGAGTTCCACGTTTCGATCCTTCAGGCTTCGGCGGCGGCGGGGCGGGGGGCGCGCGGGTTGGGGCAGCAGGCGGTGGCGCACAGGTCGTGGCTGGGGCCGAGGGCGCCGAGCGCGCAGCGGGTGACCGGCTCGCCGCGCCCGACCGCGGCCCGTTCCAGGACGAGCTCGCGGACGGCGGCGGCGAACCGCGGGTCGGCGCCGACGGTGGCGGCCCGGGCGACCGGCAGGCCGAGTTCGGCGGCCTTCGCCACCGCCTCGGTGTCCAGGTCGTACTTGACCTCCATGTGGTCGGAGACGAAGCCGATCGGCACCATCACCACGGCCGCGGCGCCGTCGGCGTGCTGGGCCTCCAGGTGGTCGCAGATGTCCGGCTCCAGCCACGGGATGTGCGGGGCGCCGCTGCGGCTCTGGTAGACCAGCTGCCAGGGGCGGTCGGCGACGCCGGTGCGTTCGGCGACCGCGTCGGCGATCAGCCGGGCGACGTCCAGGTGCTGGGCGACGTAGGCGCCGCCCGGGGTGCCGCGGGCCGGGTCGTCGGGGGCGCCGGAGGTCTCCGCCATGGCGGTCGGGATCGAGTGCGTGGTGAACGCCAGCCGGGCGGTCTCCCGGGCGCCGTCCGGGAGCCGGTCGAGGGCGGCGAGGGTGGCGTCGATCATCGGCTGCACGAAGCCCGGGTGGTTGTAGAAGTGCCGCAGCTTGTCGACGGTCAGCTCGGGCCGGCCCTCGGCGGCGAGCCGGGCCAGCGCGTCGGCCAGGTTCTCCCGGTACTGCCGGCAGCCGGAGTAGCCCGCGTAGGCGCTGGTGGCCAGCACCAGTACCCGGCGGTGCCCGGCGTCGGCGATCTCCCGCAGCGTGTCGACCAGGTACGGGGCCCAGTTCCGGTTGCCCCAGTGGACCGGCAGGTCGAGGCCGTGGTCGGCGAAGTCCTTGCGGAGCGCGGCCAGCAGCTCGCGGTTCTGCTCGTTGATCGGGCTGACCCCGCCGAACAGGAAGTAGTGCTTGCCGACCTCGGTCAGGCGTTCCTTCGGGATGCCGCGTCCCCGGGTGACGTTCTCCAGGAAGGGCACCACGTCCTCGGGGCCCTCCGGTCCGCCGAAGGACAGCAGCAGCAGCGCGTCGTACGGCGCGGGGTCGGTGAGGGTGCGCGTGTCGGACATGGCTCCGATCCTGCCACCCGTGGCGGCGGGGCCGGTGCACGGATGGCGGCGGCACGGTGTCCGGAATATCCCGGGTGCGGGCGATGGATCACGGTTCGTAAGCTGTGTGAGCGATAGTTGTGCCTTACGCCTATCTCCCCGCCCAGTGCCGCACCCCGTCCGACGGAGCCACCCCGTGCTGTCCAGCTACCGCCAGATATTCGCCGCCCCCGGCAGTCTGGCCTTCTCCTCCTCCGGGCTGATCGCCCGCCTGCCGATCTCGATGACGGGCATCGGCACCGTCACCATGCTCGCCGAGATGAAGGGCACCTTCTGGCTCGGCAGCGCGCTGTCCGCCACCCTCGCGGTCTCCGCCGCGATCCTCGGCCCGTGGATCTCCCGGCTGGTCGACCGACACGGCCAGCGCCGGATCGCGCTGCCCGCCACCCTGGCCACCGTGCTGGCGGCGGCGGGCCTGCTGCTCGGCGCCCGGACCGGCCTGCCGGACTGGACGCTGTTCGTGTTCGCGGCGGGCATGGGCGTGATGCCGAGCACCGGGTCGATGGTCCGCGCCCGCTGGGCCCAGCTGTACCGGAACGAGCCGCCGAAGCTGCACACCGCGTACTCCTTCGAGGCGGTCGCGGACGAGATCTGCTTCATCGTCGGCCCGATCCTCGCGGTCTCGCTGGCCACCACCGTGTTCCCCGAGTCCGGCGTGCTGCTGGCCGCGGTCTTCCTGGTGGTCGGCGTCCTGCTGTTCACCGGCCAGCGGCGCACCGAGCCGCCGGTGCATCCGGCCGCGCACCAGGCCGGGCCCAGCGTGATCGCCAACCGGGGCCTGCAGATCCTGGTGCTGACGCTGGTCGCCACCGGCGGTGTGTTCGGCTCGGTCGAGGTGGTCACCGTCGCGTTCGCCAAGGCCCAGCAGCACACCGGCGCCTCCGGCCCGGTGCTCGCCGTCTACGCGCTCGGCTCCTGCCTGGCCGGCGCGGTGTTCGGCACCCTGAAGCTGGCCGGTTCGATGGCCCGCCGCTTCCTGATCGGGGTGACGGTGATGGCCGTCGGCATGGTGCCGCTGATCCTGGCCGCCCAGCTGATGCACGGCACCGCCGCGCTGGTCGGCGTCGGCACCGCGCTGTTCCTCTCGGGGCTGGCCATCTCGCCGACCCTGATCACCGCGATGGCGCTGGTCGAGCGCCTGGTCCCGGCCGCCCAGCTGACCGAGGGCATGACCTGGACCACCACCGGCATGGCGCTCGGCGTGGCGTTCGGCTCCTCCGCGGCCGGCCTGGTGGTGGACTCCCACGGCGCGGCCGACGGGTACTGGGTGCCGGTCGCCGCCGCGGGCCTCGGGGCGCTCGCCGCGTACGTCGGCATGTCCCGGCTGCGCCACCAGCTGACCGCCGCCGAGCAGGTGGCGGTGCCGGCGGCCGTCGCCTCCTGACCCCCGGCCCGATGTGAGCCTTCCTCATGTTGGGTCCTCGGGACCATGGACCCGCGCGCGAGCCAGTGGCTACGCTCCCCCCACCCACCGGTAGATCCGGCAGGCGGGACACGCGAGCGGGAGGGCTCTGGAGATGACCGAGGTCTGGCGGAACTGGGCGGGGAACCAGAGCGCGCGGCCCGCGCAGGTGACGGCGCCGGGCTCGGTCGAGGAACTGGCCGCGGTGATCAAGGCGGCCGCCGAGGCCGACCGCCCCGTGAAGGCGGTCGGCTCCGGCCACTCGTTCACCGCGATCGCCGCAGCCGGCGACGCCGTGATGGTGCGCCCGGACCGGCTGACCGCCGTGCGCGGGATCGACCGCGCGGCCGGCACCGTCACCGTCGAGTCGGGCCTGCCGCTGCACCGGCTGAACCGGCTGCTGGCGGCGGCCGGCCTGTCGCTGACCAACATGGGCGACATCGAGGTGCAGACGGTGGCCGGCGCCACCAGCACCGGCACCCACGGCACCGGCCGGGACTCCGGCTCGCTGGCCGTGCAGATCCGGGCGGTGGAGATCGTCCTCGCCGACGGCTCGGTGCAGACCTGCTCCGCCACCGAGAACCCCGAGCTCTTCCAGGGCGCCCGGCTCGGCCTGGGCGCGCTGGGCGTGATCAGCGCGCTGACCTTCGCGGTGGAGCCGATGTTCCTGCTCCGCGCGCACGAGAAGCCGGCCGGCTTCGACGAGGTGCTCGCCGACTTCGACGAACTGACCGCCGTCAACGAGCACTTCGAGTTCTACTGGTTCCCGCACACCGACCGCTGCTCGACCAAGCGCAACAACCGCAGCCAGGGCCCGGCCGCCCCGCTGCCGAAGTTCAAGGCCTGGCTGGACGACGACTTCGTCTCCAACACGGTTTGGGAGGGCGCCTGCCGGGTGGGCCGGGCGTTCCCCGGCTCGATACCGACCATCGCCCGGATCGCCAGCCGCGCCTGGTCGGAGCGCCGCTTCACGGACCAGGCGTACAAGGTCTACACCAGCCCCCGGAAGGTCCGCTTCGTCGAGATGGAGTACGCGGTGCCGCGCGAGGCGGCCACCACCGTGCTGCGCGAGCTGAAGGCGCTGGTGGAGCGCTCCGACTGGCGGATCAGCTTCCCCGTCGAGGTCCGGGTGGCCCCGGCGGACGACCTGTGGCTGTCCACCGCGAACGGCCGGGACAGCGTGTACATCGCCGTCCACCTGTACCGGGGCACCCGCGAACTGGCCTACTTCACCGAGGTGGAGAAGCTGATGACGGCCCATCAGGGCCGCCCGCACTGGGGCAAGCTGCACACCCGGGACGCCGAGTACCTGTCGACCGTCTACCCGCACTTCGGCGACTTCACCGCACTGCGCGACCGGGTCGACCCGGAACGCCGGTTCGCCAACGCCTACCTGCGCCGGGTGCTCGGCGCCTGACCGACCGCAGCACCTGACCGACCGTCAGCCGGTCTTCTCCGCGCCGGGCGCGGCGTCCGGCCCGGCGGTGTCGCCCCCGGCGGGGGCCGGGTGGGCCTCCCCGGTGGCCGCCGGGGAGCCGCCCGCGCCGGGCGAGGTGCTCGGCTGCGGCCGGCCGGACGGCTGGGCCGAGGTGCTGGGCGCGGGCGAGCCGGAGCTCCCGGACGACGGAAGGTCGCCGGGCCCGTGCCGGGACGGCTCGCTGCTCGGCGACTGCGTCGGGGCGGGCTGCTGCTGCCGGTCGCCCTTGCCGCCGTCCTCGCCGCGCTGGCCACCGCCGCCGGACGGGCGGGACGGGTTGAACGAAGTGCCGCTGCCGTCCTGGCCGGTGGTGATGTTGTGCAGCGGTTTTCCGGTGGCGAGTTCCACCGTGAGGATCGGCACCATCGCAATAACGAACACCAGTGCGGATACCGCCGTGTAGGACTTCCAGGTCCAGCGGCGTTTCGCCCGCAGCAGCTGCGGCTCGTTCCAGTCCTGGCTGATTCCGCCCGCCGCGGCCGGCCGGAGAGACTCGGCGGGCGCGGATTCGCCTCCGCGATTGCGCAGTCGTTCCCCGGTGCGTTTGAACAGGTGCTGGAAGACCGCGCTTCCGGTCGTCGCCCCCACCGAGACGACGGCCGCGCCGAGTATCGTTCCGTACACTCCGAGTTCCGAGGCGAGCACCGCACCGACCACCGTCGCCAGCGCGCTCGCCGCGACCTGAGTGACCGTCAGGTCCAGCCGCTTGCGCTCGGACTTCTGGTCGCCCTGGGCCGCTCCGTGCGCGAACTGCTCCCTCTGCTGCGGCATCCAGGTCCCTCGGTCGGCGTGTCGGAATTTCGAACAAGTCTCTCCATCTTGCCCAAAGAAGGACACAAGGGTCGAAAATCCGGTTCCTCCCGGTCGATATATGTGAAGATGATCACCGTCCACCGACCATCGGTCGTCCTATGGGGTGCGCACTCTTGAGATTCCGATGATTCGCGGGAGACTTGAGCGGCGAGCCGCCCCTCCGGATGCCACGAATGGAGTACTGTTCGTGGAGCCTGAGCCTTCGGTCCCGCCTGTCGACACTGCGTCAGACGACGGCCCGGGTGCCCGGGTGCGATGTCGACGACGACGTGGCAAACAGGCAACCGTGCCACAGCGGCGCGCCCGGGTGAAAGCCCGACACGCCGGGTAACTCTGCAAGGTTGTGGCCACTCGCCAGCGGGCAGGCCACACTCAGTACGGGAGCAGCGACGCAGGTGACGTCGGCAGGCACCACCCGGGAGGTAACCGTGCCCGAACTGCGCGTCGTGGCCGTCAGCAACGACGGCACACGGCTGGTGCTCAAGGCTGCCGACAGCACGGAGTACACCCTTCCGATCGACGAGCGGCTGCGCGCTGCCGTCCGGGGTGACCGGCCGCGGCTCGGCCAGATCGAGATCGAGGTGGAGAGCCACCTCCGCCCGCGCGACATCCAGGCGCGGATACGAGCCGGTGCCTCCGCTGAGGAGGTCGCCCAGGCCGCCGGCATCTCGGTCGACCGCGTGCGCCGCTTCGAGGGTCCGGTGCTGGCGGAGCGTGCCTTCATGGCCGAACGGGCCCGCAAGACGGCGATCCGCCGCCACGGCGAGTCCACCGGCCCCCAGCTCGGCGAAGCCGTCGCCGAGCGGCTCGCGCTGCGCGGCGCCGAGAAGGACACCGAACGCTGGGACTCCTACCGCCGCGACGACGGCACCTGGGAAGTCATCCTCGTCTACCGTGCCGAGGGCGAACACCGGCGTGCCGCCTGGTCGTACGACCCGCCGCGGCGGCTGGTGCAGCCCAACGACGACGAGGCGCGCGCGCTGATCGGCGAGAACGTGGAACGCGAGGAGGACTCGGTCTTCCCGTTCATCCCGCGGATCGCCCGGCTCCCCCACGAGCGCCCGACCCGCCCGATGATCGAGCGCCCGTCCGCCGACCGCATCATGCACCGCGAGGCGGTCGCCGCGGTCTCCCCCGAACGGGACTCCCTCACCAGCCTGTTGGACGTCGTCCCCTCCTACCGCGGAGACCTGACGCCGGTCGGGCCGAGCGTGGAGACGACGGTCACGGAGGAGCCCGAGGAGATCGAGGAACCCGCGAGTGCGCCTGCGGCGAGCGTCGGCGCAGGCTCCGCCTACGCCGACATCCTGATGCCGCGGTCGGTCTCCCCGCACCGCGACCGGATGGTCGGCGCGACCGACCGCCAGGCCGAGGCGGACGGCGTCCGACCCGGTCGGCGGGCGACGGTGCCGAGTTGGGACGAGATCGTGTTCGGGTCGCGGCGCAAGAAGCCGGAGTAACTTCGAGCCCCGCCAGGGGCTCGTGGGGGCACCTCCCAGCCCGCCAAGGCTGGGGGGAGAACGGCGGGGTCGAGTCTGCGGGTGGTCAACAGGGCGCAGAGAGGTTCCGTGGTTTCGGGCCCCTGTCCTTAGGCCCGCCGCAGCCATGACCAACCGCTGTCTCCGGCCGCCGGCAACAGGACGCCGCCGTTCCCCGGGCCCCTGGTTTCGCACCCACGAGCCCCTGGTTTCGCACCCCCGGGCCCCTGATTGTTCATCCCACGGCGACAGGGTTTTCCGGGTTCGCGGACCATTCGCTCCAGGAGCCCGGATAGAGCGCGGCGCCCTGGTGGCCCGCGAGTTCCAGGGCGAGGAGTTGGTGTGCGGCGGTGACGCCGGAGCCGCAGTAGACGGCGGTGGTCGAGGGGTCGGTGACGCCGAGGGCGGCGAAGCGTGCGGCGAGGTCCGCCGGGGGGAGGAAGCGGCCGTCCGTTGCGAGATTCTCTGTCGTGGGGGCGGAGGTCGCGCCGGGGATGTGGCCGGCCCGGGGGTCGATGGGCTCGGTCTCGCCGCGGTAGCGTTCGCCGGCCCTCGCGTCCAACAGGAGTCCGGTGCGGGCGAGTTCGGCGGCGCCGGTGGCGTCGACGGTGGGCAGGTGGCCGGGGTCGACGGTGAAGTCGCCGTCGCCGGAAGCGGGCGTCCCGGTGCTGAGCGCGTTCCCGGCGGCGAGCCATCCGGCGAGGCCGCCGTCGAGGACCTTGACGTCGGGGTGGCCGGCCCAGCGGAGCAGCCACCAGGCGCGGGCGGCGGAGAGCGAGGGGCCGGCGTCGTAGGCGACCACGGGTCGCGTCGTGGTGACGCCGGCCCGGCGGAGTGCGGCGGTGAGGCGTTCGGTCGCGGGCAGCGGGTGGCGGCCGGCGGGGCCGGGCGGGTCGGCGAGTTCATGGTCGAGGTCGAGGTAGTGCGCGCCGGGCAGGTGGCCCTCGGCGTACGCCTCGGCGCCGGGCGGGCCGCCGAGCTGCCAGCGGATGTCGAGCAGTACCGGCGGGTGCGGGGAGTCGAGCGCGGCGGCCAGTTCGGCGGCGGTGATCAGCGGCGAGGTCATGCTGCCATTGTGGCGGCAACCGGTGTGACGGTGTGTCAGCCCTCGAACGGGAGAACGTCCGGGGAGAGCACGGCGGCCCTCGCGGTGGCTGCGGTGAGCCGGCGGCGGTGGTGGCGGCGGCAGAGCACCTCGTAGCCGATCTCGTCCTCGTTGACGGCGACGTCGCCGACCACGACCTGCGCGCCTTCGACCACCATGACGCCGCCGACGGTGCGGGCGTTGTGGGTGGCGCGGGCGCCGCACCAGCAGAGTGCCTCGACCTGGAGGACCTCGACCCGGTCGGCGAGTTCGATCAGCCGCTGGGAGCCGGGGAACAGCTTGGTGCGGAAGTCGGTGGTGATCCCGAAGGTGAACACGTCGATGCCCAACTCGTCCACGATGCGGGCGAGTTGGTCGATCTGCCCGGCGGAGAAGAACTGTGCTTCGTCGCAGATCAGGTAGTCGACCTTGCCGCCGGCGGAGAGCAGGTTGACCACGTACGCCTGGAAGTCGAAGCTGTCGCCGACCTCGACCGCGTCGGCGCGCAGGCCGAGCCGGCTGGAGATGGTGGCGGCGCCGGCCCGGTCGTGGCGGGTGAAGATGATGCCCTGCCGGCCGCGGGCGGTGTGGTTGTGGTCCATCTGGAGGGCGAGCGTCGACTTGCCGCAGTCCATCGTGCCCGAGAAGAACACCAGTTCAGCCATGGGTGGAGCGTCAGCCTTTCGGGCTTGGGTGGTTGACGGGCCGGTCTCAGCCACGGACTTCGAGCAGCGGGACGAGTTGTTCGACGGGGGTCATCGAGCCGTGCAGGCCGACCATCTGGGACTCGCCGGGCTCGTTGCGGCTGGCGATGATCGCGATGTCGTCGCGGGCGGCGGCCACCACGTCGCCGATCCGGTGGTAGACCCGCTCGTCCACCTCGGGGCCGAACCAGCCCGCGGCGATGGCCTGGTCGCGGGTGGCGACCCACATCTGCTCGCCGAGCACCTCGCTCCACACCGCGTGCACGTCGCCGGCCGCACCGGGGTGGGCGTACACGTGGCGGGCGCGGCCCTCGCCGCCGAGCAGGGCGACGCCGGCCGAGAGCTCCCAGTCCTCGTCGAAGTCGATCCGGTTCTCCGGGGTGACGTCGATCATGCCGTGGTCGGCGGTGACGTAGAGGGCGGAGCGCGGCGGGAGCTGTTCGGCGAGCCGCCGGGCCAGCCGGTCGACGGTGGACAGGGTGAGCCGCCACTCGTCGGAGTCGACGCCGAACCGGTGCCCGGCGGCGTCGAGTTCGCTCAGGTACGTGTAGACCAGGGCGCGGTCGTGCTCGGCCAGCCAGGCGGCGGCCCGGTCCATCCGCTCCTCGCCGGTGGTGCGGCCGAGGAAGGTGCCGCCGGACAGCGCGACCTGGGTGAGCGGGGTGGTGGCGAACAGCGGGGAGGACACCTGGGCGGTGGCCACCCCCGCCAGGTGCGCCTGCTCGAAGACGGTCGGGTAGGGCTGCCAGCCGTGCGGGTCCACCGGCGGCTGCCAGCGCAGCTGGTTCATCAGCTGCCGGCGGCCGGGGATCGCCACCGTGTATCCGGCCAGGCCGTGCTGCCCCGGCGGCAGGCCGGTGCCGACGGAGGCCAGCGAGGTGGCGGTGGTGGACGGGAACCCGGCGGTGATCGGCTCACCGGCGGCCGTCAGCGAGTTGAGGAACGGCGCCCAGTCGGGGTGACGGCGGATCAGCTCCCAGCCGAGGCCGTCCACCAGGAAGACGCACACCCGGTCGGCGGGCTCCAGCGGCAGCGTGGCGCGGTAGCCGGGCACGCCGAGGCCCGCCGCCAGGGTCGGCAGCAGGTCGGAGAGGGCGGCGCAGCCGTAGCGCGGCGCGGGCGCGTCGGCCGGGTCGAGCGGATGGAACGAGTCGTAGCCGTGATGCATACCGGGCTCAGCCGTTGGCCACGGTCGCTTCGGACAGCGCCCGGGCGAAGACCAGCGCCTGGGCGACCGTCTCCGGACCGTCCCCGGCCTCACTCACCCGCAGCGACAGGTCGTCGGCGGTGGCGGAGCCGGTGTAGCCGTGGTCCGCCTCGCAGTTGGGGTCGGAGCAGCCGGCCGGCTCCAGGTCGAGGCGCTGCACGGCGCCCCAGCCGATGGTGAGGACGACCTCGCGGGGCAGGGTGCCGGGGGTGTACGTCTCCGGGTTGGCGACCATGCGGCTGATCACCACGGAGTTGATCCGGTCCAGCCGGACCGTCTCGGTGGAGGTGGTGGCGTACGGCACGGGCGTGGCCGCGTCGCCGTTCTGCTCGTCGGTGTGGCTGACCACGAAGCGGGACGGGGTGAGCACCAGCACGGTGACGTGCCGGCGGACCTCGTTCGCGTCGAAGGTGGTCTCCTGGTGCACCAGGTACGAGCTGATCGGCTCGGGGCCCACCGCGGACTCCACCGCCTCGGAGACCAGCGCCGGGTAGTAGCCGCTGCGCTCGATCGCGGACCGCAGGTCCTGCGTGGTGGTACCGGTCTTCGCCATATCTCCATCCTGGCATGTCCCGCCGGTCCGGCGGGTGGCACTGCGCCGGGGTCTCCGGGCCCGTCGTCCTGCTGTCGGGCCCGGGGGTCGTCCGCTCCTGCCGGGCGGGCAACCACGCAAGATTACAGCGTGCTCATGGCGCGCGGTCCCAGATCGGTGCGGACCGGCAGCGGGGCGATTCGCACCCGGGCGCCGAGCACGGTCAGGCCGTGCGGGGCGACCACCACGGGCTCCAGGTCCACGGTGGCGATCTCTGGCAGGTCGTCGACCAGGCGGGAGACCCGCAGCAGCAGCTCCTCCAGGGCGGCGGTGTCCACCGCCTCCGCGCCGCGCCAGCCGAACAGCAGCGGGGCGGCCCGGACCTCCCGGATCAGTTCGGCGACGTCCCGGTCGGTGGCCGGGACCAGGCGGTGGGCGACGTCGCCGAGCAGTTCGGCGGGGGCGCCGGCCAGGCCGAAGGACAGGATGGTGCCGACCGCCGGGTCGACGGCGGCGCCGATCACGGTGTCCACGCCGCGCGGGGCGAGCCGCTGCACCACCAGCTCCGCCTGCGCGGCGCCGCCGAGCAGGGCGTCCAGTTCGCGGTGGGCGCGGCGCAGCTCGGCCTCGGTGGTGAGGTCGAGCCGGACGCTGCCGAGGTCGGGCCGGTGGCGCAGGTGTTCGGCGGTGGCTTTCAGCGCAACGGGGTAGCCGAGCGTGTCCGCCGCCTTGACGGCGCTGCTCTCGTCGGGCGCGGCGAGCGTCGGGCTGACCGCGATGCCGTAGTGGGCGAGCAGCGCGGCGGCGTCCCGGTCGGGCAGGGTGACCCGGGCCCCGCCGGGCTGCAGTCGGGCGGCGACCGCCTCGCGGCTGCCCAGCGCCTGTTCGACCAGGGCGCGGGCGGCGGCCTCGTCCACGCCTTCCAGTTCGGGGACCCGGGCGGTCTGCTCGGCCTCGGCGCTGCGGCGTCGCCACTTGGCGTAGCGCACGGCGTCGGCGAGTGCGTGGACGGCGCGTTCGGGGGCCGGGTAGGCGGGCACTCCCCCGGCCCGCAGCCGGTCGACCAGGGCGGGGAGCGCCAGGTGGGCGAGGAGCAGCGGCTTGCCGAGTTCGCGGCCGCGTTCGGCGGCGTCCAGCAGCGCCTGGGCGATCTCCGGGGCGTCCTCGACCAGTTCGGGCGCCGCGTCGGGGCCCAGCACGCCGATCGGCGGGATGGCGACGGCGATCACCGCGTCGACCTTCGGGTCGCTGAGCGCGGTGTCCAGGGCGATCCGGAAGTTCTCGCCGCTGGCGCCGGTGGTCAGGTCGACGGGGGTGCGCGGGCGCAGGCCGGCGCTCAGGCAGGTGTCGTAGGTGAGCAGGCCGAGCGAGTCGGAGTTGCCGACCACGGCGACCCGGCCGCCGGCCGGGAGCGGCTGGCCGGCCAGCAGTTCGCCGGTGTCGAAGAGTTCGGTGATGGTGTCCACCCGGATCACGCCGGCCTGCTGGAACAGCGCGTCCACGGTGGCGTCGCGCAGCCGGGTGGCGGCGGGCTGGACGGCGTGGCCGGGCGGCAGGCTGCCGGTGTGCCGGGCGCCCTTGAGCACCACGACCGGTTTGGCGGCGGCCAGCCGGCGGGCGATCCGGGTGAACTTCCGCGGGTTTCCGAAGGACTCGAAGTACAGCAGCACCACGCCGGTGGCGGCGTCCTCCTCCCAGTACTGGAGCAGGTCGTTGCCGGAGACGTCGGCCCGGTTGCCGACCGAGGCGAACGAGGAGAGGCCCAGGCCGCGCCGGTGCGCGGCCTCCAGCAGGGCGACGCCGATCGCGCCGGACTGGCAGAACACGCCGAACGGTCCGCGGCCGGGCAGCACGGGCGCGAGCGAGGCGTTCAGGCGGTGCTCGGGGTCGGTGTTGATCAGGCCGAAGGCGTTCGGGCCGACCACCCGCATGCCGGCGGCCCGGGCCTGCCGGACCAGCTCGCGCTGCCGGTCGCGCCCGTCCGGGCCGGTCTCGGCGTACCCGGCGGTGACCACCACCAGGCCCTGCACGCCGTGCGCGCCGCACTCGGCGACCACGCCGGGGACGGCGGGCTCGGGCACCGCGATCACCGCCAGGTCGACCGGGCCGGGGATGGCCAGTACCGACCGCAGGGTGGGCACCCCGTCCAGCGGCGTGCCCGGCTCGGCGGTGCGGTTCACCGCGTACACCGGCCCGTCGAAGCCCGCCCGGATGTCGCGCAGCAGCGCCCGGCCGACCGACTGCGGGTTGCGCGAGACGCCGATCACGGCGATCGAACGGGGGGTCAGCAGCCGCTGCACGGACCGGGCTTCGGCGCGGTGTTCACGGGCCCGCATCACCGCGAGCGACGCGGCGGTGGGCTCCAGGTCGAACTCCAGGTGCACCACGCCGTCGGCGAAGCTGCGCTGCTGGGTGTAGCCCGCGTCGGTGAACACCTTCACCATCTTCCGGTTCTCCGGCAGCACTTCGGCGGTGAACCGGCGGATGCCGCGCTCCTGCGCGACCGCCGCGATGTGCTCCAGCAGCGCGGAGGCGATGCCCCTGCCCTGGTGCGCGTCCTGCACCAGGAAGGCCACCTCGGCGTCCGTGCCGGTGGTGGACGGCATGCCCGCCTTGTCGATCCGGTCGTAGCGGACGGTGGCGATGAAGCGGTCCCGCACCACCAGCGCCAGGCCGACCCGGTTCACGTAGTCGTGGTGGGTGAACCGGCGGACGTCCTTGTCGGACAGGTGCGGGTACGGGGCGAAGAAGCGGAAGTACTTCGACTGGTCGGAGACCTGCTCGTAGAACTCCACCAGCCGGTCCGCGTCGTCCGCGGTGATCGGTCTGATCCGGGCCGTGCCGCCGTCACGCAGCAGGACGTCGGCCTCCCAGTGCTGCGGATAACCGTGCTCGGCCTCTTCGCGCGTCATGGCGTGCTTGACGGTGTCGTGCTCCACGGTCGTCAGAGTAGTCGTCGGCGAGCCTGATGGCGTCGGCCCGGCCGGGCACGGCACGCTGGGCCTGCTGGCCCCGGGCCGCGAGTGCACTGGCGTGCAACACTGGTCTAGACAACACTTGCACCACCCTGCACCACCTGAAAGGCACCTCTCATGGCTGAGCGCCGCGTCACCATCGGTTGGGCCGAGGGCCTGCACGCCCGTCCCGCATCCATCTTCGTCAAGGCCGTCACTTCCACCGGCGTCCCGATGACCATCGCCAAGGAAGGCGGCACCCCGGTCAACGCCGGCTCCATGCTCGGCCTGCTCGCCCTCGGCGCGGAGGGCGGCGAGGCCGTCGTCCTGTCGGCCGACGCGGAGGGCGCGGACGCGGCGCTGGACCGGGTCGCGAAGATGGTCCAGGAAGGCCTGGACGAACTCCCGGCGGCGTAGTTTCCCCGGGGAGGTGCCCCCACGAGCCCCTGGTTTCTGTCACTACTGTGGCTCGTGTGGTGATCACAGCCGAAGTCGAAGACCCGCACGCCGTCAGATCCGCCGCAACGGACACCCTCGGGGTGGGTCTCGGCCTGTACCCGCTGGGCGTCGCGTTCGGGGTGCTGCTGGTGCAGAGCGGCTTCGCCTGGTGGTGGGCGCCGGTGTTCTCGGCGTTCATCTACGCGGGCTCGCTGGAGTTCCTGGCCATCGGCCTCCTCCTCGCGGTCACGCCCCTCGCATCCGTCGCCGTCACCACCTTCCTGGTGAACTTCCGGCACGTCTTCTACGGCCTCTCCTTTCCGCTGCACCACGTGCGCGGCCGGGCCGCGAAGGCGTACAGCGTCTACGCGCTGACCGACGAGGCGTACGCCCTGGCCGCCGCCCGCCCCGGGCTGACGGGCCGCCGGATCGTCGCGATCCAGGCGTTCTGCCAGGCGTACTGGATGCTGGGCGGGCTGACGGGCGCGCTTCTCGGCGCCGCGCTGCCGGGCACCGTCCGGGGGCTGGACTTCGCGCTCACCGCCCTGTTCGCCGTTCTCGCCGTGGACGGCTGGCGGGCCACCCGTGACGTTCCGGGTCCCGTTCTCGCGCTGCTGGCCGCGCTGGCCGCGCTGGTGCTGGCGAAGGACCAACTCCTCGTCGTGGCCCTCGGGTTGTACGTCGCGGCGCTGAGCGTCCGCTACCGGCTGAGGGGGCGTCGTGCCTGAGTGGCCGTACGTGCTGGCCGGCCTGCTGGTGATGTTCGCGGTGACGCTGCTGCTGCGCGCCGCACCGTTCGTGCTGCTGGGCCGGCTGCGGGAGTCCGGCCTGCTGCGGTTCCTGGCGGCGACGATGCCGGCCGGCGTGATGGTGATCCTGACCGTCTACACCGTACGGAACGTCCCGCTGTCCGGGGCGGGCCCGACCGCTGTCGGCCTGCTGGCGACCCTCGGGCTGCACCTGTGGCGGCGCAACGCCCTGCTGTCGATCGTCGCGGGGACGGGCGCCTACGTCCTGGCGCTCCACCTGCTCTGACCCGCTCTGACCTGCCCTGACCCGCTCTGACCTGCCCTGACCTGCGGGAACGGAAATTCGGGTGCGGGCCGGCCGGTCGGCGGCGTAGCGTCGGGCCCATGTCGACGCCCCGCATCTCCTAGCAAGAGGACCAGCTTCCACGCCACCCGTGTGTCCTCTTGCTGTTTCGGAGCGTCCTTTCATGATCACCGTTCGTGGTCTCGACGTGCGCATCGGCGCCCGTCTGCTGTTGCACGACATCTCTTTCCACCTCGCCCCCGGCGACCGGGTCGGCCTGGTCGGCCGCAACGGCGCGGGGAAGACCACCCTGCTCTCCACCCTGGCCGGCCTCGCCGACCCGGCCGCCGGGACGATCGCACGGACCGGTTCGACCGGGTACCTGCCGCAGGACTCCCGCGTCGCGGACCCGGCCGCCCCGGTGCTGGAGCGGATCCTGTCCGCCCGCGGCATGGACGACGCGCAGCGGGCGCTGCGCACGGCCGAGGCCGCGATGGCCACGGCCGGAGGGGCCGCGCTCGACCGGGCGCTGCGCGCCTACGCCCGGGCCGAGGCCACGTTCGAGCAGTGCGGCGGGTACGCCGCGCAGGCGGAGGCGGCCCGGGTGGCGGCGGGTCTCGGCCTGCCCGAGCGGCTGCTGGAGCAGCCCGTGGGCGACCTGTCGGGCGGCCAGAAGCGCCGGGTGGAGCTGGCCCGGATCCTGTTCGCCGGGCACGACACGCTGCTGCTGGACGAGCCGACCAACCACCTGGACGCCGAGTCGATCGCCTGGCTGCGCGGGTTCCTGGCGTCCCACCGGGGCGGGCTGGTGCTGATCAGCCACGACCTGGAGCTGATCGACGCGACCGTGAACCGGGTGTTCCACCTGGACCCGCAGCGGGCCGCGCTGGACGTGCACAACACCGGCTGGTCCGCCTACCTGGCGCAGCGGGCGGCGGACGAGCGGCGGCGCGCCCGGGAGCGGGCGAACGCGGAGCGCAAGGCGTCGAGCCTGCACGCGCAGGCCGAGCGGATGAAGGCGAACAGCAACACCGCGTCGGCCGCGAAGTCGATGGCCAGGCGCGCGGACCGGCTGCTGGCGGGAACGGAGCCGCTCCGCCGGGCCGAGCGGACGGCGCGGATCCGGCTGCCGGAGCCCGCGCCGTGCGGGCGGATCCCGCTGGGCGCGATCAGCCTGGCGAAGGCGTACCGCGGCCACCGCGTGCTGGGCGGGGTGGACCTGGCGGTGGACCGGGGCAGCCGGCTGGTGGTGCTGGGCCCGAACGGGGCCGGCAAGACCACCCTGCTGCGGCTGCTCGCGGGCCGGGAACTCCCGGACGGCGGGCGGACGGTGGCGGGGCCGGGCCTGCGGCTGGGCTACTTCGCGCAGGAGCACGACACCCTGGTCGCGGACCGCACCGTGTTCGCGCACCTGTCGGCCGCCGCGCCGAAGCTGACGGACAGCGAGGTGCGCTCGGTGCTCGGCGGGTACCTGTTCCGCGGCGACGACGTGGAGAAGCCGGCCGGGGTGCTCTCCGGCGGCGAGAAGACCCGGCTGGCCCTGGCCTGCCTGGTGCACTCGGGCGCCAACGTGCTGCTGCTGGACGAGCCGACCAACAACCTCGACCCGGCGTCCCGGGACGAGGTACTGCGCGCGGTCGCCGAGTACCCGGGCGCGATGGTGATGGTCACC
Organism: Kitasatospora sp. NPDC092948; assembly: GCF_044754805.1. Lineage (NCBI taxonomy): Bacteria > Bacillati > Actinomycetota > Actinomycetes > Kitasatosporales > Streptomycetaceae > Kitasatospora > Kitasatospora sp. NPDC092948. The sequence continues at coordinate 117,360 of NZ_JBIVPU010000017.1, read as the reverse complement.
CACGACCCGGAGGCGCTCGACGCACTGCGGCCGGACCGGGTCCTGCTGCTCCCGGAGGCGTACGAGGACCTGTGGCACGACCGCTACCGCACGCAGGTGCAGCCCGCCGGGTAGCCCCGCGGGTCAGCCGCGGTCGTACTGCTGCTGGACGCACTGCACCCACTGGCCGGGCTCGCGGTACTGGTAGCAGTCCCGGGTCCGGTCCGCGAACCACACGGCGAAGACCGCCATCACGACGGCCACCACGACGGCGAGGGCGGACAGCGCGCTGCCGGTCCGGGCCATGCCCCGGCCGGCGCCGCTCCGGCGGGCGGCGCGCAGCGCGAACAGGCCGACGACCAGGCCGATCACGCCGAGCGCGCCGCCCACCACCACCGGGGAGGTCAGCAGGGCGACGGTGCCGACCACCACGGCGGCCACCACCGGGCCGGGCGTCGTCCTCCGGTCGGTGCGGGGTGCGTACGGGTTCGGTGCGGTCGTCGGGTGGGTGTTCATCGTCGGCGTCCTCTCGTCGGTCGGGCCGGGTCCGATCCTGGCGGTGCGGACGGCACTCGCACATCGCGGGAACAGGGGAACTGCGGCTCCCCCGGTCGGGGGAGGACCGCACCCGGCGGCCCGGCCATACTTGCGCCCATGACCTGGGGATTTCGGCCGCTGCTGCGCGGCTCCACGTACTCCGGTGCGCTGTTCGCGTTCTGCGCCGCACCGGCGAGCCTCGTGCTGCTGCCGCTCGCCGTGGCACCGGCGACCGTCTGGAGCTCGGCGCCGTACGAGGCCCGGGCGGCGGTCACCGTCCTGGTCTGGGCGGCGCTGGTCGCCGCGCTGGGCCTGCCCCGGATCACCCGGCGGGCGCTGACGGCCGGCGCCCGCCGGCTGCTCGGGGTGCCGCTGCCGGAGGTGCCGGCCGGGCCGGCGGCCGGTGGCCGCTGGCGGACGCCGCTGTGGCTGGTGGGGCAGGTGGCGCTGGGCTGGCTCGGCGGGCTGGGCTGCCTGCTGCTGCTCGTCGCCGGGGTGAGCCTGCCGGGCAACTGGCTCGGCGGGGAGGCCCGGCTGAGCTGGTCCGGCCGGTCGGTGCAGGCGACCGGCGGCTGGAGCTGGCTGGTCGCGGCGGTCTGCCTGCTGCTGGTCCCGGTGGTGTGCGCGGCCGTGGCGGGCGTGCTGCGCCGGCTGGCACCCCCGCTGCTCGGTCCGTCGGCGGCGGAGCGGCTGGCGCTGTCCGCGCAGCGGGAGCGGCGGCTGGCCGAACGCAACCGGCTGGCCCACGAGTTGCACGACTCGATCGGGCACACGCTGACCGCGGCCACCATCCAGGCGGCGGTGGCCGGCGAGGTGCTGGCCGCCGACCCGGTGGCGGCGCGGGCCGCGCTGCGCAGCATCGAGGAGTCCACCCGCGCCGCACTGGAGGACCTCGACTACGTGCTGGGCGTGCTGCGCGAGGAGCAGCCCGGCGCCGCGCCCACCCGGACGCTGGCCGACCTGCCCGAGCTGCTGGAGCGGCTGGGGCACGCCGGCGCGGTGCTGGAGCCGGAGCTGTCCGGCGAGTTGACGAAGCTTCAGGGCACGCTGTCGCGGGCGGCGTACCGGATCCTCCAGGAGGGGCTGACCAACGCGCTGCGCCACGGCGCGGGCGGGCCGGTCGAGGTCCGGGTCGCCGCCGGACGGGAGCTGCTGGAGCTCGCCGTGGTGAACGGGACGTCCGCGTCGAAGGCCGCCGGCTCCCGGCCCTTCCCGACCTCCGGGCACGGCCTGCCCGGGCTGGCCGAGCGGGTCCGGCTGCTGAACGGCGAGTTCGAGGCCGGCCCGGACGGTCCGGGGCGCTGGCGGCTGGCGGTCCGGCTGCCCGTACGGTGGTCGGCATGACCGGCCCCGACGCACCCGTGACCCTGCTGATCGCGGACGACGACGCCATCACCCGCAGCGGCCTGCGCGTGCTGCTCGCCGCGCAGCCGGGCCTCGCGGTGCTCGGTGAGGCCGGCGACGGGCTCGAAGCGGTCGAGCAGGCCCGAAGGCTGCGGCCCGATGTGGTGCTGATGGACGTCCGGATGCCGCGCTGCAACGGGATCGAGGCCACCCGGCAGCTGCTGGCCGGCGCCGCCGACCCGCCGAAGGTCGTGATGATCACCACCTTCGAGAACGACGGCTACGTCACCGCCGCGCTCGGCGCGGGGGCCAGCGGTTTCGTGCTCAAGCGGCTGCCGGTCGGGCAGATCGCGGAGGCCGTCCGGGTGGTCGCGGCGGGTGAGGCGATCCTGTTCCCGGCCGCGCTGCGCCGGATGGTCACCGCCCGCCCCCTCGGCTCGGCCGAGGCGCTGCCGCAGGCGGCGCTGACCGGCCGGGAGGAGGAGGTGCTGCGGCTGATGGCCACCGGCCTGTCCAACCCGGAGATCGCCGAGGTGCTCACGGTGAGCACCGAGACGGCGAAGACGCACGTCGGGAACGTGCTGACCAAGCTCGGCGCGCAGAACCGGACGCACGCGGTGGTGATCGCGTACGAGTCCGGGCTGGTGGTGCCCGGATTCCAGGCACCACCCGAGATCTGACGCTCCGTCAGCCCTTGACGCAGATCACCTGCTTGAGGTGCGCGACCACCTCGACCAGGTCCTTCTGCTGGGCGATGACCTTCTCGATCGGCTTGTACGCGCCCGGGATCTCGTCGACCACGCCGCCGTCCTTCCGGCACTCGACGCCCGCGGTCTGCTCGGCGAGGTCCTGCGCGGTAAAGCGCTTCTTCGCGGCCGTCCGGCTCATCCTGCGGCCGGCGCCGTGCGAGGCCGAGTTGAACGAGGCGGCGTTGCCGAGGCCCTTCACGATGTACGAGCCGGTGCCCATCGAGCCGGGGATGATGCCGTACTCGCCGGAGCCGGCCCGGATCGCGCCCTTGCGGGTGACCAGCAGGTCGACGCCGTCGTAGCGCTCCTCGGCGACGTAGTTGTGGTGGCAGGAGATCATCTCGCCGAAGGTGGCCCGGGCCTTGGGCAGTTCGCGGCGGACCACGTCCTGGAACAGGGCCATCATCAGCGCCCGGTTGTGCTTGGCGTACTCCTGCGCCCAGAACAGGTCGGAGCGGTAGGCGGCCATCTGCGGGGTGTCGGCGATGAAGACCGCGAGGTCGCGGTCGATCAGGCCCTGGTTGTGCGGCAGCGAGCGGGCGATCGTCATGTGGTGCTCGGCGAGCTCCTTGCCGATGTTTCGCGAGCCGGAGTGCAGCATCAGCCAGACCGCGCCGTCGTCGTCCAGGCAGAGCTCGATGAAGTGGTTGCCGCTGCCGAGGGTGGCCATCTGCTGGGCGGCCCGCTCACGCCGCCAACGCACGTCGGACGCGATGCCGTCGAAGCGCTGCCAGAAGTCGTTCCACCCGGCGGTGGACTGCCCGTGCAGCTTGCCCGGGTCGACCGGGTCCTTGTGCAGGCCGCGGCCGACCGGGATGGCCTGCTCGATCCGGCGGCGCAGGTGCGAGAGGTCGTCCGGCAGGTCCTTCGCGGTCAGCGAGGACTTGACGGCCGTCATCCCGCAGCCGATGTCGACGCCGACCGCGGCCGGGCAGACCGCGCCCCTCATGGCGATGACGGAACCGACCGTGGCGCCCTTCCCCAGGTGGACGTCCGGCATCACGGCGAGGCCGTGCAGCCACGGCAGGGTGCTGATGTTGCGCAGCTGCTGCAGGGCCTGGCCCTCGACGGTGGCCGGGTCGGTCCACATCCGGATCGGCACCCGGACGCCGGGAATCTCGGTGTACGACATGGTGGTTCGACCTCCTGGGTCGCTGAGTTCAAGGGTGCCGCACGAAGACGCCCGGTGCGGCGGCGGGGAAGATCGGGGGCGGCCCGACGGAACGGGACCGCGGGCGGCAGACGGTGCTGCCGGTGGCAGGCGGTGCTGCGCGGCGACTGCTCAGGCAGTGCGATACGAGGAACAGAAGGGCAGCCTCGGGGAGCGTCGTGGCTCGACCCGCATGGTGACCGCCTCCTTCCGCCGTCGTCGTGACCGCGCGCCTCTCGCCCGGCCGGGACCATCTACCCACGCCCGGCCGCAGCCGCGCAAGGGATTAAAACGCCGAGGGCCCGACGGAGCTGACTGTCCGTCGGGCCCTGCGGGGCAGGCGTCAGTTGGCGATGACCGTGACGTCGCCGATGCCGAGCGCCTTGACCGGCTCGGCGATCACCGAGGCGTCGCCGACCAGCACGGTGACCAGCCGGTCCGGCGGGAAGGCGGCGACCGCGGCGCGGGTGGCCGCGGCGGTGTCGAGCTCGGCCAGCTGCCGGTAGAACTCGGCCTGGTAGGTGTCGGGCAGGTACTGCTCGACCTGGTCGGCCAGGGTGGCGGCGACCGACCCGGCCGTCTCGTACTTCAGCGGCGCGACGCCGACCAGGAACTGCACGGCCTCCTCGCGCTCGGCGTCGGTGAGGCCCTCGGCGGCCAGCGTGCGCAGGATGGTCCAGGTGTCCTCCAGCGCGGGCGCGGTGGACTCGGTGTCCACCGAGCCGCTGATCGCCAGCAGCCCGCGGCCGGAGCCGTCGGCGGCGGAGCGCAGCGGCTGGGCGAACGCCCGGACGCCGTAGGTGTAGCCCTTCTCCTCGCGCAGCACCCGGTCGAGCCGGGAGGTGAGGGTGCCGCCGAGGCAGTAGACGCCGAGGACCTGCGCGGCCCACTCCGGGTCGTGCCGGTCCGGGCCGATCCGGCCGATCAGCAGCTGGGTCTGCACCGAGCCGGGCCGGTCGACGATGATCACCCGGCCGGTGTCGTCGGCGACCACCGGGCCGTGCGCGGACGGCTCCAAGGCCTCGCCGGTCCACCGGCCGAGGGTGGACTCCAGCAGCGCGACCAGGTCGATGCCGGTGAGGTCGCCGACCACCACGGCGGTGGCGGTGGACGGGCGCAGGTGGGCGTCGTAGAACGCCTTCACCGCGTCGCGGTCGATCCGCTTGACGCTGTCGGTGGAGCCGGCCCGCGGCCGGGACAGCCGGTCGGCGTCGGCGAACAGCGAGGCGTACAGCGCCTTGGCGGCCCGCCGGGACGGGTTGGCCTGCTCGTGGACGATCTCGTCGAGGCGGTTGGCGACCAGCCGCTCGATCTCGTCCTCGGGCAGCGCCGGGACTCGCAGCGCGTCGCTCAGCAGGGTGAGGCCGCGCTCCAGCCGGGAGGCCGGGACCTCCAGCGAGACCCGCAGCGCCGGGTGGTCGACGTTGCTGTCCAGGGTGGCGCCGGCCCGCTCCAGCTCGCCCGCGAACTCCTCGGCGGTGAGCGTGTCGGTGCCCTCGGAGAGCGCCCGGGTCAGGATCGAGGCGACGCCGTCCAGGCCCTCCGGCTCGGCGGCCAGCGGCGCGTCCAGCACCACGTCGACGGCGACCAGCTGCTGGCCGGGGCGGTGGCAGTGCAGCACCGTCAGGCCGTTGGCCAGGGTGAGCCGTTCGGGTGCCGGGAACGCCCACGGGGTGGGGGTGCCGGGCTGCGGCTGCGGGTGGAAGTCCATCGCCGGGATGTACTGCGCGGGGGTGTCGCTCACGCCGCCGCCTCCTCGTTCTCGGAGCTGTCGTCGTCGGTGCTGTCGTCGGGGGTCGGCTCGTACACCAGCACCGCCCGGTTGTCGGGGCGCAGCCGGGCCGCGGCCACGTCCCGGACTTCCTCGGCGGTGATGTCGAGGACCTTCGGCAGTGCCTCGTTCACCAGCTTCGGGTCTCCGAACAGCACGGCGTAGCGGCAGAGTTCGTCGGCGCGGCCGGCCACCGTGGTGAGCCGGTCCAGCCACTCGCGTTCGATCTGGGCCTGGGCGCGCTCGAGTTCCTCGGCGGTGGGGCCCTCGGCGGCGAACCGGGCGAGCTCCTCGTCGACGGCGGTCTCGATCTGCTCCAGGGTGGCGCCGGCGGCGGCCTTGACGTCCAGCCAGCCCAGCGACGGCGCGCCGGACAGCCGCAGCAGGCCGAAGCCGGCCGCGACGGCGGTGCGGTCGCGGCGGACCAGCCGGTTGTACAGCCGGGAGGACTCGCCGCTGCCGAGGACGGTCAGCGCCAGGTCGGCGGCGTCGGCCTGCCGGGTGCCGTCGTGCGGCAGCCGGTAGGCGGCCATCAGCGCGCGGGACGGGACGTCCTCGCGGACCAGCTCGCGGACCTCGCCGCCGATGGTGTCGGGCAGCGTGCCGTCGCGCGGCGGCTGCTTGCCGTCGTGGCCGGGGATGGAGCCGAAGTACTTCTCCACCCAGGCGACGGTCTGCTCGGGGTCGAGGTCGCCGACGATCGACAGCACCGCGTTGTTGGGCGCGTAGTAGGTGCGGAAGAACGCCCGGGCGTCCTCCAGCGTGGCGGCGTCCAGGTCGGCCATCGAGCCGATCGGGGTGTGGTGGTACGGGTGCTCGCCGGGGAACGACAGCGCGGTGAGCTTCTCGAACGCGGTGCCGTAGGGCACGTTGTCGTAGCGCTGGCGGCGCTCGTTCTTCACCACGTCGCGCTGGTTCTCCATGGACGTGTCGTCCAGGGCGGCCAGCAGCGAGCCCATCCGGTCGGCCTCCAGCCAGAGCGCGAGCTCCAGCTGGTGCGCGGGCATGGTCTCGAAGTAGTTGGTGCGCTCGAAGCTGGTGGTGCCGTTGAGCGACCCGCCGGCGCCCTGGACCAGTTCGAAGTGCCCGTTGTTGGAGACGCTCGCCGAGCCCTGGAACATCAGGTGCTCGAAGAGGTGGGCGAGTCCGGTGCGGCCCTTCACCTCGTGCCGGGAGCCCACGTCGTACCACAGGCACACGGCGGTGACCGGAGTGAGGTGGTCCTCGGAGAGCACGACGCGCAGGCCGTTGGCCAGGCGGTGTTCGGTGATGGCGAGGCCGCTGGCGGGGCCGGGGTTGGCCATGCGGGGTCCTTCCCGTCGTCGGTTCCGGAGTGTCCGGGCCGGGGGCTTGTGACGTCCCCCATTGTGGTGCAACGCCCGAACCCGCCGTCAGGTGTCCGGGCAGCCGACGCGTTCGCCAGCGGCGGAAGCGGCCCGGGTGACAGGCGGTGTCCCACCGAGGGTCCACAATGGGGGGCGTTCACGCCCGCGTACGCCCGCCCACCCCAGTACCGCAAGGGAGCCCCGCAGCGATGGCCCGCCGCAGTTCGCCCACCCCGCCGCCCGGTGACTTCGAGGAGCGCATCCTCGATGTCGATGTCGTGGACGAGATGCAGGGCTCGTTCCTGGAGTACGCCTACTCGGTGATCTACTCCCGGGCCCTGCCGGACGCCCGCGACGGCCTGAAGCCGGTGCACCGTCGAATCCTGTACCAGGCCAACGAGATGGGCCTGCGCCCGGAGCGCGGCCACGTCAAGTGCGCCCGCCTGGTCGGCGAGGTGATGGGCCGTCTCCACCCGCACGGCGACGCCTCGATCTACGACGCCGTGGTGCGCATGGCGCAGCCGTTCTCGATGCGGCTGCCGCTGATCGACGGCCACGGCAACTTCGGTTCGCTCGGCAACGACGACCCGCCGGCCGCGATGCGCTACACCGAGTCCCGGCTGACCGCCGCCTCGATGTCCATGGTGGAGTCGATCCACGAGGACACCGTCGACTTCGGCCCGAACTACGACGGCTCCGAGCAGGAGCCCCAGGTGCTCCCCTCGGCGTACCCGAACCTGCTGGTCAACGGCGCCACCGGCATCGCGGTCGGCATGGCCACCAACATGCCGCCGCACAACCTGTCGGAAGTGGTCGCCGCCGCCCGGCACCTGATCAAGCACCCGAACGCGGACCTGGAAACCCTGATGCGGTTCGTCCCGGGCCCGGACCTGCCGACCGGCGGCCGGATCGTCGGCCTGTCCGGCATCCGCGACGCGTACGAGTCCGGCCGCGGCACCTTCAAGATCCGCGCCACCACCACGATCGAGAACGTCACCGCCCGCCGCAAGGGCATCGTGGTCACCGAACTGCCGTACACGGTCGGTCCGGAGAAGGTGATCGCGAAGATCAAGGACCTGGTCAACGCGAAGAAGCTCCAGGGCATCGCCGACGTCAAGGACCTCACCGACCGCGAGCACGGCCTGCGCCTGGTCATCGAGGTGAAGAACGGCTTCGTCCCCGAGGCGCTGCTGGAGCAGCTGTACAAGCTGACGCCGATGGAGGAGACCTTCGGCATCAACAACGTGGCGCTGGTGGACGGCCAGCCGCTGACGCTGGGCCTGAAGGAGCTGCTGGAGGTCTACGTCGACCACCGCTTCACCGTGGTCAAGCGGCGCAGCGACTTCCGCCGCCGCAAGCGCCAGGACCGGCTGCACCTGGTCGAGGGCCTGCTGATCGCCCTGGTCGACATCGACGAGGTGATCGCGCTCATCCGCAGCAGCGACGACGCGGCGCAGGCCAAGGAGCGCCTGATGGCGCGCTTCGGCATCTCCGAGACGCAGACCGCGTACATCCTGGACACCCCGCTGCGCCGGCTCACCCGCTTCGACCGGGTGGAGCTGGAGGCCGAGCAGGCCAAGCTGCTCAAGGAGATCGCCGAGCTGACCGAGATCCTGGAGTCCGACACGAAACTGCGTTCCGTGGTGTCCTCCGAACTCGGCGCGGTGGCCAAGCAGTTCGGCACCGAGCGGCGCACCGTGCTGCTGGAGGCCGGGGCGGTTCCGTCGGCGGCGCTGGCGGTGCCGCTGGAGGTTGCCGACGACCCGTGCCGGGTGCTGCTGTCCTCCACCGGCCTGCTCGCCCGCACCTTCGACCTGGAGCCGGTCACCGAGGAGCCGTCCCGCGCCAAGCACGACGTGCTGGCCTCCGCCGTCCCCGCCACCGCGCGCGCCGACGTCGGCGTGGTCACCACGGCCGGCCGGGTGCTGCGCCTGCCGGTGATCGACCTGCCGGCGCTGCCCCCGGGCACCACGGCGCTGTCCGGCGGCGCCGCGGTCTCCGAGTTCCTCCGGCTGGAGGAGGGCGAGCAGGCGCTCGCACTGACCACCCTGGACGAGTCCTCGCCGGGCCTGGCGCTCGGCACCGTGCAGGGCGTGGTCAAGCGGGTGGTGCCCGAATGGCCCGCCAACAAGGACGAGTTCGAGGTGATCGCGCTCAAGGACGGCGACACCGTGGTCGGCGCGGTCGAGCTGCGCACCGGCGAGGAGGACCTGGTCTTCCTCACCTCCGACGCCCAGCTGCTGCGCTACCCGGCGGGCCAGGTCCGCCCGCAGGGCCGACCGGCCGGCGGCATGGCCGGCATCAAGCTGGCCGACGGCGCCCGGGTGCTGTCCTTCACCGCCGTCGACCCGGCCGAGGACGCGGTGGTGCTCTCGGTGGCCGCCGCCTCCGGCACCCTGGACGGCGAGCAGCAGACCAGCTGGAAGCTCACCCCGTTCGACCAGTACCCGCGCAAGGGCCGGGCCACCGGCGGCGTCCGCTGCCAGCGCTTCCTGCGCGGCGAGGACGGCCTGGCGTTCGCCTGGGCCGGCCCGCTGCCCGCCCTGGGCACCACCGCCACCGGCCAGCCCGTCACCCTCCCGGAGCGCGACCCGCGCCGCGACGGCTCCGGCACCCCGGTGTCGGCCCCGATCGCGGCGGTCGGCGGCCGGATGTGAGGCCCGCCTGACGGCAGGTCGGCAACTCGAAACGGCGGGGACCCTCCCGGGAGGGTCCCCGCCGTTCTGCGACCTCTGCCGCCGGTCGCCCGCCCCGCCGCGCCGCCGCCCTGCCGCCCTGCCGCCCTGCCGCCCTCCGGCTGTCGTCTCCCGCCCACCCCGCCGTCCACCGCCCCGAACCCGCCGCCCGGCCGCCCGGGCCGCCCTCAGTGGCCGGAAATCGCGGTCGCACTAGGGTGGGGCAGGTGAGCACCTGTACGACGCTGTCGCGCGAACTGACCGAGCCGCTGGCCGCCACCGCGGCCACCGCCACCACCTGGCTGCTGCTCGAACAGCCCGGCCCGTGGGGCGCCCAGGCGCTCACCGCCAGCCACCTCGGCCCCGAGCTCGGGGCCGCGCTGGACCGGGCCGCCGAGGGCACCGGCGTCCGGATCGCGCTGATCCGCCGGCCCGGCCGGCACGCCGACACCGACACCGCGGCCCGGCACGAGGTGCTGATCGCGCACACCGCGCCCGCCGACCCGTGGGTGCGCCGGGCCCGCGTGGACTCCCCCGCCGCGCTGCTCGGCCTCGACTTCGCCGCCCTCGGCGCGGGCCGCCACGACGGTTTCGGCGCCGAGCACGTCGGCGGCCCGATCGCCCTGGTGTGCACCAACGGCCGGCGCGACCGCTGCTGCGCACTGCTCGGCCGCCCGCTGGCCGCCGATCTGGCGGCCGCCGGCCACAGCGAGGTCTGGGAGGTCACCCACCTCGGCGGCCACCGCTTCTCCCCCACCATGCTGGTGCTGCCGCACGGCTACGCGTACGGCCGGCTCACCGCGGAGTCCGCCAAGGAGGTGCTGGCCGCCACCGCCGCCGGCGCCACCACCCCCGCCCACTCGCGCGGCCGCTCGTACTGGCCCCGCCCGTCCCAGGCCGCCGAGCAGGCCGTCCGCGAGCTGACCGGGGAGGACGCCGCCGACGCGCTGACGATGCGTCAGGCCGCCGACGGGGGCGGCTGGACGGTCGAGGTGGCGCACACCGACGGCCGCCGCTGGCGGGCGACCGTGGCGGAGTCCGCGAGCGAGCCGCCCCGGCCGGAGAGCTGCGGCAAGGCCCCGGGCACCCCGTCCCGGATGGACGTCACCGCCCTCGAACCCCTTGCCGGATGAACGGGAACGGGCCCCGCACCACCCGGTGCGGGGCCCGTTCGTGACGCTCCGTCAGGCGGCTCCGGCGCCGGTCAGGGCGCGGACCTCCAGCTCGGCGTAGCCGTCCTCGTCGGCCGGCTCCCGGTCCAGCAGGGTGCCCAGCCAGCCGGCCAGGAAGCCGAGCGGGATGGAGACCAGCCCGGGGTTCTCCAGCGGGAACCAGTGGAAGTCCATGCCCGGCAGCACCGAGGTCTTCGCCCCGGAGACGACCGGCGAGAACAGCACCAGCACCACCGCCGGAACCAGCCCGCCGTACACCGACCAGACCGCGCCGCGGGTGGAGAAGCGCTTCCAGAACAGCGAGTACAGCAGCGTCGGCAGGTTCGCCGAGGCGGCCACCGCGAACGCCAGGCCGACCAGGAAGGCCACGTTCAGCTGCTGCGCGTACAGGCTGAGCACGATCGCGAGCCCGCCGATCACGACGGCGGAGACCCGGGCCGCGACCACCTCCTCGCGCTCGGACACCTGGCGGCCGCCCTCCCGCCGCCAGGCCCGGGCGTACAGGTCGTGGGCGAAGGCCGCGGAGGAGGCCAGGGTGAGTCCGGCGACCACCGCCAGGATGGTGGCGAACGCGATCGCCGAGATCACCGCGAACAGCAGCAGGCCCCAGGTGGAGCCGTCGCCGCCGCCGAGGTCCAGGGCGAGCAGCGGCACCGCCGTGTTGCCCGCCGAGTTCGACACCCGCAGGTCGTGCCCGCCGACCACCGCGCCCGCGCCGAGCCCGAGCACGATCGCCATCAGGTAGAACGAGCCGATCAGGCCGATCGCCCACATCGTTGAGCGCCGGGCGGCCCGCGCGGTCGGCACCGTGTAGAACCGGCTGAGGATGTGCGGCAGCCCGCCGGTGCCCAGCACCAGCGCCAGGCCGAGGCTGACGAAGTCCAGCCGGTCGAGCGCGCTGGAGCCGTAGTTCAGGCCCGGCCGGAGGTACTTCTCGCCCTCGCCGCTGCGCCGCGCGGCGGTCTCCATCAGCGCGCCCAGGTCTCCGTGGAAGCGGGCCACCACCAGCACCGTGAGCAGCACCGAGCCGCCCACCAGCAGGAACGCCTTGACGATCTGGATCCAGGTGGTGGCGCGCATCCCGCCGACCGTCACGTAGACGATCATCAGGGCGCCGACCGCGATGATGGTCCACGCCTTGGCGGCCCCGCTGTTGGTGCCCAGCAGCAGGGCGACCAGGCTGCCCGCGCCGACCATCTGCGCGATCAGGTACATCAGCGTGACGACCATGGACGACAGACCGGCCGCGGCCCGCACCGGCCGCTGGCGCATCCGCAGCGCCAGCACGTCGGCAAGCGTGTACCGGCCCGCGTTGCGGACCAGTTCGGACACCAGCATCAGCACGACCAGCCAGGCGACCAGGAAGCCGATGCTGTAGAGCACGCCGTCGTAGCCGTACAGCGCGATCAGGCCGGTCACGCCGAGGAAGGAGGCGGCCGACAGGTAGTCGCCGGACAGCGCGAAGCCGTTCTGCAGCGGGGAGAAGTCCCGGCCTCCGGCGAAGAAGTCCTCGGCAGCGTGGCCGCGGCGACCCACCCAGACCGTGATGGTCAGCGTCACCGCGACGACGACGGCGAACAGGGCGACGGCAAGGCCGTGATTGGGGTGGTGAGCAGTCATCGCAGCTGGTCCTGGGTGTCCCAGCGCAGTTCGAGGGCGGCTCGATCGCGCTTGGTGCGGGCATTACGGGCGTAGAGCCAGGTGAGCAGGAAGGTCGAGGCGAACTGGCCGAGACCGAGTGCCCAGGCCACGTTCAGCGGCCCGGCGATCCGGCGGCCCAGCAGGTCGGGCATGAACGCCTCGGCCGTCACGAACAGCAGGTACCAGGCCAGGAACCCGGCGCAGGCCGGGAACACGAACGAGCGGTACCCCCGCCGGATCTCCTGGAAGGCCTCGCTGTCCTGAACGCGCCGGTACACCGCGCCCCCGAACCGGTCCTCCGGCGGCGCCGCGTCCGCCTCCGCGCTGCGCCGCGGCGCCACCACCCGGGGCTGGGGGGGCGCCCCGACCCACCAGTCGACTCTCTCCTGCTGCGCCACTTTGCCGACACCTCATCATTTCGGTCACTCCGACCGAACCATGATGGAGTGTCACAAACCACACAACGAAACCCGTGGAGAAACGTTCTATCCAGACAACAAAAGGGCTGTACGCCTACCAACCTTCCGAAATTCCATGCTTGAAGGCGTATGCGACGGCTTGCGCACGGTCCCGGACCGCCGTCTTGGCGAACAGGTTGTTGATATGGGTTTTCACCGTCGCGGGGCTGACGAACAGCCGCTCGGCGATCTCCGCGTTGGACAGCCCGGACGCGATCAGCGCCAGCACCTCGGCCTCCCGCTGGGTCAGCCCGTCCGGCAGCGCCGCCCGGCCCGGCCGCCCGGCCTCCGCCCTCGCCGGCGGCGCGGCGGGCGGCGCGACGGCCTCGGGCGCAGGCCCGGGCTCCGCGCCGGGCTTCGGCGGCGCGGAGCCCGCCGGGCCGCCCGACAGCCGCTCCAGCAGCCGCAGTTGGACCTGCGGCGAGAGCCCCGCCGCGCCCGAGCGGACGTCCGCCACCGCCCGCGCGATCTCCTCCGCGCCCGCGTCCTTGGTCAGGAAGCCGCGCGCCCCGGCCTGCAACGCCGAGAACAGCGAGTCGTCGTCCGCGTACGTGGTGAGCACCACCACCTCGGTGCCCGGGTGCTCGGCACGGACCCGGCGGGTCGCCTCCACCCCGTCGCAGCGCGGCATCCGTAGATCCATCAGCACCACGTCGGGGGCGTGTTCGGCGACCAGCCGCAGGGCCTCCTCGCCGTCCGCCGCCGAACCGACCACCGTGATGCCCGGCAGCAGGCCGAGCAGCATCACGATGCCCTCGCGGACCACGGTCTGGTCGTCGGCGACCACCACCCGGATCGGCCCGCCCGTCATCTCCGAACCCGTCACGCCGGCACCCGCAGCAGCACGCGCCACCCTCCCTCCTCGGGGCCCGCCAGCAGTTCGCCGCCGAGCAACTCCGCGCGTTCGCGCATCCCGAGCAGACCGTACCCGCTCCCGCTCTCCCCCAGCATCGGGTCCGCCCCGCGCGGGGCGTCGGTGTTGCACACCGTCAGCTCCACCGTGCCGTCCAGGTAGTCGAGCCGGACCGCGACCCGGCCGCCCGGCGCGTGCTTGCGGACGTTGGTCAACGCCTCCTGCGCGGTGCGGCGCACCGCCAGCCCGGCCTCCGCGGGCACCGGCCGGGGCACCCCGTCCACCGTCAGCTCGGCCCCGGACTGGGCGGCCAGCTCGGCCACGAACTCGGCGACGGGGGCGAACTCGCCGCGCAGCGCGGACAGCGCCTGCCGGGTCTCGGCCAGCCCGTCCTGGGCCATCCGCCGGGCGGCGACCACCCGTTCGCGGATCTCGGCCCGCCCGGCGCCGGCGTCCAGCATCAGCCGGGCCGCCTCCAGGTGCACCAGCTGCGCGGACAGGCTGTGCGCCAGCACGTCGTGGATCTCCCGGGCGATCCTGGCCCGTTCGGCGAGCGCCGCGGACTCCGCCCGCGCCGCCTGCGCGGCCCGCTCCTGGGCCATCAGCGCGCGCTGCGCGGAACGGGCCTGGCTGTCCAGCCGCAGCAGGTAGCCGAGCAGCCCGAGGCCGCTCGCGACGGCCAGCATCACCAGCAGCGACTCGCCCGAGCTCAGACCGTAACTGGCCAGCGCGGCCGCGGCGGTGAGCAGCCCGGCGGCCAGCGGCAGGCGGATCACCGCGAGCACCGCGAGGCCGTACCAGACCATCGAGGCGAGGGTCCGCGCGCCGCCCTCCTCGGCCAGCCCGGCCACCAGCAGCAGCCCGGTGGCGCAGGCCAGCGCCGGCCACAGCTGCCTGGCCCGGCAGGCGAAGAACCAGCCGGTGAACAGCCCCGCGGAGGCGGCGATCCAGAGGACCGGGGGCAGCAGCCGCCAGCCCTCGTAGTGCTGTTCGGCGAAGGTGCCGAAGACCACCGTCGACAGCAGGCCGATCCGGCCGACGAACGACAGCACCACCCGGGCCCGCGAGTGCTGCTCCCGGATCGGGACGTCTCCGGCCGGCCAGCGGGTCCAGCGCTCCAGGGTGCTCACCGGACGATCCTCTCTCAATGCCGGTGCCGCCGGCACCCGGTGGGGGTCGGCGGCAGCTCTCCGACGGGTCGTCAGGCGGCCAGGGTGTGCTTGTCGCCCAGCTGGTGGGCCCGCCACTGCACGGCCACCGAGCGGACCAGCAGCAGCAGGCCGAGCGACAGCATCAGCACACCGGTGGACTGGTGGACGTGCATCGCCGCGCCCACGCCGTACCAGCCGACCCGGATCAGGATCGCGCCGACCCAGGCGAACACGGTGGCGGCGGTGCCCTTGCTCCACACCGAGCCGTCCGCCTCGCGCCAGATCCGCACCGTCCAGCCCCAGGCGCAGCCCATGCCGACGGTGGTGAGCATCGAGCCGAGCAGGATCAGGGTGGCGGTGCCCTTGTGCGCCGGGTCGATCAGCACCGGGTCGCGCAGCGCCACCGCGGCGAGGATCAGCGGCAGCAGCCAGAACCGGCGCTCGGTGGTCAGTCGGCGGGCCCGCAGCTGCCGGCCCACCACCAGGACGATCACGACGGCGGCGATCAGGACGTTGGACAGGGCGGTCATTTCGGGTGCCTCCTGGACGGGGTTCTTTCGACACCCCGAACGCTACGGAGATCGCGCCGCCGACTCCTCGGAGCGAGGGTGGAACCCGCAGTTGGAAGGGCTCTCCACCCGTGGGTGGAGAGCCCTTCCGAACGGCTCGCTCAGGCGTCGATCCGGGAGCGGTCCAGGGTGGCCGCCGAGTCCACGATGAACTCCCGCCGCGGCGCGACGTCGTTGCCCATCAGCAGGTCGAAGGTCTTCTCCGCGGACTCCAGGTCGCCCAGGTTGATCCGGCGCAGGATCCGGTGCCGCGGGTCCACGGTGGTCTCCGCCAGCTGGTCGGCGTCCATCTCGCCGAGGCCCTTGTAGCGCTGGATCGGGTCCTTCCAGCGCAGCCCCTTGCCCTGGAACTCCAGCAGGGTGCGCCGCAGTTCGGCGTCCGAGTAGGTGTAGTGGTACTTCTCCTGGCCGCGCTTGGGGTTGGTCAGCTCGATCCGGTGCAGCGGCGGCACGGCCGCGAACACCCGGCCCTGCTCGACCATCGGCCGCATGTAGCGGTGGAACAGCGTCAGCAGCAGGGTGCGGATGTGCGAGCCGTCGACATCGGCGTCGGCCATGAAGATGACCTTGCCGTAGCGGGCCTGGTCGATGTCGAAGGTGCGGCCGGAGCCTGCTCCTATGACCTGGATGATCGCCGCGCACTCGGCGTTCTTGAGCATGTCGCTCACCGAGGCCTTCTGGACGTTCAGGATCTTGCCGCGGATCGGCAGCAGCGCCTGGAACTCGGAGTTGCGGGCCAGCTTCGCGGTGCCCAGCGCCGAGTCGCCCTCCACGATGAACAGTTCGCTGCGGTCCACGTCGTCGCTGCGGCAGTCGGCCAGCTTGGCGGGCAGCGAGGAGGTCTCCAGCGCGGTCTTCCGGCGCTGCGCCTCCTTGTGCTGCCGGGCGGCGACCCGGGTGCGGGCGGCGGCCACGACCTTCTCCAGCACCGCCCGGGCCTGGAGCTTCTCGTCCTTCTTCGCGGAGGTGAGGAAGTTCTTCAACTCCTTGGCCACCACCGCGGCCACGATCCGGTTGGCCGCCGAGGTGCCCAGCACCTCCTTGGTCTGCCCCTCGAACTGCGGCTCGGCCAGCCGGACGGTGACCACCGCGGTCAGGCCCTCCAGGGCGTCGTCCTTGGTGATGTCGTCCTCGGCGACCCGCAGCAGCTTGCTGGAGCGCAGCACCTCGTTGACGGTCTTGGCGAGCTGCCGCTCGAAGCCGTTGACGTGGGTGCCGCCCTTGGGGGTGGCGATGATGTTGACGAACGAGCGCAGCGTGCTGTCGTAACCGGCGCCCCAGCGCAGCGCGATGTCCACCCCGAGTTCCCGGGTGACCTCGGTGGGGGTCATGTGCCCGAGCTCGTCGAGCACCGGGACGGTCTCCTTGAAGGTGCCCTCGCCGCGCAGCCGCAGCACGTCGGAGACCGGGCGGTCGGGGGCGAGGAACTCGCAGAACTCGCTGATGCCGCCGTCGAAGCGGAAGGTCTCCTCCTGGACCTGCTCGCTCTCGGTCAGCCGCTCGTCACGGACCACGATGGTCAGGCCGGGCACCAGGAAGGCGGTCTGCCGGGCCCGGGCGTGCAGCGACTCCAGCGAGAGCTTGGCGTCCTTGAGGAAGATCTGCCGGTCCGCCCAGTAGCGGATCCGGGTGCCGGTCCGGGTCTTGGCGAACCGGCCCTTCTTGGTCAGCCCGCTGCCGGCCGTGAACTTCCCGTCCGGGCCGTCCTCGGCGAACGCGCCGGGGGTGCCGCGCCGGAAGCTGATCGCGTGCGTGGTGCCGGAGCGGTCCACCTCGACGTCCAGCCGGGCGGACAGCGCGTTCACCACCGAGGCGCCGACGCCGTGCAGACCGCCGGAGGCCGCGTACGAGCCGCCGCCGAACTTGCCGCCCGCGTGCAGCTTGGTCATCACCACCTCGACGCCGGACAGCCCGGTCTTGGGCTCCACGTCCACCGGGATGCCGCGGCCGTTGTCCCGCACCTCGACCGAACCGTCCTGGTGCAGCAGCACGTCGATCCGGTCGCAGAACCCGCCGAGGGCCTCGTCCACCGAGTTGTCGATGATCTCCCACAGGCAGTGCATCAGACCGCGACTGTCGGTCGACCCGATGTACATGCCCGGCCGCTTGCGGACCGCCTCCAGCCCCTCGAGGACGAGCAGATGCCGCGCGGTGTAGTCGGACCCGCCCTCACCGGTCACCAGAGAGGACGGGACGGTCTTTTCTCCACTCACGCTCTGCACTCCTCCACGATGTTGACGGACACCCCGCATGCTCTCAGCAACTGAGACTTCGGCCGCCGAGGCCCGCGCGCCTTGTACGCGCTGCGCGAACACGACTCCCACCGCGGACGCGGCCCCCACCCTGCCATCTCCTGCCGACACCACGGGTCCTGGTGGACCTGGGCGGCCGGAGAGGGCGGCGGAGCTGCTGTGATGCGGTCAAACGGGGTCCGGGACGGGGCTTATGCTCCAACCCAGCGGAGGATTATGCTACGCGGACCTCGCACCCCGGCCCGATCGGGCGTTCGAGGTGATTGGCGGACCATCGGAATCGGTACGCATGAACCACCGGTGCCCGGGGCACGTCCTCATCAACGAGACAGCAGAATCCTCAAAGAGAAAAGCCACGAGCGGGAACGAATTCGACCTGGTTGGATGTTGATCCTGGTACACAGCTCGTCGAGCTAGAGAAGAGGCGACGTGACTACTGTTCTGACCCCTGCGAGCCCGCTCACCGCGGCAGACCGCTGCGACCGTTGCGGCGCTCAGGCCTACCTGCGCGTCGTCCTTTCCAGCGGTGGAGAGCTGCTGTTCTGCGCCCACCACGGGCGTAAGTTCGAGCCCGAGCTCAAGAAGATCGCCGTGGAGATACACGACGAGAGCAACCGCCTCTCCGGCACCGCGGCAACGGCTGCCGAGGGCGAGCGCTGACGCTGCCGCTCGAAACCCGAGCTGCCTGAGCGGCCGGGCGGCCCACCCTTCGGGGCGGGCCGCCCGGCCGTGGCGTTTTCCCGGCCGCCGCGGCAGGTGGTGTCGGGCATGTCACAGCGCGTTCTGCACGGACTCCGCCACCGCCGAGATCCTGGTGTACACCCCCGGGTGTGCGGCCTCCGCACAGCCGGCCCCCCAGGACACCAGGCCGGCCAGCCGGCCGCCCACCACCAGCGGGCCGCCGCTGTCGCCCTGGCAGGCGTCCTTGCCGCCGCGCTCCTCGCCCGCGCACACCATGCTGCGCGGGTCGTACGCGCTGTCCGGCCCGCCCGGGTAGGCGCGGCCGCAGGTGGCGTCCGAGATGATCGGCACCGTCACCTGCCGCAGCGTGTTCGAGTAGTTGCCGGTGCCCCGGGTGTCCCCCCAGCCGAACACCGTCGCCGCGGTGCCCACCGCGTACGGCCCGGTCTCGCCCGGGCCCACCATCTCCAGCACCCGCCGGTCGCTCTGCGGCTCGGACAGCGTGAGCACCGCCACGTCCCGGCTGTTCGCGGCGAAGCTGTAGCTCGGCTCGATCCACACGTCGCTGACCGTCACCTCCCGCCCCGCGCTGCCCCGCAGGTCGTCCCGGCCGACGATCACCCGCAGCGCGGGCCGCTGGGTCGGCCGGCCGGTGCTCTCGTCGTAGAAGCAGTGCGCGGCCGTCACCACCTTCGTCGGAGTGACCAGCGCCCCGCCGCAGAACTGACCCGACCGGGACGAGCCGAACTGCGGACGGCTGGACAGCGCCACCATCCACGGGTGGTCGCCGGTGCTGGCGCTCGTCCCGCCGACGATCCGCCGCTCCGCGCCGGCCGGGGCGGCCGCACCCAACGCGATCAGCGGAACGGGCAGGGCGGCCACGGCGACGAGCGCGACCGCCCGGCGGCGGAGCCGAGGCGCGGGCAGGTCCAGGATGGGCACCGTTTCTCCAGGTGGTTCGGCGTGCGGACGGGGGCGCTTGCGACAACCTGCCCAGCGTAGTCATCCGATCACCCACCGTACCGCCGGTCCGCGCGCCCGCCACTCCATCGGGCGACACCCGGACATGCGAACGGGCCCCTCCGCCGGTGGCGGAGGGGCCCGTCCAGGTGACTCGGGCTGACGAGATGTCAGTCCAGGTAGTCGCGCAGCACCTGGGAACGCGACGGGTGGCGCAGCTTCGACATGGTCTTCGACTCGATCTGACGGATGCGCTCACGCGTCACGCCGTAGACCTTGCCGATCTCGTCCAGCGTCTTCGGCTGACCGTCGGTCAGACCGAAGCGCATCGAGACCACGCCCGCCTCGCGCTCGGACAGGGTGTCCAGCACCGAGTGCAGCTGCTCCTGGAGCAGGGTGAAGGAGACCGCGTCGGCCGGGACGACCGCCTCGGAGTCCTCGATCAGGTCACCGAACTCGCTGTCGCCGTCCTCGCCGAGCGGGGTGTGCAGCGAGATCGGCTCGCGGCCGTACTTCTGGACCTCGATGACCTTCTCCGGGGTCATGTCGAGTTCCTTGGCCAGCTCCTCCGGGGTGGGCTCGCGGCCCAGGTCCTGGAGCATCTGGCGCTGCACGCGGGCGAGCTTGTTGATGACCTCGACCATGTGCACCGGGATACGGATGGTGCGGGCCTGGTCCGCCATGGCGCGGGTGATCGCCTGCCGGATCCACCAGGTCGCGTAGGTGGAGAACTTGTAGCCCTTGGTGTAGTCGAACTTCTCGACCGCACGGATCAGACCGAGGTTGCCCTCCTGGATCAGGTCCAGGAACAGCATGCCGCGGCCGGTGTAGCGCTTGGCCAGCGAGACCACCAGGCGGAGGTTGGCCTCCAGCAGGTGGTTCTTGGCGCGGCGCCCGTCCTCGGCGATGATCTCCAGCTCGCGCTTGAGCTTCGGAGCGAGCTTGTCGGCCTGGCTCAGCTTGTCCTCGGCGAACAGGCCGGCCTCGATCCGCTTGGCGAGCTCGACCTCCTGCTCGGCGTTGAGCAGCGGGACCTTGCCGATCTGCTTCAGGTAGTCCTTGACCGGGTCGGCGGTGGCGCCGGCCACCGCGACCTGCTGCGCCGGGGCGTCGTCCTCGTCGTCGTCGGAGAGCACGAAGCCCTGGTCCGACTCCTCCTCGGGACCCTCTTCCTTGCCGTCGCCGGGCAGGGCCACGTCCTCGAGGAGTTCGTCCTCGCCGACGATGTCCTCGTCGCCCTTGGCGCCGGCCTTGCCGGCCGCGGCGGTCTTCTTGGCGGCGGTCTTCTTCGCGGGAGCGGCGGCCTTCTTGGCCACCGCCTTCTTCGCCGGGGCAGCCTTCTTGGCGACCGGGCGGGCCTCGCCGAGACCGATGGTCTCGACGACGGTGACCTCACCGGTCGTCACGGCGGCAGCCACGGCCACCGACGGGGCCGGGGTGGACGCGCCGGGGGCGATCCGCACCGGGGGCTTGGTCTGGGCGACCGGCGTACGGGTGGTGACCGCCTTGGTCGCGGTGCGCTTGGTGGCGCTCTTGGCCGCGACGCTCTTGCGCTTGGCGCCGGCCGGCTCGGCCGCGCTGACCATCAGCTCCACCCCCTCCTCAATCAGCACCTGGTTGAGGCTGCGCATGACGTTCTTCCACTTGGTGACCGGGATCTGGTCCGCCTCGAACGCGTGGCGCACGTCGTCACCGGCGATCTGCCCCTGGGCCTTGCCCCGCTCGATGAGCGCCAGCAGTGCCGCGGACTCGGCGATCTCGGGGGGAAGCGAACGGGATGTGCTGGCCGACACGAACAACCTCTCGGACGATGAGTGGACGATCCCGCACCGACCGCCCGAGCAACTCGGGTGGGTGGACGGTGACCGGGGTCTGCAGGACGGCAGCAGCGCCGCGCACCAACACAGCCATCTGGTCTGTGGTGGTATTCCGGAGCTGCTTCCGCTCCGTACACATCGCTGCCGCCACTCAAGTGTTACGCATGCCCGTCGTGGCGCCCGTCACACCACCCGGCGGCCGGTACCGGCTGCCCCGGGCGGCCTATCGACGACCGGCCCGCCGGGGCCTCCGAAGCCGTTCGCACGGGGACTGCGCGGGCCTCCGGCAGTGTGGCGCGGACAACTGTGTGGCACGCGACACGCCGATGGCCCCCCGGCTGCGGGTGGAGCAGCTGAAGGGCCATCCGTTCGGAACGGGCGGGGCTGGACCGCTCAGTGCTCCCGCGGGGCCGGGACGGCGTGCTCGACGTCCGGGTGGACGGTGAGCAGCGCGCGGACGGCGGCCTCGGCGGCGGTGCCGTCCCCGGTGCCGAGCGAGTCGACCAGCCGGGTGTGCAGGCCGACCGCCGACTCGGACGGACGCTCACAGGTGGTGCCGGCGCCGCCGGACACCTGGAGCGCGCCGGCCACGATCCCGGACAGGTGCTCCAGCATCCGGTTCCCGGCCATCTGCAGCACCAGACCGTGCAGCTCGGCGTCGGCGCGGGCGTAGCTCACCAGGTCGCCCTGGCTGCCGGCCTGGCCCATGATCTCGGTCAGCTCGACCAGCCGGTGCTGGACGTCCTCCCGGCCGTGGCCGGCGGCCAGCCGGGCGGCCAGCGGCTCGATCGCCCAGCGCAGCTCGAACAGCTCGCGGCGCTGCTCGTCGCGCTGCGGGCCGAAGGCGCGCCACTCGATGATGTCCGGGTCCAGCAGGTTCCAGTCGCTGACCGGGCGGACCCGGGTGCCGACGTTCGGCCGGGCCGAGACCAGGCCCTTGGCCTCCAGCACCCGGAGCGACTCGCGCACCACGGTGCGGGAGACCTCGAAGCGCTGGCCGATCTCCTCCGGCACCAGCGGGCGATCGGCGCCCAGGTCGCCGGAGACGATCATCTGGCCGAGCTGCTGGACCAGCTGGCCGTGCAGGCCGCGGCCGCGGCTGCTGGTGGTCTTCCGACCGGCCCGGGCGAGTTCGCTCTCCGCCCCCTCCCAGCGGGGGGCGGGTGGCATCGGACGGTCGGCGTACGGGAAACGGTCCAGCTCGGAGGCGGAGATCGACTCGGCCTGGCGAGCGGCGGTCACGGTGGGGTGCGCAAGGGTACTCACGCCATCCTTTGTCGGCGATCGGCGGGGCCGTCTTGAGCATTCTCCTGAAAAGCACACGAAAGGGTGATCGGCAGTGTCTGGATAATTGACTTCTTATCAGCCAGAAATGCGCATATCGGTCATCCCGGCCACCTCCTGACGACATCTCGCCTTCGCCCCGACTTCGTCCCGGTCGCGCCCCGGCACGAATTCGGCGGCGGCTCCGGACGACGCTTCGCGGCGCCGCCACGGCGGTTGACGGAGCTGTCGCAGCGTCAGCACCGATTGCCGAATTCGGCGGTGCGTCGGGTCGCCCTCCCGGGAACGCCTTCCGCGATCGCCTTCCGGGGGCCTTCCGGGAGGGCCTTCCGGGTGCGACGGCTCGTTGCGGGCGGGGCCGTGCGGGCCGCGGGGCGACTACAGCGCGCGGCGGCGGAGCTGGGCCACCAGCACGGCCAGCACCAGCAGGGCGGCCGGGGCCAGCATGGCGGCGAGGACCACCCCGTCCAGCGCCGCCGCCGTCCGGTCGGCCGCCTCGCGGACCAGGTTCAGGCCGTACTGGAAGGGCAGCAACTCCCGTACCCAGACCGGCCAGTTCCGGCCGAAGTGGTGCAGCAGCAGACCGGCCGTGGGCTCCAACAGGGCGGGCGTCGCGCAGGCGAGCAGCACTCCCACGACGGCGCTGCGCACCAACGCCGCCAGCAGCAGACCGGCCCAGCCGCCGGCCACCGCCAGCGCCAGGAACGCCGGGAGCGGACGGCCGATCCCGCCCACCGCGAACGGGCCCGCCGCCGGGGCCGGGACCAGGCCCGGGAGCGCTGCCAGATCCGCGGGGTGCGGCCGCGCGAACACCGCCGAGGCGTCCACCGCGCCCGGCAGCCCGAACCGGACCACCAGGGTGTTCACCGCAAGCGTCAACGCCGCCAGCAGGACCGCCGCCGCCCCGACCACCAGCAGCTTCGCCACCAGCGCGCCGAGCCGACGACCCAGGCCCACCCGGGACGCGGCCAGGCCGGGCCAGCGCATCTCGTGGCTGTACGCGAGTGCGCCGAGCACCGCCGCGGCCAGCGCGGTCAGCGGGAGCGGCAGCCACGGGACCACGCCGGCCATCGCGCGGACCGCTCCCGACACCGCCAACTCCCCTGCCGGGAAGCGTTGGACCGCCACCGCCGCCAGCGCCGCGTTCAGCACCAGCGCCGCCGCGACCACCACCCACGTGGAGCGCACCCCACGCAGCCGACGCACCTCACAAGCCACCAACCGCACGGTCTCACTCACTCCCGTTCTCGTCGCCGACGGCGCGCCTGCGCACCGCGCTCGCCCCGCTCTCCCCCGCCACCACGTGCGCCCGCCCCGCCGCCGGTCCGACCGGCCGGGCCTGCCCCGCCGAACGCAACTCGGTGGCGTGGACCGGACGGAGCCGCACCTGCGCCCGGCCCTGCTCCGGCACGGGTTCCGACCCGGGTTCCGACACCTGCGCCTGCCCCGGGGGCCGCACGGGGGGCTGTCCGGGAACCGGTCCGGACGCCTGCCCGGGAGCCCGACCCGGGGCCCGAGTGTGACCAACTCCCGTGATCCGGGCGGGAGTCAGCAGTTCCGCATCGGTCGGATTGGCAGCCAGCTGCTCGGCGTCCAGCACGATCGGCGTCGGACCGACGGGCGCCGCGGCAGGCGAGGCGGGCGAGGCGGGCGAGGCGGGGGCGGGCACGGAGGGTGCGGGCACGGTGCGCTCGAACGCGAACTCGGGCTCAGGCGCGGGTGCGGGTGCGGGTGCAGGTGCAGGCTCGGACGCGACCTCGGGTGCGGTCTCGGGGTCCGGAGCGGCGGAGTGCATGGGGGTGTCTGCGGCCGACCGCTCGGGCGGTGCCACCGTGCGGCTCGCGGAGGCGCCGCGGGGCATCCGGCGGGTGAGCTCGACGGCGGCTGCCTCGGCCGGGGCCGGCGGGGCGGGCACCGCGGTGGGGGCGGGCGGTGCCACCGGGTCGGGCGCGAGGGCGGCTGCGGCCCAGCGGCCGGCCTGGAGGCCGCGGTGGCCGAGGGGGCGACGCTCGGAGACCGGGTGCTCGCGCTCGGAGGCCGGGTGCTCGGGGGTGCCGCGCTCGACGTCCGGGGCGGCCGACGGGTGGCCGACGGTGGCGGGCCTCGGAGCGACGGAGTCGCCGGAGGCGGGGGCCGGGACCGGTGCCGGTGCCGGTGCCGGGCCGAGGGCCGGAACAGGTCCGGGGGCGGGGGCGGGGGCGATCTGCGGTTGCCCGCCCGGCTTCCGTCGACCCGTCCGGATCACGACCTCGCCGGAGCGGCGCGAGCCGCTGGGCAGGGCGGGCGGGAACGGGATCGGACGCTGCACCACCCGGTCGGCCAGCTCGTGCAGCAGGACGCCGTGGCGGTAGGCGAGTTCACCGATCTCGGTGCGACCGACCCCGCTCACCGCGAGGCCGACGTTGCCCTCCCGCCGAACCTGCGCGCCCTGGGCGACCAGCAGGTCCGCGAGGCGGGCCATCTGCGGGCCGCGGACCAGGACTTCGGGGTGCAGCCGGGTGCGGCGGAACTCCACCACGGGCTGGTCGGCGGCCAGCCGGCCGGTGTCCAGGGTGACCACCCGGTCGGCCAGCGCCGCGGCCTCCTCCGGGCTGCGGGTGGACATCAGCACGGTGCCGCCGGTCAGCGCGAAGGACCGCAGGTAACCGTGCAACCACTCCTCGCTGCGCGGGGACAGCCCCTCGGCCGGAGCGTCCAGCAGCAGCGTCGTGGGGGCGCCGAGCAGGGCTGCGGCCAGGGCGAGCCGCCGGTGCATGCCGGGCGAGAAGGTGCCGATCCGGTGGTCGGCGACGGGGGCGAGGCGGACCTGTTCCAACAGGTCGTCGGCCCGACGCGCCGGGACGCCGACCGCCCCGGCCAGCATTCGCAGGTGCGCCCGGGCCCGCTGACCCGGGTGCCCGGCCTCCGGCCTGCCGGACGGGAGCAGCACGCCGATCTCCCGCTCCGGACGCCGGATCCGCCGGTAGGTGCGGCCGCCGAACAGGGTGATGCCGTGGCCGCGTTCGAGCTCGACCATCAGCCGGAACGCGGTGGACTTGCCCGCGCCCTCGTCACCCAGCAGCACGGTGACCATCCCCGGGCGGGCGTCGAAGGTCAGGTCCAGCACCGCCGGGGGGTGGCCCCTTCGGTACGTCTTGGTCAGTCCGGTGATCTGGATCATCGCCGCCCGCTCCCTCGCCCGCTCCCTCGCCCACCGACAGACCGGGGTTCGTCCACCAGGCCTGAGCCTGCACAGTAGGACGCGGAAGCGATGAAACCAGGCATTCCGGATGGATCGTGGACGGTGTTAGCGCCTACCTCACCCGAACAGGGGACTGCGGCCGCACGACACTGACGCGTTTCTCACGAGCCGTCACCATTCCTCCGCCGCACCGGAATCGGCGCACCTCGCCCTGCGGACAGCCCGTCCTCGACGACGGCCGGCACGGCCCCGCCGGGGTCGGCCGTCAGGACTCGGGGCGCAGCATCGGCGGGTTGAGCACCGTGGCCCCGCCGGCGGTGAACAGCTGGGCGGGGCGGCCGCCCTGACGGGTCGTCGTGCCGCCGGAGGGCAGCAGGAAGCCCGGGGTGCCGGTGACCTTGCGGTGGAAGTTCCGGGGGTCCAACACCACGCCCCAGACAGCCTCGTACACCCGGCGCAGCTCGCCGACGGTGAACTCCGGCGGGCAGAAGGCCGTCGCCAGCGAGGAGTACTCGATCTTCGACCTGGCCCGCTCCACGCCGTCCGCGAGGATCTGCCCGTGGTCGAACGCCAGCAGCTCGCCGTCGTTCCGATCCACGCCGAACAGTTCGCTGACCGGTGCCCACCGGGCACTGCTGGCGTCGCCGCCCGCACGGGGCGAGGGCAGGTCCGGGGCGAGCACCAGGTACGCGACGCTCACCACCCGCATCCGCGGGTCGCGCTGCGGGTGCCCGTAGGTGGCCAGCTGCTCCAGGTGCGCGCCGAACGGGTTCTGCCCCGTCAGAGCCTGGCCCGGCGCGGACTGCGCCCGCAGCCCGGTCTCCTCCGCCAACTCCCGGGACGCCGCCTCGGCCAGACCCTCGTCCGGCCGCACGAACCCGCCGGGCAGCGCCCAGTAGCCCTGGAACGGCGCCTCGCCGCGCTTCACCAGCAGGGCGCACAGCTCATGGTCGCGCACCGTCAGCACCACCAGGTCAACCGTGACTGCGAACGGGGGGAAGGCCGACGGGTCATAACGCGACA
The DNA here is from genome assembly GCF_044754805.1 of Kitasatospora sp. NPDC092948. NCBI lineage: Bacteria > Bacillati > Actinomycetota > Actinomycetes > Kitasatosporales > Streptomycetaceae > Kitasatospora > Kitasatospora sp. NPDC092948. Next base: position 90,788 of record NZ_JBIVPU010000017.1, on the reverse strand, counting down.
TGTCGCCGATCTTAGTCGTCTCTCTGACGATAATCACAGACCACGACTCGACTCCCGATGCCTGTCCCGTCTCCTCCCCGGCCCGTTCCCGCCTTCCGGAGCGCCCGCAGCCGACCGCCCGGCCTCCGGTCGACCGGCCCCGCCCGCAGGCAGACGGGCCTGCGGCGGTGGGCCGGCAGTCAGCTGGCGGCCAGTTGCAGGAACGACGGCGCCTCCTCCACCACGGCGACACCGATCCGGCTGACCCGGACCGAGAACGGCTCGCCGGCCACCCGCAGACCGGTCAGTTCCAGCGCGCCCAGGGGTGCGGTGCTCGCCGGGCAGGTGGCGACCCGGCCGGACGGAACGTCGGGCCGGACGCCGGCCAGTGAGAGCACCAGGTGGACGGCCGCGGCGGCCGACATGGCGGCCGGACGGCAGGCCGCCGGGTGCGGCACCGGTGGGCAGTCGGTGACCTTCTGCTCGCCGGCGTACATCTCCGGCAGCCGGTAGTCGAAGTGCGCGGACGCCTCCAGCAGGCCTTCCAGCAGGATCTCGGCCTCCCGCTCGAAGCCCGCGTCCACCAGCCCGCTCACCGCGAGCGCGGTCTCCTGCACCCGCACCACGCCGCTGCGGTGGCCGAGCGGGTTGAACCGCGGAGACTTCGCGCTCAGCGTCCGCAGGCCCCACCCGCAGTCGAGTTCCGGCGTCACCAGGCGCTGCGCGAGCAGTCTGGCCTGCTCCCGGTCGAGCAGGCCCTCGTGCAGTTCGCCCTCGCCGGCCAGGCCGACGTCGAAGAGGTGGACCAGGGTGGAGGCGAGGGCCGGCACCGGCCGGTCCGACGCCAGCAGGGCGGCCGCCGGGCGGCCTCCTGACAGGTCGTCGATCCAGAACTGTTCGCGGAACCGTTCCCTCAACTCCGCTGCCCAGGCCCGCCACTCTGCCGCTCCGGGCCGGTCGAACGCATCCAGCAGATCCGCTCCCTGAAGCGCCGCGCGGTGCGCCTGCGCCTGGACTTCGCACCTGGCCGGGCCCGGCCGGGCAGCCCGCTCCTCCGCCGGACGGCCGAGGTCGGTGACGAAGCCGACCGGCCCGTCCGGCCCCTCCGCCACCGCAGCGCGCAGCGCACCGAGGGCGCGTTCCACCGCCGGCAGCAACTCGGCGACCTCGGCCCGGGGCATGCCCCAACGCCAGGCCTCCGCCAGCACGGTGACGAACAGCAGGGTCGCCTCCGTGGCCGTGCAGCTCGCCGGCAGCTCGGGGCCGCCGTGCCGCAGCGGCCCGGGGATCACGCCGTCCAACGCCTGCGCCGCCGCGCCGCTCTCCGCGCCCGGGGCGGGCGAACCGCTGCCCTGCGCGGCGGCGGGCTGCGCCGCGGAAGCGCCACCGGACCCCGCGGGGCTCCCGGTCCGGGACGGGCCGGCCACCGACGGGCCTGACGTGCCGTCAACAGCCGTGCCGGCCTCCGCCGGCCGTGCAGCGCCTACGGGTTGCTGGGGCGCGAGGTGTTGGCGGCGGGCCGTCGCGCGGAGCGTTCCGGCGGCGAGTCGGGTGCCGAGCGGCAGCGTCATCCGGGCCGCCCAGAGTGCATCCGCGGCGGTGAGCCCGAAACGCCACGGTGCGCCCGAGGCCGTGTAGAGGTCGGTCGGGCGGTCCGCGTCCGCCAGCAGCAGCCCGCTCAGTGTGTCCAGAGCGCGGCCGACCAGGCGTTCGGCGCGGCGGTCGTCGGCCCGGACCTCTGGTTCGGACCACGGCAGCGGCACACCCGGCCCGCGCCCGGTCGGTGGACGGCCGGTCGACGGAGCCTCCAGCTCCACCTGCAGGTCCACGGACCAGCGGGCTCCGGGCTGGACCTCCAAGTCCCACCGGAGCACGCCCGCACCGGCCAGCACCGCGTGCGGCGACGGGCGGGCGCTGACGGTGGCCGCGCGGCCCTGCCCGGCCCAGCGCAGACCGGAGGACTGCACCTGGCCCGGCAGGTCGGCCGAGCGTCGGCCGGCCGCGATGTCGGTGAGCTGCCCCAGGTCGGTGCCCAGGGCGATCTCCAACGGCAGTCGGGCCGGCCGGGCACCGGTGTTCCGAACCGTCACGGTCTCCGCGCCGTCGGCGTGTCGCAGCCGCTCGACCGTCAGCGCCGGATCCGGGTCGAGGTCCCCCGGCACCCGGACCGAGCCGAGGAAGCGCGCCGCCGCCGCGGATGTCAGGGTGCCCTGGAGCGGCACCGGCTCCATGCCGCCCAGACGCAGCTCCATCCTGGCCAAGGTCCGCACCCCGTGCCGGAAGAAGCCGTGCAGGCTCTGGCCCCGGAGCTGTCCGTCCGGGCCGGACGCCGCCATGCCCGGGGCGTTGACGCACAGGATGTCGTGCGCCGCCGAGGGCTGCGGCCGCGGCGCCACCGCCGGGCCGGCCTGGCGGGCCGCGGCGGGCGTGCCGGCACCGGCCACCTGCTCCGACCGCACGCCCGCCCCACCGGGCGATGCTCCGAGCGGAGCTGACGGGTAGTCGGGGCGCGGCCCCGCGCCGCCGCGCCCCGGGCCCGGCACCCCCGGGCCCGACCTGGTCGGGGTGCCGAAGGGCGGGGTGGGGGTGCCGTACGGCGGCGTCGCGGCGCCGGTGGCCGGAGCGGACCCCGGCGCGTAGGGGGTGGGCGTGGTGAGCGTCCCGTACGGCGGGGTGGCGCCCGGGGCGTACGGCGTGGGCACGGTGGGCGTGCCGTACGGGGGCGTGGCCTGACCGGGGCTGGGTGGGCCGGCCGGGCTTGGGGGAACGGGGGGAGCCGATGCCCCGGCGGGTGCCGGAGCGCCACCCGGTGCGGGCGGGTTGGTGGATGGCAGCGGGTGGGACGCTGCGTGAGGCGGCCTTGAATCGGTCACCAGGCTCTCCTCCCCTCGGCCGACCGGCGGCTGCGGGCCTGGCCGGCCGCGAGCATGCTCGATCGCGGACTGTGCTGCTCTGCCGCTGGAACACGCGGCTCTGACCTGGGCGGGACCGGATCGCCGGTGCCCCGCCCCGGCCGGGGTGGTGTGCCGGCCGGGACGCCGAGGTCGCCCGTGGCCCGGTCGCACCAGGTCGAGCGACACGTGACCGGTGCCCGACACCGTCGCCCTGGCCGCTACCGGCCCGGCGGTGCCGGTTCGAGTGGCGGCGTTCCGCAGGTTGAACGCAGCACACCTGCCCCAGGTCACGCCTGCCCGGCGGACCTCCGGTCGAATGCGGCCACGCGCCGTCGGCTCTTCGGCGGTCTGCGGCCGACACCCGGGGTGCCCGCTGTGTCGTGGCGCCGTTCGGGTTTCTCCGCACGTGACGGACGGCCCCCGGCGGCTCCTGTCCGCCGTCAGGATACGGTGCGAGCACGACGGCGAAACCACCGGCGACCTCGGCGACCGGTGTCGCAACCAGCCTGTGACCAGCTCATACCTAGGAGTTGCATGTCTTCCCTCAGCCGCATCCCCGGGATCGTCGCCACGGACCACGTCTTCCGGGTGCCGCTGGACCATGGCGCTCCCGGCGGCGAGGCGATCAAGGTCTACGCCCGCGAGGTGGTGGCCGCCGGACGCGAGCACGACGACCTTCCGTGGCTGCTGTACTTGCAGGGCGGACCGGGCGGCAAGGCCAACCGGCCGCTCGGCCGGGACGGTTGGCTGGATCGGGCGCTCGACGACCACCGGGTGCTGCTGCTGGACCAGCGCGGCACCGGCCGCTCCACCCCCGCCAACCGGCAGACCCTGGCCCGGCGCGGCGACGCCCGCCGGCAGGCCGAGTACCTGGCGCACTTCCGTGCCGACTCGATCGTCCGGGACGCCGAGATGATCCGCCGCCAGCTGCTCGGCGAGGACGGCCGGTGGAGCCTGCTGGGACAGAGCTTCGGCGGCTTCTGCACCCTCACCTACCTGTCGCTGGCCCCGGAGGGCCTGCGCGAGGCGTTCGTCACCGGCGGCCTGGCCGGCCTCCGCCGCTCGGCGGACGAGGTCTACCGCGCGGCATACCCGCGGGTGGCCCGCAAGAACGCCGGACACTACGCACGGTTCCCGCAGGACGTAGCGGCGGTACGGCGAATCGCGGCGCACCTGATCGAGCGGCCCGCGCCCCTGCCGGACGGCGGGGTGCTCACCGTCCAGGCCTTCCAGGCGCTGGGCATGATGCTGGGCAGCGGCACCGGCTCCTACGTCCTGCACTACCTGCTGGAAGAGGCGTGGGTGGAGGGACCGGACGGGCCGGAACTGTCCGACACCTTCCTGGCGGGGGCTCAGGCGCAGCTGTCGTTCGCCCAGGGGCCGCTGTACGCCGTGCTGCACGAGTCGATCTACGGGCAGCGTTCGGTCGACGCCGGGGCCACCGACTGGTCGGCGGAGCGGGTGCGCAAGGAGTTTCCCGAGTTCGACGCCGCGGCGGCGCTGACCGGGGACGGGCCGGTGCTGCTCACCGGCGAAATGATCTACCCCTGGATGTTCGAGACCGACCCGTCGCTGCAGCCGCTCCGCGAGACCGCGCAGCTGCTGGCCGAGCGCACCGACTGGCCCGACCTGTACGACCTGCAGCGCCTGGCTGCGAACCAGGTACCGGTGTACGCGGCGGTGTACCACGACGACATGTACGTGGACACGGCGCATTCGCTGGAGACCGCGGACGCGGTGGCCGGCCTGCGGACGTGGATCACCAACGAGTGGGAGCACGACGGCGTCCGGGTGAGCGGCCGCCGGGTGCTGGAGCACCTGATGCGGATGGCGCGCGGGGAGGTCTAGCCGCTCGCCGCGCGGGCGGGGGACGAACGTACGCATCTCAGCCTCCGGTGTACTGCTGGTGTCGTGGGGCGCTACCGCGAGGCCTGGGGATCCGGGGCAGCGCCGCCCCGAGCGGGCTCCGTCGGCGCTCACCGCCCGGGCGGTGAGCGGCGGCTGACGCGGCGTCGGGCGAGGTCGTCGGACGGCCGGTTCCTGGGCTGCCGTCCTCGCCGGGTTCCGGGCCGCCCCCTCCGGGCGCGGAGCACTCCCGGTCCGACCCGGGCTCGCCCTGCCCTGCCCCGGAGTCCTGTGCGGACTCCGTGCCGGGCTGGGGCCCGGGCCGGACGGCGGGCGCCTGCGGGGAACCACCGGGCCGGCCGGCTCCCGTCGGACTGCCGGGCGGCGGCAGTTCGCGGCCCGGCAGGAGCCCCGCTTCGCGCAGCCGGGTGGTGCGTTCGCTCCGGACCACCCGGAGCAGGGCCTCCGGGGCGAGACCGGAGTTCAGCGATTCGTAGAGCAGCTGGGCCAGGGTGTAGCCCGGATCCAGTTCCAGTGCCCTGGCCAGCACGATTCTTGCCGTCGCGGGATCTCCGGCCAGCCAGGACGTCCATGCCAGCAGCGTCATCGGCGGGGCCGCCAGGTGCTCGAACGGGTCAACGCAGCGTTGGACGAGGTAGCGCCACAGCTTCTGGGCGGTGGCGAGTTCGTGCGGTTCGGCGTACTCGGCGGCGCGATCGCGGCCGAGCTTGTCCTGCAGGCCGATCAGGAGGCGGGCCGTGCGCCTGGTGTCGAGCTCCCGGGCACCGTTGCGGAACTCGGCCATCGCACTGGCCAGCAGCTCGTCGGTGCGCTCGACCGCCGTGTGGCGGCCGTCGGGGCCGGCCAGCTCGCGGATGAACGGCGGCCCGGCGTCCTCCAACGCGCGGCGCTGCAGCTCGCACAGCGGCGGGCCCACCGGTGCCAGGCCGGCCACGATCGCCTTGCGGCTGCCCCGCGGGGCGAGGCCCGCGAAGGTGGCCGCGGCGACGAGTGGGCTGGGCTGGTGGGCGGCGCGGACCGGAGTGCCGTCCGGCGGACAGCAGTCGATTCCGGCGCACAGGAAGGACCACCAACGGCCGGCGGAGACGCACAGCGACTCCTTGACGATCACCTGCTCGTTCTGGAACGCCCGGGTGAGCGCGGCCGCCAGCGGGCGGAGCTCCGCCAGGACGGCCTGGCTGCCCTCGGGCACGGGCGTGCCGTCGTCGGGATCACGACACAGGTACAGCAGGACTTGGACGGGGCGGCGATCACGCTGTTCGGACAGCTCGACCAGGAGCCGGGCGGATTCTTCGGCGGTGCGCTCCCAGGATTCCGGGTTCTCCGGAATGTCGATCCGGATCACTCCGCCCTGGTCGAGCGTGGGGCCCTGCAGGCCCACCGCGACGATGCTGTCGTCGGGGAAGAAGCCCAGCAGGTAGGGGAGCATCTCCGCCATGTCGGCGGGGCCGCGCAGCCGGACCGGGAGGTGGCCGGGGCGCGAGGGGTGCTTGGTGGTGCGGTCGTCTGCGGTCATGGCGGAAAGCCTGGACCCGATTCCGCCGGCGCTGCGGATATTTCGCCCGCCCTGTGGATAAACCGGGGGGTTCAGCATCAGCTACCCCGAATGGCGGACAATTCCGACGCGAACAGCGCGATTCGGAGGCATATCACCCGACAAAAGACAGGTTGTCCACAGCCCGGCATTCGCGGTCCGTCCACGGAGCACGGTATCCATGACCTCATGCAGACGCGCGAACTCCACCCGACCACCCCCACCGACCGCGCCGCCGTCCGGTCCTCGGCGGAAGCCGTGCTGCGCAACCTCGCGGGGCCCTCCGCGACACTGCGTGAGGACCAGTGGAAGGCGATCGAGGCCCTGGTGGTGGACAGCCGCCGCGCCCTGGTGGTCCAGCGCACCGGTTGGGGCAAGTCCGCCGTCTACTTCATCGCCACGGCACTGCTCCGCGAGCGCGGCGCCGGCCCGACGGTGATCGTCTCGCCCCTGCTGGCGCTGATGCGCAACCAGGTCGAATCGGCCGCCCGGGCGGGCATCCACGCCCGGACGATCAACTCGGCCAACCCCCAGGAGTGGGAGGAGATCCAGCAGGAGGTCGCCGACGGCCGCGTCGATGTCCTGCTGGTCAGCCCGGAACGGCTCAACAACCCCGATTTCCGCGACCACGTCCTGCCCAAGCTCGCCGCTTCCACCGGCCTGCTGGTGGTGGACGAGGCGCACTGCATCTCCGACTGGGGTCACGACTTCCGCCCCGACTACCGCCGGCTGCGCACCATGCTCGCCGAGCTCTCCCCCGGCGTCCCGGTGCTGGCGACCACGGCCACCGCGAACGCCCGAGTCACCGCCGATGTCGCGGAGCAGCTCGGCACCGGCGTCGGCGACGCACAGGCCCTGGTGCTGCGGGGCCCGCTGGACCGGGAGAGCCTCAGCCTCTCGGTGCTGTCGCTGCCCGACCCGGCGCAGCGTCTGGCCTGGCTGGCCGACCACCTGGCCGACCTCCCGGGCTCCGGCATCATCTACACCCTGACGGTCGCCGCCACCGAGGAGGTCACCGAGTTCCTGCGCGAGCGGGGCTACCCGGTCGCCTCCTACTCGGGCCGGACCGAGGACGCCGAACGCCGCGAGGCCGAGGCCGCCCTGCTGGCCAACCGGGTCAAGGCACTGGTCGCGACCTCCGCGCTCGGCATGGGCTTCGACAAGCCGGATCTCGGCTTCGTGGTCCACCTCGGCTCGCCGAGCTCCCCGATCGCCTACTACCAGCAGGTCGGCCGCGCCGGCCGCGGCGTCGACCGCGCCGAGGTGCTGCTGCTCCCGGGCCGGGAGGACGAGGCGATCTGGCGGTACTTCGCCTCGGTCGGCTTCCCGGCCGAGGAGCAGGTCCGGCGCACCCTGGCCGCGCTGGACGAGGCCGGCCGGCCGCTCTCCACGGCAGCGCTGGAGACCTCGGTCGACCTCCGCCGCACCCGGCTGGAGACCATGCTCAAGGTGCTCGACGTGGACGGCGCGGTCCGCCGGGTGCGCGGCGGCTGGGAGTCCACCGGCCAGCCGTGGCGGTACGACGCCGAGCGGTACGCGAAGGTCGCCCGGGCCCGCGCGGCCGAGCAGCAGGCGATGCGGGAGTACGTCGCGACCGAGGGCTGCCGGATGGAGTTCCTGCGCCGTCAGCTCGACGACCCGGACGCAGTCCCGTGCGGCCGCTGCGACCGGTGCACCCGCACCCGGCCCTCCGCCGAGGTGTCGGCCGAAGCCACCGGTGCGGCCCGCGCCGCGCTCGGGCGCCCCGGCGTCTCCTTCGAGACCCGGCGGATGTGGCCGACCGGCATGGAGTCCCTCGGCATCCCGCTGCGGGGGCGCATCCCCGCCACCCAACAGGCCGAGCCGGGGCGCGCGCTGGGCCGCCTCTCCGACATCGGCTGGGGAAGCCGGCTGCGCCCACTCCTCGACGAGCGCGCCCCGGACGGTCCGCTGCCGCGCGAGGTGCTGGACGCCGTGGTCGGCGTCGTCGCGGACTGGGCGCGCGGCCCGGGCGGCTGGGCCGGGCCGGCCGGGCCGGACGACGCCCGGTTGGAGCGTCCGGTCGGCGTGGTCGCCCTGGAGTCCTCCACCCGCCCGCAGCTGGTGTCCGACCTCGCCGGCGGCCTCGCCTCGATCGGCCGGATGCCGCTGCTCGGCCGGGTCCAGTACGCCACCGGGGAGCCCCCGCACGGGCCGCGCAGCAACAGCGCCCAGCGGCTGCGCTCGGTCGCCGGAGCGCTCGTGCTCTCGCCGGGCCTGGCGGACACGCTGGCCGCGGCCCCCGGGCCGGTCTTCCTGGTCGACGACCTGGTGGATTCGGGTTGGACGCTGACGGTCGCGGCCCACCTGCTCCGTCAGGCCGGCGCCACCGCGGTGCTCCCCCTCGTCCTGGCCGTCCGGGGGTGAGGGCAGTCCGACCGGACTCGGCGCCGGGTGCGGCGCGCGCGGACGCCCGAACGGCAAGCCCCGTTCACCGGACGGCTTCCGGCCGTACATGCCGCACTCACCGGGCGGTCAGCCGGATGGCTCCGCTCCGAGGGCGGGACATATCGGGCGGGTAGCCGGTTTTCGGGTGGCGCTTGTCATTTCATCATTGCCGCCCGGCTGCTCTCGCCCGAGAATTGGAGGGTATCCAGCGCCCGGTCCGTCGGACCCGGCCTTCGGCGTACGCCCGCGCACCTTCGGGAGTGCGGGCACGGGAAGGAGGATCGTGATCAACGGCATCGACCGAGGTCCTTCCCACTACGACGGCCGTCGGACCATCACCCTGCAGGAGTGGGAGCGCCTCGGCGTGCCCCTCCTTCGCGCACCCCGAGAGTTCGTCACCGAACTTCACCGGCGGCACCTCCCGCAGCCCGGAACCACCGTGGTCGCGGTACTCGACCCCGAGCACCGGGTGGTGGCGTCCGCCTCCTTCGGTGTCCGCCCGCAGTTCAGCGACGGCTGGGACCACCGCAACGCCCTGCTCGGCCACCTCCGCCGGGTCACTCCGCACGACCTGAAGCGGATATCCCCGAGCCGCACCGCGGTCCTGCTGCGCTGCCGGGACGGCGGTCCGGCCTGGACCGAGCAGGACGGGGCCTGGATGTGGGCCCTGCGCGCCGCCGCCGAACTGCACGGCCTGCGCTGCGGCTCGTACCTGACGCTGACCTCGGCCGGTTGGCAGTCCCTCGGCGACGGCCGGCGCGGGCGCAACCCGCACTCCGGGTCGTGGGCGCTCGGCCCGATCCACACCGTCACCGAACTGCCGCCGCGCGTCCCGTCCGGCACCGTGTCCGAGCGATCCGCAGCACCGATCCCGCCGGAGCCGTCGGCCATGAAGCCCCGTAGCGGTGCGCCATCACCCGGGTCGCGCCGGGCAGCACCGATCCCGCCGGAGCCGTCGGCGGTGAAGCCGTCGGCGCCGGAGCCGCCGGTCGCCCCGGTCACCTCGCTGGAGGCGATCCGCGCACTGGAGGCCACCCGCGACACCCGGGCGATACGCCGAACTGCCGCGCGCTGAACGGCCGTCCACCCACCGTGCCCACACACGGAACGGGACGGACCGACTCCCGGGAACATCAGCACGTCAGCGCATCAGCCCCCCGACACTCCGTCGGCGCGACGGCAGTGCAGCGCCACGGCGCAACGGCCTCGGGGCGCGGCTGCGCCCCGGCCCCGCCCGCAGGCGGAGCCGGACCGGCACGACGGACGGGCGGTCAGGCGAACAGCGGGGCGACGGTGTCCGTCTCGCCGCAGACCACCAGCAGCTTCGCGGCCCGCTTCAGCGCCTTGCGCGCCGCGGCAGCCACCCGCTCTGCGTGGTTCTCGTTGACCACCAGCACCACCACGTCCCGGCGCAGTGTCCGGTCAGTGGCGGAATCGGCGTAGAACACGTCGCCGCCGTCGGCGAGTTGAGCCCAGTAGCGCTCCTCGCCGAAGCTCAGCTCGTGCTCCTGCCAGGGGTGCACGGCACCGACGGTCAGGACCAGCACGTCGCCGGGGCGACGGCCGGACTCCAGCAGCGCGTCGACCGCTTCGTCGCCGCGGTCGAGCGCCTCGGCCGCGGCGACCGGCAGGAGTTGAACGGTCGGCCCGCCCGGGCGCGGCGCGGGGCCGGGCTTGGGTCGGGCAGCGGGCCGCGGACCGGGAATCGGCCGGTCCGCACGGGGCGGCGTGGGGCGCGGCGGGCCGGGGCGAGGGCCCGGGACCGGAGCGGCGACGGCAGTGGAGGAAGGCATACGGTGGGCAGATGCGTCCGACTTGTGGGGAAGGGGAACGCCGGGGCCCGGGATCGTCTCGTGAATCTCCGGCTCCTCGGGGAAGACAGGCATACCCGGATTCCTATCAAATGCCGGTCGGATGCGCACGGGCACCCCACCACTTGAAAGTCTGACCGTCCGGACGCGGGCGCACGACAACGTTCGAGTGACGGGTGGATGAATCTTGACGAACCGTCAGAAACCACGGATATGACCGCCCCAATGCCCTCATGAGACCCTCGGCGGGCTGCCGACAGACTCTCGGCAGTCGTGGCGAACCATCGGATTGTGCGACCGTACGAAGGCGCGTGGTGCTCCCAGGGGCGCGCAGGGACGCCGACGGCGCAGTGTGATACGGGAGGGCGCGCCGTGGTGCCGGAAGCGGTCAGAAACCCAGCGAGAGCTGCTCGCCGGTGTCGACCGGAACCCGCTGCCGCTTGAGGTGGCTCCAGCGCGGCAGGGCGTCCAGGTAGGCCCAGGACAGGCGGTGGTGCTCGGTGGGCCCGAACTCCTCCAGCGCGGCACGGTGGGTCGGCGAGGGGTAGCCGGCGTTCTCCTCGAACGCGAACGCCGGGTGGTCCACCCCGAGTTCGGCCATCAGCGCGTCCCTCCGAACCTTGGCCAGCACCGAGGCGGCGGAGACGCAGACGCACGACTGGTCGCCCTTGATCACCGTGCGCACCCGCCACGGCCCACCCAGGTAGTCGTGCTTGCCGTCCAGGATCACCGCGTCGGGCTGCACCGGCAGCGCCTCCAGGGCGCGGACGGCGGCCAGCCGCAGAGCGGCCGTCATGCCGAGGTCGTCGCACTCCTGGGGCGAGGCGGCGCCGATCGCGTAGGCGGTCACCCAGTCCTCCAGGATCGGAGCCAGCGCTTCCCGGCGCCGCTCGGTGAGCAGCTTGGAGTCGGTGAGACCCTCCGGCGGGCGGCGCAGCCCGGTGACGGCGGCCCCGACCATGACCGGCCCGGCCCAGGCACCGCGGCCCACCTCGTCCAGCCCGACCACCAGGCGGGCTCCGGCCCGACGCAGGGAGCGTTCGACCGAGTGCGTCGGAGGGTCGTACGGCATCGAGGGTTCCTTCACTGGACAGGGCGACAGCCGGGCCCGCGTACCAGCACGCTCCCGACTGTTTCAGCCTACGCCGCCGCCCGGACAGCCCGGCCGCCCGAGCGACCGGCGACCGCCGCCCACCGACCAGCGGCCACCGGCAACTAGGCGGCAACCAGGCGGCAACCGCCGACCGTCAGGGGTACTCGGTCAGGGCCTCGACCAGCCCGACCCGGCGGCAGGCCTGGCCGCGGTCCCGGACCACCGGGTGGGCGGCGAGGATCTCCCGGGCCCGGGCCTCGGAGCGGCTCATGGCGTACCAGGCGGGTGCGGGTTCGTCCGCCAACTTCGCGGCGATCGGCTGGAGTACGCAGGTGCGCAGGTCGTCGGGCAGTCGGTCCAGGGCGGGTACGGCGTCGACGGAGAGGCCGCGCAGGTAGCCCACGTCGAGTCGGTTCGCGGAGGTTCGGTAGCGGTCGATGTTCTGGTCGGCGATCAGACCGTCGGTCCGCAGCAGCCCGAACAGCGCCACGGCCAGCGCCGCGCTGAGCACCACCGCCCGGGGCAGCCAGCGACGGGCGGAGAGCACGGAGCCGAACAGCACCATCAGGAAGACCAGGCCGAGCCAGATCTCCACCGCGGCGACGTTCACCCGCAGGCGGGTGAGTCCGAAGGCGTCCATGTACAGGCTCATCCGGACCAGGGCGGTACCGACCACGACCAGGGTGAGCGTGCAGAGCAGTCCGAGCATCACCTTGACCAGCCGCCGGTCGCCCGCGCTGCTGCGCGGCGCCCAGTACTTGGCGAGCGCGACGACCGCCAGGGTGAGCACGGCGATCCAGAGCAACTGCCAGAAGCCCTGGCGGGCGTAGGCGGCGGGCGTCATGCCGGTGCGACGCATGATCGAGCCGTAGCCGCCGATCAGTACCACCAGCTGCACCACCACGAAGGTGGCGAACAGCAGGTTCATCACCGCCAGCGGCATCGCCCACTCCAGCCGTCCGCGCTCCTTGCCGGGAGGGGTCCTGGTGCGGTCCCAGCGGCGCGGCGCGGCAGCGGCATGCGCGGCGCCCAGGGCCAGCAGCACTCCGCCGGCGAAGCACACGAAGCGCATCGGGGTCTCCTCGACCTCCAGCGACGGGACGAGGTGGTCCAGCAGGTCGGCGACGGTCGAGTCGGCGCCGGCGAACAGCGTGCCGAAGACCACCAGCAGCACCAGGGAGACCCCGACCGCCTTCGCCACCTGCCCGACCCGGGCCTTGGCCGGAAAGCGACGCTCTTTCAGCCCCCGGAAGCCCCAGGCGAGTCCGGGCAGGAAGTGCGCCCACAGTCCGATCGAGCCCATCGCCACGCCGACCCAGCGGGCGCCGCCGTGCAGGGTGAGCGAGCCGACGCAGATCGCGGCGATCACGGCGAGCGCCACCGCCCCGCCCGCTCCGCTGACGGCCGGCACCAGACAGAGCAGCAGCGCGGCCACGGCGAACGCCAGGTGCCACGGCGTGATCCGACGCCCGGTGCCCAGTGCGGTCATCCCGGCGCCGACCGCGCCCGCGACGGCGCAGAGCAGCAGGTTGACCCCGAATCCGCTGCCGAGCACCAGCGCGCTGACCAGACCGGACCCGCCTGCCGCGGCCAGCACCCGCAGCCGGGCGGGCGCGACGGCCCGGGGCTCGCTGGGCCGCAGCCACTCCAGTTCCGGCAGCTCCAACGCCCGGTACTGGTACGGGTTGTTGCCGATCGCCCCCGGCCCCGCGGTCGACGCCGGCCCCGCCGTCGGCCCCTTCCCGAACCCCGCCGGCGGCGCAAACGGGTCGAGCGAGTCGGACGGCTGCGGCACACCGCTCGCGCCCTCCCCGGCCTTCAGCTGCTCGCCGGAGTCCCCAGGGCCACCAGGCCCGCCGGACCAACCGGACCCAGCAGAGCCACCAGAACCCCCAGGTCCACCAGAGCCACCAGCGCCCCCAGCACCGCCGAAGTCGGACGACTGCGACATGAAACCCCCTCAGAATGCGGGCGCGCGACGATTTCCGGCCAGTCGCACGCCCGGTCGTGCCGGCGACTCTAAAGCCCGAGGAGCACTTCTGAACAGGTTCAAAAAGCCGCCGGGACGGCTTGGTCACAGAGCTGTGACACAAGCCGCCCCGGCAGGCAGGAGCAGCGGTCGATCAGTAGGTGCCGTACAGCGAGTACACGAGGTTGTCCTTCACGGCGGTGCCGAAGGCGGCCGGGAAGGTCCCGAACGGGACGCTCGCGCTGCTGTAGACGCCGGACCCGGCGGGGCCGGAGCTGTAGTGCATGTTGTTGACGGTGGAGCTGGTGCCGTTGGAGTTGTAGACCAGCCAGTAGGTCGTGTTGGCGGCCAGGGTGTAGGTGATGGTGGCGCTGTTCCAGGCGTTGGCGCTCAGCGTGCCGACCGAGCTGCTGGCGAGCAGGGCATCCGGCGAGCCGCCGTTGTCGCTGTAGACGGCGATCTGGAACTGGTTGTTGGGTGCGGCGCTGGTCTGGCCGATGTGCACGTTCAGCGAGGTGAGCGCGATCGGCGTGGCCCCGGTGGTGATCTTCGAGCCGTTGAGGTGGTTGGAGTTGGTGTCGTCGAGCAGGGTGCCGACGGCGTTGTTGCCGATGGTCTGCGGCGGGGCGCCGGCGGTGGTGAAGGCCGCGGTGTAGGCCGCTGTCTGGGTGTTGCCCGCCAGGTCCTTCACGTTGGCGATGCTCAGCGTGTAGCCGGTGTTGAGCGCGAGCGCGGCGTTCGGGGTGAAGGTGACGGTGTTGGTCGCGGAGTCCAGCGCGACGGCGCCGGCCACCGCGGTGCCGCCGGTGGTGGTCTTCAGGGTGACGTTGGCGGCGGTGACGGTCGCGGCCTGGACCGGCTCGCTGAAGGAGGCCTTCACCGGGGCGGTGGCGGAGACGCCGGTCGCGCCGTTGGCCGGGACGGAGCCGGTGACGGTCGGCGGGACGGTGTCGGCGCCGTAGGTCGCGGTGTAGGAGCCCACGTTGCCGTCGAAGAAGGCGTACGTGATGCCGTGGATGGTCTCGATCCGGTAGTTGACGGCCGTGGTGCCCTGCTTGATGCCGGTGAGGGTGCCGCCCGCCGAGTTGACCGGGACCATGGCCCGCAGGCCGTTCGCGCCGCCGGTGATGCTGAAGCTCAGCGTGTTCGCGTTCCACGCCATCCCGGAGAACGCGGAGCCGCTGCGGAAGTCCAGCCAGTTCAGCAGCTGGCGGCCGGAGACCACGGGCGTGCCGTGCGCCTTGGCCGACGCGATGACCTGGTCGGACGCGGTGGAGGCGGCGTAGTCGGTGTGGATGTTGGCGGTCAGGACGGTGTAGTAGCCCTTGGAGTTGTAGGCGTTGTCCAGCAGCGTGTTGACGGTGCCCGGCATCGACTGCCCGGACTCGTCGGTGAGTTCGGTGGTGGCCTGGTACTCGTTGATGGTGGCGCCGTTGCTGTCCGCGTACTTCATCGGCAGGCCGGTGCCGTTGAAGTAGCCGGGCCGGTCCTGCACAAAGCTCGCCGGGTAGTAGTAGTAATCGGTGTCCAGCCGGATGCCGTTGGCGAGCTTGGTCTTGGCCTGGGTCGCCCAGTCGTCCCACTCGACGCAGTGGGTGCGGGTGCTGTCCGGGTTGGGCAGCGACGGGAACTTGGCCTTCCAGGCGGCGATCTGGGTGGTGTAGATGTTCGCCAGGTCGGCGGGGGCGCCCCACGGGGTGCAGTTGGTGGTGACGTGGGTGCCGATCTCGAAGCCCTGGTCGGAGTAGGCCTTGGCCTGGGCGTCGGTCATCGGCCCGCTGGCGTAGACGTAGGACGAGGCGCGCACGCACTCCCAGTTGGCGACGTTGCAGCCGACCGGGCTCTGCGCGATGTAGCCGTCGAAGCGTCCGGAGGTGCCGCCGATGCCGTGGTCGTCGCCGGTCATCACCACGACGGCCTTGACGTCGCGGGGGAAGTACCAGAACTTCGGCAGCGGCTTCTTGGCGGCGTCCATGGTGGTGATCAGGTTGCCCAGCAGGCGCTGCTGCTCGTCGGCGATCGGGATCTGCGCCTTGTCGAGGTTGTTCCAGTTCTGCTGTCCGCCGACGCCGAAGAACATCTCGCTGGCCTCGATGCCGTCCACGTTGTCGCGCTGCTGGCCGCCCCAGGCGATGTTGCCCTGGCGGGTCTGCACCACGGACTTGGCGAGGTCGAAGGTGAACGCGGCGGCCTGGCCGGTGCCGACGGTGCGCAGCGTGACGGCCGGGTTGGTGGTGGCCACGGCGACGTCGCTGTACAGGGTGGCGACGGCGGTCGCGCCGTTCAGCGTGTACTTGTCGGCGGTGCCGTGGTAGCCCATGGTGTCGGAGGTCAGTCCGAGGCCGGGTGCGGCGGTGGTGTCGATCTTCAGGTAGGAGTCGGCCAGCGTGTCGGTGGTGGCCGTGAGGCCGAGCAGCCCGGCGAGTTGCTTGTCGGGCCGCATCGCGACCAGCCGTCCGCCGCCGTTCACCCAGGTGGTGAACATGGTGGACTGAGCGGCCGTCAGCTGGTTCTCCGCCAGCAGCACCACGTCGTACGAGGCGAGCGTGGCGGAGGTGACGGTGCCGAGATCGGCGGTCTTGTAGTAGTTCAGGCCCTCGGCCTTGAGGATCTCGCCGTAGTACGAGGTGTACGGGTTGGCCGGGTCGGTGACCAGCAGGATCGGGCCTTCGTTGCCGGGGCCGCTGCCGGGCGTGGTGCTGCCGCCTCCGGACGGGGTGTAGGTGGCGTAGATGGAGTAGTTGAGGCTGCCGGTGGAGACGGCGCCGAAACTGCTGGGCCAGGTGCCGAAGGCCTGGCCGCCGGTGGAGTAGCCGCTCTGGCCGCCGCTGGAGTAGTTGAGGTTGTTCACCGCGGCGGAGACGCCGTTGGAGTTGTACGCCAGCCAGTACGGCGTGTTGGGCGCGAGGGTCGCGGCGACCGGCAGGGTGTTCCAGGTGTGCGCGGTGAGCGTGCCGGCGGCGGAGGAGCCGAGCAGCGGGCCGGGCTTGCCGGCGACGTCGCCGTACACCGCGACCTGGTACTGGTCGTTCGGCGTGGCGCCGACGGCGCCCACGTACACGCTGACGCTGTTGACCGTTCCGCCGCTGGAGCCGGTCACGAAGCGCGAGGTGTTGATGTAGTTGGAGTCGCCGGAGTCGGTGGCGGTGCCAACGGTGTTGTTGCCGAGGACGGCGGTGGTGTCCGCGTGTGCCGCGGGCCCCGCCATCAGTCCGGTGGATGCGAGCAGGGCCACGAGCAGCCCGGCGAGCCGTTTTTTGAACCTCACGCCAACCCCCCAAGGTCGGATGACCGGATGAACGGCAGAAGTGCCGCCCTCCGTCCTACCGGCTCCGACCCTGGCGCGTCCGCAGAACCCTCACATCACAGCCACGACTTCCGGCCAACTCGAACGCAAACGCTCCGCATCCGACCGGTATGTCTGCACACCTTCAACACGTGCCACTGTGTTCAACATATGAATGAATGATCGGCTCAGCCCTTCACCGACCCGGCCAGCAGGCCGCGGACGAAGTAGCGCTGGAGCGCGAAGAACACCGCCAGCGGCACCACCATCGACAGGAAGGCGCCCGCCGAGAGCAGCTCCCAGCGGCTGCCGTTGGAGCCGGACAGCTGGGCCAGCCGGGAGGTCATCGGCGCGACCGTCGGATTGCCGCCGGCGAAGGTGAGCGCCACCAGCAGGTCGTTCCACACCCACAGGAACTGGAAGATGGCGAACGAGGCCAGCGCGGGCGCGCTCAGCGGCAGCACGATCGAGCGGAAGATCTTGAAGTGCGAGGCCCCGTCCACCACGGCGGCCTCCATCAGGTCGCGCGGCAGCTGGGCGATGAAGTTGTGCAGCAGGAAGATCGCCAGCGGCAG
This sequence comes from Kitasatospora sp. NPDC092948, assembly GCF_044754805.1. Lineage (NCBI taxonomy): Bacteria > Bacillati > Actinomycetota > Actinomycetes > Kitasatosporales > Streptomycetaceae > Kitasatospora > Kitasatospora sp. NPDC092948. The sequence continues at coordinate 73,375 of NZ_JBIVPU010000017.1, read as the reverse complement.
CGCGAACATCGTGTGGGTCAGCCACACCGGCAGGTAGGTGTCCTTCAGGTTGAGCGCCGGGATCACCGTCAGCGAGCCGAGGTGGGCGCCGCCGGAGAACAGCCGCAGCAGCGGGATCAGCGACATCTGCAGCGGCACGATCTGCAGCGCGAAGATCACGAAGAACAGCGCGTCGCTGCCCTTGAACCGCACCCAGGCCAGCGCGTACGCCGCCATCGCGGCCAGCACCAGCGGGAAGACGGTGGCGGGGACACTGATCGCCACCGAGTTGACCAGGTACGGCATCAGGCCGCCGGAGGTGCCGAAGGAGTTGTCGAACAGCACCGACCGGTAGTTCTCCAACCCGAAGTCGGGGTGGACGAACGCCTCCCACCAGCCGGTGGACGCGACGTCGCCCTTGGGGCGCAGCGAGGTGACCAGCAGGCCGACGGTCGGTACGGTCCACAGCGCGGTGACGGCGACCACCAGGATGCTCGCCAGCGGGCTGCTGAAGGACCGTCGGACGGCCTTCGCGGGCGGCAGTTCGGGCTTCGCGGCCTTGGTGGGGGCCAGGGTGGGCTGGGCGCTCATCTGGTCGCACGCTCCTTGCGCAGCAGGGCGATGTTGTAGACCACCAGGGGGGCCACCGCGAGAAAGAGGATCACCGCGAGGGCGCTGCCGCGGCCGTAGTTGTACTGCTCGAAGCTCTGCGAGTACATCTCGTTGGCGAGCACCTGGGTGCCGAAGTTGCCGCCGGTCATGGTGCGGACGATGTCGAAGGCCTTCAGCGTGATGATCATGATGGTGGTGAGCACCACCACCAGCGTGGTGCGGATCATCGGCACGGTGACGTGCCGGAACAGCCGCACCCCGGTGGCGCCGTCGAGCCGGGCGGCCTCGGTGATCTCGTCCGGGATGGCCTTGATCGCGGCGGACAGCACCACCATGGCGAAGCCGGTCTGCACCCAGACCAGGACGGCCATCAGCAGGAAGTTGTTCAGCGGCTGGGACAGGATCCAGTTCGGCGGGTCGTTCCAGCCGAGCGCGACGGCGAGTTGGCTGAGCAGGCCGACCTGGTTCTGGCCCGCGCCGCGCGACTCGTACACCAGCTTGAAGACGATCGAGGCGGCCACCAGCGAGACCGCCATCGGCATGAAGATCAGTGACTTGTAGACCGCCTGGCCGCGCATCCGGTCGACCATCAGGGCCAGCGCGAGGCCGAGGCCGGTGGCCGCGAGCGGGGCGATCACCAGCCACAGCAGGGTGTTCAGCAGCACCCCGTGGATGGGCGAACTGGTCAGCGCCCAGCCGTAGTTCTTACCGCCGACGAACTTCGCGCTGTCGGCGTCCAGGAAGCTCAGCACGACGGTGCGCAGCAGCGGCACCACCAGGCCGGTGAGCAGCAGCACGATCGCCGGGCCGAGCATCAGCACGATCGCCAGCGGCCGGGAGAAGCGCCCGGTGGCGCGGCCGGCCGCGAAGAAGACGGCCAGCAGGACGCCGACGAAGCCCAGCACCGCGCCGGCGGTGTTGCCGAACTTGAGTGCCGCGTCCTGCCAGAGCGAGTCCGCGAGGTGGAGCGCCGGCCCGGCGAGCCGGGTGTCGGTGGGCATGCGCAGGGTCCTTCCTCAAGACCTCGTGATCTTCAGGGCATGGGGAGGGGGCAGCGCGGGCGGTGGCTCCCGCCCGCGCCGTCCCGGGACTTCGTCCTACTGCGGCCAGGCGGCGTCGATGTCGGCGGCCGTCTTCTGGATCGACTGGCCCTCGGCGAACCAGGCGGTGAGCGCCTTCCATTCGGCGCCGGCGCCGACGGCGGCCGGCATCAGGTCGGAGGCGTCGAAGCGGAAGGTGGCCGTCGGGTCGGTGAGGAACTCGGCGGACAGCTTGTCGATCGGGTCGGTGTACAGGCTCTTGTCGACGCCCTGGTTGGCGGACACCCAGCCGGACGAGACCTTGACCCGGCTGCCGGCCCACTCGGAGCTGGACAGGTAGTTCTGCACGGCCTGCACCTCGGGCCGGTCCGAGAACGCGGCGGCGAACTCGCCGCCGCCCTCGACCGGGCTGTTGACCTGCGGGTTCACCGCGGGCAGGTGGAAGGCGAAGACGTCGCCGTCGGGGCCGATGCTGGTGCCCTTGGGCCACTGCGCGCTGTAGAAGGACGCCTGCTGGAGCATCGCGCACTTGTTGCTGAGGATCGGGGTGCCCGCGTCCTGGAAGGTGGTGGTGGCGATCGACTTGACGTCGCCGAAGCCGCCGTTGACCCAGGCCGGGTTCTGCATCCAGTCGGCGACGGTCTTCATCGCGGTGGTGATCTTCTCGTCGGAGAACTTCACCTGGTGGCCGACCCACTGGTCGTAGACGTCGCCGCCGTAGGTGCCGAGGACGACCTCCTCCAGCCAGTCGGTGGCCGGCCAGCCGGTGGCGGTGCCGGAGCCGATGCCGCCGCACCACGGCTTCGTCGACCCGGCCTTGGCGATCTTGTCGCTGAGCGCCATCAGGTCGGTCCAGGTCTTCGGGACGTCGTATCCGGCGGCCTTGAACGCCTTCGGCGAGTACCAGACCAGGGACTTCATGTTGGCGCTCATCGGCGCCGCGTAGAAGGTGCCGTTGACCGACCCGTAGGTCTTCCAGATCGGCGACCACTTGCTCTCGTTGTCGACGGTCTGCTGCGGGGGCTTGACCACCTTGCCGCTCTTCACCATCTGGGCGAGCAGTCCGGGCTGCGGAATGATCGCCAGGTCGGGAGCATTGCCGCCGGCCACCCGGACCGGCAGCTGCGACTCGAAGTCGTTGGAGCCCTCGTAGACGATCTTGATTCCGGTGCACGAGCTGAAGTCCGCCCAGGACTTCTCCAGCGAGTCCGACTCGGGCGCCAGGATCGACGCGTACATCGACACCTTGGTACCCGAATGACCCGCGTACGCCTGGTACTTGGCGCAGTCACCGGTGAGCGCGGCGGCCGACCCGCCGCCCCCGCCGCCGGACGAGGAACTGTTGGAGCAGGCGGCTGTCAGCGCCAGTGCCAGAACGGCCGGGACAGCCAGTAGCCGCCGGCGTCCAGTGGTCACGGGGGTGGTCAATGCGGTCCTCCTTGCCAGGGCATGGGCATGCCAGCCGTAAGACGAACTCAACACTGCGCTGTACCGGAGATATGGGTGTACCCAGCTGATCGCTGGCTCAAAGACGTTAACCCACCGGCCATGCCACGCCAAGGAGTGCGTTCGACCTTCATCTGGTGGCTCCCCAGTTGTGACCGCGCCGTGTTACGAGGCCGCCGCCCGGCCGTCCGCCAGCATCGCCTCGGCGTCCCGCTCCAGGTCCGCCAGGTCCACACCCCGCTCGCGCAGCACCCGGACCGCCGCGCCGCCGCCCTCCCGCAGCAGCCCGAGCAGCAGGTGGCCGGTCTCGATCCGGCGCACCCGCGAATCGGCCGCGGCACGCAGCGACAGCGCCAGCGTCCGCTTGGCCCGTTCGGTGAAGCGCGGCCCGCCCCACCGCGAGCGCCGCCCCGGCGGCGGGGCGTCCAGGGACCCCGGGCCGAAGGTCGACTCGACGGCCTCGCGCACCGCCTCCAGGTCGATGCCGATCGCCGCCAGCGCCGCCCCGTCCCGCTCCGGGTCCGGGCCGCCGATCAGGCCGGCGACGGCACTCCTGCCCGCGTCCAGGTCGAGGCCGAACCGGGCGAGCAGGCGGGCGGTCGGGTCCTGCGGCCGGGCGAGCAGACCGAGCAGCAGATGCTCGGTGCCCAGGTGCTGGTGGTGCAGGCGCCGCGCCTCGTCCTCGGCCAGCGTCACCGCGCGGCGGGCCTCCTCCGCGAACCGTTCGAACATCTCAGTCCCCTCCCCGTTCCGTCGCCCGTCGGGCGTGCTTCTTGTGCACCGCCTGCCTGGTGACGCCCAGGCAGACCGCGATCTCGTGCCAGGACCAGCCCTTGCTGCGGGCGTTGCCGACCTGGAGGTCCTCCAGCCGGTCGGCCAGGTCGCGCAGTGCCCGGACGGCGCGCAGGCCGATCGCCGGGTCGCCGCTGCTCGCGTCGGCCGCGAGCTGTCTCGTCTCGCTCATGCTGTCAACATAGGTTGACGGCAGCGGGTGCGTCAACCCTGGTTGACAGAAATTCGGGCAGCGGACGGGCGGGGCCCGGGGTCAGCGCCGCTCCGCCAGAAACTCCGCGAAGGTGATCCGGCCGTCCGCGTGCCCCGGCGTCAGGTTCCCCCCGGCCCGCATCGCCTTCATCGCCGCGCCCGGCACCGGCACCCGCAGCACCGGCCGCCGCCGGCCCCTGGCCCGCAGGAACTCCGCCGCCAGCGCCTCCACCGGACGCACCTGCGGCCCGCCGAAGTCCGCCACCCGCCCGGCCGGCCCGCCCTCCGCCAGGTCCGCCAGCCGCTCGGCGACGTCCCGCACGTCCACCGGCTGGAACGCCACGCCGCGCGGCAGCAGCAGCACCGGCGCCTTCGACAGCCCGTCCAGCACCCGCAGCACCAGGTCGTGGAACTGGGTGGCCCGCAGCACCGTCCAGCCGAGACCGGACTCGGCGATCAGCCGCTCGCACTCCGCCTTCGCCCGGTAGTAGCCGAGCGGCACCTCGTCGATCCCGACGATCGACACGTACAGCAGGTGCGGGACGCCGGCCGCCCGGGCCGCCGCGACCAGCCGCCGGGTGGCGTCCACGTCCCGCTTCCCGCTGGTGGTCGCGCAGTGCACCACCGTGCCGGCCCCCGCCACCGCCGCCTCCACCCCGCGCCCGGCCACCAGGTCCGCGACCGCCCACCCGTGCTCGCCGGGCGTGTGCGCCTGCCGGCTCACCACCCGCACCGGGCACCCCCGCGCCAGCAGCCGACGGACCACGACCCGCCCCAGCGTCCCCGTCCCGCCCGTCACCACGATCTGCCGCATCGCGTCACCCCATCTCCACTCCCCCACCCTGCCCGCGCCGCCGGCCTCCGGCAGCCCGGCCCGCGCACCCGGGGGAACGGGGTCACCCCGGGGTCACAGGTCTTCCGGCCACGGGTGGCCGAGCAGCTCCGCGTAGGCCGGGCTGCCGCCGCAGACCCGCGCCCGGTCCCGCGGGTCCGCCGAGGTGAGGCGGTCGACGAGGTCGGCGGCCAGGGCGACCGGGTCGCCGGCCGGGACGGTCAGCTCGACCTCGAACTGCAGGTAGGGAAAGTCGCCGAGGTGGTCCGGCTGGTGTCCGTCCGGGCGCCAGACGAAGGTCAGGTCGATCCGGTCGGGGCCCGAAGGCCAGGTCCACAGGGCGTCGAACTCGCACTCCCAGGCGGCCAACAGCTCCGGCCGGCGGACGAGTTCGGCCTGCACCAGGCGTCCGACGCCGCGCGCGGGCCAGTCCTCGACCCCGACGCCGGCCCGGTCGAGCTCCGCCAGGTACTGCGCGGCGTCGAACCGGTACGCCGGGAGGTCGAGGTCCTTGATGTCGGGGTTGCGCCAGCCGTCCCAGACCACGGCGCCGCCCTCCTGACGCACCGTCACGTACAGGGCGCCGCAGCAGATCTCGCCGCACCCGGCCAGGTGGAGCCGGACCTCCCGGGGCTCGAGGCCGGGCAGCAGCGGGCTGTACGGACCGAGCAGGGAGCGCGGGTCCGGGCCGAGGTGCCCGTCGGCGAAACCGGTGGCCAGCAGGTCGCGCCCGTCGGCCAACAGCCGGAGCTGGTGCCGGCCCTCCGACGCGTCCTCGATGCGCAGTTCCAGCCGGTTGTTCGTCGCCTCGTCCATCCCGGCATTGTGGCCGCACACGGCGCAGGGCGCCGACCGAATAAACGGTCGACGCCCTGCGCGTCACTGCGTGACAGCGGGTGCTGGTGGAGATCACGTGTTCCCGACCTGCGCTATTCCTCGGCGTCCGGCAGGCGATCGGGGAACGCCCGGAGCCTCAACTGTGGTGACCGATGGTCGGCGATCCACCGCATCCGCCTGTCGCCCGCCGCAAGACCGGCGCGGGCGGTCCGGGTCCACTCCTCCCGGTCGAGCACCGAGAGGTAGGTCGCCTGGAGCGCTTCCTGCTGCTCCGCGGTGCACCCCGCAGCCAGGGGAGGTCTCGTGGTGAGGAAGTGGGTGAGCCACGCGACGCCGTAGTAGCGCCTGACGGTCGGGCTGAGCGAACCCACATGCCGAGCATGAGCTTCGAAGACCGCTGCCGAGTGAGGGTAGTGGGCGAGGGTCAGGCCCATCCCCCCGCAGTCGCTCATCGACTGCAGCAGCAGACCGGTGTGGTCGACCATCTCGCTGTCACCGTCCAGGTCTGCGAGCGCCTCGTGGAGTCCGGCGACTGTGGCGACCTTGGCGGCGAAGCAGCCGTTGAGGAAGTCGCCGTCGCAGGCTCTGCGAAGCAGCCATGGTCGGGCAATCGGGCTGTCGAGCCTGCAGAGGGCTTCGACGACGTAGACACGTCCCCAGCCGGTGACCCGCTCGGCAAGCCAGAGCAGGGCCTCGACCTCTCCCGGCTGCCGCTCAAGGGCTTGCGCCGCCAGTGCACCGAAGTGGTTGGACAGCAGCCCGATCGTCTGGATCAGGGGGATGTCTTCGGCTGTTCCCACGGAAGCGAGCAGGGCGAGCCCAACGGTGACCGCGCATCGGTCGGTCCCGTGTCGGACCAGCCAGCGGCCCGTTCGGCGAACGCGGTCCCGGTCCGCCTGCTCAGCTGCGGCGGCGATGTGCTCGCTGTGGTGAATCGGGATGTGGACGGCGTGGAAGGCGTCGGCCAGTTCGCCGGGAAGGGCGGAGGTCCGCGCGAAATGCGCGTGGAGGATGAGCGCCGCGTCCTTGCCGAGCGAGTGCCGGTCCTCAGGTGGGTTCGGGCCTTGTCGCCCGCGGTGCGACGCGTCGTCGGGATACGGTCCCCCGTCGCGCGGAAGCGGCGCCCCCGGAGCCAGCCGATGCAGGCGGAGCGCGTGGTCGAACAGTGTGGTCGGTGATCCGGGCAGTCCCGTCCCGGTCGTCCCGCTCATCGGCGGACGGAGGACTCGATTCTCTTGATCACGCCCACGAGCCTGGCAGCGCAGCACCCTCCGCACAAGCCTGTTTCGCAGCGATCCCGTCGCATCGGACCCAATCGGCCGGCGTGACCAGGACCGAGGGCGGTGGAGCCGGATTCGGCTCCACCGCCCTGACCAGTCGCTACGTCCCTGGTTTGCCCGACAATCAGCTGCAGCCGCTGGTGGAGCCGCAGCCCTCGCAGAGGTAGCAGCTGCCGGCGCGGCGCATCTTGGTGCCGCAGGAGAAGCAGAGCGGCGCGTCGGCGTTCAGGCCGAGGCGGATCTCGGCGAGCTCCGTGGAGTTGTGCGCGGCGGGCGCCGGCTTGGGCTGCTCGACGACCGGGAGGGCGACGTGCGGCTTCTCGGCGGCGAGCGGCGCGGACTGGGCGAGCGACTCGACGTCGAGCTCCTCCTCGGTCGGCTCGTAGGAGCCGGTCTCCAGGTGCCGGGTGCGCTCCTCGACGGAGTGGATGCCGAGCGCGGAGCGGGTCTCGAACGGCAGGAAGTCCAGCGCCAGGCGGCGGAAGATGTAGTCCACGATGGACTGCGCCATCCGCACGTCCGGGTCGTCGGTCAGGCCGGCCGGCTCGAAGCGCATGTTGGTGAACTTCGCGACGTACGTCTCCAGCGGGACGCCGTACTGCAGGCCGACCGAGACGGCGATGGAGAAGGCGTCCATCATGCCCGCGAGGGTCGAGCCCTGCTTGGACATCTTCAGGAAGACCTCGCCGAGGCCGTCGTCCGGGTAGGAGTTGGCGGTCATGTAGCCCTCGGCGCCGCCGACCGTGAAGGACGTGGTGATGCCGGGGCGGCCCTTGGGCAGGCGCTTGCGGGTCGGGCGGTACTCGACGACCTTCTCGACCGCGGGGGCCGCGGCCGGGGTGGGGGCCGAAGTCGCCGCCGGGGTCTTGGTCTTGGCCGAGAGCGGCTGGCCGACCTTGCAGTTGTCGCGGTAGATGGCGAGCGCCTTGACGCCGAGCTTCCAGGCCTGGAAGTAGATCTCCTCGACGTCCTCGACGGTGGCGTTCTCCGGCATGTTGACGGTCTTGGAGATCGCGCCGGAGATCCACGGCTGGATCGCGGCCATCATCCGCACGTGGCCCATCGGGGAGATCGACCGCTCGCCCATGGCGCAGTCGAACACCTCGTAGTGGGCGGCCTTCAGGCCGGGCGCGTCGATGACGTTCCCGTTCTCGGCGATGTGCGCGACGATCGCCTCGATCTGCTCGTCCTGGTAGCCGAGGCGCTTCAGGGCGCGCGGGACGGTGCCGTTGACGATCTGCATCGAGCCGCCGCCGACCAGCTTCTTGAACTTGACCAGGGCCAGGTCGGGCTCGACGCCGGTGGTGTCGCAGTCCATCATCAGGCCGATGGTGCCGGTCGGGGCGAGCACCGAGGCCTGCGCGTTGCGGAAGCCGTTCTGCGCGCCGAGCCGGACCACGTCGGCCCAGGCGTCGTTGGCGACGGTCCACACCGGCGCGTCCAGGTCGTCCAGCGGGGCGACCGCGGCGGAGGCGTCCGCGTGCTGCTTCATCACCCGCTGGTGCGGGGCCGCGTTGCGGGCGTAGCCGTCGTACGGGCCGACCACGCCGGCGAGTTCGGCGGAGCGGCGGTAGGCGGTGCCGGTCATCAGCGAGGTGATGGCGCCGGCCAGCGCGCGGCCGCCCTCGGAGTCGTAGGCGTGGCCGGTGGCCATCAGCAGCGCGCCGAGGTTGGCGTAGCCGATGCCGAGCTGGCGGTAGGCGCGGGTGGTCTCGCCGATCTTCTCGGTCGGGAAGTCGGCGAAGCAGATGGAGATGTCCATCGCGGTGATGACCAGCTCGACGACCTTGGCGAAGGTCACCGCGTCGAAGCTGTCGTCGTCGCGGAGGAACTTCATCAGGTTCAGCGAGGCCAGGTTGCAGCTGGAGTTGTCCAGGTGCATGTACTCGGAACACGGGTTGGAGGCGTTGATCCGGCCCGACTCGGGGCAGGTGTGCCAGTGGTTGATCACCGAGTCGTACTGGATGCCCGGGTCGGCGCAGGCCCACGCGGCCTCGGCCATCTTGCGGAACAGGCCCTTGGCGTCGACGGTCTCGATGACCTCGCCGGTCATCCGGCCGCGCAGTCCGAAGCCGGTGCCGTTCTCGACCGCGGTCATGAACTCGTCGTTGACGCGGACCGAGTTGTTGGCGTTCTGGTACTGGACGGAGGCGATGTCGTCGCCGCCGAGGTCCATGTCGAACCCGGCGTCGCGCAGCGCGCGGATCTTCTCCTCCTCCTTCACCTTGGTCTCGATGAAGGCCTCGACGTCCGGGTGGTCGACGTCCAGCACGACCATCTTGGCGGCCCGGCGGGTCGCGCCGCCGGACTTGATGGTGCCGGCCGAGGCGTCGGCGCCGCGCATGAAGGAGACCGGGCCGGAGGCGTTGCCGCCGGAGGAGAGCAGTTCCTTGGAGGAGCGGATCCGGGAGAGGTTCAGGCCTGCGCCCGAGCCGCCCTTGAAGATCATGCCCTCTTCCTTGTACCAGTCGAGGATCGACTCCATGGAGTCGTCGACGGACAGGATGAAGCAGGCGGAGACCTGCTGCGGCTGCTGGGTGCCGACGTTGAACCAGACCGGCGAGTTGAAGCTGAACACCTGGTGGAGGAGGGCGTGCGTCAGCTCGTGCTCGAAGATCTCGGCGTCGTCCGGGGAGGCGAAGTAGCCGTGCTTCTCGCCGGCGGCGCGGTAGGTGAGCACCACCCGGTCGATGATCTGCTTCAGGCTCCACTCGCGCTGCGGGGTGCCGATCGCGCCGCGGAAGTACTTGCTGGTGACGATGTTCACGGCGTTCACCGACCAGAAGTCGGGGAACTCGACGCCGCGCTGCTCGAAGTTGATGGACCCGTCGCGCCAGTTGGTCATCACGACGTCGCGGCGCTCCCAGGTGACCGCGTCGTACGGGTGGACCCCAGGGGTGGTGTAGATCCGCTCCAGCCGCAGACCGGCCTTGGGGGCCTTGGCGCCCTTCGCGGCCTTCTCCGACTTCGACCCGCGCGCGGAACCGCTCGTGGTGTCTGTCATGCCTTGCTCCTCCTCCTGGGCAAACGCCCGAAGTGCCCTGAAAAGTCCGGGCACGACTGGTTCGTTCTCCTGGTGTGCGGGCAGGCGGAAGCCCGACCACGGCACACGGGTACTGCGGTGACTTGAATGAAAAAAGCGGTGAGGGGCCCGGCCGTTACGGCACGGGCACCGGGGCCGCGGGCCGTTCGGAGCGCAGCTCCGCGATCGCGGCCTCGAAGTCCTCGAGGTTGTCGAACGCCCGGTAGACGGAGGCGAACCTCAGGTACGCCACGACGTCCAGTTCCTTCAGCGGGCCGAGTATCGCCAGGCCCACGTCGTGCGTGGAGAGCTCCGCGCTGCCGCTGGCCCGCACGCACTCCTCGACCCGCTGCCCGAGCTGGGCGAGCGCGTCCTCGGTGACCGGGCGGCCCTGGCAGGCCTTGCGGACGCCGGAGATCACCTTCTCGCGGGAGAAGGGCTCGGTGACGCCGCTGCGCTTGATCACCATCAGGGTGGCGGTCTCGACGGTGGTGAACCGGCGACTGCAGTCCGGGCACTGCCGGCGACGGCGGATCGAGCAACCGTCGTCACTGGCCCGACTGTCCACGACTCGGCTGTCCGGATGCCGGCAGAAGGGGCAGTGCACCTGGAACTCCCTCCCTGACCCGACGGCGAACGACTCGGACCACTCTACCCGACTCGAAACACAAGACCTGTGCCCGATCGAGGACACTAGCCACTAGATCTAGTGGCGGACACTGCGCCACGCCGGGCAACCGGGTGAGAGCCGGGGACACCGCGCGCCGCGACCCCATAGACTGTTCGAGTCGAACATGCAATCGACTTACACCCGGAGGCTTGATCAAGTCAGGCAACCTCGAATAAATTCACTCGAACGTGTGTTTGGCGCAACCTTTCGATAGAGGCGCCAGTTGAGCCGGACAGTTGGAGCACCAGTCGAGAGGGTCGCCCGCGATGTCCACCCCCAGCGCCGCCAGCGTCATGCACACCGTCGAAGCCAAGACCGCCATCCCGGTGCAGGAGCGTTCCGCGCGCACCACTGACCAGGAGAGCATGGATCAGACCATGAGCCGTAGTCAGCCGATCGAGGAGTCCCCGCTCGGTGTGCCCACCCCCGTCGTCCGCGCCCTCCCCGGCCGCCCGCCCGGCATCCGCACCGACGAGGCCGGTCTGACGGAGCGCCAGCGCCGCGTCATCGAGGTCATCCGCGATTCCGTCCAGCGCCGGGGCTACCCGCCGTCCATGCGCGAGATCGGCCAGGCCGTCGGCCTGTCCTCCACCTCCTCGGTCGCCCACCAGCTGATGGCTCTGGAACGCAAGGGCTTCCTGCGCCGCGACCCGCACCGCCCGCGCGCCTACGAGGTCCGCGGCGTCGAGGTCGCCCGCCCCGCCGCCGCCGAGACCTCCGGCCGGCCGTCCACCTCCTACGTGCCGCTGGTCGGCCGGATCGCCGCCGGCGGCCCGATCCTCGCCGAACAGACCGTCGAGGACGTCTTCCCGCTGCCCCGTCAACTGGTCGGCGAGGGCGAGCTGTTCGCGCTGACGGTCAAGGGCGACTCGATGATCGACGCGGCGATCTGCGACGGAGACTGGGTGACGGTCCGCCGGCAGCCGGTCGCCGAGAACGGGGACATCGTCGCGGCGATGATCGACGGCGAGGCGACGGTGAAGCGGCTCAAGCGCGAGGACGGGAAGATCTGGCTGATGCCGCACAACGTGGCGTACGAGCCGATTCCCGGCGACAACGCCACCATTCTCGGCAAGGTCGTGGCGGTCCTGCGCCGGCTCTAGACGCAGTAGGACGAGCCCCGTCAGGGACGCGGGGAACTGCGCGAAGCGGAAGGCACCCAGCAGAAAGGTCCGGTCGAGGACGGTACTCCCGTCTTCGGCCGGACCTTTCTGTGCGTTCCTGATCTATCTGGCCTTGACCGGTGGCGCGGAAGCGTCGATCGCGGCGAGGGAGCGCCGGACCTGGTTGCGGTCGGTGGTGTACCAGAAGTCCGGCATCGAGGAGCGGAAGAAGCTCCCGTACCGGGCGGTGGCGAGACGCGGGTCGAGGACGGCGACGACGCCGCGGTCGTCCGCCGCGCGGACCAGGCGGCCGGCGCCCTGCGCCATCAGCAGGGCCGCGTGCGTCGCCGCGACCGCCATGAAGCCGTTGCCGCCGCGGGACTCGACGTCCTTCTGCCGGGCGCTCATCAGCGGGTCGTCGGGGCGCGGGAACGGAATGCGGTCCATGACGACGAGCTGACAGGCCGAGCCGGGGACGTCGACGCCCTGCCAGAGCGACAGGGTGCCGAACAGGCAGGTCTGCGCGTCGGAGGCGAAGGTGCGGATGAGCTCGCCGAGGGTGTCCTCGCCCTGGAGCAGGATCGGCACGTCGAGCCGTTCCCGGAGTGCCTCCGCGGCAGCTTGCGCGGCCCGCATCGAGGAGAACAGGCCGAGGGTGCGGCCGCCGGCGGCGCCGATCAGCTCGGTGAGTTCGTCGAGCATCTCCGGCCGGTCGGGCTCCCGGCCGGGCGGCGGCAGGTGCTTGGCGACGTAGAGGATGCCCTGCTTGGGGTAGGTGAACGGGGAGCCGACGTCCAGGCCGCGCCAGTACGGCGGGGCGTCCTCGCCGGTCTCCGCGCTCGGGCCGTCGGGCGTCCGCTGGTCGGGCAGCCTGGTCTCGCCGGGCAGGCCGAGGGACGCGGCGACGCCGAGGAAGTCACCGCCGAGCTTGAGCGTGGCGGAGGTCAGCACCACCGAGCGGTCCTTGTACAGGTTCTCCCGCAGCAGCCCGGACACGGACAGCGGGGCGACCCGCAGCGACGCGGTGCCGAGGCCGAAGCGGTCGCTGCGTTCGATCCAGATGACGTCGTACTCGGAGCCGGTGAGCAGCCGGTCCGCCGTCTCGTGCAGGGTCTCCGCGGAGGCCATCGCCTGCTTGCGGACGGCGTCCTCGTCGCTGAGGCCCTTGTCGCGGGTCTCGCCGAGCGAGGTGATCACCTGGCGGCAGGCGTCCCGGATGCCGGCCACGGCGTAGCCGAGGTACTCGGGGAGTTCCTCGACCTGGCCGGGCTGTGCGGTCTCCATCAGGCCGTGGAAGTTCTCCGCGGCGGCCTGCAGTGCGTCCACCGACTTCTCGTTGGCGAGCTTCGCCGCCCGCTTCACCGCCCGGTTGACCGCGCCGACGGTGAGTTCGGCGGTGGCGGCGCCGGTGACCCGGTTCACCAGCTCGTGCGCCTCGTCGATGATCAGCAGGCCGTGTTCGGGCAGGACGGGCGCGCCCTCGATCGCGTCGATCGCCAGCATCGCGTGGTTGGTGACCACCACGTCCGCCAACTTGGCGCGCTCCCTGGCCTGTTCGGCGAAGCACTCCTGGCCGTAGGCGCACCGGGCGGCGCCCAGGCACTCCTTGGAGGTGACGGACAGCTGGGCCCACGCCTTGTCGGAGACGCCGGGGGTCAGGTCGTCGCGGTCGCCGGTGTCGGTCTCGTCGGCCCAGTCGCGCAGCCGCAGCACGTCCTGGCCGAGCTTGCCGGTGGGGCCGCCGAGCGCGTCGACCGGGTCGAACAGGCCCTCGCCCTCGTCGCTCGGGGTGCCCTCGTTGGCGCGGTGCAGGCACAGGTAGTTGGAGCGGCCCTTGAGCATCGCGAACAGCGGGCGGCGGCGCAGCGTCGGGTGCAGGGCGTCGACGGTGCGCGGCAGGTCGCGTTCGACCAGCTGGCGCTGGAGGGCGAGGGTCGCGGTGGCGATCACCACGTTGTCGCCGTGGGCGAGGGCGGGCACCAGGTAGGCCAGGGACTTTCCGGTGCCGGTGCCGGCCTGGACGAGCAGGTGTTCGCCCTCGTCGACGGCGTCGGCGACCGCCTCGGCCATCCGGACCTGCCCGGGCCGCTCCACGCCGCCGACGGCGGTGACGGCGGCGTGCAGCAGCTCCGGGATACGGGAGGCGGGGACGGGAGGCGCCGACGCGTCCGGGCCGCCGGGCAGGGGTGCGGTGTCGTTCGTCATGACGCTCCCCAGCCTACGGGGCCGGGGTGACAATCCGCTGCGGTCGGGCCGGGAGGTCCGCGGTGCTGTGCAGCGGGTTGTCGACCTGGCCGTGGACGGCGGCGTGCGGGCGGTCCGGGCGGTCGCGGTAACCGTCGAGCAGCAGCCGGTTGCGGTTCAGGCAGAGCCGGTCGATCCGCGGCGCGAACAGGTCGAAGAGCCGGTGCCGGTCGGCGAGTTCCGGGAAGCGCCGCTGGCAGTCGAGCACCCGCTCGCGCAGCAGCTCCCAGAACTCGGCCTCGGGCAGTCCGAGTTGGTCCTCCAGCAGGGGCGCGAGGTAGCGGTAGACGCCGATGAACAGCCCGGAGTGCAGGAACTGGCACAGGTAGTCGGGGTTCTCCCGCAGCAGGACGTCGCCGATGCCGTCGGGCAGGTCGGCGAGTTCCGGCAGCGGCCGGTCGCTGATGTTGACGTCGTCGACGAAGTCCTTGACGGCGAGCCGGACCGGGACGTCCTGCCGGTCGAAGACCACGATGGCGTTCTCGCCGTGCGGGGAGAACACCAGCCCGTACCGGTACAGGAAGTGCAGCAGCGGCGGCAGCATCACGGCGAACAGCCGGCTCACCCAGGCACGGACGTCCAGGCCGGAGCGGGCGACGAGTTCGGCGGCCAGCGCGCGGCCGTCGGAGCCGGTCTGGAGCAGCGCGGCCAGGGTGCGGCCCCGTTCGCCGTCGTCGAGGTACCGGCCGAGGGGTTCGCGCCAGATCGCGCCGAGCAGTTCCTTGTACTGGTAGGGCGCGTCGGGCAGGTCCCGGTACAGCGGGTGTTCGACGGTGACGGAGGCGATCTCGCCGAGCAGGATCACCCGGCATTCGTCCCGCAGGTACGGGTCCCGGTCGCGCAGCCCCTGGATCCAGCCGGTGACGGCGGGCGCGGCGAGCGCGCGTTCGGTGGGCAGGCCGCGCCAGACCAGGGTGTTGAGGATGGCGAGCGGCAGCTTGACGGTGCACCGGTCGGGGCGGCTGAGGTTGAAGAACGACCGGATGGACTGCTGGGGCAGTCGCAGGTCGCCGTCGCTGGGCAGCGGGACGATCTCGCCGCTGGCGATCCACGGCGCGAACAGGCCGACCACGGTCTCGTCCCACTGCCAGGGGTGCACCGGCAGCAGCCAGAACTCGTCGGCGCGCTCGCCGAGTTGGGCGCGGAACGCGGGGTCGAGCTCGGTGTCGTAGATGGTCGGGTCGCCGCGGAAGGCGGCCAGGTCCTTGTGCACGGCGAGCCACGGCAGGGTGCGCGGCAGCCGGGCCTCGGGGGCCCAGCCGGCCGCGTCGGTGGCGGAGAAGCCGACCCGGCCCTTGTTGGCGACGATCCACGGATGGCCGGTCTGTCGGCCCTCCAGTGCGACGTGGTCGAGGTCGGCGAGCTCGGCGGCGGTGAGCGCGGTGGCCCGCAGGTGGGCGTCGGCGATCAGCGTGGCGGTGAGCTCACGGACCAGGTGGCCGGTGGTGTCGCCGCTCAATTTCAGGGTGTGACGGGCCTGTTGGAGGAATCTCAGCGGGTCGTCGCCACCTGCTATCGAGTCCGGGTCGACCCGCCAGCTGCCGTAGGCGCCCCGGCGGGCGGTGAACCGGTAGGCCGCGCCGGGGAGTTCGACCAGGTAGTGGTCGCCCTCCGGCCGGGGGTGCAGCAGTTCCTCGTAGGCGAACTCGCCGAGCAGCTTGGCCAGCATGGCGCGTGCGGCGGCCCGCCAGTGCCCGGTGGTGAGCTGGGGCGGCAGGTGGAGTGCGGAGTCAACGGCCGGCTGCGGCACGCTCGTTCCCTTCCTGGGGTCGCGGAAGCACCTGGGCCGGGGCGGGCTCGGGTGCGAAGGTGGTCCAGGCGGTGCGGTGGGGCAGCGGGTGCAGGGTCTTGCCCGCGACGGCGTTCAGGATCACGGCGGCGCGGTGCGCGCCGAGCCCGAGGTCCGGGGTGCCGACTCCGTGAGTGTGCAACTCGGCGTTCTGGACGTACAGCCCCCCGGTGAGTTCCGGCCGGGTGGCGACGCGGTGGTCGAGGTCGACCCGGTAGCGGCCCTGCGCGTCCCAGTCGATCAGCCCGGCGATCGGGTCGATCAGCGCGGGGCGGACCGCCCGGTAGCCGGTGGCCAGCACCACGGCGTCGGTGCGGACCAGGTGGCGGCGGCCGGAGTCGGTGTGCCGGCAGCGCAGTTCGAGCCCGCCCCGGGGGCCCGGTCCGGCTTCGGTGACGGCGGTGCCGGGGAGGATCTCGACCGGTTCGGCGTCGATCGGGCGGCCCACGGTGCGCTCGTACAGGTGGTCGTGGATCTCGGCGAGGGTCTCCGCGCTGGCCGCCTTGTGCAGTTGCCACTGGGCGGGCACCAGGGCGTCCCGGACCGGCTCGGGCAGGCCGTGGAAGTAGCGGGTGTAGTCGGGGGTGAACTGCTCCAGGCCGAGCTTGGAGTACTCCATCGGGGCGAGCGCCCTGGTCCGGGTGAGCCAGCGCACCCGGGTGCCGACGCCGGCGTGCCGGCGCAGCAGGTCGAGGAACACCTCGGCGCCGGACTGGCCGGAGCCGACCACGGTGATGTCCCGCGCCCCGCGCAGCCGTTGGCGTTCGGTCAGGTAGTCGGCGGAGTGCAGCACGGCGGGGTGGTGGCGCAGCGCCGCGAACGCCTCCGGGCGGACCGGTTCGGTGCCGACGCCGAGCACCAGGTTCCGGGCCAGGTGCACCCGGCCGGCCGCGTGCACCCGGTAGCACTGCCGAGCGGCGTCCCACTGGACGGCGTCGACGGGGCTGTCGAAGCGGCAGTTGGGGAGCCGGTCGGCGGCCCAGCGGCAGTAGTGCTCGTACTCGCGGCGCGGGAGCTGGAAGCGTTCGCTGAAGTAGAAGGGGAACAGCCGCTGCTGCTCGCGCAGGTAGTTCAGGAACGACCACGGGTTGGTGGGGTCGACCAGGGAGACCAGGTCGGCGAGGAACGGGACCTGCATCCGGGCGCCGTCCACGAGCATGCCGGGGTGCCAGCGGAACTCGGATCGGGCGTCGAGGAACAGCGCGCTGACGGTGTCGGCCCGGTCGGCGAGTGCGGCCAGCGAGAGGTTGAACGGGCCGATGCCGACGCCGATCAGGTCGTACGGCTCGGGCTGCCGGCCGGTCGTGTCGTCGTGGGAAGTCATGTCGTCCTAGGGCTCGGGCCGCGGTCGGATCATCAGGGCGGCGCGCTTGTCGGGGAGGTCGAGGTCGGCGGCGCGGGTGAATCCGGCGGCGGTGAACGCCCGGACGGAGGGCGTGTTGCGGACGTCGGGTTCGGCGAGCACCCGGGTGCAGCGGGGTTCGTCCCGCAGCAGCCGGGCGGCGATCGCGTCGAGCAGCAGGGTGCCCAGCCCCCGGCCGCGGGCGGCGGGGGCGAGCAGCAGGTGCACGCCGAGGTCGTGCGGGCGGGCGGGGTAGTGCGCGGCCAGCGGGTCGAGGTCGGCGCGGTACAGCTCGAAGTAGCCGGTGGGTTCGCCGTCGAGCAGGGCGAGGACGGGGCGGCTGCGGCCGTCGCCGTCGAGCTGCGCGGCGAGGTGCGCGGCGGTGGTCTCCGGCGGGCCCGCGAGGGCCCACCAGCGGTCGGTCTCCGGGTCGTTCATCCACTCGGTGAGCAGGCCCAGGTCGGTGCTCACCCGCACGGTACGCAGGACGAGTTCACCGGCCGGCGTGGGGATCCGCAGGTCGGGTTCACCGGCCGGTGCGGGGGTGCGGAGGTCGGGTGTCACGCCCCGGCCACCGGGTTGGCGATCTCCACGTACACCGACTGGGTCTCCACCGGGCCGACCAGTTCGTCCAGGCCGTGCAGCCGGGTCAGCAGGTTGGCCTTGCAGCGCAGGGTGGGGGCGTCCAGCAGGTGGGCGGCCAGCGCGGAGCCGGTGGCGGTGACGGCGGGGCCGGCCAGGAAGCGGCGCAGGGCGGCCAGCAGCAGCTGTTCGTCGGCGAGTTGCTGGGAGCCGAGGGCGCCGATCAGGCCGAGCACGTGGTTGATGCCGAGGTAGTAGGCGAAGCGTTCGTCGGCGACCGCGTCGGGGACGAAGGTGTCGCTGTGCGCGCCGAGTCCGGGCAGCAGGCGGTGCAGCCGGTCGGCGTGCGAGGTGCGGAAGTAGTAGCCCTGGTTGTCGCGGTAGCGGCCGCCGGTGGGCCAGCCCTGCGGGTCGAGCAGCACCAGGCTGTTCTGCTGGTGGGCCTCCAGCGCGATGCCGGCCTGCCCGTCCAGCCAGAGGATCGGCAGCACCACGGCGTCCAGGTAGCGCAGGAACCACTCGGTGGCGACGGTCGCCCCGGGGCGGCCGGTGCGGGCGGCGAGTTCGCCGATCAGCTGGGCGAGTTGCGAGCCGGCCCCGTCGACGGGCTGTTCGGCGACCAGGCCGGCCACGCACAGCGCCCGGTCGGCGGGGCCGAACGGCAGCTGCCGGAGCACGGTGTCCAGGCCGTTCGGGTCGCCCAGTTCGGGGTGGTCGACGCCGATCCAGGCCGGGTCGCGGACGATGTCGAAGCCGGGGTGGGCGGCCCGCCACTGCCGGGCCAGGCCGGCCTCCAGCAGGCGGTGCACCTCGACGCCGCGGTGGAGCTCCTTGCGCAGGTTCTCCCGGCGGGAGTTGGTGATCCGCAGGCCCAGCGACAGTTTGAGCATCCACGGGGTGCCGGGCCGGCAGACGGTGCGCACCGAGCTTGTGGGGTGCCAGGGCTCGCCGTGCTGGCCGAGGTCGGTGAGCAGGCCGCGCTCCAGCAGCTCGGCGACGGCCGGCCGGAGCGTCAACTCGCGGGCCTGCCAGGGGTGCAGCGGCAGCGCGGCGGCCCCGTCGGGCAGCGGGCGGCCGTACAGCTCGGCGGTGATCCGGTCGGCGGGGGTTCCGGTGGCGGAGTCCGCGCCGAGCAGGCTGCGGTCGACGGCCCACCAGTGCATCCGGAACGAGCCGTGCAGCTCGGGCGAGTAGGCGGCGGACTGGGCGGGACCGAGGCCGTCGCGGCTCTTCGGGGTGGGGTGCATCGGGTGGCCGAGCAGCAGCGACTGTTCGGCGCGCAGGAACGGGTCGGTGGGGGCGGCGGGGGTCCGGCGGCGGTGCGCGAGGATCTCCGCGGTCCGGCCGACCGAGTCGGCCACCCGGGAGGTGAGGTCGGCGAGTTGGCCGGGTTCGGGGCGGCCGGTGGCGCCGGCCACCAGGGCGGCGACGGTGACGGCGTCCACCGGGTGCTCGGCGGCGCCGGTGGAGACGGTGGCGGGGCCGAACCGGTGCCAGCCGCAGGCCGACCAGTGGCGGACCGGCGCGGACAGTTGGGCGGCGCCGCCGAGCACCGGGATGCGCAGCAGGTCGCCGGCCGGGCGTTCGGCGGCGGTCTCCCGGGCCCAGCACCGCAACAGGCTCTCGGTGGCGGCGTGTTCGGCGGCGACGGCCGGATCGGGGTGGAGCAGCGGGTCCGTGCTGTGGTGTCCGGCCGACGGCCGGGCGACCGGGAGAACGTCGGTGAGGATGGTGGCCAAATCCGCTCCTTGAGCCGCGCGATTGCCTTCGGGTAAGGGTTACCTATCCCCGTGGGTCGGACACAAGATCGGCTCACTCGTTCCGGTGAGCTTCCGTCGATCGCCCCCGCACCGAGTGCCCCGGTGGGACCCTGACGGACCGTCACCATCACGGTTCGATGTCCGGACGCCAACAGGAGCGCACCGCCCGTCGGCGGCCCGCGCCCGGATGAAAGACTGTCCCGGGGGAACGGACTGCTTCAGGGGGTTGAGAGTGAGGGCACGGGGGGTGCCGGCCGCGCTGGCTGCGGCCGCGCTGCTGCTGGGAGTGGCCGCCTGCGGCTCGGGCCGCGGGTCCGACGGGGGCGGCGGGGGCGGGAATCCGCGCAGCTTCGCCGAGTTGAAGCACTGGGGGTTCGCCGAGTGGGACCGCTGGGCGAAGCGGCACGAGTTCCACAACCCCGCGGTGGCGGGCGTGTGGAACCCCGAGACGATGGACCAGGCGCCACCGCAGCAGCCCGCGCCGGCTCCCGAGTCGCCGGCGCCGTCGTCACCGGCCGCACCGTCACCGGCCGCGCCGTCGTCGGCCGGGCCGTCCGCCCCGGCCGCGGGGGGCGAGCCGCCCGTCGGCAGCTCGCCGCCCGCGGTCGCCGCGCAGCCGGTGCCGCGGCCGTACACCAGCTATCCGGCGTCCGGGAAGGTCTTCCTGACCGCCCCGAACGGCGGTACCGGCCAGTGCTCGGCCACCGTGGTCGCCGATCCGGCGAACCCGGGCCACAGCAACCTGGTGTGGACGGCCGCGCACTGCGTCCACGAGGGCAAGGGCGGTGACTGGTACAAGAACCTGATCTTCGTGCCCGCGTACAACAGCTCGGGCGCGGCCGGCGACCACCACCGGGCGTCGCTCGCCGAGGTCGCCCCGCTCGGCCAGTGGTGGGCGGACCGGGTGATCACCTCGCCGCTGTGGACCACGGAGGGCACCAGGGGCGGCGACGCCGCCAACCAGTACGACTTCGCGGTGATCAAGGTGCGCGGCCCGGAGGGGGAGAGCCGCTCGCTGGAGGAGGTGATCGGCACCGCCGTGCCGGTGTGGTTCGACGCGCCGCGCGAGCAGCTGGCGATCCAGGCCTGGGGCTATCCGGCCGTCGCGCCGTTCGACGGGCAGGAGTTGGAGCGCTGCGACTCCGGCCGTCCGGGCTCCCGCAGCTTCGACGCGGCCCGCCCGGCGATGCTGGTGATCGGCTGCACCATGACGGCCGGCGCCTCCGGCGGCGGCTGGTTCGCGGACGGCCCGGACGGCCGGCAGCGGCTGGTCAGCAACACCTCCATCGGCACCTCCGCCCACACCGCCCTGAACGGGCCCTACCTGGAGGGCGTGGCCCGCCAGGCCCTCGACTACATCTCGCGGAAGTGACCGCCCGTCGCCTCCGCGCGACCTCGACGACCGAACGACGACTACGGGGGGAACACCCATGACCGATCAGCACCGTGCGATGCGCCGCGTCCGGAACGTGTCGGCGGCCGCCCTGGTGACGGTGCTCGCCGTCACCACCGCCGCCTGTCAGGGCAAGAGCACGAGCACGAGCGCGGCGCCGCCGGCCAGCACCAGTTCCGGGCAGCCGGGCATCGACGTGAAGGACATCCAGGGCGCCCTCGCCAAGGTCTCCAGCTGGAACGCCTCCGACTGGGCGGACTGGGCCTCCAAGAACGGCTTCAAGCCGGAGGACCTGGAGGCGATCAAGTCCTTCTGGGACAAGCAGAAGGTCTCCGGTGCGAAGGGCGTCACCACCGACCGGCCGAACATCCAGCAGTACCCGACCCTGCAGAACGTGACCTTCCCGAAGACCATCCCGGCCAAGGCGCAGCCGCACCCGTACACCGCGGACACCGCGGTGCTCGGCAAGATCTTCTTCCAGGCCCCGGAGGGCACCATGGTGTGCTCGGGCACCGTGGTGTCCGACCCGAGCCACCCCGGCAAGAGCAACCTGGTGTGGACGGCCGCGCACTGCGTGCACGGGGGCAAGGGCGGCGACTACTACAAGAAGCTGATGTTCGTCCCCTCCTACAACAAGACGGGCGCGACCAGCAACGGCAAGGCCGCGAACGCCACCCGCGAGCAGATGGCCCCGCTGGGCATCTGGGCGGCCCGCGCGATGTACGTGATGCCGCAGTGGACCCAGCGGGTGGGCCACTCCGGCGGCCCGGACAGCCAGTTCGACTTCGCGGTGATCCGGGTGGCCGCGGAGGACGGCTCCACCCGTTCGCTGGAGGAGACCGTGGGCGGCTCGATGCCGATCTGGTTCGGTGCTCAGCCGAACGAGATCGCCTCGCCGTCCTCCTACGGCTACCCGGCCGGGGAGCCCTTCGACGGCGAGGAGCTGGAGCACTGCGACTCCGCCCCGAAGCCGACCCCGTTCGTGTTCGACGCCTCCCGCCCGCCGATGCTCGCCATCGGCTGCAACATGACCGGCGGCTCCTCCGGCGGCGGCTGGTTCACCAAGCACGACGGCAGGACGATGCTGTTCTCCAACAACTCCATCGGTGACGACAGCTGGATGGCCGGCCCCAACCTCGGCCCGGACGCCAAGCGGATGTTCGACGCCTTCGTCCAGAACAAGTAGCGGGCAGCGGCCGGACATGCGGACGGCCCGGGGAGGGGTTCCTCCCCGGGCCGTCCGGCGTTCTGCGCGGGGCCTACGCGGCGACGACCGCGTACTGCTCCAGCTCGGCCGCCAGCATCGCCGCCACCTTGGCGTGCAGCAGCGTGCCCTCCGCAGTGTGCTCGGCGGAGATCAGCTCGCCCTCCGCGTGCACCCGGGAGACCAGGTCGCCGCGGGTGTAGGGCACCAGGGCCCGGACCTCCGCCGCGGGGCGGGGCAGCTCCTCGTCGATCAGGGCGAGCAGCTCCTCGATGCCCTGGCCGCTGCGGGCGGAGACCACGATGGCGTGCGGCTCGCGGCGCAGCAGCCGCTGGAGCACCGCCGGGTCGGCCGCGTCCGCCTTGTTGATCACCACGATCTCGGGCACGTTCTGCGCCTCGACCGAGACGATCACCTCGCGGACCGCGGCGAGCTGCGTCTCCGGCTCCGGGTGGGAGCCGTCCACCACGTGCAGGATGAGGTCGGCGTCGGCGACCTCCTCCATGGTGGAGCGGAACGCCTCGACCAGGTGGTGCGGCAGGTGCCGGACGAAGCCGACGGTGTCGGCCAGCGTGTACAGCCGGCCGCTCGGGGTCTGCGCCCGGCGGACCGTCGGGTCCAGGGTGGCGAACAGGGCGTTCTCCACCAGGACGCCGGCGCCGGTGAGCCGGTTGAGCAGCGAGGACTTGCCGGCGTTGGTGTACCCGGCGATGGCCACCGAGGGCACCTGGTGGCGCCGCCGCTCCTGCCGCTTGGTGTCGCGGCCCTTCTTCATCTCGGCGATCTCCTTGCGGAGCTTCGCCATCTTCTCGCGGATCCGCCGCCGGTCGGTCTCGATCTTGGTCTCACCGGGACCACGGGTGGCCATGCCGCCGCCCGAGGTGCCGGAGCCACCGCCACCCATCTGCCGGGACAGCGACTGACCCCAACCGCGCAGCCGGGGCAGCATGTACTGCATCTGCGCGAGCGAGACCTGCGCCTTGCCCTCCCGGGACTTGGCGTGCTGGGCGAAGATGTCCAGGATCAGCGCGGTGCGGTCGACGACCTTGACCTTCACCACGTCTTCCAGGTGGATCAGCTGACCGGGCGTCAGCTCACCGTCGCAGACCACGGTGTCGGCGCCGGAGGAGGCGACCAGGTCGCGCAGCTCCTTGGCCTTGCCGGAGCCGATGTAGGTGGCCGCGTCGGGCTTGTCTCGGCGCTGGATCACGCCGTCCAGGACCTCGGAGCCGGCCGTCTCGGCGAGCGCGGCGAGCTCGGCCATCGAGTTCTCCGCCTCCTCCAGCGTGCCGTCCGTCCACACGCCGACGAGCACCACGCGCTCCAGCCGGAGCTGGCGGTACTCGACTTCGGTGACGTCCTGGAGTTCGGTGGAGAGACCGGCCACGCGTCGGAGCGCGGCGCGCTCGGAGCGGTCGTACTGGTCTCCGTCGTAGTTGCCGAGGCCCTCGTCGATCGCCGCGAGGTCCTCGTCCATCAGGGCTTCCGCCTTGAGGTCGGCGAGGCGGCTGGCCGACTCGCTCGATCGGGTGCGGCTGTCGAACGTGGAGGTCATTTCATCCTTGGATTGATCGGGTGGTGCTCTCGGACAACACGGCGGAGCCGCCGTGAATTCCCCACGATGGTCGCACGCCCGCTGTGCCCGAGTCATCCCTTTTACCAGCCGCCGCGGCGGCCTCCGACACCGGCCCCGGCACGGCCGGCTCCGCCCCGGCCGGGGGCGTCGCGGGCCGGCCCGGCAACTCCTCGGGCCCGCCCGGCCGGTAGACGTCGTACACGCCGGAGACCCGGAGCATCGCCCGCATCACCGCGGGCAGCGCGGCGGCGTCGACGAGTTCCAGGGTGTAGCTGTGCCGCACCCGCAGTTGGCGGGGCGGCTCGACGTCGGCGGAGAAGATCGACACGCCCTCGCCGGAGATCGCCTCGGTCAGGTCGGCCAGCAGCCGGGGCCGGTTCAGCGCCTCGGCGTGCAGGGTGGCCCGGTAGCCCCACTGCGGGGTGCCGCCGGGCAGCCAGCGGACCGCGACCGCCCGGCGGCCGCCGTGCAGCATCCGGGCGCCGGTCGGACAGGCCGTCCGGTGCACCGCGACGGCCTCGCCGCGCAGCACGATGCCGATCACCCGGTCGGGCGGCACCGGCGTGCAGCAGCGGGCCAACCGGACGGCGGCGCCCGGCAGTTCGGGGGCGTCGGCGGGCGCGGCGGCGGGTGGCGCGGGCGGCGCGGCGGGCACCGGGGCGCCGACCGCGGGCGGCCGTTCGGCGGCGGGCGCGGGCAGCGGGCCGGCCGCCAGCCGGCGTTCGATGGCGAGCCGGGCGGCGGGGGTGCGGACGTACTCCAGCCACTCCGGGTCGGGGCCGCTGACCTCCCCGACGGGGGCGGTGAGCAGGCCGAGCACGTCGCCGTCGCGCAGTTCGGTGGAGAGTGCGGTGAGCCTGCCGTTGATCCGGGCGCCGATGCAGCGGTGGCCGGTCTCCTCGCCGATCAGGTAGGCGGCGTCCAGGCAGCCGGCCCCGGCGGGCAGGTGCAGGGTGGTGCCGTCCTCGGTGATGGCGGTGATCTCGCGGTCGTCGCGCAGGTCGGCGGTGAGCGCGGACCAGAAGGCGTCCGGGTCGGGGGTGTCCTGCTGCCACTCCAGCAGCCGGGCCAGCCAGCCGGGGCGGGCCGGGTCGGTGCGGTCCTCCGGGTCCTCGGCGGCGCCCTGCCGGTCGGTGCGCGGGTCGCCGAGCGCGACCACGCCGGTCTCGGCCACCTCGTGCATCCGCCGGGTGCGCACCAGGACCTCGATCACCTCGCCGCCCGGCAGCGCCACCGCGGTGTGCAGCGACTGGTACAGGTTGAACTTGGGGGCGGCCACGAAGTCCTTGAACTCGCCGGGCAGCGGCGTCCAGCAGGTGTGCAGTTCGCCCAGCACCGCGTAGCAGTCGGCGTTCTCCTCGACCACCACCAGCAGCCGGCCGAAGTCGGCGGGCCGCAGCCCCGCGCCGTCCGGGCCCGCCCCGCGCTTGATCATCACCCGGTGCAGCGAGACCAGGTGCCGGGGGCGGACGGTGACGGCGGAGGAGATCCCGGCCTCGGCGAGCTGGCGGCCGAGCTCGGCGGCGAACGGGGCGAGCACGCCGTCCGTCCGGCCGCCGGCCACCGCACCGGTGCGCTCGTACTCCTCGGGGTGCAGGGTGGCGAAGACGATGTCCTCCAGCTCCGCCTTCACCACCTGGATGCCGAGCCGTTCGGCGAGCGGGATCAGCACGTCCCGGGTGACGTTGGCGATCCGCACCTGGCTGGCCGGCTTCATGTGCCGGATGGTGCGCATGTTGTGCAGCCGGTCGGCGAGCTTGATCACCATCACCCGGACGTCGTCGCCGGTGGCGACCAGCATCTTCCGGAAGGTCTCGGGTTCGGCCGCCGCCCCGAAGTCGACCTTCTCCAGCTTGGTGACGCCGTCCACCAGGTACGCGACCTCCGGGCCGAAGTCCTCGGCGACCTGATCGAGCGTCACTTCGGTGTCCTCGACGGTGTCGTGCAGCAGCGAGGAGACCAGCGTGGTGGTGTCCGCGCCGAGCTGGGCGAGGATCATGGTGACCGCGAGCGGGTGGGTGATGTACGGCTCGCCGCTCTTGCGGGTCTGCCCGCGGTGGCTCTCCTCGGCGACCCGGTAGGCCCTGGCCAGCAGCGCCAGGTCGGCCTGCGGGTGATGCACCCGGTGCGCCTGCACGATCGGCTCGATGGCGTCGGGGACGGGCGTCCGCCCGGTGGCGAGCAGCGCCGCCCGGCCGGCCCGGCCGAGCGCCGCACGGCTGAAGCGGCTCGCCTGCTGCTTGGACGGCGAGCCCGCCAACTCGGAGCGGATGGTCATCTGCACCTCCGGCAGCAACACCGGAGCGACGGCCGACCCGGTGGTCCATGCTACCGAGCACAGCACGTTCGGCGAGCCCCCGCTTCGGCTCTGCCACCGCCATCACCCGAACGGGGGGATTAGCCGGACAGCGGCTTGGGAAGCGGGAGCTGACGATTCGTCGGGCTGACCAGCCGTTACACCAGCACGCCCTCGGCGACGATCACGGCGGGGCCGGTCATCTCGATCCGGCCGTCGGGGAACTCCTCGATCACCAGCCGCCCGCCGGGCAGGTCCACCGTCCAGCTGACGGCCCGTCCGGTCTGCGCCGGGTCCAGTCCGGCCCGCCGGATCGCGGCCACCGCGACCGCGCAGGCGCCCGTCCCGCACGAGCGGGTCTCGCCGGAGCCGCGCTCGTGCACCCGCATCGCCACCTGGCGCTCGCCCCGGTCCACCACGAACTCCACGTTGACGCCCTGCGGGTACGTGCCCGCCGGCGCGGTGGCCGGCGCGTCGTACAGGCGCCCGGCGTGCGCGAGGTCCTCGACGAACGCGACCGCGTGCGGGTTGCCCATGTTGACGTTCAGCGCGGGCCAGCTGCGGTCGTCGACGGTGACGGTGACGTCGTCCGGGCCGGGCAGCAGCGCGCGGCCCATGTCCACGGTGATCTCGCCCGGGGTGCCGTCGGCGGCGTCCTCGGCGATCCGCACCCGCTTCACCCCGGCCCGGGTGGCGACCGCCAGCTCGCCCGGCTTCACGTGCCCGGCGTGCACCAGGTAACGGGCGAACACCCGCACGCCGTTGCCGCACATCTCGGCGATCGAGCCGTCCGCGTTGCGGTAGTCCATGAACCACTCGGCCTGCTCGGCCATCCCCGCCGCCACCGGGTCGGCCGCCGAACGCACCACTCGCAGCACCCCGTCCGCGCCGATCCCGGCCCGTCGGTCGCACAGCGCGGCGACGGTGGCCGCCGACAGCTCCAGCCCACCGTCCGGGTCCGGGACGATCACGAAGTCGTTCTGGGTGCCGTGCCCCTTGAGGAAGGCCGTTCCGCTGATTCCGCTGCGCTCGCTCACACCGCCGATGGTAACGGCCGGGGAGAGCTGGCCGCGCAGGTGGACGACCCGCCGGACGGCCGGCGCCGGGGAGACGGCCGGGGAGAGCTAGCCGCGCAGGTGGACGACCCGCCAGACGGCCAGCGCCAGGGCGACGGCCACCAGCAGGGTGTAGATCACGATGGCCTTCCAGCCGGCCCGCTCGGAGCTGCCCCGGCGCGGCACGCCCGGCCACTTGTAGCCGGCCCGGCGGGCGGCCATCGCGCCCCAGCCGACCGAGGCGGCGGTGATCAGCAGGCCGAGCATCCCGATCATCGCGGTCGCGCCCTCGCTGCCGAAGGCCAGCGGGAAGGCGAACATCAGCGAGCCGAACATCACCGTTCCGGCGATCGGCAGGATCTGCCACCAGCGCAACCGGCGGCGCGGCCGGATGTCCCGCTCGTGCACCACGCCGGGTGCGGCGGCCAGATCGTCGATCGCGGGCAGGGCCACCGCGTACGAGGTGGTGGGGACGGCCAGTTCGGGCAGCGTCTCGGAACCGTCGGACGCGTTGCCCAGCAGCTCATCGGTTTCGGGGCCGGTACCCGT
Source organism: Kitasatospora sp. NPDC092948 (assembly GCF_044754805.1). NCBI lineage: Bacteria > Bacillati > Actinomycetota > Actinomycetes > Kitasatosporales > Streptomycetaceae > Kitasatospora > Kitasatospora sp. NPDC092948. The sequence continues at coordinate 45,780 of NZ_JBIVPU010000017.1, read as the reverse complement.
TGACACGCGGCCTCCCCTGATGGCTCGACGCGGGCTCGGGAGCTCGCGGGCGGTGAGGCCGGCCCGCGTGCCGGGCCTCGGTGCTACCGATGATGGCACGTGGCAAGACCCGGACAGGGCGTCCACCCGGTTGATCGGGTGATCCGATGCCAGGACGTGATCCGGCCGTGACCGCCGGTGCCTTCTGCACCTGCGTCTGCCTGTGCAGCTGCCCGGGCAGTTGGCCGGATCACGCCGCCCGGCAGCCGAAATCCGCCGGTCAGCCGTGGTCGCCGGGACGTTCCGGGCGATCGATCAGTTCCAGTGCGCGGCCCAGGAGTTCGACCGGATCGGCCCCCTCCGGACGGTCCAGCCAGTGGATCCGGTCGTCCCGCCGGAACCACGACTCCTGACGCCGGGCGAACCGCCGGGTGGCGCGCACGGTCTCCGCCCGCGCCTCGTCCTCGGTGCACTCGCCGGCGAAGAACGCCAGCACCTGCTGGTAGCCCAGCGCCCGGCTCGCGGTCAGCCCCTCGCGCAGCCCGACCCGCTCCAGCGCCCGGACCTCGTCCAGCAGGCCGGCCTCCCACATCCGGTCCACCCGCAGCTCGATCCGCCGGTCCAGCTCCGGGCGCGGCACCTGCACGCCGATCTGCACCGCCTCGTACACCGCGCGCTGCGTCGGCAGGTTCGCGGTGAACGGCTGCCCGGTGATCTCGATGACCTCCAGCGCGCGGACGATCCGCCGCCCGTTGCTGGTCAGGATCGCCTCCGCGGCCGCCGGGTCCAGCTCGGCCAGCCGCCGGTGCAGCGCACCCGGGCCGACCCGCTCCAGCTCCTCCTCCAGCCGGGCCCGCACCTCGGGGTCCGTGCCGGGGAACTCCATCTCGTCGATCGCCGCCCGCACGTACAGCCCCGAGCCGCCCACCAGCACCGGCACCCGGCCGGCCGCCAGCAGCCGGTCCATCTCGGCCCGGGCCAGCCGCTGGTACTCGGCCACCGAGGCGGTCTCCGTCACCTCCCAGATGTCCATCAGGTGGTGCGGGATGCCGCCGCGCTCGGCCTCGGTCAGTTTGGCGGTGCCGATGTCCATGCCCTTGTACAGCTGCATCGAGTCGGTGTTCACCACCTCCCCGCCGAGCTCACGGGCGATCGCCACCGCCAGATCGGACTTGCCGGCCGCCGTCGAACCGACCACCGACACCACCCGGTGCGGACGTGCAGAAGAAGAAGAGGAGGAACCGCTCACCCCACCAGTCTCGCAAAACCCGGGCACCTCTCGTGTCGCGGCCTCGTTGACCGGGGAAGATCAGCTATGTCTGGTACCGATCTGACTCGAAACGCGAGGAATGCACCCATGAGCCTGCTGGACAACCTCAAGGGCAAGGCCGAGGAACTCAAGGACAAGGCCAGCGAGCTGGCCGGAAAGCACGGCGACAAGATCGACAACCTGGTGGACAAGGCCGGCGAGACCATCGACAACGTCACCAAGCACAAGTACAGCGACAAGATCGAGAAGGGCACCTCGGCCGCCAAGCACGCCCGCGACGACTTCGCCGCGAAGCCGGAGGACGACACGAAGCCGCAGAACGACTGACCGCGGCTCCGGACCGGTGGCCTGCTGGGGCGCTCAGCGCCAGGAGGCCACCAGGTAGCCCACGCCGTACGGGGCGTCCTCGTACCGCAGCTCGCCGCCGAGGGTCGCGCCGTCCGCCGCACCCGCGAGCACCTGCCAGGGGGCGCGGCCGTCCGCCAGCAGTTCCGCCGAGAGGTCCGCGTCCAGCGCGGCCAGCACCGACGCGTCCGCGGCGGCCAGCGCCGCCGCCACCGCGCGGTCGTAGCCCTCGGCCCGCCCGTCCAGGTACCCGGGGGCCTTCACCGAGCGCCGGGCACTGCCGTCGCCCATCACCAACAGGCCCACCCGGTCCGCGAGTTCGGCCAGCCCCCGGCCCAGCCCCAGCAGCCGCTCAGCGGCCGTGTCCGGCCGCACCGCGACGGCATGCGTCGGGACCCGGACGCCCGCCTCCTCCAGCAGCCACGCCCCCACCGTCAGCGCCGGCGAGAGCTCCGGGCCGTCCACTCCGCCCAGCGGCAGCTTCACGGCCTTCGGCACCCCGTACCGGCGGAACGACCCCGCCCCGCCCTCCGTCCACACCCCGGCGCGTTCACCCGTCCCCACCACGACGACGAGATCCACGTCCGCGAGCCCGCGCACCGCGTCCAGGCACGCCCCCCGCAACGCCTCGGTCTCCCCCGCGGCCCCGGTCGCGACCTCGGGCACGAGCAACGGCGGACAGGGGCACACGGCGGCGGCAACAAGCATGTCGATCACTCTACGGTGCGCGGGCAGGTGGCAAACCGGGGGCGCGGGGAACTGCGCGACAAGCGCAAGTCACGTCCGCAAGGTCGCGATCGAGTGCAGGTCATTCTCCTGCGTCGCGATCTTGCGATTGGATGCCTTCCGCTGCGCGCAGTTCCCCGCGCCCCCGGTTGCGCTCTCCCAGGTTGTGCGCCCGCCCGCTTCAGCCGCAGCCGCCCCCGGTTTCGCACCCCGACGCCGCCACCGGCAGCGGGGCCGGAGCACCGATCGACGGGAGGCCGAGCATGACGCCGGCCGGCTTCGCGGGGGCGGCGTTGCGCTTCTCCCAGGCGTCGCCCGCCCGGGTGCGGCGGACGCCGAGGGCGGGGCCCTCCGCCAGGAGGTGGTGCGGGGCGGCGTAGGTGATCTCGACGGTCACCATGTCGCCGGGGCGCACACCGCCTTCCGGGCGGGTGAAGTGCACGAGGCGGTTGTCGGGGGCGCGGCCGGAGAGGCGGTCCGTGCGGTCGTCCTTCTTGCCTTCGCCCTCGGCGACCAGGATTTCCAGCTTGCGGCCGACCTGCTTCTTGTTCTCCTCCCAGGAGATCTCCTCCTGGAGGGCGATCAGCCGGTCGTAGCGCTCCTGCACCACGGCCTTGGGGATCTGGTTCTCCATCTCCGCGGCGGGCGTGCCGGGGCGCTTGGAGTACTGGAAGGTGAACGCGTTGGCGAACCGGGCCTCGCGGACGACGTGCAGGGTCTGCTCGAAGTCCTCGTCGGTCTCGCCGGGGAAGCCGACGATGATGTCGGTGGAGATGGCGGCGTCGGGCATCGCGGCGCGGACCTTCTCGATGATCCCGAGGAAGCGCTCCTGCCGGTAGGAGCGCCGCATCGCGCGCAGCACGGTGTCGGAGCCGGACTGCAGCGGCATGTGCAGCTGGTGCATCACGTTCGGCGTCTCGGCCATCGCGGCGATCACGTCGTCGGTGAAGTCCTTCGGGTGCGGCGAGGTGAAGCGGACCCGCTCCAGCCCGTCGATCTCGCCACAGGCGCGCAGCAGCTTGGAGAACGCCTGCCGGTCGCCGAGGTCGGAGCCGTAGGCGTTGACGTTCTGGCCGAGCAGGGTGACCTCGACGACGCCCTCGGCGACGAGTGCCTCGACCTCGGCGAGGATGTCGCCGGGGCGGCGGTCCTCCTCCTTGCCGCGCAGCGCCGGGACGATGCAGAAGGTGCAGGTGTTGTTGCAGCCGACCGAGATGGCGACCCAGGCCGCGTAGGCGGACTCCCGCCGAGTGGGCAGGGTGGAGGGGAAGGTCTCCAGCGAGTCCAGGATCTCGACCTGCGCGGAGCGCTCGATCGCCGCGCGCTCCAGCAGGGCGGGCAGGTGGCCGATGTTGTGGGTGCCGAAGACGACGTCGACCCAGGGGGCCTTGCGGACGATGGTCTCGCGGTCCTTCTGGGCGAGGCAGCCGCCGACGGCGATCTGCATGCCGCTGTTGGCCTGCTTGGCGGGGGCGAGCCGGCCGAGGTTGCCGTAAAGCTTGTTGTCGGCGTTCTCGCGGACCGCGCAGGTGTTGAAGACCACCAGGTCGGGATCGGCCTCGGCGGCGGCCTTGGTGTAGCCGGCCTCCTCCAGCAGCCCGGACAGGCGCTCGGAGTCGTGGACGTTCATCTGGCAGCCGTACGTGACGACCTTGTAAGTTCGCAAGCTCTCCTCCATACCCACAGAGCACAAGGGTACGGGCAGCGGCAGGGGCCTCCCGCCGGGCGGTCGGGGCTGGCAGTATCCCTGCCATGGCTGCTTCGACCGATCCGCCCCGTGCCGCTGCCGTACTGCGTTCCGCGGTGCGCAGTCCGCTGGTGCGGGTGGTGGCGGTACTGCTGCTGGTGGCGGGGGGCGCGGGCGGCTGGTGGGCGTCCTCGGCGCGGGCCGGGTCGGGGCTGCGCGCGGAGACCGCGTTCGCCACCGGGGTGTCGGGCGGGGTGTACGACCTGTACGGGGTGCTGCTGAAGGACTCGATGGGGTCGGCGATGCCCGGGGTGAAGGTCCGGCTGGACAACTCCGCGGGCTCGATGGACAACCTGGAGCGGGTGCTGTCGGGTCAGGACGACTTCGCCATCGCCACGGCCGACTCGGTGGCCAGCTTCCAGAACCCGCAGAAGTCGCAGCTGCGGGCGATCGCCCGGCTGTACGACGACTACATGCAGCTGGTGGTGCCGGCGGATTCGCCGGTGCACAAGGTGTCGGACCTGCGCGGCCTGCGGGTCGGGGTGGGGCTGGAGAAGTCCGGCGTGAACCTGGTGACCCGGCGGCTGCTGGAGGCGGCGGGCCTGGACCCGGACAAGGACGTCAAGCCGTCGCGGCTGGGGGTGCAGCAGGCGGCGGACGCGTTGCGCGACCGGAAGCTGGACGCGTTCTTCTGGTCCGGCGGGCTGCCGACGGCGGCGCTCACCGACCTGTCGGAGCACACCCCGATCCGGATCGTGCCGATGGGCGATCTCTCGGACCCGCTGCACGAGTTGGAGGGCGGCGGGCTGGACGCCTACCGGGCGGCGACCATCCCGGCGGACGCGTACCCGCTGGTGGAGCCGTTCCGGACGGCGGTGCCGACGGTGGCGGTGCCGAACCTGCTGGTGACCAGGGCGAACATGGACCCGGCGCTGGTGGAGGCGGTGACCCGGGTGGTGATCGACAGCCGGGACCGGATCGGCGGCCGGGTGCACGCGGCGCAGCTGGTGGACCTGCGCACCGCGGTGTACACCGACCCGCTGCCACTGCACGAGGGCGCGAAGCGCTACTACCAGTCCGTGAAGCCCTGACGGCCGGTCAGTTCCACTTCCGGCGCGGCACGGTGAGCAGCACGCACAGTCCGTGCGGTTCGGCGGGCGCGAAGTCGAGGCTGCCGCCGCCGGCCAGCAGCAGGGTGCGGGCGATGGACAGGCCGAGGCCGGAGCCGTCGACGTTCTGGTGCCGGGAGGAGCGCCAGAACCGGTCGCCGACCCGGGCGAGCTCCTCCTCGGTGAGGCCGGGGCCGGCGTCGCTGACGGCGGCGGTGACCTCGTCCTTGGTGATGGTCAGGCCGACCCGGACGGTGCTGTCGGGCGGGGAGAACTTGAGGGCGTTGTCGAGGACGGCGTCCAGCGCGCTGCCGAAGCCGATCGGGTCGGCCCAGGCGTGCGCCATCGGCGGTCCCTGCCACTGGATCCGGACCTGGCGCCGGTCGGCGAGCGGCTGCCAGGCGTCGGTCCGGGTGCGGACCAGTTCGGCCAGGTCGACGGGTTCGGGTTCGGGCCGGGAGCCTTCGGCGGTGGCGAGGCCGAGCAGGTCGTCCAGGACGCGGGCGAGCCGGGCGCCCTCCTCGCGGACGGCGGCGATCTCCTCCTCGCTGCCCTCGGGGAGGGCCATTCCGATCAGCTCGACCCGCAGCAGCAGCGCGGCCAGCGGGTTGCGCAGCTGGTGGGAGGCGTCGGCGACGAAGGCCCGCTGCTGGTCGATGGCCAGCACCACGTGGTCGGCCATGTCGTTGAACGAGCGGGCCAGGCGGCGCAGTTCGGGCGGTCCGCCGCTGGGGGCGACCCGGGCGTTGAGCCGGCCGGTGGCGATGTCGTGGGTGGCCCGGTCGAGGGTGCGGACGGGGCGCAGCACCCAGCCGGTGAGGCGGACGGCGAGCAGGATGGCGACCATCATGGCGAGCGCCTCGCCGCCGGCCAGCACCAGCCAGCGGTGCAGGATCCGGGCGCGCAGCGGCCCGGTGGGCGATTCGGTGAGCACCACGGCGACCACGTCGCCGTCGCGGACCACGGGCAGTGCGACGGTGAGGGTGCGGTCGGTGGTCCACGGCCACACCTGGGGCGGGTTGTGGCTGCGGCGGCCGGCCAGCGCCTCCCGGTAGGCCTGGCCGCCGGGGCCGTCGGTGGGGGCGCGCCAGTCGTCGGGGGCGACGGCGACGGAGCTGCCGTCGCGCTGGAACACGCCGATCCTCGCCCCGTACAGCTCGCGGTAGCGGGCGGCTTCGCTGGCCAGGGCGTGCAGTCGGCCGCTGTCGCCGGGGGCGGGTTCCGGTTCGCCCTTGACCGCGGTGGTGCCGGTGCCGGCCTGGGCGGGCAGGTCCTGGGCGAAGCGGGCGGCGTCGTCGATCCGGTCGACGACCACCTTGGACTGCTCGGCCGAGGCGATCAGGTAGGCCAGCGGCGCTCCGAGGGCGGCGAGCACGCAGGCCATCAGGGCGATCAGGATGCCGAGCAGGCGGTTGCGCACGGGTGGTCAGCGCTCCGCGGCGTCGTCGACGGACGGGGTGTCGGGGTTGTCGGGGATGAGCCGGTAGCCGACGCCGCGGACGGCCTCGACCAGGCCGGGCAGTCCGAGCTTGGTGCGCAGCGAGCCGATGTGGACTTCCAGGGTGCGGCCGTTGCCCTCCCAGCCGGAGCGCCAGACCTCGCTGAAGATCTGTTCGCGGCGGTAGACCACGCCGGGGCTCTGGGCGAGCAGCGCCAGCAGGTCGAACTCCTTGCGGGTGAGCGGCACATCGCGCCCGTGGACGCTGACCCGGCGCCGTTCGCGGTCGATCTCGACGCCGCGGGAGGCGAGCGGGCCGTCCGGCTCGGGGCTGCTGTCCTCGGCGCCCTTGGGGGTGCCGCGGCGGGCCACCGCGTGGATGCGGGCGAGGAGTTCGCCCATGTCGTACGGCTTGACCACGTAGTCGTCGGCGCCGAGGTTGAGGCCGTGGATGCGGGAGCGGATGTCGGCGCGGGCGGTCACCATGATGACCGGGACGCCGCTGCCGGCCCGGATCCGGCTGCACACCTCGAAGCCGTCGCGGTCGGGCAGTCCGAGGTCGAGCAGCACCACCCGGTAGGGCTCGCTGCCGTCCGGGACGAGCGCGTCCAGCGCTTCGTGGCCGCTGCGGGCGTGCCGGACCTGGAAGCCGTGCCGGCCCAGCACCGCGACCAGGGCGGCGGCGACGCGGTCGTCGTCCTCGACCAGGAGCAGGCGCATCGGGCTCCTTCCTGCGGTGTTCGTCGGGATGCGGTCGGGCCGAGGGCACGGTCGCCGTCGGCGGGTGGTCGGCATGGCGCCGGTCCGAGGTGGAACCGGGCCATCCTGGCATCCACTCCCATCCGACGGGTCCAGGTCAACCGCATCGGCCGGTCTGTTACCGCTCCGGTATCGCTACCCGGCGACTACCCGGCGTAGCCGAACCGTGATGCTCAAGTTCAGCTCAGATCGGCTGACGGGAAGTCGTGTACCTGCCTAAAGTCGCCCCAGTTCGGGGGCCGCGGGCTCCGCCGGCCCCGGCCCCCGAGCATGAGACGGACCATCACCGGCTCTGCGGACCAAGCGAGTTGGCCCCGGGCTCGGAGGACGAGGGAGCGGACGGCGATGACCGAGAACAGTCCCGAGCAGCGCGACACCGCGCCTCTGGTGGCCCTGCGCGGGGTGAACAAGCACTACGGCGCCCTGCACGTGCTGCAGGACATCGACCTGGAGATCGCCCAGGGCGAGGTCGTGGTGCTGATCGGCCCGTCCGGTTCCGGCAAGTCGACGCTGTGCCGCACCATCAACCGGCTGGAGACCATCGACTCCGGGACGATCGAGGTGGACGGCCGGCCGCTGCCGGCCGAGGGCCGCGAACTGGCCAAGCTGCGCGCCCAGGTGGGCATGGTGTTCCAGTCCTTCAACCTGTTCTCGCACAAGACCGTGCTGGAGAACGTGGTGCTCGCCCAGGTGAAGGTGGGCAAGGTCGCCAAGGCCGAGGCCGAGCGGATCGCCCGTGAGCTGCTGGACCGGGTCGGTGTCGGCGCCCAGGCCGACAAGTACCCGTCGCAGCTGTCCGGCGGCCAGCAGCAGCGCGTGGCGATCGCCCGGGCGCTGGCGATGGACCCGAAGGTGATGCTCTTCGACGAGCCCACTTCCGCCCTCGACCCGGAGATGGTCAACGAGGTGCTGGAGGTGATGCGTTCGCTCGCCGCGCGGGGCATGACCATGGTCGTGGTCACCCACGAGATGGGCTTCGCCCGCTCCGCCGCCAACCGCGTGCTGTTCATGGCGGACGGCCGGATCGTCGAGGAGAACACTCCGGACGCCTTCTTCACCGCGCCGCGCACCGACCGCGCCAAGGACTTCCTGTCGAAGATCCTGCAGCACTGACCCCACAGTCGATCAAGCGTCAGTAGCGTCAATTCGCAGTGGCCCGGAGCCTGCCGTGGCCCCTATCGAGGAGAGAACGACCGCATGAAGGCCCGTCGCACCATTGCCGCCGCCCTGTCCGTGCTCGCCCTGACGGCGGTCGCCGCCTGTGGCAAGGACGGTTCCCCGAGCGACACGGCCGCCGCCGGCGGCTCGGCCGCCCCGCAGCTGCCGACCTACACCGTCAAGACCGATGCCAACCTGGAGAGTTCGCCGGTCTGGGCCGCCGCCAAGAAGGCCGGCAAGCTGAAGATCGGCGCCAAGGCCGACCAGCCGTTCCTCGGCTTCGAGGACGTGCAGACCGGCAAGCGCAGCGGCTTCGACATCGAGATCGCCAAGATGATCGCCGCCGACCTGGGCTTCTCCGCCGACCAGATCGAGTGGCAGACCATCACCTCCAACAACCGTGAGACCGCGATCTCCGGCGGCCAGATCGACTACTACGTCGGCACCTACTCGATCACCGCGGGCCGCAAGGAGAAGATCGCGTTCGGCGGCCCGTACTACATCGCCGGCCAGTCGCTGCTGGTGAACAAGGACAACACCGACATCACCGGCGCCGACTCCGTCAAGGACAAGTCGGTCTGCACCGCCACCGGTTCGACCTCGATCGCCAACATCCAGAAGTACGGCGCCAAGGTCACCCAGTTCGACAGCTACTCGATGTGCGTGGAGAAGTTGCTGACCAAGGAGGTCGACGCGGTCACCACCGACGACTCGATCCTCAAGGGCTACGCCGCGAAGAACCAGGGCAAGCTCAAGGTCGTCGGCCAGCCCTTCTCCGAGGAGCGCTACGGCGTCGGCCTGAAGCAGGGCGACGCGGCGCTGCAGAAGGCGATCAACGACGCGCTGAAGGCCCACGAGGACAACGGCGACTGGAAGAAGGCGTACGACGCCACCCTCGGCCTGTCCGGCTCCGCCGCGCCGAGCGTCCCGGCCCTGGACCCGATCGCGGGCTGACGCCCGGTCGGATCAACTACTGAGAAAGGAGGGCCGCCGGCATGGGTCTGATATTCGAGCACGGCAACTTCTCGGCGTTCGCCGAAGGTTTCCTGCGGACGATCGAACTGAGTGCGCTCAGCGCCCTGTTCGCACTGCTCCTGGGCTTCGTGCTGGCGGCCTTCCGGGTCTCGCCCGTCCCCGTCCTCCGGTGGTTCGGCACCGCCTGGGTGACGGTCTTCCGCAACACCCCGCTGACCCTGCTGTTCTTCGCGGTGACCTTCATGCTGCCGCCGCTGGACGTGCACCTCGACAGCTTCACGCTCGCGGTGATGGCGCTCAGCGCCTACACCGGCAGCTTCGTCTGCGAGGTGCTGCGGGCCGGCATCAACACCGTGCCGCTCGGCCAGGCCGAGGCGGCCCGCTCGCTCGGCATGGGCTTCGGCCAGACCCTCGGGCTGGTGGTGCTGCCGCAGGCGGCCCGCTCGGTGATCTCCCCGATGGGCTCGGTGTTCATCGCCCTGCCCCGCAACTCGGCCATCGCAGGCGCCTTCAACGTGCCCGAGCTGTTCAGCGTCCAGAAGCACCTGACCGAGCAGAGCTACGGCATCTTCGAGATCTTCTTCTGGATCGCGCTCGCCTACCTGGCGATCAGCTTCAGCATCAACGCCGTGTTCTCCCTCCTTGAGCGTCGAGTGGCGGTGGCCCGATGAGCACCCAGAGCGCGTCCGTCCTGTACGACGTCCCCGGCCCCCGGGCCCGGACCCGCAATCGGATCCTCGGCCTGCTCGGCCTGGTCGGCATCGCCGGTCTGATCTGGCTCGTCGTCAGCAACCTCGCCGACGCCGGCCAGTTCGACTCCGCACTGTGGTCGCCGTTCGAATACACCGGCGTCCAGCAGCGGCTCCTCAACGGCGCACTGGCCACCCTGAAGGCCTTCGGCCTGGCCGCGGTCGGCTCGCTGGTGCTCGGCTCGCTGCTCGCCGTCGGCCGGCTCTCCGACCACTTCCCGGTGCGCGTCGCATCCACCGTGGTGGTCCAGTTCTTCCGGGCCATGCCGCTGGTGATCATGGTCTTCGCGCTGTACCGCGCGGCATTCGGCGCCCAGCCGATGTGGGCGCTGGTGATCGCCCTGACCCTCTACAACGGGGCCGTCCAGGCCGAGGTCATCCGGGCCGGCATCCACGCCGTCCCGCGCGGCCAGGCCGAGGCCGCCTACGCCCTGGGCCTGCGCAAGACCCAGGTGATGGGCATCGTGCTGGTGCCGCAGGCCGTCCGCTCGATGCTCCCGGCGATCATCGGCCAGCTGGTGACCACCCTCAAGGACACCTCGCTCGGCTACATCATCACCTTCCCCGAGCTGCTGTGGCAGATGAAGATCATCGCCTCCAACTCGGACGGCTACCCGTACATCCCGGTGTTCCTGATCGGCGCCCCGATCTACATCGGCCTGTGCGTCGCCCTCAGCGGCCTCGCCACTTGGCTGGAGTCCCGCAGCCGCCGCGGCGCGACCCGGCGCAGCACAACCGCTGCTTGACGGACACCCAGGTGATCTGTTGCATTGCTCTTCGTGACACCACCTGGGAACTCCCACCCGGCAGCTGACGCACCGGCGGCCGACACCGCCCGCCCGAAGGCCCCGACATGGATCCAGTGATCATCGTCGGGGCCGGACCGGTCGGCCTCGCCCTGGCCCTCGCCCTGGCCCGCAACGAAGTCCCCAGCGTGGTCCTGGACGAGGGCACCGGCGTCTGCCCGGAGAGCCCCCGCACCGTCGTCCTCGGCTCCGACACCGCCGCGTTCCTCGCCCGCATCGGCTACACCCGGGTCGGCTCCGACGCCGCCCGCTGGGACGCCTTCACCATCTGGCGCCGCCGCGCCGAGGTGCTGCGCCTGCCGCTGGCCGACGAGCCGGTCCTGCACCTCGCCCAGCACCGCCTCCAGCGCGGCCTGCGCGACGCCGTCACCGCGACCCCGCTGATCCGCCTCGCCCCGCGGCACCGGGTGGTCGAACTCACCCAGGACCACGACGGCGTGACGGTCCGCACCGCCTCCGCCGCCGCCGACGGCGAGACCCGCTGGCACGGCAGCCACCTGGTCGGCTGCGACGGCGCCCGTTCCACCGTCCGCAAACTGCTCAAGATCCGCTTCCCCGGCCGGCCCGCCGTCGACCGGCACGCCGTCGCCACCGTCCGCGTCGACCTGCCGTTCCCCGGCGAGGCCCGGCTGCACCGCGAACCCCCGTGGCGCGGCGACCGCGAAGCCTCCGCCCGCCCACTGCCCGACGGCCTGTGGCGGCTCGACTGGCGGCTGCCCCCCGGCCGTCCCCAGCCCACCGAGCCCGTCGACCCGCACGCCACCTGGCCCGGCATCGTCACCGGCGACACCCTGCTCACCCGGGTCGCCTCCGCGCTCACCGGCTGGTGCGGCGAACTGCCGCCCCACCAGCTGCTCGCCGCCGCCGACCACACCTACCAGCAGCGCCTGGCCGGCCGTTTCCGCACCGGCCGCTGCTTCCTGGCCGGCGACGCCGCCCACCTGCACGGCGCCCTCGGCATGCAGAACCTCGCCGACGGCCTGCGCGACGCCGACAACCTCGCCTGGCGCCTCGCCCTCGCCTGGCACCTGCCGCCCGACAGCGCCCCCGCCGAGAGCGCCCTGCTCGACGGCTACGAGAGCGAACGCCGCGGCGCGGTCGGCGCGCGGCTGCGCGCCGTCGACCAGACCATGCCGCTGCTGCGGCCGCTGCGCGGCTGGGCACAGACCCGGCGCGCGCTGATCTCCGGCTCCTTCCGCAAGCACGCCCCGCTGCTCGCCGACGGGCAGCTCGGCACCGGCCGCTTCGGCGGCGCCCCCGCCTACCCGGCGACGCCCTCCGGCGTCGTCCTCCGGGTCCCCGAGCAGCGCGGCGCCGGCCGCGGCACCTCGCTCACCGAACAGCTCTCCCCCGTCGCCCCCGGCGTCCTGGTCCCCGACCTCCCCGTGGTCACCGCCGACGGCGCCGCGGACACCCTCCGGGCCCGCCTCGGCACCGCGTTCCTGCTCGTCCTGGTCGCCCCCGGCACCACCGTCTGGTCCGCCGAACACTGGCTCGGCGCCGGTCTGATGCCCCGCCTCACCGAACTCGCCGACGCCCTGCCCGTCCCCACCGAGGTCCTGGTCACCGACGCCTACCCCGGCGCCGCCCCGCACACCGTCCTGCTCGTCCGCCCCGACGGCCACCTCCTCGGCACCACCCCCGGCCTCCAGCCGGAGGCGCTGCACACTCTCACGGCCCCCCTGACCACCGGCGCACGGGAGCGGGTGGGAAACCAGGGGCGCGGCGAACTGCGCGAAGCGGAAGGAACAGGCCGGTGAGGCCGCGGCACGGACAGCGGGCCGCACGTGGGTGCGACGGACGCGGGGCTACCGCGCGAACTCCGTCGCGCGCGACTCCCGCACCACGGTGATCCGTATCTGCCCCGGGTACGTCAGCTCCTCCCGGACCTGCCGGGCCACCTCCCGGGCGATCTCCTGGGCGCGCACGTCGTCGACCAGCTCCGGCTGCACCATCACCCGGACCTCGCGGCCGGCCTGCATCGCGTAGACCTTGGTGACCCCGTCGTGCGCCCGCGCGATCTCCTCCAGGCGCTCCAGCCGCCGGACGTACGCCTCCACGGACTCCTTCCGCGCGCCGGGCCGGCCGGCCGAGCAGGCGTCCGCGGCCTGGGTGAGCACCGCCTCGACGGTCTTCGCCTCGACCTCGCCGTGGTGGGCCGCTATCGCGTGGACGACCTCCGCCGACTCGCCGTGCCGGCGGGCGAACTCCGCGCCGATCAGGGCGTGGCTGCCTGCCACCTCGTGGCTGAGCGCCTTGCCGATGTCGTGCAGCAGCGCGGCGCGGCGCACCGGCTCCGGGTCGACGCCGAGTTCCGCGGCCATCATCCCGGCCAGGTGCGCGGACTCCACCAGGTGGCCGAGCACGTTCTGCCCGTAGGAGGTGCGGTAGCGCAGCGTGCCGAGGGTGCGGACCAGTTCGGGGGCCATCTCGTCGGCGGTGCCGATGCCGACGGTGAGCAGCGCGTCCTCCCCGGCCCGGAGGCAGAGCCGTTCGACCTCGCTGCGGCTGCGCTCGTGCGCCTCCTCGATCCGGGCGGGGTGGATCCGCCCGTCGGCGAGCAGGGATTCGAGGGTGAGTCGGGCGCTCTCCCGCCGGACCGGGTCGAAGCAGGAGAGCTGGACCAGCCCGGGGGTGTCGTCGACGATCAGGTTGACGCCGGTGACGGCCTCGAAGGCGCGGATGTTGCGGCCCTCCCGGCCGATCACCCGGCCCTTCATGTCCTCGCTGGGCAGCCGGAGCGTGGTGACCACGGTCTCGGCGGTCTGCTCGGCGGCCAGCCGCTGGATGGACGAGGCGATGATCTCGCGGGCCCGGCCCTCGCCCTCGACGACCGCGCGCCGTTCGATCTCCCGGACGGTCAGCGCCGCCTCCCGACGGGCCTCCGCCTCCGCGGCGCGCACCACCTCGTCCCGGGCCTGGGCGGGCGTCAGCCCGGCGGTGCGTTCCAGCAGCAGCCGGCTCTCCGCACTCCGCTCGGCGAGTTCGTCGCGCACCCGCTCGGACTCCGCGGCGCGGTCGGCGAGTTCGTCCTCGTGCAGGTGCAGGCGCTGGAGTTCGGCGGTCAACCGCTGCTCGCGGCGGTCGAGTTCGGCGCGGCGTTGCCGGAGCATCAGGAAGCCGGCGATCAGCACCAGCGCGAGGGCGCCGATCAGGATGCCGGCCGCCAGCAGCAGGGAGGAACTCGTTCCGGTGTTCTGAGCGATCCCCATCCGGCCACTCCCCGTCCTGCGCACGCTGCCGCTGAGGTGACCTCCGCGATCGTCCAGCCACTGAGTGTGAGGCTAGGCCGAGGTTACGAAACGGTCAAGATGCGATCGAGAAATGGCTCCGATGATCTGATCAACAGTCATCTCTGCCTGTCCTCCTACCAGTCGTCGCCCTCCGCCGGTTCCGCGTCCAACGCCTCCCGGACCACCCGGAACGCCAGGCCCTCCGCGTAGCCGCGCCGGGCCAGCACCCCCACCAGTCGGCGCATCCGCACGTCCCGGTCCAGCCCGGCGGTGGAGCGCAACTTCCGTTCCACCAGAGCCCGGGCGGCCTCCGACTCGTCCTCGGCGTCGACCTGCAGCAGCGCCCGCTCCGCGGTCTCCCCGGTGACACCCTTGGTGCGCAGCTCCTGGGCCAGCGCCCGCCGGGACAGTCCGCGCACCGCGTGCCGGGACTCCACCCACGCCTCGGCGAAGGCGGCGTCGTCGATCAGCCCGACCTCCTCCAGCCGGGACAGCACCTGCTCGGCGACCTCGTCCGGGATCTCCTTGCGGCGCAGCGCATCGGCCAGCTGCTTGCGGGACTTGGCGGCCCCGGTGAGCAGCCGCAGGCAGATGTCCCGGGCCCGCTCCGCCGGATCCCCCTGCTCGGCGGCCCCCCGCCCACGCCGCCCGGCCCCGGACGCCCCCTCCGAACGCCCGGCCTCCGCGCGCTCGGTCGTCGAGCGCCCGCCCTCCGAGCGCTGGGCCTCCGTACGCTCGGTCCTCGCCCGCCGCTTCGGCCGCGGCTTCTCCTCCACCGGCGCCGCGAACGGCAATTCACCGAGCTCGCTGCGCCGCCGGCGCCGGCCCGCGGCCAGTTCGGACGCCCGCATCAGCCCGGGCAGCTCCCCCACCGCAAGCTCCTGGGCCGGTTCCGCTGCCGGAAGCCGCGCGGGCGGCTCCTCGGCCACCGCCGCGAACCAGTCCGGCGGGCCCGAGGCGTCGTCGTTCTCCGCGACGGCCGCGAACCAGTCCGGCGGACCGGCGGCGTCGTTCTGTGCTTCTCCCCATACGCCCGCACCGGGTCCGTCCTCGGACGGACCCGGTGCCGGGTGGTCGGTGTCGTGCCGGTGCGTCAACGGTTCAGCCCTTGGCAGCGGCCGCCGTCTTCTTGGCGGCAGCCTTGGCGGGGGCGGCCGCGGCCGGGATCTCCACCGCGGGGGCGTCGCCCTCGGCCTCGGCCGGCTTCGGGCCGATGCCCAGCTTGCCCTTGATCTTGACCTCGATCTCGTCGGCCAGCTGCGGGTTGTCGCGCAGGAAGTTGCGGGCGTTCTCCTTGCCCTGGCCGAGCTGGTCGCCCTCGTAGGTGTACCAGGCGCCGGACTTGCGGATGAAGCCGTGCTCCACGCCCATGTCGATCAGGCCGCCTTCGCGGCTGATGCCCACGCCGTAGAGGATGTCGAACTCGGCCTGCTTGAACGGCGCGGCGACCTTGTTCTTGACCACCTTGACGCGGGTGCGGTTGCCGACCGCCTCGGTGCCGTCCTTCAGGGTCTCGATGCGCCGGATGTCGAGGCGGACCGAGGCGTAGAACTTCAGCGCCCGACCACCGGTGGTGGTCTCGGGGGAGCCGAACATCACACCGATCTTCTCGCGCAGCTGGTTGATGAAGATCGCGGTGGTGTTCGACTGGTTCAGCGCACCGGCGATCTTGCGCAGCGCCTGGCTCATCAGGCGGGCCTGCAGACCGACGTGCGAGTCGCCCATCTCACCCTCGATCTCGGCGCGCGGCACCAGCGCGGCCACCGAGTCGATGATCACCAGGTCGATCGCGCCGGAGCGGATCAGCATGTCGGTGATCTCCAGCGCCTGCTCACCGGTGTCCGGCTGGCTGACCAGCAGCTTGTCGGTGTCCACGCCGAGCTTCTTGGCGTACTCGGGGTCGAGCGCGTGCTCGGCGTCGACGAAGGCGACGGTGCCGCCGGCCTTCTGGGCGTTGGCGGCCAGGTGCAGGGTCAGGGTGGTCTTGCCGGAGGACTCCGGGCCGTAGATCTCGATCACGCGGCCACGCGGGATGCCGCCCACGCCGAGCGCCACGTCGAGGGCGGTGGACCCGGTGGAGATCACCTCGATCTGCTCGTTCGCCTTCTCGCCGAGGCGCATCACCGAGCCCTTGCCGAACTGCCGTTCGATCTGGGCGAGTGCGGCCTCCAGGGCCTTCTCGCGATCCGTTCCTGCCATGGCTTCCACCCTCGGGTTCTGTGCGTTGCGCTTCATCGTCATCGACGCTAGCGCGTCCCACCGACAATCGGCCCCGGACGGGCTCGGCCTGTGGAAAACTCTGCGCCGAAGCGTACAAAGAACATACGTTCGAATCCAGTCGAAGACCGCACGCCGCACGCCGCGACCGTCAGCCCTCGGAGCGCGGCGTCTCCTCCGGCTCCGTGCCCGTGCCGGACACCATCTGCCGCAGCCGCCGCACGGCCTCCCGCCGCCGCGACCGGCGCTCCTCGCCGCGGTCGATCCGCGGGTCGTCCTCGACCTCGTAGCGGCGCACGTAGGTGCCGACGAAGCCCTGCAGGGTGGCGGCGGCCGGGATGGCGATCAGCGCGCCGACCGCGCCGAGCAGCGCGGCGCCGGCGATCACCGCGCCGAAGGCGACGGCGGGGTGCACGTCGACGGTCTTGGCGGTGATCCGCGGGTGCAGCAGGTAGTTCTCGATCTGCTGGTAGACGATCACGAAGACGAGCACCCACACCGCGTCCACCGGCTGCCCGGTGAGCGCGACCAGGACGGGCAGCGCACCCGCCAGGTAGGTGCCGATGGTCGGGACGAATTGCGACATGACGCCGACCCAGACGCTGAGCGCGGCGGCGTACGGCAGTCCGATGATCTCGAAGAACGCCCAGTGCCCGAGGGTGGAGACCAGTGCGAGCACGGCCCGGGAGTACAGGTAGCCGCCGGTCTTGGCGAGCGCGATCTCCCAGGCGCGCAGCACCTCGGCCTGCTTGGAGGGCGGCAGCATCGAGCAGACGGTGCGCCGCACCCGGGGGCCCTCGGCGGTGAAGTAGAAGGTGAACAGGCCGACGGTGAAGGCCTGGAACAGCCCGCCGACGACGGTGCCGGTGACGCCCCAGACGTTGTCGGCGGCCTGCTGGGCGTACTTCTCGATGGTGCCGGAGTCCTTGAGCACCTGGTGCTGGAGCTGGTCGAGCGACAGCTCGGTGTGGAACGTGTGGTTGATCCAGTCGATCAGGTCGTGCAGCATCTGCGGCAGTTTCCCGGCGACCTGGGTGACCTGGTCGACCAGCAGGGTGCCGAGTGCGGTGAGGAAGCCGGCCACGGCCAGGCCGACGCCGATGAACACCAGGAAGGTGCCGAGGCCGCGCCGGACGCCGCGGGCGGCCATCCGGTCGACGGCGGGTTCCATCGCGAGCGACAGGAAGAACGCGACCAGCAGCATCACGAACAGGTCGATCAGCTGGTGGAAGGCCCAGTCGGCGAGCTGGAACAGGCCGACGCCGACCAGCGCGAGCAGCATCGCGCGGGGCAGCCAGCGCGGCATCGCGCCGCTGCCGGCGGCGCCGCGGCGCAGTCGGCGGGTGCCGGGGTCGGCGGTGTCGCCGCCGCTCTGCCGGCCCGGCTGCGGGCCGGTGGGGAGGTGTTCGTCGGAAAGCCGGTCGGGGGTCTCTGCACTGCTGGACACCGGCCAAGTCTCACTCACCGGCGGACGAATCGGGTCATCTCAGTCGATCTGACACTCCCTGGGTGACGCAGACCACGCGCCACACGTCCTTGGCCTCCCAGCCCGCGTCCAGGGCCTGGCGCACGGTGCGGCCGCCGAGCTCGGCCATCACGTGGTCCTGGGCGAAGGACTCCGCGTACGACTCGCCGAAGTGCAGGTACATCCGTCGCCAGAACTCGGTCAGCCTCATGCGCCAAGTATCGGGCACCGGCCGGTCAGCGCGGCAGTGCGAGGATGCCCGCGCCGTAGTAGTCGCGGTCCTGGCAGCCGACCGGGAGGGTCTGCACGCAGTTGCCGTCGGCGGCCTTGGCGAGGGCGGCGGAGATCCGGTCGGGGTCCCAGTCGGGGTGCTGGGCGGCGACCACGGCGACGGCGCCGGTGACGTGGGCGGCGGACATCGAGGTGCCGGCCAGCGCGGCGTACTTGCCGCCGGGCCAGTCCGAGATGATCGCGCCCTCGGTGCCGCCGTCGGGGTCGCCGCCGGGTGCGCTGAGGGAGATCCGGCCGCGGCCGTAGTTGCTGTAGGAGGCGGGCAGGCCGTTGCGGTCGACGGCGCCGACGGTGACCACGCCGGGCAGTTCGCCGGGCAGTCGGATGCATTCGGTGCCGAGTTCGCGCTCCTGCGGGGGCCCGCCGGTGCGGTCGTTGGGGCTGCGGTGGTCGGAGCGTTCGGCGGTGAGGTCCTGGGCGTCGTTGCCGGCCGAGGCGACCACCACGGCGCCCTTGCGCTGGGCGTAGGCGACGGCGCGGCCGACGGCGGCGATCAGGGCGGCCTGGTCGGCGTCCTCGGGGCAGTTGTACTTCCACGGGTCGGCGAAGTAGCTGTCGTTGATGGCCCGGGCGCCGTGGTCGGCGGCCCAGAGCATGCCGCAGACGATGTTCTCCGCGTAGTACTGGCCGAGCGGGCCGAGCAGCCGGACGGCGGCGATCCGCACGCCGGGGGCGACGCCCGTGACGCCGCGGCCGTCGCGGGCGGCGCCGATGATGCCGGCCACGTGGGTGCCGTGGCCGCTCTCGTTGATGGCGTCGTCGGGCCGCCAGGCGCCGCTGCGGGCGTCGGGCCGGCCGTCGGCGCAGGACACGGAGGCGGCGGGGTCGACGGCGGCGCGCAGGTCGGGATGGGTGTCGTCGACGCCGGAGTCGAGCACCGCGACGGTGACCCGGGACAGCTGCTCCGCGGTGGGGAGCGCGACGCTGCGGTCGGCGGAGCGGTCGGCCGGGCGGTCCAGCGGCGGGCGCAGCAGGGCGGCGTGGCCGGGCGGGCGTTCGACGGCGCCGATCATGGCGAGGTTCCAGTCGGCGCGCTCGCCGGGGTCGGGGACGGTGGCGGTGGTGTCGTCGGCGCCGTCGACCGCGGGGCCGCCGGATCCGAAGGCGGCGCCGGCCAGCGGCCGGGGCGGGGAGGGCACGGGGACGGTGCGGGTGGCGCCGACCGCGGCGGTGCCGGGCCGGCCGCGGAGCTTCTCGGCGAACCGGGCGCCGGCGTAGGCGAGCACGGCGCCGATCTGCGGGTAGCCCTGGACGACCTGCCCGCCGGCCGCCCGGACCTGGTCGGCGGCGTGGTCGGCGCCCTGGGCGTCGGCGCGCTCGTCGAGCACCAGGTAGCTGTAGTAGGTGCCGTCGGTGCCGGTGACGTAGGGCACGGCGCCGCCGAGCAGCAGCCCGCAGAGCAGGGTCGCGCCGAATACGCGGACGCTGCGGCGCCGGGGGGTGCTGTCGGGGGCCTGGCTCACCTGCTCCATCGCGTGTTCTCCGCTCGTCGGCCGGGCCGGAGTCCCGTGAGGTGGGTCCGATTCCTCACCATATGAGCGATTTGTACGATTGGCTGCACGGACTGCGACAGACGGTGACCGCCCGTGACCTGTCGGCCCGTCGGGGCACCATGGGTGCATGGCCACCTCCGACCCCGACGCGCCCGACGCCCCGAATCCGCTGGACGGCTTCGCCCCGGCCACCCGGTCCTGGTTCACCGGCGCGTTCGCCGCCCCCACCGAGGCCCAGTCCCGGGCCTGGTCGGCGATCCGGCTGGAGACCGACGTCCTGGTGGTCGCCCCGACCGGCTCCGGCAAGACCCTGGCGGCCTTCCTCTCCGCCCTGGACCGGCTGAGCTCCACCCCGCCCCCCGCCGACCCCAAGCGCCGCTGCCGGGTGCTCTACATCTCCCCGCTGAAGGCCCTCGCGGTGGACGTCGAACGCAACCTGCGCGCCCCGCTGGCGGGCCTGCGGCAGGCCAGCGTCCGGCTCGGCCTGCCCGAACCCGAGGTGCAGGTGGGCATCCGCTCCGGCGACACCCCCGCCGCCGAGCGCCGCAAGTTCGCCACCCACCCGCCGGACATCCTGATCACCACCCCCGAGTCGCTGTTCCTGCTGCTCACCTCCGCCTCCCGGGAGGCGCTGCGCGGCATCGACACGGTGATCCTGGACGAGGTGCACGCGGTGGCCGGCACCAAGCGCGGCGCCCACCTGGCGCTCAGCCTGGAACGGCTGGACGAGCTGCTGGACCGCCCGGCCCGCCGGATCGGCCTGTCCGCCACCGTCCGCCCGGTCGACGAGGTCGCCCGCTACCTCAGCCCGCAGCGCGGCGCGGCGATCGTCCAGCCCGGCAGCGACAAACGCTTCGACCTGTCCGTCGTGGTGCCCGTCCCCGACCTCGCCGACCTGCCCGCCACGCCCGCCGAGGAGAGCGACCCGCGTCAGCAGTCCTCGATCTGGCCGCACGTCGAGGAGCGGATCGTCGACCTGGTGCAGGCGCACCGCTCGACCATCGTGTTCGCCAACTCCCGCCGCCTCGCCGAGCGGCTGTGCAACCGGCTGAACGAGATCGCCTACGAGCGGGCCACCGGCGCCCCGCTGCCCGAGTCGCACGCCCCCGCCGAACTGATGGGCGGCTCCGGCGCGGCCGCCGGCGCCCCGCCGCTGCTGGCCCGGGCCCACCACGGCTCGGTCTCCAAGGAGCAGCGCGCCCTGGTCGAGGAGGAGCTGAAGGCCGGCCGGCTGCCCGCCGTGGTCGCCACCTCCAGCCTGGAACTGGGCATCGACATGGGCGCCGTCGACCTGGTGGTGCAGGTCGAGTCACCGCCGTCGGTGGCCTCCGGCCTGCAACGGGTCGGCCGGGCCGGGCACCAGGTCGGCGCGGTCTCCACCGGCGTGGTCTTCCCCAAGTACCGGGGCGACCTGGTGCAGTCCGCCGTGGTCACCGAACGGATGCGCTCCGGCGGCATCGAGGCCCTGCGCATCCCCCGCAACCCGCTGGACGTGCTCGCCCAGCAGCTGGTCGCGATGACCGCCCTGGACACCTGGGAGGTGGACGAGCTGCTCGCCGTCTGCCGCCGCGCCGCACCGTTCGCGACCCTGCCGCAGTCCGCGTTCGACGGCGTCCTCGACATGCTGGCCGGCCGCTACCCGTCCGACGCCTTCGCCGAGCTGCGGCCCCGCATCGTCTGGGACCGGGTGGCCGGCACCGTCACCGGCCGCCCCGGCGCCCAGCGCCTCGCCGTCACCTCCGGCGGCACCATCCCCGACCGCGGCCTGTTCGGCGTCTTCATCGCCGGCGCCGACCCGAAAAAGGGCGGCGGCCGGGTCGGAGAGCTCGACGAGGAGATGGTCTACGAGTCCCGGGTCGGCGACGTGTTCACCCTCGGCACCACCTCCTGGCGGATCGAGGAGATCACCCACGACAAGGTGCTCGTCACCCCCGCCCCCGGCATCCCCGGCCGACTGCCGTTCTGGAAGGGCGACTCGCTCGGCCGCCCGCTCGAACTCGGCCGCGCCGTCGGCGCGTTCGTCCGCGAGGTCGGCGCGATGGACCCCACCGCCGCCACCGCCCGGCTGCGCGCGGCCGGCCTGGACGACTGGGCCGCCGCCAACCTGCTGTCCTACCTCGCCGAACAGCGCGAGGCCTGCGGGCACCTGCCCGACGACCGCACCATCGTGGTCGAGCGCTTCCGCGACGAGCTCGGCGACTGGCGGATCATCGTCCACTCCCCCTTCGGCGCCCAGGTGCACGCCCCGTGGGCGCTGGCCATCGGCGCCCGGCTGCGCGAGAAGCACGGCCTGGACCCGCAGGTCATGCACGCCGACGACGGCATCGTGCTGCGCCTGCCCGACGCCGACCTGCTCGCCGACTTCCCCACCGCCACCACCTCATATGCCAGTACTTCTCCGCCCCCGGACGAGGCCCCGGTCGGCGCCGACGCCGCCGTCTTCGACTCCGGCGACATCGAACAGCTCGTCACCGACCAGGTCGGCGGCTCCGCCCTGTTCGCCGCCCGCTTCCGCGAATGCGCCGGCCGCGCCCTGCTGCTGCCCCGCCGCAACCCCGGCCGGCGCACCCCGCTCTGGCAGCAGCGCCAGCGCGCCTCCCAACTCCTCGAAGTGGCCGCCGAGTACGGCTCCTTCCCGATCGTGCTGGAAGCCGTCCGCGAATGCCTCCAGGACGTCTTCGACGTCCCCGGCCTGGTCGAGCTGATGCGCGACCTGGAGTCCCGCGCCGTCCGCCTGGTCGAGGTCACCACCCCCGAACCGTCCCCGTTCGCCCGCTCCCTGCTGTTCGGCTACGTCGCCCAGTTCCTGTACGAGGGCGACTCCCCGATCGCCGAACGCCGCGCCGCCGCCCTCTCCCTCGACTCCCGGCTGCTGTCCGAACTGCTCGGCCAGGCCGAACTGCGCGAACTGCTCGACCCGGCGGTGCTCGCCGACCTGGAGGCCGAACTCCAGCGCCTCACCCCCGAACGCCGGATCAAGGACGCCGAGGGCGTCGCCGACGCGCTGCGCCTGCTCGGCCCGCTCAGCGAGGCCGAACTCGCCGACCGCGGCGCCGAACCGCTGTGGGCGCTGGAACTCGAAGCGGCCCGCCGGGTCATCCAGGTCCGGATCGGCGGCGCCCTGCGCTGGTCCGCCGTCGAGGACGCCGGCCGCCTGCGCGACGCCCTCGGCACCCCGCTGCCGGTCGGCGTCCCCGAGGCCTTCACCGAACCCGTCAAGGACCCGCTGGGCGACCTGCTGGCCCGCTACGCCCGCTCCCACGGCCCGTTCACCGCCCACGACGCCGCCGAACGCTTCGGCCTCGGCAGCGCCGTCGTCACCGGCACCCTGCACCGCCTCACCGCCGCCGGCCGCCTGGTCCAGGGCGAGTTCCGCCCGCCCGTCGCCCACCACCACCCTTCTGACGAAGCGCTTCGCGCCCCCCTTTTTGCCACCGGCACCGCCCCCGAATGGTGCGACGCCGACGTGCTGCGCCGCCTGCGCCGCCGCTCGCTCGCCGCCCTGCGCCACGAGGTCGAAGCCGTCCCGCCGAAGGCCCTGGCCGCGTTCCTCCCCCAGTGGCAGCACCTCGCCGGCCACCGCCTGCGCGGCGCCGACGGCCTCTACCGGGTGGTCGAACAGCTCCAGGGCACCGCCCTGCCCGCCTCCGCCCTGGAGAAGCTCGTCCTGCCGGCCCGGCTGACCGACTACTCCCCCGGCCTGCTGGACGAACTGATGGCCGCCGGCGAGATCGGCTGGTCCGGCGCGGGCGCCCTGCCCGGCAAGGACGGCTGGATCAGCCTGCACCTGCCGGAGAACGCCCACCTGCTGCGCCCCGAACCGCTGCCGCTCACCCCCGGCCCGATCCACACCGCCCTGCTGGAGGCGCTCACCGGCGGCTACGGCGCGTTCTTCCGCCAGCTCGCCGAACGCGTCCCCGACACCCCGGACGCCGAGATCGTCGACGCCCTGTGGGACTTGGTCTGGGCCGGGTACGTCACCAACGACACCCTGGCCCCGCTGCGCAACCTGCTCGGCTCCGGCCGCACCGCGGGCGCGACCGCCCACCGGGCGCCACGCTCCACCCCGCGCGGCCGCTACGGCGGTGCGGGCCGCGGCCTGGCCCGCCCGAGCTCCCGCTCCGGCCCGCCGACCGCCGCCGGCCGCTGGTCGCTGCTGCCGTCCTTCGGCGGCGACCCGACCGTACGGGCCGCCGCCCAGGCCCAGGCCCTGCTGGACCGGCACGGCATCCTCACCCGCGGCACCGTCGCCGCCGAACGCGTCCCGGGCGGCTTCGCCGGCGTCTACCGGGTGCTGGCCGCCTTCGAGGAACGCGGCAAGGCGCGCCGCGGCTACTTCGTGGAAGGCCTCGGCGGCGCGCAGTTCGCCATGGAGGGCGCTGCGGACCGCCTGCGCTCCGTCAACTCCCGCCTGGAGCGCACCGGCAACGACTGGTCGACGCACACCCCCGCGGAGGCCCCGCAGGCCGTCGTACTGGCCGCCGCGGACCCCGCCAACGCGTACGGCGCGGCGCTGCCCTGGCCGGAACCCCCGGCCGACACCACCGCCGCACACCGTCCCGCCCGCAAGGCCGGCTCCCTGGTCGCGCTGGTCGACGGCGAGTTGGTCCTCTACCTCGAGCGTGGCGGGAAATCACTGCTCACCTGGTCCACCGAGGGCCCCGCCGTCACCGCCGCCCTCGCCGCCCTGGCCCAACCCCTCACCATCGAACGCATCAACGGCCACCCCGCCCTCACCAGCCCCCTGGGCCCCCACCTGGAAACGGCCGGATTCCACCCCACCCCGAAGGGCTACCGGATCAGGTAGCCGGTGGGGTGCCTTCCGCCTCGCGCAGTTCCCCGCGCCCCTGGTGGTGCTCTCCCTGGTGGTGCGCTCCCCGGCTTCTCGCGTGCACCGGAATGAGCCCCATCCCCCACCATCCGGCCGCGAGCATGCCGAGGGCGGCACCGCCGTCTCTCGCGGTGCCGCCCGTAAGCAGCAGTATCAAGCTCAGACCGACCAGTGCCGTCGCACCCAGCAACAGCGCACTGCGCAACGTGTGCATTGCGACCCTCCTTCACCCGGCGTTCCGCGGGAGCGGAACTGTCGAGGTCCGGTCAGGCCGCCACCACGTCCATCGCCGCCTTGGGCGAGATGGATCCGGACCGGTCGACACCGGGGGCCGGCAGCGGAACCGGTTCGAGCACCGGCCTCAGCAGATCACCCTCGGAGAGGGTGGCCATCGCCGCAAGTTCGGCGAGCGACAGTTCGTCGCTGACCTCGCGCATGACCTCCGACATCCGCACGTCGAGTGCGTCGCAGATGGCGGAGAGCAACTCGGAGGACGCCTCCTTCTGACCCCGCTCGACCTCGGAGAGGTACCCGAGCGAAACCCTGGCGGCTGCCGACACCTCGCGGAGTGTGCGGCCCTGGCGCTGGCGCTGCCGACGCAGCACATCGCCCAGCAGGCGACGGAGCAGAATCATCGGTGCCTCCCTCCTCGGACTGCGGATCGAGATGTCACGACCCCACCGTACCGCCTTGTCCGTGTCCCGTGCGGGGACCGGGGTCGTGTTCACTCTGGGCTGCAAGGCGTCCCCTCCCCTGTTCTTCCCCTTCCGGGCCGTCGAACCACCCGTGACGGGCAGATGTCCGGCTCCGGACATTCGGTCGACCGTCGGTCGACGCGGTGGCGGTCCGACCGGGTTCGGCCCGGCCGGAGCATCCGGTCTAACACGTTCCTCCATCAGGCGCGGCGGGTTCACTGGTTTCCGCCCGACCTGTCCGGCTTTTCGGTGATGCTCAGCGGTTGGCGTCCGGTCCGGTCAGCCGGCGCAGCAGCAGGTCGAGTGCGGCTTCCACCGAGCGGTGTCGGATCGCGTCGCGCCCACCGGACAACCGGAGCGGCAGCGCTTCTGTTCCCCGGGCGCCGGCGAGGCCGACGTACACGGTGCCGACGGGCTGCCCGTCCTGCGGGTCGGGCCCGGCGACGCCGGTGGTGGCCAGCGCCCAGTCGGCGCCGAGCAGTGCGCGCACGCCCTCGGCCATCTGCCGGGCCACCACGGGGTCGACCGGCCCGCGGACGTCCAGCAGGCCTTCGTCGACCCCGAGCACGGACGCCTTCAGGTCGGTGGCGTACGCGGTGACCGAGCCCCGGAACACCGCGGAGGCGCCGGGG
This sequence comes from Kitasatospora sp. NPDC092948, assembly GCF_044754805.1. Classification (NCBI taxonomy): domain Bacteria; kingdom Bacillati; phylum Actinomycetota; class Actinomycetes; order Kitasatosporales; family Streptomycetaceae; genus Kitasatospora; species Kitasatospora sp. NPDC092948. The sequence goes on along the minus strand of NZ_JBIVPU010000017.1, from coordinate 19,922 downwards.
ACGTCGACCAGGGTGGCGGCCAGCAGGCCGCCGGTGAGCGACTCGGCGACGGCCAGCGTGGCGCCGTCCCGTCCGAGCGCCGCCAGCACGCGGGCGGCGAGGTCACTCACCGCGGCGCTCCCTGGCGATGCCCTCGCGGCGCAGCCGGACGGCCTGGACCAGGTAGTCGAGGCCGGTGCCGACGGTGAGGACCACGGCGATGGCCATCATCACGGCGCGGCCGGTGGCCAGCGGGCCGGTGAGCACCAGGACGTACATGCCGACCGCGATGCCCTGGGTGAGGGTCTTCAGCTTGCCGCCCCGGCTGGCCGGGATGACCGCGTAGCGGATCACCCAGAACCGCATCAGGGTGATGCCGAGTTCGCGGGCCAGGATCACCGCGGTGACCCACCAGGGCAGGTCGCCGAGGATCGACAGGCCGATCAGGCCGGCGCCCATGATCGCCTTGTCGGCGATCGGGTCGGCGATCCGGCCGAAGTCGGTGATCAGGCCCTTGCTGCGGGCCAGTGCCCCGTCGAACACGTCGGTGATCATGGCGACGGCGAACGCCGCCCACGCGAACGCCCGCCACTTGGGGTCGTGCCCGCCGTCGGCGAACAGCAGCGCGACGAAGACCGGGACCAGCAGCAGCCGGAACATGGTCAGCACGTTGGCGATGTTCCACAGGCCGGGCTGCGGCGGGACGGCGGCCGGGACCGGCCGGGTCTCGGCCGGCGCCCCCGGCCCCTTGGTCATACGTCGGCTCCGAGCAGCGTGATCGCCTCGGCGACCAGGTCGACGCCCTCGGTGCCGACCACGGTGGCCCGGTAGAACTGGCCGATCTCGGCGTCGTCGGCGCCGAGCAGGGTGGTCAGGCCGTCGGTCTCGGGGGCCTGGTGGGCACCGCGGCCCTCCACCACACCGTCCTCGATCGACTCGACGAGGACGGTGATCTCGCTGCCGACGCGCTGTTCGGCGCGCTGCGCGGTGAGCTCCTCGGCGAGCTTGGACAGCCGGGTGACGCGGTCGTCGACCACGTCCTGGTCGAGCTTGCCGTCGTAGCCGGCGGCCTCGGTGCCGTCCTCGTCGGAGTAGCCGAAGACGCCGATGGCGTCCAGTCCGGCGTGGGTGATGAACCGTTCCAGCTCCGCGAAGTCCTCCTCGGTCTCGCCGGGGAAGCCGACGATGAAGTTGGAGCGGGCGCCGGCCTCGGGGGCCTTGGCGCGGATCGACTCCAGCAGGCCGAGGAACTGCTCGGTGGAGCCGAAGCGGCGCATCCGGCGCAGCACGGCGGGCGCGGAGTGCTGGAAGGACAGGTCGAAGTACGGCATGACCTTGTCGGTCCCGGTCATCACGTCGATCAGGCCGGGGCGCATCTCGGCGGGCTGCAGGTAGCTGACCCGGACCCGCTCGATGCCGTCGACGGCGGCGATCTCGCTGAGCAGGGTCTCCAGCAGGCGGATGTCGCCGAGGTCCTTGCCGTAGGAGGTGTTGTTCTCGGAGACCAGCACGACCTCGCGCACGCCCTGGCCGGCCAGCCAGACGGCCTCGTTCAGCACGTCGCTGGGGCGACGGGAGATGAAGGAGCCGCGGAAGGCGGGGATGGCGCAGAACGAGCAGCGGCGGTCGCAGCCGGAGGCCAGCTTGATCGAGGCGACCGGGGCGTCGTCCAGGCGCTTGCGCAGGGTGCGCGGGCCGGAGGCGGGGGCGAGGCCGTCGGGGAGGTCCTCGGGGGCGCCGTGGCCGGGCAGCGCGACCTCGGCGGCGGCGGCCTGCCGCTCGACGGGGGTGAGCGGGAGCAGCTTGCGGCGGTCGCGGGGCGTGTGGGCCTCGACGTGACCGCCGGAGAGGATGGTGTTCAGGCGGGTGGAGATGTCGGCGTAGTCGTCGAAGCCGAGCACGCCGTCGGCCTCGGGGAGGGCGTCGGCGAGTTCCTTGCCGTAGCGCTCGGCCATGCAGCCGACCGCGACCACGGCCTGGGTGCGGCCGTGTCCCTTGAGGTCGTTGGCCTCCAGCAGGGCGTCGACGGAGTCCTTCTTGGCGGCCTCGACGAACCCGCAGGTGTTGACGACGGCGACGTCGGCCTCGCTGGCGTCGTCGACCAGTCGCCAGCCGTCGGCCTCCAGTCGCCCGGCGAGTTCCTCGGAGTCGACCTCGTTGCGGGCGCATCCGAGCGTGACCAGGGCGACAGTGCGGGTTTCAGGCATGACGCCAAGATTAACGCGCGCCCCCCGGTGGAGTTCCCCCCGGAGGGCGCGCGACTTGTCCGAACGGCCGGATCAGCCCGCCTGCGGGTCGCCCGGGGTGTAGGTGAGGTGCACGACCTGGCCGTCCTGACCGGCCGGGCCGAGGTCCTTGCCGTTGACGAACAGGTGCACGGCCCCGGCGTTGCCGATCACCAGGGTGATCTTCTTCGGGTCGGTGAAGGTCTGGTCCTGGCCGGCTTCCAGGTTGTTGGAGAACAGCGACTTGCCGCTGCCGTCCTTGGCGGTGACCCAGCTCTTGTCCTGCCCGGCGACCAGCTTGACGGTGACCTTGTCGGCGGGGACGGCGGCGACCGCGCCGTTGCCCGTCTCGGGGGCGGGCGGCTGCACGGAGGCGTCCACGGTGGCCGGGGCGGAGACGCCGGAGGGCAGCGGGGCGCTGGCCGCACCGGGGCCGTTGTCGCCGGAGGACGAGGAGCCGGCCAGGTTGTAGCCGATCAGCACGACCACCGCGACGATGGCGGCGACCATGGCGGCGGTCCAGTTCGGGCGGCGGTGGTCGGCGACCTTGATCGGCGCGGTCTCGAACAGCCGGGCGGCGGGCTCGCCCGCGGACCCGCCGTACTCGGCGTCGTAGCGGGCGACCAGCGCCTCGCCGTCCAGGCCGACCTCGCGGGCCAGCAGCCGCAGGTGGCCGCGGGCGTAGAAGGCGCCGCCGCAGCGGTCGAAGTCGTCGGACTCGACGGCGTGCACGATCGGCACCCGGATCCGGGTGCGGGTGCTGACCTGGTCGACCGTCAGGCCGGCGTCGATCCGGGCCCTGGCGAGCATCCGCCCGATGCTCGGCCCGTCGGCGGCGTGACTCGGCTCCGCGGGGTGCTCCGGGGTGGCGGAGGCGGGCGCGGAGGAGCCGGGGGCGGAGCGGCGGGGGGACTTGCCGATGGTCACTGGACACGCCTTTCGAGCGGAGGCCACCTGCTGAGGAACCAGTCTAGGGGTGGTGCCGTAACGTTTCTCAACCGGAGGGGGCCCGAACGTGCCACAGTTCCGCTACCGAAGTTGACGGGTGGTCACCTCTGTTTCCGGCCATCCGGAGCAGCCCCGTTCACCCGCGCAGGGTGATCAGCACGCCGTCCAGCTCGTCCGGCTTGACCAGCACGTCGCGGGCCTTGGAGCCCTCGCTGGGGCCGACGATGCCGCGCGACTCCATCAGGTCCATCAGCCGGCCGGCCTTGGCGAAGCCGACCCGGAGCTTGCGCTGGAGCATCGAGGTGGAGCCGAACTGGGTGGTGACGACCAGTTCGACGGCCTGCACCAGCAGGTCGAGGTCGTCGCCGATCTCCTCGTCGATCTCCTTCTTCGGGCCGGAGCCGACCACCACGTCGTCCCGGTAGCGGGCCGTCAGCTGGTCCTTGCAGTGCTGGACGATCTTGGCGATCTCCGCCTCGGTGACGAACGCACCCTGCATCCGGACCGGCTTGGAGGCGCCCATCGGCAGGAACAGCGCGTCGCCCTTGCCGATCAGCTTCTCCGCGCCGGGCTGGTCGAGGATGACCCGGGAGTCGGCCATCGCCGAGGTGGCGAAGGCCAGCCGGGACGGCACGTTGGCCTTGATCAGGCCGGTGACCACGTCCACCGAGGGCCGCTGGGTGGCCAGCACCAGGTGGATGCCGGCGGCGCGGGCGAGCTGGGTGATCCGGACCACCGAGTCCTCGACGTCGCGCGGGGCGACCATCATCAGGTCGGCCAGCTCGTCGACGATCACCAGCAGGTACGGGTAGGGCGTCAGCTCCCGTTCGCTGCCCAGCGGCGGCTGCACGGTGCCGGCCCGCACGGCGGCGTTGAAGTCGTCGACGTGCCGGAAGCCGTAGGCCGCCAGGTCGTCGTAGCGCATGTCCATCTCGCGCACCACCCACTGGAGGGCCTCGGCGGCCTTCTTCGGGTTGGTGATGATCGGCGTGATCAGGTGCGGGATGCCCTCGTAGGCGGTCAGCTCGACCCGCTTGGGGTCGACCAGGACCATCCGGACCTCGTCGGGGGTGGCGCGCACCAGCACCGAGGTGATCAGGCAGTTGATGCAGGACGACTTGCCCGCGCCGGTGGCGCCGGCCACCAGCACGTGCGGCATCTTCGCCAGGTTGGCCATCACGGTGTGGCCCTCGACGTCCTTGCCCATGCCGACCACCATCGGGTGGGTGTCCTCGGCGGCGCTGCGCGAGCGCAGCAGGTCGCCGAGGGTGACCATCTCGCGGTCCCGGTTGGGGATCTCCACGCCGACCGCGGACTTGCCGGGGATCGGCGAGATGATCCGCACGTCGGGGGTGGCGACCGCGTAGGCGATGTTCTTCGCCAGTGCGGTGATCCGCTCGACCTTCACGGCGGGGCCGAGCTCGACCTCGTAGCGGGTGACCGTCGGGCCGCGGCTGAAGCCGGTGACCTTGGCGTCCACCTTGAACTCGGCGAACACCCCGGTGAGCTGGGCGACGATGTCGTCGTTGATCTGCGAGCGGGCCTTGGCGGGGGCGCCGCGCTCCAGCAGGTCCAGGGACGGCAGGGCGTAGGTGACGTCGCCGGACAGCTGGAGCTGTTCCATCCGGGCCGGGGCCTCGCCGTGGCCCTCGGGGGCGGTGTCGGCGGCGCGCGCGGCGGGCACGTCGGGGCTCCAGGGCTCCTCGGGGGGAACCGTGTTGTCCTTGACCTGGCCGATCGCGCTGGCCAGGTCGGGCGAGCCGGCCACGCCGAACAGCAGCGCGCCGTCCACCAGGTCGGCGGCGGCCGCGGCGGCCAGGTCGCGGGTCTGGTACGGGTCCTTCTCGAAGGAGACCGGTACGGGCGCCTCCTCCTCGGCCTGCCTGCGGCGGCGGCGCCGGGGGCGCGGCGGTTCGTCGTCCTCGATGGTGATCGGCAGCGCGTCCGGGTCGGCGTCCTCCGGCGGGGCGGTGGAGTACTCGCGGTCCCCGTCGGCCGACTCGGCGTCGACGTCCTCGAACTCGCCGGGCAGCGGCTCGACCACGCCCAGGCGCACGCCCAGCAGGCGCAGCCGCTGCGGGATCCGGTTGACGGGGGTGGCGGTGACCACCAGCAGGCCGAAGAAGGCGAGCAGCAGCAGCAGCGGGACGGCCAGCGGCGGTCCGGCGGCGGCCATCATCGGGGTGGACGCGGCCCAGCCGAGCAGGCCGCCGGCCTGCCGGATCCGGGTGGCGCCGGCGCCCATGGCGGGCGCTCCGCAGCCGATGTGCACCAGGCCGAGCACGCCGATCACCAGGGTGGTCAGGCCGATCACGATCCGGCCGTTGGCCTCCGGCACCTCGGGGTGGCGCAGCAGCCGCACCGCGACGGCGCCGAGCAGCAGCGGCACCAGCACGTCGAGCCGGCCGAACAGGCCGGAGACGACGGCGGTGGCGATCTCGCCGAGCCAGCCCTGCGGGCCGGCCCAGGTGCCGACGGCGGTGACCAGGGTGAGCGCCAGCAGCAGCAGCCCCAGCCCGTCCTTGCGGTGTTCGGGGTGCAGGTTTCGGGCGCCGTGCCCGTAGCTGCGGAACACCGCGCCGACCGTGTTGGCCAGGCCCAGCCAGAGCCCGCGGACGGCCCGGAAGAGTATCGGCCGGGGCGGCGGCGGGGCCGCGGGCGCCGCTGCCGCCTTCTTGGCCGGGGCCCGCTTCGCCGGGGCCTTCTTGGCGGCGGGTTTGGCCGCGGCCTTCTTCGCCGGTGTCTTCTTGGCCGGCCCGGGCTTGCTGGTGCGTGCGGAGGCGCTTCCGGGCGTTCGTGTGGCCATGGAGGGCAGCCTACCGGCGCGAACCGGCCCCGGACATGCGCGGGCGCACTTCGGCGGGTTGCGCCGCCGACGCGCCGTCAGCGGCCGGTGAATCACCCGGACGAGCGACGCTGACGGCGGCTCAGTTCGCGCCGGGGCGCAGCGCGTCCAGGGCCCGGCGCAGGCCGACCAGTTTGCGCTCCAGGTGCGCGGCGGTCGCGGCGGCGCCGGCGCTGTCGGTGGAGGAGTCGAGCTGCTTGGTGAGCGCCTCGGCCTGCTCCTCGACGGCGGCCAGCCGGGCCGACAGCTCGCCGAGCAGCGCCCCGCCGATGGCCGGCTCCTCGCCCGTCTCCAGTTGCAGGCGCAGCAGCGCGGCCTGCTCCTTGAGCTGGGTGTTCTTCTGGTACAGGTCGACGAAGACGGAGACCTTGGCGCGCAGCACCCACGGGTCGAACGGCTTCGAGATGTAGTCGACCGCGCCGGCCGCGTAGCCGCGGAAGGTGTGGTGCGGACCGTGGTTGATCGCGGTCAGGAAGATGATCGGGATGTCCCTGGTCCGCTCGCGACGCTTGATGTGCGCGGCGGTCTCGAAGCCGTCCATGCCCGGCATCTGGACATCCAGCAGGATGACCGCGAAGTCGTCGGTGAGGAGTGCCTTGAGTGCCTCCTCCCCGGAGGAGGCGCGCACCAGTGTCTGGTCGAGCGCGGAGAGGATCGCCTCCAGGGCGAGCAGGTTCTCCGGACGGTCGTCGACCAGGAGGATCTTCGCCTTCTGCACCAGGACCCGCCCTCCTGCCGGTTGTTTCCCCAGGGCGGGCACCTTCGTCCCGCCCATCACTGCCCCGGTCATGCTAGCCGTACCCCCTTGCCCGCCACAGGCCCGGTGCCGGGCGTCACCGTCCGGTCACTGTTGGCAACGACGGGTGACCTTACCGGGTTCCCGGCCGGGGCCGCCAGCGCGGGCGGCCCCGTCGGGCGGCGGTTACCTGACGGGCAGGTGCTGGCGCATCACCGCCAGCAGGTGGTCGGTCTCCACCGGCTTGGTGATGTGGTCGGTGGCGCCGGCCTGGAGGCTCTTCTCGCGGTCGCCCTTCATCGCCTTGGCGGTCAGCGCGATGATCGGCAGGCCGGAGAACCGGGGCATCCGGCGGATCTGCTCGGTGGTCGCGTAGCCGTCCAGCTCCGGCATCATGATGTCCATCAGCACCAGGGCGACGTCCTCGTGCTGTTCGAGCATCTCGATGCCCTCACGGCCGTTCTCGGCGTACAGCACGGTCAGGCCGTACTGCTCCAGCACGCTGGTGAGGGCGAACACGTTGCGGATGTCGTCGTCGACGATCAGCACCCGCTCGCCGTCGAAGCGGACCGGGGTGCCGGCGTTGGTGCGGACCGGCTCGCCCTGGCGCGGGATGCTCTCCTCGGCCTGGCGCGGGGCCTCCTCGGGGCGGGCGGCGCGGCGGCGCTCCAGGGTGGAACGGCGGCGCTCCTCGACCAGTCCGCGGGCCTCCTGGGTCCACTGCTCGGCGGGCGTGCGGGAGGGCTCCAGGGCGCGCGGCGCGGCGCCGCGCTCCAGGGCGACCGGCTCGGGGCCCTCGCTGCGCAGCGGCAGGTAGAGGGTGAAGGTGGAGCCGCCGCCGATCTCGCTGGCCACGTGGATCTCGCCGCCCAGCAGCCGGGCGATCTCCCGGCTGATGGACAGTCCGAGGCCGGTGCCGCCGTACTTGCGGCTGGTGCCGCCGTCGGCCTGCTTGAACGCCTCGAAGATCTCCCGCAGCTTGTTGCCGGGGATGCCGATGCCGGTGTCGGAGACCGAGAAGGCGATCAGCTGCTCGTCGGGGTCGCCGATGGTGCCGGTCTCCAGCAGCTGCTCGCGCACGTGCTGGGGGGTGTCGGGGCCGGACACCGGGCGGATCATCAGCTCGACCGCGCCGGCGTCGGTGAACTTCACCGCGTTGGACAGCAGGTTGCGCAGCACCTGCTGGAGGCGCTGCTCGTCGGTGTGCAGGGTGATCGGCAGGTCCGGGGAGACCCGGACCGCGAAGTCCAGGTTCTTCTCGGCGGTGAGCGGCCGGAACGCGGCCTCCACGTAGTCGACCAGCTGGACCAGGGCGATCCGGGCCGGGCGGACGTCCATCTTGCCCGCCTCGACCTTCGACAGGTCGAGGATGTCGTTGATCAGCTGGAGCAGGTCACTGCCCGCGCCGTGGATGGTCTCGGCGAACTCGACCTGCTTGGCGGACAGGTTGCCCTCGTTGTTGTCGGAGAGCAGCTTGGCCAGGATCAGCAGCGAGTTGAGCGGGGTGCGCAGCTCGTGCGACATGTTGGCGAGGAACTCGCTCTTGTAGCGGGAGGCCAGCGCGAGCTGTTCGGCGCGTTCCTCGAGGATCTGCCGGGCCTCCTCGATCTCGCTGTTCTTGATCTCGATGTCGCGGTTCTGCTGGGCGAGTTGCTCGGCCTTCTCCTGCAACTCCTCGTTGGTGCGCTCCAGTTCCTCCTGACGGGCCTCCAGTTCGGCGGAGCGCATCGACAGTTCGGCGGTCAGCCGCTGGGACTCCAGCAGCAGGCCCTCGGTCTTGGTGTTGACCGAGATGGTGTTGACGGTGACGCCGATCTGGTCGGCGATCTGAATCAGGAAGTCCAGCGCGACGGTGGTGAAGCTGGAGAAGGTGGCGAGTTCGATCACGCCGAGCAGCCGGTCCTCGAACAGCACCGGCATCACCACGACGTGGGCCGGCGAGGACTCGCCGAGGCCGGAGGAGATCTTCAGGTACCCGGGCGGGGTCTCCTTCAGCACGATCGGCCGCTTCTCCACCGCGGCCTGCCCGATCAGGCCCTCGCCGAGCCGGAACGTGGTGGGCATGGTGCGCCGGTGGTAGCCGTAGGAGCCGATCAGCCGCAGCACGATGTCGTTCTCGTCGTCGTCCTCGGTGACGAGTTCGGCGGTGCGGCCGGCGGGCTGGGCGAGGAAGAACGCGCCGTGCTGGGCGGAGACCACCGGGGTGAGCTCGCTCATGATCAGCGAGGCGACGGCGGACAGGTCGCGGCGGCCCTGGAGCAGGCCGGACATCCGGGCCAGGTTGGACTTCAGCCAGTCCTGTTCCTTGTTGGTCCGGGTGGTCTCGCGCAGGTTGGCGATCATCTGGTTGATGTTGTCCTTGAGCTCGTCGAGCTCGCCGGACGCGTCCACGTTGATCCGCGGCGACAGGTCGCCCCTGGTCACGGCGGTGGCGACCTGGGCGATCGCGCGCACCTGCCGGGTCAGGTTGTTGGCGAGCTCGTTCACCGACTCGGTGAGGTCCTGCCAGGTGCCGGCCACGCCGGGGACCCGGGCCTGGCCGCCGAGGCGGCCGTCGGTGCCGACCTCGCGGGCCACCCGGGTGACCTCGTCGGCGAACGCGGACAGCTGGTCGACCATGGTGTTGATGCTGGTCTTGAGCTCCAGGATCTCGCCGCGGGCGTCCACGTCGATCTTCTGCGAGAGGTCGCCGCGGGCGACGGCGGTGATGACGAGTGCGATGTTGCGGACCTGGCCGGTGAGGTTGTTGGCCATCAGGTTGACGTTCTCGGTCAGGTCCTTCCAGATGCCGGCCACGCCCGGCACCCCGGCCTGGCCGCCCAGCATGCCGTCGGTGCCCACCTCGCGGGCCACCCGGGTCACTTCGAAGGCGAACGCCGACAGCTGGTCGACCATGGTGTTCAGGGTGTCGGCGAGCGCCGCGACCTCGCCGGCCGCGTCGACGGCGATCTTCTTGGACAGGTCGCCGCGGGCCACCGCGGACGCCACCTCGGCGATGTTCCGCACCTGGGAGGTGAGGTTGGACGCCATCAGGTTGACGTTGTCGGTCAGGTCGCGCCAGATGCCGGAGACGCCGGAGACCCGGGCCTGACCGCCCAGCATGCCGTCGGTGCCGACCTCGCGCGCCACCCGGGTCACCTCGTCGGCGAACGCGGACAGCTGCTCGACCATGGTGTTGACGGTGGTGACGAGCTCGCGGATCTCGCCCTTGGCGTCGACGGTGATCTTCTTGGAGACGTCGCCGCGGGCCACCGCGGTGGTCACCTCGGCGATCGAACGCACCTGGCTGGTCAGGTTATTGGCCATCAGGTTCACCGAGTTGGTGAGGTCCTTCCACGTCCCGGAGACCCCCGGCACGCTGGCCTGGCCGCCGAGGATGCCCTCGGTGCCGACGTCCCGGGCGACCCGGGTGACCTCGTCCGCGAACGCCGAGAGCTGGTCGACCATGGTGTTGATGGTGTTCTTCAGCTCCAGGATCTCGCCGCGCGCGTCCACCTGGATCTTCTGCGACAGGTCGCCCTTGGCGACCGCGGTGGTGACCTGCGCGATGCCGCGGACCTGCGAGGTGAGGTTGTTCGCCATCGAGTTGACGTTCTCGGTCAGGTCCTTCCAGACACCGGCCACGCCCGGCACCTGCGCCTGCCCGCCGAGGATGCCCTCGGTGCCCACCGCGCGCGCCACCCGGGTCACCTGCTCGGCGAAGCCGGACAGCTGGTCGACCATGGTGTTGATGGTGTTCTTCAGTTCGAGGATCTCGCCGCGCGCGTCGACCTCGATCTTGCGGGACAGGTCGCCCTTGGCGACCGCGGTGGTCACTTCCGCGATGTTGCGGACCTGCGCGGTCAGGTTGGCGGCCATGAAGTTGACCGAGTCGGTCAGGTCGCGCCACACGCCGGCCACGCCCGACACCTGCGCCTGCCCGCCCAGCCGGCCCTCGGTACCCACGTCGCGGGCCACCGTGGTGACCTGCGCGGCAAAGGAGTTGAGCTGGTCCACCATGGTGTTGACGGTGTTCTTCAGCTCCAGCATCTCGCCGTCGACGTCGACGGTGACCTTGCGCGACAGGTCGCCGCGGGCCACCGCGGTGGTCACCTCGGCGATGTTGCGGACCTGCGCGGTCAGTCGGCCCGCCATGGTGTTGACGGAGTCGGCGAGGTCCTTCCAGGAGCCGGAGACGCTGCGCACCCGGGCCTGCCCGCCGAGCTTGCCCTCGGTGCCGACCTCGATCGCCACCCGGGTCACCTGCTCGGTGAACTCGCTGAGCTGGTCGACCAGTCCGTTCACGGTCCGGCCGACCTTCAGGAACTCGCCGCGCAGCGGGTAGCTGGCGCCGGTGGTGTGCACCGAGCGCAGCTCCATGGTCTGCGTCAGGTCGCCCTCGGCGATCGACGACAGCACCCGGCCGACCTCCGCCATCGGCCGGGCCAGGTCGTCGATCAGCGCGTTGCAGTTGTCGACGGCCGCCATCCAGGCGCCCTCGCCGACACCGGTCTCCAGCCGCTCCGACAGCCGGCCCTCGCGGCCCACCGCGCGCCGCACCCGGGCCAGTTCACCGGTCAGGTGCTGGTTGCGCTCGGCGACCTCGTTGAACACCGCGGCGATCTCGGCCAGCAGGCCGTCGCCGGGGAAGGTCAGCCGGCGGCGGAAGTTGCCGTCGCGCATCGCGGTGAGCGCGGCCAGCAGCTTGCGCAGCTCCGCGGGCTCCGCGCCGCGCCCGGGGCTGCCCGGACGCCGGCCGCCGGCCCGCGCGGGCGGCGCCGACCGCGTACCGCGCGCAGCAGCCGTCGTGGTACCGGACACGTCCTTGGTCGCCGAACTCAACGGGGCCCTCCCAGGTCCTGACTGTCACCGCGGCGGCAGGGCCGGCGAACGGCCCGTCGATTTCCCCGCCGTCATCCCGACCGTACTGCGGTGGTGACGGCACACGGACCCCCCAGTGTGACAGCACTGGCACCCGGTGTCGGACCGGTTGCGGAGGGTTTCCCCGGGCGACCAGGGGAACGACCGGAGAAAGTCGTGAAGGAAATCACCCCCAGGGGCTTGTTTCAGCGCCCCGCCCCCGCGGGGTACCAACCGGAAAGTAGGGTGGAGGGCCGCACCGTGCCGAGGCGACCCCGCCCCGGCCCGCCGCAGGACCTCACCCACCCGCCGTACCAGCAGCAGAGGAGACGTGGCCGTGGTCACCGCGCGCGCAGCCGCCACCTTCGAACCGGTCGACCGGTCGGCCGCCGCGGCCCGCGGCTTCGTCCGGGACGCCCTGCTCGGGTGGGACCTGCCCGAGGTGGTGGACGACGCCGTGGTGCTGGTCAGCGAGCTGGTCACGAACGCCGTGGTGCACGCCGGGACGGCCGCCGAGGTGGCCTGCCTGCGCGAGGAGGACACCGTCCGGATCGAGGTCAGCGACCGGCACCCGGAGCGCGGCCAGGACTCGTTCGCCAATGTGACGCTCAACTCCGACCGGTACGCCGACCCGGACGGCGAGGGCGGCCGCGGCCTGCTCATGTGCTCGGCGCTGTCCAGCAGTTGGGGCGTCGAGTACGCGGCCGGCCGGAAGACCGTGTGGTTCCGGCTGGCCCTGCCCGAGCAGCAGCCCGGCACCCGGTACGCGCTGCCCAGCCTGCCCGGCGGCGAACTGCCCGCCGCGGACGGGCCGGTGCGGGTCGCCGTGGTCCAGCTCGACGACCACGGCCGGATCCGGCACTGGAACGCCGACGCCGAATCGCTCTTCCACCGCCCCGCCGACGCCGTGTTCGGCCGCCCATGGGCGGAGCTGGCGGTCTGGCCGCAGACCCCCGGCCTCGGGCTCGGCGACACTCTGCGCCTCGCCCGCTGGGAGGGCAGCTACACGGTGCGCGGCGGCGACGGCGCCGCCCGCGAGGTGTACGGCACCCACGTGCGGCTGCGCGACAGCGAGGGCGCGCCGATCGTGCTGTGCCTGCTGGTGCGCGAGTCCGACCGGGCGGTGCTCCGCACCCCCGGCACCGCCTCCTCCGCCTCCACCGAGGCCGCCACCACCGCCGTCGAGCCGCTCGACCTGCTGGTCGGCCCGGTCTCCCCCGACGACCTCTCCAGCCTGCTGCAGCGGATCGTCGAACGCGCCCGCGACCTGCTCGACGCGGACGCCGCCTACCTGATGCTCACCAGCGAGGACGAGACCGAGTTCGAACTGCGCGCCGCCACCGGCCTGGCCGGCCCGGCCCGCCGGTTCGCCCGGCTGCCGATCGACGGCGGCGCCGGCCGCTTCGACTCGGCCCGGCTGCCCGCCGTCCACGAGGACCTGGCGGTGCGCCCGGGCGCCGCGCCGCTGCTGGCCGGCACCGACCTGCGTTCGCTGATCACCGTCCCGCTGAAGGTCGAGGGTCGGCTGACCGGCTCGCTCGGGGTGGCCGCCGCCCCGCCCGGCCGCTACGACAACGAGGACGCGCTGCGCCTGCAGTTCGCCGCCGACCGGATCGCGCTGGCCCTGGAGAGCGCCCGGCTCGGCGAGTTGGAGCGGCTGCGGCGCGGCTCGCTGTCCTTCCTGGTGGAGGCCTCCGACCTGCTCGCGGGCACCCTGGAGCACGAGCAGACGCTCGCCCTGATGGCGCAGATGGCGATCCCCACGCTGGCGTCCTGGTGCGCCGTCTACACCACCGCGGACGCCGCCGCGGGCGCCGAACTCGCCTTCGTGCTGCACGAGGACGAGGACCGGATCGACGCGCTGCGCGCCCTGCTCGACAAGTCCCCCGCCCCGGAGGCCGAGTTCAGCCCCGGCGCCTGCCCGTGGACGGCGCCCGCCGACACCGCCCGCGCGCTGGGCCTGGCCGACAGCCCCGAACTGGCCGGCCTGCTGGGCGAGACGGTGGTGCTGCCGCTGTCCGCCCGCAACCGGGTGATCGGCCTGCTGGTGCTCGGCACCCGCCGCGGCGTCCGGTTCCGCCAGGAGATCCTGGAACTCGGCGAGGACCTGTCCCGCCGGGCCGCCCTGGCGCTCGACAACTCCCGCCTCTACTCGGAGCGCACCGCCACCTCGCAGGCCTTCCAGCGCGCCCTGCTGCCGCCGGAGCTGCCGAAGATCCCCGGCGTCGAGGTCGAGGTCTTCTACCAGGCCGCGGGCGAGGGCAACGAGGTCGGCGGCGACTTCTACGACCTGTTCCCGATCCGCGAGGGCACCTACGGCTTCGCCATCGGCGACGTCTGCGGCACCGGCCCCGAGGCCGCCTCGGTCACCGGCCTGGCCCGCAACTCGCTGCGCCTGCTGGCCCGCGAGGGCCTGAGCGCCCCGCAGGTCCTCACCCGGCTGAACGCGGCGATCCTCGACGAGGGCAGCCGGGCCCGCTTCCTCACCCTGCTGTACGGCGAGTTGACGCCCCGCGAGGACGGCTCGACCGTGCTGTCGCTGGTCTGCGCCGGCCACCCGCTGCCGCTGCGGCTGCGCACCGACGGGCAGGTCGACCAGGCCGCCTCGCCGCAGCCGCTGCTCGGCGTGATGGACGAACTCGACCTGACCGCCGAGGAGTTGGTGCTCTCCCCGGGCGAGGTGCTGCTGTGCGTGACGGACGGCGTCACCGAGCGCCGGGAGGGCCGCCGGATGCTCGGCGACGACGGCCTGATCGAGGTGCTGACCGGCTGCGCGGGCCTCACCGCGGGCGCGGTCGCCGCCCGGGTGCACCGCGCGGTGGAGCGCTTCGCGCCCGAGCCGCCGTCCGACGACATGGCGATCCTGACGCTCCGCATTCCGACGCAGCGTCAGAACTAGCCGCCCAGTCACGGTTTGCTCACGCTTGTTCGTTCTTGGGCATTCACAAGGGTACAAATCCCCGGAGCCGGGTAGACCGTAGGCGCCGGGGGATTCCACCCCGGAGGGCATCGACCAGCGGCTGAGCCGCCGGTTCTCATCTCGCCGCAGCCGCCGCACCCTTCTTCGGTGCGCCCACGACCCGGCACCCGGCACCACCTCGCACACCCCACCCTTCACCGCGATCTCGCCATGCCCTGGCGCAGAGTGAAAGGAGCCTCCGGTGAGCAATGACGCCTCCGGGGCGAACGCCCGATCCGCAGACGCGGGTCCGCTCGGTTACCTGGCCCTCGGTCTCACCCTGCTCGCGTACGGCCTGCTCGGCACCGGTGTCCTCAGCGGCACCTCGGTCGGCGGCGCCTCCTCGCTGGCCCATCTGGTCGGCGGGGTGACGCTGTTCGTCGCCGGCCTGTGGCAGTTCCGCGGCGGCGACCGCTTCAGCGGCACCGCGTTCACCGCCCTCGGCGCCTTCTGGGCGACCTGGGCGGCAGCCGGCCCGGCCGGCCGGCACACCGCGGGCCTGTTCCTGCTGCTGTGGGCGCTGCTGGCGCTCACCCTGACCGCCGCCGCCTGGGGCGCCGGCCAGCTCGTTCGTGCGGTGTACGGCCTGCTGACGCTCGCCCTGGTGCTCGACGCCATCGGCGCCTTCAGCGGCGCCGGCGGCTGGGGCAAGGTCGGCGGCTGGGTCGCCGCGCTGGCCGGCCTGGCCGCCTGGTACCTGGCCACCTCCGCCCTCACCGGCGGGCGCTGGGGCCGGGTGGCACTCCCGGTCAAGTAACCGCCGCAGTCCCCGAGGCCCGGACGCCACCCCCACGGCGCCCGGGCCTCGGCCTGTCCGCACGCCGTTTTCCCTGGTCAACCTGCCCTTATCGATTACGACTTGACGATCCGTCTGATCGTCAGTTCTATAGTGCTAGGAAGCTAGATAAATGAGGTTGTGGTGATCGAGTTCCACATCGAGCCCCGGTCCGGTGTCGCGCCCTACCTGCAACTGGTCCACCAGGTACGGCAGGCCCTCCGACTGGGCCTGCTGCACCAGGGCGACCGGCTGCCGAAGGTCAAGGACGTCGCGGCGAAGGTCGCGATCAACCCCAACACCGTGCTCAAGGCTTACCGCCAACTGGAGAACGAGGGCCTGGTCTCCCCCAAGCCCGGCGTCGGCACCTTCGTCACCGGCACCCTCGGCGACCCCGCCACGTCCGAACACGAGCCGCTGCGGCAGGAGTTGCGCCGCTGGCTGGCCTCGGCCCGGGCCGCCGGGCTGGACCAGGAGTCCATCGAGGCGCTCTTCCTCCAGACCTTCCGAACCACCGTCGAAGAGGAGCGATGACCGCGATCGTCGAAACCCGGGCGCTGACCAAGCGCTACGGCCGCCGCACCGCGCTGGCCGACTGCACCCTGACCGTCCCCGCCGGACGCGTCGTCGGACTGATCGGCCCCAACGGCGCCGGCAAGTCCACCCTGCTGCAGCTCACCTGCGGCCTGCTCACCCCCACCGGCGGCACCGTCGAGGTGTTCGGCCGGCCCCCGGCCACCGACGCCGCCCAGCTCGGCCGGGTCGGCTTCGTCGCCCAGGACACCCCGACCTACGCCGCACTGACCGTCGCCGACCACCTGCGTCTGGGCGCCAAGCTCAACCCCCGCTGGGACGCCGCACTCGCCGACCGCCGCATCCGGCAGCTCGGCCTCGACCCCGCCCAGCGGGCCGGCCGCCTCTCCGGCGGCCAGCGCGCCCAGCTCGCACTCACCCTCGCCGTCGCCAAACGGCCCGAACTGCTGCTGCTGGACGAACCGGTGGCCGCCCTCGACCCGCTCGCCCGGCGCACCTTCCTGCAGAGCCTGATGGAGTTCGTCGCCGAGGCCGAGTCCGAGGCCACCGTGGTGCTCTCCTCGCACCTGGTCTCCGACCTGGAACGGGTCTGCGACCACCTGATCGTGCTGGCCGACTCCCGGGTCCAGGCCGAAGGCGAGATCGACGACCTGCTCGCCACCCACTTCCGGCTCACCACCACCCGCCGCGCCGCCGACACCCTGCCGGCCGGCATGCAGGTGGTGCAGGCCGACCACACCGAACGGCAGAGCACCTTCGTGGTCCGCGCCGACGCCGCCGTCGACGACCCGTCCTGGGCGATGGAGCCGCTCGGCCTGGAGGACCTGGCCCTCAGCTACATGACCCCGACCTCCGACCCCCGACCCGTCCTGGAGCCGCAGCGATGATCTGGCTGACCTGGCGTCAGTTCCGCACCCAGCTGTTGGTGACCGCCGCCGCGCTGGCCGTCGCCACCGTCTACCTGGTGGTGGTCGGCCTGCAACTGCACAGCGGCTTCCGCGACCTCCCCGCCGACTGCGCCGGCGCCTGCCCGGAGGTGAACCGGCTGATCGGCCACTACCGCAACCCGTACTTCGTCGGCGGCGCCCTGGTCCTGCTGGCGCCCGCACTGATCGGGGCCTTCTGGGGCGCGCCGCTGATCGCCCGCGAACTGGAGGCCGGCACCCACCGGATGGTCTGGAACCAGAGCGTCGGCCGCGGCCGCTGGCTGGCCGTCAAACTGCTGGTGACCTGTGCCGCCGCCATGGCCACCGCCGGACTGCTCAGCCTGCTGGTGACCTGGTTCGTCGGTCCGATGGACCGCCTCAACCAGGACCGGTTCCACCCGCTGCTGTTCGACGTCCGGGGCCTGGTCCCGCTCGGCTACGCCGCCTTCGCGGTCGCCCTCGGCGTCTGCGCGGGCCTGTTCCTGCGGCGCACCGTCGCCGCGATGGCCGTCACCCTCGCCGTGTTCACCGCCGTGCAGGTCCTGATGCCGCAGTTCGTCCGCCCTCACCTGCAACCGGCCATCCACACCCAGGTCCCGCTGAACACCACCTCCCTCGGCACCGCCGGGATGTTCGGCTTCAGCGGCGGAGTCGGCGACGGCGACTCTCCGATGGTCGCCAGCCTCGACATCCCCAACGGCTGGGTCCTCACCGGCGTCGAACCGCAGCCCGTCCTCGACGCCTCCGGCCGCGCCCTGACCCTCCACACCCAGCCGTGCCCCTCGGCGGCAAACGCTCCCGCCGAACGCGACTGCCTCGCCAAGGCCGACCTGCACATCGCCGTCGACTACCAACCCGCCGACCGCTACTGGCCGTTCCAGTGGATCGAGACCGCGATCTACCTCGCCCTCGCCGCCGCCCTGGCCGCCCTCACCTCATGGGGCCTGCGCCGCCGCCTCGGCTGACCGCCACACGGCAGAGGGACGCGGCCGAAGCCAACGCAACTGGCTTCGGCCGCCCCCTCACCTTACGGCGCTCACCGCACCAGGATCAGCCCGCAGCCGTACGCCCGGCCGTTCTCCGCGGCCCTCGCACGCCGCTACCAGCCGATGGCCGCACACCCCGGGTGATCCCACAATCCCCTCCCGCCCCACCGGCCGATTGCTAGGGTCTCCGATCGGAGGGGACGCATGGGCCAGTGGCAGGTGGGCACGGAGACGCTCGGCGCGTGCCGTTTTGCGTTCTCGCCGCTGGTCGAGACCGTCGCCACGCTGGGCATCCTCGCCGAGATCCGGCCCGAACCCTGGCGCCGGGCCTGGCTCGCCGCCCACCAGCCCGCGTTCCGCCGGTACGTCGACGCCGCACCGCACCTCGCCGACTGGCTGGCCGCCCGCCGGGCCGCGCACTGGCCCACCGAGTTCCGGCTACCCCCGCCCGACCCGGACGCCGACCCGCACCGGCTCGACCTCGCCGCACTCGGCGCACTCGGCCTGCCGGCCGCGCTCGGCGAGCTCCTCGACTGGACCTGGCACCACGTGGTCCACCCCGAATGGCCGGCCAGGCTGCGCACCCTCCGCGCCGACGCCACCGCCCGCCGACGCCTCGCCGACCGGCACGGCTGGCCCGCCGCCCTCCCCGTCCTCGGCCCCCAGCACCGCTGGCTGTCCACCGGCCGGCTCCACCTCGCCGTCCCCGCCGACGTCCCCCCGAACGCCCAGCTGCTGTTCGTCCCCACCGGCGCCCGGCACGGCTGGATCTCCCAGGACGCCACCCGCGTCGCCGTGATCCACCCGATCTCCGCCGCGCCCGTCCCCACCCCGCACACCCCACCGGACAGCCTCGGCCGCCTGCTCGGCAGCGCCCGCGCCGAACTGCTCGCCGGCCTCGACCACCCGCGCGACACCGTCCAGCTCGCCGCCCTCACCGGCCTCGGCCCCGCCGCCGTCGACGACCACCTCACCGTCCTACTGGACGCCCGCCTGGTCGCCCGTGCCGGCGCCGCCGGACGCTACTACCGCACCGCGCTCGCCAACGCCCTGCTCTCCGCCCAGCCGCGCTGAGCCGCGCCACGCACCGTCAGCCCTGCACCGCGCTGCGCTCCCGCACTTCCTCCCGCTCCCCCGGACGCGCCGTCACGGCCTCCCCGTCCTCCGGCCGACGCCACCCCGACACCACCGCCTGCAACAGGTACACCGTCAGCAGTATCGCCAGCGCCACCAGGCCGTCCGCCCAGAAGTGGTTGGCCGTCACCACGACCACCCACACCGTCACCAGCGGATGCAGCACCATCAGCCACCGCCACGGCCCGCGCGCGACCGCGATCACCGCCACCGCCGTGATCACACACCACGCCACATGCACCGAGGGCATCGCCGACAGCTGGTCCGCCACCACCCCCGCGACCGCATTGCCGTACACCGACTGCCCGTACTGCGCCGCCAGATCCACGAACCCGTTCGCCGGCAGCATCCGCGGCGGCGCCACCGGAAGGAACTGGATCAGCAGGCACACCGCGGTGGTCGCCACCACCGTCGTCCGCACCCACGCGTACCGCCGGCGGTGCCGCAGGAACAGCCAGAGCAGCACCACCAGCATCACGCCGAAGTGCATCGTCGCGTAGTAGTAGTTCGCCGCCTGCACCAGCCACGGATGCCCCACCACGGCGTGCTGCCAGGACGCCTCGTCCGGGAACCCCAGATCCGCCTCCGTCCGGTGGATCCACGCCGCCCGATCCAGCGCATGATCCGTCCCGATCAGCGAAAGGTGCCCGACCACCTGCCACAGCGCGAACAGCGCCAGCAGCGTCCCCGCCTCCCGCAGCACATCCGCCGCGACCCGCCCCCGACCAGGCTCCCCGCCCCCGGCACCCGCCCGCCGCGCGGCAACCCGCCCGACGGCGAACGCCGCCCCGTACAGCGCTGCGGAGGCCGCAGCCGAGGTTTGCCAGGTCAAGGTCAGGTTCTGCATTGGCGAAGGGTATCCGGAAATTTCCGGTCCGGAAACGGTCCGAGAACGCCCCGGGAACGCAAAGAAGCCCCCTGACATCCCGTCAGGGGGCTTCTTCTGAAGAATTGTTCGGCGGCGTCCTACTCTCCCACAGGGTCCCCCCTGCAGTACCATCGGCGCTGTGAGGCTTAGCTTCCGGGTTCGGAATGT
>NZ_JBIVPU010000016.1:0-157643 GCF_044754805.1 Kitasatospora sp. NPDC092948 | reverse complement strand
TGACTTTTGGCACGCTGTTGAGTTCTCAAGGAACGGACACTTCCTTCGAGCCGCATTCCTGCGGGCCCTCCGGGCGCTTCGTTCTTTCGTGTTTCGAGCTTATCAGACCGTTTCCTCGGCGTTGACCGTGGGTTTACGTTCTCGACTTGCTCTGTTTACCGCCGTTGCGCGGCGACCTGAGCAACGATAGCGGGTCGGCGGCCGAGTGCCTAATCGAGGCGCGGGTGGATCACTCGGACGGCAGTCCTGCCCGTGTGGGCAGGGCTGAGGGGGCGTCACCCGGATGCCGTAGAGTGCGGCGCGTTGGCCAAGAGGACTAGACCACTTGAGGGCGGCCGGTCCGGAGGAGAGGGTGCGCGAAGGTCGGTTCGTGCGCGGCGGGGTGGACGTCGGGATCGATCTTCACTCGGGCGACTCGTGAGCGTTACGTCATGAAATGTCCGAGTTGACGTAATTTGGGTTCCGTCGATCACCGGGCCGCTGCCCCGCGGCCGCACGCGATGTACTCCGTACCTGGGAGGCTCCACCATGACCACTGTGACGTCGCCGCTCGCCGGACGTGCTGTCGGCCTCGCCAATGTGCCCGACCCGGTGTTCGCCGGAGCGATGGTGGGGCCCGGGACGGCGATCGATCCGTTGCGGGAGCCGATCGAGGCGCTGTCGCCGGTGGACGGGCAGGTGGTGTCGATGCATCCGCACGCGTTCGTGGTGATGGACGAGAACGGGCACGGGGTGCTGACGCATCTGGGGATCGACACCGTGCAGCTGAATGGGGAGGGGTTCGAACTCCTCGTGCACAAGGGGGACCGGGTGAAGCGGGGGCAGCCGGTGATCAAGTGGAATCCGGCGGCGGTGGAGGCGGCGGGGAAGTCGCCCATCTCGCCGATCGTGGCGTTGGAGGCCTCGGCGGAGCAGCTGAGCGGGGTGGCCGAGTCGGGTGAGATCACGGCCGGCGGCGAGCTGTTCATCTGGAACTGACGGCGACGACGGGCGAAGGGGTTCGGGCCATGGAGCGGATGCTGCGCGGTGTGGGCGTGAGTCACGGGGTTGCCATCGGGCCGGTGCGGCACATGGGTACGGCGGTGCTGGAGCCGCCGTCCGCCCAGATCTCGGCTGCGGACGTGCCGCGCGAGCAGGCCAGGGCGCAGGCCGCGGTGGAGGCGGTGGCTGCGGATCTGATCGCGCGCGGGAATCTGGCGGGCGGTGAGGCGCAGGCGGTGCTGGAGGCGCAGGCGCTGATGGCGCAGGATCCGGAGCTGATCGCGGATGTGAATCGGCGGATCTCGGAGGGCAACAGCGCGGAGCGTGGGGTGTACGACGCGTTCGAGGCGTACCGGACCCTGCTGGCTGCGGCGGGCGAGTACCTGGCGGGGCGGGTCGCCGACCTGGACGACGTGCGGAACCGGATCGTGGCTCGGCTGTTGGGGGTGCCGATGCCGGGGGTGCCGGACAGTGACGAGCCGTATGTGCTGCTGGCGCGGGACCTGGCGCCGGCGGACACCGCGTTGTTGGATCCGTCGCTGGTCCTGGGGTTCGTGACCGAGGAGGGCGGGCCGACGTCGCACAGCGCGATTCTGGCGCGGGCGCTGGGGGTGCCGGCGGTGGTGGCGCTGCCGCGGGCGACGGAGTTGGCGGAGGAGGTGGTGATCGCGGTCGACGGGTCGACCGGCGAGGTGGTGGTGGAGCCGTCGGCGGAGCGGCAGGCGGAGTTGCGTCGGCTGGCGGCGGAGCAGCAGGCGGCGTTGGCGGCGTCCTCGGGGCCGGGTCGGACGTCGGACGGGTTCATGGTGCCGTTGCTGGCGAACGTGGGTGGTCCGGCGGATCTGCCGGCGGCGTTGGAGCACGGGGCGGAGGGCGTGGGGCTGTTCCGGACGGAGTTCCTGTTCCTGGACGATTCGGCGAAGGCGCCGAGTGAGGACAAGCAGGTCCAGGCGTACCGGAAGGTGTTGGAGGCGTTCCCGGACGGCCGGGTCGTGGTGCGGGTGCTGGACGCGGGGGCGGACAAGCCGCTGGATTTCCTGACGCCCGGGGACGAGCCGAATCCGGCGTTGGGGGTGCGGGGGCTGCGGTCGCTGCTGGAGCACCCGGAGGTGTTGCGTTCACAGCTGCGGGCGTTGGCGCGGGCGGCGGAGGGGTTGTCGGCGCGGCTGGAGGTGATGGCGCCGATGGTGGCGGACCGGGAGGACGCGCGGGCGTTCGCGGAGGCCTGCCGGGAGGCGCGGTTGGACGCCAAGTACGGGGCGATGGTGGAGATTCCTTCGGCCGCGCTGCGGGCGGGGTCGTTGCTGCGGGAGGTGGAGTTCCTGTCGCTGGGGACGAACGACCTGGCGCAGTACGCGTTCGCGGCGGACCGGCAGGTGGGTTCGCTGGCGCGGTTGCAGGACCCGTGGCAGCCGGCGTTGCTGGATCTGATCGCGTCGGCGGCGGAGGCGGCGAAGGCGGCCGGTAAGAGCTGCGGGGTGTGTGGGGAGGCGGCTTCGGATCCGCTGCTGGCGTGTGTGCTGACGGGGCTCGGGGTGACCAGTCTGTCGATGGGGGCGGCGTCGATCCCGTATGTGCGGTCGGCGTTGTCGCAGGCGTCGTTGGCGCAGTGTCGGCAGGCTGCTGCGGCGGCGCGGGCGGCGGACTCGGCGGAGGAGGCCCGGGCGGCGGCGCGGCAGGTGTTGTCCGGGGTGTAGGCGTCCGGACGTTCGACTCCCGAGGGGTCGCTGCCACCGTGGGGGTTGGCGGCGGCCCCTCGGGTCCTTCGGGACCGTCGGGGTGTGGAGTGGTCAGTGCTTGCGAGTGGTGGCGAGCTGCTCGAAGAAACGCAGGTGGTCGAGGTTGTCGACGGAGCCGGGGTTGACCGCCTTGGTGAGGGGGGTGCCGCCCAGCAGGCGCTTGACGGGGACTTCGAGGCGCTTGCCGGTGAGGGTGTGCGGCAGGCCCTGGACGGTGATCACCTCGTCGGGGACATGGCGCGGGGAGAGCTCGGTGCGCAGCGAGGTGCGGATCCGAGCGGTCAGGTCGTCGTCCAGGACGGCGCCGGGGGCGAGCACGACGAACAGCGGCATCCAGTAGCCGCCGTCGGGTTCCTCGAGGCCGATGACCAGGGATTCGGCGATCTCGGGGAGGCGTTCGACGACCTCGTAGATGTCGGAGGAGCCCATCCGGACGCCCTGCCGGTTGAGGGTGGAGTCGGAGCGGCCGTGGATGACGATGGTGCCGCGGGTGGTGGCGGTGATCCAGTCGCCGTGGCGCCAGATGCCGGGGTAGGTGTCGAAGTAGCTGTCGTGGTAGCGGATGCCGTCGGGGTCGTTCCAGAAGCCGGTGGGCATGGACGGGAGCGGCTTGGTGACGACGAGTTCGCCGACCGCGTCGGTGAGGGGTCGGCCGGCCGGGTCCCAGGATTCGACGGCGGCGCCGAGGCAGGGGGCCTGGATCTCGCCGAGGTACACGGGGAGGGTGGGGACGCCGCCGACGAAGCAGGAGCAGACGTCGGTGCCGCCGCTGACGGAGGCGAGCCAGACGTCGGGCTTGACCTCGTCGTAGATCCACTGGAAGCCGTCGGGCGGCAGCGGGGAGCCGGTGGTGCCGAGGCAGCGGACGGCGGACAGGTCGAGGTCGCGTCCGGGGTGCAGCTCGGCCTTGCGACTGGCGATGACGTAGGCGGCGGAGGTGCCGAGGACGGTGGCGCGGGTGCGGGCGGCGACCGACCAGAGGGCACCGGTGTCGGGGTGTCCGGGGCTGCCGTCGTAGGTGACGATCGTGGTTCCGGTGAGCAGGCCGGCGAGGAGGAAGTTCCACATCATCCAGCCGGTGGAGGTGTACCAGAGGAAGCGGTCGTCCGGGCCGAGGTCGAGGTGGAGGGCGGCCTGCTTGAGGTGTTCGACCAGGATGCCGCCCTGGCTCTGCACGATGGCCTTGGGGAGGCCGGTGGTGCCGGAGGAGTAGAGCACCCAGAGCGGGTGGTCGAAGGGAACGGGCTCGAAGACCGGTTCGGTGTCGTGGGCGACCAGGTCGTCGTAGTGCAGGGCGCCTTCGGGGGCGGGGGTGTTCAGCAGCGGGACGTGGACGACCGTACGGAGGGTGGGGAGTTCGCGGCGGAGCTCGGCGACCACCTCGGTGCGGTCGTGGTTCTTGCCGCCGTAGTGGTAGCCGTCGACGGCGAACAGGACGGTCGGCTCGATCTGCTGGAGGCGGTCGAGGACGCTGCGGGCGCCGAAGTCGGGGGCGCAGCTGGTCCAGGTCGCGCCGACGGCGGCGGTGGCGAGCAGGGCGACGGCGGCCTGCGGAATGTTCGGCAGGTAAGCGCTTACCCGGTCGCCCGGGCGGACGCCGTTGGCGCGCAGGGCGGCGGCCAACGAGCCGACCTGGCGGCGCAGTTCGGACCAGCTGGTGGCGACGGGTTCGGCGGTGCGCTCGTCCAGGTGGAGGATCGCCGGGCGGTCGGCGTTGGCCGGGTCCTCGGCGGCGCGCAGGGCGTGCTCGGCGTAGTTGAGGGTAGCGCCGGGGAACCAGGTCGCGCCCGGCATGGTGGCGGGCTCGGCGAGGACGGCGGTGGGTGGGGTGTGGAAGCGCACGTCGAAGTACTCGGTGACGGCGGTCCAGAAGCGCGGGAGGTCGTCGGTGGACCAGCGGTGGAGGTCCGCGTAGCGGGTGGCGGCCTCGGCGTCGGTGGTGACCGGTGCGAGCGGGGCGGCCGGGGCTCCGTGGTGTTCGGCGGCCCAGCGCTGGAAGTCGACCAGCCGGCTGGCGGCGGCGCGGGCGGGGTCCGGGCGCCAGAGCGGCTCGGGGTCCGGGTGCTGCAGGTCCTGGGGGGTCGGAGGGGTACTCACGTGGTGGTCTCCAGGCCGGTGGGGACGGATGGGCTTGTGGCAGGCCGTCCGTGGGTTCTGACGGTGCAGACCATGCCATGTGATCGCCCGGTGGTCCAGGGTTCGTCCTGGTGGTGGACAGTGCGAGGTCGGCGGCGGGCGGCGCGGTGGTGGTGGGGTGGGTGCGGGCCGGGCCGGTCGGTTGCTGCGCGCCGGCCTGCGGTGCGGGCCGGTCGGATGGTGCGCGGTGGGTGGTGGGCGGCGACGGGGGGTGGTAGGACGGCGGGATGACGGTGGCTTATGACGTGGTGATCGTGGGTGGCGGGCACAACGGGCTGGTGGCGGCCGGGTATTTGGGGCGTGCCGGGCTGCGGGTGCTGGTGCTGGAACGGCTCGGGCACGTGGGTGGGGCGGCGGTCTCGGAGCGGGCGTTCCCGGGGGTGGATGCGCGGCTGTCGCGCTACTCGTACCTGGTGAGTCTGTTGCCGCGTCAGATCCTCTCGGACCTGGACGTGCGGGTGGACCTGCGGCGTCGGCGGATCTCCTCCTACACGCCGTGGGAGCGGGACGGGCGGTCCGGCGGGCTGCTGGTGGATGCCTCGGACGAGCGTCGAACGGCCGAGTCGTTCCGTGAACTGACGGGAAGCGAACGGGAGTTCGCGGCTTGGCAGGAGTTCTACGGGATGACCGGGCGGGTGGCGCAGCGGGTGTTCCCGTCGTTGACCGAGCCGCTGCCGTCGCGGGCGGAGTTGCGGACTCGGGTGAACGATGCGGCGGCCTGGGCGGAGTTGTTCGAGCGGCCGTTGGGCGAGGCCCTGGAGCGACGCTTCACGGACGACGTGGTGCGGGGAGTGGTGCTGACGGATGCCCTGATCGGGACGTTCACGCATGCGCACGATCCCTCGCTGCGACAGAACCGGTGCTTCCTCTACCACGTGATCGGCGGCGGCACGGGCGACTGGGACGTGCCGGTCGGCGGCATGGGCGCGGTAACCGGTGCCCTGGCGGCGGCGGCCCGGGCGGGCGGCGCGGAGTTCCTGACGGGGTGCGAGGTCGTCGCGGTGGACCCGGGCGGACCGGGGCGGCCGGCCGAGGTCGGATACCTGGACGCGGACGGGACGGAACGTCGGGTCGGCGCGCAGTGGGTGCTGTGCAACGCCGCCCCGGTGGAGCTGGCGCGGCTGCTGGGTGGGAGCGGCGAGGCGGGAGCGGGGCTGGTCCCGGAGAGCGGCGGAGGCGCTCCGGAGGGGGCGCAGCTGAAAGTCAACATGTTGCTTCGACGCCTTCCCCGGTTGCGGGACGAGGCGGTGGACGTGCGGGACGCGTTCGGGGGGACGTTCCACATCGCGGAGTCGTACCGGGAGCTGGAAAGCGCTTACCGAGTGGCTTCGGCGGGCCGACTCCCCTCTCCCGCGCCGTCCGAGATCTACTGCCATTCGCTGGCGGACCGCTCGATCCTCGGCCCGGACGTGCCGGCCGGCTGGCACACGCTCACCCTGTTCGGCCTGCAGCTGCCGGCGCGCCTGTTCGCCGGCGATCCGGAGGAGATGCGCCAGGCCGCGCTGGAGAGTGTGCTGGCCGCGCTCGACGGGGTGCTGGCGGAACCGCTCGCGGACTGCCTGGCGGTCGACGCAGACGGTCGGCCCTGCCTGGAGGTGCGCAGCCCGCTTGACCTGGAAGCCGATCTGCGGCTGCCGGGCGGCAACATCTTCCACCGGGACCTGGCCTTCCCGTTCCGATCGGAGGGAGGGGAACGCGGGGTTGGGGCGCTGGAGGGGGACCCCGGCCGGTGGGGCGTGGAGACTGCCGCGGCTCGGGTCCTGCTGTGCGGGGCCGGGGCGGTTCGCGGTGGCGGGGTCAGCGGGATTCCGGGGCACAACGCGGCGATGGCGGTGCTGGGGAGGTAGGCGCGGGGCCGGCAGCGGTGGCGGGCGGCGGGCGGTGGGCGATGGGAAAGCGCTTACCGGTTGCTGGGGCGACCCGAAGGGGGTGAACGGTAAGCGCTTTCCGATTGCCGCGGCAGCCCCCGGAGAGTGAACCGGAAAGCGCTTTCCCCTCCCCCGTCGGGCTCCCCCCCTGCCGCCCCTCCCCGCGGCCCCTCCCCGCCGGTCCCGCTCTCGCGTTAGCGCGAGCTCAGCGGGTGGGTGAACTCGCCGTCGAACCAGGAGCGGGCGACGCGGGTGTGGAAGGGGAAGGCCAATGGGGTGTCGATGGTGGCGAGTTGCCAGCCGTCGGTCTCGTCGGTGGGGACGGACGGCGGGAGGTCGGCGAGGTTGCGGGCGGGGAGCAGGGCGAACAGGCAGAGGAAGCCGCCGAGGGTGTCGGAGTCGGTGGAGACCAGTCGGGCGTCGGCGGCGTCGGCCAGGATGCCCGTCTCCTCCCGCAGTTCGCGGACGGCGGCCTGCTGCCAGCTCTCGCCGTAGTCGACATAGCCGCCGGGGAGGGCGAGTTGGCCGTAGCCGGGCTCGATGGTGCGGCGGATGACGGTGAGCCGGGTGTCCCCGTCGGGGTGGTGGATCGGGAGCAGCGTGACGGTGACCGGGAGCGGGTTGCGGTAGCTGATCTCGTGGCAGCCGGGGCAGCTGCGCGGCCAGGTCTCGGTGCCGGCCGGGTACGGCGTTCCGCACCAGTGGCAGTGCGTGTTGGGGCCGAACAGGGTGGGGCGGGCGGACGGCTGGGTCGTCATGAGTGGATGGTAGTTCGATCGGGTGACGGGCCGGGTGCGAAGTGAGAAGCCGGTGCCGGGAGCAGTCGCGTAGGCGGTGGGGCAGGGAGGCAGGAGACAGGGAGGCGGCGGAGTGCCTCTCGACATCAGGCGCGCGGTGGTGCGGTGGGGGCGGTCGGGTGGCGTCGTGGCCCGGCCGGACGGGTGAATGTGGAGTACGCGGTTGGAATTCCGGCGGGCGCACGCGATAGCGATGGGGCGAGCCCGTGATCGACGCGGGTGTTGAAAATGCTTAAGGATGATTGTGCGAGCAATTCTGGTTTCCATGGTGGCCGCAGCCTCGGTGCTCGGTGCGGCCGCTCCCGCCCCTGCGGCGCCGCGGGCGGCAAACGGCCAGGTCGTCGTGTTCTCCACCGAACTGCAGCCGCTGGACGTCTACAACAACCCGTCCGGATGCCAGCAACTCCCCACTGTTGCGCATGTGTTGAGCAACCAGACGGACCGCCCGGTGCAGGTGTACGGCAACCCGTTCTGCGTGGGCCCGTCGGCTGTGGTGCAGCCCGGGTTCGGCACGCATGTGCCGGGTGGCGCGGGGAGCTTCTCCGCCTGACCTGAGCATCGGGAATGCGGGTGGATGGCCGCCGGAATGGCCATCCACCCGCTTTTCGGTTAATCACAGAATTGCATCCATTCAGCGGCATTGTGCCATCATGGTGCGCGCCGACTTCTCGCCCGTCGTGGCGAATTGGCGCACCGTCAGCGCGGTCGGCTCGTTGTCTGAGGCCGCCCGGCGCAGTGGCGTTCCAGGGTTGCGGCCGCCATTGAGAGGACTGCTTTCCGTGGAGCACGTCACTGTGTCCGCTGCTCCGGAGGCGGCGGCCGCCACCCCCGGAGCGACACCCGCTGCCGCCGGGGCAGCAGCCGCACGCGGGGCGACCCCCGCCGCCTGGCGGGCGTATGCCAGGCTCGCCAAACTCGACATCTACGACTACTACTTGAGCGTTCCGCTGGTGGCCGCGATGGTGCTGGCGACCGGTTCGGGCGCGGCGGCCGGGGCGGGTCTCGGCGGCACGATCGCCGTGCTGGTGCTGTTCCTCGGCGGCGAGGTCGCGATGAGTGCCGCGATGTGCACCTTCGACGACGTGACCGGCTACCGGGACGGCAGCGACGCGGTGAACTACGGTCCCGACGCGCCCGCCCGCCGACTGGCCCGAAAGCCTTTGGTGGCAGGCACGTTGACGGAACCGCAGGCGATCCGGTTCGGCTGGGCGACGGTGGCGGCGTGCGTACTGTGCTGGCTCGCGGCGGTCGCACTGGCACCGGCCCGGCCGGCCTGGGCGGTGGCCGGGGTGATCGCGCTCGCGGTGTACGGCTTCCAGTACTCGTGGTGGCTGCGGATCAGCTACAACGGCTTCCAGGAGTTCTTCCTCGCAGCGCTCGGTTGGTTCTTCGTGCTGCCCCTGTACGGGCTGCTGACCGGCCGGTTCGACGGCTTCGTCGCGGTGCAGGCGCTGGTGTTCGGCCTGGGCCCGCTGCTGTTCGGCGTGTACTCCAACACCAACGACATCCCGGGCGACCGGGCAGTGGGTCGCAAGACCGTCGCCGTACTGGTGTCGCCGCGCGGCAACTCCGTCTTCGTGGCCGGGTGTTCGGCGCTGGAGGCGGTGCTGCTGGTGGGTTCGGCGGTCGCCGGGATCGCACCGTGGTGGTTCCCCCTGGTGATGGCCCCGGTGATGGTGCTGCGGGCCCGGCAGTGGGTGCTGGGGTTCGTTCGCGGCGACATTCTGGTCGCACGCCGGCTGGGCATCCACCTGCACCGGCTGTGCTGTGCGCTGCTGGTGGGCGTGGACCTGGCGGTCGCCGTGTTCGGCGGCGGGCTGTGACGGGGACCGGCCGGGCGACCCGGCACAGCAACGGCCCGGCGGCCCTGCACAGTGGCGGCCAGGCGGCCAGGCGCAGTGGCGGCTTGGCGTCCATGGTCCGGCGGCTGCCGCTCGACCTGGGCCCGCTCTTCGACACGCTGGCCGAGCAACGCCCGTCGGTGGACGTCCAATTGGGGCGTCCGCTGGACCTGGCACCGGACGGTGGCACCAGCTGGGACACCGCCGGGCTGGCCGAGCTGGTGCGGGAGACCGCGGCCTGGCTGGCGGCGGCGGGCGCGCGTCCGGGGTCGTCGGTGGCGATCGTCAAGCGCAACCACTGGGACTACGTGCTGCTGGCGTGCGCGGCGGCGCGGCTCGGTGCGGTGCCGGCGCTGCTCTCCGACCGGGTCGCGCCGGATGCGCTGGTCGCCCTGCTGCACCGGCTGCGCCCGGACGTGCTGGTCACCCAGCGGGACGTCCTGGCGGGCGCCCGGGCGGCCGGGCACGACCTGGACCGGCTCGCCGTCCGCACGGTGTGTCTGGACGGGCCCGCCGAGGGGGCGTTGACGCCGGACGAGCTGCGCGGCGGGGCGGTCCCGCCGGTGCACGCGCGTGGGGACGACGAGCCGCTGGCGGTCATCCACACCTCGGGTACCACCGGGGTGCCGAAGTTGGTGGTGCACTCCACCCGGACGCTGATCCGGCGGCTGTCCGCGTTCGAGGCGCGCCCGTGGCCGGTGCTGTCGGTGCGCGGCGACGACACCGTGGCCAGCGCGATCTCCTTCGCCCACGGCCGGGCCCTGACCTGGACCGTCAGCGCGTTCTGGCGTTCCCCGCGCACGGTCGCGCTGCTGCCGGACTCCGACCTGTCGACCGCCGCGGCGCTGCTGCGCAGCCACCCGCCGACCGTGCTGGAGGCGATGCCGTCCAACTACGTGCGGTGGCAGCAGTTGGCCGACGGCGCAGCGGGTGCGGCAGCCGGGGCGCGGGCGGAGCCGTCCCGGGAGGCGAGTCCGGTCCAGGGCGCGGAGCCGTCTCCGGAGGCGAATCCGTTCAGGAATGTGCGGCTGTTCATCTCGACCTTCGATGCGATGCACCCGCCGACGGTGCGGGCGTTCCTGAATGCGAGTCAGCGGCGGCGACCGTTGTGGATGCAGGGTTGGGGACAGAGCGAGACCGGTCCGTTGAGCTTCCGGTTCCTGACTCGGAAAACGCTTTCCGCACCCGCCGGCCGACACCCGACCACCCGCGATCTGGGACGTCCGGTGCCCGGGTGGGTGCGGGTGAAGGTGGCCGATCCGGAGCGGCCCGGCCGGGCGGTTCGCCGGGGCGAGCTGGGCATGCTGTACGCCCGTACCGGTGCGCTGTGCCTCGGCTACCTCGGCGAACCGGAACGGTGGGCGCAGAAGGTCGACGGCCCCTGGTTCAACACTGGCGACCTCGGGGTGCACACCCGCGACGGCCGGGTCTTCGTGCTGGACCGGGAGGTGGACATGGTTCCCGGGCTGAGCTGCGTCGAGATCGAGGACGTACTGCACGAGCGGCTGCCGGACGTCGAAGAGGCCGTGCTGCTCTCGGTCGCGGACGGCCGCCCGCAGCCGGTGCTGGTCACCGCCGACGGCGAGCTCGATCCGCAGCGTTGGCGGGCTGCCGTGCGTGATCTGCCGCCGCTCGCCAAGCCGTTGATCGTCCCTTGGGACGCGGTGCCGCGCACGGCCACCGGGAAGGTCCGGCGGCACGAGCTGCGCGAACAGGTGCTGGCGGGGAGCTCGCCGATCGGGACGGGCCGGTGGACGTGAATCGGCGCGCTTGAGTCGGTGGCAGTCGTGGGCCGGTGCGTTCTGGGCCGGCGTGCTTGAGGTCGACGTGCTTGAGGTTGGCGCGCTTGGGGTCGGTGCGCTTGGGGCCGGTGACCGGCCGGGTCGGGTGGTGGAACGGATGGAGGAGTTGGGCGTGGACGAGCTCGATGTTGCGGTGGTGGGTGCGGGGATCGCGGGGTTGTCCGCGGCGCACCACCTGGCGGCGGCCGGGCGTGAGGTGCGGGTCTTCGAGGGCGCGGAGCGGGTCGGCGGGCGGATGGCGTCCACCCGGGTGGACGGCTGGCTGCTCGACGAGGGCGCGGAGACCATCGCGGGCGCCGGGTACGAGGCGACCTGGGAGTTGATCCGTGCGGTCGGTGTCCCGGAGTCGGAGGTGCCGGTGATCGAACCCGGCTTCGCGCTGTGGCGCGGCGGCCGGGCGCACCCCCATCTGGGCCATCCGAAGGGCCTGTTGACGGGTGCCGGGCTGTCCTGGCGCGGCCGGGCGGCGTGGCTGCGGTTCGCGGTGGAGCTGGCCACGTCCTGGCGCGGTTTCGACCCGGACCACCCCGAGACCGCGCCCAGCGGCGACCTGACGCTGAGCCGGTTCTGCGCCGGTTCGGCCGGGCGGGCGGAGTTGCTGGCGGCGATGCTGCAACCGCTTTCCAGTCACTGTTTCGGCTGGCGGCCCGAGAGTTCCGCGGTCGCGCCGATGGTGGCGACGCTGATGTCGGTCGGAGGGGCCGGTGCCCGCTGGATGACCTACCGGGACGGCATGGACACCCTGGCCCGGCGGCTGGCCGAGCGTCTCCGGGTGGACCTGGGCTCGCGGGTGGTGGCGGTCCGGGATGCGCCCGGCGGGGCGGGTGTCCGGCTGGAGTTCGCCGACGGTGCGCAGGTGGTGGCCCGGCAGGTGGTGCTGGCCGTGCCGGCGCCGCTGACGCTCGAACTGCACGGCGACGCCGCGCAGGACGCACGGCCGTACCTGGCGGCCAGTACGTACGCGCCGATGCTCAAGGTCGCGTGCCTGCTGGACCGTCCGCTGCCGAGTCCGACCCGCTCCCCCAGCTACGCGATGTCGGTGCCGGAGAGCGAGAGTCGGGTGTGCACCGGTCTGCTCCTCGACCACCTGAAGGCGGCGGGCCGCGCCCCTGAGGGACGTGGCCTGGCGAGTGTCTTCGCCTCGCCGTGGATCTCCCCCGAGCTGATGGACGAGCCCGACGAGCGGGTGGTGGAGACGGTCTGCACCGAGGCCGAACGCTTCCTGCCGGGCCTGCGGGACGCCACCGTCCGCACGCTGGTGCATCGCTTCCGGCTCGGCCTGCCGCAGGGTTCACCGGCGGCTGTGCGGGAGCGGGCCGCCTTCCTGGCCCGGCCGGCCCGGGCGGTGGAGTACGCCGGAGACTGGGTGATGCTCCGGCCGAGCAGTGAAGGAGCCGTCCGTTCGGGCAAGTTGGCGGCCGAGCGGGTGCTGGCGTTCGCAGCGGAGCGGTCCGGGGCGGTGTCGGTGGCAGGGCCCTCGTCGATGGCAGGACCGTCGTCGACGGCAGGGACGTCGCCCGTGCCAGGGATGTCGCCAGTGGCAGACCTGTCATCGGTGCCAGGGCCGCGTGTTCCGGGAGCAGCTTCGGATGCGGATGCGGATACTTCGGGGGTGACTGCTGGCGGGGTTCCAGTGTCGGATCCCTCGGCGGGCGACCGGGGCGGCGAGACGGCTGGGGCGGTCTGATGACGGGTGTGGTGCGGGAGTTGGGGTCCGGAAGCGGTGGGGCCTCGTACCTGTTCGACAACGCCAGTGTGCATGCGGGTGGCCAACACCGCTGCCTGGCCGGGTGGTTGGACTGGATCAGCATTGGCGAGCTGACCCGGGTCGGGGTTCGGCCCGGGGCGAGCTGTCTGGACGTGGGGGCCGGGGCGGGCAGCATCGCTGTCTGGTTGGCAGATCAAGTCGGGCCCGAGGGTGCCGTGCTGGCCACGGATCTGGCTCCGCTGCCGATGGCCGAGCGGCCCGCGTTGACGGTGCGTCGCCACGACGTGGTGCGGGATCCGCTGCCGGAGGCCGCGTTCGACCTGGTGCACGTCCGGCTGGTGCTGTCCCATCTGCCGGAGCGGGAAGCCGTGTTGGCGCGCCTGTTCGCGGCCCTGCGGCCGGGCGGCGTGCTGCATCTGCTGGAGTTCGACGCCGAGTACGCACCCGTCCTGACCGTCCCGGACGAACGGGCCCGCGACCTCTACGGGCGGTACCAGCAGGCCAAGTTGCTCGCCTTTCGGGCGCGCGGCTCGGACCAGGGGTGGGGCCGGAAGTGCGCCGCGGCGATGGTGCGCGCCGGTTTCGTCGGCGTGGAGGCATTGCCGTACCTGGACACGCTCGGGCCCGGCACGCCGCAGCTGGAGATGCAGGTGCACAACACCTGGCACCTGCGGGACGCCTTACTGGGCCAGGGCCTGACGGACGACGAACTCGCCGAGCTGCGCGCGCTGTTCACCGATCCGCTGTTCCGGGCCTGCTCGAACGTGGTGTACGCGGTGCACGGCCGCAAGCCGTGAGGGTGGTGAAGACATTGGCTCCCGCTCCCCCGTCCGGGTGGGCGGTCGGTTCGGTCGGGTGTGACGTGGTGGCCTCTCGGTGAGGCGGGGCGGGGTGGTGCGGCTGGCCCGTGACGGTTCTGGGAGGTTCGAATGACAAGCGATCAACTGCTGCGCGAGTCAACGATTTTGGTAGGACAAGGCTCGACACCGCGAGTCGCGGCCCGGGTCGCGGCGGGCCTGCTGCGGGCTGCCGGGGTGGAGGTGGCGGAGGCGCCGGACGGCGTGCTGGAGGTCGATCGGGCGCTGACCTGTCGGCTGTCGTGGGCGGGGCCGGTCGCGCTCCCGCTGCGGAGTGAGGCGGACGTGCAGGCGGCATGCGGGGTGATGCACGTCCACGGGCGCAGGTACGGCGGTCCGCGCCTGCTGGGCGTGGACTTCGCGTCGGTTGCGGCCGGGGTGCTGGCCGCCGGAGGTTCTCTCGCCGCGTTGCGGGCACGGCAGTTGGGCGTGCCGTACCGCGAGGTGGGGGTCTCGGTCGCGCAGGCCGCACTGCTCGGCCTGTCGCAGTACCTGGCGGCGGCGACGGCGGACGAGCTGTGTGCGGAGCCGGCCGGGGTGGGCGGTCCGCCGTTCCGCTCGTCGGACGGGATCTGGTTCGAGCTGGAGACCCTGGCCCCTGACGGCTGGTTGCGTTTCTGGACCGAACTCGGCGTCGACCGGCGGGTGGTGGGCCGTTCGTGGCTTCCGTTCCAGGCCCGATACGGGACGGCGACGTGTCCGCTGCCGGACGAACTCTTCGCCGTGGCAGAGCAGTTGGCGTTCCAGTATCTGGTGGCGTCGGCGGAGCGGTGCGGGGTCGCCGTGACGGCTGTGGAGGCTCGGCCGGTTGCGGCGGACGGGGTGCCGTGGCGCCGACGAGAGGGAGCGGCCGGGGCGCAGCGGCCGTGCGAAGCGCCGCGCGGTGGGTGGGGCCCGCTGGACGGCGTCACCGTGGTCGAGGTGGCACGCCGGGTTCAAGGACCCATGGCTGGGCGGGTGTTGAGCCTTCTGGGTGCGCGGGTGGTGCGGGTGGAGCCGCCGGGTGGGGACCCGTTGCGGGGTGTGCCGCCGATGACGGCTCTCGACGGGGAGCCGGTGTCGGCGAGGTTCGCTGCACTCAACCACGGCAAGGAGGTGCTGGAGGCAGACCTTCGATCGGAGGAAGGGCGCTCCGCAGTACGGGAGTTGGTGCGCGAAGCGGATGTGTTGGTGCACAGTCTCGCGCCGTCGAAGGTGGTCGAGCTGGGCCTGGACGCGGACACACTGGAGGTGGTCCGTCCGGGCTTGGTGTATGCGCAGGCGTCCGGGGGCGCACCTGGGGTGAACACCGACTACCCCGTCCAGGCGTACTCCGGGCTCGCGGCGCTGGTAACTCCATCCGGGCTGCCGCCGCGGCCCACCCTGCTGACGGTCTGCGACGTTCTCGGCGGACTGGTCTGCGCAACGGCAGCCGTCGCCGGCCTGACGGCACGGGCCCGGACCGGGCGGGCGCAGCGAGTCGAGTCGTCGCTGCTGTCGGCGGCGAGGCTGCTGAGCGGCGCCGCGAGCGGGGCGGACCGCTTGGGGGGCGGGGTCGCGGTCTGTACGGACCTGGCGGCGCTGGCCGACGATCCTCAATTCGCCGCGGCGCTGGACAGTTCAGGGTGCACCGTCGTCCGCGCGCCCTGGGAGTTCCGGACGTGAGCGGGCGACGGTGGCGCGAGCGACGCCCTCGTCCGCTGTGCGGACGCTCAGCCCGAACGCCGTCCCGCCAGCGCCTCACCGGCCGGGGCCGCAGACGCTGCACGTACGGACGCTGGAGCCGCTGCACCCCTCCCCCGGAGGGCGCACCGGACAAGCCCGAGCCGGGGCACGGGCACGGGCACGGGCCGGGGCACGGGCCGGGGCACGGGCACGGGCACGGGCCGGGGCACGGGCACGGGCACGGGCCGGGGCACGGGCACGGGCACGGGCACGGGCACGGGCACGGGCACGGGCACGGGCACAGCGATGGGCACGGCGCGGCGCGGTCTGCGATGCCGGGCCGAAGGACGGGTGACTGCCACGGCGCTGGTCCGGGGTCCGGAGGTTCGGGCGGGCGGTGGACCTGGGTGGCGGGTCGGTGCCGGCATTCGGGTGGCGGGGCGTCCGCACCGGGGGCGGGTGAAGGCCCAGTGGGGACGGACCGGCGTGGAACTGTGCGGCCAGGGGCGGTAGGTCGATGGTCGGGTGCCGACGCTTCGCCAGCCGGGGGCTGGCGATCCGACGGTTCGGCAATAGCTGTTCCGCGAACGGGTGGCTGTCGTTTCGGCGGACGGAGAGCCCCGGCGGCGAGTCGGTGCCGACGCAAAGGCGGCGGGATGTTCGCGCCGCCGACAGCTGGCGAAGGCCCGGTGGGGGCGGACCGGCACGGGGGCGTCCGCCCGAAGGTGCCGGGCGCATGTGCAGCCGCCTGTCCCTCGCGGTACGCGGACGAGCGAGCCTCCAGTCAGACAGCACTCGCCCGCCGGGGAGGCAGCAGCCGTTCGGACAAGCCACGCACACATCAGGCCGGTCGACGTCGACAAGCAGACGGCAGGGCACCCACGCCCAGAGCCACCGAAGGCCGGATGACGAGGCGCCCTCGCAGAACTGGGCATCCCGGGACGCCAGGCGCGTGGGCTCCCGCTCACCCTTCTCTCAGAAGGTTCGGGCGATCCGACGAGTCTGCTGCCGCTGCCCTGGGAGACGGTAGCTGCCCAAGCCGGTGGCGGGCCCGGGCCGCGGATCGGTGCCGGCAGGAGGGGAGCGGGGTGCCCGCGCCCGGATCCGGCCACGGCCGGGCAGTGAGCTGCCCTTGCGGAACGGCGGGTCCCGGGACGCCGAGTACGTGGGCGCCTGTTCGGCCCTCGCGTTACGGGCTCGGGGGAACCAACGGTTCAACAGCCACTTCCCGACGAAACAGTGGCTGCCCAAGCCAGCGACGAGCCACGACCACAGGCCGGTGTCGGCAGAAGGGGAGTGGGGTGCCCGGAGCCGGCCGAGGCCAGGCGGCGAGCTGCCCTTGCGGAACGGCGGGTCCCGGGACGCCAAGTGCGTTTCGGCCCTCGCACTGCCGGCTCGGGGGAACCGGCGGTTCAACAGCCACTTCCCAAGGAAACGGTGCCTGCCCAAGCCCGCGGCAAGCCAGAACCGCAGATCGGTGCCGACAGAAGGGGCACGGGGTGCCCGCGCCCGGAGCTGGCCAAGGCCTGGCGACGAGGCACCCTCGCGGGACGGCGCATCCCGGGACGCCGAGTGCGTGGGCGCCTGTTCGGCCCTCGCGTTACGGGCTCGGGGGAACCGGCGGTTCAACAGCCACTTCCCAACGAAACAGTGGCTGCCCAAGCCCGCGACGAGCCCGGACCGCAGGCCGGTGCCGGCAAGAGGGACGCGGGGGATCCTTGCTGGGGGTCAACGAGGGCCTGGCGGGGACCGGCTGTCGCGAAGCTGCTCGTGCCAGGAAGACGCGGGACGCCGGTCGCACGCCTGCGCGCTTCAGGTGGTGTGGAGATTCGACAACAACCGCTTCTCGTACGGGCGGTGGCTGTCCAGATGGGCGGCGCCTGCCGGGTACTGCGGATGACGATGCACGCACGCCCAAGGCCGGTGACGGCCCAGCCGCAACGAACCGGCGCGAAGCCGTTCATCCCGAGGCACCCGGTGCATGGACACACGGCGACACCGCACGGAGCGGGTTCGGGCCCGCCGCCAGTTCCACAACAGCCGCTTCCCGAAGGAACGGTGGATGTCCGGTCGGGTCGCGGGTCCGGGCGGCGAATCGGTGTCGGCGTGCGGATGGCGGGGCGTCCGTGCCGAAGGCCGACGAAGGCGCGATGGGGACGGAGCGGCACGGGGCTCTTGACCCGAGGATGTCCAGCGCACGGGCAGCCGCTTGGCCCTCGCACTGCGTGGCCGGACGGTCCGACAGTTTGGCAACATCCGGCTTCCGAGGAGGAAGTGGCTGTTCCGGCGGGCCACGCATCCACCTGACCGTCCGATGCCGGCGCGGTGACACCGGAATG
Source organism: Kitasatospora sp. NPDC092948 (assembly GCF_044754805.1). Classification (NCBI taxonomy): domain Bacteria; kingdom Bacillati; phylum Actinomycetota; class Actinomycetes; order Kitasatosporales; family Streptomycetaceae; genus Kitasatospora; species Kitasatospora sp. NPDC092948. Next base: position 139,931 of record NZ_JBIVPU010000016.1, on the reverse strand, counting down.
CCCGCGCCCGAGGCAGGCAACGGCCCGGCGGGAACGGGCCCGGGCGCAGTTGTCTTCCCTTGGACACCAGAAACAAGGGTGCCTACTCGCCCCTCGCACGCCAGGTTTGGGCGATCCGATGCTTCGCCACCAGCCTCGTGCCGACCGAGTCGCGGCTACGCAATCGGACAGCGAGCCCGGGTTGCGGGTCGGTGTCCGCACACGAGGGACAGTGGGTCCGCAGCTGGGCTCGACGAAACTCGGGCGAGGGCGGGCGTGCGGCCCAGGGCTGCGGGCCGGAGGGCGGCTACCAACGTGCCGCCGGGCGGGATCGGGCAATCCGGCCGTCCGACAACAGTCCATTCCCGAACGGGCGGTGGCCACCCGGTGGGACGGCCCGCCCGGATTACGACTCGGTGTCGACCCACAAGGGACGGAGCGTCCGAATCGGGACTTGAGGAAAGCCGGGAGGGTCGGCGCGGCACCGCTCAGGCCAGGGCCGTGAGCCGGAGGGCGGCTACCGACGTGCTGTCAGGCGAGATCGGGCAATCCGGCCGTCCGACAACAGTCCATTCCCGAACGGGCGGTGGCCACCCAGCCGAGCGAAGGGCCCGGGCGGCGGATCGGTGTCGGCCGATGAGCGGCAGGGGGTCCGTATCGGGACTCGATCAAGTTCGGATGGGGACGAGTCGGCGCTGCGCCATGCGACCCGGGGCAGCAGGCCGGAGGCTGGCTGCCGACATGCCGCCAGGCGAGATCCGGCGATCCGGCCGCCGTCGACCACCGCCATTCCGCCAGAGGGCGGCTGCCGTCGGGGCGGGCCAAGGGCCCTGGCAGCAGATCGGTGGCGGCGTGCAGCCGTTGGGGCGTCCACGTCGAAGGCCGGCGAAGGCTCGGTGGGGACGGGGCGGCACGGGGCTGATCGCCCGAGGGTGCCGGGGGCGTGGACAGCCGTCTGTCCCTCGCGTGACGCATTCCGGCGATCCGGTGGTTCGACAACAGCCGGCAACGCAACGGGCGGTGAGCGTCCAACCATGCGAGGGGCCTGGATCGCGCGACCGTCTCGACCTACGGAAGGCGGGGGGTCCGCGCCGACCTTCCGTGCGGGGGCGGCCGCGACGTGGCACCTGTCCACACCGTTCGGGGCGCGCTCCCGGCGGGGGGGGTGCCCGCGTGGCCGCACGATGCGCGGACCGTCGACAGGGGCCGGGCCGGCTGTCTCCGGCTCGGGCCGGCTCTGCGTCGAACGCGCCGACAACCGGTCTGCGAGCCCTGCGGTGTGTCGCCGGTCGGCGCGGGCGCAACGGGCTTCGGTGCGGAGGCCGACGCCTGGGCGATGCGGGCGAAGGGGGAGCCTTCGGCCGGCAGGGGGCGGGGGGATCAAGTCAGTGGATCGATCAAGTGATGGGAGTGGTGGTTGTGGACGGAACGTGGGTCTCGGTGGCCGGGGTTGAGTTTCCGGATCAGGTGGAGCGGGGGTTGCGGGAGGAGTGGGTGGCTCGGGGGTGGTGTCCGGGGCGAGGGCTGTACGAGTTGTTCGTGGAGCGGGTGGGGACGGACGGGGGGCGGGTGGCTCTGGTGGACGACGGCGGTGAGTTGACGTTCGCGCAACTCGCCTCGCGGGTGCGGGGGTTGGCGGCGGGGCTGGCGGCGCGGGGGGTGGGGCCGGGGTCGGTGGTGGCGACGAAACTGCCGGCGGACTGGCGGGGGGTGGCGGTGGATCTGGCGGTGGCGGCACTGGGGGCGGTGGTGTTGCCGTGTGTGCCGGGGCACGGGCGGCGGGATCTGTTGGCGCTGCTGGGGACGTCGCGAGCGGATGCGGTGGTGACGGCGCCGGAGTGGAAGGCGCTGGTCGACGGCCTGCGGCCCGAACTGCCTTGGCTGCACGAGGTGGTGGTGCTGGGGTCCGAGCCGTGGCCGGAGCGGGCGGGGTGGGAGCCCGCGGCAGTGGACGCGGAGGCGCCGGCGCGGATTCTGGTGTCCTCGGGGTCGGAGGCTGCGCCGAAGCTGGTCGCGTACTCGCACAATGCGTTGGCCGGGGGCCGGGGGCGGTACGTGGAGCGGGTGTTGGAGACGGTGGACGGCGCGCCGCCGCGGGTGTTGCTGTTGGTGCATCCGGCGACGGCGTACGGGTCGCTGGCGGTGGTGTCGTTGGTGCGGTGCGGGGCCACAGTGGTGTTGCGGGAGCGGTTCGACCCGGCGGATGCGCTGGCGGCGGTGGGGCGCCGGCGGCCTACGCATCTGGCCGCGGTGCCGACGATGCTGCGCCGCCTGGCGGAGCAACCGCCGTCGCCGGATGAGGACTTGTCGTCCTTGCAGGCGGTGGTGTCGAGTTCGGCGATGTTGTCGTCCGCCGTGCTGGGGGCCGCGTTGCGACGCTTCGGGTGTCCGGTGGTGAACGTGTATGGGGCCAGTGACGGATTGAACTGCCATACTCGGTGGACGAGTTCGGATGTGGATGTGCTGCGGGTGGGGCGGCCGGATCCGGCGGTGGTGGAGTTCCGGGTGTGTGGGCCGGACGGGCGGGCGGTGCCGGCCGGGGTTGCGGGCGAGGTGCAGGCGCGCGGGCCGATGAGTCCGCTGTGCCACGTCGGGGAACCGGAGTTGGACGCCCGGCTGCGGGTGGACGGCGGGTGGGTGCGGTCCGGGGATCGGGGAGTGCTGGAGGCCGACGGGTCGCTGCGGGTGGTGGCGCGGATCAAGCAGATGGTGAACCGGGGCGGGGTGTCGATCGGCCTGTCGGAGGTGGAACGCCTGCTGGAGGGCCACCCGGGCCTGGTGGAGGCGGTGTGCGTGCCGGTGCCGGATCCCGACCTCGGGGAGCGGATGTGCGTGTGCGCCGTGCCGCGGGAGCCGGCCGGCGGGCTGGCGCTCGTGGAACTCACGGACTATCTGGGCCAGTTGTGCGGCTTGGAGAAGTACAAGTGGCCGGAGCGGCTGGTCCTGCTGGACCGGCTGCCGCTGGGTGCGTCCGGGAAGCCGGACCGGCTGGTGCTCACCGAGCTGGCCGCGGCCGCGACTCGCGTGCAGGAGGCGGCAGTTGTGCTGACTTGATGCCCTGATGTCTCGACCCCGCCCGGCTTGGGCCCCTCACGGGCCCGGGCCGGGCGGGCGACTGTCTCAGACCACGGATACGGACGCGTCGGCGACCGAGCCCACCGCCGCCGCGCCGGCGAAGGAGAGCACCGCGGCCGTGATCCGGTCGACCTGGGCATCCGTCAGGTGGGGGTAGATCGGGAGGGACAGGCACTGCCGGGCCGCGCGTTCGGCGTTCGGCCAGCGGCCGACGGCAGGAACAGCAGGGCCACCGGGGGCACCTGGGCCACCGGGGCCGCCGGGGCCGCCGGGGGTCGCGGTGGCGAAGGCGGGCTGGTGGGGCAGCGCGCGGGGGTAGTAGATGTGGCTGTCGACGCCGTGGGCGGCGAGGTGCTGCTGGAGCTGGTCGCGGTGGTCGGCGAGCAGTGAATAGACGTAGTAGCAGCGGCCGTTGGTGCCGGGCGGCGGCGGGGTGATGCCGTGGGCGGCGAGTGGTGCGAACTGTTCGGTGTAGTGGGCGGCGATCTCGGCGCGGCGGGCCAGCCGGCGGGCCAGGCCGGGGTGGCGGCGGAGCTGGAACGCGGCGAGGACTTCGTCGAACCGGCTGTTCATGCCGATCAGGTGGTGCCGGAAGCGGTGCACGCCGTCCTGTCCGTGGTTGCGCAGCATCCTGACAGTGCGGGCGAGTTCGGGGTCGTCGGTGACCACGACGCCGCCCTCGCCGGGGCCACCGAAGGACTTCACCTGGACGAACGAGAACAGGGCGGCGTCGCCCCAGGTGCCGGCGGGTCGGCCGTCCAGGACGGCGCCCTGGGCGACGGCGGAGTCCTCGATCAGGCGGAGGCCGTGGCGGTCGGCGAGGGCACGCAGGCGCGGCATGTCGGCCATCACCGAGAACATGTGGGCGGGCATCAGCGCCTTGGTGCGGGCGGTGATCAGGGCCTCGGCGGCGTCCGGGTCGACGACCAGGGTGTGCGGGTCGATGTCGGCGAACACGGGGGTGGCGCCGACACCGAGGACGGTGTTCGCGAGCGGGGCGCAGCCAAACGCGGGGACGATCACTTCGTCGCCGGCGGTGATACCCATGGCGCGGAGGATGAGGGTGAGCGCGGTGGTGCCGCTGCCGCAGGCGACGACGTCGGTGACGCCGAGGTCGGTGCGCAGCAACTCCTCGAAGCGGGCGACGCGTTCGCCGAGGATGAAGCGCTGAGTGGGGTCGGTGGCGACTTCGTGGACTACGTCCAGCAGCAGGTCGCGGTCGTCCTCGAAGAGGTCGGGCGGGAAGAACGGGATCGGCGGGCGCGTGGTGGCGGTCATCGGTGCTTTCCGTGCTGGAAGCCGCGGACCAGGTCGCTGACCAGGTCCAGGTCGTGGTCGGCGAGGTCGGGGTAGAGCGGCAGTGCGAGGGCGCGCTTGCAGGCGGCCTCGGCGTGGGGGAACTCGCCGGGCCGGTGGCCGAGTTCGGCGAAGCAGGGCTGGAGGTGCAGCGGCGTCGGGTAGTACGTCTCGGTCTGGACGCCGTGCCGGGCGAGGTGGGCGGCGAGTTCGTCGCGGTGGTCGGACTCGATCACGTAGACGTACCAGACGGGGTTGGTGGCGGCGGTGCGCGGGACGACGGTGGGAACGGTCAGGCCGGGGGTGCCGGCCAGGCGTTCGGTGTAGCGGGCGGCGAGTTCGGCCCGGCGGGCGATGCACTGGTCGGCGCGGTCGAGTTTGGCGAGCAGGACGGCGGCCTGGATGTCGTCCATCTTGCTGTTGGTGCCGAGGAGTTCGGTGGGCCGGTTGATGGTGTGGAAGTCGTCGACGGTGGCGCCGGTGCGGCCGTGGTGGCGCATGGCGGCGACGGCGTCGGCGATGGCGGGGTCGTCGGTGAGCACGGCCCCGGCGTCGCCGATCGCCCCGAGGGTCTTGGTGGGGAAGAACGACAGCACGCCGCCGGCGCCGTGGAGTCCGGCGTGGACGCCGTTCCAGCGCATGCCGAAGGCCTCGGCGCTGTCCTCGACCACGGTCAGTCGGTGGCGGTCGGCGAAGTCCAGCAGGGCTCCCAGGTCGGCGAGTTGGTGGAACAGGTGGACCGGCATGACCATCCGGGTGCGCTCGGTGCGGACGGCTTCGGCGCCGGCCGGGTCGAGGCTGTAGCTGTGCGGGTCGATGTCGGCGAAGACCGGGCGGCCGCCGGCCAGCACCACGGCGGTGGCGGAGGCGACGAAGCTGTAGGTCGGGACGATCACCTCGTCGCCGGGCCGCAGGCTGGCCGCCCGCAGCAGCAGGACCAGCGCGTCGGTGCCACTGTTGACCCCGACGACGTGGCGGGCGCCGGTCCAGGCGGCGAGGGCGGCTTCGAGCTCGGCGACCTTTGGACCGTGCGAGTACTTGCCGCGGTCCATCAGTTCGTCGAGGTGGCGCCGAGTGGTGGGCCAGAGGGATTCGAAGGTCTCGGTCTGGTCGAAGAAGGAGACGCCGGAGGAGGCACCCATGAGACTCTCATCGGGTTGTGGGCGGTGACGGACGGGTGGCACGCCGACCGCAGTGGGAAAGCGCTTTCCGATCACCGCCACGCAGGGGGATCACCGCCACGTAGCGGCATCTCCACCACGCAGCCGTAGCTCCACCACGCACGGGGATCTCCACCACGAGAGGGACCGCCGCCACGCAGCGGAATCCCACCGCGCGGGGGAAGTGAAAGCGCTTTCCGGTTGCCCGAGCCGATTCGCCACCGACATGCGGGCGCAGTTGAATCGCCGCGCGACGGTCCGACGCACCCCGCTGAATCTATGCGGCCACGACCCCCGTCCATCGCGCGAAGGCGGCCGCTTCACTCGTTCGAATGGCCTGCCAGATAAGCGAGTTGACGATCTGTCAGGTCATCCCGAAAGTGCTGGTTGAATACCCGGCGACGCGATCCCCGCGCATCGGACGGAAGGACGGCCCGCCATGTCGAACGGACTCGGGACCTTACTGGTCGGAATGGGGCGGGCGGGCAGCGGGCTCCACCTGCCGGTGCTGCGTCGGTTGCGCACCGCCGCCGATTCCGCGCACCTGTTCGCCCCGGCGCCGATACTCGCGGTCGACCCGCGTCGGCGGCCCGGGACCGCGGTCGATCTGCGGCCCGTCAGCCTCGCGGAGGCTCCCCGGCTGGCCGACCCCGCCGAGACCGTGGTGCACCTGTGCACCCCGCCGACCGAGCGGGTCGCCGCCCTCGACACGCTGGGCCGACTCGGCTACCGGCGCATCCTGCTGGAGAAGCCGTTCGCCGCCGACGCGGCCGGGCTGGACGAGCTGCTCGCGCTGCGCGAGCGCCACGGGCTGGACCTGGTGGTGGTCGCCCAGTGGCTCGGCAGCCGACTGACCGACCGGCTGCGCGCCGCGCTGGCGAGCGGCGCGTACGGGCCGCTGCGAACGATCCACGTGGTGCAGCGCAAGCCGCGGTTCTCCCGGTCGCTGGCCGGCGACGGTCACCCCACCGCGTTCGACATCGAGCTGCCGCACTCGCTCGGCCTCTGTCTCTCCCTGGCCGGGCCCGGCCAGGTCACCGCTGCGGGCGGCACCGACATGGTGGTCGGTGGGCAGGTGCTGCCGCGGCTCGGCACCGCCTGGCTCAACCTCCAGCACGACGGGGGCGCGTGGACCCGGATCCGCTCCGACCTCACGTCCCCCGTCCGCGAGCGCCGGGTCACCCTGGAACTCGCCCACGGCACCCTGATCGGCCACTTCCCGGGCAGCGAGGCCGACGCCTACGCCCGCCTCACCGTCATCGACCATGCCGGCGAGAGCACCGAGCTGCTCCACGACGACTCGCTGAGCACCTTCCTGCACCGCGTCTACGCCTACTTCGCGGCGGGCGGCGCGGCCGGGGGCGCCCACCATCCGCACCCCGACCTGGCGGTCAACTCCCAGGTGGTGCGGCTGCTCGACCAGGCCAAGACGATGGCCGCACAGGCGCGCGACACGCAGGCATCGGAAGCGGGGACGCGCGGCGGGCAGGCCCGGGACGTCCCGGCCGGCGACGTCCAGGCCAGCAACGTTCAGGCTCGGGGCGTCCAGGCCCGTTCGGCGGCGGTCCGATGACCGACTCCGCCCCGCAAAGCGCAGGCACCGCCTCCGCAGCGCCGCTCGACCCGCCACCGAGTGACCCGCCACCGCTAAAACCGCCACCACTCGGCCCGCCACCACTCCGCGCGTCCACCAGGCCGCTGCCACACTCGCTGTCCCGCGCGCCGGCCCCCACGCTGTCGCGCCCGTTCGGCGACCGGCTTCCAGGCCCCACGATCAGCTTCGGCGGGATCGGCGACGAGGCCGCCCCGGATCTGCCCGGTCAGCTCGATGCGCTGAACGAACTCGGCTGGCACGACCTGGAGTTGCGGACTGTGGACGGCAGGTGGATCGCCGAGCTGCCGCTCGACCGGGTCCGTCGGATCGCCGAGACGCTCGCCGCCCGTGGCACCCGGGTGACCGGCCTGGCCTCGCGGATCGGCAACTGGGCGAGCCGGATCACCGACGACTTCGACCGCGATCTGGCGGAGCTGTCCGCGCTCGCCGTCCGTGCCGCGCTGCTGGGCACCGACCGGATTCGCGTGATGTCCTATCCCAACGCGGAGCTGTCGGAGGCGACTTGGCGCCGCCGGGCGCTGGAGCGGCTGACCCGGCTGGCCGAGCTGGCCGACCGGAACGGCCTGACGCTGCTGCACGAGAACTGCAGCGGTTGGGCCGGCACCTGCGCCGAGCGCCAACTCGACCTGGTCACCACGGTGGACAGCCCGGCGCTGCGCCTGCTGTTCGATGCCGGGAACGGGGTTCCGCACGGCTACGACGGCTACTCGATGCTCCGCGAAGTGGTCGACCACGTCGCGCACGTCCACATCAAGGACGCGGTGGGCGGCGGCCACCGCACCGAGTACGTGCTGCCGGGCGAGGGCGTGGCGCGGCTCGCGGAGAGCCTGCGCTTCCTGGTCGACCGGGGCTGGTCCGGCGGCTGGTCGCTGGAGCCCCACCTCGCCACCCGCCCGCATCACGGCCTGGCTGCGGACGGTACCGCCGTGAGCGGATTCGTGGCCGCCGGAAGGGCGTTGGGCGCACTGGTGGAGACCGAGATCCTGCCGTCCGCGGCCGGCTGGCGCTCGGTGCCGGGCGGTCTGGAGTGCTCTGCGGCGGTGTCGCATGAGCAGTGACACCTCTCCCCCGGCCTCTCCCCCCGCATGTCCCCCCGCGTCTCCCCCGGCCCCTCTCCCCGTCTCTCCCTCAGCGCTCCTCCCCGCCTCCGCTCCGGCCCCCCGTCCCGCCCCGCGCACCGGTCCCGCTCCGCTCCCGACCGAGGCCCGACTCCGGCCGGGTGAGCACGAGTTGCTGCTCGACCTGCTGCGCCTGCCGACCGCCGGCCCACTGGAGACCGGGCCTGGCGCGCCACCCCCGCTGCTCCCGGAGGCGCTCACGGTTTATGCCCGGGCCGCGGCGGCGAGCGGCCTGGTCGAGGTGTATCGCGGCGCGCCCCGCGCCGCTGAACTCGACCGGCCGGACGTGCCGTTGACGGTACGCCGAGGTGTCCGCGAGGAGGGGTTCCTGGCGTGCCAGCCGAGTCTGGTGCTCCGGCTCGGCGCGGAGCTTCCCCGGTCGGCGACGGTGATGTTCAACGTGCACCTGGACACGGTGGCGGGTCTGGAGCCGGTCGGTTTCGACGGGCGGCGGTTCACGGGGCGTGGTGCGATCGACGCCAAGGGCCCGGCGGTGGCGCTGCTGGCGGGGATTCGGGCGGCGGTCGCGGCGGAGCCCCGGGTGGGCCGTGCGGTCGGGGTGCTGGTGCAGGCTGTGTCGGGCGAAGAGGGCGGCGCGATGGGCGTGTTCGGCACCCGTCCGCTGGTGGAGGCCGGGTACGTGGGTGCGCTGAACGTGTTCTGCGAGCCGACCGGTCTTCGGTATCTGCCCCGGGCCACCGCCGCCGCGACCGCCCGGCTCCGGGTGTGCGGTGAGGACGCGATCGACGACGCCCCCGGCGGGGGCCACAACGCGACGGTTCTGCTCGGGTTCCTCGCCCAGTACCTGGCACGGGAGTTGGGCGCGCTCCCGACCCCGCGCGACCCGGTGTGCGTGGCGGGCCTGCACACCGGGTCGCTGCACAACCGGGTGTACGGCACGGGCGAGTTGCTGCTCAACCTCCCTTATCGGGACGCCCGTTCGGGCCGTCGCGTGGAGCAGACCGTGCAGGCGGCGGTCTCTGCCGGACTGGCCGCGTTCCGGCGTGAGTTCGCGGGGCTGCCGGAGTTCGTCCGGACGGCCGCCGACGGTGCGCGGATCACCCGGCTGGACTGGCTCAAACGCGGCCTGCCCGTCCTGGACAACCGGCATCCCGCCTTCGAGGAGTTGCTGGCGCGGCAGGCCGGCATTCCCCGATTCCCGGACCACGAACCGGCGTTCACCTGCGACGCGATCTGGACGGCGGGTCTGCCGGACGCGTTCACCGTGGTGCTCGGCCCCGGCGACCTCGGCGCCAACCGGGCGCACGCGGAGGGCGAGTTCGCCGAGCTGTCCCAACTCGACGGCTTCGCCCGCACGGTGGCCCGCCTGCTGGTGGCCTTCGCCCGTCGGCAGCCCCGGCACTGATCGCACCGGCCTCCGCCGGAAGCGCCAACTCTGCGATTCCGGCCACCACTTCACCTTCCCACCAGCAAGGAGACCGTTTCCCCATGAGTACCGTGGCGTCCGCGCCCGATTCCGCCGCCGGCCCCTCGTCCCACCCCTCCGTCCACCCCTCCTCCCACCCCTCCGACGATCCCTCCGTCCGCACCGTTCGCGTCCCGTACGACGAGCTGCTCCGGTTCACCACCGATGTGTTCGTCGCGCACCAACTGCCGCCCGACCGGGCCAGGTCGGCGGCGGAGGCGCTGTGCTACGGGGATGCGGCGGGGATGGAGTCGCACGGGCTGGTGAATCTGTCCCGGCTGTATCTGCCGCTGTTGGCGGAGGGGCGGGCCGATCCGCTGGCCGAGCCGGCGGTGGTGGCCGACCGGGGGGCCGCGGTGCTGGTGGACGCGGGGAACGCGCTCGGGCTGTGGCAGGCGGGCGCGGCCATGGAGTTGGCGGCGGAGCGGGCCGAGCGGTTCGGCATCGGGCTGGTGTCCGTACGGCGGGCGACGCACTTCGGGTGCGCCGGGCACCATGCGGCGCGAGTGACCGGGCGCGGCATGGTCGGGCTGTTGGCGTCGAACTGCGGCCGGCAGCGGATCGCCCGCCCACCGGGCGGTGCGGTCGCGCTGCTCGGCACCAATCCGTGGAGCGTGGCCGCGCCGGCGGGTGAACTTCCGCCGTACGTCCTGGACATGAGTACGACGGCCGTGCCGACGGGGCGGGTGCGGGCGGCGGCGCGGGCGGGGCGGTCGATTCCGGAGGGGTGGCTGGCCGACGAGGACGGCCGGCCGGTGACCGACCCGGCCGCGTTCGACCGGGGCGAGGCGCATCTGTTGTGGCTGGGGTCGGGTTCGGGCGCCGAGTTCAAGGGGTTCGGGCTGGGTCTGATGGTGGAGGTGCTGGCGGCGCTGCTGCCCGGTGCGGGTCTCGGCCCGGAACCGGCGGCGCTGGACGGGGACGGCGGCCCGACCGGCCGGGACGACGACATCGGCCTGTTCGCCCTGGCGATCGCCCCGGCGACGCTCCGCGATCCGGATCAACTGGCGGCGGATGCAAGGACGTTGTTCGGCACGGTGCTGGACTGTCCGCCGGCCGGGGATCAGGCCGGGCCGGTCGTCTACCCGGGTTGGCACGAGGCGCGGCGGACCGCCGAGGCGCGCCGCGACGGTGTGCCGTTGGCGGCGCCGCTGCTGGCGGAACTCGCCGCGGTGGCCGAACAGTTCGGTGTCCGTCCGGTAGCCGTGGAGGTGGCGGAGTGAGCGGCCTGCGGGTGGGGGTGATCGGCCTCGGGGTGATCTCGCGGTTCTACCTGACCGCGCTGGAGCAGGTCCCGGGGGTGTGCCTGGCGGCGGTCTGCGACCGGGACGCCGAGCTGCTGCGTGAATTCGCCGACCGGGCGGGGTGTTTCACGGACCACCGGGCGATGCTGGCGGCGGGCGGGCTGGACGCGGTGGTGGTGACCGTTCCGAACGACCGGCATCTGGCGATCTGCCGGGACGCACTGCGGGCGGGGCTGCCGGTGTGCGTGGAGAAGCCGCTGGCGCTGCGGGCCTCGGAGGGCGCGGAGTTGGCGGCGCTGGCGGCGGAGCGCCGGGTGCCGTTGTTCACGGCGTTCCACCGACGGTACAACGCGGCGGTGCGGGAGCTGCGCCGAACGTTGGAGAGCGCGGCGCCGGTGCGGTCGGTGACGGCGCGGTACTTCGAGCTGATCGAGGAGCATGTCGGCCGGGACCGCTGGTACTTGGACCCGGCGCGCTGCGGCGGCGGCTGCGTCGCCGACAACGGCCCGAACGCGTACGACCTGCTGCGGCTGCTGGCCGGGCCGATGGACGTGGACGCTGCGGCGGTGGTGCGGGACGGGACCGGGGTGGACCGGTCGGCGGTGCTGGAGCTGTCGGGCGCGGGCGGGGTGCGCGGCCGGATCGAGCTGGACTGGTCCTATCCGGGTGAACTGAAGGACGTCGCCGTGGAGTTGGCGGACGGCTCGGTGCTGCGGGCGGACCTGCTGGCCGGGCACGACGGGTTCAAGCAGTCGCTGTGGCACGAGTACGTCGGCATCGTCACCGAATTCGCCGGACTGCTGACCGCCGCCGACCCGAGCGGACAGAACGGCCGGGGCCCGGACGGGGTGGACGCGCTACGGGTGGTCGAGGCGGCGTACCGGGCCGAGCGGGCGGGGGTGCGCGGATGATCCGGCAACGTGGCGAGCGGCCCCAACTACCGGTCGTGGTAAGGGAGAACGGGCCTAAGCGGACGGTGACGGGCACCCTGGTGAAGGTGCTGCTGCACAGCCGGACAGAGCGCGGGATGTGCCTGGAGCCGTTCGCCAGCCGGTGTGTGCGGGCCGGCGAGGTGCACGAGCTGGTGACCACCGATCAGCGGGACACGGCGGCGGGTGCGCGGATCGACCGGGTGGGATTCCTCGGCTTCGCGGAGATCGCGGCGGCGGGGGTGCTGGACCGGGGCGACGAGGTGTTCGTCGGCGAGCACCGGGTGGGGACGGTGCTGGGCTTCGACGCCTGCCACTTCCCCAACCACTACAACGTGCTGATCGCAGCCGACCGGCTGCTGACCGGCGAGAAGCTGGACCTGCGGCCGGAGTTGCCGGTGCGGTTCGTCCCGGCGGCCGCGAAGTCCTGAACGACCGGCCCGGCGGCCACGGGGTCCCGCCGGGCCGCAGCCGCCGGCACCGCAGCCCGCCGACCGCAGCACGGCACAGGCCGCCCACCACAGACCGTCCACCGCAGGCCGTCCACCCCAGGCCGCCGAATGCAGGCGTCCACCGCAGTACGGGCACCACAGCATGGGCACCGCAGCGCGGCCGAGCGTGTCCCGGCATGCCACAAGGGCCCGGATCGGGGGGCGCCTTCCCCGTTCCGGGCCCGGTTGCGTCAGGCCGTCGCCGGCCGCGCGGTGGGGCTCAGCCGAGCAGCGGAACGTCCAGCTCGCCCACGTGGTAGGCGCGGACGGCGTGGACCAGCTCGTCGACGGACAGCTGGCCGTCGCCGTTGGCGTCGATCTGGCGGAAGGCGTCGGCCGGCTCGATGCCCTCGACGCCGATGGCGTCCAGCCAGGTCTTGAACTCGGCCGGGTTGACCTGGCCGTCGCCGTCCACGTCGACCAGCTCGACCATGGCCTGGATGGTCGGCTTGACGATGCGGCCGAAGCCGGCGCCGCCGTTCTCCAGGACGTGCTCCTCGGCGATGTGGTTGAACTGCTCGGGGGTGAGCGCGCCGCCGTGCTCGTCGATGCCGGCCTTCTCGGCGAAGAAGCTCCACATGCCGAGGTAGGCCTCGGTCAGCGCACGGCCGGCCGGGGAGGCCGAGGTCTCGCCGAAGGCCTGCAGGATGCGGGTGGCCTCGGCGTTCCAGTCGTCACGGTCGATCTGGCCGTCGCCGTTCACGTCCCAGAGGTCGAAGCGCTTCTGGGTGCGGTCGGCCTGCACGGAAATGGTCATCGGGTGTCTCCACGTGAGTCTGTTGCGGGCGGCGGCCGGCCCAGGGACGTCCAGGGACGTCCGGGCACAGGGCGGCGAGTGTCGCCCGCCGGGGTTCGAATGAATGGCGATCACACAATCAGTGCGGTCGGCCACGGAACGTCACACTACCGGCGCGGTTCACTCCACTTCCTCGGCGTGCCGCCAAGTGGGTGACATATTTCGCGTATTGACTGACCGTCAGGCCAGGTGTCGTTGAACTCCAAGGCCCCAGACACGATTTGGGGACGTGGTCAACGGTTTCGTGGTCCGTCTCCCGAGTGGGTGATCGGGGCCCGGCAGGTCGTCGGCGGGCCCGCGCCGGGCCTCTAGTCTCGCTCCGTGACCGACACCTCTGCGGCCTCCGCCGCCTCCGCGCCCCTTGCGTCCGGGGCACTCCCCGCACTCCCGATGACCGAGCTCGCCCCGCAGGCCTTCGCCGCCGTCCACGCGCTGCACGGCGCGGTGGAGCAGGCCGCGGCGGCAGCCGGGATGGAGCCGCTGCTGCTGGAGTTGGTGCGGCTGCGCTGCTCGCAGCTGAACGGCTGCACCTACTGCGTGGACCTGCACACCGCGGCGGCACGGAAGGCCGGCGAGTCGGACGAGCGGCTGGACCGGCTGACGGCCTGGCGGGAGTCCGGCCCGCTGTTCACGCCCCGCGAGCAGGCCGCGCTGGCCCTCGCCGAGGCGGTCACCCGGCTCCCCGACCACGCGGAGGGCGCGCGGGCGCAGCGGGCGGCGCGGGCGGTGCTGTCCGATCCGGAGGCGGCGTTCGTGGCCTGGGCGGCGGCGGTGGTGAACACGTACAACCGGATCGCGGTCACCTCGCGGCCGGTGCCGGCGGTTTAGCGCGCCCCAGGGTCCGCAGGTTCGCCCGGCGGCGGGCGGTGCGGCAGGCTGGAGGGGTGGCAGCGACATTCGACGGCGCGGGGGCGTTCGGCGGCGCGGGCGGGTCCGGTCCGGGCGGGTCCGGTCCGGGCGGGTCCGGTCCGGGCGGGTCCGATCCCGGTGCGGCCTTCGCGGCAGCGGTGTCGGCGGTGTCGTCGTCGGCGCCGGCGACCGGGCCGGTGGTATTGGACGGCGGGCTGTCCGCCCAGTTGGAAGCTCAGGGCTGCGATCTCTCGGACGCGCTGTGGTCGGCGCGGCTGTTGCTGGACGATCCCGGGCAGGTGGTGGCGGCGCACCGGGCGTTCTTCGCGGCCGGGGCGCTGGTGGCCACCACGGCGAGCTACCAGGCGAGTCGGGCGGGGTTCGCGGGGCGCGGCGTGGGCGCGGCGAAAGCGGACCGACTGCTGGCGTTGAGCGTGGAGTTGGCGCGGCAGGCGGCCGAGGAGGCGTCGGCGGAGCTGGGTGACGGGCGGGCGCGCTGGGTGGCGGCGTCGGTGGGTCCGTACGGGGCGGTGCTGGCGGACGGCTCCGAGTACCGGGGTCATTACGGGCTGTCCGCCGCCGAGTTGGCCGCCTTCCACCGTCCGCGGCTGGAGGTGTTGGCGGCGGCGGGGCCGGACGTGCTGGCGGTGGAGACGGTGCCCGACCTGCTGGAGGCGTCCGTCCTGGCGGACTGTGTCCGGGGGTTGGGCCTGCCGGTGTGGTTCTCGTTCGGCGCGGCGGACGGCCGGACCAGGGGCGGCGAGCCGCTGGCGGAGGCGTTCGCGTTGCTGGCGGACGTGCCGGAGGTGGTGGCGGTGGGCGTCAACTGCTGTGCGCCGCAGGAGGTTTCGGCGGCGGTGTCGCTGGCGGTGGAGGTGACGGGCCGGCCGGCGGTGGCGTACCCGAACAGCGGTGAGGGCTGGGACGCGGCGGCCGACGGCTGGGCGGGCCCGCCTGCCTTCGACCCTGTCGACGCGCCGCGCTGGGTCGCGGCGGGCGCCCGGTTGGTGGGCGGCTGCTGCCGGGTGGGCCCGGACCGGATCGCGGAGTTGGCGGCGGCGCTCTCCGGGTGACCGCCACGCGCCGAAGCCGGGGAACGCCGGACCGCGCGGCGCGGGCCGGCCGGGAGGGCCCGATGGCCGGCCCGGCCCCCGAATCGCCGGGCCGGCCGCAGGGGCGGCCGGGTGCGGAGGCGGGAGGATGGTCGCGGTGATCGACGGGCGGAGAGGGGTCGTGGTGCGGGCGGTCGGGTTGGTGAACGGTCTCGGGGCGCGGTGGGGGCGGGAGTTGGCGTTCGAGGCCGGGCAGGTGTGGACGGCGGTGGGGGTGTGGCCGCTGTTGGCGATGCTGGCGGCGGGGGCGGGCGAGCCGGTCCGGTCGGAGTTGGGGCGGGCGTTGGGGGTTTCGGCCGAGGAGGCTCCGGCGGCGGCCCGTGAGTTGCTGGGGCTGGTGCGGCGGACGCCGGGGTGTGCGGCGGCGCTCGGGTTGTGGACGGCGGAGCGGGTCGAGGTGGAGCCCGGCTGGGTGGCGCAGCTGGGCGCGTCGTCGTGGGGGAGGTTGACGGGCGAGGTTGCTGCCGATCGGGCGGCGCTGGACCGTTGGGCGGCGGAGCGGACCGGTGGCCTGGTGCGGCAGCTGCCGATGGATCTCGCCGGGGCGGAGTTGGTGCTGGCGTCGGCGGTGACGGTGCGGACGGACTGGGCGGCGCCGTTCCGGAGGGGCCGTTTTCCGGTGGCCGGGGGCCCGTGGGCGGGGCGGGAGTTCGAGCAGTTGGCGCGGTCCGGGCCGGAGCTGTTCGAGCGGATCTCGGTGGCGGAGACCTCGGCGGGCCCGGTGACGGAGGTCCGGGTGGTGGGGGACGGCGAGGTGGACGTCCATCTGGTGCTGGGCGGGCGCGACGCGGCGCCGGGTGCGGTGGTGGCGGCCGGGTTCGAGCTGGTGTCGGGTGGGGCGGGGCGGCTGCCGGTGGCCGACCGGGTGGACGGGAAGCCTTGGCCGGGGCTGGAGTTGACGACGGTGGAGTCGGCGTCGTCGGGTGATGTCGGCGAGCTGCGGACGGCGGGTTTCACCGTCCGGGCCGAGCACGACCTGTTGTCGGCGGCGGAGCTGTTCGGTCTGCGGACGGCCGTCCGGGACGGCGACTGGTTCCGGGGCATCAGCCGCAGTTTTCCGTTGAAGGTGTCGCAGGCCCGGCAGGTGGCGATGGCGGAGTTCTCGGCGAAGGGTTTCGAGGCGGGCGCGGTGACGGCGGTGGCGATGACGAGGTCCGCGTCGGTCGTCCTCCGCCGGTTCCGGGTGCGCCGGGCGGTGGCGCAGTTCGACCGGCCGTTCGCGTTCCTGGCGGTGCACCGTGCCTCGGGCCTGGTGCTGATGGCGGGCTGGGTGGCGGAGCCGGGCGCGGCGGGGGCTTGATCGTGCGGCCGGGCGTCCGGGCGGGGGCGGCGGGGTAGTACGGTCGGAGGACGGTAGGTGGGGTCGGCATGGCCGACCGGTGGTCATGGAGGTGGGCCGGTGTCCGGTGCGATCCAGTCGCTGTCGCGGGCGGCCGCGATCCTGCGCCTGTTGGCGGGCGGGGAGCGGCGGCTCGGCCTGTCGGAGGTGGCGACGGGGCTGGGGCTGGCGAAGGGCACGGCGCACGGCATCCTGCGCACCCTCCAGCAGGAGGGGTTCGTCGAGCAGGATCCGGACAGCGGCAAGTACCAGCTGGGGGCGGAGCTGCTGCGGCTCGGCCAGAGCTACCTGGACGTGCACGAGCTGCGGGCCCGGGCGCTGGTGTGGGCGGACGACCTGGCGCGGGCGGCCGGCGAGACGGTGTACCTGGGGGTGCTGCACCAGCGGGGGGTGCTGGTGGTGCACCACGTGTTCCGGCCGGACGACACCCGGCAGGTGCTGGAGGTCGGTTCGATGCAGCCGCTGCACGCGACGGCGCTGGGCAAGGTGCTGCTGGCGTACGACCCGGTGGCGCGCGGCGAGTTGGGCGACGGGCCGTGGGAGGCATTCACGCCGCGGACGGTGACCGATCCGGCGGCGCTGGACGCGCAGTGCGCGCTGGTGCGGGAGCGGGGCTGGGCGGACGCGGTGGAGGAGACCTGGGAGGGCGTGGCGTCGGTGGCGGCGCTGATCCAGGACCGGCGGCGCAACCCGGTGGGCGCGGTGTGCGTGAGCGGCGCGGTGGAGACGGTGTGCGAGGGCGGTGCGGTGCGGCCGTCGCTGGTGGCGTCGGTGCGGACGGCGGCCCGGGCGATCTCCCGCGACCTGGGGGCGCACCGGTTCTGAGTGGGCGTGGTGGGCGCCGGGTGATCATTCGACGGCGGTGCGTGTCCGTCGGGGGCGTCGCGGGTCACAACGCCTTGACGTCGGGCGTCCGGCTGCGGTTGGCTTCCAAACGTCGGTCGACATTGTCGAACGACGGCTGGAGAGTCCGGGTGTTCCGCGCCGCCCGCGTGGTTTGCCGGACCTGCGCGCACGGGGACTGACGAAGGGTCGGCCCCCACTCCCCCGTCGACATCCCTGAGCCGAGCCGAGCCGAGGAACCGCATGACTGCCAGCTACATCGCCGCGATCGACCAGGGCACCACGTCCAGCCGGTGCATCCTGTTCGGGGCGGACGGCCGGATCGTCGCCGTCGAGCAGCAGGAGCACGCGCAGATCTTTCCGCAGCCGGGCTGGGTCGAGCACGACGCGGCGGAGATCTGGACCCGAGTGCAGGCGGTGGTGCGCGGCGCGCTGGACAAGGCGGGGCTGACCCGGGAGGACATCCGGGCGGTCGGCATCACCAACCAGCGCGAGACCACGGTGCTGTGGGACCGGCACACCGGCGAGCCGGTGCACCACGCGATCGTCTGGCAGGACACCCGGACCGAGGCGCTCTGCCGGGAGCTGGGCCGCAACGTCGGCCAGGACCGGTTCCGCCGGGAGACCGGGCTGCCGCTGGCCAGCTACTTCGCCGGGCCGAAGATCCGCTGGCTGCTGGACAACGTCGAGGGTCTGCGCGAGCGCGCCGAGGCCGGGGACATCCTGTTCGGCACCATGGACACCTGGGTGATCTGGAACCTGACCGGCGGTGTGCACGGCGGCCGGCACGTCACGGACGTCACCAACGCCTCGCGCACCCTGCTGATGAACCTGCACACCCTGGAGTGGGACGAGCGGATCGCCGAGTCGATCGGCGTGCCGATGGCGATGCTGCCGGAGATCCGCTCCTCCGCCGAGGTGTACGGCGAGGCGGTCGGCGTGCTGGCGGGCGTGCCGGTCGCGGCGGCGCTCGGCGACCAGCAGGCCGCGCTGTTCGGCCAGACCTGCTTCGACGTCGGCGAGGCGAAGTCGACGTACGGCACCGGCACGTTCCTGCTGCTGAACACCGGCGAACGGATCGTCAACTCGTACCACGGGCTGCTCACCACGGTCGGCTACCGGATCGGCGACCAGCCGCCGGTGTACGCCCTGGAGGGGTCGATCGCGGTCACCGGCTCGCTGGTGCAGTGGCTGCGCGACCAGCTCGGGATCATCTCGACGGCGGCCGAGATCGAGACCCTGGCGGGCACCGTCGAGGACAACGGCGGCGCGTACTTCGTGCCCGCGTTCTCCGGCCTGTTCGCGCCGTACTGGCGTTCCGACGCGCGCGGCGTGATCACCGGCCTGACCAGGTACGTCACCAAGGGCCACCTGGCCCGGGCGGTGCTGGAGGCGACCGCCTGGCAGACCCGCGAGGTGGTGGACGCCATGCAGAAGGACTCCGGCGTCACGCTGACCGCGCTGAAGGTCGACGGCGGCATGACCTCCAACAACCTGCTGATGCAGAACATCGCGGACGTGCTGGACGTCCCGGTGGAGCGCCCGTACGTCGCCGAGACCACCGCGCTCGGCGCGGCCTACGCGGCCGGCCTGGCGGTCGGCTTCTGGGACTGCCTGGACACCCTGCGCGCCAACTGGCACCGGGCCGCCGAGTGGACCCCCCGGATGGACGACGCGACCCGCGAGCGCGAGCACCGCAACTGGCTGAAAGCGGTGGAGCGCACCATGGGCTGGATCGAGCAGGACGACGAGCAGCCGCAGCTCTGACGCCCAGTCAGAGACCCATCACCGAAAGGAGACGCGGACCGGCGAGAACCGGGCCCGCCGCACACACCATGGCAAGCATCCCGACCCTGGGCGCCGAGCGCGCCGCCGGCCGCGTCGCCTCCCGTGCCGCCACCCGCGAGCTGCTCGGCCGGGCCCGCTACGACCTGCTGGTCATCGGCGGCGGCATCCTCGGCACCGCCACCGCCTGGACCGCCGCCCAGGCCGGGCTGAAGGTGGCCATGGTGGACGCCGGGGACTTCGCGAACGCCACCTCCTCCGCGTCCTCCAAGCTGGTCCACGGCGGGCTGCGCTACCTGCAGACCGGCGCGGTCAGGCTGGTCGCCGAGAACCACAAGGAGCGCCGGGCGCTGGCCACCGACGTGGCCCCGCACCTGGTCAACCCGCTGACCTTCTTCGTCCCCGTCTACGAGGGCGGGCCGCACTCGGCGCCGAAGCTCGGCGCGGGCGTGTTCCTGTACTCGGCGCTGTCCGCGTTCCGCGACGGCCTGGGCCGGGTGGTCTCCCCCGCGCAGGCGGCCCGCGCGGTGCCCGGGCTGCGCACCGAGGGCCTGCGCCGCGTCGCGGTGTACGGCGACCACCAGATGAACGACGCCCGGATGGCCGTGATGACGGTCCGCGCGGCGGTGGACGCGGGCGCGGTGGTGCTCAACCACGCCGAGGTGACGGGTCTGCGCTTCACCCGCGGCCGGGTGACCGGAGCGGAGGTCCGCGACCGCCTGGACGGCGCCGAGTTCGGCATCGACGCCCGCCTGGTGCTGAACGCCACCGGCCCGTGGGTGGACCACCTGCGGCGGATGGAGTTCCCGGGCGCCGAGCCGTCGATCCGGCTGTCGAAGGGCGCGCACGTGGTGCTGCGCCGACAGGCCCCGTGGCGGGCCGCGCTGACCATTCCGATCGACCAGTACCGGGTGTCGTTCGCGATCCCGTGGGAGGACCACGTCCTGCTGGGCACCACCGACGAGGAGTACGTCGGCGACCCGCTGGACGTGCGGGCCACCGACGCCGACATCGACCAGATCCTGTCCGAGGCGGGGCACGCGGTGCGCGACGAGCACCTGCGGCGCGAGGACATCACGTACGCCTTCGCGGGCCTGCGGGTGCTGCCGGGCGGTCCGGGGGCGACGGCCGCGGCCAAGCGGGAGACCGTCGTCACCGAGGGCCGGGCCGGGATGCTGTCGGTGGCGGGCGGCAAGTGGACCACCTACCGGCACATCGGCCGGGTGGTGCTGGAGAAGCTGAAGAACGCCCGGGGCGTGGGCCTGGCCGAGGACGTCTCGCCCATCCCGGCGACCGTGCCGCTGCCGGGCATCGGCGCCCCGCAGGCGGTCGCGCACCGCCTGCTGATGGACCGCGAGCCGGGCTCCCGGATGGACCCGCTGGTGGCCCGGCACCTGGCCACCCACTACGGCACGCTGTCGTTCGAGATCGCCCGCATGATCGCCGAGCGCCCGGAACTGGGCGAACGCGTGCACCCGGGCGGGCCGGACGTGTGGGCGCAGGTGGCGTACGCGGCCGAGCAGGAGTGGGCGTACACGGTGGACGACGTGCTGCGGCGACGCACCACGCTGACGGTGCGCGGGCTGGACACCGAGGAGGTCCGCAAGCGGACCGCGGAGCTGCTGGCGCGGTAGGCGCCCGCGGAGCCGCCGACGCGCCGGCCGTCCGAAGACACGACGACGCCCTCCGGGAGAGAAGCGGGATCCGGAGGGCGTCGCGGTCTGTGGGGCGCTCGGGCGCTAGATGATCAGGCTGAGCGGCAGGATCAGGGCGATCGCGACCACCGAGATCACCGTCTCCATCACCGACCAGGACTTCAGCGTCTGGCCGACGCTCATCCCGAAGTACTCCTTCACCAGCCAGAAGCCGGCGTCGTTGACGTGCGACAGGAACAGCGACCCGGCGCCGATGGCGAGCACCAGCAGCGCGGCGTGGGTGGTGGACATGTCGGCGGCCAGCGGGCCGACGATGCCGGCGGCGGTGATGGTGGCGACGGTGGCGGAGCCGGTGGCGAGGCGGATCAGCACGGCGATCAGCCAGCCGAGCAGCAGCGCGGAGATGTGCCACTTGCCGGACCACTCGCTGACGGCGTTGCCGACGCCGACGTCGATCAGGGTCTGCTTGAAGCCGCCGCCCGCGCCGACGATGAACACGATGCCGGCGATCGGGCCGAGCGAGTTGCCGACCGTCGCGGAGATCCGGGCCTTGTCGAACCCGGCGGCCCGGCCGAGGGTGACCATGGCGAGCAGGGTGGCGGCGAGCAGCGCGATCAGCGGGGAGCCGATGAAGTCGAAGAACCGCTGAACGGTGTTCTTCGGGTCGTCGACCACCACGTCGGCGAGGGCCTTGCCGAGCATCAGCACGACCGGCAGCAGGATGGTGACCAGGACGGCGCCGAACCGCGGGGTCTTCCCGTGCTTGGCGGTGTCGACGGGCGCGGTGTCGGCGGGGATCTCCAGCGGGCCGACCCAGCGCTGGGCGAACCGGGAGAACAGCGGGCCGGCCACGATCAGGGTGGGGACGGCGATCAGCAGGCCGAGCGCGAGGGTGACGCCGAGGTCGGCCTTGAGGGCGTCGACGGCGACCAGCGGGCCCGGGTGCGGGGGCACCAGGCCGTGCAGCACGGACAGGCCGGCCAGCGCGGGGATGCCGATCCGCATCAGCGGGACGTTGCCGCGGCGGGCGACCAGCAGCACGATCGGGATCAGCAGGACGACGCCGACCTCGAAGAACAGCGGCAGGCCGAGCACGGCGGCGATCAGCGCCATCGCCCAGGGCAGCATCTTCGGGCCGGTCCGGGCGAGCACCGTGTCGGCGATGATGTTGGCGCCGCCGGAGTCGGCGAGCAGCTTGCCGAGCATCGCGCCGAGGCCGATCAGCAGGCCGACGGAGGCGACGGTGGAGCCGAAGCCGGTGGAGAAGCTGCTGAGCAGCTTGTCGAACGGCGCGCCGGCGACGGCGGCGAGCAGGCCCGAGCCGAGGGTGAGCGCCAGGAACGGGTGCAGCTTGAACTTGGTGATCAGCAGCACGATGGCGCCGATGCTGAGCAGCACCGCGAGCAGCAGTTGGCCGTTGCTGGACGTGTGGGGGAGCGCCGGCGCCGCGGCGGCCAGCAGGGTGGGGGTCACGCGAGTCTCCATTGACGGGCCGTCGTCGCCCGGGGGTCCGGTGGGCGGCGGCGGGGTGTGACGGGGTGGGGCGGGGCGGGGCTCAGCTCGCCAGGCCGACGACGGCGCGATCGACGAGGGTGTCGGGGTCGGCGTCGACGTCCAGCACGGTGCCGCTCTCGTCCGCCTGGAGCGGTTCGAGGGTGGCGTACTGGGAGTCCAGCAGCGAGGGCGGCATGAAGTGGCCGGTGCGGTGGGCGATCCGGTCGCCGACCAGGTCGTGGCTGCCGGTCAGGTGCAGGAAGAACGCCTCGGGGCAGGCGTCCCGCAGGATGTCGCGGTAGCTGCGCTTGAGGGCGGAGCAGGTGACGACGCCGCCGGTGCCGGCCTCGGCGCGCTCCCCGAGCCAGGCGCCGAGGGCGCGCAGCCAGGGTTCGCGGTCGTGGTCGTCCAGCGGGGTCCCGGCGCTCATCTTGGCGATGTTGGCGGCGGGGTGGAAGTCGTCGGCCTCGGCGTACGGAAGGCCGAGGCGGTGGGCGAGCAGTCGGGCGACGGTGGTCTTCCCGACTCCGGAGACGCCCATCACCACGATGACGGGCGGCTTCTGGTTCTCGACGCTGAGAGCCATGGGTGGTGCTCCTGTCCTTGCCTGGTCCTGGGCAAGGTAGACCCAAAGGTATGACTTATTCAAGCCGCCGAAACCTAATCGTCATACTTATGTGCATCGCCGCAGGTGGGAGGCGTTCACCGCTCCCCCGCCCCCGGGTCGGCCGCGGCCTCGCCGATAGGCTGGCGGGATGGAGATCCAGGGCCTGCCCGGCCGACTGCTTGCCCACCTCGGCCCCGCGATCGCCTCCGGCGAGCTGCCCGCGGGCACCGTGCTGCGCACCGAGGAGCTGGAGGCGCAGCACGGGGTGTCCCGCACGGTGGTGCGGGAGGCGGTGCGCATCCTGGAGTCGATGCGGATGGTCGAGCCGCGCCGCCGGGTCGGGATCACGGTGCGGCCGCAGAGCGACTGGGACGTGTTCGACCCGCTGGTGATCCGCTGGCGGCTGGCCGGAGCCGGCCGCTCCGCGCAGCTGCGCTCGCTCGGCTCGCTGCGGGTCGCGGTGGAGCCGGCCGCGGCGGCGCTGGCGGCCCGCAACGCCAGCGACGACGACCGCCGGGAGCTCAGCGCGCTGGCCGTCGAGCTGACCGTCACCGCCCGGGCCGCGGACCTGGAGTCCTTCCTGGAGCACGACATCGCCTTCCACGCGACGGTGCTGCGGGCGTCCGGCAACGAGATGTTCGCGCACCTGAAGGACACCGTCGGCGCGGTGCTGACCGGCCGCACCGAGCACCGGCTGATGCCGCACCGGCCGCGCGAGTACGCGGTGCAGCTGCACCGGGACGTCGCCGAGGCGATCTGCGCGGGCGATCCCGAGCTGGCGGAACAGGCGATGCGCACCATCGTGGCCGGCGCGTTGGAGGAGCTCGACGCCACCCTGCCCGACTGACGCCCCGTCGGCCCGATCGGCCCTCTTGCCGGGCGGAATACGATCCTGGACGGGGGGGGTTGACGGTCCGTCGGCGCAACACGCCCGGTTTGAGTGGAATTCAGCCGGGTGGCGGCATACCTTCACCCTTATTGGGCAGCCTGGGTAGCACCGGACGGGTGCGCATCCGACAGGGGGGTGGGCGATGGCGCGTCGTCGGCGCAGTCGGTTGCCGGACGAGGTGCGGGACGCCGCGGTCCGGGCCGGGCTGGCATTCGCCTTCACGGTGGTGACGGTGATCGTCGCCGTCCTGGCGTCCTGGTCGCACACCACGATCATCGTGCCCGCGCTGGCGATGATGGCGATGGGCGTCTTCGTCACGGCCTGGTGCCTGATCGACGTGGTGGTCTCCCGCCAGGTCGCCGCGTCCCGCCGCCGCGCCCCCAACTCGATAGGCCCGTTGGACGGTTCGCGCGAACGCACCCGCCGCCCCCAGCCGTACGGCAGCCACCCGCAACGCGGCTGACCGCCCGTCACGGCAGCCGTCCCGACGCGGCCGACCGCCCGTCACGGCTGCCGGTGGCGGCCGGGGGTGGTGCCGAACGCGTGCCGGAACGCCTCGATGAACGCGCTCGGCGAGCGGAATCCGCAGGCGGCGGCGGTGGACGTCACCGAGCGGCCCTGCGCGAGCAGCACCAGGGCGTGCTGGAGCCGCAGTTGGGTGCGCCACTGCGGAAAGCCGAGGCCCAGCTCGCGGCGGAACAGCCGGCTCAGGGTGCGTTCGGCGGCGCCGACGGCCCGGCCGAGTTCGGCCAGCGAGCGCCCGTCGGCGGGATCGGCGGTGAGCAGCGCGGCGACGTCCCGCAGGCGCGGGTCGGTGGGCCGCGGCAGGCCGAGCGGCAGTTCGGGGGCGCGTGCGAGCTGGTCCAGTGCGGCGAGTTCGAGCGTCCGGGCCGGCCGTCCGACGGGGGCGTCCGGGCCGGTGAGGTGCGCGATGATCTCGCGCAGCAGCGGGGTGACGGCCAGCACGGCGGGCGCCGCCAGCCCCAGCGGGTTCGTCCCGGCCGGATACACCAGGCACCTCAACTCGCTCGTCCCGTGGGACCGGTGGGTGTGCGCGACGCCGGCGGGCAGCCACACCGCGCGGTGCGGGGGCACCACCCAGCGGCCGTGCGGGGTGCTCACCTCCAGCACGCCGAGCCCCGGCGTGATCAGCTGGTTGACGTCGTGCCAGTGCCAGGCGATCCGCTCCCGGTGCACCAGCCGGTGGCGGCTCGGGCCGGTCTCCTTCTGGTGCGGCGCCCGCGAAGGCGGTCGGGGCGGGTCGGCCGGAGGTTGGCGGGTCGGCGACATGGATTGGCAGAGTAGCGGAAGCCAGCCCGGCGGGTCGGCGGCCAGGCTGGGCGTCATGACAACGGATCGGGCCGGCGTGTGGCGCCGGATGAGACTGTGGGGTGCGGCGCACGCCGTGGACGACCTGTACCAGGGCCTGGTGCCGGCGGTGGTCCCCTACTTCGTGCTGGAACGCGGCTACGGCTACGTCGCCGCAGGCGGGTTGACGCTCGCGGCCACCCTCGGCAGCGCGATTCCGCAGCCGCTGGTCGGCCTGCTGGTGGACCGCCGCCCGCTGCCGTGGCTGTCCGCCGCCGGGCTGGCCCTGGCCGGGCTGGGCGTCGGCCTGAGCGGACTCGCCGACGGCTACGCCCTGGTGTGGCTGCTGGTCCTGCTCTCCGGCCTCGGGGTCGCCGCGTTCCACCCGGCGGCCGGGCGGGCCGCCCGGGAGGCGGCGGGCGACAGCGCGAGCGCGATGAGCGTCTTCGCGGCGGGCGGCAGCGTCGGCTTCTTCCTCGCGCCGGTGCTGGCCACCCCGCTGCTCACGGCGTGGGGCGTGCGGGCGACGGCGGTGTTCGTGCTGCCGGCGCTGGTGATGGCCGCCGTCCTGTACCGGGCCCGGCACCGCGGCCGCGGCGGGTCGGGCGGGAGCGCGGCCCGCACCGGGAAAGACCGGTGGCGGCCGTTCCTGGTGCTGACCGGGGTGGAGATCGTCCGCTCGGTGGCCTTCTTCGGGGTCAGCACGTTCATCGAGCTGTACTGGCTGCGGCAGTTGGGCGCCTCCCACCTGCTGGCGGGCGCGGCCCTGACCTGTTTCCTGCTCGGCGGCGTGGTCGGCACCCTGGGCGGCGGCCGGCTGGCGGACCGGATCGGCATGGTCCGCACCGCGCAGTGGGGGACGGCGCTCACCGCCCCCGCGCTCGTCCTGCTGCGGGTGACGCCGGGCCAGTGGGCGCCGCTCGCCTTCGCCGTGCTGGCCGGCGCCATGCTCAACCTGCCGTTCGCCGTCCTGGTGAAACTCGGCCAGGACTACCTCCCCACCCGCCCCGGCACCGCCGCCGGCGTCACCCTCGGCCTCGCCGTCAGCGTCGGCGGCCTGATCGCCCCGCTGTTCGGCCTCGTCGCCCAGTCGCACGGCCCCCAGGGCGTGCTCACGGTGCTTCCGGCGGTGCCGGTGCTGGGCGTGCTGCTGGGGATGTTCATGGTCGAACCCCGGGCGGACTGGGCCGAACCGGACGGCGACGGGACGGACGGCGACGGGACGGGCGGGGCCGGGGGCGCTGCGGACGCCGCCGCCCCCGCGCCCCCGTCGACTCAGCCCCTGGAGCCCACCGCGTAGCCGTACTGCACCGGCCAGGTGCGCTCCGCGCCCAGCGCCTTCGCGGCGTGCAGCGGCCAGTACGGGTCGCGGAGCAGCTCGCGGCCCAGCAGGACCACGTCCGCGTCGCCGGCCGTGAGGATCTGCTCCGCCTGGGCCGGTTCGGTGATCATTCCGACGGTGCCGACCGGGAGGCCGGCCTCGCGCCGGATCTGCGCGCCGAAGGGCACCTGGTAGCCCGGCCCGACGGTGATGTTCGCGCGCGGGACGATGCCGCCGGAGGAGACGTCGATCAGGTCGACGCCGAGGGCCTGGAGTTCCTTGGCGAGCAGGACGCTCTCGTCGACGGTCCAGCTGGGCCGGTCGGTGACCCAGTCGGTGGCGGAGATCCGGAACAGGACGGGGAGGTCCGCGGGCCAGACGGCCCGTACCGCGGCGGCGACCTCGCGGGCCAGTCGGCTGCGGCCGGCGAAGTCGCCGCCGTAGCCGTCGGTGCGGTGGTTGGTGAGCGGGGACAGGAACTGGTGGATCAGGTAGCCGTGGGCGCCGTGCACCTCGACCGCCCGGAAGCCGGCGGCCAGTGCGCGGCGGGCGGAGGACGCGAAGTCCTGCACCAGTTCGGCGATCTGGGCCTCGGTCAGCTCCGCGGGAGTGGGGTAGCCGTCGTCGAACGGGATCGGCGAGGCGCCGACCACCGGCCAGCCGCCGTCCTCGACGGCCAGCGGGCCGCCGCCCGCACTCGCCTTCGCGGTGGAGGCCTTGCGGCCGGCGTGGGCCAGCTGGATCGCGGGGACCGAGCCGTGCTCGCGGATCAGGGCGGCGATCCGGGCGAGCGCCTCCTGCTGGCGGTCGTTCCACAGGCCGAGGTCCCAGGGGGAGATCCGGCCGTCGGGGCGGACGCCGGTGGCCTCGACCATCACCAGTCCGGCGCCGCCGGCGGCGCGGGAGCCGAGGTGGGCGAGGTGGAAGTCGGTGGCGACGCCGGTCTCGGGGCCGTCGGCGGGGGCCGAGTACATGCACATCGGGCTGAGCCAGATCCGGTTGGGGACGGTCAGCGAACGGAGGGTGATCGGCTCGAACAGGGCGCTCATGGGGCCCGTCCTTCCTGTGGTCCCGACGGTGGCATTCTCTTCGCTTCGTACGATAGCTGCCGTACTACGAGATCTGTCAAACTACGAGGACTCTCGTACTATGGACGGGTGACCATCGACCAGGACTGTGCGGGCGACCCGGACTGCCCGAGGCTGCTGCCCGAGCCGGCCGTCGCCGAGCTGCGGCTGGAAACGGTGCTGCACGCGCTCGCCGACCCGACCCGGCTGCGGATCGTCGCCGAACTCGCGGAGGCGGGGGGCGACGAGCTGAATTGCCTCGCATTCGACCTTCCAGTCACCAAGTCGACATTGACACATCACTTTCGGGTCCTTCGTGAAGCGGGCCTGATTCGTCAGCATCGGCGCGGCACTTCTAAGATGAACACACTGCGCTTGGCCGATCTCGGCGAGCGCTTTCCTGGCCTGCTGGACGCGGTGCTGGCCGCCGCCGAGCCGTGCTTCCCCACCCCGAAGCCGGCTGCCCGCTGACCTTCCGACCGAACCGCGGGCCACGAGCCTGACGATCCGTCAATTCCTGCGGCGAGTCCCCGCCATGGACTTCGGCGACCCTTCGCCAACCGCATTCGCAACCATTCGAACAACGCTGTACGTCAACCGCCACAGAAGCCCCTCCCGGCACAGCCGAGGGGCAATTCCTGGCGCGGTCATGCCTGGTCACACAGGCTTCACCGAAGTTGCCCCAGCGTTCATCGTGCGTGGTCATTTGGTCTATACCAATCAGGTAATCTGACCGTCGACAGGTGTCAATGACCGGCCGTGGGGGGCCTTATGACTGTCAATCACCTTCCGTCGCCACCCTCCGATCAGGAGCTCTACTGGTACTTCGGGCCTCAGCGCCGCTGGGTCCCACTGCTCTCCGCGCTCGCCTTCGTGTTCAGCGCGGCCACAATGTTCAGCTTCTCGCTCCGCAATCCCGTGCTCTGGCCGTTCCTGGCCGTGCTCGGCATCAACCTCGTCGCCCTGGCGCTGACTTGCCTCAACGGGCTGCGCCGTCGGCGTTTCACCCGGGCCGGGCACGAACTGCTCGTCGCCGCCTGGCAGCCCGCCGAACCGCCGTCCGTCGACCTCTACCTGCCGACCTGCGGCGAACCGCTCGACATCCTCGCCAACGCCTACCGGGCGGTCGCCCGACTGGACGCCCCCGGGCGCCTCGACGTGTGGGTGCTGGACGACGGAGACCGGCCCGAAGTGGCCGCGCTGGCCCGGGAGTTCGGCTACCACTACGTAGTGCGACCGAACCGCGGCGAGTTCAAGAAGGCCGGCAATCTCAACCATGCGCTGACCTTGAGCAACGGCGAGTACATCGCCATCCTGGACGCCGACTTCGCGCCGCGCGCCGACCTGCTCCAGCACCTGCTGCCGTACTTCGGCGACCCGAAGGTCGGCATCGTGCAGAGCCCGCAGTGCTTCGACACCGACGCCGAGATGGGCTGGGTGCAGCGCGCCGCGGGAGCGGCCCAGGAGTGGTTCTTCCGCTGGGTGCAGCCCAGCCGGGACGCCTCCGACGCGGCGATCTGCTGCGGCTCCAACGCGGTCTACCGACGCTCCGCGATCGACGCCGCCGGCGGCTTCGCCCGGCTCGACCACAGCGAGGACATGTACACCGGACTCGCCCTGCACCAGCGGGGATTCACCACCCGCTACGTGCCCGTCCTGGTCGCCAAGGGCACCTCGCCCGAGTCCACCACCAGCTTCGTCAACCAGCAGTACCGCTGGGCGATGGGCAACCTTCACCTGATCGGCGACCGCACCACCCGCAAGGCCATGACCTGGCGGATGCGCCGCTGCTTCGACGAGGGCATCGTCGGCTACCTGGCCGCCGCCGTGAACGTGCTCACCGCACCGCTGCCGCCGCTGATCATGCTGTTCGCGTTCCCCGGCGAGGTCCGCGCCTGGTACGTGCTGCCGATGCTCTCCCTGCTGTGGCTGTGGCACGTGCTGCTGCCCCGGGTCAGCCGCACCCGCTGGCGCACCGAGGTGCTGCGCGCCAACGTGCTGATGAGCTTCGCCGCCGGCACCGCCTACTGGCACACCCTGCGCGGCCGCAGCGCCGCCTGGGTGCCCACCGGCGCGGCCAAGCCCGGAAGCAACCGCGGCATGGCCCGCAACGTCCTGCTGGTCTCCCTGCTGTGGACGGCCGGCACCCTGGTCGCCACCACCGTCGGCGTGGCCGTCGCCACCGCCCTGCACGGCTGGCACTACACCTGGGGCCTGGCCCTGTACCTGGCCGTGCAACTGCACGCCGGCGTGCCGCTGGTCCGCAACCTGTACTCCGAGCTGCGGCCGCACACCACCGAGAACACCGAATCCGGGGCCCGCCCGGCGATGCGGCCCAGGCGCTGGCCCGAGGCCCTCGCCGTCACCAGCGCGCTCGCCCTGATCGCCCTGCTCGCCTCCGGCTGGGTAGCGCCGATGCTGCCCTGGCTGGGCTGAAAGGTCCACCTCCCGTGTCCACCAGCACCGCCCCGCTCACCGTCGTTCTCGGGCAACCACCCGTCGAACGGCCCCGGTTCAGACCCGACATCGAAGGACTGCGGGCCGTCGCCGTGCTCGCCGTGCTCGCCTTCCACGCGGCCGTCCCCGGCCTGGCCGGCGGCTTCGTCGGCGTCGACGTCTTCTTCGTCATCTCCGGCTACCTCATCACCGGCCTGCTGCGCAGCGAGAGCGCCGCCACCGGAAAGGTCCGGCTGGCCGAGTTCTACTCGCGCCGCGCCCGCCGCCTGCTGCCCTCCGCCGCCGTGGTGCTCGCCGTGGTCGCCGTCCTCGGCGCCCTGCTCACCGCGCCGCTGCGCCGCGCCGACCTGGAACGCGACGTCCTCGCCTCCGCGCTGTCCGTCGCCAACTGGCGCTTCATCGCCGAACAGACCGACTACCTGGCGGCCGGCCGCGACCCGAGCGTGCTGCTGCACTTCTGGTCGCTCGCCGTCGAGGAGCAGTTCTACCTGCTGTGGGCCCCGCTGATGGCCCTCGCCGCCCGCTGGGCCTGGAAGCGGCGCACCCTGCTCGGCCTGACCCTGGTCCTCGGCGCCGGCTCGTTCTGGCTCTCCCTGCACTGGAGTGCCGGCGCCTACCTCTCCACGCCCACCCGGGCCTGGCAGTTCGCCGCCGGCGCCGTCGTCGCGCTGCTGCCGATCCGTCGAATACCACGCCTGATACGGGAGTTGCTGGGCCTCGGCGGCATGGCCGCGGTGCTCGGCGCGGTGCTGGTCTTCGACGCCCGCACCCCCTACCCCGGCTACGCCGCGCTGGTGCCCACGATCGGCACCGCCGCGATCGTGCTGGCCGGTGAACAGCACCTGGTGGGGCGGGTGTTGGCGCTCGGCGCGCCGCGCGCGATCGGCCGGCTCTCCTACAACCTGTACCTGTGGCACTGGCCGGTGCTGGTGCTCGCCGAAGCCCGATGGGGCACCCTGCACTGGGGGGTGAAGGTCGCGCTGACGGCAGCCGCCGCGCTGCCCGCACTCGCCGCCCTGAACTGGCTGGAGCAGCCGCTGCGCCGCAGCCGGGTGCTCGGTGAAATCCCGCGCCGCGGACTGTCGTTGGGTCTCACCGCGGTGGTGATGCCGGTGGTGCTGGCGCTGGTCGTCGGCACCGGCACGATCAAGATGCTCGGCCCGGCCACTCCCCCGGACCCGTCCGGCCTGCCGCCGGGCGCCCGCACCGGCCCGACCCTGCTCGCCGGCGCGCCGCCCGCGCACGGCCCGACCGTGCCCAACCCCGTGCAGGCCCGGCAGGACTTCCCGCCGGACGGCATGTGCGAGGTGAACCCGACGGACACCGTCAGCCCGCCCTGCCGGTTCGGCACCGGCGACGACCGGATCGTGCTGCTCGGCGACTCGCACGCCGGCCAGTGGTTCTCCGCGATGCTCGGCATCGCCGCCCAGCACCGCCTGGCCGTCGAGGAACTCGTCAAGCAGGGCTGCCCGCTGCCCGAACTCACGGTCAACAACCCCCAGTTGGGCCGCACCTACCACGAGTGCGACACCTGGCGGTCGTACGCGCTGAGCCGGCTGAAGCAGGGGCCCAAGCCCAAGCTGATCGTCATCTCCACGCTGAACCGCTACACCGCCGACCGGGCGGCGCTGCTGCACGGCTGGGAGCAGACCCTCGCCCCGCTGCGGGAGCTGGGCGTCCCGATCGTCTACCTCCAGGACACCCCGATCCCCGGCCGGGACATTCCCGCCTGCGTCTCCGGGCACTCCGACACCACGTCCGCCTGCGACTTCCCGCGCAGCGACAGCCTGTGGGCCGATCCGCTGGCCGAGGAGATCGCCGCCGGCCGCGTCCCCGGCGTCCGCACCATCGGCGTCAACTCGGTGCTCTGCCCCGGCGAGGGAAAGACCTGCCCCTCCGTCCTGGAGCACGTGCTGCTCTACCGCGACGACTCGCACCTGACCAACGCGGCGTCCGTCGTCCTCACCTCCCGGATCGACCAACTCCTCGCCGACGCGGGCGTGTTCGGCGAAGGCTGGGCCACCCTGCTGCACGACGACTTCGACGGCCCGGCCGGATCGAAGCCGGACCCGGCGAACTGGCAGTACGACACCGGCACCTGCTACCCCGGCTGCCCCGCCGCCCAGTGGGGCACCGGCGAGTTCGAAACCATGACCGACTCCACCGACAACGTCCGCCTGGACGGCCAGGGTTCGCTGGAGATCGTGCCCACCCGGGACGGGGCCGGCCACTGGTTCTCCGGCCGGATCGAATCCCGGCGCGCGGACTTCGCCGCCCCGGCGGGCGGCGTGCTGCGGGTGGAGGCGAAGGTGGCCCTGCCCGCCGTCAACGGGCCTGCCGCCGCCGGCTATTGGCCCGCGTTCTGGGCGCTCGGCGGCAAGCTCCGCGACGGGTACACCGGCTGGCCGGGCGTCGGCGAGCTCGACGTCCTCGAGTCGATCGGCGGGCGCGGGGTGTTCGGCACCATGCACTGCGGCACCACCCCGGGCGGCCCCTGCAAGGAGCCGACCGGCCTGGGCTCCGGCGAGAAGCCCTGCCCGGACTGCTGGGGCACGTTCCACACCTACACGCTGGAGGTCGACCGCTCGTCCCCCGTCGAGAAGGTCCGCTGGCTGCGCGACGGCCAGGAGTACTTCGCCGTCACCTCCGACCAGGTCGACCCGGCCGCCTGGGACCAGGCGGTGCACCACGGGATCTTCCTGATCCTGAACGTCGCGATCGGCGGCAACCTGCCCACCGCGTACGACAGTTCGCCGACGACGGCAACGGAGCCGGGGCACCCGATGAAGGTCGCGTCCGTCACCGTCTCGACCAAGCAGTAGGAGCGCGCGCAGTCGGGCGCGAAAACAGGGGCGCGTGGGGCACCTCCCAGCCCGCTGGGGCTGGGGGAGAACTGCGCGAGCGGCCACGCACCCAACCGCAAGGTCGCGATCAACGGCAAGTCATTGCCCGCGTCGCGACCTTGCGGTTGGGTCCTCCCGCTTCGCGCGGTTCCCCGCGCCCCCGGTTGTGCGCCCGCCTGTCCGCGCGCCCCTATTCGGGCTTGCGGAACATCCTGGTCGCCGTGATCTCCCCGTGGATCGTCGGACCGTCCGGGTCCTGCGGTGCCGGGAGGCCCGGGCGGAGGTGTTCCTCGACCGAGATGTACTTCAGGCCGGCCCGGAGGTCCGCGTCGTTGCGCAGGCGGATGACGAGCGGGAACTCGGCCAGTGCCGTGGTGTCGAACAGGCCGGTGGTGTAGATGAGTTGGACGCCGAGCGCGTCGGCGACGGCGCGCTGGAGCTCCAGCAGGTAGGTCGCGTTGGCGCGGCCGATCGGGTTGTCGAGGAAGAGCGTGCCGGCGTGCCGGAGCTGCGACTGGCCGCGGTCGTTGGCGCGCAGGGCGGCCATCGTGCAGTAGAGGGCAATCGCGGCGGTGAGCAGCTGGCCGCCGGAGAAGACGTCCGACATCTGGCCGACCGAGACCCGCTCGGCGCGGAGTACCGCGTCCGGCTTGAGGATCTCGACCGAGACGCCCTTGGGGCCGATCGCCGCGGCGACGCCGCGCAGCAGCAGGGACATGCCGTCGCGGCGCAGGTCGGAGTTCTTCCGGACGGCGGACTGGGTGGCTTCGTCGATGACCTCGCCGAGCCGTTCGACCAGGACGGCGTGGTCGGGGTCGTCGAAGCGGATGCGCAGGAATTCCTGGCCCGACCATTCGCCGAGGCCTTCGGGGAGGCGGGACAGGCGCTGGGCGGCGCGCAGGGTGGCGAGGGAGGACTCGACCAGGCCGCGCAGGCGGTCGACGATGGAGGCGCGGTTGCGTTCCAACTGGGCGAGTTCGTCGGTGAGGACGCGCAGGCGGGGTGCGAACGCGGCGGCCCAGGCGGCGGCGTGGTCGGGCAGGGCGGCCGCCGGCAGCTCGCGGATCTGCTGGCGGGCGGGGGTGCGGACGGCCTCGTAGCGGGCGGCGTTGGCGTGCCGGACGAGGGCGTCGGAGGCGTCCCGGACGGCGAGTTCGGCGCCGGTGAGCTCGGAGGCGGCGGTGCGCATGGCGCGCCGGGTGTCGGCGACGGCGGCGCGGGCCGCGGCGAGGCCGCCGAGGTAGGCGTCGGCGGTCTCGGTCTCCTCGCCGTTGTCGCGCAGCCCGTCGCGGAGCTGCCCGGCGAGTTCCTCGAAGTCGGTGGCGGCGGCCTGCGCCTGGTCCAGGGTGCGCTGCAGGTCGGCGTTCTCGGTGCGGGCGGTGTCCACGCGTTCGCGGCGTTCGGCGAGCAGCGCGGTGGCGGTGCGCAGCAGGGCCTGGGCGTGTTCGGTGTCGGCGGGGACGAGGTCGTCGGGGAGTTCGGTGTGGGCTTCGCCGTTCACCGGGGCGGAGCGTTCGGCGTCGCCGCGCAGTCGGCCGACTTCTTCGGCGGCGGCGCCGGAGCGGGCTTCGATGATGGTGACGAGTTCTTCGGCGCGGGCGGCGGCGGCCTGCCGGGCGGGGCCGTCGGCGCCGTCGGGGCTGGCGAGGAGTTCCTCGGCGCGGGCCTTGACCTTGTTGCTGAGGCGGTCCAGCTCGGTTGCGGCGGCGGCTTCGTCGCCTTCGGCGCGGGCCTGTTCGGCGCGCAGGTCGGCGCCGACGCCGACCTTCTCGTAGAGCTGGGCGGCGGCCCGGTAGGCCTCGCGCAGGGCGGGCAGCGAGGTGGGGGTGGACTCGTCGGGTTCGGCGGTGTCGGCGGCGGCGATCTCGGCGCGTTCGCCGCGCAGGGTGCGCGCGGTGCGGCGGGCGTCGTCGGCGGCGCGCTGGGCGGCGCGGCGGTCCTCGTCGCAGGTGCGGGCGCGTTCGGTGCACAGCGCCTGGCGGCGTTCGCATTCGGTGGCGTCGTCGGCGAGTTCGCGCTGCCGGCGGGTCCAGTTGGCGCGTTCGCGCAGGCGGAAGGCGAGGCCGGCGAGGGCGTCGGCGCGGCGGCGGGTGCGCTGGGCGGTCTCCCGGCACTCCTCGTGGCGGGCGGCGGCGGCCTGGTGGTCGGCGTCGGCTTCGGCGTGGTCGGCGCGCAGGGTGGCGAGTTCGGCGGCGGTGGCTTCGGCGTGGTCGGCGGCCGCGGCGGCGGCCTCGGCGAGTTCGGCGAGGGTGCCGGGCGGGCAGGCGGCGTGCCAGGAGGCGAGCCGGGCGGCGAGGGCGCGGTCGCCGCCGAGGCGGGCGGCGAGTTCGCGGATGTGTTCCTCGCGGGCGGTGGCGCGGCCGCGCAGTTCGCGGCGTTCGTCATCGGCGGCGGTCTCGTTGTGCATGGCCGGGTTCGGCGGCACCAGGAAGAAGCCGGGTTCGCCCTCGATGGGGGCGATCAGGGCGGCGGCGGTGCCGACGGCGACGGTGGAGCGGGGCAGCAGGGCGGCGGCGGCGAGCGCTTCGCGGGCCCGGTCGAGCGAGGCGGGGTCGGTGACCACGACGCCGTCGACGAGTTCGGGGCGGGCGGCGAGGATCGCGTCGTGGTCGGCGGGGTCGACGGACTGGGCGAGGTAGCGCCAGCCGGGCAGGGCGGGGATGCCCTGTTCGCCGAGGTGTTCGACGGTGGCGAGGACGTCCGGGCCGGGCGGCAGCAGGCCGCCGTCGCCGAGCGCGGCGAGGATGCGGGAGTCGTCGGCGGCGGCGGTGCGCAGGTCGAACAGGGTGCGTTCGGCGTGGGCGACGGCCTGGTCGAGCAGTTCGCGCAGGTCCTCGGCGGAGGCGTCGAGTTGGCGGGGCGTCAGGAAGCCCTCGGACTCGTCCGCGCCGTCCTGGTAGGGGGAGAGCGAGAGCAGTTCGGCGAGCCGGGGCTCGGCGGCGAGCTGGGCGGCGGTGCGCTGTTCGGCGGCCAGGGTGCGTTCGGCGGCGGTGCGGGCGTCGGTGGCGCGGGCGGCGGCGAGTTCGGCGCGGGCCTCGGCGGCGGCGGACTCGCGGGCCCGGACGGCGGCGGACTCGGCGACGGTGCGGGCCTGGTCGAGGGCTTCGGTGGCGGCGCGTTCGGCGTCGGCGGCGTGCAGGGCGGCGCGGGCCGGGTCGGGTTCGGCGCCGGAGTCGTCGATCCAGCCGGCTTCGACGGCGGCGGCGGTCTCCTGCTCGACCTCGGTGAGGCGCTGGCGCAGGTGTTCGGCCTCGGAGCGGGCCTTCTGGGCGGCGGTGGCGGCGGCGGTGGCCTCGGCCTGGGCGGCGGAGCCGTCCTGCTGCAACTCGCCTGCGCGCAGCTCTTCCTGGTCGGCGCGGGTCTCGGCGTTCAGGGCGGCGGATTCGAGGGCGCGGGCGAGGGCGCCGGCGGCGCGGTCGCGGGCGGCGAGGGCGGGCGCGGCGTCGAGTTCGGCTTCCCGGATGGCCGCGGCGACCCGGCTGGCCCGGTCGGCGGCGGCGCGGTGCCGCAGGACCGCCTCGGCGGCCTGCCAGGCGGCGAACTGGGCGCGGGCGTCGGTGAGTTCGCGGCGCAGGCGGCCGGCTTCGGAGGTCGCGGCCTCCAGTCCGAGGGTGGCGTGCCGGTAGCCGAGTTCGGAGACGATCAGGGCGTGCCGGGTGCGGTCGGTCTCGGCGGCGGTGACGGCGCCCGCGGCGGCGGCGACCTCGACGGCCAGGTCGTGCACCCGGTCGCGTTCGACGGCGGAGCGGGCGGACAGCGACGACGCGAGCCTGCGGGTGCGGCGTTCGGCGGCGCGGTGGCCCTCGCGGACGGTCTCCCGGCCGGCGGTGGCGTCGACGATGCGCTGCAGCAGGTCGACGGAACCGGCGGTGAAGTCGCGTTCGGCGGTGAGTTCGGCGCGGCGGCCGAGCTTGGCGGCGAAGCCGTGCACCAGGTCGGCGAGGCCGTCGGTGTCGCGGGTGTCGGTGACGGCGCGCAGCAGCAGGTCGGTGAAGTCGGCGTCGTTGCGGACCGCGAACAGGCCGGCGGCCTCGCCCTCGTCGGCGTTCATCTCGCGCTGGTAGCGGAAGAGTTCGGGGTCGAGGCCGAGCGCGCCGAGGTGCTCGTTCCAGCGGTCGTGGATCTCCTCGAAGGTGACGTCGAGGTGCGGGTGGGCCTTGGCGGCCTCGGTGAGGGTGTCGCGGAAGCCCTTCATGGTGCGGCGGCGGCCGCGGGCCTTCTGGTCGCCGGCCAGGCTGGGCCGTTCGGCGACCGGCAGGGCGTCCAGGGTGAGGCCGGGGCCGGGCCGGAAGGAGTACCAGAGTTCGGCGAACTTCCGCGGGTCGGAGGAGACCTGGCGGCCGCGCCACTCGCTGACCTTGCCGACCACGATGAGTTCGCCGGTGACGGTGTGCTGCCATTCGAGGGCGACGTGGCCGCAGTCGTCGGCCAGCAGGAACTTGCGCAGCACGCCGGAGGACGCGCCGCCGAGGGTGTTGCGGTGGCCGGGCAGCATCACCGAGAAGATCAGCTTGAGCAGCACCGACTTGCCGCCGCCGTTCTCCAGGAACAGCACGCCGGCGGGCGCGGGGCGGCGCTGCGGGCCCTCGGGCTCCTCGCCGAACAGGCCGATCTGCTGCGGCTGCGGCTCGGGGACCGGCTCGCCGACACCGCGCAGGTCGAGCACCGTGTCGGCGTAGCGCGCGCCCGCCGGTCCGATCGAGTACAGGCGGACCCGGTTCAGCTCGTACATGTGCGGTGGTTCTCCTGGAGCGGCAGTTTCAGTGTGGCGCTGGACAGTTGACGGAGCGTCGGGGTGTTGACGGGAGCGTCGGGGTGCTGACGGGAGTGTCAGAGTGCGTGGAACGGCAGGCCGGCGTCGGCGACGAGTTCGTCGCTGTCGTCGGGCGGCAGCAGGGTGGCGGTGCCGTCGCTGACCGGGACGACGCCGAGGTCGAGCAGTTCGCCCATGGCGGCGCTGCCGGCCAGGTCGCGGACCTGCAACTGGTAGCGGGCGGTGGTGCGGTAGGTGCCGCCGGCGTCGTCGGAGGTCTTCTGCAGGAAGCCGGAGTCGACCAGGAAGGACACCGCCTTGGAGACGATGCCGGTGGTGGATCCGGCCAGTCGGCGGGCGTCCTTGGTGGCGCCGGTCGCGGAGCGGCGCGCCCACACCCGCCAGGCCGCCTCCAGGCCGGGGGCGGAGCTCGCCGGGTCGGTGTTGCTGCCCTCGGCCGCGGCGTGTTCCTCCAGCCGGCGGCAGGCCTGCCGGACGAACGCGTCCACGCCGTTGACGCTGACCCGGCCGAGGTAGCCGTCGTCGGCGAGGTCCTCGGGGCGGGGGAAGGCGAGCGCGGCGACCGCGAGGTGGGCGAGGCCGTGCAGGAAGCGGTCGGTGGACTCGGAGGCGGCGCGGCGCGAGTAGTCGCCCATCCGAACGGCGAACACCGAGTCCTCGGCGGCGGCGACCGCCATGCCGGCCCGCGGCGAGACCTCCAGCACCACCAGGCCCATGCCGGTGGCGACCGCGTCGGCCAGCCGGCCGAACTGCGGGTCGTCGCGGTAGCGGCGCACCAGTTCGGCGTACTCCGCGTCCCGCGAGGGCAGCAGCTTCGCCTGCAGCCCGAAGGACACCAGGCGGGCGGCCTCGGCGACGTCCGCCGGGCTGATCGGCGAGTGGACGGCGACGGCCGGCTCGGCGTCCTGCGGCGCCCACGCCTCGGGGCTGGTGGTCATGCGGGTGCTCCTTCGGTGCGAGGGCTGCGGGCAGTGCCAGTGGTGCCGGTGCTGCGGGCGGTGCGAGGGCTGCGCGGGCTGCCGGTGCTGCGGCCAGTGCGGGCGGCACCGGTGCCGCGAGCGGCGCGGACGGCACAGGCGCTGCGCGCGCCACAGACGATGCACGTGCCAATGGCGGTGCCCGTGCCGCGCGTGCCGCCAGTGCGGGCGGAACCGGTGCCGCGGGCGCCAACGGCAGTGCCGGTGCCGCTTGCAGCGGTGCCCGCGCCGCAGGCGCAACCCGTCCCGCGAACGCAGCCCGCGCCGCAGGCGCAACCCGTCCCGCGAACGCAGCCCGCGCCGCAGGCGCAACCCGCGCGCCAGGCGCTGCCCATGCCGCGTGCGCCGCCGGCGGGCCCGGCTGTCACTTCGCGTCCCGGCGGTCGGCGGCCATGCCTGCGGCGTCGAGGAGGGCGCTGCCGACGATCAGGTCGGCGCCGCCGAAGCCCGGGTCGTCGAGGCGGGTGCCGTCGTCGACGGCGAACAGCAGGCGTTCCTCGCCCTGGCGGTACGCGGTGCCGACCGGGGGGCTGGCGGCGTGCACGGCCAGCAGGGCGACCAGGTAGGCGAGTTCCTCGCCGTTCTCGCCGACGTCGGTGCCGCGGGCGCGGGCGTCGGCGAGCAGGCCGGACAGGCGGCGGGGCGCGTCGGCGGGCAGGTCGAGCAGGTCGAGCGCGGCCTCCAGCTGGGCCTCGGAGAACCGGCTGTCGTCGGGGGTGGCGACCAGGTCGGGCTCGGGCAGTTCGGCGCCGAGGTGCTCGCGTTCGACGGGCGGGGTGAGCAGCAGGTCGACCAGGTCGCCGACCCGGACCGAGACGGGGGTGCGCAGGCCGGTGCCGCGGGCGAAGAACGCGTCGGTGGGCCGGGTGGCGTCCGCGAGCGGGAGGGTGAGGACGGGGGCGAGGAGTTGACCGTACAGGTCGATGCCGGTGCGCGCGGTGGGTGCGGAAAACGCTTGCCGGTCCTGTTCGGCGCGGAACAGCGGGCCGGCTTCCAGCAGGCGGGTCTGCAGCTGGGTGTGCCGGCGGATGCAGTCCTTGACGATGTCGACGAGTTCGGCGGCGCGCCGCTTGTGCTCGGCGTCGACGCTCTCGTCGCGGGCCTTGCGGATGTTGGTGAGGATGGCGTTCTCGTGCCGGTACCGGTCGGCGATGTGGTCGAGCGCCTCGTCGATCAGGTCGGGGACGGTCTCCATCCAGTCCACCGCGCGGACGTTGCGGCGGGTGGCCTCCAGTGCGCGGCGCAGCGTCTCGGCGTACTGGACGGTGCGGTAGCGGGCCTGTTCGGCGGCGAGTTGGGCGTCGGCGAGGCGGCCGCGGCGGATCAGCACCTCCAGCTTGACCTCGGCGGCGATCTGAGCGCTCGTCACGTCGGTGTCCAGCGCGCCGACCAGGACGTTGACGGCCTCGTCGGTGGTGCGCAGGTAGACGCCGCCGTCCTGGCCGGGGACTTCCTCGATCAGCTTGAAGTCGTAGTCGCGGCGGGTGTATTCGCCGTCCGGCCCGAAGGTGCCGTAGACGGCGCGGAAGCCGCGGTCGACGCTGCCGACGTTGATCAGCGACTCCAGCACCCAGCGGGCCACCCGCTCGTGCTCGGTGACGGTGCGGCCGGGGTTCTGTGCGGCGATCCGGGGCTGAAGCCGGCTCAGCACTATGTCGCGGTCGGCCCCGGTGTCGAAGTCCATGTTGAGGGTGACCAGGTCGATCGCGGCGAGGGCGATCTCGGCCATCGTGTACGAGGCGTACTCGCCGGCCAGGTTGACCTTGCGGCTGTCCAGGTCGTGCAGCGGCGCGGTGCAGGCGAGCGCCTTGAGCCGGCGGGCGAGTCCCTCGTCGGCGGCCGGTCCGGGGGCGGGCCTGGTGGGCTGGTCTGCGATGGCGGTCACGGGGGACAAGATTAGGGCTTTCCGTGGACAGGTCCGAAACGTCCCCTTTGGGGCAGGCTGTTCCGCACTGTTGAACGCGTTCAAATTCAGGTCTAGAGTCCTTCCCGCGACACCGTGCCGTCTCCGGCACCCGCGTCATGGAGGGGGGACTTCCCATGTCCGACATCGCCACCGCCCCAACCGGTTCCACCACCGCCGGCCCCGGCTCCGCAGCAGTCACCGACACCGCACGCGTCCGACGGCGGATCAGGCGCTGGCTGTGGCTGTTCATCGTCTGTCTGGTGCTCAGCGGGGTGACCGCCTTCCCGTTGCAGAGCGAGACCGCGCTGCTGGTCCGGGTCCTGGACGCCACCGGCCTGGGCGCGCTGCTGCCCGCCCTCGGCGACTGGGCCGTGGTGGCCCGGGACAGCGTCGCCGACGGCTACGGCAGCCACCCGCTCCTCGCCTACGGCACCGACTGGCTGGCCTTCGCACACCTGGTGATCGCGGCCGCGTTCTGGGGGCCGCTGCGCGACCCGGTCCGCAACGTCTGGGTGATCCGCTGGGCGATGCTCGCCTGCGGCGCCGTCGTCCCGCTCGCGCTGATCTGCGGGCCGCTGCGCGACATCCCGCTGTTCTGGCGATTCATCGACATGTCGTTCGGTGTCTTCGGCGTCATTCCGCTGCTCGTCGTGCACCGCCTGATCCGCACCCTGGAGTGGGATCAGGCGGTCCGCACCCACCACGACTTCGCCCGGGTCATTCCCTCCCCCTGACCCGCCCGGTTCAGTGCGCGGCGCCGGCCTCCACCTGGGACACCGTGCCGTCGTGCAGCGAGATCACCCGGTCGGCCTGGGCCATCAGCGTCGGGTCGTGGGTGGCGACCAGGGCGGTGACGCCCTGGGAGCGGACCACGGCCCGGAGCAGTTCCATCACG
This sequence comes from Kitasatospora sp. NPDC092948, assembly GCF_044754805.1. Taxonomy (NCBI): domain Bacteria; kingdom Bacillati; phylum Actinomycetota; class Actinomycetes; order Kitasatosporales; family Streptomycetaceae; genus Kitasatospora; species Kitasatospora sp. NPDC092948. Next base: position 98,681 of record NZ_JBIVPU010000016.1, on the reverse strand, counting down.
GCCAGGCCGGTCTCGGAGTCGAGTTGGCCGGTCGGCTCGTCCGCGACGATCAGCGCGGGGTCGTTGGCCAGCGCCCGGGCGATCGCCACCCGCTGCTGCTGGCCGCCGGAGAGTTCGCTCGGCCGCTGCCCGGCGTGGTCGGCCAGCCCGACCAGGGCCAGCAGGGTGCGGACCCGCTCCTCGCGTTCGGCTGCGGGCAGCCGGCGCAGCCGCATCGGGACGCCGACGTTCTCGGCGGCGGTGAGCGTCGACAGCAGGCCGAAGGACTGGAAGACGAACCCGATCCGGTCCCGGCGCAGCGCGAGCCGCCCCGCCTCGTCGAGGCCGGACAGGTCGGTGCCGTCGAGCGTGATCCGGCCGCTGGTCGGGGTGTCGAGGCCGCCGACCAGGTTGAGCAGGGTGGTCTTGCCGGAGCCGGACCTGCCCTTGAGCGCGGTGAGTTCGCCGCGGGCCGCGGTGAACGAGACGCCGCGCAGCGCGTGCACGGTGCGCGGTCCGGTTCCGAAGCTGCGGCACAGGTCCTCGACCACGACCATGGGCGCCGGTGTTTCGATCATCTTGGTGTCCCCCCGTTTGGCGAATGAGCGTGCAGGTGCTCGATTCTGCTCACTCCCGCAACGCTTTGCGCAAGGCCCTTCCGCTACTCGTTCGTATCTGACAGAGTCGTCCGCCATCCGGTACACGATGACCGGAACGGGGGTACGGGGAAACATGTTGGGCTTTGTCCTGCGCCGTCTGCGCGGAAGGCTGCCGCTGGCGGCCGCGGTGTTGTTCACGGTGCTGATCACCACCACGGTGCTGACCACGCTGGTCGCGTTCAACCGCACCGTGGCCGAGGCCGGCCTGCGCCGGAACCTGGACGGCGGCAGCCGGGTCGGCGTGCAGCTGAGCGCCGACCACCAGGTGGACGCCCGGGCGGCGGACGACGCCCAGGCCGCCGCGCTCGGCGCCGCGCTGTTCGACGGGCTGCCCGTCGCCACCCAGACCCTGGCGCTCAGCCGTTCGTACGGGCTGCCCGGCCAGCCGAGCCTCGGCCACGACGTGGACCTGACGGTGCTGGCCGCGCTGGACCGCGACCGGTTGAAACTGACGGCCGGTCAGTGGCCGACCGCCGAGGGCGCCCCGGCCGGCCCGGACACCGCCGGAACGGTCCAGGTCGCCGTGCCGGAGAGCGCCCTGCACCGGCTCGACCTGACCGCGGCCGCGCTGCCCGCGCAGGTCACCGTCTCCGACCGGTACGGCGGCCGCCCGCTCACCGTCCGGATCACCGGCGTCTACCAGGTCGCCGACCGCGAGTCCCCGTACTGGCGGCTCGACCCGCTCGGCGGCCGCGAGATCCAGGTCCGCGGCTTCACCACGTACGGGCCGATGGTGGTCGACGACGGCGTCTTCACCTCCGGCCTGCTGCCGCAGGGCAGCCGCAGCACCCTGCTGACCGGCGACTTCTCCGCCGCCGCCCCGGAGCGCGTCGACCGCGTCCGGACCCGCGCCGCACACCTGACGGATCTGGCCAAGCAGTACAGCCCGGGCCTCCAGCCGAAGACCGAACTGCCCGCACTGCTCGACGAGTTGCAGTCGGCGATGCTGGTCGCCAGGTCCAGCCTGATGATCGGGGCGCTGCAACTCGCGGTGCTGGCCGCCGCCGCGCTGCTGCTGGTGGTGCACCTGGTGGCGGAGCGGCAGACCTCGGAGAACGGCCTGCTCACCGCGCGCGGCGCGACCCGCGGCCGGCTGTCCGCGTGGACGGCCCTGGAGGCGCTGCTGCTGGCCCTGCCCGCCGCCCTGCTCGCCCCCCTGCTGACCGGGCCGCTGCTGCGCCTGCTGACTTCGTACGGCCCGCTGTCCGGGCTGCCGCTCGACCACACCGACACCGCCGTCCGCTGGCCGGTGGCCGCGCTCTGCGCGCTGGCCTGCGTCGGGCTCACCTCGCTGCCCGCCGTGCTGCGGCGCGGCGGCGAGCGGGTGGTGTCCCGCCGGCAGGCCGTGGTCAGCACCGTGGCGCGCTCCGGCGCCGACCTGACCCTGCTCGTCCTGGCCGTGATCGCCTACCAGCAGCTCGACGCCCGCACCGGCGGCCTCTCCACGAACGCCGACGGGCAGTTGGGCATCGACCCGGTGCTGGTCGCGGCGCCCACCCTGGCCCTGTGCGCCGGGACGCTGCTGGTGCTGCGGGTGCTGCCGTTCGCGGCCCGGCTCGGGGCCCGGCTGGCCGCCCGGGGCCGCGCGCTCGGCCCGGCGCTCGCCGGATGGCAGCTGGCCCGCCGCCCGGGCCGGGCGAACGGCCCGGTGCTGCTGCTGGTGCTGGCCGTCGCCACCGGCGTGCTGGCGCTCGGTCAGCACGCCGCCTGGCGCGACTCGCAGCGCGACCAGGCCGACTTCGCCTCGGCGGGCGGCCTGCGGATCCAGGGCTCGGCGCTGCCCGCGCTCGGCCAGGGCGGCCGCTACGCGGCACTGCCCGGCGGCGACCGGCTGCTGCCGGTCGCCGGGTTCGACCAGTGGCTCCCCGGCGACAAGAAGGGCCGGGTGGTGCTCACCGACACCGCCCGCGCCGCCACCGAACTGCACGTCCGGTCCGACCTGTTCGACCACCGGACGCCCGGGGAGCTGCTCGCCCCGCTGGCCGAGCCGCAGCCGGCCGGCCTGCGGCTGCCCGGGAAGCCCACCCGGATCGACCTGACCCTGGCGGTCCACCTCGGCGAGCGCTCCGGCGGGCCGTTCCCCGCCTGGATGCCGCCGCCGTCGGCGCCCGACCTCTGGCTCCACCTGCGGGACGCCTTCGGGGCGAGCTACCGCGTCCTGCTGCCGCAGCTCCCCGACCAGGGCGAGGTGACCGTCTCCGTCAGCCTGGAGTCGCTGACCGCCGCACCGCTCGGCTCGGCCGCCGCACCGCTGACCCTGACCGGCTTCGAGCTGACCTACGGCTCCAACGCGGCCGACGCCGCCGACGAGGTGACGGTCCGCCGGTTCGCGCTGTCCGACACCGCGTCCGGCCCGGCCGTGCCCGTCCCGATGCCCGCCGGCGCGTGGACCGGCACCGGCGACGCCTCCGTGCAGATCACCGGCGACCCGGCCGAGGGGCGGCTGCTGACCGTCTCCTACACGCCGCCCGCCACCAACAACTGGGGCCGGCACGACGCCAAGCGCGCCCTGGTGCTGCCCCCCGGCGACACCATGTCCGGCGCGGAGGTCAAGGCCCTCGCCACCCGCGGCTACCTGACCGCGTCCGGCGCCAAGGTCGGCGACCTGATCAAGGTCCAGGTCGGCAACGCCATGCTGCCGGTGCGGGTCACCGGCCAGGTCGCGGCACTGCCCGTGTACGGCGACACCGCGCTGATGCTCGACCTGGCCGGCGCCCACCGGTGGCTGACCGACCGGGGCGCCGACGTCCCGCCGATCTCCGAGTGGTGGCTGCCCGCCACCGGACCCGACGACCGCACCCCCGCCGACGCCGCCGCCGCGCTGCGCGCCGGGCCGACCGCCCAGCAGCTGACGCTCCGCGAGGAGGACGCCGCGGCCCGCTCCGGCGACCCGCTGAGCGCCGCCCCGCAGAGCGCGCTGGCCGCGCTGGCGGTGGTCGCCGCGATCCTCGCCACCATCGGCTTCGCCGCCGCCGCGGCCGCCTCGGCGAGCGAGCGGGCCGGCGAGTCGGCGGTGCTGCTCGCCCTCGGCACGCCCCGGCGACAGCTGCGGCGCACCGCCGCCGCCGAACAGGTCGTGCTGGTCGGCATCGGCACCGGCGTCGGGCTGCTGCTCGGAGCCGTCCTGGTCCATCTGGTGGTGCCGCTGGTGATCCTCACCCCGGCGGCCCGCCCACCGGTCCCCTTCGTCCTGGTCGGGCTGCCGCTCGGCCAGGTGCTGGCCCTGGCGGCCGGGACCGCCGCCCTGCCGCTGGTGTCCGCCTTCCTGGTCGGCGGCCGCCGCCGGGACGTGGCCGCCCGGCTCCGGTTCGTGGAGGACAAATGAGCACCCCGGCCCCCTGGGTCCGCACCCGGCTGCGCACCTCGGCGCTGGCCACCCTGCTCACCGCCGCCCTGGCGCTGACTGTGGTCTTCCTGTCCGCCGCCCTGCCCCGGGCCCAGGACCGCGGGGCGGACGACGCGCTGCACAGCTTCCTGCGCGAGGCCGGCCCGGCCGCCGACAGCGTGCAGGTCACCGCGACCATCCCCCGGACCGGCGACACGGTCCGGCTGCTGGACGACAACGCGGCCAAGATCACCGCCATGGTCGACCCGGTGCTCCCGCTCGACCCGAGCGGCCCGGTCTACGGACGCCGGGGCGCGACGCCGCGTTCGCTGGGCGACCCCTCGCTGGACCGCCTCGACGGCGTCCCGCCCGAGATCGCCGTGCAGTACCAGCACGCGGCGCCCGAGCACCTCCGGCTGACGTCCGGTCAGTGGCCGGGTGCCGCCACCGACGGCGATCCCGTCCCGATCGCCGTGTCGGAGGCCGCCGCCAAGTCCATCGGGCTCCGGCTCGGCTCGGTGTACGCCGGCGGCAGGTCCGTCGTCGGCCGCGACCCCATGCTGCCGCCGCGGCAGATCCGGGTGGTCGGCCTGTACACCGTCGACGACCCGGCGGACCCGTTCTGGAGCGAGCTCCACTGCGCGCTCAAGGCCTGCGTGAACCTCACCCCCGGCGGCCCGGGAGATCCCCCGCACCCGTACTGGTACGCCGTCGGGCTGACCAGCCCCGAGGCCGCGCCGCAGGTGGCCATGTGGAGCTCCGTCGCCGAGGACTACTGGCGGCTGCCGGTGCGGGTGGACGCGCTGCGGGCCGACCGGCTCAAGCAGACCTCCTTCGACCTCGCCGCGGTCACCACCGGGCCGGTCGCCGTCAAACTGGCCACCGGCGTCGGACGGGACAACATCCGGATCACCTCCCAGCTGCGCACCCTGATCGACAACGCCTGGAAGCGGCAGAGCGCCATCGACCCGCTCGCCGAGCTCGGGCCCGCCGGCGCCGCCGGGGTCGCCGCCGTGGTGCTCTGCCTCGCCGCGGCGCTCACCACCGAACGACGCACCAGCGAACTGCGGCTGCTCCACGCCCGCGGCGCCGGAATCCGCGGGATCTTCCAACGCCTGCTCGGCGAAAGCGCGTTGACGGTACTGCCGCCCGCCGCGCTGGGCGCCGTACTCGCCGTCGTCCTGCTGCCCACCCCGCGCTGGCTGCCCACCGCCGTGGCCGTCGGCACAGTCACCCTGCTCGCCCTGCTGGCCTTCCCGGTCCGCGCCGCGCTGCTGCTCCGCGACAAGGCCGGCGGCGGTTTCTCCGGGCGCCGCCGGCTGATGGCCGAACTCGCCGTCCTGGCCGCCACCGTGGCCGCCGTCACCCAGGTCGCCCGGCGCGGGGTGAGCCCGACCGGCAGCGGCGTCGACCCGCTGCTGGTGGCCGCGCCGCTGCTGCTCGCGCTGACCGGCGCGCTGCTGCTGGCCCGGCTCCAACCCGCCCTGATCGGGCTGCTGGCCCGCTGGGCCGCGCGCCGTCCCGGCGCGATCGGCTTCCTCGGCCTGGCCCGCGCCGCCCGCAGCAGCGGCCCGCGCTCGCGCCCCTCGGTGCTGCCGCTGCTGGCCCTGGTGCTCGCCGTCACCTGCGGCGCGATCGGCGCCACCGTGCTGAGCTCGGTCACCGACCGGCGCACCACCGTCGCCCGGTACAACATCGGCGGTGACGCCTCGGTCTCCGCCCCGCTGAACAGCGCGCTGCCGGACGCCTTCGTCGCCGCCGCCGGCAAGCTGCCCGGCATCGGAACGGCGCTGCCGATCTGGATCGCCGACGACACCACCATGACGTTCGGCAACGGCGAATCGATCCGGGTCAACGTGGTGGTGGCCGATCCCGTCGAGTACGCCAAGATCGCCGAGGTCGCCGGACGCGGACAGTTCGACCCGTCGGTGCTCGCCGCCCCCGCCCCCGGACAGCCGCTGCCCGCCCTGGTCAGCAGCGACCTGCCGGAAGGCGACTTCAAGCTCCGGCTGGGCGGCGGAAACGCCGTCCCGATCCACACCGTCGGCGTCTGCGACGGCACCCCCGCCCTGAACGGGGCGATCGGCGTCAACGTCCTGCTGCCGCTCGGCCCCGCCACCGACCTGCTGCCCCGGATCCTCGGCCCCACCAGGTGGCTGGCCACCGGGCACATCGACGACGCCCGCCTGCGCGCACTGGCCGCGCAGTACCTCGGCCCGGCCGCGTCCGGCGAGCAGCGGGGCCACGTGGTGCGGACCACCACCGGCGAGGCCGCCGCCCTCGGCGGCGACCCGCTCCAGGCCTCCGCCGAACGGACGTTCTGGGCCGCGGTCGCCGCGACCGCCCTGTTCGCGCTGCTCTCCGTCCTGCTGACCCTGCTCCGGGCCGGACCCGAACGCGCCGCGACCCTGGCCCGGCTGCGCACCATGGGCCTGCGCCCCCGCCAGGGGCTGGCGCTGATCCTGGCCGAGGCCCTGCCGCAGGCCCTGGTCGCCGCACTCGGCGGGGCCCTGACGGCGGTCTGCGGCGTGCTGCTGCTCGGACCGGCCATCGACCTCGCCCCCCTGGTCGGCGCCGCGACCCGCACCGGGCTGCACCTCACCGCCGCGCCGATCCTCCAACAGGCCCTCGGGCTGGCCCTGTTGGCCGCCCTCGCGGTGCTGGCCGAGACCGCCGTCACCGCCCGCCGCCAGATCACCACCGAGCTACGAGCGGGAGACACCCGATGAGCACTCCGCCCCCGAGCCTGGACGAGCTCCGCGCCAGGGCGCTGGCCGCCTCCGAGCCCAGGACCGTCCGGGCCGACCTGGCGATCAACTGCGAGCGGCTGGTACGGATCTTCAGCGCCGACGGGATCGAGGTCCAGGCGCTCCAGGGCCTGGACCTGACGGTCGACCAGGGAGACCTGGTGGCCCTGGTCGGCGCGTCCGGCAGCGGCAAGTCCACCCTGCTGAACGTGCTCGCCGGGCTGGACACGCCGACCGCCGGCAACGCCACCGTGGCCGGCTCCGACCTGCTCACCATGACGCCCAAGGAGCGCCTGCGCTACCGGCGCGAAGTGGTCGGCTTCATCTGGCAGCAGACCGCCCGCAACCTGCTCCCGTTCCTGACGGCCGCCCAGAACGTCGCCCTGCCGATGCAGCTGCGCTCCGGCCACCGCGCCGCCAAGCAGCAGCGCGGCCGCGTCGCCGAACTGCTGGAGGCCCTGGACATCGGCGAGTTGGGGCACCGCCGCCCCTCCGAGCTCTCCGGCGGCCAGCAGCAGCGCGTCGCGATCGCGGTCGCGCTGGCCAACGACCCGGCGGTGCTGCTCGCCGACGAACCCACCGGCGAACTCGACTCCGAGACCGCCGTCGGCATCTTCGAGGCCTTCCGCACCGTCAACCGCGAACTCGGCACCACCGTCGTCATCGTCACCCACGACCCGATGGTGGCCGGCGAGGTCCGCCGCACCGTCGCGATCCGCGACGGCCGCACCAGCAGCGAGGTGCTCCGCCGCACCGTCACCGACGAACACGGCCAGGAGACCGTCAGCGAACGCGAGTACGTGATGCTGGACCGCACCGGCCGGGTCCAGCTCCCCGCCAAGTTCCTCGCCGCCCTCGGCATGGAACACCGGGTGGCGGCCGACCTGGCCGCCGATCACATCGCGCTGCACCCGGACGACACCACCGACTGATCAGCGCGGGCCCTCCCGCACGACGCCGGCCGCCGGCACCGGGCCGTCGGCGACCTCCTGGGCGCGCAGGCCCTCCCGCGCGACGCCGGCCGCCGGCAGGCGGCGCAGCGCGGTCGGGGTGTGGCCGAGGTGGCGGCGGGCGGTGCGAGGCGGCCGGTGAGCGGCCGGCGTTCCTCGTGCACGGCGAGGACCGGCTCGCCGAGATGGCGGGCGAACGGCGTTCCGGCACGGTCGGGGCGGATGTCGATCCGGCCCCACTCCCCCACGTCGAGGTCCTCGTGCGGCGGCTCGTCCTCGACGGTCGGGCACCGGTCGGAGCCGGTGGTGATCCGGGTGGTGCCGGTGGTGATCCGGGTGGTGCCGACCCGGCCGTCATGGAGCCACACGTCCGCCGGCTCCCGCTCGCGTTCGCCGCGCGGCGGTGTGAACCAGGACGCCGTCACCCCGGTCAGCCGGCGGGCGACCGGGGCGGCGTGGTCCGGGCCGCGGCCGTGGGCGCGGCAACCGGGCGGCACGGCAGGGGAGTTCGGGCCTCCGCCGCGCCGCCCGGGCGTGTCGTCAGCGCTCCGGGTCCCACTCGATCAGCCGGTCGAAGACCCGGGTGTCGCCGCCGAGCTTCAGCTCCTCGATCGGGAAGCGGCCGTAGAACATCAGCGCCAGGTCACTGGCCGAGCCGGCGGCGGAGGCGGTGGGCGCGCCGTCCGCGGGGACGGGGATCAGCGTCGCACCGGCCGCGGAGAGGCCGTTGCGCCAGGAGCGGCCCTCGGCGGCGTGGTAGTCGGCGGTGGCGGGCTCGTGCGGCCAGGCCTCCGTGGTGGTGCACATCGAGGAGAGGAACTCCTCCACGCAGTCGACCGCGACCTCGGCGGGCAGCGGCTCGGGCACGCCCGCGGCGAGCTGCGCGTCCCAGGCGTGCACGGAGATCTCGTGCACCTGGCGGCGGGCCGTGCCCCGGCTGGTCAGCGGCGTCTGCGACTTGCCCCACCAGCCCCAGCAGGGCCGGTCCGGGCCGGCCTCGCGGAGCACGCCCAGCAGCAGCTCCGTCGACTCGGTGAGCCAGCCGAGCAGCGCCTCGCGCTCCTCGGGCGCGGTCGCCTCGCCGAGCGGCGCGAGCCTGGCGGTGGCGTCGGGCCCGGCGGCGACCGTCGCGGCCCAGGCCCGGCGGCCCTCGCCCAGGTGTTGGGCGAGGTCGCGCAGCGTCCACTCCGGGCAGGACGGCACCGGCGCGTCGAGGGACGGCGCCGCGGCGATCGCGGCGCGGAAGGCCGTCGACCGCTCGTCGATCAGCCGCAGCAGGTCGTCGAAGTCGGGGCCGGCGAAGTCAGGGTTCGTTTCCACGCGCGGAGTTCTACCACTCGCCCCCGCCCGCCGGACACCGGTTTTCGCCGACGCCCCACCCTCACCAGCGCATCCGGACGTCCTCGGCCCAGCCCAACAGGCCGTCCACCGCGATCCGTTGGCCGTCGTCGGTGCGGATGCTCCCCCGGTAGTGGCCGAAGCACTGGTCGGTGCGGTTGGCGAGCAGGCCGGCCTCGGTGCGGACCTTGCGGTCGTGGAAGGGGGTGAACGTCAGGTCGACCTGGTCGCCGTCCGGGGTCCTGATCCGCCAGGGAGCGAGCGGGTCGGCCGGGTCGTACTGCCAGTCGAGTTCGGCGCCGATCTTGCTGAGCCGGCCGTCCACACAGAGCGCGTTCTCGGTGGAGCCCGTCCCGACCGTCCACTGGCCGCCGAACTGGAGACCGACCACGTGCCCGTCGGTCCGACCGGACGCGGCGCCCCAGTTCCAGCCGAGCGAACGCGGCCAGCGGCCCCGGCCGTGGTCGAGCACGCCCCACGCGTCCTCGTCGAACGCGTAGCTGCGCCCGCCGAGCCGCACGGTGCCGGTGGCCGGGCGGGCGGTGTGCTTGGAGGTGTACTGAAAGCGCTTTCCGTCCCAGGGGACGACCACCGACAGCGTCTCGTGACCGTCCGGCAGCGCGACCAGCAGGTCCACTTCCAGCGGCCGCAGATCGGCGGTGAGCGCGCGGGCCAGCAGCCGGGTGCCGCCCTCCTCGTGACGGATCGTCACCCGCACCCGGCGGCGGCCGGGCCGCTCGGGACCGACCGTGACATCCGCGCCGTACGGGCCGCCGGAACCCGCTATGCCCTCCGGCAGGGCGGTCGGGCGCAGCGGCAGGCCGGGGGCGAGCGCGGTGCGTTCGTGGTCCTCCAGCACCCCGTGGTCGTCCCAGGCGAGGAAGTGGACGCTGTCGAGGGTGAGGAAGTCCAGGTCGCTGACGGTCAGCGCGACCAGGTGGGTCGGCGTGGTGACGCACCAGTACTCGAACCGCTTGGTACGCCCCCAGCCCCGCAGGTTGCCCCGGTGCAGCGGGGTCCGGGACCACCCGACCGCAGCCCGGTTGAGCCGCCCGTCCGGGCCGCACAGATCGACGGGTTCGGTGATCTCACGCTCATGGGTCGCCATCCGCGCACCCTACTGCCACGAGCACGGGAACAGGGGCGTGTGCGGGTGCGAAAACAGGGGCGCGGGGAACTGCGCGCAGCGGAAGGGGCCCGCCGAAAGATCGTGACGCAGCACAATGACTTGCACGTGCTCGCGGTCTTGCGAAGGCGCGCCCCTTGCTCGCGTCGCTGCACTCTCCGGTCAGGTCCCGAGCAGCCCGAGAGCAAGCGCGGTGGCGTTGGCGTCGCTCGCGGGGTTCGGCGGACGGTTCGGGTCTTCCGCGCATGAGGCGGCCCCCGAGCATCCCGTCCAGCAGGCCCAGCTTGACGGCGTCGCGCAGGTCGGCCCAGTGGTCCGGATCGAGCACGAGCACCCGGTTCCGGTGGTCCTCGGCCACGGTCAGGACCACGCCGTCGGTCGATTCGGCGATGAGCACGCCTGCCGGGGGATCCACCTCGCACGATCACGCGCACTCTTCGAGTCATGCGCCATCTGAGCGGCTGCCCATTCGTTCGCACCGCGGGCTTTGACGGCGGCGGGCCGCCCGGCGCGGGACGAACCCGAGGTCCGCCGGCGACTTGTCCGGCCACATGTGCCGGAACACCCGCTGGTAGGCGTAGTTGGGGCAGCGGATCTCGCCGGCCTCCACCCGCCCGACGTAGCGCGCGTCGCAGGACACACGCTCGCCGATCTCCCGACCGGCCTTCTGGACCCGCTTGGCGAACTCCCTCGGCGAGAGGTCGCCGCGCAGCTCCCGCATCGCCAGGTTGGGGACGACCGCCGGGCCGGACACCTGCGACATGCCGTCCCGCACCCGCTCGTTGACCGTCGCCGTCCGAACGAACTGCGGATCGGCCCACCACGGCTCACCGCCGTACAGCATCGAGATGGCCGCCGGAGTACCGGGCGCCACTCCGGTCCGCGACTCCAAGGACCCCGGCGGCCCGGCCCTGATCTTCCCGACCAACGCCTGGTCGTCCTTCATCGACGCCGTCAAGACAGGCCACTTCGGCGCCGTGTGACCGCCCACATGCCTCGCCCCGACCTCTCCTTGCGAGCGGTCGGGGCGAGGCATCTGCCGTGTGTTGCGGATCAGTCGCTTTCCCCGCGCCTCTGAACGCGCGACCTATCGCGCCTGCGCGCCCTCCGCGACGGCCGGTGCCCCGTCCGACGGCACGGCCTTCAGCGTCGCCGCCCGGCGCATGCCGGGAATGGCGAGGGTGACCAGCCCGGCCAGCACGGCCGCGACCGCACCGATCATGAAGGCCGTGCGGAAACCGCTTTCCGAGGGCAGCGCGTGGCCGTGGAAGTCGGTGGTCATGTGCGCCAGCACCACGCCGATGACAGCCGAGGAGGACGAGGTGCCGATGGACCGCATCAGGGCGTTGAGCCCATTCGCGGCGGCGGTCTCGGAGGCCGGGACGGCGCCCATGATCAGCGCGGGCATGGCCGCGTAGGCGAACGCGATGCCGCCGCTGATCAGGCAGGAGAACACCAGGACGCCCCAGGCGTGGCCCATCAGGGCGAGTGCGGCGAGGTAGCCGGCGGTGATGATGACGGCGCCGACCAGCAGCGAGACCTTGGGGCCCTTGGCCCGCGACAGCTTGGCGGAGATCGGCGAGAGCAGCATCATCACCAGACCGGCGGGGGCCATCCACAGGCCGGCCTTGACCATCGACTGGCCGAGGCCGTAGCCGGTGGTGACGGGCAGCTGGAGCAGCTGCGGGGAGACCAGGCTCATCGCGTACATCGCGAAGCCGATCACCACGGAGGCCAGGTTGGTCATCAGCACCTGGCGGCGGGCGCTGGTGCGCAGGTCGACCAGCGGCTGCTCGGTGCGCAGCTCCCACCAGCCCCAGACCGGGAGCACGACCGCCGCGACGGCGAACATGCCGAGGGTGGAGCCGGACGCCCAGCCCCAGTCGCCGCCCTTGGAGATGGCGAGCAGCAGGGAGACCAGGCCGATGGTGAGGCCGACCGTGCCGACCACGTCGAAGCGTCCGCCGGAGCGCACCGGCGACTCGGGGACGAGCACGACGACCGCGGCGGCGATCAGCGCGCCGAGCGCGGCGGAGATCCAGAACAGGGCGTGCCAGCTGGCGTTCTGGGCGATGACGGCGGACAGCGGCAGGCCGAACGCGCCGCCGATGCCGAGCGAGGAGCTCATCAGCGCCATCGAGGAGCCGAGCTTCTGCGGCGGCAGTTCGTCGCGCATGATGCTGATGCCGAGCGGGATGACGCCGGCGCCGACGCCCTGCAGGGCGCGGCCGATCACCATCGGCGCGAGCGCGCTGCTGAAGGCGCAGATCACCGAGCCGATGACGAGCAGGGTGAGGCTGATCAGCAGCACCTTGCGCTTGCCGTACATGTCGCCGAGTCGGCCGAGCACCGGGGTGGCGACGGCGCCGGCCAGCAGGGTGGCGGTGATCGCCCAGGACGCGTTGGCGGCGGAGGTGTGGAGCAGCTGCGGCAGCTGGGGGATCAGCGGGACGACCAGGGTCTGCATCAACGAGACCACGATGCCCGCGCCGGCGAGCACTCCGACGATGGGGCCGGTGCGTGCCTGACTCATGGGGGTCTTCTCTTCTCTTGGATCTTCTCGAACTACATATGCATGATGCACATAATGTGTACCATACATATTTACTGCCTGCGGGATATGCTGCCGAAAAGTGATGCACGGGACGGAGGAGCATGCGGCACACCAAGGAACTCGCCCTGATCGAGCGGGAAATGATGCTGCTCAGCCGCCACCAGGTACTCGCCACCGCCCGCACCTCCGGCGGCGCCGACAGCCTCGACCGCAGCGCGTACACCCTGCTCAGCCGGATCGAGACCGAGGGCCCACTCACCATCGGCCAGCTCGCCGAGGCGTTCGGCCTGGACACCTCCACCGTCAACCGGCAGACCGCGGCCATGCTGCGGGCCGGCCTGGTGGACCGCATCCCCGACCCGGACGGCGGGGTGGCCCGCAAGCTGCGGATCACCGAGGAGGGGCTGCGCCGCCTCCACAACGACCGCGACTGGTCGATCCAGGGGCTGGCCCGGGTGGTGGACGACTGGACGGCCGAGGACCTCGCCGGGTTCGCCGAGACGCTGGAACGCTTCAACCGCGACATCGAGAAGATCCAGGGCCGCCCCTGGCCGCGCGACTGACCCTCCCGCCTGCCCGCCCCGGCGTCAATTCGCGCCGCCGGACGCTCCCCCGACCGCGTTGCACCCGAGCGGGTGGCCGGTGCGGCACGGACCGGGAACCGCCGGGTAAAACCTGTCACCCGGGGCCCGGCAGCCGCCCCCGGCGAAACGATCAGGCCCTACGATCGCCCCAGGAGCGGGCACCCGGGGCCCCGGGTCGGACCGCGCGGGAAAGGGCGGGCGAGGCGAAGTGGCCGAAGCGGTGATTGATCTCAATGCGGACCTCGGCGAGGGCTTCGGCCGCTGGCACCTCACCGACGACGAAGCCCTGCTCTCGGTGGTCACCAGCGCCAACGTCGCCTGCGGCTTCCACGCCGGGGACCCGTCCACCATGCGCCGGGTCTGCGCGCTGGCCGCCGAACACGGGGTGCGGATCGGCGCCCAGGTCTCCTACCGCGACCTCGCCGGATTCGGCCGCCGTGCGATGGACGTCCCGCCGGAGGAGCTCGCCGACGAGATCGCGTACCAGATCGGCGCCCTCCAGGTGTTCGCCCGCGCCGCCGGCTCCCGGGTGTCGTACGTCAAGCCGCACGGCGCCCTCTACAACCGGGTGGTGCACGACAACGAGCAGGCGGAGGCGGTGGTGTCGGGCGTCCTGCGGTCCGGCGCGATCTGCGACGGCCCGCTGCCGCTGCTCGGCCTGCCGGGCTCCCGCCTGCTGGCCGTCGCCGACGGCGTGGGCCTCCCGGTGGTCACCGAGGCGTTCGCCGACCGCGCGTACACCTGGGCCGGCACCCTCGTCCCGCGCCGCGATCCGGAGGCCGTCGTGCACGACCCCGAGGCGGTCATCGCCCGCGCCGTCGGCATCGCCCGCGACGGCACCGTCACCGCCGTCGGCGGCGAGCCCATCGCCGTCCAGGCCCGCTCGCTCTGCGTCCACGGCGACACCCCCGGCGCCGCCCAACTCGCCTGGCGGGTCAGGGGCGCACTGGCCTCCGCGGGCGTCCGGGTCGAAGCCTTCACCTGACGGACCGCCACCGCGCGGACGCCCCCGGGAAATTCCTCGAATTCGTGCCGCCGCGCCCGCCCGGAACTGCCCCTCCCGCGCCCTCCACGACACCCGGACACCCCTCCCGCCCCCACCCGCGACCGAGGCGGCGGGCCCGCTCCGAAACCCCCCGCACCGACCCTCACAGACCCTTGCCACATAGCCTCTGACCTGGTGTTTTCCCCGATTTCCCGTAGCGTTGGGGCACCGCCTGACACGTCGGAGGGGACACCGTGACGTACGAGTACAACGGCACAACGATCAAGGTGCTGGAAGGCCTGGAGGCCGTCCGGAAACGGCCCGGGATGTACATCGGCTCGACCGGCGAACGCGGCCTGCACACCATGCTGTACGAGGTGGCACAGCCGGCCATCGGCGAGGTGCTGCTCGGGCGCGCCCGCCGGGTGGAGGTCGTCCTGCTGGCCGACGGGAGCGTGCGGGTCGCCCACGACAGCTGCTACGAGCACCCCCTGGAGCAGCAGTTGACGGTCCTGACGATGCCCCGCTCGGCCCGGGGCGGCTGCATGGTCGGCGAAATCGGTTTCGGCATCGGCCTGTACGTGGTCAACGCGCTCTCCGACCGGTTGGTCGCCGAGGAGCGAAAGGACGGACTGACAGCCCGCCAGGAGTACGCACGAGGCGAGCCGGCCGTCACTGCCCGCCCGGAGCCGGCGAACGACACCGGCACGGTCATCACCTTCCGACCCGATCCGGAGATCTTCGAGACGGTGGCGTTCGACCGTGCCACCCTCGCCGAGCGCTTCCGCGAACTCGCCGCACTGAACCGCACCTTGGACCTGACCCTGACCGACGCCCGCGGTGACGCCCCGCACACCGAACGCTTCCACGTCTCGCACGGAGTCCGGGAGTTCCTCGCCCACCTCGGCGCCGACCCGGCCAGGGCAGTCGTCATCGAGCGCGAGGACGAGCGGATGGGCGGGTCGATGGAGATCGCGCTCGCCCCGACCGCCGACGGCACGCCGCAGCTGGCGGGTTTCGCCAACTCCCGTCGCACCAAAGGCGGAACCCACCTGAGGGGCTTCCGCGACGGCGTGCGGGCCGCCCTCGGTCGCAGCGCCCGGTTGACAGCCGTCGTCTCGGTGAAGCTGGACGAACCGGAACTCGAAGGCTGCACCCGCGAGTTCCTCGGCAACACCCCGGTCCGGAACTGCGTCGCCGAGGCCGTCCAACAGGCACTGGAGGCCTGGCGGGACGAACACCCGGAGCGGGCGGCCGCGCTGACCGCCGCCCGCTGACGGAACCTCACACCTCGACCCGGGCGCTCCCCGGGTCGAGGCGCCGCACCGTCACCGCCGCACTGTGCGGCGTCAACAGCTCGGCCAACTCCCCTGCGGCCGCCGCCAGCTGCTCACCGTCCGGGCGCAGCGTCTCCAGCAGGAACAGCGCGTCCACCGACTGCTCGGTGACCCGGGTCCGGTGTGCGTCGCGGTGGTTCCAGTGCCGGGTGAGGACGCCCGCCGCATCGCGGTAGATCACCTCGCCGGCCTTCGGCCGCTCCACCGTCCCCGGCTCGCCGAGCGGCGTGAACTCCTCGCTCCCGTCGGCGAATCCGATCACCACCTCGCCGTCCACCGCCGCCAGGTCGAACGCCCCGGCCGGCAGCCCGTGCCGGACGGACACCACGTTGTACGAGTCCACGGCGGGGTTGATCCGCGGCAGCACCCCCTGCTTGGCGAGCCGCCGCCCGAGCGCGTCCACGCTGGGCCGGATCCGCCGCGGGTTGGTCCCGAAGGCCCGGTACGCGGCGTGCCACACCCCGATCCGCGCATCGCTCTCGTCGGCCGGCCCCCACACGCCGTCGGCGAGTTGCCGCTCCAACTCCTCGACCGCGACGGCGGTCTCGGGCCACGGCTCGGCCCCACGGAGGCCTCGGGCGGTGACGAGGGCGATCCGGGTGTCGGGGAAGGCCTCGGCGACGGCGGGGTGCAGGTGCACGGATGTCATGCGGGTGGTGCTCCGTTCAGAGAGATACGGACGGATCGGGGCCGGGCAACCGGGCCACCGCGCACGGCGCCGCCCCGCCGGAGAGGCACGGACGGATCGGGGCCGGGCGCAGGGCCGCCATGCACGGTGATCACGCCAGGGCCAGCAGGCCGACCGCGACGGCGGCGGCGCCGAGGCCGGCGAGCTGGCTGCGGTGGATGCGTTCGGCGAGGACGGCGCGGGCCAGCAGGACCGTCCCGGCGGGGTAGAGGGCGGTGACGACGGCCACCACGGTGAGGTCGCCGCTGCGGGCGGCCAGCAGGAAGAACACGCTCGCCGTCGAGTCCAGCACACCGGCCGCCGCCGCCAGGCGGTACGCGGGGCGTTCGGGGCCGAGTCGGCGGCGCCACACGGCGGCGGCGGTCAGGGTGAGCGCGGAGGTGACGGTCCGTCCGACGATCAGCGGGGCGATACCGCTGCCGGCCGGGGCCTGGTGGAGGCAGACCAGCTGCACGGCGATCGCGCTGCCCGCGCCGAACGCCAGCAGCAGCGCCGTCCGGGAGACCCGGGCCCGACCGTCCGACGAGCCCGCGCTGACCAGCACCACGGCCACCAGCGCCAACGGCAGGCCCACCAGGCCTGCGGCGCCCAGGTGTTCACCCTGAAGCAGACCGACCGCGACCGGCAGCACCGCCGACACCAGCGCCGTCACCGGGGACAGTACGTTCATCGGGCCGATCGCCAACGTCCGGTACAGCAACGCGAACGCCGCCGCCGAGGCGGCACCGGAGGCCGCACCCCAACCGACCGCCCCCGCACCGAACTTCGCCCCGAGCACCGGCCACATCGCCAACTCGACCAGCAGACTGGCCGGGGCCGCGATCAGCACGGTCCGCAGCACATGCGCCCGGCGCGAGCCCAGGCCGCCCAGGAAGTCGGCGCAGCCGTAGGCGAGCGAACTGCCGAGGGCCAGCAGCAGAGCGATCATGGCACTTCTCCAACCGTGGAGCGGAACACCGGAACGGTACAGCAGGCTGCACGAAGCAGGCCAACACACTGACCGACCGAACTGTTCCGCCCCGCCCGGACCACATCCGGAAAGCGCTTGCCCCACCCAACCGGAAAGCGCTTGCCGCACCCCGCCCCCGACTGCTCTGCTCATCCCATGGACATCCGCCTGCGCACTGCCCGGCTCGCCCTGCGCCGTCTCTCCCCCGCCGACCTCCCGGCCGTCACGGCGCTGTGCGGCGACCCGGAGGTGATGCGGTATCTGGAGGACGGCCGCCCGATGTCCCCGGCGCAGGTCGCCGACGAGGTGCTGCCGGCGTTGCTGCGCGAGTACGAGCGACTGCCGGCCGGGCTCGGCTGCTGGGCGGTGGCCTCCGGCACGGAGCCGTTCCTCGGCTGGGCCGCGCTGCGCCCGGCGCACTCGGTGGGGCTGGAGACCGGCCCGGGCGGCGGGCTGGAGCTCGGGTACCGGCTGCTGCCCGCCGCCTGGGGACGGGGGTACGCGACGGAGGCGGCCGTCGGGCTGGTGCGGGCGGCGTTCACCGAGCTGGGGGCGGAGCGGGTGGTGGGCACCACCATGTCGGTGAACTCCGCTTCCCGCCGGGTGCTGGAGCGGGCCGGACTGCGCCACGTCCGGACGTTCTTCGAGGACTGGCCGGACCCGATCCCGGGCAGCGAACACGGCGACGTGGTGTACGAGCTGACCCGCGCCGAGTGGTCGGGCAGCGCACCGAGTTGACGCCCCCCAGCCGGGCCCGCCGACCGCCCGACCCGGGGCGTCAGGTGTCGAGGAACGCCAGGAACTTGGCCCAGCTGTCGACGTGCGCGGCCTCGTTCGCGGCGGCGTCGCCGCCCAGTTCGAGCGGCTTGCCGAGCAGGGTTTCGGCCGCGGTGCCGGCTCCGATTTCGGCCCCGGTGCCCCCGCACGGCAGGTAGGGGAAGCCGCCGACCACATGTCCGGCGCCAGGGTAGAGCACGGCCTGCCGGTTCGGCCTGGCGGCGGTCGGGGTGCCGATCTGGCGGGCCCAGCGCGGCGACGGCCAGAGCCGGTCGCTCTCGCCGGCGACCGCCAGGATGGACGCGGGGATCCCGTCCAACGCGATCGGCCCGGTCGGCACGGGCGTCCCGTTCTCGGTCCACGCCATCCCGTCCGGCAGACCGCCGTTGACCTCGGCCGACGGCGCGTACACCATCACCCGCCGGACCAGGTCGGGCAGTTGGGCGGCGAGCAGCAGGGCGAGTTCGCTGCCGCGGGAGGTGCCCTCGACGGCGATGCCGCCGTTCGCCGCGGTGGCGCCGGTCCGTTCGGCGAGCAGCCGGGCCGCGCCGACGGCGTACTCGACGGGGACGTTCTGCAGGGTGGACGGCAGGCCGGGCAGGCCGAAGTAGGCGACGGACATCGCGGGGTGGCCGTGCGAGGCGAGCAGCGCGGCGGCGCTGTCCCCCGAGTTGCCGCCCTCGGAGCCGCCGAACAGCAGGACGGGGGATTTGGCGGGTGTCCCGGCGGGCGGCAGGTAGAGGGTGCCGCGCACGTGGTCGGCGGCGACGTTCAGCGCGGCGCGGGTGACGCCGTCGGCCGTCCAGCGGCGGACCACGGTGTGCTCAGCGGGTTCCAGGCCGTCGGCGGTGGCGGTGACGCGGATCGAGAAGTCGGTGCCGGTGGAGGGCGAGGACGGCGGGATGAACATCGTGTCGGTGCGGTTGTCGGTCGGCAGCATCGACCAGAACAGGCCCATCCCGTCCGCCCGGTGGTAGGAGCCGCTGATCGGCGCGTCCCGGTCGAGGCCGACGTTGCCGTTGCCGTCCGCACGGTAGACGCCCGTGGACTTCCACTCGATGCCCGTCACGTCCTCGGCCTCGGCAGTGACGGTCACTTCCTGGCCCTGGCGCAGACCGGCCAGTATCAGGTGGACGGGCCGGTCGGCGAGGGTGTCCTTCTCGTCCGTGAGGATGACCAGGTGGTGCCGGCTGGATCCCGGCGTGCAGCCGGTCGCGCCGGTGAGCAGCAGGGCGGCCAGGGCGACGCCCAGGGCGCGGCGAGTTGTCCAGACCATTCGTTCCCCCCGTGTCGCGGAGCATTCTGCCCGGCGGCGGGATGCGCAATCAAGCGTCCGAATCGCCGAATTTCCGTTCCGGGAGAGGAGGTTGGCCGGTTTCCCGATCTCCCGCCCCCACCGCCCGGAATGCAGGGGATATTCCTGTATGCCTGATTGTGAACTCCGCGACATCTGAAGCCCCTATCATGCGGCCACGCCGGACCGAGCCCCCGAGCCGCTGCCGGACCACCCCACGAGCGAACAGGACTGACGCCATGCTGAACCACCGAGCGATATCCGCGGGGGTTGTCCGGTGATCGACTGGTTCCATGGGGCCGTACTCGGCCTGGTGCAGGGCCTGACCGAGTTCCTGCCGGTCTCCTCCAGTGCGCACCTGCGGGTGTTCTCCGCCCTCGCCGGCTGGGACGACCCGGGTGCGGCGTTCACGGCGGTGACGCAGCTGGGCACCGAGACCGCGGTGCTGATCTACTTCCGCCGCGACATCGGCGCGATCATCAAGGCGTGGACGCTGTCGCTGTTCAAGTCCGAGTGGCGGCGCGACCAGAACGCGAAGCTCGGCTGGTACGTGATCGTCGGCACGCTGCCGATCGGCATCATCGGCAAGCTGTTCCAGGACACCATCGAGACCACCCTGCGCGACCTCCGTCTGATCGGCACCACGCTGATCGTGTTCGGCCTGATCCTCGCCGTCGCCGACCGCTCGCGCGCCGTCCGCAACGCCCGCCCGATCAGCTCGCTGACCTTCCCGCACGCCCTGATCTACGGCGCGGCCCAGTCCCTGGCGCTGATCCCGGGCGTCTCCCGCTCCGGCGGCACCATCAGCGCGGGCCTCTTCCTCGGCTACAGCCGCGAGGCCGCCGCCCGCTACTCGTTCCTGCTCGCCATCCCCGCCGTCCTGGCGTCCGGCTGCCTCGAACTCCTGAAGATCGGCGAGGGCCCGGCTCCCGCCTGGGGCCCGACCGTCGTGGCCACCCTGATCGCCTTCGCCGTCGGCTACGCGGCCATCGCCTGGTTCCTGAAGTACATCTCCCACAACAGCTTCATGCCGTTCGTGATCTACCGCGTCCTCCTCGGCCTCACCATCATCGGCCTGGTCACCGCGGGCGTCCTCGCCCCGGACGCGGGCTCGGTGCACTGACGCCGGCTCGGTGCACTGACGCCCCCTCACCCCTCCGACAGGGGCGGGCCCCGGAACCCCGGGCGGCCCGCCCCTTTTCGTTCGCTCCGGCCGGCGTTCGGGGCCCGCCGCGACACGCCGCCCCACCAGCACACTTTGTTATTCGATCTGGTGTGCGATTAGATCCGGTGCCATGACACTCGCTTGGAAACTGGTCGTGGACAGCGCCAACGCCTCCGCCATCGCCGAGTTCTGGGCCGCCGCCCTCGAGTACGAGGTCGAGGACCCCACCGCGCTGATCGACTCGCTGCTCGCCGACGGCCGCCTCCCGGCCGCCGCCGTGCTCGAACGCCCGGACGGCCGCAAGGAGTTCCGCGGCTACGCGGCCGTCCGCCACCCCGACGACCCGTACGACCCGGCGTCCGGCATCGGCAAGGGCCGCCGCATCCTGTTCCAGGACGTCCCCGAGCCCAGGGCCGGCAAGAACCGCCTGCACCTGGACATCCACTCCGACGGCCGGCTCGACGCCACCGTCGCCCGCCTGGAGTCTCTCGGCGCCACCCGCGTCAAGGAGCACGACCAGGGCCCGATCGGCCACTGGTGGATCATGCTCGACCCCGAGGGCAACGAGTTCTGCGTCGCCTGACGCACGATCAAATCGGTGGCGGGCATCCGGAACGTGCGCGAAGATGCCCGCCATGACGACGTGAAGAGCACCGAAAGCCCGCCGCCCCTACTGGCTCAAAGTCCAGAGCGTGGGCGGCACAGGCACCTGCACCGACTGCGACGGCCCGATCCGTCGGTACCTGTACCGGCTCCACCCGCCCGAGTCGTCCGGCTACGAACGCTGCGTCGGCATCAGCTGGTGCGCCGCCTGCCGGACGTACAGCACCTTCCTGGGCGTCGTCCCGCGCGAGCGGGCACTGACGGACGCGCTCGCCGAGCTGCCCGCCGAGGAGCGAGAACGGCTGCTCCGCAAGGAACACCTGCTGGTCGCCCACCTCGCCCGCCGGGAGAGAGCCGAATTTGACGATCAGTCACATCTCGGGTGACGGGCCGTCGGTGAGGTGGTCGCCCAGCGGGGTGCGGTGGTAGAGGACGCGGCGGCCCAGGCGGGTGCGGTCGACGAGGCCGGAGTCGCGCAGGACGGCGAGGTGGCCGCCGACGGTGCCGACGGACTGGTTCATCAGGGCGGCGAGTTCGCTGGTGGTGGCGGGGACGTCGAGGTGGCGGAGGATCACCGCACGGCCGGCGCCGACCAGTCGGGCCAGGGCGCGGTCGCCGCCGGGTGCGGGGCCGGGGACGCCGGTGGCCCGGGCCGGGTAGACCAGGGCGTGCGGCAGGCCGGGGCCGTGGCAGAGCCAGGAGCTGCGACGCGCGCTGACCGGGACGAACAGCATGCCGTCCGCCCCGACCACCCGGTCCGGGCCCGGCCGGTCGCTGAACCGAATGGCGTCCACACCGACCCACGCGGTACGGCGGCTCATCAGGTGCAGGGCCCGCGGCCAGCCGTGCGCGGCCAGCAGCCCGGCCCGGTGGGTGACGTCGCGTTGCAGAACGGCCCGCCGGGCCGGCCAGTCGGCGGCCACGTGGGTGTCCCACACCGCCCGGAACAGTTCGGCGGCCCGCGCCGCGTGGTCGCGGCCGGTGCACCAGTCGAGCTGCTGCCGGTCGTCCCAGCTGTGCGCCAGCGACACCCGCAGCCCCTCCCGCACCGTCTCGTCCGACACCCGCGCCACCGCGGCGAGTTCGGACTCCAGGGTGGTCTCCATCCCGCCGCCCGGCGGCAGCACCAGATGGTCCGGCAGATACTTGGTGGCCGAGATCAGCCCGACCAGCCCCCGCGCGTACGGATCCGCCCGGAGCCGCGCAAGGAACTCCACCCGATGCCGGGCGTGCCACTGCGGATGCCACGAATCGGCGGCGGGACGGGCGAGTTGGACGATCGTGGCGAGCGTCTCGGCGAACGGCGACAGGGCGAACCTGGAGCGCGACAGCGCCAACGAATCCAACCGCAGCAACACCATGGCAGTACGTGCCCTCCCCCAGGTTTCGGTGAACGGCGAAACGATAGAACCCCGGCGGTGCGCCCTCGCACACTCTGCGGGTGCTTCCACCACTCCTTCACCTCTCCGGTTTCCGCTGGTTCTTCACCGGCCGCGCGATCTCCCTGCTCGGCAGCGCGATGGCACCCGTGGCACTGGCCTTCGCGGTGCTCGACGGCTCCGGCCGGGCCGCCGACCTGGGCGTCGTGCTCGCCCTGCGGACCCTCCCCATGCTGGCGTTCCTGCTACTGGGCGGCGCGATCGCCGACCGCCTGCCGCGCCGCACCGTCCTGCTCACCACCCACCTCGGGGCCGGCCTCACCCAGGGCACGGTCGCGGCCCTGCTGCTGACCGGCCACTACGCGCTCGGCCCGATCGCCGCCCTGGAGTTCCTCAACGGCGTGCTCACCGCGTTCACCTCGCCCGCGCTGGTCGGCGTCCTGCCCGAACTCGTCCCGCGCGAACAACTGCGCCCCGCGAACGCACTGTTGGGCATGGCCGCGAACGGCAGCAAGGTGTTCGGCCCGGCGCTGGCCGGACTGCTGGTGGCGAGCGCGGGCCCCGGCTGGGCGGTGGCCGGCGACGCACTCAGCTACCTGCCGGCCGCGCTCTGCCTGGCCCGCCTGCCCGCCGGCCGGATCCGCAGCCAACGGGCCGCCCTGCTGCCCGAGTTGCGCCAGGGGTGGGCGGTGTTCCGGCACACCCGCTGGATCTGGTGGACCACCTGGTCGTACTGCGCGACCAACCTGCTGCTCACCGGCCCCTGGCAGATCCTCGGCCCGCAGCTCTCCGGCCCGGCCCTCTGGGGCGCCCTGCTCGGCGCCCGGGGCGCCGGCCTGCTGCTGGCGGGCGCCGTCCTCTACCGGCTCGCACTCCCCCGCCTGCTGGCCGCCGGCCAACTCGCCAACCTGACACTGCCGTTGCCGCTGCTCGCGCTCGGCCTGCACGCGCCCGCCCCGTGGCTGCTCGCCGCCGCCCTCACCGCCGGCCTGGGCAGCGGCCTCGCCGGCACCGCCTGGGACACCTCGCTGCAGGAACACCTGCCGTCCGACGTGCTGTCCCGGGTCTCCGCGCACGCCGAGGTCTTCTCGTACCTCGCCATCCCCCTGGGCCAGTTGGCCTGCGGCCCGCTCGCCGCCCACTACGGCCCGCACACCGTCGGCACCGCCGTCACCCTCACCCAGGCCGCCCTCGCCCTGCTCCCCCTGCTCGCCCCGTCCGTCCGCGCCCTCCCCCACGGCACACCGGCCACCGCCTGACGGATCGCCACCGAAGCACGCACCCGGCCGGCGGGCCGCGACGGAGACAGCACGCCGAGGACGGTCGCCTGCGGTGCCCCGGCAGCCGCCTGCGACAACAGCGCCTCGGCGCCTAGCGGCCGGACCGCCCCGAGCGGCCGGAGCGGCGGCGCACCAGCAGGGCGATCACGGTGCCGAGCACGGCGACGGCGACGAGGGCGCCGAGGACGATCGTGGTGGTGCTCTCGCCGTCGTCGGACTTCGCGGTCGTGTCGGTGGCGGCGGCCGACGGCGGCGGCGAGGCCGTCACGCTGGCGGAGACCGACGCCGTGGCGGCGGGGGCCGGGGTCGAGGGCGCCGCGGCGGCGGGAAGGGCGGTGGCTCCGGCCGCGGCCGGGCGCAGGGCGAGGGCGGGCGCGGGGTGTTCGGGCTTGGCGTCGCCCTGCGGGAGTTCGATCCACCGGTCGGTGTGGCCGTCGGAGTAGTCGACCAGGGTCTTGAAGACCACCGAGGAGGTGGACGGGAGTTGACGGACCTTCACGCTGTACTCGGCGGGCGCGCCGGGCGCGAGGGCCGGGCCGGCGATCGTCCAGCCGTCGGCGGTGGGGGTGAAGGCCCAGCCGTCGGGGGTCTTGTCCGGGGTGATGTCGGCGGGGGCGAGCCCGGCGGGCAGCGTGACCTTGACATCGGTGATGCCCGCCGTGGAGGACTCGCCCTCGGCGGAGAAGGTGACAGTGGCATCGACGGCGAGCGCCTGCGCCGTCGAGGAGTTGACCTCGACGTGCGCGGCGGCGGTGCCGGCCGCTCCGAGGACCAGCCCCAGGCTGAGGAGGGCGGTCAGGACGTGGCGAGACGCTCGCGGTCGCTGCATGGACGCGACTCTACCGGTCGCGGGCCGTCAGACGGCCGCGAACGGCCGCATGGACTTCGGCTTCCTCGGCGGGGTCGGCGGCCAGCCGGCGCAGGCGTTCGAGGACGCGGGCGTCGCCGGTGGTGGTGACGTGGGTGGCGGCGAGCTCCCGGGTGGATTCCTCGCAGTCCCACAGGCACTCGACCGCGGGGCCCTCCCCGAAGTACGGGTCGGTGACGGCCAGCGCCTGGGCGGCCCGGCCGCGCAGCTCGGAGGAGGCCGCTTCGCCGTAGACGTGCCGCAGGGCCGGGACCGCGGCGTGTGCGCGCAGTCTGCCGATGCCGTCGACGAGGCTGCCGAGGCCGGTGCCGTCGACACCGTTCAGTGAGATCCATTGATGGAGTGCGGCGACCACCAGCGGGGCGTCGCAGGTTTCGCCGGCGTCGGCGAGGAGGCGGACGGCGGCCTGGCCGAGGGCGCTGTCGGCACTGCCGGTGGCCGGGTCGGCCCAGCGGCGGGCGTGCGCGAGCGCCTCGGGACCTCGCATCCGGCCGAGCAGCTCCAGGGCCGTGGCGACGATCCGGTGGTCCAGGTCGGCGGCGGCGCCCTCGATGTGCTCGGCGGCGGCCGGGTCGCGCTGTTCGACGAGGTACCGCAGGGCGGCACAGCGGGCGCCGGCCGGGCCGCGCTCGGCGGCCCGGTGCAGCAGCGGCGCGTCCTCGGGGCGGACCACGGCGGTCAGGCAGCGGGCGGCCGCGGCGGCGCGCCGGCCGAGGGCGCCGGGCTCGCGGCCCTCGCCCTGGTCGGCCCAGGCGAGCACGTCGGCGGTGGACCAACCGGGCGTGACGCCTTGGCGGTTGAGCTGTCGCTGCCACAGGTCGAACGGCGACTGCTCGCTCGCGGCGGCGACCCGCGGGTGGTGGACGGCCCACAGGCGCCACACCCTCGGCTCGTACGCGGCGCGGATGGCTTCGCGCAGTTCGGCGTCGCCCTCCGGGTCGGCCGGGAACCGGCCGAGGACGGCCGGGGCGAGGGCGAGCAGGGCCTCGTCGGTGTCGCGCAGGGCGAGCTCGTCGAGGGCCCAGGCCCAGTTGGCCCCGGTGGTGGTGTAGGCGCGCAGCAGGTCGAGGGCGTCGCGGCGGCCGTAGCCGGCGAGGTGGCCGAGTACGGCCAGGGCGAGGCCGGTGCGGGCCTCGTCGGTGTCGGTGGCGTCCTCGGGGGAGGTGAGGTGGAGTTCGAGGCCGGTGAGGGGGGCCTCCAACTCCATGTAGAGCCGCGCGTAGTACAAGGAGCGGTTCTCGACCTGCCAGTCGGCGCGGGGGTCGTTGGTCACGCAGCTCTCGACGGCGGCGATCGCCTCGTCGCGGTCTGCGGCCAACGCATGCAGCTGCCCGTCTCCGCGGCCTCGCTGAAGGAGGCCGAGGAGGCTGGCGCTGGGCGCTATCACTGGCTCGAACATGAGGTCAGCATCCGTTGCGGCGGTCGTCGTGGCAACGGGATTTCCGTCGCCGGGGTCGGTTGGCACAGCTCAGGCGCCCGGGCGCCGGAAACACCGAAGGTTACCGCCTGGGTGGCCGATCCGCACACAGGGCAACGGATTCCCGCAGGTGCGGGCGCGTGGAACCGGTCCGTCCGTACCGGATCGACCGGTTCCGGACGGTCGCGCGCCCGCCGGCGGGGCTGCTGCCCCGGGCCTGCTGGGCTGCTGCCCCTGGCCGGCGGCGGTCCGACCGTGCGCCGCTGTCCGCGCGCCACGCCCGCCTGCCTGCCTGCCCGCCTGCCGACCGGCCGCTTGCCGCTCAGATCGGCCGGGGCGCGCGGGGGGCGGGCAGTGCGGCGCGGATGCGTTCGCGCAGCTCGGCGACGGCGGGCCGGCCCCGGTGGCGGGCGGAGAGCCGGTCGGTGGCGCGCAGCCGGTCCCAGGTGCGCTTGGAGGAGGTCTGGTCGATCGAGGCGAGGACCAGGTCGGTCTGCGCCACGGCCGCGTCCGGTTCGTCGGCGATCCAGTGCACCGAGGCGAGGGTGATCCGGTCGAGCAGGGCGGAGCGTTCCCGGCCGCTCCGCTGCCGGAGCCGGATGGCCTGGTGGGCGTGGTGGGCGGCCAACGGGGCGGCGCGGGCGTCGTGTTCGGCGAGGGTGCGGTGGACCAGGGCCTGCATTCCGTGCAGTTCGGCCTCGTCGAACAGTTGCATCCAGGCGGGGGTGGGCCGGTCGGTGTCCTGGACGAAGAGGTGTTCGGCCTCGCCGAGCGCCCGGCGGGTGGCGTCGGAGCGGCCGAGCGAGGCCTGCGCCCAGGCTTCGACGGTGCACAGCATGGCGCGCGTGCGGGGAAGTGCGCCGTCGGCGGGGCGGGTGCCGGACCGGGCCAGCTGCATGAGTTCGAGGGCCTCGTCGGCGCGGCCGAGGTGAAGCATCTGCCGGGCGGCGCGGGAGACGGCCTCGGCGGCCCGGGGGCGGTCGCCGGCCTCCCGGGCGGCCTGCGCGGCGAGCGTGAAGTAGCGCTGGGCGGTGGGTTCGAGACCGACGTCGTGGGACATCCAGCCGGCCAGCACGGCGAGGTTGGCGGCGACCGTCCAGAGTCGGCGTTCCAGGGCGGCGGGGTGGCTGTGCGCGAGCAGTCCGCCGACCTCGTTGAGTTGGCCGACCACGGCCTTGCGCTGGAGGCCGCCGCCGCGGGAGGCGTCCCAGGCCCGGAACACCTCGACCGAGCGTTCGAGGGCGGCGACCTCGTCCTGGCCGACCGGGCCGGGTTCGTCGGTCAGCAGGGCGGGGGCGCCCCGGGCCGGGAGGCGGCCGGGGCCGGGTCGGGCGGCGGTTTCGGCGGGCGCCCCGCCGGTGAGCCAGTCGTGCAGGTTGTCGGTGATCACCGCGCCCGCCGCGAGGGCTGCGGAGGCGCCGACCAGTCCGCGTCTGTTCAGCATGAGGTCCATTCCCGTGAACTCGGCGAGGACCGCGGCCGTCCGGTCCGGCGCCCCGGGCTCCGGCGGCGGTACTGCCGTGCTGTCGGACCTGGCGGGTCGGTGCCGTTCGAGACCTAAGTCCTCGGTGGTGACGACACGGCCGAGCCGCTCGCTGAACACGGCCGCCAGCACCGTCGGCACCGGGTCGCGGGGGATCTCCCCCTGCTCGATCCAGCGCCGGACCCGGGAGGTGTCGGTGGACAGCTGCTGCTCGCCCAGTGCGGCACCCCGCCGGTTGACCAGCCTTGCCAGTTCGCCCTTGGACCAGCCGGTCAGCGCGAAATGGTCGGCCAATCTGCTGTTCGGCCCCCTGCTCAACTGAGCCCCCAGGTTCCTCGGCTGACTCGACCCTAGTCGTTCTGTCACATGCCAAGCGACCATTCGCCAGGGTTCGCCAGGGTGCGCTATGTGGTGTGCCAGTGCCGATCGGGTGTCAGGTAGGTATGCGCCACCCCGACTTCGCGTCGGAACGGCTCCCGACCGGCCCGGATGTCGACCCGACGGCCCGTCAGGAATCGTTCCGCAGCGAGTGGTTCAGGGGGTGGCGCGACCGGGTGGCGCGGTGGCCCGGGGCAGGGCACGGACGGTCGGATCGGACGCATTTCCCCAGGGTGCGGACGGTTCGGCGGGCCGGCTCCGCGCCCGGTGCCCGCGCCCCACCCGGCGGCCCGATCCCAGCCTGCCCGGGCCCCGTGAAGCTTTGCCGCCGGTCTAGGAAGGACCCTCACCCGCCCATGTACTCCACAGCCAGCACCGGTACTCGCCCGCCCGCCCCGATCGGGGTGGACGGCGTGGCCGCGCGCCCTCCACGCCCCGGTCTGCGCCCCCCGACCGCCGGCGCGGGCCGCCCCGCGCAGCGCGCCGTGGAGCTGCGCGACCCCCGTGGGCGCACCACCCTGGTGACCCGTCCGATGCCGGAGCAGGCGGGCCGGTTCGGCCGTCCGATGCCGGGGCGGGGCGCGGAGGCGTTCGTGGACCGGGTGGATCCGGCCGCGCTGCAGACCCCGGCGGTGCGTGCGGTGCTCGCCAATGTCGCGCGGATATGTCCCGCGTTCCTCCCCCGGCAGGTGCTGCGGGAGGGCAGCCGGCACATCCTGATCGCGGGCACCATCGGCCGGGCCCCGGTGGTGGCCAAGTGCCTGGCGCCGGCGGCGCTGCGCGGTCCGCAGGCGGCGCAGCTGGTGGACCGGTTCCACCACGAGGTGGCGGTGTACCGGGCGTTCGTGCGGCACCGTCCGCCGGTGCGGATGCCGCGCCTGGTGGCGGCCGACCACGACCGCTGCGTGCTGGTGCTGGAGCGGGTGCCGGGCCGGCCGGCGGCCCGTGAGCGGCACCCGGCGAACGCGCCGACCCCCGGCGAGGTGCGGGCGGTGCTCGGCGCGGTGCGCACGCTGAACCTGTGGCGCCCGCCGACGGACGTGTTCGACCAGCCGCTCGACTACCAGACCGAGATCGCCCGGTTCCACTCGCTGGGCCTGCTGACCGACCGGGACGCGGGCGACCTGCGCACCCTGCTGCACGGCCTGTCGACGATGCCGCGGCAGCTCTGCCACGGCGACGCGCTGCTCGGCAACGTGCTGCTGGCGCCGTCCGGCCCGGTGCTGCTCGACTGGGAGCAGGCGGGCTGGTACCTGCCCGGCTACGACCTGGCGGTGCTCTGGAGCGTGCTCTCCGGCGACACCGCGGCGCGCCGCCAGATCAGCCAACTCGCCCAGTCCGGCGGCACGCTGGCCCGGGACGCGTTCCTGGTCAACCTGACGCTGGTGCTGATGCGGGAGCTGCGCATCCACGACCTGCCGGGGGCGGGCGAGGAGCAGCGGATCATGATCCGTCGGCTGTACGACGATGCGTCGTTGGCTCGCCGCGCGGTCCGCGCGGCGGTCGGCACTCGCTGACTGCGGGTCAGTTTCCGAGCAGGGCTTGGCCGAGGGCGTCCAGGACGGCGTCCTCGGCAGGCAGCTGGGTGCGCAGGCTGAGGGTGTCGCGCAGGTGGCGCTCCAGCGGGTGGCGGCGGTCGAGGCCGGCGCTGCCCGCGAGGGTGAGGGCCTGCTGGACGGTGTCGGCGGCGGTGCGGGCCGCCAGCAGCTGGACGGTGGGGGCGCGTTCGGCGGCGGCCGGGTCGGCGTCGGTGCGGGCGGCGAGGCCGTGCACGAGTTCCTCGGCGCCGGTGAGCCGGGCGTCGAGTTCGCCGACCGGGCGGCGGTGTGCGGTGCTGCCGCGCAGGCGTTCGGCGGACCAGTCGAGGGCGGCCCTGGCGGTGCCCAGCAGGACGGCGGTGACGGCGAGTTGACGCCAGGCGGCGGTGAGCGGGTGGGCCGCCGGGGCCGGGGTGCGGGGCAGCAGGGCGGCGTCGGTGCCGACCCGGGCGCCGTCCAGCAGGACGTCGTGGCCGGCGGCGGCGCGCAGGCCGAGCTGGTCGGCGGCGGGGTCTATCTCAAGTCCGGGGCTGTCGGCGCGGACCAGGAACCAGCCGGTGCGGGGCAGCTGTTCCTCGGTGCGGGCCTCGACGGCGAGCCAGGCGAGTGCTTCGGCGCCGGGGCAGTGCGCGGCGCGACCGGTGAGCTGCCAGGCGTCGCCGTGCCAGTGCGCGGTGACGGCGGGCGGCCGGCCGGGTCGGGCCCGCAGGGTGCCGACCAGGGCGGGGCCGCGGCGGGATTCGGTGAGCAGCCGCCGGTAGAGCGCGGCGGGCCAGGGCGCGGTGCGGGCCTGTTCGGCGTGGTGCAGCAGGGTGTTGGCGGTGAGCAGGGCGACGGAGGCGTCGCCGCGGCCGAGTCGGGCGAGCACCTGGACGGTGTCGGCGAGTCCGGCGCCGGGGCCGCCGTAGCGCTGACCGATCGTCAGGGTGAGCAGTCCGGCTTCGTGGACGGCTTCGACGCCCTGGTACGGGAAGGTGCCGTCGCGGTCGTGTTCGGCGGCGCGGGCGGCGAGCAGGTCGACCACCCGGGGCAGCCGGTCGAGGGCGGTGGCCGGTTTGAGGTCCCGCTCGACGACGGGTGCGGCGGCGGCAGGGGTGTGCGCGGGGGTGCGGGGCATGGCGGCGGTCCTCCGGGCGGGGCGGGCGTGGTCGGTCGGGCGGTCCTGGACTCGAGGTGGGTCAGGACGCCGGACAGGCCGCGCCGGAGGTGCGCCGGAGGTCCACGTGCAGGCGGCGGGTGAGCAGCAGTGGCCGGGGCATGACCGCTAGTCCTGCTGGAACATCTCCGCCGGAAGCGGCTTCAGGAGTTGGTAGAGGTCGTCCGAAATCGGTCGGTCCCAGGAGGCGATGGTGACCTGGACGTCGTCGCTGCGCCCGAACTGGGAGCAGTACAGGCGTCCTTCGCTGACCTTGACCTTCCGGACGATCAGCAGGTCGTCGCCGAGCATGACCGGAAAGTCCTCGGCGGAGACGAATTCCACCGGCTCGTCGTTCTCCAGGGCGGCGAGCAGCTGGCGGACCTCGAACGGCACGCCGTCCTCGCTGTCGCGGGCGGGCGAGCCCTGCGGGACGTTGCCGATCAGCATGGCCGGGCCGCGACCGCCGAGCAGGTCGTAGCGCAGGAAAATGCCTTGGCAGGAGCCGTCCGGGGCGGCCATGATCATGGCGCCGAACAGGCCGGGCCAGTCGCCCGGATCCATTGCCAGGACGTCGAAGTCCGGGCCGGCGGGCTGTCCGGAGCGACGGCGGAGAAATGACATGGGCCCATCGTACGTGCCCGGTGGGCCGGGGCCGGTGAGTGGGTCCGCGATCAGGCCGGGATCTACGCTCAGGGACCAATGTTGACTCTGAGCAACCGTCCGGGCTACGTTCGGTTCAGCACGACGGCCGCCCCGGGCGAGATCCATTGGGCGCGGCTTGTCGCAGCGCGCCGTGCGCGCGTTCCCTCACTGCGTACGCGGTCGTGTGAACTCTGATTGTGTGAACTCACAAGCACCATTTGCTGATTCAATGGTCTTCACCACTGCGGCAGCCTGCGGACGACGCGGCAGCCGCTGATCGGTGGACGGCCGGTCGAGCAGCACACAAAAAGCCATATGGAACACCGAGCCAGGTCCGCGGGGCCCTTTTGCCGTCGCGTTCGCGGACCTTGCCCGGATCACCGCCGCGTGGGGGCGTGCGGGGTCCGGGTTCAGGCCCTGTCGGGGAGTAGCTCTTCCCGATCGGGCTCGCTCCCGTCGCGACGGCAGCCGCACTCTGTGCGGTCAAGGGTGGGAGGGCCCGTCATCGGCGCCGGTGACGGGCAGCACAAGCGGGCGCCGTGCCAGACCGCGTGGGGGCGGTCGGCACGGCGTCTGCCTGCTCATACTCTCTGGCAGGCTTGTCGGACAGTCAACAAGTTTCGGCCCATCAGAACTCTTTTGTAACCTGGGAGTATGCCCGCTCGTCACCTTTCCGAGCGGTTTCGCCAGGTGCGGATCAGGGCAGTCCGGGCGTACCGGTCACCTGCGAAACGGCCGAAACCCACCTGCGTGCGGCCGAATTCGACACCGAGGGGTGGGGATTCGGCCTGAAGTGCCGGTTCCAGGGCTCCGACTGCCGGTTCCGGGCCTCCCGACTGCCGGTTTCAGGCCTCCGGCTGCCGGTTCGGGTCGAACTCGCCGTCCCGTGCGCCGAGCACGAAGGCCCGCCATTCGGCGGGGGTGAAGATCAGCGCCGGCCCGTCCGGTTCCGCGCCGTTGCGCATCGCGATGTAGCCGTCGACGAAGGCGATCTGCACGCCGTCCGGGTCGTCGCCCGCGGACTGCCACTCGGCTCCGCTCACATCCAGCTCGATCTTGCGCCGGTCCGCCGCCTGTGCCGCCATTGCGCGCTCCCTCCGCCACTGCACCCTGTGTGCCGCGCGGCCAGCCTAACGAGCGCGGGCCGCGGGGTCGGCGGATCGCGCCGGGTCTGCCCCGCGGGTGGTGGAGATGGTCCGATCCGGCCGTGTCCGGCCGACACCTGTGCTAAAGGCGGGCCGCCGAGGTCCGTTCGAGGTAGGGATGGGTGACGATCAGTCAGCCACGCACCGGGGAGCAGCCGATGGACCAGCGGGACGGCAGCCGCGCCGACGTCATCCCGATCACCACCGCGCCGTCCGCCCCGCCGGCGGGCACCGCCACCGGCACCCTGACCGCCCCGGCGCCGACGGTGCCCCGTCCGTCGCGGCCCACCGGGCACGGCCGGGTGGGGGTGGTGCTGGTCTCGCACAGCCACGAGGTGGCGGACGCGGTGCGGGCGCTGGCCCTGGCGGTGGCGGAGTCGGACGATCCGGCGCCGGTGGTGGCGACCGGCGGCTCGATCGCGGACGGCCTGGGCACCAGCGCGGTGCTGGTGGCGACGGCGGCCCGCCGGGTCGACCAGGGCCACGGGGTGGCGGTGCTGTGCGACCTGGACGGCGCGGTGGAGACGGTGCTGGCACTGCTGACCGACGCCGACGAGCACGGCCTGCCGTTCCCGGTGCGGTTCGCGGACGCCCCGTTCGTGGAGGGCGCGGTGGCGGCGGTGGCGACCGCGACGGCCGGCGGAGACCTGGCGGCGGTGCTGGACGCGGCGGAGGAGAGCGGACGTCGGACGAAGCGATGAGGGGGTGGTCCGCCGGTCGTCGTACGGGATGTGGCCGATGGGACGGTTTGGGTACGACTGATCGGTTTTCGGCCCGATGGGCAAGGGTGCGCCACTAGAGTCGGCACATCGGCCCGGTGGGGGAACCCCGGGCTCGTCGGAGGGGCGGTATGCGGCGATGCGAGTGGTGATCACCGGCGGGGCCGGATTCATCGGGGCCAACCTGGCAAGGGAACTGACGGCCCGCCAGGAGATCTCCGAGGTCCGGGTGGTGGACGACCTGTCCACCGGGAGCAAGGCCAACCTGGCGGGGGTGGACGCCGCGCTGTTCGAGGGCACCATCCTCGATCCGGAGCTGCTGGACGCGGCGTTCGCCGGGGCGGACGCGGTGGTGCACCTGGCGGCGCTGCCCTCGGTGCCGCGTTCGGTGGCCGCGCCGCTGGCCAGCCACCGCGCGAACGCCACCGGCACGCTGGAGGTGCTGGAGGCGGCCCGCCGGGCCGGCGGGCTGTACGTGGTGGCGGCGTCCTCCTCGTCGGTGTACGGCGCCAACCTCGAGCTGCCCAAGCGCGAGTCGATGCGGACGGCCCCGATGAGCCCGTACGCGGTCTCCAAGCTCGCCGCCGAGTCGTACCTGCGGGCCTACCACCACTGCTACGGCCTGGGCGTGCTGCCGCTGCGGTTCTTCAACGTCTTCGGCCCGCTCCAGCCCGCCGGCCACGCGTACGCCGCCGTCGTCCCGGCGTTCCTGGACGCGGCGCTGGCGGGCCGGCCGGTGACGGTGCACGGGGACGGGCTGCAGAGCCGCGACTTCACCTACGTCGGCACGGTCGCGCAGGTGCTCGCCGAGGCGGTGCTGCGCCGGGTGGTCAGCGCGGAGCCGGTGAACCTGGCGTTCGGCACCCGCACCACGCTGCTGGAGCTGATCGGCCTGCTGGGCGAGGCGCTGGGCGCGCCGGTCGCCGCCGAGCACGTCGACCCGCGTCCGGGGGACGTACGCGACTCCCAGGCCGACAACTCCCGGCTGCGCGAGCTGTTCCCCGACGTCCGGCCGGTCCCGCTGCCGGAGGGCCTGCGCCGAACCGCGGAGTGGTTCCGCACCGGCTGAGCCGCCGCCCGCGCGAGCTGCCGCGCCCGGGGGCGCCGTCCCGCGCCCCCGGGCGCCGGCTCACACCTCGTTCAGTTCGAAGTGCGCCGCGCTGTTTCCGGCCAGCGCCAGCTTGATCCGTTCCCGCGTGGAGGCGTCCAGCTCGGGCAGCGCGTCCGGGTGGAACCAGCCCACCTCCAACGACTCGTCGTCGTTCACCCGTGCCTCGCCCGCCACCGGCCGGCAGCGGAAGGTCAGTTCCAGGTACTGGGCGCGGTCCCCGTTGGGGTAGTCGATCTCCGGCGAGACGCTCACCGAGACGAGCAGCTCCGGCCGGACCGTCACGCCCGTCTCCTCCAGGCACTCGCGCACCGCCGCATCGGCCGGCTGCTCGCCCGGGTCGATGATCCCGCCGACCAGTGACCACCGTCCGTTGTCGGCCCGCCGCCCGAGCAGCACCCGTCCCTCGTCGTCCACCGGCACCACGGCCACCCCGGACATCCACAGCGGCCGGTGCCCCACGATTTCGCGCAGCTCGGCCAGAAACACAGGAATTCCCATGGCCCCGAGCCTATGTCCTGTCCGCCGCCGCTCCGGGACGGGGCATCGGGCGGGCCGGGCAGCCGACGACAGTGGTGTGCGCCGCGACGTCGCGGGTCACGACGGCGCCGGCGCCGACGAACCCGGCGGGACCGACGGTGCGGCCCTGGAGGACGACGGCGTTCGAGCCGACGGTGACGTCGTCGTGCAGCAGCACCGCGCCGGAGACGTTCGCGCCCGGGTAGACGGTGACGCGGGCGCCGAGGCGGGCATCGTGGCCGACGGTGGCGTTGTAGTGGACCTGGCTGTGCGGCCCGAGGGTGACGCTGCTGGAGATGTGCGCGCCGCCCATCACCAGGCAGCCGTCGGCGAGTTCGGTCTCCGGCGCGACGATCGCCCGCGGGTGCACCAGCGTGGCGGGCCGGCCGCCCGCCGCATCCAGCAGGCGGGCCAGCCGGGCCCGCACCGCCGGGTCGGCGATGCCGATCAAGTACGGCGCGCCGGACGGGAGTTCATCGGGCTTGCGGACGGGCAGCCCGCGCACCCGTTCACCCGCCGACCGGTCGTCCAGGAATCCGGCGACCGGCACACCCGCCGCGATCGCCACGTCCAGCGCCTCCCGGCCGACTCCACCGGCACCCGCGATCCACAGCATCCGTCGCACTCTCCCTCTCCCCCGCGCCCGACACACCGTCGGCTCCGGACCCTACGGCAGCCCGGGCGGCCGCGGGGTGAGCCGCTGCCGCCCGGGCTGCCGTAGCGTTCCGTGGCCTGCCTTGTCCTGCCTTGTCCTGCCCTGCCCTGCTCTGTCCTGCCCTGCCCTGCCCTGCCCTGCCTGGGCGAATCGTTCCGTCAGCCGGGCAGTTCCTCCCGGGCCAGTCGGGGCGAGCTCGCCGTGGCCTGACGCGGCAGCACGACCCGCGGGGCGGGTGCGGCAGGAGTCTCGGCGGGGATCGGGAAGCCCGGGTTGACGCCGCCGGCCGCGGTGATGCCGGCGGGGCGCAGCAACATCCGGGCGGTGCCGGCCAGGATGCGCAGGTCGAGCAGCAGGGTGCGGTGTTCGATGTACCAGAGGTCGAGTTCGATCCGTTCCGGCCAGCTGATGGAGTTGCGGCCGCGGATCTGTGCCCAGCCGGTGAGGCCGGGGCGCAGCGCGAGGCGGCCGCGTTGCCGTGGTGAGTAGTGGACGACCTGTTCGGGCAGGGTGGGGCGGGGGCCGATGACGGCCATGTCGCCGCGGACGACGTTCCACAGTTGCGGGAGTTCGTCGAGGCTGGTCCGGCGCAGCAGCGCGCCGAGGCGGGTGATCCGCGGGGCGTCGGGCTCGTCCTCGTGGTGTTTGTCGCGCATGGTGCGGAACTTGAGAATGCGGAACTCCTGGCCGTGGCGGCCGGAGCGGGTCTGCCGGAAGATCACCGGTCCGCCCATGGTCGCGCGGATCAGCAGGGCGATCACCAGGCCGATCGGGACGGCGACGATCCCGGCCAGCGCGGCGACCGCGAGGTCCCCCCCTCGCTTCATTTCTCCCCCAACTGGGTTGGTGCGTTGTGGTGTTGTGGACCCCTGCCGGGGCGGGTGGCGGGCACGCCGGGCTGCTGGCGCGCATGACGGTGGTGCAGGCGGTGCCAGTGCTGTCGTGCTGTTCCACTGCCGTGCTGCTCTGCTGCCGTTCTGCTCGACGGCTGTACTGCGGCTGCGCTGTGCAGTGCGGTGCTGTGCAGTGCTGCGGCTGTGCTGCGCTGTGCTCTGCTGCGGTGCGGGTGGCGCCGGTCAGTCGGTGGTCCAGGGCAGGCCGCGTCTGCGGGCGACGGCGGCGTAGGTCTCCAGGGAGATCCGGGCGACGTTGCGCTGGTCGAACTGGTCGAGGGCGCGGCGGCGGGCGGCCGTGCCCAGGCGGGTCCGCAGGGCCGGCTCGGTGAGGAGCCGGTCGAGTGCGCCGGTGAGGGCGGCGGCGTCGGCGGCGGGGGTGAGCAGTAGGTGCTCGTCGTGCGTCCCGATCTCGCGGCAGCCGCGGATGTCGCTGAGCACCATGGGCAGGCCGCTGGCGGCGGCCTCCATCCCGGAGCGCGAGAAGCCTTCCCGGTAGGAGGGCAGGGCGAACACGTCGAGTGCGGCGTACACGGCGGGCATGTCGTCGCGGCTGCCGAGGAATTCGAGTCCGGCTTCGGCGGCGCGGAGTGCGTCGGGCTTGTCGGGGTCGTCCGGTCCGATCCAGACGAAGCGGGCCTTGCCGGCCAGTGCCCGGGCGGCTTCGGCGTATTCGCGGATGCCTTTCTCGGCGACCCGGCGGCCGACTCCGCCGACCAGCAACTCGTCGTCGCGCACGCCCAGTTGGGCCCGGGTGGCGGCGCGCAGCGCGTCCCGGGCGGGGCCGGGTGCGGGGAAGCGGTCGAGGTCGACGCCGTTGCCGACGACCCGGGCGCGCCGGGCGGGGACGCCCCAGCGGGCGAGGGTGCGGTGGTCCTCGGCGTTCTGGTACAGCTCGGCGTGCGAGAACCGGGCGGCGAACGCTTCGGCGCCGCGCACCAACAGCCGTTTGGCGAGCGGGTCGTGGGCCTGTGCCCAGAGTCCGTGGCAGGTGTTGACGACGACCGGCACCCGGGCGAGTCGGCCGAGGACGCGGCCGAGGACGCCGGTCTTCGGGTTGTGGGTGTGCAGCACGTCGGGCCGGATCTCGCGCAGCGCGGCGAGCAGTTCGCGGGCGGCGGCGAGGTCGGCGGCGGGCTGCCAGGCCCGGGTGAGCGAGGGCAATGGCCGGTACTGGACGCCGAGTTGCTCGATCCGCTGCCGGTAGGGGCCGGGGGCGCTGAGGCCGTAGGTCTCCAGGCCGGCTTCGACATCGACGGCGAGTTCGGTGGCCAGCAGCAGGTGCAGCGACATGTCGACGGTGGTCAGGTGGGCGACCCGCAGCGGCCGTCCGCCGTCGCCCTTCGGGCGCAGCTCAGGCACGGGCGCCCACCGCCTTCGCGGTGGCGACGATCCGGGCGTAGGCGCGCTCGGGGATCAGCCGGCCGTACAGCTTGGCGCGGAAGAAGTCGATCGGGTCGGTGCGGCGGACCGGTACGCGGTGCAGCCGGACCGGGTCGCCGCCGGGCAGGTTGCGGCCGACCCGGCCGGTGGCGCTGGTGCGGAACCGGGCCCGCAGCGCGGTCTCCATGTGCGGGACGGGCGTGCCCCAGGTGTAGGCGAAGTGGCGCGGGCGGGTGCCGAGGTGCTCCTCGACGTCGTCGCCGCAGGCGTCCAGTTCAGCGGTGGTGAGCAGCGCGGGGCGGGCGTGGCTGCGGGTGTGGTTGGCGACGGTGCACAGCCCGGACCCGGTCATCTCGCGCAGTTGTTCCCAGCTCAGCCCGGTGGCGGGGGCACCTTTGGCGGTGGAGCCCTCCCAGCGCATCGGGCCGCCGACCATGCCGCTGGCCAGGTAGACGGTGAACGGCAGGCCGCGTTCCCGGAGGATCGGCCAGGCGGTGTCGTACGTGTCGGCGAAGCCGTCGTCGAAGGTGAGGACGGTGCTGGGGGTGCGCAGGCCGATGTCGAGGCGGTCGGCGGCGGTGTCCAGGGAGACCACGCGGCCGGGCGGGAGTTCGGCGAGCAGGTCGGCCTGGGCGGTGAAGTCGGCGGTGGCGAGGTCGAGTTCGTCGGCGGTGCCGCCGCCGACCCGGTGGTAGATGAGGACGGTGGCGCCCTCTCCGGGAACGCGGCCGGCGGCGCGGGCCAGCTGCTGTTTGACCTTTGTCCTGATGCCTGTGGCGGCGACGACGGTGCTCGCCATGACGTCCCCCTCGCGGTGCCCCCGCACCGGACCATGTGGCCGCGGCGCCCCCGCGCCGGACCTTGAAAACTCCCCCGGCCCGCGACTGTTGCGGGCGATGCGTTTCACAGTAGGGGGAAGTGTGGCGTGAGTGCCGGGGAAACGTGAAAGAAGTGCGCAGGTAGGTCGAAAATCAGCCGATCCGACCGGCGCTGTCCGTTTGGTGGACGTTTTCGGCCCGCCCGGCCGATTCGCGCCCCTCCGGGGACCGCCCGGCAGACGACATCGGGCCGGGGCCCGCAGACCTCAGGACGCGGTGCCGCTGCCGGGGCGCAGCAGCGCCAGGCCGACCCGGACGAGCAGCAGCACTCCGGTGGCCAGGCAGCCGGCCACCGCCATCACCCAGGCGGGGCCGTCGCCCTCCGGGACCAGCACGGCGACCAGGATGCCGAGCACCACACAGGCCGCGCCGATCAGGGACAGCAGCAGCGGGTGACGGCGCAGGGCGCAGCCGCCGAACACGGTGGACCAGCGCGTAGCCACGCCGTCACTGGGAGTGTCTGCCATGCCTTCCACGGTAACCCGGTCCCGGGCGGCGGGCCACGGACCTTCGACTCTGGCCGGCGGTGCCGCGATGCGCTCCGGCACCGCGCGCACGGCTCCCCTCGGGGCGCCCCGGCGACTCTCCCGACCGCCGTTCCGAGCCCCGCACCGACCTCCGCGCCGAGCCGACCTCCGCGCCGAGCCGACCTCCGCGCCGGCCTCCGCACCGACCGCGGCTCCGAACCGTTCCGGGCCGTTCCGGGCCGTTCCGGGCCGTTCCGGATCATCGTTCGGACGATTCCGGACGGCCGTTCGGAGGTGGCCGCGAATTCTCGCCGTCCGCCGTACAACCATCCCGCCACGTCGATGGTCTCCACTACATTGAGCGATCCAGGAGCCGTCCGACGAGCGGGGCAAGGAGTACCCGTCGCGGGCTAGATCACTCGGGAGCGGAGCCGCCGCCCCCGGGGTCGGAGGCCGGGCTCCGCCTGCCGACGGGACCGCCACGCCGCATGCCGGCGACCGAGGGGGGAACCGTGTCGTACGTCACCACCGCCGCCGCCGTCTGCGCCCCGCCCCAACCTGCCGCCGCTCCCGCAGCCGCTGCGCCCGCCGCCACGCCGGAGCAGTCCCGGGACCGCAGCAGCTGGCTGCGGTTCAGCCCGGCCCAGCCGCTGTTCCGGGCCCGGGCCGCGCAGCGGCTCGCCGTCCTCGCCTATCACGGCATCACCGATCCACGCTCGTTCGGCGCCCAGCTCGACCGGCTCCGACGCCTGGCCACCCCGGTGTCGGTGCAGGACGTGGAGCGTTCGCTGGCCGAGGGCCGGCCGCTGCCGCCCCGTTCGGTGCTGGTGACCTTCGACGACCCGGACCGCACCGTGCTGCGGCACGCGCTGCCGGAGCTGGTGGCGCGCCGGATCCCGGCGGCGGCGTTCGTGATCGCCGAGGTGGTCGGCACCGAGCAGCCGTTCTGGTGGCACGAGGCGGCGTTCCTGGCCCGGCACGGCGGCCGGGCCCGGCTGCTGCCCGGCGGCGGGGACCCGGCGCGGGTGCTGGCGCTGCTCAAGTCGATGCCGGACCCGGACCGCCGGCGCAGCCTGGCCGAGCTGCGGGTCTCCGCCTCGCGCCGCCCGCCGGCCCAGGAGCAGCTGCACCCGGAGGACCTGCGGGCGCTGCGCGCGGCGGACGTCACGGTGGGCAACCACACCCTGGGGCACCCGTCGCTGCGGCGGTGCGACGAGGCGACGGTGCAGTCGGAGATCGTGGGCGCGCACCTGGCGCTGACCCGCTGGCTGGGCGAGGCCCCGTCGGCGTTCGCCTACCCGGACGGCGGGTTCGACGAGCGGGCGGACGCGGTGCTGCGCCAGCTCGGCTACCGGCTGGGTTTCCTCTCCGACCACCGGCTGGGCCCCCGGCTGCCGGCCCACCCGCTGCGGATCAGCCGCCTACAGGTGGACTCCACCACCTCGACCCGCCGGTTCGACACCATCCTGTCGGGCCTGGAGCCCGCGGTTCAGCGACTGCTGGGCGCGCAGGCGTAACGGTTCGCCCGGCCGTTCCCGACCGGGCGGGGCCCGTCACGCGGTGGAGGTGGGCCGGATGTTCCGCATCCGGCCCACCGCGTAGACGGAGCCGGCCAGCGCGAGGTCGGAGAGCAGCATGAAGCCGATCGAGTAGCTGCCCTTGGCGCTGTAGATGGCACCCATGACCAGCGGCGGGACGAAGCCGCCGAGGCCGCCGATCGCGCCGACGATGCCGGTGACGGAGCCGACCCGGTCGACCGGCGTGACCTGCGAGACCAGGGCGAACACCGAGCCGCTGGTGGTGCCGAGACCGGCCGCCATCAGCAGGAAGGCGATCGTCCCGACCGGGCTGAGCGCCGGGTCGAACGCCTGGACGACGGCGAAGACGGCGGTCAGCGCGAGCGCCCAACCGGTGACCACGGCGGGGTGGACGCGGTCCGACAGCCAGCCGCCGAACGGCCGGAACACCACGGTGACCAGCGCGAAGCCGGCCGCCCTGGTGCCCGCGTCGGTCGCCGACAGGTGGTACCAGGTCTTCAGGTACGTCGGCAGGTAGACGCCGAACGCGACGATGCCGCCGAAGCCGATCGCGTACAGCGCCGACAGCTCCCAGGTCACCCGCAGCCGCCCGGCCCGGCCCAGCCGGGTGGCCAGCGAGGCGGTCGGCACGGCCCGGTCGGGGCGGTCGCGCAGCAGCAGCGCAGCGAGCACGGTGTAGACGCCGAGCGCGACGGCCAGCACCAGGAACGGCAGGTCGTGGCCGTGCTTCCACAGCCGCGGCGTGAAGTAGCCGGACAGCGCGACGCCGCCCATGCCCATCCCGAACACGCCGAGGCCCAGCCCGCGCTTGTGCGGCGGGAACCAGGAGTTCACCAGCGGCACCCCGATCGCGAAGGTGGTGCCGCCCAGCCCGAGGAAGAACCCGACCACCAGCAGCGCCCCGTACGAGGACCGGGCCGGGATGATCAGCAGCACCGGGACGATGGTCAGCGCCGAGATCAGCGGGAACATCAGCCGGGCCCCGTACCGGTCGGTGAGCGCACCGACCGGGACCCGGCCGAGCGAGCCGACGATCACCGGGACGGCCACCAGGAACGACTGCCCGAACGACGACATGTGCAGCGTCTTGTCGAACTCGCCCGCCAGCGGGGCGATCAGGTTCCACGCCCAGAACGTCAGCCCGAAGCCCAGCGTCGCGACCACCAGGTTGGTGTACGCCGTCCCCGACACCCGCTCGTCCTGCGCGTTCGCCGCCGTCCGCTCTCCCATGAGCCCCAAGCGTGGGCATCCGCCGCACCCCTCGCACCCAACCCGGCCGCGCCGCCGCCGCACGTCAGCCGGACGGCGCAGGCCCCGGCCCGGGCCGTTCGGTTCCCGGGCCGCTCAGTTGTCGGGCGGGGCCATCTCCCACGGGGCCTGCGGCAGGGTCTCCCCCGTCTCCAGCAGCGACTTCAGGTTCGCCAGGACGGCCGGCCAGCCGTGCGAGATCGCCTGCAGCGCGGCCCGGTCGCGCAGCTTCTCGTGGATGACGGTCAGCCGGACGATGTCCTGGTACGGCTCGATCAGGAAGGTGACGGTGGCGGCCTCGTCGACGAACAGGTCCGGCCGGTCCTCGAAGGTCAGCACCAGCCGGGTCGGCGGCTCGGCCACCAGCACGTGTCCGGTGACGTCGACCTTCCCGGAGCCGTCCGTCCGGCGGTGCTCCCAGGTGGATCCGGCCTGCCAGTCGGAGACATTGGCGTGACCCCAGAAACGGGCCGTCAGATCGGCGTCGGTAAGCGCTTTCCACACCTGTTCCGGGGTGGCCCGGATGTAGGTGGCGTACACGTAGGCCGGAACAGTGCCGGACTCGGCCTCACGGCTCCCGGCCGTACGACTCTCGGATTCACGGGTCTCGGATCCGTGGGTCTCGGATCCGCGGGTCTCGGGTTCGTTGCTCATGGCGTACTCCTCCTCCGCCTGCTGTCTGATCCCGCCGAGGACGGCCAGCCGCGGGCGGTCGAAGTCGGCGATCCACCGCTGCTCGATCTCGTGGATCGGTCCCGGGTTGAGGTAGTGGAGCCGTTCCCGGCCCCGGCGGACCACGGTGATCAGCCGCGCCGCGACCAGCACGTCCAGGTGCTGGGTCACCGACTGGCGGGCCATCGCCGTCTCTTCGCAAAGCTCCCGCAGGGTCTGCCCGTCCCGCACCCGCAGCCGGTCGAGCAGTGACCGGCGGGTCGGGTCGGCGAGGGCCTTGAAGACCGCGTCCATCGGGGCGGCGGGGACTGCTTCCGGACTCACTCCTCCATCGTGCAGGCGTCTGCCTGCCTGTTGCAAACGGTGCAGCTCCGACCGCATTCACCTCCTGGTCCGGGGCGGCGGTCCCCCTTGGCCGAACCCGGGCCGCCGCCGGTCAAGAGGTAGAGTCGTTGCTCGTGAAGATCGCCCTCGTGGACTCCGGAATCGGACTGCTCGCCGCCACCGCCGCGCTGCGCCGGCTGCGGCCGGACGCGGACCTGGTCATCTCCTGCGACCCCGACGGCATGCCCTGGGGCCCGCGCACCCCCGAGGACATCACCGAGCACGCCCTCGCCTGCGCCCGCGCCGCGGCCGCGCTGGAACCCGACGCGCTGGTGGTCGCCTGCAACACCGCCTCCGTGCACGCGCTGACCCGGCTGCGCGCCGAGTTCGAGCCCGACCTGCCGGTGATCGGCACCGTTCCCGCGATCAAGCCCGCCACCGCGGCCGGCGGCGTGGTCGCCATCTGGGCCACTCCCGCCACCACCGGCAGCGCCTACCAGCGCGGCCTGATCGCCGAATTCGGCGGCGACGCCGGCGAGGTCCACGAAGTCGCCTGCCCCGGCCTGGCCGAAGCCGTCGAGCACGCCGACGAGGACGCGATCGCCGCCGCGATCGCCTACGCGGCGGCCCGCACCCCCGCCACCACCACCGACATCGTCCTCGGCTGCACGCACTACGAACTCGTCGACGACCGCATCGCCTCGGCCCTGTCCGTCCCCGCCCGCTTCCACGGCTCCGCCGACGCCGTCGCCGCCCAGGCCCTCCGCCGCATCACCCGCACCACTCCGGGCGCGGGCACCCTCACCGTCCTGCACTCCGGCCGCCCCGCCGCCCTCCAGACGGCCGCCCTCAACTACCCCCAGGGCGAGATCCTCATCGGCGCCCGAGTCTGACCCTTCCGGCCAGCGCCACCCCCGGCCGCCAGGCCCGTACGCCTTCCGCGACCGGGCGGCCTTGCGCCGAGTCCGACACCGCAGCCCCCGCCGACCGACCGAACCACACCCAGGCCACCGACCGGCACCGCCCATCTCGGACAACCCCACCCGTCGCCCCTCGACCCGACGGACCGGGCCCGACGTCCCACACCTCTCCGGGCCACCCCCACCGCCCCCACCCGGCGACAGCCCGTCGCGCCTCGGCGTCCCCGCACCGCCCGTGAGGCACCCCGCCCCCGAC
Organism: Kitasatospora sp. NPDC092948; assembly: GCF_044754805.1. Lineage (NCBI taxonomy): Bacteria > Bacillati > Actinomycetota > Actinomycetes > Kitasatosporales > Streptomycetaceae > Kitasatospora > Kitasatospora sp. NPDC092948. The sequence continues at coordinate 54,773 of NZ_JBIVPU010000016.1, read as the reverse complement.
AACACCGCCCCCACGGCCACCCCCACCCGGCGACAGCCCACCGCGCCTCGGCGCCCTCACACCACCCGTTAGGCACCCCGCCCCTCCCACGCAACACCGCCCCACCTCGACGCCCTCGAACCACCCGCCCCCAACAGCACCACCCCCGCGGCCACCCCCACCGCCCCCACCCGGCGGCAGCCCGTCGCGCCTCGGCGTCCTCGCACCGCCCGTGGGGCAGACTGCCGGGGTGACCGTGCTGTGGTGGGTGTCCGTGGTGGCGCTGCTGGCGTGGGTGTGGCTGGCGGTGTGTCACGGCGGGTTCTGGCGGACCGATCAGCGGCTGCCGCCGAGGCTCGCGGAGCCGTCGCGGTGGCCGGACGTGGTGGCGGTGGTGCCGGCCCGCGACGAGGCCGGCGTGCTGCCGCTGTCCCTCCCGTCCCTGCTCGCGCAGCAGTACCCGGGTCGGGCCCGTGTCGTCCTGGTCGACGATCACAGCACAGACGGCACGGCCGAGTTGGCCCGGATGCTCGCCGCCGCACCCGGCCTGGAGCTGGAGGTCACCACTCCCCCGCCCCTTCCGGAGGGCTGGACGGGCAAGCTGTGGGCGTTGCGGCACGGCGTCGCGCGCGCGGGCGACGCCGAGTGGCTGCTGCTGACGGACGCCGACATCGCGCACCGACCCGGTTCCCTGCGGGAGCTCGTCGCGGCGGGCGAGGCGCACGGCCTGGACCTGGTCTCGCAGATGGCCCGCCTGCGGGTGGCGTCCGGCTGGGAGCGGCTGATCGTCCCGGCGTTCGTGTACTTCTTCGCCCAGCTGTACCCGTTCCGCCGCGCCAACCGCCCCGCCTCCCGCACCGCCGCCGCAGCCGGCGGCTGCTCCCTGGTGCGCCGTCAGGCACTCGAACGGGCGGGCGGGGTGGCGGCGATCCGCGGCGCGGTGATCGACGACGTGTCACTCGCCCGGGCGGTCAAGCGCACCGGCGGCCGGACCTGGCTGGGGCTCGCCGACCGCGTCGACTCCGTCCGGCCGTACCCCGGACTCGCGCCGCTGTGGCGGATGGTCTCCCGCAGCGCCTATGCCCAACTCCGTTACTCCCCTGCCCTTTTGCTCGGCACCGTGCTCGGCCTGACGCTGGTCTACCTGGTGCCGCCGGTCGCCGCCATCACCGGCCTGCTCACGGCCGACTGGCGTACCGCCGGTACCGGCCTCGCCGCCTGGGCGGTCATGGCCGCCACCTTTGCCCCGATGCTCCGCTACTACGACCGGCCGGTCACGGAGGCCCCCCTCCTCCCCTTCACCGCACTGCTCTACCTGCTGATGACGGTCGACTCCGCCGTCCAGCACTGGTGCGGCCGCGGCTCGGCCTGGAAGGGCCGGACGTATCCGCACCCGCGGAGCGCCGACCGGCCGTCGACCACGCACCAGGCCTGACCGGATGATGGACCGTCGGGAAATCGGCCGGATCGCCCACCGCGACCACCCCGTGGCCGCCCCGGTCTCGGACCACTCGGTGCACCGCCTGCTGGAACGCCAGCTGCGCCGCTGCCCGGACGGCCGCGTCCTCGATCTCGGCTGCGGCGAATCCGCCTGGCTGGTACGGGCGTTGACCATGTGCCCGAACCTGCGCGCGGTCGGCGTGGACACCGACCGGGCCTCCCTGGACGACGGCCGCCGCGCCGCCGAACGCGCGGGCGTGACCGACCGAATCGCCCTCCACCCCATCGACGTCCGGGACTTCGAGGCGGCCGAGCCCTTCGACGCCGTCCTCTCCGTCGGCGCGACCTACGCCTTCGGCGGTCTGCTCCCGACCCTCGACGCCGTCCGTCCCCTCCTCGCTCCGGGCGGCACCCTGCTGCTCGGCGAGTCCTACTGGACCGGCCAACCCACCGCCCATGCCCGCGAGTTCTTCGGCGACGACCTCACCGACCTGCCCGGCATCCTCGCCACTCTCCGCGCCACCGGCTGGTGGCCGATCGCCGGCCATATCTCCACCCGCGAAGAGCTCGACACCTACGAATGGTCCTGGACCGGCTCCCTCACCGACTGGGCCCTCGACCAACCCCCGGGCCCCGACCGCACCCAGGCCCTGGACACCGCCACCCGCCACCGCACCCAGTGGCTGCACGAGTACCGCGACGCCTTCGGCTTCGTCACTCTCCTTCTCCGGCCCGCCGCTTGAGGGTGCTCCCACATCACGTCGGCAGGTCGACCATCATGTCGAGCGACAGCGAGCCGTCCGCCTCCGCGAACTCGCCGACCGACCGGAAGCCGTTCTTCTCGTAGTAGCGGATGGCCCGGAGGTTGTCGGCTCGGACGCCGCTCCACAGGATGATCCGCGTCCTGCCGAGCAGCCGGGCGACGTCCATGACCAGCGGAAAGGCGAGCGTTCCGAGGCCCCGGTCCTGCCAGTCGTCGGCCAGCGTCGGACCGAAGCGGCAGTCAGAACGCTCGGTGAGGCGAACACCCGCGTCCCGGTAGCGCGCGATGTCCGACGGAACCAGCGCGAGACTGAACTCGAACAGACCGACAATCCTGCCGGTCGCCACGTCCTCCAGCACCAGCCTGAGCTTGTCGTAGCGCGCGATGGCGTCGCACAACTCCCCGGCATGGGCGAGACCGTAGCCGCCAAAGGTGCTGAACCGCCGCGATTCGACGGACAGCGCCCCAAGAAACCCGGCCAGCCGCCCGACATCGGAGTGGGCCAGCGGACGGAAAACGATCACCCGACCCTCGCGAGCGGTCAGACGGCGCGTCAGGCGGCCGGGGTTCTCGGCGATGTCCGTCAGCGTGAGCACCCCGACATCCCTTCCGCGTCCACGTCCTGCCGACTCGAACCGTACCGACCGCCCCGGGTGGGAGCCTGCCGATCTGACAGGCCCGGGCCCGGCGGTCCGCACCACGCACCGCCCTCGGAGGTGGTCGGGCAGCAGGACGCCCCGCCCGGCCGAGCGCCGGGCGAAGGCCTCCCGTTGCTGCCGACCTGCGGCCGTGCCGCACGGATCCTGGACGGGCGACGGCCCGTCAGCGGGTGAGCAGGCGGCGGGCCGTCGGCTTGACGTATTCGTAGCGGGTCATCTGTTCGAGGTCGCGGAGCCAGGCGGTGCGGCCCGGGGGTTGGCGGAGGAGTTCGCGGTAGATCTCCTCGAAGGCGGTGGAGACGTGGTCGAGGGAGAACCGGCCGACGACCCAGTCGCGGCCCCAACTGCCAAGGTCGGCGCGGCGGTCGGGGTTGTCGGCGAGGGCGCGGATCTGGGCGGCGAGGGCTTTGGCGTCCGCCGGGCCGTCTCCGTGGCCGTACATGCAGCGGGAGGCGTGGGGTTCGACCAGGGGGCCGGGTTCGTGGATGGCGGTGTAGCCGTTCGCGCCGTGGACGATGACGGGTTTGGCGAAGGCGAGGCCGCGGAGGGCGGAGCCGCCCATGCCGAGGACGATGTCGGCGGCCTGGTAGGCGGGGCGCGGGTCGGCGCGCTGGCCGGTGAGGACGATGGCCTCGCGGCCGAGTTCGGCGTTGAGACGGGCGGCTTCGGCGCGCAGCGGCTCCTCGCTGGGGCCGCCGCCGACGACGGCGAGGACGAGGTCCGGGTCGTCGAGGAGGCGGACGGCGGCCATGGTGCGGCGGACGCCGGCGTCCTTCTCCAGGCCGGAGACCAGTCGGGTGACGATGCACAGCAGCAACTGGGAGGGAGCGGCGCCGACTTCGGCGCGGAAGGCGGAGCCGGGGACCGAACCGGGCGCGTCCTCCGCCGTGTTGACGGGGGGTTCGATGAGGCGCAGGTCGCGGTGTCCGAAGGCCCGCGCGTCGGGCATCAGCGCGCCGAGGCCGAGGACGAGGGGCTGGTGGCGGGGCATGCCGCGGAGCATGCGGATGCCGTAGAAGGTGGTGACGACGGGCAGGCGGCCCTGCCGGCCGGGGCCGAAGTACGCGTTGCGGGCGGCCCGGACCTCCCAGGCGTGGACGAGTTGGGAGCCGTGTTCGTCGGCGAGCCGGCCGAGGCGGGCGCGGATGACGGCGTGCGGGGTGTCGGGGTCGCCGGCCACCACGAGGTCGAGGTCGTGGGAGGCGGCGAGTTCGACGAGCGGCGCGGGGCCGTCGACTCCCTGCGCGAACAGCACGGGTTGGTGGCCGCGGTCGCGCAGGGTGCGGGCGATGTCGACGGCGTTGAGCTGGGCGCCGCCGAGGGCAAGGTTGTTGAGGTGGACCAGGACACGGACCGAACGCACGCTCACTCCTCCCACTGGTGCGGTACGAACACCGGCGCGGCGAGCACGACCGCGCGCGGCGGGGTGTCCAGCATCGGGCCGAACACGTCGAACTGGCCGGCGGAGTGCCAGCTCATCAGGGTGCCGCCGTCGGTCTTGCCGATGGAGTAGACGCCGGTCCACAGGGTGTAGCGGCCGCGCGGCAGCGGCAGCCGGGGGATGACGCAGGCGACGCGGTGGTCGCCGCCGGTCAGCCGGATCTCGTGGCTGATCTGGAAGATCGGGCTGGAGGTGCCTTCGCTGACGCCGAGGTGCAGGGTGGCGTCGCCGCGGTAGTCGCCGCCGAGGGTCAGTTCGACGGTGACGGGTTCGTCGGTGTGCAGGGTGTCCTCGCCGGCCTCGCCGCGCACCTCGTACTTGAGCAGTTGGAGGGGTTCGCCGACCCGGGCGGTGGCCTCGGACTGGGCCTCGATGGAGTCGCGGTAGCCGGCCAGCGCGTCCTTGATGCCGGCGTCGACCCGGACGGTGCCCTGCTCCAGCCAGACGCCGCGCCGGCAGATCGACTGAACGGCGGGCAGGTCGTGGGAGACGAAGACGATGGTGGTGCCCTGCTCGGCGACTTCGCGCATCCGGTCGAGGCAGCGCTGCTGGAAGACCGCGTCGCCGACGGCGAGCACCTCGTCGACCAGCAGGACGTGCGGCTCCAGGTAGGCGGCGACGGCGAAGCCGAGTCGCATCTGCATGCCGGACGAGTAGAACTTCACCTGCCGGTCGATCGCGCCGCCGAGCCGGGCGAACTCGACGATGTCGTCGAAGCGTCCGGCGACCTCGCGGCGCTTGAGGCCGAGCAGCGCGCCGAACAGGTAGATGTTCTCGCGGCCCGTCAGGTCGGGGTGGATGCCGGCCCGGATCTCGATCAGCGCGCCGATCCGGCCGCGGACGTCGATGATGCCCGCGTACGGGTACATGACCCGGGTGAGCATCTTCAACAGGGTGGACTTTCCCGACCCGTTGGAGCCGATCAGGCCGACCGACTCGCCCGGTTCGATGTGCAGGTTGATGTCCCGCAGCGCCCAGCGCCAGTCCTCGCCGCGGTCGCCGCGCAGTCGGCGGGCGGCCTGGTCGACCCGGTCGCGCAGCAGCATCCGCTGCTGGTCGGCGCGGAAGCGCTTCCAGACCTGTTCGGTGCGGATGGTGCCCAGTGGGTAGTCACGCGACATCGGCGATCCCCGTTTCCAGCTTCTTGAAGAACAGGTAGCCGCCGACCAGGAAGACCAGCGAGCTGGCGGCCGCGATCAGCGTCATCCGCCCGTCGGGGGCCTCGCCGTACAGCAGGGCCTTCCGGTAGCCCTCGATGACCGCGCCGAGCGGGTTGACGCCGACGTAGATCTCCTGCAGCCGGTGCGGGATCTTGGCCAGCGGGTAGGCGACGGGGGTGGCGAACACTCCCATCTGGGTGATGATCGGCAGCAGGTGGCGGACGTCGCGCAGGTACACCACGGCCACCGAGAGGATCAGCGCGATGCCGTAGGTGAAGGCGAACTGGATCAGCAGCAGCGGCAGCACCCACAGGAAGGTGGCGGCGGGGGCGGTCCAGAACACCAGGAACATCAGGCCGAGCACGCCGACGCCGATCGCCATGTCCACGGTGGCGACCAGCATGGTGGCCAGCGGGAACACCTCGCGCGGGCAGTACACCTTGTTCAGCAGGCTGAGGTTGTTGGCCAGGCTGAGCGCGCCCTGGTTCATGGTGTTGCTGAAGAACTGCCAGACGATCAGGCCGAGGTAGGCGAACAGCGTGTACGGGACGGCGCCGGTCTCGATCTTGACGGCGCGGTGGAAGACCAGCGTGAAGATGGCGCACAGCGCGAGCGGGGTGAGCACCGCCCAGGCGAAGCCGAGCACCGCCTGCTTGTACCGGGCGCGCAGGTCGCGTTCGGCCAGGGCGCGCACCAACTCCCGCGCGGCCCACAGCTCGTGGGCGACCTGGACGGGGCGCAGCCGGCGTTTGAAGACCAGTTCGGGCGGTGGCCCGGCCGGGATCGCGACGCCGCCGGGTGCCGGTCGGCCCTCGCGGTCGTCGATGACCTGTGCGCGCTGTCCCCCCACGGACTCCCGCCCTCTCCGGGCGCGGCGCGGCCGTGCCCGGTGTCTGTGTCGACTGTGTCGGAGCCGGGCGGACGGTGCGGTCCGGTCGGGCCCGGCGACCACCATGACACAGAGTGTGGGGGCAGCGGGCGGGTTCCGTGAAGATTGCGCCAGCTCAGCCCGGTTGTCGACGGTTCCTGGCCGAACTGTCCGCCTCGGCCCGGGAGTTCGCGTCGATCAGCGGGCCGGGGCGCCCTCGGCGAGCAGCTGGTCGAGCGCGGCGGGCACGTTGTCGACGCCGCCGGCCCGGTCGGGCGAGGTGCGGCGGTTGCCGTCCACGACCACGGTGGGCAGTTCGGTGACCTGGTAGTCGGTGAACAGCTTCGGCGCCTGCTCGACCGCTCGGTCCACCTCGGCGGAGCGGTACGCGGCACGGAACTTGGCGGCGTCGATGCCGTGCGCGGCGGCCCAGCCCGCGGCGCCCTGCTCGGTGGTCAGGTCGGCGTGCTCGTCACGGACGGCGTGGAACACCGCGGCCTGCTGGCGGTCGACCTCGCCGAGCCGGTCGAGCGTGTAGAACAGCCGCGCGTGGGCGCGCTGTTCGGCCTCGTTGGGGCTGCCGACCCAGATCGCGGGGACGCGGCGCAGCGTGACGTCCGCCCGGTGCTTGGCGGCCCAATTGGTGAGCGGGGCTTCGAGCGCGGCGGAGTGCATGCAGTTGTACCAGAAGAACTCGACGGCCTCGTGCACGCGGGCGACCTGCGGTCCGGCGGCCTGCGGACCGGCCGTCTGCGGACCGGCGGGCGGAGCCTGCGGCGCGGCAGCAGCCGGTGCGGGCGTCTCGGGAGCGGCCGCCCCGGAGTGCTGGCTCGGCCCGGAGTGCTGGCTCGGCCCGGACTGCTGAGCGGCGGCGAGGTACTGATCGGGCGTCAGCAGCTGCTTCCCGGTCAGGCCGTGCGACGCGTTCAGGCCGTGGGACGCGTTCGGGCCGTACGACGCGTTCGGGCGTGCGGACACGGCGTGGGCGGCGGTGGCCGGGGCGGCGGCCAGGCCCCCGGCGACGGCGATCAGGACGGTGGTTCTCAACAGCGGCTTCACGAGGGCAGCGTGGCAGGCCACCCCGGCGGGAGCCAGGCGATCCGGCCCCGGTCGGCGGAATTCGCCGGAACGGAGCAGTGCCGCTCGAACGGACGTCGGACGGTCGTGCACCGGCCGCACTCTCGGGCCAGTTTTCGGTTCCTCGGTGGGCGGGCGGCGCCCCCGCACACGCGCCCACCGGAACTCGACCTGCGGGGCCCGGTCTCCGGCCTGCGGCTACTTGCCGAGGTTGCGCAGCTGGGCCTTGGCGTCGGCCTCGGAGACCTGCGGAACGCCGATCAGCACCTGGGGAGAGCCCTCCTCCTTCACGGGGCAGTACCGGGCGTCCTTGACCTGCATGGGGAGGGAGAGCACGTCCTCGTTGCGGACCAGCACCAGCAGCGAGCCGGTGGTGCAGGAGGCGTTGGGGGCGACGGGCGGCGAGGCGAGCCAGGTGACGGCCTGGTAGATCGGCACGTTGGGGTGCAGCACGGTGCCGTGGGCCTTGTCGGTGGCGAAGGTGCCGGAGCCGAGGACGCCGGTGACGAGCTTCTCGAACTGGGCGGTGTGGTCGGTGCGCAGGTCGGCCTTGCCGTAGACGACGCAGTCCGTCTTGGTGGTGTTGGTGAGCTTGATGATGCCGGTGATCCGCGGGTCGGCGCTCCGGTCGAGGGTCAGTTCGGCCTTGACGTCGCTCTCCTTCTCGGAGTTGCCGCAGATCGGGACGTCGGCGGCGGACTTGCCGGCGGCGGCGGACGACGTGCCGCCGGTGCTGCCGGCTTCGCCGGCCGAGACGGGCGCGGCCGGCGGCGCGGCCGGGTTGCTCGCGGCCGTGCTGGTGGTGGACGCGGCGCTGGTGGAGCTGTCGGGGTCACAGGCCGTCAGAGCGAGGACGGAGCAGGCCAGCAGGGCCAGGGCGGCGGGCTTGCGGAGGTTCATCGAAGGCTCCTTGGGGGCGAGGCGTGCGGTCCGCCGATCGGCGGGCATGCGTCACCACGCGTCCGGTTGTCGGACGGTTCCTCGGGTATCTGTCCGGGACGCCGCTGTTACACACCCGAGGCCGTCCCGAAAGTGAACTCCCGCCAGGGCCGCGCCGGTTCGGACACGGACGACTCGGCGTGCGGCGACCCTCCCGACACTCCTGGCACAGCTGCGCACCGGCGCCGCCGGCAGCCGGGTCCCCCGAGCTGCTCGACGCTGCGCACCGGCGGGCATCGACCGACCGGTTCGGCTCCGCCGGGACGAGGTCAGCGGTCGCGGGCGACGTGGCGCAGCAGGTGCTGCCAGCGGGTGGCGACGGCGGCCAGGTCGAAGTGGGCGAGGGCGTGGGTGCGGGCGGCGTCGGCGTAGGGGGTGCGGTCGGCGGTGAGGAGGGTGCGGAGGGCGTCGGCGGTGGCGGTGGGGTCGTCGGGGGGTGTGAGGAGTCCGGTCTCGCCGTCGCGGACGACGTCGGAGACCCAGCCGACGTCGGTGGCGACGGCGGGCAGGGCGGCGAGGGCGGCTTCGATCAGGACGCCGGGGACGCCCTCCGAGTCGCTGGTGAGCAGCAGCAGGTCGGCGGCCCGGTAGAGCGGTGCGGGGTCGGCGAGCGGGCCGAGCAGGTGGGTGCGCGGACCGGCGGCGGCCACCAGGCTCGCGCGGAGCGGGCCTTCGCCGGCGAGGGCGAGGTGGACGCCCCCGGGCAGGCGGGCGTGGGCGGCGAGGGCGAGGTCGGGGCGTTTCTCGGGGCTGAGGGCGCCGATCCAGGCGATCAGCGGTCCGTCCTCGGGCAGCCCGAGAGCCGTGCGGGCGGCGGCCTTCTCGGCGGGCCCGGCCGGCGGCGAAAAGCGTTGCGCGGGGCGGGCGTTGGGCAGTACGTGCAGCCGACTCGCGGGCAGCCGGAACCGGTCGCGCAGCACGTCCACGGCGTGCGGCGAGATCGCCGCGACGGCGGCGGCCCGGTGCAGGAACGCGCCGACCCGCAGGCGGCGGGCGGGCGTCGACGTCCAGTGCCGGGGGTCGCCGATGTTCACGTAGACGAACGGGGTGCGGGCGGCGAGCAGCCCGAGCGCACACGCCTGGAGCGTGGACGAGCCGTGGGCGACCACCGCATCGACCCGCCCGGCTGCCCGTCGCAGGGCGCGCAGCGTCGCCGGGTGGTGCCGCGAGGGGCCCAGCACGGGCAGCGGGTCGGCGGGGTCGGCGTCCGGGTGCGGGTGCAGCGCCACCAGCTCGGACGCCTGCCCGCGGCGCAGCAGTTCGCCGTGCAGGTCACGGGCGAGGCGCTGCGCACCGCGGGCGCGCGGATCGGTGATCACGTGCAGGACGCGCGGCTCAGCCATGCGGCCGACCCTACCCAGGCGCCGGGGCCGGGCGGGCCGGGTTCGCCCAACTGCGGTCCGGTACAGCCCGGTTGCCTCTCCGGGTCGCCGACCGGCCGGCCGCCGCCGCTACAGTTCCGCCATGGAATTCGACTGGGCCGATTCGACGTACGAACTGAAGCTGACGCAGCGCCCGTCCGGCACGCACTTCTCGCAGTCGAGCACCACGGACGGGGAGAGCCCGCTGGCGCGGGACGACGGCGACAACTCGCTCCGCACTCATGCCGTGCTCTTCTCCGCCACCCCGGTGGCCGTGGGGATCTTCGTCGCGGGCCTCGTGGTGGGGGCCGTCGTCGCGGTGAAGGCCGCACCGCATGTCAAGCGCGGCCTCGGCAACCTCAGGTCGAAGCTGCGCCGCCGGGAGGACGAGAGCGCCGCCGTCGAGGAGTCGGCCGCCGTACCGGTCGAGCCGGAGCAGTCCGACCCCCCTCGGCTGCGCGCCGTCTGACCGACCGGGGCCGCCGCCCGGCCAGGCCCCGGCCCCGGCCCCGGCCCCGGCCCCGACGCATCCGGTCGGCACCGGACGACGCGACACGTCACGGCATGTCAGGTCAAGTCGGGTCACGGCAGGGTGAACATTGCCCGATGCGGCGCTGTGACCGGGAAGGTCGACCGTGTCCGGAAGGCGGCGCGAGGGGTTGGCGCACGCGAAGCGGCTGGTATTACTGGGGCATGCAGGAAGAGATTGCACGCTCCGCGATCGACACGTTCATCTCCGCGTTCAACGCCTCGGACGACAGCTATGTGACCGCCCTGCTTCCACAGGCCCTGACCTCGGACGTGGTCTTCTGGGGGCCGTTGGGCCGCAGCGAAGGAATCGCGGCGGTCGAGCGGTTCGTGCTGGACATCCGGCACCACCCGGCGGGGACCGGCACGATGGTGCGCTGCTCGGCGGTGGACATGCCCGACGAATGGGCCCGGTACCAGTGGGTGTTCACCACGCCCGACGGCGGCCCCCGCCTGGCGGGGACGGATGTCGTCCATCTGCGACGGAGCCTCATCGACCAGGTCATCGTCTTCGCGGGGGAGATCGAGCCGTTCGTCTCCTGAGTCGTCCCGGCAGTAGACGCCTATCCTCCGGTTTCGCGGACGCGGGCCCGTTCCGGCTGGGATGCTGAGCGGCGGTCAGGGGGTGGCCTGGGCGAGGGGGTTGCTGCGGTGCGCGTGGTGTACGTGATCGACAGTGTGAGCCGGGTGGGCGGCGCGGAGCAGGGGCTGGCGGCGATGGCGCCGCTGCTGGTGCGCGCGGGCGTGGACTTGCAGGTGGCGTTCCTGAAGGAGTCGCCGGACGGGTTCCAGGAGGAGTTGCGGGCGGCGGGCGCCGAGCCGGTGCCGGTGCTGCGCGGCTCGCGTCCGGCCCGACTGGCGGCGCTGCGCGCCGAGTTCCGCCGCCGCCGCCCGGACCTGGTGCACACCACGCTGTACGAGTCGGACGTGCTGGGCCGTCCGGCGGCGCTCGCGGCCCGGGTGCCAGTGGTCTCCAGCCTGGTCAACTCCGCGTACGGTCCGGAGCACCTGCGGGCCCGCGGCCTGAACCCGTGGAAGGTGCGGGCCGCGCAGGGCGTGGACGCGCTGACCGCGCAGGGCGTGCGGCGTTTCCATGCGCTGACCGAGCACGTCGCGGGCGCGATGGCGACCCGCCTGCTGGTGCCGCGCCGCCGGATCGACGTGGTGCCGCGCGGCCGGGACCCGCAGTTGCTCGGGTCGGTGACGCCGCAGCGGCGGGCCGCGGTACGGGCGGAGCTGGGCATCGGCGAGGAGGTGCCGGTGGTGCTGGCGGCGGCCCGGCAGCAGTACCAGAAGGGCCTGGACGTGCTGCTCGCCGCCTGGCCGGCGGTGCGCGCGGCCCGGCAGGACGCGGTGCTGCTGCTGGCGGGCAGCCGGGGCGCCGAGACGGCCCGGCTGGAGCAGTTGGCGGACCGGACCGAGGGGGTGCGGTTCCTGGGGCCGCGCGGCGACGTGTTCGACCTGATGGCGGCGGCGGAGGTGTGCGCGGTGCCGTCCCGCTGGGAGGGGCTGGGCAGCGCCGCGATGGAGGCGATGGGCGTCGGCGTGCCGCTGGTGTGCGCGGACGTGCCGGCGCTGCGCGAGACGGTCGGCTCGGAGGACTACGCGCTGCTGGTGCCGCCGCAGCGCCCCGGGGAGCTGGCCGCCGCACTGCTGCGGACGCTGGACGGGCCCGGCGAGGCGCTGGTGCGGGCGAAGGCGGCCCGGGCGCGTTTCCTGACCAGGTTCACCCTCCAGCAGGTCTCCGCCCGGATGGTGGAGTTCTACGAACGCGCACTGGCCTGACGGATCAAGGGCGGTTCGCCGACGGATGGAAGCGGAGCGCTTGATGACGGTTCGTCAGGTTGTGTGCAGGCGTCCGGAATACGTCCACGGCTTGGTACCGGAATCGCCAAAGTGCTTGCGCCGCAGGTCCGGGCCGGGAAGCATCGTTCGGTAGGGGATGTGGTCTGGGGGGACCGTCCATCTGTACGTGGCCGCAGCCGTGGAACGCCGTCCGTGGGACGGGTGGGCGCGGGCGTCGGGACGAGGCGAGGGGAACCAACCGGTGGAACCGGCAAATCTGTTCACCGTTCTGCGACGCTACTGGCGGCTGCTGGCCGGCTGTACCGTCGCCGCGCTGATCGTGGGGTTCGTGCTGACGCCGGCCGGTGACACGGTGGACAACGGCAAGTGGCAGTGCAAGGTGGCGATCACTCCGGTCGCGGGCGCGGCCGACACCGTCCGGGCCGACCAGGTGCTGTCGTACGCGCAGGGCTCGGCGGTGACGACGGCGGCGGCGCAGAAGCTGCACATCACGGACGTCGCCGGCCTCTCGGCGCGCCGCACGGTGGCGGCCGCCTCCACCCAGATGCTGGTGTTCACCACCACCGGGCCCACCCAGCAGGCCTGCGCGGACCTGGCGGCGGCGCTGTCGGAGGCCACCATCACCGGCTACAGCCAGGAGTCGAAGAAGAGCGCCGACGAGTCGATCAAGCGGCTGCGCGCCCAGTCCGACGCCCAGCAGCAGCAACTCGACGATCTGCAGAAGCAGTTCAGCCGGGCGAACGCCACCGATCAGGCCAAGCTCCAGCCGCAGCTGTCCACCGCGACGGCGGCGCTGACCAAGACCCTCGGCGCCATCGCCGACCTGCAGAACTACAGCCAGACCGACGCGATCCAGCAGTGGGGCTCGATCGACGCGAAGGAGCTCGGCGGCAACATGCTGACCTCGCCCACCCGCAGCGTCCGGCTCGCGCTGGCGGTGGTGCTGGGCCTGGCGCTGGGCGTGGTGGCGGCGCTGATGCTGTCCCGGATGGACACCCGGCTGCGCACCCGCGAGGGCGCCGAGGAGGCGTTCAACCTGCCGGTGATCGGCGAGATCCCCCGGCTGTCGCGGCGGCTGCTGCGGCTGCGCGAGCCGCTGGTGACGGCCCGCCCGGAGGATCCGGCGACCGAGGCGTACCGTTCGCTGCGCTCCACGCTGCTGCTGACCGGCCCGCGCGCGCTGTCCGCGCAGCTCGGCCAGGGCGGCCTGGACCCGGACGACCGACGGGCCCGGCGGGCCGCCGAGCCCGCGCCGGTGGTACTGGTGATGTCGGGGCGTTCGGGCGACGGGCGGACCACCACGGTGGCGAACCTGGCGGCGACGCTCGCCGAGACGGGACGTCAAGTCCTGCTGCTGGACTGCGACTTCCGCCAGCCCGGCTTGCGCGGCCACTTCGGGGTCGGCGACGGCCCGGGCATGGCGGAGCTGCTGTCGGGCGAGCAGCTGCCGGACCCGGTCGACCTGATCCGCCGCACCAACGTGGCGGGCGTGGCGCTGATCACCGGCGGCAACACCACCGCGTACCCGGCGGCGCTGGTGCTGCGCGCCGGGGAGGTGCTGAAACTGGCCCGCCGGCACGCCGACGTGGTGCTGATCGACACCTCGCCGCTGCTGCACGCCAACGACGCCTACGACCTGGTGCAGCACGCGGACGCGGTGCTGGTGACGGTGATGGCGGGCAACGTCCGCCCGGAGGAGGCGGACCGGGTCTCCGAGCTGCTGGCCCGCACCGGGGTGCCGGTGGCGGGCGTGGCGCTGCTGGGCGCGGAGGGCACCACGGGGCGGCGCAAGCGCACCCTGCGCCCGGGCCGGGCCGCCGCGAAGCCCGGCCCGGCCGCCCCCGCCGACCCGGCCGCCCCTCCGGGCCCGGCGGCCCCGCCGGCGCCCGAGCAGCGCCGCCCCGAGCAGCAGCGCCGTGAACCGCAGCACCGCGAACCGCAGCGCCGGGCCGAGCCGCAGCCCCGGGTGGAGCCGCAGCGCCGCCCGGGCGAGCACCAGCGGCCGGCCGATCCGCGCCCGGCCGCGCCCGGGTACGGCGAGCGGCCGGACCGCCGGGACGGGACGACGAGTTGGGGCCGCCGGCCGGCCGAACTGCCGCCGGAGGAGCCGGGCGAGACCACCCTGCAGCTGCGTCTCGGAGAGGACCGGTGAAGGGCGGACCGATCCGGGTGCTCTGGCTGGCCAAGGGCCTGGGCCGGGGCGGCGCGGAGCAGCTGCTGGTCAACTGCGCGGGCCACGTGGACCGTTCGCGGTACGAGGTCGAGGTGGCGTACGTGCTGCCGCACAAGGACGCGCTGGTGCCGGCGCTGGAGGCGGCCGGCTTACCGGTGCACTGCCTGGGCGGCGCGCCGGGGCGCCGTTGGCCGCTGCGGCTGCGGGCGCTGCTCGCGGAGCGCCGCTACGACCTGGTGCACACCCACATGCCGGTGCCGGCCGTCGCCGCCCGCCTGCTGACCTTCGGGCTGCGCACCGCCCGCGGGCGGCGGGTCGCCCTGGTGCACACCGAGCACAACCTGTGGGAGCGCTACCGCCTCCCGACCCGCTGGGCCAACGCGCTCACCTACTGGCGCAACGGCGCGGTGATCGCGGTCTCGCACGCGGTGGCGTCGGGCATCGGCTTCCGCCGCCCGGGCGACCGGCTGACGGTGGTGCACCACGGCCCGGACCTGGGCGACGCCCCGTCCGGCCCGGCCGCCCGCCGGGCCGCCCGTGCCGAACTCGGCCTGCCCGAGGACGCGTTGGTGATCGGCACGGTCGGCAACCTGACGGCGAAGAAGGACCAGGCCTCGCTGTTGGCCGCGTTCGCCCTGCTGCGCCGCGAGCACCCGGACGCCCGGCTGGTGCTGGTCGGCGCCGGGCCGCTGGAGCCGCAGCTGCGCCGACTCGCGGGCGAGGGCGTGCTGTTCACGGGCTCCCGGGGGGACGTGCCGGCGCTGCTGCCGGGATGGGACGTGTTCTGTCTGAGTTCCCGCCAGGAGGGCCTGCCGGTGGCGCTGATGGAGGCGATGACCAGTGGCCTGCCGTCGGTGGTGACCGAGGTCGGCGGCATGCCCGAGGTGCTGGACGACGGCGTCGAGGGCCGCCTGGTGCCGCCCGGCGACCCCGCCGAACTGGCCCGCGCGCTGGGCGGGTTGGCGGCCGATCCGGCGCTGCGGGAACGGATGGGCGCGGCCGCCCGGGAGCGGTCGAAGTCCTTCGACGTGGCGGGCGCCCAGCGGGCGATCGAGCGGGTGTACGCGCGGGTGCTGGCACGCTGAGTCCGGAGGGGACGAGCACGACGTGAGCGGTGAACTGACGTACCGCGGCCTGGAGTCGGCGGACGTCCCGGCGGTCCTGGAGCTGCTGACGGCTTCGCTGGCGGGCGGCCCGACCGGGCGGCGCAGCGCCGAGTTCTTCGAGTGGAAGCACCGGGCGAACCCGTTCGGGTCGAGCCCGGGCCTGGTGGCGCTGGCGCCGGACGGGCGGCCGGTCGGGGTGCGGCTGTTCCTGCGCTGGTCGTGGCGGGGCGCGGGGGGCCGCGAGGTGGCGGCGGTGCGGCCGGTGGACACCGCGACGCACCCGGACTTCCAGGGCCGCGGGATCTTCCGCCGGCTCACCCTGGATCTGCTCCGACAGGTGTCCGGTGACGCCGAGTTGGTGTTCAACACGCCGAACGGCAACAGCCTGCCGGGGTATCTGAAGATGGGCTGGCGGGAGCTGGGCCGGGTGCCGGTGGCGCTGCGGGTGGCCCGGCCGCTGTCGTTCGCCCGGGGTGCGCGGGCGGCGCTGGCCCGCCGCCCGGGCCCGGCGGGGCCGCCGCGCTGCGAACTGCCCACCGCCGCCGACTGGTTCGCCTTCCCGGACCCGCGACTGCCGGAGCTGCTGGCGGAGCGGGAGCTCGCGGACGCGGCCGAGGCCCGGCTGCACACGGCGCGCACGTCCGCCTACCTGGCCTGGCGGTACGGGGCGGCGCCGGGCCTGGACTACCGGGTGGTGACGGTGGAGCGCGGCGGCGAGCTGGTCGGGCTGGCCTTCGGCCGGCCCCGGCGGCGCGGCCCGCTGGCCGAGTTCACCCTGTCCGAGCTGATCGTCCGCCCCGGCGACCGGGCCGCAGCCGGACGGCTGCTGCGGGACGCCGCCGCCTGCGGCTGCGACCACGCGGCGACCCACCTGGCGCCGGGCACCGAGGCGGCGGCCGCGGGCCTGCGGGCGGGCTGCCTGGCGGCGCCGCGCACCGGCATGGTGCTGGCCGCCCGCACCCCGACCGGGCCGCTGCCCGCCGAACGCACCCTCGCCGACTGGCGGTTCAGCCTCGGCGACCTGGAGGTCTTCTGATGGCGACGGCCCTCCCGGCCGCCGGTCCCCGACTGCTGCGCCTGCGCGAGGCGGTGCGCCGCGGCCGGCTGACGGCGCTCGCCTGGGCGCTGGTGATGGGCTACGTGACGGTGTTCGTGCTGGCGATGGTGCACACCTCGTACGACACCTGGGGCGCGCTGCTGGTCGCGCCGGCGCTGATGGCGATCGGCACCCCGATCCTGGCCCGGGTGGCGGCGGTCAACCCCGAGCCGGCGGTCTTCAAGCTGCTGATCGTGGCGATGGGCGCCAAGCTGTTCTGCGCGTTCCCGCGCTACCTGATGGCGTTCGTGCTGTACGGCGGCGCGGCGGACGCCAAGATGTACCACCAGAAGGGCTCGGACCTCGCCCGGTACCTGACCACCACCGACCTGCTGTCCGGGCTGCACTACGACCTGGGCATGAAGGTGGCCGGCACCGGGTTCGTCATCATCGTCACCGGCGTGGTCTACGCGGTCACCGGGCCGACCCTGGTCGGCGGGTTCCTGGTGTTCTCCTGGCTGGGCTTCTGGGGGCTGCTGTTCTTCTGGCGGGCCCTCCAGATCGCCTTCCCGGAGGCCGACTCGCGGCGCTACGCGAAACTGCTGTTCTTCCTGCCCTCGCTGCTGTTCTGGCCGTCCAGCATCGGCAAGGACGCCTGGATGATGTTCTGCCTGGGCCTGACCACGTACGGCGTGGCCCGGCTGCTGGACCGCCGCCTCGGCGCGTTCGTGTGCATCGCGCTGGGCTCGCTGGGCACCGCGATGGTCCGCCCGCACGTCACGGTGCTGGCCGGCGCCGGGCTCACCGTCGCGTACGTGCTGCGCAAGCGGCCGCAGCAGGTGTCCGCGCTGGGGCCGCTGCGCACCGTGCTGACGGTGGCGGTGCTGGGCGTCGGCGTGATGCTGATGCTGCAACAGGTGTCGACGTTCTTCGGCACCAACGGCACCGGCGGGGACGCCGTCAACCAGGTGCTGTCGGAGACCTCGCGGCGCACCTCGCAGGGCTCCTCGGTGATCAACGCCTCGACCGCGGAGGATCCGGCGCCCGCGTTCAGCCTGAACCCGGCCCGGCTGCCGGTGTCGGTGATCAGCGTGCTGTTCCGGCCGTTCCCGTTCGAGGCGTCGAACATCCAGAACCTGATCCAGTCGGTGGAGTGCTTCGCGCTGCTGGTGATGTTCATCCGGGCCTGGCCCCAACTGGCCCGCGTGCCCAAGCTGTTCGTCCGGCACAGTTATGTCGCCTTCACGGTGGTGTACACCCTGCTGTTCTGCTGGGCGTTCTCCACCATCAACAACATGGGCATCCTGTCCCGCGAACGGGTGCAGGTGCTGCCGCTGGTCCTGGTGCTGCTGGCGATCCCCCGGCCGGCCGGGTCCGGCCCGGTGACGCGCCGCCGCCGCCCGCCGGTGTGGCGGGTGCAGCCCGGCCAGTGGGGCGGCGGCCCAGGACCCGAACCTCCGGTCGCCGTCGGCGCACCGGACACCATCATGTCCCGAACCCAGGGGGGATCGACCACATGACGACCGACCAGCTGCGCCCCGCCGTCCTCGACGGCGCGCCGGCCTTCCCCGACGGCCTGCCGCTGACCCGCGTCCGGGTGCCCGACCGCGAGCGGCTGCTCGGCCGGCTCGCCGGGGTGCTCGACTCGGGGATGCTCACCAACGGGCCGACCGTCCGCCAACTGGAGGACGAGGCCGCCGAGTTGCTGGGCGTCCCGCACGTCGTCGCGGTCTCGAACTGCACCGCCGGGCTGATGCTCGTCCTCCAGGCCGCCGGGGTGGACGGCCGCCGCCCGGTGCTGATGCCCGGCTTCACCTTCTCCGCCACCGCGCACGCCGCCCACTGGGCCGGCGGCACGCCGCTGTTCGCCGAGGCCCGCGAGCAGGACATCACCCTCGACCCGGCGGACGCCGAGGCCCGGCTGAAGGCCGCCGACTCCCCCGCCGCGCTGATGGCCACCCACGTGTACGGCACGCCCTGCCAGGTCGAGGAGCTCCAGCGGATCGCCGACGAGGCCGGCCTGCCGCTGGTGTACGACGCCGCGCACGGCCTCGGCTCGGCCCGGCGCGGGGTGCCGGTCGGCAACTTCGGCCTGGCCGAGGTGTTCTCGATGAGCCCGACCA
The DNA here is from genome assembly GCF_044754805.1 of Kitasatospora sp. NPDC092948. NCBI lineage: Bacteria > Bacillati > Actinomycetota > Actinomycetes > Kitasatosporales > Streptomycetaceae > Kitasatospora > Kitasatospora sp. NPDC092948. Next base: position 36,314 of record NZ_JBIVPU010000016.1, on the reverse strand, counting down.
AGGTCGCGGTGGCCGGCGAGGGCGGCCTGGTCGCCACCCGCGACGCGGCGCTCGCCGCCACCCTGCGCACCGCCCGTGACTACGGCAACCCGGGCGACTACGACACGCTGTTCCCGGGCCTGAACGCCCGGATGAGCGAACTGCACGCCGCCGTCGGCCTGACCTGGCTGGCCGGCCTGACCGAGCGGGTCGCCCACCGCGGCGCGCTGGTCGCCGAGTTCGCCCGCGCCACCGCCGGCCTGCCCGGCCTGCGCCTGGCCCTGCCGGAGGACGGCGACACCTCCACGTTCAAGGACCTGACGCTGATCCTCGACGCGGACGCGTTCGGCCTGAGCAGCCGTCAGCTGGCCGCCGCGCTCGGGGCCGAGGGCGTCGACACCCGCCGCTACTTCCACCCGCCCGTGCACCGGCAGCGCGCCTACGCCCACCTCGGGCAGGCGGCGGAACTGCCGCGCACCGACCGGCTCGCCGACGCGGTGCTGACCGTCCCGCTGTGGTCGCACATGAACGCCGCCACCGTCCGCCGGGTCGCCGACGCGGTGGTGCGGGTGCAGTCCTTCGCGCCGGAGGTCCGGGCCGCACTGGGCAACGTCTGAGCGGGCCTCGCACGGCGGTTCGACCGGGTCGCCGGATCAGGTGAACTCGGTTGGACCGCCGGGAGGTTGGCCCGTCAGGATGGCGGGCATGTTCAAGGGATTCCGCAGCTTCCTGCTGCGCGGCAACGTGGTCGACCTCGCGGTCGGCATCGTCATCGGCGCCGCTTTCACCGCCGTCGTCACCGGCTTCGTCGGAGCCTTCCTGACCCCGCTGGTCGGCGTCGCCTCCGGCGCGGTCGGCGACTTCAGCAAGGAGACGTTCACCGTCGCCGACGTCACCTTCCCCTACGGCGCCTTCCTCCAGGCGCTGATCAGCTTCGTGCTGGTCGCCGCCGTCATCTACTTCGCCGTCGTGCTGCCGGTCGCCAAGCTCCAGAACCGCTTCAATCCGGTCAAGGACACCCCGGTGGCCAAGACCGACTGCCCCGAGTGCCTCAGCACCGTCCCGGCCGCCGCCACCCGCTGTGCGCACTGCACCAGCGAGCTGTCCGGCCGCCCGGGCTTCCCCTCCCAGGCCACCGCCCCGGCGGCCACCCGCTGAGCACCTTCCCCGCACCACCCGGCCCGGACGGCGCCCGCCGCCCGGGCCGTCGCCTGTGCCACCGGTCTTAACAGAAGCTTGACGAACCCTTTCCCCGGCCGCAGGTGAACCTTTTGTCCCTTTCCCACCGGCGGATCGCCCACGTACCATACGTCGCGGATGGCCGAAATGGGCTGACCCTTCGCCCAACTAGCTCCGGTATTGTCCGATTTGAGCCCGCGAAGACTCTGTAAACTGTTGAACTCCGGGCCCTCCCGCTCTCCTCAGCAGGTGTGTTGTGGGCTTACGGTATGCCCCATGACCTCGCCCCGCTCCTACGACGGAGTCGGCTACCCCTCTCCGTCCTTCTCGTCCTCGTCCGGCACGCCCATCTACGACAGCCTGGTCGCAGAGCGGGGCATCCCGCAGATCGCGCCGATCAACGTGCCCCCGGCCAACGCGGCCCCCACCTGGTCCACCGCCTACGGCAGCGCCCTCACCGACAGCTTCGGCGGCGGCGGCCTCGGCACCGGCTTCGACGCCCCCGCGTCGAACCTGCCCGCCCTGCCCCCGGCCCGCCTCGCCCTCGGCCCCGGTCCGAGCAGCACCCCGGTGCCCGCGCCGCACATCCCGGTGCAGCCCGGCTACGCCGCCGCGCCCGTCCCGCCGCAGCCGTTCATGCCCGGCCAGCGCCCGGCCGCCCCGGCCTACCCGCAGCCCGCCCAGGGGTACCCCACCGCCCCGGTGAGCTCGTTCGCCTCGGCGCCGCAGAACTTCGCCCCCCAGCAGTTCGGCGGCCAGCAGCAGTTCGGCGCGCAGCAGTTCGGCGCCCAGCCGGCGGGCCAGCAGCAGTCCTTCGGCGACCAGTCCTTCGGCGGCAACAACCTGCGCCCGGCCCAGCCGAACCCGCCGCAGCAGTACCCCCAGTACCGCCAGTACCCGCAGGCAGGCTGACGGAGCACAGCGGCAACACCCCTCCCCACAGGGGCCAGGTCTCATAACCAAAAAGCTCGCCGCGCTCCGCGCAGCGAACCGCACTCGTTCCCCGCGCCCCGTCAGGAGCGCGGGGAACTGTGCGTAGGGGGGCGGGAGCACCGGCGCGACCCGCCCGCCGACCGGCCCCCGCTCCCCGGACGGCCTCTGGCAGGATGTCCGCATGCCGACCCTCGCCTCCCTCCACCTGTACCCCGTCAAGTCCATGTACCGCCTCAGCCCGACCACGGCCGACGTGCAGCCCTGGGGCCTGGCCGGGGACCGCCGCTGGATGCTGGTGGACGCGGAGGGCGTCGCCCTCACCCAGCGCGACGAGCCGTCGATCGGCCAGTTCCGCCCCGTCCCGTCCGCCGACGGCACGTCGCTCACCCTGACCGCCCCGGACGGCGCCACCCACACGCTCGCGGTGCCCACCCTCGCCGGCGGCGCCGCCGAGGCGACGGTCGACGTCTTCGGCACCCGCTTCTCCGCCGCCGTCGCCGAGAAGGACACCGGCGCGTGGCTGGCCGGGCGCCTGCCCGCGAAGCTCGGCGAGGTGCGCCTGGTGCACCTGGACCGCCCGGAGGTCTCCCGCCCGATCAACCCGAAGTACGCGGGCCCCGACGAGACCGTGTCGATGGCCGACGGCTACCCGCTGCTGGTCACCACCGGCGCCTCGCTGGCCGAGCTGAACGCCCGGATCGCCGAGGACCACCCCGGCGACGGGCGCAAGGGCGCGGCGCTGCCGATGGAGCGGTTCCGCCCGAACCTGGTGGTGGCCGGCACCGAGCCGTGGGCGGAGGACGGCTGGCGGCGGATCCGGGTCGGCGCCCTGGAGTTCCGGGTGGCCAAGCCGTGCGCCCGCTGCGTGGTGACCACCACCGACCAGGAGAGCGGCGAGCGCCGCGGCCCGGAGCCGCTGCGCGCGCTGGGCCGGCACCACCGCTTCGGCCAGAAGCTGGTGTTCGGCCAGAACCTGATCCCGGTCCGCCCGACCCCCGCCGCCGACGTGCTGGGCACGCTGACCGTCGGCGACGAGGTCGAGGTCCTGGAGACGGTCGAGGCCCCGCTGCCGGACCGCCGCTGACGGCGACCCGGAACCACCCCGGAGCTCGTTCGTTGAACCGGACGACGGTCCGGTCCGCCCCTCACGCTACGGTGGGGGTGATCGCGCAGCGTCTCGCACGCACTCGACGAAGGCGGGGATGACAGATCGTCATGGGTGAGCTCAGGGTCCGGGTCACGCAGGACAGCGCCTCCCGGTGGCGGCGGCGCAGCGGGGAGTACGCGACGCTCCGCGAGGCCCTGGAAGTGGCCGAGCCGGGTGACACCCTGACGGTCCGGGCGGGGACGTTCCACGAGGCGGTGCTGGTCGACAAGCCGGTGACGCTGGTCGCCGCGCAGGGCCCCGGCAGTGTGCGGATCGCACCGCCGGAGAGCGCGGTGCGCGGCGGAACGGCGCTGACGGTGACGGCGGGGGCGACGATCCGCGGCCTGACCGTCGAGGGCTCCGACCGCTCCGCCCCGGCGGTGCTGCTGTCCGGCACGGACGGTGCGGTGCTGGCGGACTGCCGGATCGAGACCTCCTCCGCGGTGGGGGTGGAGCTCGCCGACGGCGCCCGGGCGCAGCTGGTCAACTGCACGGTGGAGAACCCGTCCGGGCTGGGCGTCCGGCTGCGCGCGCAGGCCCACGCCGAGCTGGTGGACTGCGAGGTGTCGGCGGCCGGGCAGAGCGGCGTGGCGGTGCTGTCGGGGTCGCGGCTGCACGCGGAGCGGCTGAAGGTGCATCACACGGGCGGCGCGGGCGTGCTGCTGGCCGACCCCGGCTCGCTGGCGGAGCTCACCGGCTGCGAGGTGTACGAGGTGCGCGGCTCGGGCGTGCAGGCCGAGGCGCAGGCGGTGGGGCGGCTGACGGACTGCACGGTGCGCCGGGTGTCCGGCAACGGCCTGAGCCTGGACACCGGGGCGGAGCTGGAGCTGACGTCCTGCCGGGTGCACGAGGTGCCGGAGAACGCGGCGGACCTGCGCGGCGGTGCGAAGCTGACGCTGCGCCAGGTGACGGTGCACGGGTTCGGCCGGGGTGCGCTGTCGGTGTGGGACGGCGGCACGAAGGTGCTGGCCGAGGGCTGCCGGTTCCATTCGGCGCAGGGCGACTACCCGGCGCTGTGGGTGAGCGACGGCGCGGCCCTGGAGCTCGCCGACTGCGCGCTCGACGACCTGCCGGACGCGCTGTTCGTCCTCGACCAGGGCTCGTCCGCCGCCGCCCGCGACTGCTCGTTCACCGCGATCCGCTCCTCGGCCGTGTCGGTCTCGGGCGGCGCCAGCGCGGACCTGTCGGGCTGCCGGATCCAGGGCGCGGGCACCGGCCTGTGGTTCCGCGACCACGGCTCGGGCGGTCTGTTGACGGACTGCGAGATCGCGGACGTCGCCACCGGTGTGATCGTCACCAAGGGCGCGGACCCGGTGCTGCGCGAGTGCACGGTGCGCGGTGCGAGCGAGGCCGGGGTGTACGTGTCGGCGCAGGGCCGCGGCGAGTTCGACGCGGTGCGGGTGTCGCAGGGCGGCGGTTTCGGCTTCCACGTGATCGACGGCTGCCGGACGAAGCTGGTGCGCTGCCGGGCGGAGCGCAACGCCCGGGCCGGGTTCGAGTTCTCCGAGCCTGGCCCGGTCGCGGAGGGCTGCACCTCGGACGACGCCGCGCCGCTGCCCGCCCCGCGCCCGGCCGAGCCGGCCGCTCCCCCGTTGGCCTCCCTGGTTCCGGCCGTGCAGACCTCGGCGTCCGCTCCGGCCGCCGCGGTGATCGCGCCGATCCCGGACTGCCGTCCGGCCGAGGAGGCGCTGGCCGAGCTGGACTCCCTGGTGGGCCTGGCGACGGTCAAGCAGGAGGTGCGGACCCTGATCGACCTGATCTCGGTCGGCCGGGCCCGCCAACGCGCGGGCCTGAAGGCCCCGTCGCCGCGCCGGCACCTGGTCTTCACGGGCTCCCCGGGCACCGGCAAGACCACCGTCGCCCGCCTGTACGGGGAGATCCTGGCCTCGTTGGGCGTCCTCCAGCGCGGGCACCTGGTGGAGGTCGCCCGGCTGGACCTGGTCGGCGAGCACATCGGCTCCACCGCGATCCGCACCGCCGCCGCGTTCGACAAGGCGCGCGGCGGGGTGCTGTTCATCGACGAGGCGTACGCGCTGGCCCCGGAGGACGGCGGGCGGGACTTCGGCCGGGAGGCGATCGACACCCTGGTGAAGCTGATGGAGGACCACCGCGACGAGGTGGTGATCATCGTGGCGGGCTACACCGCCGAGATGGAGCGCTTCCTCGCCGCCAACCCCGGCCTCTCCTCGCGCTTCTCGCGGACCGTCACCTTCCCCGACTACACCGCCGACGAGCTCCTCGACATCGCCCGCTCGCAGGCCGCCGAGCACGAGTACCACCTCGACCCGGCCGCCGAGGCCGCCCTGCACGCCCACTTCACCACCCTCGACCGGGGCGCCGGCTTCGGCAACGGCCGCACCGCCCGCCAGGTCTTCGAGAGCATGATCGAACGTCACGCCTCCCGCGTCGCCCACCTCACCGACCCGACCACCGAGGACCTCCAACTCCTGGTCCCCGCCGACCTCCCGTCCTGACCTCCCGCTCCACCGGCGGCAGTTGCCCACACTCCGGCACGCCGGCGGCGGCCGTGGACGACCGCGCCTGCGGTCGCACCACGACCTGCGGCGGTACGGCGCCCGTGGGCACACCGACCGGGGTTCTCAGCCCTCCCGGTCGCCCTCCCGGTCGCTCTCCCGGTCGCCCTCCCGGTCGCTCTCGTGGTCGCCCGCCCGGTCGCCCTCCCGGTCGCCGTGCCGGGCGAGCGTCGCGGCGAGGCGGTCGCGCAGCGCGGTCTGGGCGGCGATCCGGCGGTCCAGCACCGCGAGGCGCTCGCGGGCGACGGCCAGCGCCCGCCCCGACGGCGGGCCGCTGGTCAGGTCGCCGTCCAGGCACGGCAGGAACACCTGCACGTCGTCGAGAGTGAGCCCGGCGGCCAGCAGCGTCCGGATGTTGCGCACCCGCACGGCCGCGCCCGCCGGGTACACCCGATAGCCGTTCTCGGCGCGGCCCGAACTGATCAGCCCCGCCTGCTCGTAGTGCCGCAGCGCCCGGGCCGTCGTCCCCGTCGCGGCGGCCAGCTCCCCGATCCGCACCCGCCGATCATGCCACCACCGCCCCGCCGTCCACCGGCAGCACCACCCCCGTGACGAACGACGCCGCCGGATCGGCGAGCCGGGTGATCGCCCACGCCACCTCCTCCGGCCGCCCGAGCCGCCCCGCCGGCGTGTGCGCCACCTGCCACTCCCGCAGCGCGGCCACCCGCTCCGGGCTCAGCTCCCGGACGATCGGCGTCTCGACCGCCCCCGGCGCGACGGCCACCACCCGCACACCCTGCGGCGCCAGCTCCACCGCCCAACTGCGGGTCAGCGCCTCCAGCCCCGCCTTCGTCGCCGCGTACACCGAACTCCCCGGCCACCCGCGCTGCCCGATCGACGTACTGACGTTGACCACCACACCCCCGGCAGCCCGCAGCAGCGGCAGCACGCTCCCCGTCAGCATCGCCGGCCCGACCAGATTGGTCGCCACCTGCTCCTCGACCGCCGCCCGCCGCAACTCCCCGAGCGGCGCACTGCGCACCACCCCCGCATTGTTGACCAGCACGTCCAGCCGCCCGTACCGCTCCGCCACCGCCTCCCCGATCCGCTCCGCCCCACCCGCCACCGCGACGTCCCCCACCAGCACCTCAACCCCCGGATGCCCTGCCGCAGTTGCCTCCAGCGCCGCCTCCCCCCGCCCAACGGCCACGACCCGCGCCCCCGCCCCCGCGAACGCCCACGCCGTCGCCCGCCCGATCCCACTGCCCGCCCCGGTGACCAGGACGATCCGCTCCTCGTTCGTCATGCCCCCGATCGTCCGACCCTGCCCCCAACGTCAAGGTCAAGCGTTCATCCGCCCAGCATTCGTTCGATCCACCCCCGCTGCCGAGCCGCGCGTGGGTCCCCGCGAAAGCCAGGGCCGCCTCGGTGTCGCCCTGTTCGCGCAGGATGTCAGTGAGCATGCGCAGCGCGGAGCTCAGGCATCCGGGATGTCCGGCTTCGCTGCGGTGAGCAGCGCTCCGGGGATGACGATCAGGCGTTCGCCCGCGCCGATGCGGACTCCTTCGGGGAGGCGGCCCCGGTAGGAGTCGGTGGCGTCCGTTCCTATGACGGCGATGTCTCCGTTGGCGAGTTGCCAGATGTCCGGGCATTCGTCGCGGCCGTCGGAGGAGCCCAGTTCGGCGGCGGACCTGCCCAGTCGTTCGGCGAAGGGTGCGGAGAGGTCGGCGTTCCATGTACGGCCCATGTGTGCCCCATCCATCGACGCAGCGGTGGTCGACCAGCGTACCGCTGACGGTCCATCATCGAACCTGTGTCGAGCGGCCGATGCTGCGGGGACGGGAGTTCACGGGCCGGTGGAACGGCCACCCGGCGCCGCGCCGCACCCGCGGCGCCGAGTGCCGCGTCCGCCCGGTCGAACTCGCCGCCCCCGCCCGCCGCGACGCCACCGGGCGCCGGGCCGCGGGGTGTCAGAAGACGGCGGTGAACGCGTCCATGCGGCTGTCGTCGAGGTCGGGGCGGAGTCGGCCGCCGCGGGCGAGGGTGGCCATGCCGTGGAGGGCGGACCAGGCGAGTTCGGTGTAGCCGGACGGGTCGAGGCCTGCGGCGGTGGCGCTCGCGGTGGCGGGGTCGGCGATGGCGGCGAACGCCTCGTGCAGGGCGGCGGGGGCCTCGGGGGTGCCGAACGGCAGTGGGGTGGCCATGGTGAAGATGGCGTCGTAGAGGGCGGGGTTGGCGGCGGCGAACGCCAGGTACGCGCGGGCGACGGCGGCGAACGCGGCCCGCGGCCCGTCCGCGTCGGCCGCCGCGGCGCGCAGGTGGACGGCGAGTTCGGCGCAGCCCTCGACGGCGACGGCGGCGACGATCGCGTCCTTGCCGGCGAAGTGGCTGTACAGGACGGGCTGGCTGTACTCGATGCGTTCGGCGAGGCGGCGGGTGGTGACGGCGTCCCAGCCCTCGGTCTCGGCGAGTTCGCGGGCGGCCCGGACGATCAGCTGTTCACGTTCGGCGCGTTCGCGCGCCCTGCGTTCCTTGATAGCCATGCCCGAAATCCTAGCAGCGCTAGACAACTGACGGACCGTCGGTCTAGCGTTGTTCACATCGCTAGCGCCGCTAACCAACAGGCGGCGCACCACTCTTGGGGGAACCGCCATGTCCATCGCCACCACCGCCGCGCGCCCGACCACGACGAATCTGCGAGTCCGCATCGCCACCGTCGGCACGGTGCTGCTCGGCCTCTTCCCGCTCTGGTTCGGCCTCGGCTACATCCTCGCCCCGGAGTCCACCGCCCCCGGCTTCGGCCTCCCGGCGTGGCCGCACGGCGACGCGGCGACGTTCCTGATCACCAAGGGCATCCGCGACGTGATCTCCGGGCTCGTCCCGCTGTCCCTGCTGCTGCTCGGTCAGCGCCGGGCCTCGGGCTGGGCGATGCTGGTCACGGCGCTCGTCCCGATCGGCGACGCGACCACCGTCCTGACCCACCACGGCAGCGTCGCCGCGGCGTTCACGATCCACTACGCGACGGCCGCGGTCATGATCGCCGTCGCGTCCCTGGTCCTCACCGAGAAGACCGCACAGCCCGGGAGCGCCGGAAAGGCCGGGGAGGCGGCAAGGACCGGGAAGGCCGGGACGTCCGGGAAGGCCGAGCAGAAGCAGGGCCGGCAGAAGCAGAGCTGACGGAAGGTCAGCCGTCCGCCCAGTCGCCGCCCGCGAGGAACGCCTCCAGGGCGGCGCGGTGCGGCCCGGGGTCGATGCGTTCGGCGGCGAGCCACTCGGCGGAGTAGTACTTGTCGAGGTAGCGGTCGCCGGGGTCGCAGATCAGGGTGACGACGCTGCCGGTGTGGCCGGCGGCGCGCATCTCGGCGACCAGCTTGAGCGCGCTGTACAGGCCGGTGCCGGTGGAGGCGCCGGCCTTCTTGCCGAGGACGGCCTCCAGCAGGTGGACGGCGGCGACGGACGCGGCGTCGGGGACGCGCATCATCCGGTCGATCGCGCCGGGCACGAAGGACGGCTCCATCCGGGGGCGGCCGATGCCCTCGATCCGGGAGGACGTGGCGCAGCTCGCGTCGGGGTCGCGGTGGACCCAGCCGTCGAAGAAGCAGGAGTTCTCCGGGTCGGCGACGCAGATCATGGTGTCGTGCTGCATGTAGTGCACGTACCGGGCGATGGTGGCGGAGGTGCCGCCGGTGCCGGCGGTGGCGACGATCCAGGCGGGCTCGGGGTGGGGCTCCAGCCGCAGCTGGGCGAAGATCGACTCGGCGATGTTGTTGTTGCCGCGCCAGTCGGTGGCCCGCTCGGCGTACGTGAACTGGTCCATGTAGTGCCCGCCGGTCTCGGCGGCCAGTCGGGTCGCGGCGTCGTACACCTCGCAGGCGTTGTCGACCAGGTGACATCGGCCGCCGTGGAACTCGATCAGTTCGATCTTGGCGCGGCTGGTGGAGCGGGCCATCACGGCGATGAACGGGACGCCGATCAGCTGCGCGAAGTACGCCTCCGAGACGGCGGTGGAGCCGCTGGACGCCTCGATGACGGGCTTGCCGGGGCGGATCCAGCCGTTGCACAGGCCGTACAGGAACAGCGACCGGGCCAGCCGATGCTTCAGACTGCCGGTGGGGTGGGTGGACTCGTCCTTCAGGTACAGGTCGATGCCCCACTCGGCAGGCAGCGGGAAGCGCAGCAGGTGGGTGTCGGCGGAGCGGTTCGCGTCGGCCTGGACGCGCCGCACGGCCTCCTTCAACCAGGCGCGGTACTCGGGGTCGGAACGGTCCACGTCCAGAGTCGTCAGGGTCGGAACGGTCATCGCGCACTCTCCTCACACCCGCCGGATTCCCACCCACTGTAACAGGTGACTACGATAAGTGACGATTACGGCGGCCCCAGCTTCCACTTATGGGAGAGCCGGGGCCGCCTACCTGACGGATCGTCAGAACACGTCCACCACCTGCGGAATGTCCGGCCGGGACGCTCGCGCGGCGGCGGTCATCGCTTCACCCCCGGAGCGTCCTGCTCCTCGGCCAGCACGGCACGGCGCTCCCGGTACTCGTCGGCGTCGATCTCGCCCTGCGCGTAGCGGCGTCCGAGCACCGCCAGCGGCGCGTCCTCGGCGCGCGGGCCGCAGAGACCGCGGCGCCGCCACACCGCCCGGCGCAGCACCAGCACCACGAACACCACCACCAGCAGCCAGAAGAACGGGAACACCAGCACCCACGGCCCGGGCCAGTGCCCGTAGCCGTACCCGTCGGCCAGCATCTCGACCATCGGAACTCATCTCCTCGGGACTCCGAAGGGCCCGGGATCCGCTCCCCGGCCACTCCTCCACCGTCCCGCCGACCCCGCCCCCGCCGCGTCCCCCACCGGGCGGCACCTCGGCTACTCCCCCCGTACTACCCCAGCCAGCCGGGCCGGACCAGGCCGGACTCGTAGGCGGCGACGACGAGTTGGGCGCGGTCGCGGGCGCCGAGCTTGACCATGGTGCGGCTGACGTGGGTCTTCGCGGTGAGCGGGCTGACCACCAGGCGGCGGGCGATGTCCTCGTTGGTGAGGCCCAGGCCGACCAGGGCGAGGACTTCGCGCTCGCGCTCGGTGAGGACGTCCAGGCGGGCGGTGGACGGCTCCTTGGAGCGGGCGGCGAACTCGCCGATCAGGCGGCGGGTGACGCCCGGGGAGAGCAGCGCGTCACCGGCGGCGGCGACCCGGACGGCGCGCAGCAGGTCGCCCGGCTCGGTGTCCTTGACCAGGAAGCCCGCGGCGCCGGCCCGCAGCGCCTCGAAGACGTACTCGTCGAGTTCGAAGGTGGTCAGCACGACCACCCGGACGCCGGCCAGTTCGGGGTCGGCGCAGATCCGGCGGGTCGCGGCGAGGCCGTCCAGGCGGGGCATCCGGATGTCCATCAGCACCACGTCGGGGCGCAGTTCGGCGGCCCGGGCGACGGCCTGTTCGCCGTCGTCGGCCTCGCCGACCACCTCCAGGTCCTCCTGGGCGTCCAGCAGGGCCCGGAAGCCGGCCCGGACCAGCCGCTGGTCGTCGGCGAGCAGCACCCTGATCATGCGTCGGTTCCTTCCGGTGCGAGGGGCGTGAGCGGCAGCCGGGCCCGGACCTGCCAGCCGCCGGCGCCGTCGGGGCCGGCGTCCAGGGTGCCGCCGAACGCGGCGGCGCGTTCGCGCATGCCGATCAGCCCGGTGCCGCTGCCGCCCGCGTCACCGCCGCCGGGCGGCCCGGGGTCGGCGACGGTCAGCTCCAACCGACCCTTCTGCCAAGCGAGTTCGACGGTCGCGGTGCGGGCAGTGGAGTGCCGCAGCACGTTGGTCAGCGCCTCCTGGACGATCCGGAAGGCGGCCAGTCCGAGGCCCGCGCCGAGCGGGGCGGCCCGGCCCTCGGTGCGGACGGTGACGGCCAGCCCGGCGTGGCCGGCCTGCGCGACCAGTTCGTCCAGGCGTTCCAGGCCGGGCGCGGGGGTGCGCGGCGCGGCGGCCCCGGGGGTGCGCAGCGTGCCGAGCACCTGGCGGACCTCGCCGAGCGCCTCCTTGCTGGTCGCCTTGATGGTGGTGAGCGCGTCCCGGGCCTGCTCGGGCCGGGTGTCCAGCAGCTCCAGCGCGACGCCCGCCTGGAGGTGGATCAGCGAGATCGAGTGCGCCAGGATGTCGTGCAACTCCCGTGCCATCCGGAGCCGTTCCTCGTCGCTGCGGCGCGCCCGGGCCTCTTCCTCGGCGGCCCGCACCGCGGCGATCTGCTCGCGCCGGAACCGCGCCAGCTCGGCGCCCGCGAAGACCAGCAGCAGCCAGGCGGTGACGCCCAGCTCCTGCCAGCCCGCCACCTCCCGGCCCGGGGCCCGCAGCCAGGACGCCGGCAGCACGTAGCCGACCAGCAGGTGCAGCAGGTAGAAGCCGCCGGCGCTGATCCACGCCGCCCGCCGGTGGCCGCGCTGCACGGCCGAGAAGAACGCCACCACCATCGCCACGAAGGCCGGCCCGTACGGGTACCCGGCCCACAGGTACACCGCCGTCACCGCCGACACCGCGCCGACGGTGAACGCCGGATGCCGGGCCCGCAGCACCAGCAGCGCCGGGCCGAGCACCAGCAGCAGGTACCCCCAGGCGTCCAACGGCACCCGGGTGCTCTGGTGCCGGGCGGCCACGGTCGTCCCGGCCACCTGGAGCACCGCCACCACAACGGCGGCGGCCACCGGCCACCCCGCCTTGCCGGCCCGCACCCGGACGGGCACCCGAACGGGCACCCGCGGCCGCCGAACGTCTCCCATACCGGAAGGCTAACCGCGCCCCGGGCCTGCGCCGTCGGCCTCGCGGAGCAGACACGCCTACTCCCGCCGCAGTACGCGCCGCCACCCGGAGCAACCACGTTGGTACGGTCGGTGCCGACCGGCACCGCGACCCGTCCAGGAAGATCCGTCCAGGAAGTCCCGTCCACGGAAATCCCTTCAGGGAATCCCTCCGGGGAAGTCCGTCCAGGAACAGGAACAGGAAGAGGTCCCATGAGCGCCACCCTCCGCCGAGCCGTCATCCCCGCGGCCGGCCTCGGCTCCCGGCTGCTCCCGCTCACCAAGGCGATCCCGAAGGAGATGCTGCCGGTCGGCGACCGGCCCGTGATCGAGCACACCGTGCGGGAGCTGATCGACTCCGGCATCACCGACATCACCGTCGTGGTGTCCGGCGACAAGTCGCTGATCCAGGACCACTTCCGCCCCAATCAGGCGCTGGTCGACCAGCTGCGCGCGAACGGCAAGGACGCGTACGCGGACGCGGTGGCGGACGTCGCCGAGCTGTCCCGGCGCGGCCACATCACCTACCTGTTCCAGCACGGCCCGTACGGCAACGGCACCCCGGTGCTGAACGCGGCCCGCGACTTCGGCGACGAGCCGTTCCTGGTGCTGTGGCCCGACGACGTGTTCGTCTCGGAGGTGCCGCGCGCCCGGCAGTTGATCGCCGCGCACGAGAAGACCGGCGCCCCGGTGCTCGCGCTGATGCCGATGGACCCGTCCGAGTCGCACCGCTACGGCGTCCCGGTGGTCAAGGAGGACCTGGGCGACGGTGCGCTGCGCATCACCGGCCTGGTGGAGAAGCCCGACCCGACCGTCGCCCCGTCGCACTACGCGGCGATCGGCGGCTACGTGCTGACGCCCGGTGTGGTGGACGAACTGCGCGAGCAGTACCGGCGGTTCCGGGCCGATCCGGTCGGCGAGCTGTACCTCACCGACGCGCTGAACGCGTACGCGGCCCGGCGTGCCGTCTACGGCCAGGTCATCGAGGGCCGGTGGTACGACACCGGCAACCCGCAGGCCTACCTGCTCGCCCAGTTCGCGCACGCCCTCGCGCACCCCGAGTACGGGCCGCCGCTGCTCGACCTGGCCCGCACCCGGCTCGGCCCCGACGCCGGCTGAGACCACCGCCGGGGCCGGGGCCCGACCGGGGCCGGGCCTGCCGGGGCCGGACCCGCCGGGGCCGACCGTCCGTCAGGGGATCCGCACTGCCCGTCAGGGGATCCGCACCGCCCGGCCGGTGACCCGGACCCGGGTGTCGCCGGCGGCGAGGTCCACGGTCAGCAGGCCGGGCCGGCCGAGGTCCTCGCCCTGGTGCAGCGTCAGTCGGGCGGCCTCCAGGTGCCGCAGGTGGCGCAGGTAGGCGCCGAACGCGGCGGCGGCGGCGCCGGTGGCCGGGTCCTCGACGATGCCGCCGACCGGGAACGGGTCGCGGACGTGGAAGGTGGTGGCGTCCTGCTCCCAGACCAGTTGGAGGGTGACCAGGTCCAGCCGCCGCATCAGCGCGGCGAGCGCGTCGAAGTCGTAGTCGAGGTCGGACAGCCGGGCCCGGGTGGCGGCCCCGATCACCAGGTGCCGGGCGCCGGCGTACGCGATCATCGGCGGCAGCTTCCCGTCCAGCTCGGCGGCCTGCCAGCGGAGCGCGTCCAGCGCCTCCGCGAGGTCCTCCGGCTCCACGTCCTCGACGTACGGCGGAACACTCGTCAGCGTTGCCGTGAGCTCCCCGGCCGGGGTGCGCTCCACCGCGACCGGCACCGGACCGGCCTTGGTCTCGAACAGCAGCTCGCCGGCGCCGATCCGCTCGCCCAGCGCCACGGCGGCGGCGATGGTGGCGTGCCCGCAGAACGGCACCTCCGTCAACGGGCTGAAGTAGCGGACGGTGCGGGTGCGCGGCTGGTCGGGCACGGCGGTGAGGAACGCCGTCTCGGAGTAGCCGAGCCGGGCCGCCAGGGCCAGTTGCTGCTCGTCGCTCAGCGCGCCCGCGTCCAGCACCACACCGGCCGGGTTGCCGCCGGCGGGATCGGCGGTGAAGGCGGCGTAGCGCAGCGGTTCGGCGGACTCGGCCGGAGTGTTGTCGGTCATGCCCGCTGAACGGACGGCAGGTCTCGGCGATTCCCCTGACGGGCCCCCGGAACGTATGTGCGGGGATCAACGCTAGACTGCCGCGTCCGGCTGTCACAACCGTATCGAGGACAGAAGAAACATGGCTGAGGCCCACCCGAAGGTGGTTGTGGTTGTTCCGACGTACAACGAGCGGGAGAACCTCGCGATCCTCGTAGGTCGGTTGGGCGAGCTCGGCATGCCGAACCTGCACGTGCTGGTAGTGGACGACGCCTCCCCCGACGGCACGGGCGACATCGCGGACAAGCTGGCCGCCGACTCGGGCGGCACCCTCACCGTGCTGCACCGCACCGAGAAGGACGGCCTGGGCCGGGCCTACGTCGCGGGCATGACGCAGGCGCTGGACAACGGCGCGGACATCGTGATCCAGATGGACGCCGACCTGTCGCACCCGCACACCGCGATCCCCGCCATGGTGGAGAAGCTCACCACCACGCGCGCCTCCGTCGTGCTGGGTTCGCGCTACGTGCCGGGCGGCTCGACCGCGTCGGAGTGGCCGTGGCACCGCAAGGCCCTGTCGGTCTGGGCGAACTTCTACGTCAACGCGATCCTGGGCCTGAACGTCAAGGACGCCACCGCGGGCTTCAAGGCCTGGGAGGCGCAGGCGCTGCGCAAGGTCGATCTGCCGTCGGTGCGTTCCAACGGCTACTCGTTCCAGGTCGAGATGAACTACCGCGCGGTCAGGCGCGGCATGCGCATCTCCGAGGTGCCGATCCGCTTCGAGGAGCGCGTCGAGGGCATGTCGAAGATGAGCCTGGACGTGCAGCTGGAGTCGGCGATCCTGCCCTGGAAGCTCCGCTTCGGCAGCTGACGCCCCCGTACGCCCCCGTTAGCCCCCGTACGTGCGCCGGACGGCGCGGGTCGACGATCCGTCGGCCCGCGCCGTCCGCGTCTCTCCGCGCCGTCCGCGCTTCTCCGCACCGTCCGCGTCTCCCGGCGTCTCTCCGCACCGTCCGCGTCTCCCGGCGTCCCTCGTGCGTCACGGGGCCAGGACGGCCTGCGGGTCGTCCAGGTAGGGCTCCCAGGCGAGTTCGGCGGCCCCGACCAGGCCGGCGTGCGCGACCTGCGCGGGGACGATCGGGACGCGTCCGCTGCGGCCCCACAGGCAGCGTTCGGCGACCTGGGCGGCCAGCCGGTCGGGGGCGGCGGCCAGCAGGTCCAGGTGCAGGCCGCTGAGCACGATCCGGTCGGGGTTGAGGATGTTCACCAGCCCGGCCAGGCCCAGGCCGAGGCGGTCCACCACGTGCTCGACGGCGTCGGCGGCCTCCGGGTCGCGGGCCAGTTCGCGGGCCTGCCCGAGCAGCGGCCGGCCGGGGTCGGGGCGGCGCTTCGCGGCGGCGAACAGCGCCTCGGTGTCGGTCTCGGCGTTCAGGCAGCCGCGGTTGCCGCACGGGCAGGGCCGGCCGAGCGGGTCGACGGTGAGGTGGCCGACCTCCAGCGCGAGGCCCGAACTGCCGGTGTGCAGGCGGCCGTCGACCACCAGGGCGCCGCCGACGCCGCGGTGCCCGGAGGTGACCAGCAGCAGGTGCCGGGCGTCCCGGCCGGCGCCGTGCCGGTGTTCGGCGAGTGCGGCCAGGTTGGCGTCGTTGGCGACGGCGGTCGGGAGCGCACCGCGGGCGCGCGGGCCGAGGTCCGCGCCGGCCGCCTGCGCGGCGAACAGCTCGGCGACGGGGGTGCCGGACGGCCAGTCGAAGTGCAGCGCGGCGAGCGCGGTGCCGTCGGGTTCGGTGACGGGGTTGGGCAGCGCGAGGGCGAAGCCGAGCACCCGGCGGCGGCTGCCCCGGGCGAGCGCCGCACCGGCCTCGGCGACCGCGCCGAGCAGGCGTTCGGGCGCGGTGTCGGCGGGCAGCGGCAGGTGGACGGTCTCCAGCAGTCGGCCGCCGAGGCCGGCCAGCGCGACGGAGATGCCGTCGGCGTGCAGCTGGGCGGCGAGCACGGCGGGCCCGGGGTCGGCGAGCGCGAGGCGGTGCGAGGGGCGGCCGCGGCCGCCGCCGGCCGGGCGGGAGTCCACGCTGATCAGGCCGAGCGCCTCCAGTTCGCCGGTGACCGCGCCGGCCGTGGCACGGGTGACGTCGAGGGCGCCGGTGAGCGCGGAGCGGGTGGGGGCCTGCCCGGTGTGGATCAGTCGCAGCGCCGGTCCGAGCAGGGTGCGGCCGCGGTCGGGGGCGGTACGGCGCGGGGTGCTCACGGCGGTGCTCCGGTTCGGGCTTGAAGGTGTGTGCGGCACACCCCTATTCTGACTTTGTGCCGCTAATGAACAAAACAGTAGCCCGACCTTCCTCCACCACCTCCCCGTCCGGCCGACGCTCCTCCTGGTCGGCGGCACGCCTCGCCCTCACCGCCTTCTTCGCCGTCGACGGCTTCCTGTTCGCCGCCTGGGTGGTCCGCATCCCCGATGTCCGCGCCCAGGTCGCCGCCTCGCACAGCGCCCTCGGCATGGCCCTGCTGTGCATCTCGGCCGGCGCGGTCGCCACCATGGCGCTGATCGGCCGGCTCTGCCTGCGCTACGGCTCCCGCCCCGTGACGGTCGCCGCCCTCGCCGTGTTCTCCCTCGCCGTCGCCCTGCCCGCCCACACCCACTCCGTGCTCGCCCTCGGCGCGGTGCTCCTCCTCTTCGGCGCCGGGTACGGCGCGGCCAACGTGGCGATGAACAGCGCCGCTGTCGACCTGGTCGCCGAACTCCGACGGCCCGTCATGCCGAGCTTCCACGCCGGCTACAGCCTCGGCGGCCTGCTCGGCGCGGCCGTCGGCGGACTGCTCGCCGGACGGCTCTCCGCCTCCTGGGCACTGGCCTCGGCCGCCGCCCTCGGCCTGGCCGTCACCGCCGTCGCCGGCACCGCCCTGCTGCGCGCCCCGGCGGCCCGCCCGCGCCTCGCCGCCGGCGCCGCGACGCCCGCCCGTTCGCGCCTCTCCCCGCACGCCCGCCTGCTCGTCGTCCTGCTCGGCCTGACCGCCCTGTGCACCGCGTACGGCGAGGGCGCCCTCGCCGACTGGGCCACCCTGCACCTCACCGACGACGTCCACGCGAGCGCCGCCCTGGCCGCCACCGGCTACGCGGCCTTCGCCTTCGCCATGACGGCGGGCCGCCTCTCCGGCACCTGGCTCTCCGAACGCCTCGGCCAGACCCGCGTCGTCGTGCTCGGCGGCCTCACCGCCTGCGCCGGCATGACCACCGCCGCCCTCGCCCCGTCCGTCCCCGCCGCCCTCACCGGCTTCGTCCTGGTCGGCCTCGGCCTGGCCAACGTCTTCCCCCTCGCCATCGCCCAGGCCGGCGCGACCGCCGGCCCCCAGGGCGTGGCCACCGCCTCCACCCTCGGCTACGCCGGCATGCTCGTCGGGCCCCCGGTCATCGGCTTCCTCGCCGACGCCACCTCCCTCCCCACCGCCCTCCTCACCGTCGCCGCCACCTCCGCCCTGGCCGGCCTGCTGTCCCTCACCGTCCGCCGCCACCGCCGGGCCTGACCCCCCGCCCGCTCCCCGATCGGGCCGGCGAGTCGTCCTCGACCCCGGTCCCGCCCAGGCCCGCGCCGTACGTCGATCAGTACGGCGCGGGCCTGGCGGATCCGCGCCGGGCAGGCGTCCGGCCGGCTCCTGCCCACCGGGCCGCCGTCGCACTCGCCCTCACCGCCGTCGCCGCCACCACCACCGTCGCCGCCCGCACCATCGGCGAACTCCGGTGCTTCGCAGCAGGCTTCGCACGTCCCCTCCGCCCACGCGGCCGCAGCGTCGACCCGATCCACCTGCGCCGGCCGGGCATGCTCCACCGCCGGCCCGTGAGGTTCTCGCGCCCGGAGCCACCCACGACGGTGTCGCCCCGGGCTCGCACGGGCAGAGAACAGGGGACCGGCGGCCCGGACGCCCCCACGCGCCCAGGCCGCCGGCCGGTCATTGACGGCTCGTCACGGGTGGGACGCATCGTCGATTCGAGGTGAACTCGGAGCAGGTGCCACCGACTTGGCCGGGACCTGTCGGTGCCCCCGCGGCCCGGCCCCGTCACATCCAAGATCCACGAGGGAGCATCCTGCCCCACTCGACGGCCCTCACCACGCCGATCCGGCCTTCCCGGTTCCGGGTGTTGTCCACCTGTGACGGTCGTTGCATCCTGTGCCGCACCTCTCGGCGCGTCGCGGTACTGCGGGTCAGCTCCCGTTACCGGTACGGCCGTTGACGCGGTACGGCTCACCGGGGACGAGGCCGATCCGGGCCGCCCACGCCGCCGCCTGCTCGTCCGTGACGTCGCGGTCGACGAGCCGGGCCGAGGCCAGCCCGGGCGGCAGCACCGGCAGTGCCTCCCATTGGCCAAGCGTCAGCGCCAGGTGCCGCAGGCCTGTCAACTCCCCCAGCACGGACAGGTCGAGAGGCCGGCAGCGCGTCAGGTTCAGCCACCACAGGGCGGGCAGGGTGCGCAGCACGGCGAGGTCCAGCGGTCCGTCACCTCCGCCGTCGGACAGGTCGAGGACGGCCAGCTGCGGGTGGCCGGCGAGCGGGGCGAGGTCGTCGGCGGCGACGGGGGCGGTGAGCGATTCGAGGGCCACGCCGCGCAGCGCGCCGAGGCCGTCGGCGGGGCGGGCTGCCAGGGTGACGCGGCGCAGGCGGGGTGCGGCGGCGAGCGGGGCGAGGACGGGGGCGGGGCCGGTGAGGTGGGCGTACAGCAGGGTGGTGGGGACGGTGTCGGGCGCGGTCTCGGCGTGCAGGACGGTCGGCGGGCCGGCCGGGTCGCGGGCGGACTCGGTGAAGTCGAGGTACGGCAGGTCGTCGTCCTCGTCGTCGATCTCGTAGCAGCCGCGGTCCAACAGGTCGAGGCAGCGGGCGAGCAGGGTGGTGACGGAGTCCGCGACGTACAGCGGGCCGTCGTAGCGGTCGCGGCCGATTTCGATCACCTGACCGGGGCGGCCGGCCTCGGCGGGGGCGAGGTCGACCGCGTAGTAGTTGCCGTCGTCGACGGTGGCGAACGGCAGCCAGGCCGGGTGGTGGTGTCGGCGGCGGACGGCGTCGAGCGGGCCGGGCTCGTCCTGCACCGTGGCCTCGTTCGGGTTGTCCCAGTTGAACCGCATGGCGTACGCCAAGTGCGCATGTCTGCCGGGGAGTTCGGCGAGCGGCAGCAGGCGGGGGCCGTCGAACACGTCGATGGAGTCCAGCACGTCGCCGCTGCCGTCGGCGACCAGGTACAGCGCCCGCAGGTCGGCGGGCAGCGGGTGGCCGAGCAGCGCCTCCGTCTCGGCGATCTGCTCCGGCGTGGCGGGCGGCGGCAACTCTCGGCGGTGGCCGAGGAGTTCGGCCCGACGGTCGACGCCGGCGCGGAGCAGGGCGGCGGCGCGTTCGGGGTCGCCGGCCGGGGGTGCGGTGGAGTCGGGACGGTCGTCGCCGGGGGCGGGGACGTGCAGGTCGGGGTCGAGGGCGGCGCCGATGCCACCGAGGGACGAATGGGTGAGGGTGGTGTCGCGGGTCGCGGTGACGGTGAACGACCCGGCGGCCAGGAGGTGCAGTTCGAGGCGGGTGCGGGGCCAGCCGCGCAGCGCGCCGATCGCGGTGGCGAGCGCGTCCAGGTCCGCCGCGACGGGGATCCACCGGCGGTGGACGCCGTCGGGCAGCGTCCAGTGGCCCTCGATCTGCTGGAAGGGGGCGCCGCCGAACTCGAGGTGCAGTTCCGTCCATTGCGCGGGCGCAGCACTCGCCAGCCGCAGGCAGCTCCGCCGGGCCGCCTGCTTGATCCGGTCCGCCGTCAATTCGCCGTCGTCATACGAGTGTTCGTTCACGGCGGCATCCTCGCAGCACCCTCCGACAGTTACCCCTCGGGGGCGCTCTCGCCCGGGAGGCGGAGGTCCCAGCCGACCAGGGCGCGGAGTTGTTCGGCGGTGACGCCGTCGGGGACGGGGCGGGGGGCCTCGTGGCGGATGGGGGGCTGCCAGCCGGCGTCCGGGTCCCAGGTGCGGACCTGGCGGGCGGGGGCACCGGCGACGACGGCGTAGTCGGGGACTTCGCCGGAGACCACGGAGTTGGCGGCGACCACGACGTTGCGGCCGAGCCGGGCGCCGGGCAGGATCACGGCGCCGGTGCCGATCCAGGAGCCGGCACCGATCGAGACGGGCTCGTTGCGCGGCCACTGCTTGCCGATGGGGAGTTCGGTGTCGCGGTACTCGTGGGCCTGGTCGGTGATGTAGACGTTCGGGCCGGTCCACACGTCGTCGCCGAGCACGATCTGCTGGTGGCCGACGATGTGGCTGCCGCGGCCGATCACGCAGCCGCCGCCGATCCGGACGATCGGTTCGGGGCCGAGGTCGAGTCCGGGCAGGAAGCCGGCCGAGATGGTGACGCGTTCGCCGATGATGGAGAACGGGCCGATGGTGATCCACTGTTCGTTGAAGACGGCGCCGAGCGGGAACGCCAGCTTGGTGCCGTCGCCGAGCTCCCCGAACCGGTACGGCCCGGGGTTGCGGTTGCTGACGGCGCCGGCGTCCTGCACCCACCGCCAGCCCTGGTGGACCGCGCGCCCGGCCGCCCGGCGTGACTTCGCACGGACGGATCCCAGCAGCGCGCGGACGATCGACATGCGCTCACCGTATCGGCCGGTGGCGGCCCGCGGCGGGCAACGGGACCAAACTCACACCGGCCGGTAACTTGTGTCGAACAGCCAGCTCAGCGCCCCGGCCGCGATCACCTGCGGCGCCGGCTCAGCGCACCCAGCGGGCCGGCCGCTTCTCCAGGAACGCGCGCATGCCCTCCTGCGCCTCCTCGGAGCCGAACAGCCGCGCGGACTGGGCGACCAGCTCCTCGGTGTGCCGGTCGAAGGATTCGCGGACGGCGGCGTTGGCCAGGTGCTTGGACTCGGCGAGGCCCTGCGGCGAGCAGAGTCGCAGCGCGTCCAGGAGGGTCTTCAGCGCGGCGCCGGTGTCGTCGGCGGCCTCGGTGACCAGGCCGATCCTGGCGGCCTCGGCGGAGTCGAAGGTCTCGCCGGTGAGGTAGTAGCGGGCGGCGGCGCGCGGTTCGAGCTTGGGGCGCAGCGGCAGCGAGATGACGGCGGGGGCGAGGCCGAGGCGGGCCTCGGTGAAGGCGAAGGTGCAGGCCGGTCCGGCGACGGCGAGGTCGCAGGCGCCGACCAGGCCGAGTCCGCCGGCCCGGACGTGGCCGTCGAGGCGGGCGATGACGGGCTTGGGGCAGTCGACGACGGCGCGTTGGAGGGCGACCAGGCCGCGCGGTCCGACGGTCGGGTCGTCGCCGGTGGCCTCGGAGAGGTCGGCACCGGCGCAGAACACCCGCCCGGTGTGGCCGAGGACGACCGCGCGGACGTCGGGGTCGGCGGCGGCGTCGGCCAGGCCGCGGGTGAGTTCGGCCATCAGCCGGGTGGAGAGCGCGTTGCGGTTGTGCGGGGAGTCGAGTTCGAGGGTGGTGACGGCGTCGGCGGTGCTGCGACGCAGGAGGGGCGCTTCGCTGGTCATCTGGGCTGGCCTGCCTTCCGGCTGAGGGTGGGTCGGACGGTGTCCGCCTGCACCCTGGCACGACAGCGCCCCCAGTGGCCAGCATTTGGTGCGTGCACACTCTCAATTCCCTTAAGGTCTAGACCTATTGACTGTTAACGGTCAACCTGGGTTGAGTGCTCGGCACACCGCTCGTTCCCCCCACAAGGAGTGGCCGATGTCCCCCACCCGCACCACCCCCCACCGCCGCACGGTCTCCCACCGCCGCACCCGCTCCGCCCGCGGCCGGGTCGCCGCCCTGCTGACCGGCGCGCTGGCCGCCGCCGGTCTGGCCGTCATGGTGCCGACGGCCTCCACCGCGGCCACCGCCTGCGCCGGCCCGTACTCGGCCTCGCAGGTGTACACCGGCGGCATGACCGCCTCCTACAACAGCCACAACTGGAACGCCAAGTGGTGGACCCAGGGCGAGACTCCGAGCACCGGCGGCTCGGGCGTCTGGGCCGACCAGGGCTCCTGCGGCACCGGCGGCGGCACCACGCCGAGCCCGAGCCCGACCCCCACCGGCGGCACCCAGAGCCCCAGCCCGAACCCCACCGGGACGGTCTGCGCCTTCCAGATCTGGGTGGCGGGCACCCAGTACACCACCGGCACGGTGGTCAAGTACGCGCCCAACGGCCAGTTCTACGTCGCCACCCACGACAACCCGGGCTACGACCCGACGATCTCCACCTGGTACTGGAGCCCGTCCAACTGCGCCGTCGACCAGCCCTCGCCGGGCCCGAGCAGCAGCACGACCGGCACCCCCAACCCGGGCGGATTCGTGGTCTCCGAGGCCCAGTTCAACCAGATGTTCCCGAGCCGGAACCCGTTCTACACGTACAGCGGGCTGGTCGCGGCGCTGAACGCCTACCCGGCGTTCGCGGGCACCGGCTCCGACACCGTGAAGAAGCAGGAGGCGGCGGCCTTCCTCGCCAACATCAGCCACGAGACCGGCGGGCTGGTGTACGTCGTCGAGCAGAACACCGCCAACTACCCGCACTACTGCGACACCACCCAGCCCTACGGCTGCCCGGCCGGCCAGGCCGCCTACTACGGGCGCGGCCCGATCCAGCTGAGCTGGAACTTCAACTACAAGGCGGCGGGCGACGCACTCGGCATCGACCTGCTGAACAACCCGAACCTGGTGCAGACCGACGCGGCCGTCGCCTGGAAGACCGGCATCTGGTACTGGATGACGCAGAACGGCCCGGGCACCATGACCGCGCACAACGCCATGGTCAACGGCAAGGGCTTCGGCGAGACCATCCGCTCGATCAACGGCTCCCTGGAGTGCAACGGCGGCAACCCCGCCCAGGTCCAGAGCCGGGTCAACGCCTACACCAGCTTCACCGCCATCCTCGGCGTCCCCACCGGCTCGAACCTGAGCTGCTAGCACCACGGCGGCGCGGGTGACGGCCCGTCACAGGCCGTCACCCGCACCGCGTCTGCCGTGCCGCCGGTCAGCGGCGCACCAGCATCGTCATGCCGACGCCCGCGGCGGCGAACATCGCGGCCAGCAGCAGCCAGCCGGCCATGCCGTGGGCGATCACCACCGAGGTGATCAGCACCGGGCCGATCATCAGCGCGCCGGACATGCCGGTGTTGAAGACGCCCTGGTAGGCGCCGTGCGCGTGCTCCTTGGCCAGGTCGTAGCCGAGCGCCCACGCACCGGCCTGGCTGTAGACCTCGCCGAGCGCCTGGAGGCCGACACCGGCGGCGATCACCAGCGCCGCCGCCCAGCCCGGCAGGCCCGCGGCCAGCGCCAGCACCGAGCACGAGCCGGCCACCAGCAGCGCGCCGCGGCGGAAGATCCGCGCCGCGGCGCCGATCTCCTCGGTGCCCCGGGTGGCCCGGACCTGAAGGACGATCACCAGCGCGGTGTTCACCAGCAGGGCGCCCGCCACCATCCAGCGCGGCGCGTCGGTCTCCCGCACCACCCACAGCGGCACCCCGACCTCGATCATCACGAACTGGAGGGTGATCACCGCGTTCAGGCCGGTCATCGCCAGGTAGCGCCCGTCCCGCAGCACCGCCGCCACGCCGCCGCCGGCCTTCGCCCTCGCGGCATGGTCGGCGGTCCGCGGCGGGACGTGCACCAGCAGCAGGTACATCAGGGCGATCACGCCGTAGGTCGCGCCGTCGACCAGCAGCGCCGCCAAGTACGCGCCCCGGCTGTCGAGTTGGAGCACCACCGCAGCGGCCACGGTGCCCAGCGAGATGCCGACGTTGGTGACCGAGCGCAGGTACGCCCGCCCCGCCACCCGGGTCTCCACCGGCAGCACCTCGGCGAACAGCGCGCCACGCACCGCCGAGCTGCCCCGGTCGGCGACGGCCAGCAGGCAGGCCAGCACCGCGAACACCGCCAGGTCGTGCACCAGCACGTACCCGACCGCGCACACCCCCTGGGCCAGCAGCAGCACCACCTGCACCGGCTTGGGCCCGTACCGGTCGGACAGCCAGCCGGCCGGCACGCCCGCCGCCAGCCCGAACGCCCCGGCGACGGTCAGCACCACGCCGACCTGCGCGACCCCGAAGCCCAGGATGCGGGTGAAGAACAGCACCGACAGGGTCATCGACAGGCCGTTGCCGGCCGTGTTGATCAGGGTGATCACGGACAGCCGGCGCAGCACCGGCTCCTGGGGCAGCAGCCGGGCGAACCGGCCGGGGGCATGGCTGGGCAACGCGGCCTGGTCGGCCGCGAGTTCAGTGGCGGTCATGGTCCGATCAGACCGGGTACGGAGCGGTCGTGGTATTGATTTAGCCCGGGACTGAATCCTCGGCCCCGAACAGGGGGAACACCATGGTGCTGCGGTTCCGGCTGGGCCTGGCCGATCTGGCCGCCACGTACTTCGCCTGCTCGCCGATCCAGGAGACGGTGCTCAGCCTGCGGATGTGGACGCACCCCGGCCAGTACCCGCACGGGGCGGCGTTCGAGCGGATGCGTCCGGCCTTCGAGGCGCTGCCGCAGGCCCCGCTGCTGCGCGCCCTGGTGGCGAGCAACAAGTACGTGCCGGACTTCATGACGCCCCGCCCGAGCGTCCCGTTCCCGGACTTCCGGTCCGAGCTGGCCGCCGTCCGCGCCTTCGATCCGGCCCGGCTGCGGCACGAACTGGAGATCACCTTCCTGCCGCACGACCGCGGGCTGCCGCCGCTGCTGGCCGGGCGCGCCGACCGCCCGGCGGAGCTGCTCCAGGACATCGCCGACGCCCTGGAGCAGTACTGGACGCGGGTGTTGGAGCCCCACTGGTGGCCGCGCGCCCGCTCGGTGCTGCACGCCGACATCGTGCACCGCGCCCGGGTGCTGGCCGAACGCGGCGCGGCCGGCCTGTTCGCCGACCTCGACCCCCGGCTGCGCTGGACGGACGGGGTGCTGACCATCGAACGGAACTGGGGCTGCGGCGATCTGGACATCCCGGTGGACCGGCGCGGTCTGGCGCTGCTGCCGACCTGCTTCGCCCGCGGTGCGATCACCGCGATCGGCCCCGACCTCACCCCGTCGATCAGCTACCTGGCGCGTGGGCAGGGCAACCTGACCGGCCCGGCCGACCCGCCGCCCGCCCCGCAGGCCCTGGAGCAGCTGCTCGGCGCGCCCAAGGCCCGCCTGCTGGCGACGCTCCAGGAGCCCACCGCGACCACCGAGTTGGCCCGCCGGCTGGGCGTCACGCCGGGCGCGGTCAGCCAGCACCTCGCCGTCCTGCACGCCACCCGCCTGGTCACCCGGGCCCGGCACGGCCGCCTGGTGCTGTACGCGCGCAGCCCGCTCGCCGAGCAGTTGATCGGCCCCTGAGTCCCCGTCAGCAGAACGCCATGACGGCGCCGGTCTCCACCGAGCAGCGGGCCGCCCGCATCAGCTGGAGGCAGATGAACGACTCGGTGGCGTAGCGCCGCCAGCCCTCGGGCGGCGGGCCGACGCCGTCGATCGCGTCGACGACCTCCGCGCCGTCCGGGTCGAGGTCCTCGGGCAGGCCGAGCACCTCGGCCAGGACCTTCAGCTCCGCCAGCAGCCGCACCGAGGACCCGAGCATGCCGCCGGACAGCTCCTCGTCGATCACCACCGGCCCGAAGTCCACCGGGACGTAGTAGCCCTCGCAGTCCGAGTGGTGGATCAGGTGGTCGAACGGGCCCGGCGGGTCGTCCGGTATGTCGAAGTAGGCCTCCCTCAACTCCGGGTCCTCGGAGGCCCGTTCGCCTTCCTTCAGCGGCTCGGGCAGCTGCCCGTTCGCGGCCAGGTGCGCGGCGACGCGGCGCAGCGTGTGCAGCCCCGAGTACCCCCACACCCGGTCGCTGAACTTCGGCCCCGCCAACGGCTCCTGCCAGCCGGGCAGGCCCTCGCGCTCCAGCACCGCGCCGATCGTCGCGCACTCCTCGCGGAACCAGTCCGCGACGTCCTCCTCGGCGCCGATCAGCGCGCCCACCACCACATCGAGTCCCATGCCGGGGATCCTGCCAGCCGCCGCCGACAGTCGGTCGATCATGGGCCCCTCCTGCTGTCAACCTCCGTCCGGTATAGACCTGTTGACGAGTTGGTCCAGTCCATTTACCCTCCTGTGTGCTGGCTCCCCGGCACCCCTGTACGGAATCCCCCACACCAGACAGGGAGTACCGATGCACGTCCGCTCCAGGCAACGCTTCAGGGCCCGTCTGCTGGCCCTGCTGGCCACGCTCGCCCTGCCGATCGCCCTGCTCGCCGCCACCCCCGCGCATGCCGCGGCCAAGCTCACCGCCACCTTCACCAGCGACAACTACGGCTCCTGGTGGAAGGGCACGTTCGTCGTCAAGAACCCCAACGCCACCGCCGTCACCGGGTGGACGCTGGAGTTCGACCTGCCGTCCGGCGTCACCATGACCGGCACCTACAACGGCACGGCCACCACCACCGGCAGCCACGTCGTCGCCACCAACGCGTACTACAACGCGACGGTGCAGCCGAACGGCTCCACCGAGCCGTACAGCTTCTGGTTCATCGGCAACGGCCCGATCACCGCGCCGCTCAACTGCCGGGTCAACGGCGACAAGTGCGACGGCACCCCGGACGTCCCGCCGACCGCGCCCGGCGCCCCGACACTGGTCGACGCCACCGCGCACAGCCTCTCGCTGAGCTGGCCGGCCGCGGGCAAGGGCGACTTCCCGGTCGCCTCGTACGACGTGCTGAACGGGTCGGTGATCCTCGGCTCGGCCACCGGCACCTCCACCACGCTGACCGGGCTCACCCCGGCCACCACGTACAGCCTCACCGTCCGGGCCAAGGACACCCGCGGCAACACCGGCCCGGTCAGCGCCGCGCTGAGCGCCGCCACCGTCGACCCGGCCACCGACACCGTGCCGCCGACCGCGCCCGGCAACCTCCGGTCCACCGGCGTCACCTCCACCAGCGTCTCGCTCGCCTGGGACGCCTCCACCGACAACAAGCGGGTCGCCGCGTACGACGTCTACCAGGGCAGCACCCTCGTCCAGACCGTCGCCACCACCTCCGCCACCGTCGGACAGCTCTCCCCCGCCACCCCCTACACCTTCACGGTCGTGGCCCGGGACGCCGCCGACAACAACTCGCCCGCCTCCAACGCCCTCACCGTCACCACCGGCGACCTGGCCGGGCCCGGAAAGTACTCCCGGGTCGGATACTTCGTCCAGTGGGGCATCTACGGCCGCCAGTACTTCGTCAAGAACCTCGACACCTCCGGCAGCGCCGCCAAGCTCGACGTCGTCAACTACGCCTTCGAGAACATCGACCCGGTCAACCTGACCTGCCTGGCCGGCGTCACCAAGGGCACCACCTCCGACCCCGAGGACCCCGAGCAGGGCACCGGCGCGGGCGACGCCGACGCCGACTACGCCCGGCCGATGAGCGCCGCCCAGTCCGTGGACGGCGTCGCCGACGACGGCTGGTCGCCGCTGCGCGGCAACCTCAACCAGCTGAAGAAGCTCAAGGCGAAGTACCCGAACCTCAAGGTCGTGGTCTCGCTCGGCGGCTGGACGTACTCCAAGTTCTTCTCCGACGCCGCCGCCACCGACGCCTCCCGCAAGAAGCTCGTCTCCTCCTGCATCGACATCTGGATCAAGGGCAACCTGCCGTCCTACAACGGCGCGGGCGGCCCCGGCACCGGCGCCGGCATCTTCGACGGCATCGACATCGACTGGGAGTGGCCCGGCTCCGCGGACGGCCACCCCGGCAACCACTACAGCGCCGACGACAAGGCCAACCTGACCCTGCTGCTGGCCGAGTTCCGCCGCCAGCTCGACGCCCTCGGCGGCTCGCACAAGCTGCTCACCGCCTTCACCCCCGCCGACCCCGCCAAGATCGGCCAGGGCTGGGACCTGTCCCGGATCTTCCAGTCCCTCGACATCGCCAACGTCCAGGGCTACGACTTCCACGGCTCCGGCTCCGACAACTCCTGGGAGCCGAACCGCACCGGCCAGCAGGCCAACCTGCACGCCGACCCCACCGACCCCTACCCGTTCCACTTCTCGGTCGAGAACGCCGTCAACACCTACCTCGACGCCGGCGTCAACCCGCGCAAACTCACCATCGGCTTCCCGTTCTACGGCCGCGGCTGGCAGAACGTCACCGACGGCGGCGCCCACGGCGCCTGGCAGGCCGCCGGTGGCGCGGCCCCCGGGCAGTTCGCCGAGGAAGCCGGCACCCGCGGCTACAACAACCTGATCACCTCGGTGCCCAACCTCACCGTCTACCACGACCCGGTGTCCGTCTCCACCTACGGCTACACCGGCAACAACGGCCAGTGGTGGACCTTCGACGACGCCTGGTCGATCGCCCAGAAGACCGCCTGGCTCAAGTCGAAGAACCTCCTCGGCGCGATGATCTGGGAGATGTCCGGCGACACCCCCACCGGCACCCTGATGAACGCCCTGGACACGGGCCTCAAGTAACCCCCCGGCAGGGGCGCGGGGAACCCCCGAATCCCAACCCCCGCGCCCCGCAACACCACGCAGGACAGCGCAACGCGAGACAACGCAACAACGCAACAACGCAGAAGGATCCGCCCGAGGAGGGAACTCCCCTCCCCGGGCGGATCCGTGAGCGCCGCCGGCTACCGGCCCGCGATCGACGCCAGCTTCCGCGCCGCCCGGTGGTCCCGCATGAGCTGCGCGAACGTCGTGTGCCCCTGGGTGGTCCGGGCGAACGCCCGCCACGCCGGGGTGATCAGCGACACCGCCGCGTGGAACATGTGCGGGCGCTTCTCGAACGAGGCCAGCATGATCTTTCCGGCCCGCATCTCCACGCCCAGGCCCGCCTTGATGGCGAAGGAGTAGTTGAGCGCCTGGCGCCGCACGTCCGCCGCCCCGTTCGCCTCGGCGACCTGCACCGCCCACTCGCCGGCCAGCCGGCCCGACCGCAGCGCGTACGAGATGCCCTCGCGGGTCCACGGCTCCAGCAGACCGGCCGCGTCGCCCGCCACCAGCACCCGGCCGCGGGACAGCGGCGAGTCCTCGGCCCGGCAGCGCGTCAGGTGCCCGGACTCCACCAGCGGCGTGAACCCGGACAGGCCGAGCCGCCGGATGTAGTCCGCCAGGTACTGCTTGGTCTTCTCGCCGTCGCCGCGCGCCGAGATGACGCCGACGGTCAGCGTCCCGGAGTCGGTCTTCGGGAACACCCACCCGTACGAGCCGGGCAGCGGGCCCCAGTCCAGGTGGATGCGTCCGGCCCACGCCCGGGAGACCGTCTCGGGGACGGGGATCTCCGCCTCCAGGCCCAGGTCGATCTGGTCGAAGCTCACGCCGACATGACGGCCGATCCGGCTCGCGGAGCCGTCCGCGCCGACCACCGCCCGCGCCTCGACCCGCCCGCCGCCGGCCAGCGTCACGAAGACGGTGCGGCTGTCGCCGCCGGCCTGCTCGACGCCGGTCGCGGTGACGCCGGTGACCAGCACCGCGCCGGCCTGCTCGGCGGCCTGCACCAGACGCAGGTCGAACTCGTCGCGGTTGACCACGCCGAACAGCATCCGCTTCGAGCGCCGGGTGCGCGTCCACTTGCCGTTCAGCGCGAAGGTGACGGCCGAGATCCGGTCCTGCAACGGGAGTTTGAAGTCGGCCGGCAGCGAGTCCCGGGACGGGCCGATGATGCCGCCGCCGCAGGTCTTGTAGCGGGGGTGCTCGGCCTTGTCGAGCAGCAGCACCCGCCGACCCCGCGTCGCGGCCGCGTACGCCGCGGACGACCCGGCCGGCCCGGCGCCGACCACCACCACGTCCCACACCTCGTCGAGCAGCGCGGCCCTCTCGGCGTCCTCCGCCGCCGCGTCCGCATCGACGCCCGCGTCGCCGCCGGCATCGACGTCCGCCTCGGCGTCCGCACTCGCGCGCGCCGCCGACACGGCGTCCGACGGTCCGTCCGACGCGGCGTCCGCCGTCTCGTCCGACGCCCCGTCACCGGCGTCGTCGGCAAGGGCCGCGACCGGCTCGACGGGGTCCAGGTCCTGGGTGCTACCGGTGTCAGTCACGGTCGCCCATCCTAATCTGCCGACCCCGCTCTCCGGCCAGGACCCGCCCCCGCCGGACAACTGCGGTACGCCCGCCGTACGGCACGCGTCGCAGCCGACTGTCACCGACCCCTTCCGGAGAGCTGAACCGCAGGTCAAGGCCTTGCCAAGGGCGTCCCGAACCGGTTCAGTAAGGGCCATGCCGCATATCGCGCTCCCCACCCCCGACCCCGGTATCCGGGGCCTGCTGTCCTTCCACCCCGCCTCCGGACTCCGTCTGAGCGAGCTCGCCGAGCAGCTCCTGCGCGGCGAGTCCCCGCTGTCCGTCGGCGAACGCGAGCTGATCGCCGCCTACGTCTCCTCCCTCAACTGCACCCGCTACTGCGCGGCCGCGCACGGCGCCACCGCCGCGCACCGCCTGGACGGCGATTTCGCCCTGGTCGACGCCGTCCAGAACGATCTGGCCACCGCCCCCGTCTCCGACCTGATGCGGGCCCTGCTGCACCTCGCCGGCAAGGTCGCCGAGAGCGGACTGTCCGTCACCGAGCAGGACATCGCCGCCGCGCGGGCCGTCGGCGCGGACGACACGATCATCCACGACACCGTGCTGATCGCCTCCGCGTTCTGCATGTACAACCGCTACGTCGACGGCCTCGCCGCCCTCACCCCCGACGACCCGGCCCTCTACCGCATGATCGGCGCCCACCTCTCCGACCACGGCTACCTCCCCCAGCCCGACGAGCAGCCCGCGCAGGCCGTGCAGCCCGCGTAAGCCCGCGCAGCCCGCGTCCCGCCGCCCGGACACCCCGCCCGGGCGGCGGCCCCACGGCTCACAACTTGGCGAGGAACCGGTCCAGTTCGGTCCGCGAGTGGTACGACACCTTCACCCGCACCGGCCGCCGCCGCCCGGGCAGACGCAGCCACAGCGAGTTCCACGTCGTGCCGCGCTTCACCCCGGCGACCAGCCCGGCCGCCTCCGCGAGCGGCGCCATGTGCAGTGCCCGGTTCGGCCCGTCCCCACCGCCGGGACCGGTCAGCACGAACACCGAACGGTCCGTCGCCACCAGGTAGTACCACGTCGCCAGCCTCCTCCCCAGCCACGGGCCGAACGCCCCCACCAGCCAATCGGCGCCGCCGCCCACCCCCAGCACGACCAGCCTGGGCCGCTCGCTCTCGTCCATCCGCAGCACGGCCCGCCGCGCCGCCGAGACCAACGCCAGCTGTCGCTCCGTCACGTCTTCCCCAACCCCTCCAGTGGCGCGCACGTTCGTACCCGCAGCGGCAGAGGCTACCGCGCCCGGCCGCTCGCGCGCGGCCGCCGCTCAGCGGGCGGGCGCAGCCCCCGTCGCCGCCCGTCGCCCGCCCTCCAGGTACCTCAACTCCCCTTCCGCCCGGGCCTCCAGCGCGGCGACCAGACGGCGCAGCCGCGCCGCCGGCAGCATCGTCCCGGCCTCCCGGAGGGTCGCGAAGTGCCAGTCGCGGAGTTCACCGGTGGGCAGCCTCAGCCGCAGGATCTCGGAGGGGCCGAGCCGCCCGCCGTCGTAGACCAGGCGCAGGCCGCCGCGGGCGCGGCCCTTGCCCGGTTCCCAGTCGACGGCGAGCAGCCGCAGCTCTTCGGGGTGCAGTCGCAGGCCGAGCTCCTCGGCGGCTTCCCGGACGGCGGCGGCGGTCGGCGACTCGCCGCGTTCGACGACGCCGCCGGGGAACTCCCAGTGCGGCTTGTAGGCGGGGTCGACCAGCAGCACCCGGTCCC
The DNA here is from genome assembly GCF_044754805.1 of Kitasatospora sp. NPDC092948. Lineage (NCBI taxonomy): Bacteria > Bacillati > Actinomycetota > Actinomycetes > Kitasatosporales > Streptomycetaceae > Kitasatospora > Kitasatospora sp. NPDC092948. The sequence continues at coordinate 4,067 of NZ_JBIVPU010000016.1, read as the reverse complement.
GGTCGTCGAAGAGCAGCACGGCGGCGGCGACGGTGTCCCCGTCCCCGCCCTCGGTGCGCACGATCGGACAGCGGGCGGCCCCGCTGCGCACCAACTCGGCGATCCGTTCGGCGGTCTGACGAATTGTCAGTACGCCGTTGTCGATCATCCGGGCGTCGCCGGCCAGCCAGCCGCGCGCGGTGAGGTACGCGGGCAGCGCCTCCCGGCTGCGCTGTCGGAGCGAGCCGTCCCCGGTGGTGGCGATCCGGGCCCGCAGGATCGTTTCGACAGGGTCGAGGACGACGTGGTGGACGGCGAGCCCGCGGCCGGCCAGCGAGCCGAAGATCTCGTCGCGGTGGTCCTGGCGCAGCAGCGTGATCGGGACGAGGACGGGCCCGGCGGTCTCGTCGGCCAGCGCGGCGGCGGTCTCGGTGACCAGCCGCCGCCACGCGGGCAGCTCCTGCGGGTCCGTCACCTCGGCGAGGCGGCCCGGCGGCAGCGTGGCGCGCAGCAGCGTCTCGACGGTGTCCGACTCGAACAGCACGCTGCCGGGCAGCAGCTCCGCCAGCTCCCGGCAGGCGCTCGTCTTGCCTGCCCCGAATGCCCCATTGACCCAGACGATCACAGCATCCCTGCCCCTCTGTGCCGGCCCGGCAGGTCCGCCGGGCAGCGCGGGGCCCGGGCCCCCACGCCTTCCCAGTGGTACCCACTCCCCGGGCTCCTGAAAGGACCGCCTTGGCCGCGCCGGAGCACCCCGCCCTACCTGCCCGGCTCCAGCAGTTGCTTCTTCAGCACCTTGCCCATGGCGTTGCGCGGCAGGTCGTCGACCATGACGACCCGGCGGGGGCGCTTGTGCACGGACAGCCGCTGCGCCACGAAGTCGATCAGCTGGTCTTCGGTCAAATCTTTCCCCGAGGCGACCACGTAGGCGACCACCAGCTGCCCGAGGTCGTGGTCGGGGGCGCCGACCACGGCGGCGTCGGCGACGCCGGGGTGGTCGCGCAGCGCGGCCTCGACCTCGCCGGCGCCGATCCGGTAGCCGCCGCTCTTGATCAGGTCGACGGAGGCGCGGCCGACGATCCGGTGGAAGCCGTCGGGTTCGATCACGGCGACGTCGCCGGTGCGGAACCAGCCGTCGGCGGTCCAGGACTCGGCGGTGGCCGCGGGCCGACCGAGGTAGCCGTCGAACAGGGTGGGGCCCTGGATCTGGAGGTCGCCGACGCTCTCGCCGTCGTGCGGCAGCTGTTGCCCGTCCTCGCCGATCAGTCGGGTGCGCACGCCGGGCAGCGGCACGCCGACCGCGCCGGGCCGCCGTTCGCCGTCGGCCCGGGTGGCGACGGTGATCAGCGTCTCGGTCATGCCGTAGCGCTCGGCGGGGGCCTGCCCGGTGAGCCGGCGCAGCTGTTCGAAGACGGGGACGGGCAGCGGAGCGCTGCCGGACACCAGCAGCCGGGCGGCGGCCAGTTCGCGGGCGGCGTCGGCGTCGGCGGCGATCCGGGACCAGACGGTGGGGACGCCGAAGTACAGGCTGCCGCGGGCGGCGGCGTACCCGGCGGGGGTGGGGCGGCCGGTGTGCACCAGCCGGCTGCCGGTGCGCAGTGCGCCGAGCACGCCGAGCACCAGGCCGTGCACGTGGAACAGCGGCAGGCCGTGGACGAGGGTGTCGTCGGCGTTCCACTGCCAGGCGTCGGCGAGGCCGTCGAGTCCGGCGGCGACGGCCCGGTGCGGGATCAGCGCGCCCTTGGGGGCGCCGGTGGTGCCGGAGGTGTACAGCACGAACGCCGTCCGGTCGGGGTCCTCGGCGGCGGGCCGCCACTGGCCGCTCGGCCGGTCGGTGAGCCGGACCGGAAGGGCCGTCAGCCCCTCGGTGTCCGCGGGCAGACGGGTGCCCGCCAGCAGGGTGGCGCCGCTGTCGCGCAGGATGTGGGCGCGTTCCAGCGGCCCGGAGTCGGGCGGCAGCGGCACCACGGGGACGCCGGCCAGCAGTCCGCCGACCACGGCCGCCACGGTCTCCGCCTCGGGGCGGGCCAGCACGGCCAACGCCGGGGCCCCGGCGGCCCGTTCGGCGACCGCCCCGGCGGCGCGCAGCAACTCTTCCCGGGACAGCGCGAGGCCGTTCACCACCACCGCGTCCGCGCGGTCCCCGTACACGCCGTCCAGTGCCGTCAGCAGTTCCATGCCGCCCGACTCTACGAGCCGGGGCGTCCGGAGTACACCGGCGACGCCGTTCGCCGGGCGAATCGTCATCGACCGTGCTGAGCTGGGGCGTTACTGAATCACTCCAGTTTCTTTACCAAATCCGGTGGCCGACCGGAACCATCCCCACCACCCGTTTCGGACTATGGCCGGGCCTCGCCGGTGCCGGTGGGATAGGGATCGCCCGGCCGGTCGAGCCGGGAACCGTCTCTCTAGGAGTCCCCTTGGGCATGCCCCCCGCCACCGCGGGTCCCCGACGCTCCATCGTGCTGCGGGCCGCCGCGCTGTTCGCCGTCGGGGCCACCGCCCTGACCGGCGCCACCGCGACCGCCCGGACGGCGACCGACCTGCACCTGCCGGCCGCTTTCCATCTGCGCCCCGCCTCGGCCGGGCACATCGACGCGGTCGGCCGGGTCGCGCCGATATCGACGTCGGACTGTGTGTCGCAGATCGGCATCCACTGCTACTCCCCGCTGCAGTACCGCCAGGCCTACAACCTGAACCCGCTGTACCAGCAGGGCGTCACGGGCAAGGGTCGCACCATCGTGATCGTCGACTCGTTCGGCTCGCCGACCATCCAGCACGACCTGGAGGTGTTCGACAAGCAGTGGGGCATCCCGGACACCCAGGTCGAGGTCGTCAAGTGGGGCAACGTCCCGGTGTTCGACCCGACCAACCCGGACCACACCGGCTGGGCCGGTGAGACCACCCTCGACGTCGAGTACGCGCACGCCGTCGCCCCCGACGCGCACATCGTGCTGGTGGAGACCGGCGTCGCGGAGACCGAGGGCGTCACCGGCCTGCCGGAGATGATGGACGCCGAGAAGGCGCTCATGCAGCACCGCGACGTGGACGTGATCTCGCAGAGCTTCGGCGCGACCGAGAACACCTTCCCGGGCTTCGACAAGGGCGACTTCAAGTCCATCGAGAGCCTGCGGTACGCCTTCAAGTTCGCCGCCGCCAAGGACGTCACCGTGCTCGCCGCCTCCGGCGACAACGGCGCCACCGACTCGATGGAGAACGGCGACGACCTGTACCCGTACCGGGTCAACTCCTGGCCGTCCGCCGACCCGCTGGTCACGTCGGTCGGCGGCACCGAGCTGACCCTGGACAACAGCGGCAACCGCACCGCCCCGGACAAGGTCTGGCACGACGCCTACGGCGCGGCCGGCGGCGGCGTCTCCGGAGTCTTCGAGCGCCCGTGGTACCAGACGGGCGTGGCGAACGTGACCGGCAACCACCGCGGCACCCCGGACATCTCGATGAGCGCGGCCGTGGACGGCGCCGCCTGGACCTACGAGTCCTACGACCCGACGGCCGTCGGCTGGCACCTGACCGGCGGCACCAGCGAGGCCACCCCGATCTTCTCGGGCATCGTGGCGCTCGCCGACCAGGCCGCCGGGCACCGTCTCGGCCAGATCAACCCGCGCATGTACGCGCTGGCGGCGCTGCCCTCGCAGCTGAGCGGCATCGTCGACGTCACCGCGGGCGACAACTCGTGGGGCGGCGTGACCGGTTACAAGGCCGTCAAGGGCTACGACCTGGCGTCCGGCCTCGGCACCATCGACGCCAACCGCTTCGTGCACGCCCTCGCGGGCCGCTGACCCTCCGTCACGACCGCATGAGCGTCACGACCGCATGAACGACAGCGCGGCCCCCGGGAAACCCCGGGGGCCGCGCCGTTGTCAGCGTTCGACGAGTCAGCCCTTGCGGGCCTTGACCTCGGCGGTGAGCTGGGGCAGGACGGTGAACAGGTCGCCGACGACGCCGTAGTCGACGAGTTCGAAGATCGGGGCCTCGGGGTCCTTGTTGACCGCGACGATGGTCTTCGAGGTCTGCATGCCGGCGCGGTGCTGGATCGCGCCGGAGATGCCCGCGGCGACGTACAGCTG